>NZ_VSEY01000035.1 GCF_008086045.1 Nonomuraea sp. PA05 | reverse complement strand
TGGTGAAGTCGCCCAGGCGCAGCGACTCGGCGATGATGTTGAACGGGCTGGCCACGTTGATCCCGTCGGAGGTGCCTCCCGAGGCGACCTTGTAGTCACGCACGTCGCGCAGCCCGCACAGCACCATCGACGCGGGGAACGGATAACCCTTCGATCGTTTGTTGTGGCCGTGGCGGAACTGGCTGAGGATGCTCACCAGGCTGCCGCCTTGCAGTGCGTCGATCTCGTCGAGGAACAGCACCACCCGGCGTGGAACGCGGCGACACCACGCACTGAGTGTCGTTCGGAAGCGTCGGCCCACCGTGTCCTGCGGCTGGTAGGCCGCCGGCAGCCACTCCTCCGGCCACCCCGACGACTCGGCGGCCTCGCGGAGGCAGTCCAGAAGGATCTCCTCTGCCCAGCCGATGTCGTCGCCCGCTGATTTCGCCTCCTCGCAGGAGACCACCAGGGCGGCGGTGTCGCCCTCGGCGGTCAGCTCGGCGGCCAGGGTGTCCAGCGTGGTCGTCTTGCCGGTCTGCCGAGGGGCGTGCAGCACGAAATAGCGGTCCATCTCGACGAGCGCACGCGCCTCTGGGAGCCGCTGCGTCGGTGGCAGCATGTAGTGGCGCCGCGGGTCGCAAGGACCGGTGGTGTTGAAGTACTTCGCTCGGAGTGCCCGCATGATCACAGTGTGCCACCATGCGGGCGCTCGCGTCTCGTCGTCCGGAAGCACGCTGACGTCTGTTCTCGTCGTGTCCACGGTCTCCTTGACGAAAGACCGGCGCCTCAGGGCGCGTCGATGAAGCGCGCCCCTGGCCCGGGTGCGCGGTAGATGTCCTCGGGGGCGAGATGCCCATGGCCCCCGGCGCACTCCAGGACGACTCTGACCGGCTCGTCGCACGAGCTCGTGTCGTCGTCGGGTGATCGGTGCCGGACGATGACCGACGGGCCCTGCTGGTCGGCGAGGTAGTTGTCGCCCCACTCCAGGAGCGCCACGAGTGTGGGACGCAAGGCGAGGCCCTGCTCGGTGAGCTCGTAGGCGTGCCGCTGCCGGTCCCCGGGCTCCTGGTATGGCACGCGGCGTAGCACCCCGGCGGCCACCAGGGTGTCGAGCCGGGTCGCCAGGAGGTTTCTGGCGATCCCGAGGCGAGCCTGGAACTCGCTGAACCTGCGCGCACCGTCCAGCGCCTCGCGGACGATCAGCAGCGACCAGCGTTCCCCCACCACCGAGAGAGCGCGCGCCACCGAGCAGTTCACCGGATCGATTCGCCGCGTCTCCATGGGCTCAGTATAGGCATCTGGGTTTACAAGTTGAACTTAGCTGTCCTACGCTCCACACCTGAGTAGAAAAACTAAACTCAGAAGGATCGATCATGCCCATGCTCGACGTGTACATCCCCGACGGCGCGCTCCAGCCCGACGCGGAGGCGGCGCTGCTCAACCGCATCACCGAGATCCTCATCCGCAACGAGGGCTTCGACCCCGCCGACCCGGTGACTCGTTCCGTCTCGTGGCTCTGGCTGCACCGGCCGGCCGCCGTCCACGTCGGTGGAGAGCCGGCGGACGTGCCTCGCTACAAGGTCGTCCCGTCCGTACCGGAAGGACAGCTCGGCGAGCGGCAGCGGGCGAACGTCATCGCCGAGGTCACCGAGGCGATCCTCGACGCCGAGGACGGCGCCTGGCCGCGCGACCCCGGCCGGATCTGGGTGTTCCCCACCGAGATACCCGAGGGCCGTTGGGGAGGCATGGGGCGGAGCAGGCCGCTCGCCACCATCCTCGCCCGGCTCAGCGGCGGTGACACCGAGCGGGCCCGTAGGCTCGCGCGCGAGCGCATCGCCGCCAGCCGGGCCGAACGCGCCCGCCTGCCCTGACCGGACGGGGACGACGCGGCGAACGCACGATCGGCTCCCCGGCTCCTGGAAGCCGGTCGTGAAAGAGGCTGAGGCGTCGGCGGGCCCGAACCCGAATGCCCAGTTACGGACTCCTCGGTGATATCGGGTGGCTTGGTGACATAGAGGAGGTGTGACTGTGGATGAAGAAGCAGACTTCACGCGCCTGTTCCAGGAGCACTACGAGTCGGTCCTTCGATATGCGTGGCGGCGCGTCGGCCCGGCCGACGCCCCTGACATCGCCAACGAGACGTTCAGGATCGCGTGGGAGAAGTACCGGGAGGTGCCGCCCGATCGGAAGTTGCCATGGCTGTACGGCACGGCGCGGAAGCTGATCGGGAACCTGGTCAAGAAGGAGAAGAGGCGCGAAGGACTGTTCGCGGTCCACGACGTGGGCGGCGGCGACGATCACGCCGTTGCCGTGGTCACGCGGCAGGCGGCCTTGACGGCGTTGAACAGCCTGAGCGAGAGCGACAGGGAACTGGTGCTGCTCGTCGCCTGGGAAGGGCTCGACCTCCGCGAAGCGGCCCAGGTCGCCGGCTGTTCCAGGGCGGCGGCCGGGATGCGGTTGCACCGCGCCCGCAGACGACTCGAACAGTTCCTTTCCGACCATCCTCAGCACCAGCCGCGATTCGGGGAGAGTGCCGTATGAACCACGATGCCGAGCAGTTGAGGCTCATGTTGCGGGCGCACGATCCGGCCTCCGGCGTGCGCGCCGACCCCGCTGATCTGGCGGATCAAGCGCGGCACATCATGGTCGCGGCGGGGACGCGGCCCGTCCCGCGAAGAAGGACCCGGAAGCCGGCGGTGCTCGCCCTGGCGTTCGGCACCGTCATCGCCGTGGCCGCGCTTGGCGTCGTCGTCTGGCCGCGACCGGCGGCGGCGCTGGACTTCGCCAGGTCGGGCAAGGACTACATCGTCACAGTGAAGGACGTGTACGCCGCGCCGGAACAGTATGCCGAGGAGTTCAGCGCGCGTGGACTGCCGGTCACGCTGGAGCTGGAGCCGGTCTCGCCGAGCCTGGTGGGCAAGGTGGTGGGTGGTCAGGGCACGTCGGCCGAGGGGGAGACTCCGCAGATCGAGCCGATCCCCGACCCGAACTGCCCGGCCTTCGACGACCCCTGCACGGTGAAGCTCAGAATTCCGGCCGATCTGGCAGGGCCCGCCAGTGTGACCCTGGGCAGACCTGCCAGGGCAGGTGAGGACTACGCCACCACCGGCGAGATCAGCGCCCCAGGTGAGGTGCTGCACTGTGTGCCCTACCTGCGCATGACGGTCGGGCGGCTTCGCGGTGAGCTGGCCAAGCGCGGCATGGGAATCGACTCCTTCCGGGTGGGGCCCAGGAGAGAGGTCCGCTCGGACGTGCCCGATGCGTGGTGGCCGTCGGGTGTGGTGTTGTCAGGGCGTACCGGGGTCGTTGTCTATGCGGGCCCCCAGCAGGCCGAGGTGTCCCCGTGGTATCGCGAGGCCCAGGCCGGGTGCCGTGACGGCGGCTGAGCGCTGTCGCGCGATCAGCACCCCCTCAGCGCCCCCTCGGCGTCTTGCCGAGGCCGGTAAGCCACCCGCCACAGTGCCACCCCCAGCAGCAACGCGACCACCAGCCAAGCAGGCACCAGCCACGCCACCCCCGCCACCACCAGCGGCGCCACCACGCAGGGCACCCCCCATAACCACAGCCACCGCCGCTCGGCCCTGGCCGCGGCGCCGAGCACGGCGGAGGCGGCGAAGTAACCGGCCAGGCCGCCGCCGAGCACCCACCCGATCCCGACGTCCAGCGGCGTCCCCGGCGAGGTGATGACCACGCCCAGCCCGGCGGCGGTGGCGGTGAGGCCCGCTGTCATGACGAAGTGCGCGGGCAGCGCCACGTACGCCTTCATCTCGCGTTCGCTGGGCCCCACGACGGTGTTGATGCCGAACCGGACGGTGAGCCACCATAACGCGACGATCAGCCCGAACCCGGCCAGCGCCGCCAGCGCGAACTGCCAGTTCCACGTCTCGCCCGACGAGGCCAGGACGACCTGCGCGACCGCCTCGCCGAGCACGATGATCACGAACAGGCCGAGCCGTTCGGAGAGGTGCGACGGGTCGAGCACCGCCGCGACGACCTTGCGGGCCGGTGGCGCCGCCGTGCCCGCGACGCCGTCCCGGCGCCGTTCGCGCGCGTAGAGGCGGCGGGCCTGCCGCTCCATCACGGCGATCAGCCGCTGCGGGTTGCGACCGCGCAGGACGGCGAAGGCCATGTCCAGCGCCAGGCCGAGGCCCCACAGCAGGTAACGCATCGGCTGATCGGCCCAGATGGAGACGACCCAGGGCAGCAGCCCCGCTCCGAGCTGGGCCGCCGGCCACGCCGTCAGGATCGTGCCCGACTGCTGCAACGTCTGGGAGGCGCCGACGCGGCAGACGATGTAGGCCGCGATGAACCAGCCCTCGTGCAGGCCGCCGTCCCGGGCGACGTCCGGGATGGCGGCGGCCATGACGGCGATGCAGAACATGCCGACGAGCATGGCGCGCGTCCTGGTGCGTTCGGCGCGCACGTTGGAGTAGAGCGTGAGCGTCGTCCAGATGCTCCACACGGCGTAGTACATCAGCACCCACAGGCCGACATCCGCCCACGTGGGCTGGCGCAGCCGTTGAGCGAGCTGCGCCACCGCCACGACCACCACCAGATCGAAGAACAGCTCAAGCCAGCTCGCGTGACGCTCTTCGGCTTCGCTCACGGCTTGAGGATAGAACCGGGCTGCGAGCGGCGGGAGGTGGGAGGACCCCGGGCTGTGCGGGTGGTGTGGAGGGCGCTGGGCCGCGCGGGTGTCAGGGAGCCTCGGCGCTGAGGGTCTGGGCCACCGGGCGGCGGGCCGCCAGTCGGGCGGGCAGGGCGGTGAGCGCCGCCGTCACCAGCAGGATCGCGAGCACGGCGCCGAGGACCCAGGAGGACGGCGGATCGACCGCGTTCCTGGCGGAGAACATCGCCACCACGACGAAGCTCAGGGGAAGGCCGGCGAGGGCGCCCGCCAGGGTGGGCAGGAGCTGGGCGGTGGACAGCCCCGCGGAGATCTGCCCGGGGGTGGCGCCGAGGGTGCGGGCGATGGCCATGTTCGTGCGCGCCTCGATGGCGGTGGTCCAGGTGAAGGTGATGGTGTTCACGATCGCGAGGATGATCAGCAGGACGGTGACGGCCAGCAGCAGGCGGCGGTCGTGCTCGCCGCGCAGGTTCGGCAGGACGGAGGAGCCGTTCAGGCCGTAGCCGCGCTCCGGCTGGGCGTGCTGGGCCAGCAGGGCGACGATCCCGATCACCGTGGTGGCGGTGGAGAACGCCTGCAGCACGGCGCGGCCCGGCCGGCGGGCGGTCAGCCGCAGCCCGAGCAGGAGCGGCGTCGGCAGCAGCGCGGACAGCGCGGTCAGCCAGGGCCGGTGGCGGGGCTGGTGCGCGGTGGCGGACAGGGCCGTGACGGTCGCCGTGCGCATGGCCCGCAATGTCGGACGCAGCGTGGACAGCACCGCCACCACCACGGCCAGCACTGTCGCCGCGATCACGGTGGAGCCGTCCGGCCCGGACGCGTCGCCGATCCGGCTGGCGGTGGGGCTGGCGATGGCGGGCATGGCCAGGCGGGCGATCATCAGCCCCAGCGCGTCGCCGATCAGCGCCAGCGCCAGGTACTCGGTGAGCAGCACGGTGGCGATCAGGCCAGGGGTGGCGCCGACGGCCTTGAGCAGCCCGGCCCGCCGGGTCTGCTCGATGGCGCGCCCCGCGGCCAGCGCCGCCACGCCGGTGACGGCCAGGAAGCTGAGCAGCCAGCTTCCGGTGACCAGGATCGGCTGGCTGTTCCTGAGGATGACGATGTCCTGCGTGGCGCGGTCCTGCCAGGAACGGAAGTTCACCCGGATCGGTTCGATGTGGTGGGCGTTCGCGAAGGTCTTGGTGGCGTCGGGGTCGCGCAGGTTGAGGTCCATGGCCGTGGTCACCGGCAGGTTCTGGGACGAGGCCAGGGTGGCGGCGTCCGAACGGGTCATCCAGGCCAGGCCGGTGTAGTCGGTGGGGCCGCCGCCCGGGCCGATGCCCGCCGCCCAGGGGTAGATGGACGTGGCCGCGGTGACGGCGATGCCGGCGACGGGGTAGGAACGGCCGGCGATCGTGACGCGGTCGCCGACGCCCACGCCGAGCGCGGTGGCGAAGCCGCGTTCCAGGACCGTGGCGCCTGGACGGATCCACTCGCCCGAGGTCACCAGCGGGCGGTTGATCGTGCCCTGCTTCCCGGCGAAGCCGTGCACCACCACGGGGGACGAGACGGAGGCGCGGGTGGTGAGGTCGGCGTAGACGATGCGGTAGGGGCCGTGGTGGCCGATCACCTCAGGAGCCTTCGTCAGCGAGGTCAGGGCCTTGGTGACGTCGGCGCCTGTGTCGCCGGAGAGGGCCACGATGTCCGGGGCGGCGGTGGCCGTGCGGGTCTGCTCGAACAGCGCGTCGCTCACGCCGTGGAGGGACAGGCCCAGGGCCAGCGTGGTGGTGGCCACGGTGACCGCGAGCAGCAGCATCACGGCCTGGACGGTGTGGCGGCGGACGTCGGCCAGCACCAGGCGCGCGACGAGCACGATGGAGCCCATGGCGGTCCAAGGAGAACGATGCGGGCGCATGACGGTCAGCCCTCCAGCCCGATCAGCCCGCCGAGCCCGCGCGGGTGGGAGCCGGCCAGCCGGGTGTCGTCCACGAACATCCCGTCCCGCATGGAGATCAGCCGGTCCGCGGTGGCCGCCACCCGCTCGTCATGCGTGACGATCACGAACGTCTGCCCCGCCGACCGCAGCTCCTCGAAGATCCGCAGCACGTCGAGCGTCGCCGCGCTGTCGAGGTTGCCGGTCGGCTCGTCGGCCAGGACGACCAGCGGCTCGTTCGCCAGCGCCCGGGCGATGGCGACCCGCTGGCGCTGCCCGCCCGACAGTTGCGACGGCAGGTGCCGGGCGCGCGCCGAGAGCCCCACCCGTTCCAGCAGGACGCCCGCGCGCCGCCTGGCCTGCCGCGGCGACCGCCCTGCCAGCAGCGCGGGCAGCTCCACGTTCTCCGCCGCCGACAGCTCCTCCACCAGGTGGAAGGCCTGGAAGATGAACCCCACCGACTGGCGTCGCATGCGCGCCAGGGCCCGCTCGCTCAGGTTGTCGATGCGCCGCCCCGCCAGCCACACCTCGCCACGGGACGGCCGTTCCAGGCCGCCCAGCAGGTGCAGCAGGGTCGACTTGCCGCAGCCGCTCGGGCCCATCACCGCCAGCATCTGCCCCTCGGGCACGTCCAGGCCGACCTCGTCGACCGCGCGGACCCGGCTCTCTCCTTGGCCGTGCTCCTTCACCAGGTCACGCACCTGGATCACGGCGTTCGACTCGTTCACTCGCCCTCGACTCTGTCATCCGCTTCGGCGCCCGCTGTTGACCAGGCCCGCTCGCACGCCTCCAGCCAGCGCAGATCCGCCTGCAGCCGCAGCACGACCCCTTCCAGCAGCAGCACGGCCCTCGACCCCGCCGGCTCGGCCATGATCGCCTGTTGTGCCTCACGCAAGCGGCGCAGCAGCTCGCGGCGCTGTGCCGCCACGAGCTCGACCGGGTCGGCGAGCCGGGCCGAGGCCGCCGCGACGAGCTTGAGATGGAACTCCGCCATGTCCGGCTTGGGCCAGCCCACCTCGGCCAGCCAGGCGGACACCCGCTGCTGTCCGGCCGGCGTCAGCGCGTAGACCTTGCGGTCCGGCCGTTCGGGAAGGCTGTCGGCCCGCTCGCAGACGACCAGCCCCGCCTTCTCCAGCCGGGACAAAGTCACGTAGATCTGGCCGGGATTCATCGACTCGCCCAGCGGGCCCAGGCTCTGGCGCAGCCGGGCGCGCAGGCCGTACCCGTGTGACGGCTCCTTGGCGAGCATCGCCAGCACCGCGTCTTGCACGACATCCCCCTAACGGTTAGCTAAGAGCTAGCGGTTAGCCGTACGTGCTGTCAAACGCGCTCTTGACCGCGGACCGCAGGATGGAAACATTGTTTCCATCCAGGAGGTGGCGGATGGCATGGGACGTGATCGTCGTCGGAGCCGGTCCTGGCGGCCTGGCCTGCGCCATTACCGCGGCGAGTGGCGGGGCGCGCGTCCTCGTCCTGGAGAAGGCCGGTGACGTCGGCGGCGCGCTGCCCTACTCGGGCGGGCACCTGTCGGCCGGCGGGTTCTCCGCGCAACGCGCGCGCGGCATCGACGACGACCCCGAACGGCACTACGCCGACATCGTCCGCATCAACCGGGGGACCGGGCGCGCGGACCTGACCCGGCTGTCGCTGGCCGAGCAGCCCGCGGTGCTGGAGTGGCTGTTCGAGGCGGGCTTCAGCGCCGCTCCCTCGACGCCGCGCATCGTGTACGGGCACGAGCCGTACACGGTTCCGCGTACCGTGCACGCCGCCACGATGCCCGGTGGGCCCGCCGTGCTGGCGGCGCTGCGGCGGCTGCTGGCGCCGCACGCGGCGAGCGGGCTGGTCGAGGTACGGTGCGGGACGGCGGTCGCGGGCCTGCTGGTCGAGGACGGGGCCGTGGTGGGCGTCACCGGTGAGGACGGGCGGGAGTGGCGGGCGCCGGCCGTGGTGCTGGCGACGGGCGGGTTCGGGTTCGCGCCCGAGTTGTTCGCCGAGCTGGAGGGCGCGCCGCTGGTCACCTCGGCCGCACCCACCTCCACGGGCGACGGGCTGCTGATGGCGCGACGGGCCGGCGCCGGCTTGCAGGGGACGGGCCGGTACCTGCCGACGTTCGGCGGGCTGCCGCCGCAGGACGACGGCGACCCGCGCGTGGACTGGCTGCACCGGCCGCAGCTCGTGGCCCAGGAACGGCCGCCGTGGGAGATCTACGTCGATCGGAAGGGGCGCCGCTGGATCGCCGAGGACGACCCCAGCATCGACCGCAAGGAGCGGGCGCTCACCCGGATCGAGCAGATGACGTTCTGGATGGTGTTCGACGCGGCGGCGCTGCGCGAGTCGCGGCCCATGGTGCACGGGTGGAGCCCGGCCGAGCTGGCGGACGCCTGCGGCCGGCGGCGCGGCCTGCACCGGGCCGCCACCCTGCCGGAGCTGGCCGCCGTCGCCGGCATCTCGGGTGACGGGCTGTCCGCGCAGGTGCGGCGGTACAACGAGGCGGTGGCGCGCGGCGTGGACGAGGAGTTCGGACGGCGTCACCTGCCCGCCCCGATCGCCGAGCCGCCCTTCTACGCGATCGAGAACCATCCCGTCACGCTCATCACGTTCGCGGGTGTGGACGTCGACGAGCGTTCGCGGGTGCGGCGAGCCGATGGGCGGGTCATGCCCGGGTTGTATGCCGTGGGGGAGGTGATCGGGTCGGCGGCGGTCAACGGGAACGCGTTCTGCTCGGGCATGTGCCTGACCCCGGCCCTGGCCTTCGGCCGGCTCGTCGGCCGCGCCCTGGCGGCGTCAGTGCTCGAACCTGAAGCCGAGCCCGCGTAACCGGCTCGACGTGACCGGCACCTCAGGCATCCGGATCTCCCCCCGGTACGTCAGCCCGGGCAACCCCTCAGCGGCACAGATCGCCCCGAAGAACTCGGCGTTGGTCGGCGGCGTCACCTCGTCCGGATAGCCGTTGACCACACCGGTCAGCCCCTCCGTCACCACGAAATCCAGGGCGGCCGCCGCGTCCCGGTAGTCGATCCGGTACAGCAGTGCCTCCGCCGCGAACGGCACGCTCCCGCCCAGCCGCTCGTGCGCGAACCGCACACGGGCCGGATAGTCCAGATCGTCCGGATGGCCGTATATGTCGGGAATCCGCAGCACCGCCCCGCCGGGCGAGCCCAGCACCACCTGCTCGGCGGCCACGAAGGAACGCGGGGAGGCGTCCGGGTCGCCGGTGGTGGGGGCCGTTTCGTCGATCAGCGGGCCGGTGCCGCTGCCGTACACGGAGCCTGAGCTGGTGAAGACGACGCGCGGATGGGCGGCGACGGCGACGCGGGCACTGGCGATGAGTGTGTCGGCGTACTCGGCGACCCGTGAGGCGGCGTCGAAGGCCTTGCTCAGGCGGGGGCTCACGGTCAGCACCACGGCGTCGGCGCCCTCGACGGCACGCGCGACCGCCTCCTGGTCGGCGCCCCGCAGCACCACCGCCCCGGCGCACACCTTCAGCAGCTCGGGGACGCGTCCTGGCGTGGTGGTGGTGCCGGTGACGGCGTGCCCGGCCTCGGCCCAGCGCCTGGCCAGCTCCAGCCCGACGTGACCGCAGCCGATGATCGTGTATTTCGCCACCATCCACCTGCCCTTACGGAAAAAGGGTGCCACCGAAATGGTGACACCCTTACCGACCAGCGTCGATCTGGTCGGGACGACAGGATTTGAACCTGCGACCCCTTGACCCCCAGTCGAGGGAAGGGGGTCCGGCAGGGTCTGAGGGAGTCGGGCGGGGAGCCGTCTACCTGCGCGTACGTCTCAAGCCGTCGAATGCCGTCGCCGCAGATCTGCCCCCGTTGGCTCCCCTCATTGGCTCCCCTCGCCCAACCATGTCCGATACAGGCGCTCCCCGAGGTCGTGCATCTCGACGCGCAGTTCCTGCGCTCGGCTCCGTCATCTCTCCCGCAGCACGCGGCGCCAGGGGCGTGCGTGGACGCGAGTTACCCGAGCCGTTAGCTATGAGTCGTGAAGGCATACCCGGAGCTGGACCAGTACGTCCTGCCGGTAGCAGAGTCGCCGTGGACCACAGACGGCGGATGGTGGCCACGCCAACGAGACGAGGGTTGAGAGCGGCAACAGCCATACTTGGACGATGGCATGGGAATGGGTCGCCCCCGTCGCGACGGCCACCAGCGGAATTGTGGGTGTCGCTTTTACTTGGCTGGCTGGTTACCAGGGTCGTAAGCATGCTGAGCAGGTTGCGCAGCAATCTGCCCAAAATGACCTGGCAAAGGCACGGGAAGAGCGTCGTGCTAGGGCGTACGCCGACATCTTGACCATGGTGTACAGCTCAACCGAGGCTGTGATGCATAAGCTTCTCAAGCTCGAACTGAAGGGGGACGAGCCGTATTCCATGCCCGGCGTACACGATCAAGTGGTCACCAGTACGCAGGTGAACCTCTACGGCTCGCCAGCGGTACGAGAGGCATACTCGAAATGGTTCTCGGAGATCGTCACCTTCATCGAGCAAGGGAAAGAAGTGCCTGAGTCCGAGCGGGACGCCGTAATCAGTAAGATTAACGCCGCAACTGGTCGGATCACCAGGGCGATGAACAGCGAACTGACTTCTTAGCCTCGTGGCGCGGGTATCGCGCTGCGTCACCACTGCCCTTGTCCCTGCGGCGGAGGTGTTCGCCTCCCGCGTCCCCGCAATCCTGCTCTCCGGCCCGGCCAGCACTGGCAAGTCGCCCGCCGCGCTGGAGAAGCTCCCACGCGATGATGCTGGCCTACCCCGGTGCCCGCGGCCTCATCGTCCGCAAGACCCGCGTTCCGCTCGGGTAGCACGGGCCCGGTCACGTGGCGGCGGAAGGTCGCCGCCGAGAGTATGCCGCCGGGATCGTCGGGACCGGGGCCAACCCCACGCCGACCAGGACTGCGATACGCCATCCCACTGCCGCCTCCCGATCGCTTCGGCGGGGGCTTCTTCTATGTCACCTGGACCTGCGTTTGTGGCGAGCATGATGGTCAGGCGGCAATCACCGTGGGAGTGCCGAGCACCACGAGCAGGGCCAGGGCGAGCGCCACCAGGGCGACGATGACCACAACCAACTTGGGCCGCTGGGAGCGCTCGCCGATGTGCCGGTCGCCGAATCACCCCTTGCGTGCCCCGCTGAAGATGACCATCGCGGGCCACCGAACAGGTCGGCGGCGAGGACCCAGTCGAGCCTGGCCCACCCCGACATGACTGCGTCCACGAGCTCATTGCGATCTACATCGGGGGCGGCGACGTCAGTCACGAGACGGGGCATCTTGTGGCGAGCGCGCAGCGAGGTCGGGAATCACGTCCTTTCGGGTGCGTTGCGTTCCGCTCCCTTTTGATCACTGAAGTTGCTCTTGTCGGGTGATCTGACAAAAGTTACGCTCTGTCCGTTTGATCAAGTGCTCCGAGCCGCACGAGCCGGGTTTCCTGCCGGGTGGGGTGGAGCGACGGCTGGCACCCGTGGGTGCCTCGTTGTGGTTCGGAGCGTGACGGCGTATGCGCCGGAATTTGGCATGGGCTCGTTCTGGCTGGGCATCGGCTGCGGTGGCGGCCATCCTTATGGGATTGCTGCCGGGTCTGCTCCTTCTGCAAGCTTTACCGGCAGCGGCCAATGCCTCGGCAGCCACAACGGCTGCCGTTGTCCAGCTTGTGCCGGAGACGCCCAAGCAGGCCTTCGGATCCGCCAAAAGCCTGCCCACGCTGACCTCCAGCGATGAGACGCAGACCGATGCCGATTCAGGCATACCGAAGAGCGAGTTCAAGGCGCCGAAGGGGGCCCTGCCGGAGGAGGAGCGAACCGGCCTGGTCAGGCAGCCGGCAGAGGCAGTAGACAACTCGTCGCCGACCGTGGCCGCGTTGCTGGCCGAGCCGCCGTGCGGCTCATATCAGCCGTGGCAGCGGGGGGTCTATGTTGCCTTCGGCACTTATGTTGCTTCGGACCGTCGTGTCTGGTTCGCCAACCAGAACATCCCTGCGAGCCTGAACATCTATGCACCGCATGTCGAGCCGACCGGATGGTTGCTCGTCGGGCCGTGCCCGGTGCCGCCAGCGCCCAGCACTGTGTCGATGACGCCGGCCAATGGCGCGTTGGTACTGACCGAGCAGCCAACGCTACAGGTACAGGGCAGCACGTGGTCCGGAGGTTCGATCGATTTCGAATTCTTCTTGTGCGAGACGTCTACCTTGCTGGAATGTGTCACGTACGAGACGTGTTGCTCGCTGTCGGCCAACTGGCAGATCCCGGCGGGCTCTCTGACGTGGGGTAAGCAGTACTGGTGGCGCGTCAAGATGACGGATGCCTCCACCATCGGTGGGGCGTACTCGTACTCGATGGCCCATACCTTCACGGTGGGCGTGCGGCAGCCTACGATCACCTCGCAGTTATCCACTCCGGGAATCAATGGCCAGGAGTTTCATCAGCAGGCCGGGAACTACACCACATCGGTCACCGATGTGCAGGTGCCCGTGGTTGGCCCGCCGCTGTCGGTGCTGCGCTCCTACAACAGCATGGACACCCGCCGTACGGGTGTGTTCGGGGCTGGCTGGTCAACCCGCTGGGACATGCGCATCGTGCCGGAGACCATCCGCGGCCGCGAAGCGCTGTTGGTCACCTACCCGGACGGGCGACAGGTGCGCTTCGCCGACAAGAAGAACGGCACCTTCCAGCCGCCGCCCGGCATGTACGCCACCCTCGCAACTGTCAGTGGAGGCGGCTGGCGGCTGATGGACAAGTCCTCGACGTCGTATCTGTTCGACGCCCAAGGCCGCCTGGCCAAGATCACCGATAACCGGGGGCGCAGCCAGGACCTGACATATGGCACCGATGGCAAGCTGGGTAAGGCCACCGCGGTGGGCGGCCGGTCGCTGATGTTCGGCTGGACCGGTTCCCACATCACAACGGTCACTACCGACCCGGTTGACGGCAAGGCCCTGACTTGGAACTACAGCTACGTCGGCGACGTGCTCACCCAGGTGTGCAACCCGGCACAGGAGTGCACCACCTACGATCACGACCCGGGCTCGCAATACCGCAGCACCGTGCTGGACTCTGACCCGTATGCCTACTGGCGGCTCGGCGATGCCACCGGCAACGCCAAGGACCTGGGCTGGGGTGGCACGGGCGACGCCACCTACGGCGCCACCGCCAAGCGCGCCCAGCCGGGCGCTCTTGCGGGCACGCCGGATGGCGCAGTGGAGTTGACCCCCACCACCGGGGTGCGGCCCCCAGAGGGGATCGTGCCGAGGCTCGGCAAGTACGCCACCATGGAGGCCTGGTTCAAGACCAGTTCCAGCGGCACCGTCATGTCGCTGCGCACCTACACTGATGCTCCCAAGGAGGAGGTCTTCGGGATCGGCACGGACGGCAAGCTGCGCAGCTCTTACCAGCCGACCTCCACCCCGATCACCACAGCGGCACCGGTCAACGACGGCGCGTGGCATCACGCGGTGCTCACCGTCGCCGACAACCTGCAAACGCTCTACCTCGATGGCGCGGTCGTCGGCACTCTCAGTCAAACCATCACCGGCACCGAGTACCGATACATCACGACCGTGGGCGGTCTGGCCGGCCTGGTGGACGAGGTCGCCATCTACGACCGGCCGCTGCACGCGTACGAGGTGCAACGGCACTACACCGCGCGTGGGGCTGCTCCGCACAAGCTCACCAAGATCACCCTGCCGTCCGGGAGAGTCTGGGCCGCCAACGTCCATGAGCCGACCACCGACCGGCTCAAGAGTCACACCGATCAGCACGGCGGCACCTGGCAGATCGGTGATGAGACGATCAACCGCAACACCGGGACGTCCACCGTCGAGGTGACTGACCCGAACGGCGGCAAGATCACCACCGTTTACGACTCCTGGCGCGGCTATCGGCTCATCTCTTCCACAGACCAGGTGCAGAACGCCAAGACGCAGGGCGAGGTCAAGAAGCCCACCACCTACAGCTACGACACCGGTGGCTACCTGAGCAAGGTCACCGACCCGAACGGTAACAGCGCCGAATACACCCACGACAAACGCGGCAACACCCTCACTCAGCGAACCTGCCGTCAGTCCGGCAACTGCCAGACCGTCCGCGCCGACTACTACGTCAACAGCAGCGACCAGTTCGACGCCCGCAACGACCGCGTGGTCAAGGTCCGCGACGCCCGCTCGGCCAGCGCCACCGACAACACCTATGCCACCAGCTACGAATACAACTCTTTCGGCGAGCAGACCAAGCAGACCTCGCCGGCCACTCTCGACTTCCCCAACGGTCGCTCGACCACGGTCGCCTACACCGACGGTACTGAAACCGCTGTCGGGGGCGGCACGACACCCGCTGGGTTGGCCGAGACCGGCACTGACGCCAAGGGCAATGTCACCGAGTTGCGCTACACCGCAGCCGGGGACCTGGCCGAGCAGACCGAACCCAGCGGACTGGTCACCAGGCAGGAGCACGACGTGCTGGGGCGGGTCACCGGACAGACTCAGATCTCCGACGCCCATCCCAACGGGGTGAAGACCGCCCTCACCTACGATGGCGGGGGTCGGCTGGTCGCGCAGACTGCGCCGGGTGTGCAGAACAAGATTACCGACGTCACCCACACCGCAGAAACGAGCTACACCTACGACCCGGATGGCAACACCCTCACCGCCACGATCAAAGATCTGACCGGCGGGGATTCGGCTCGGACGACTGCCTACACCTACGATGCCTTCGGACACCAGGAGACGCTCACCGATCCTGAAGGCGGTGTTGTCCGCACCACGTGGAACAAGCTCGGCCTGCAAGACACCGTCACGAACCAGGTGGGCGCGGTGTTCGGCTACACCTACACCAAGCGCGGGGAACTGGCCACCAAGACGCTGAAGAACTGGACCGGCAGTCCGGTCAACCCGCAGCCGCCCGCAGAGATCACACTGGAGCAACGCTCCTACGACGACGGCGGTCGGCTGGCCGCCCAGGTCGATGCGATGCTCCGCAAGACGTCGTACAAGTACTTCAATGACAATCTGCTGTCGCAGGTGATCGGTGAAGACCTCAAGCTGAACGGCGCCACCACGACCAAGGCCATCGCGTTGGAAATCAACACCTACGACGCGGCGGGACACCTGACCAAGCGAGTGACCGGGGCCGACCCCATTTCTGGCGTAGGCATCACCACCACCGAGTATGTCTACGACGCTGCCAGTCGGCTCACGTCCACCGCACTTGATCCCAACGGCCTCAACCGTAAGACCGTTTACGCCTACGACGCCAATGGTGCGCTTACGAAGGAAACCCGCACCGGTACGGGCAGCAGCCGTCAGGAGATCGCCAGCTACACCTACAACGCCGCTGGCGTCCGGACCGGGCAGACCATCGAGAACGGCGATCAGGACCTCACCACCACGTGGACGGTCGACGATCGCGGCCTGATCACCGCGGTCACCGACCCGCGAGGCAACGCCGCAGGCGCCACCGCCGCCGACTACACGACCACGAACACCTACGATGCGCTCGGCCGCCTGATCGAGACCAAGGCGCCCAGCGTGCAGGTGGACAAGGCGGGCGCGCAACCGGCCACCATCCGGCCGACGACCCAGGCGGGGTATGACACCTTCGGCAATCAGACGTACACCGTGGAGGCGGAAGGCCGCACCGTTGCCACCGCTTACGACAAGGCGGGTCGAGCGGTGAAGCTGACCATGCCGTCCTACACCGCGCCCGGGGGCACCGCCGTCACTCCGTCCATTTCCCATGGCTACGACGCGGCCGGGCGGCGCATTTCGACGACTGACCAGCGCGGCTACACCACCACCATCGACTACGACGCGCTCGGCAACCCGGTCCGCCAGACCGACCCAGGTGCATCTGGCCAGGGCGGTGTGTGGATCGCCGAATACGACCGGGTCGGCGAGCAACTGTCCAGCGTGGACCCGAACGGCGCGCGGACCGAGGCCACGTACGACGACCTGGGCCGGAAGATCACCGAAACGGTGATCGAACGCAAACCCACCACGGCCGCCCACACGACGAGGTTCACCTACAACAACGCGGGCATGCTCCTGTCCACGGTGGACCCGCGCGGGAAGACCACCTCGTATGTGCCCAACGCCGCCGGTGAGGTCACCAGCTTCACCGATCCTGCGCAGAACATGGCCAAGAGCACCTACGACCTGGCCGGACGGCCGGTGCGGGTCACCGACGCCACGAACTCCGCCACCGAGACCAGCTACGACCTGGCAGGCCGCCCGATCGAGGTCAAGGACCTCAACGCCGCGGGCACCACCCTGCGCTCCGCCACGTTCGGTTACGACCTGGCGAGCAACCCGATCAGCCAGACGTCGGCCGAGCAGCACACCACCAAGCAGAGCTTCGACGCCCTGAACCGGCCTGTCACGCTCACCGAGCCCGTCTCCGCCAGCGAGGAGATCGTCACCCGGTTCGGCTACGACGCCAACGGCTCCCGCACCAAGTTGACCGACGGCCGAGGCAACATCACCTGGACCACCTACAACAGCCTCGGGTTGGTCGAAAGGGTCATCGAACCGGTCACCAGCCAGCATCCCAACGAGGCTGACCGCACCTGGACCTACGGCTACGACCAGGCCGGCAACAACACCAGCGTCCTGCAGCCGGGCGGCGTGCAGATCACCCGCGCCTTCGACCACCTCGGCCGCCTTACCCAGGAGGACGGCAGCGGCGGCGGCGCGGCCACCGCCCAGCGCACCTTCGGCTACGACTCCGCCGGACAGCTCACCACCGCGGGCGACTACACCCTTGAGTACAACGACCGCGGCCTGCTCACCAAACTCGCCCAGCCGACCGGCCAGCCCACCACCATGGCCTACGATGAGAGTGGCAACCTCATCCAGCGTGTGGACGCCGCTGGCACGGCCGCCTTCACCTGGGACGACGCCAACCGGGTCAAGACGGCATCGGATCCGGTGACCGGGCGCACCTGGACGTACGGCTACGACAAGGCCAACCGCGTGGAGAGCCTGACCTCCGCCAACCCGGCCAACACGCAGGTCTTCGGCTACGACGATATGGGCCGTGCCACCTCCCAGATCTTGAAGAGCAGCACTGGCACCGAACTAGCGAAGATCACTTATGGGTGGGACCTCGACGACAACCTCACCACTAAAACCACGACAGGCCTGGCTGGAGCCGGGACCAATACCTACACCTACGACCACGCCAACCGGCTCACCTCCTGGACCGCCCCCGGCGGCACCACGACCGCGTATGAATGGGACGCCTCCGGCAACCGCACCAAGGCGGGCGACAAGACGTTCACTTACGACGAACGCAACCGCCTGCTCGAAGGTGACGGCACCGACTACACCTACACCCCCCGCGGCACCCTGGCCACCAGCACCAAGGCGGGCGCCACCACGAACCACACCTTCGACGCCTTCGACCGGCTCATCGCCGACGGCGACAGCCTCTACGCCTACGACGTCTTCAACCGCGTCACCTCCCGCATCACCGGCACGACCAAGCAGGCCCACCTGTACGCCGGGCTCAGCAACGACCTCGCCGCCATCAGCGTCAGCGGCAGCATCCAGGCCAAATACTCGCATGACCCCTCCGGCGCCTTGCTCGGACTGCAAGAGGGAACGGCTGCCGCAACTGCTGCCATGAGCGACCTTCACGGAGACCTTGTCGCTACCTACACCGGCACCGCCCTCAACAGCTCCACCAGCTATGACCCCTTCGGCGAAACCGCCGCCCAGACGGGCGACGAGACCAACCTTGGCTATCAGGGCGAGTACACCGATCCGGACAGCGGCAAGGTCAACATGCACGCCCGCTGGTACCAGCCCGGCACTGGCACCTTCACCAGCCGCGACACTGCCGCCCTGGCCCCCAGCCCCTCTGTCCAGGCCAACCGCTACACCTACGCCAACGCCTCCCCCCTGACCGGCACTGACCCCACCGGCCACTACACCGTCATCGGAAGCGGTGCCATCGCCGGCCTCGGCAACTCCTACACGTCGGGCATGGGCTTCCAGACGGCAGCGAGTATCTACTCGCCGAGCACCACGGCAAGCTGGGCCGGAAACACCGGGGCAAGTATCTGCATCGGCAGTTGTAGCAGATCAGAAGGTAGCGGGGCGGTCGCCTGCGACATTCAAAGCTGCGGCGGCGTTTCGTTCGGTCACCTCAACGTGATGACCATCGCAGAGATGAAGCTCCAAAACGTGCTGCCCAACGGAATGACTCCCCCAGACGGACTGTGGGAATCGGGGCGAAACAAATACACGTATTTCATTGATCAGATCTACGCCATGGGGCTTAGTGAACAACAAGCGGAGGAGATGTGGAAATGGCTCAAGGATCCCAACTTTAAGGTCTCATCAGACGGAACTTTGGTAGGGCCAGAAAGCTGGACATGTCCGAGCGGCACCAGCTCCAAGCAATGCGAGGCGCTCAAGAAAGCCGCGAAAGAGGTAGCCGAAGCTGAAGCCTTCTACGATCGATGCCTAGGAAAAGGTGGGTCCCTTGACCCCAATGTTACAAAGTGGTGTGCGGACTTCGCGGAGAGGAACGATATTGACCCGCTGGAATTCCAATACTTGCAGGAACAGCGGCAGAAGGAGTTGGACAAGAAGCGAGCGGAGAAGCAGTGGTTCTATGACCTGCTCGAAGGAATTACTGATTTCTTCTGGGGAGACGTGGTCAGCTGCCACCAGAAGGGGGGAATGGCGTGTCTCATGATGATCGTCAGTGTCGTAGCTGGCGGCGCGGTTAAGGGAGTCAAGCAACTCGCCAAGTGGTTCCCAAGGGCGGCTAAAGCGCTGGACGGCGCAGCTACAGCATGCCGCCGCAACAGCTTCGCGACAGGCACCCTCGTGCTTATGGCGGACGGAAGCCGCAAGCCAATCGAGGAAGTCCGCGTCGGAGACGAGGTTTTGGCCACCGATCCCACTACCGGAGAGACGGCAGCTAAAGAGGTCACAGCGCTGATCGACAGTTCTGGGATGAAACAGCTGGTGGAGATCACCACCAGGGCCGAGCGCCAGGGCCGTATTGAAAAGCACGCGGTCATCGCGACGGCTCAGCATCCCTTCTGGGTGCCTGCCCTGGGGCGGTGGGTAGATGCCACCTATCTACAGCCCAGTACTTGGCTTCGCACATCTACTGGCACGTGGATCCAGATCGCCAATGTAAGGCGATGGACGGCGCCGCAGCAGGTGTACAATCTCACTGTCGCTGACATTCATACCTATTATGCTGGTTCCGGCGCCGTCGATATCCTGGTTCACAACGATGACTGCATTGAGGCGCTGGCTAAGACGATTGACACGTCCAACCTCAAGTACACAGATACAGTTGCGGGTCATTCTGCGAGTCGCGGATACACGAAGAATAGAACACTTATTGAGCATATCATCGAAACGGGAAGGGCGATGCCGGACCCGCAAGGCGTGCCGGGAGCGGTCGCATGGAAGGTAGAGGGAACTTATAATGGCAAACAAGGCATTTTTGAGTTAGTCATAGATGCTCGCACGAACACGGTTATGCACTTTCTATTCAAAAGCAACCGGAGATAGTGGCAGTGAACGTGGAAAAAAATTTCGGCCCTCCTTTTATCGGGACTCTCAAGTATGCCATTGCTGAATATAGTTTCAATTTCGAGCATGCAGAATCTGATCTCTATAAAAATTGCATCGTAGGCGGCGTGGCCAGTGTGTCCGTGGCTACTCTGCAGATCGAGGTAGGGCTACCTCGGTGCGAGGCTCTCCACGTCTGGGGCTATCTTCCGAAAGCATCCTGGAAGATATCGGAGTTGCCACTCCCTGAGGGCGTTCCGGGTGTCATTAGGTTCGACGGAACTGTGTTCGAACCGGGAGTATCGTACGGGGTATCGGGTGAGGATTTGTGGCGAACGGCATTCGACCCGAAATCAGGATGGGTTCGTGTCGCGCCAGAGGGAGATGTAGAGGAGAGCTTGACCGAGATCGCGGACGGAACTCTTCTGGGAGTGGCTCAGGGACAGCTCAGCTCGATTTGGTTGCGGCCAATTTTCGTGTGATGAGATGCGGTCGGCATGTGCTCTCCGCCCGTTGTTGTAGGCGGCGCTTCCTGACAAGGCGGTTGGCCGGCCATGGGTCTCTCTGGCGTCGTCAAGTGTTGATCGTCTACGTGTTGATGCTCAGAATCGCGTACAGTTCGGGGCATCGGCCGCACTTCGGCGTGTCAGTCCTGGAACGGTGCTCACCCGGCAGGGCGGGTAAGCGGCAGCTCGTCGTACGCCACCATTACGCGCGTCGGATCGATGACCATGCGCAGCCACTCCACCTGTCGGCCTTCCTGGTCGCGGGTGAGCCGATCCAGGGTGAGTACCGGGAAGCCGGTCATCAGCGTGAGCTCGGCTGCCTCGTCGGCGGTGGCCGGCCGGGCGGACAGGTGTTCGTCCGCGCTCGCAGAAATGATGCCCGCGGCGCGCATGGCGCCGGAGACGCCGCCGACGATCTTCTCCTGGCCAGCGAGTGAGGTTCCCTCAACGAGCCGCGCGGGGTAGTAGGCGGTGTGCACCTGGCACGTGTGGTCGTCCAGGGTGGCGTGCCTGGAATGGCGGATCACGGTGTCGGTGCCTTCGGTGAGGCCGAGTGCTTCGGCGACTTCAGCGTTGGCGGGTTCGTGGGCGACCTCGACGGTCACCATGGAGCCAGTTGTGCCGGCCTGCTGGCACGCACGCTCCCAGGCGCCGAGCTGCCCTTCGGGTTCGAGGGCAGCTGGGTAGCGGGGAAAGGGGACGCGGACGGGCTTCCAGCCGAGGACGAAGGTGCCTTGGCCGCGTACTCCGGTGACGAGGCGTTCGCCTCGGAGCTGGTTGAGGGCGGCGGTCATGGTGGCGCGGGCCACGCCGTACTCTTCGCACAGTTCAGTCTGTGTGGGCAGCGCCGTTCCAGGTGGCCACTCGTCTTGCTTGATGCGCCGTCGCAAGTCGGCGGCGATCTGGCCGTATTGGGTGGGCACGATGGTCTCTCCCGCGTATGGACGTCTGGAACTTGCAAGTCTAGTCTTGCGATTGTGTCTTGAGGCGAGGGAAGAGGCTCGTCATACGCGTGACCACCGTGGGAGTCGATGATGATCACGGTGATGTTGTCGGGGCCACCCTGATCGCACGCCTCCTCGACGAGGCGATCGGCTCGGGTCGGCGAGTCCCAGGATGTCGGCGCGGGCGCAGATGATGTTTGCGAGCACGTTGGCGTGGAGGGGTAACCCCTGCCGGCGCGGGCCGATCGGTGGCGGGCGAGGTTGAGCCGCTGGCGGAAGGACCATCCCCGCGCGTGCGGGGCCGACGATGTCGCGCGGGCGTGCAGGCAGACGTCGGGCCATCCCCGCAGGCGCGGGGCCGACTGGCTGGCTCTACCGGTGGCGGCAAGGCGCTCCGCAACTCCCATTGACGTCGGCGGTGAACGCGGATCTCGTCGAGGTTTCGGACCACGCTTGGCCGAAGGCCTTGGAGTTGCTGCGTCCAGTGGCGTGCTGTCGGCACGAGAAGATCCGGATGGTGAAACACGTCTCTTTCATCATGGCGTTCCAAGCCGGCCGCATCCCGGGCAGGGGCGGAGAGGAGAGCCGTCATCGTAGGGGCCCATGACAGCGCACCTTGTACGTGGAGAGCCCGATCAAGGGGTTGTGTAGCTCGGCGGGCTTTCGCGGTTCGTGTACTCGTGACAAGCAGGAAAATCACCATGCTTGCCGAGGTTGGCATGAGCATTCCGCGCCCACGGCCACCGCTCCCACTGCCAAAATTTAGTCCATCCCTTCACGCTGTACATCCTCCCCATCGGGTAGCGCACCCCGTCAACCCAGAACCCGATATCTGCCGCTGGAGAATGGGGCAGTCTGCGGGCATGACAGTGCCCCCCGGCACGGCCAGGGGGCACGGAACGGTTCGAAACGTTGAGCTAGCAGTTCACGAGCGTGGGGCTCTGGTTGAGGACCTGCGCCTCTGGCGTCGTGAAGGCCGTGTACGCGTTCTCCGCCGTGGGGTCGAACACAGCGACCCTGTGGCAGTTCTGGAAGGCCAGCCTCACGCCGAAGTGGCGCTCCAGCGCCTCGCGGATGGCCGTGCTTGCCAGCGCCCGGAAGATTTGTCCGTACGCCGCTTCGTCCGGAGGGGCCGCCTGGTTGTCGGCGAACTCAGCCCCAGTGCGTTGGCGCTCGTCGGCGAGCCTGCTCACCATTGACCAGGCATAGGGCAAGGAATCGCGGATGCAGTCGATGAAGGCCGCATCATCGACTTTGCCGTTCTTGGCCTGGTCAAGCAGGCCGGGGGAAACGGTCAAGGACATGTGATACCTCCTGGCCTGACGGTAACTAGATCGCTCCGGTTGCGCCTGTCTCTACCAGGTTAGAGATTGTCCTTACGAGCGCCACTGAAGCGAAATGGCTACAAAGGTCGATGCAAGAGAATCCCGAAAGGCATTTATGGGAACTCGGGCTTGGCGTCATGGCATCAGCGGAACGTTTCGGCCGAGGTCCTCAGTGCGGCGATGAGTTCGCGCGTTCGGCCGGGAAGCGCTTCGAGGATGTCGGCGACCTCGGTAGCTAACTCCGGAGCAAAGTCCTGCGTGCGCTGACCGCGTGAGTCCTCGTACAGGCGGACGATGCGGACGACTGGCGGGTACGGCTCTACCTGCCCGACGAGGACCTTCACCACGATCTCACCGAGGCTCCAGGTAGCGAGCTGCGCCCCATGTACTGACGAAGGGCCGGTCCGGTGCCAGGCGCGACACCAGGGGAGATGACAGCAAGAACTCGGGGCGAACTCCATCACGCCTCCTTGTAGCGTCGATGTGCGGCACATGATCGCCCCACGCACCATGGCTGTGGGGCCGCCTCAGGATGCCTCCTCTGATTCGTCGTCACCGAGGACAGAGCGGGCCACGTCGGGATACTGCCGGATCAAGTCACGTAGCATCGCTTCCGATCCGATTGGCGCAGTGTGCTTCGCTGTCTCTCTGCGCCGTATCGCCGTCCCGAACTCGGCTAGAGCGAGCCTGAGCCGGTTCCGCTCGGTCCACCGCTGGGCAAGCGCTTCGACGGTGCCGCCCGCTTCCAGCACTGCCACCATGAGCAGGCGCTTGAGTTCGGTCGGGTCGGCGCCGTCGTCGATCGCCTCCTGTTGAGCGCGCTGAATGTCGTCGGGCGTAACAGGGACTTTGCGGTCCATCCACCATGAGAAGTCAGCGTCAGAGAAGCCCTGGCTACCCATGACGGGCCTCCGGCGAGTTCTCTATGAGGCTGAGTAGCCTCGAATGGGTGCCAGAAATGCTCTTGCCTCTACTCGTCATGGTGATCCACCCAGCGGAGTACTCCGTCTTCGATGATCGCTGATGTGCGGATGAATGGTCGATCTTGCGTACGAGAATCCCACTCGCCCTTTTGATCGATTGTTCCTTTTGTGCTACTTGGCAAGCTCATGAGAGCTGTTGTCACACGCTCTCCGGCAAGCCTGCGGGAGTAGCAGCGTCCGCTTACACCCCCGAACTTGTCCCCTCGCTGATAGGTGAGGGTGTAGTCCCACACGGCTGGCCGGTCTGGCCCTAGTGGGTGCATCTGTCCGTACCATCCTCCCGGGTCAGAGGAACCTCGTATGTGCACATACTAAGCATGGTTTTCGTAGGCTGGCACGTGGTTCTGTGAGATCCTTCAGGGCATGACGGAGCGCGACACGTACAAGCCCATGTACCTGGTCATCGCCGAAGATCTCCGAACCAAGATCAAGAGTGGTGAGCTGCCGCCGGATGCGCAGGTGCCCAGCGAGCGAGCCCTGTGCGCGACATGGGCCTGCTCTGCGATCACCGCCCGCCGCGCGCTAACGGAGCTGCGCAACGAGGGGACGATTTACACACTCAGGGGCAAGGGCGCATTTGTTTCCTCGCAGAAGCGCCCCTTGATCCGCGTTGCTCCCGATCGGTTCCAGCGGACGAACAATCATGTCGCCGCATATCGACGTGAAGCCGAAAAGTCCGGCACTGATATCAAGGTCGATTGGGAAACGGAACGGACAGAGGCGCCGGCCGAGGTGGCGGAACGCCTCGGGATAGACGAGGGCGATCCGATCACGGAGACTTCCTACCGCATCAGTATGGGCGGAGAACCCGTTTCGATGAGCCTCGCGTGGGAGCCGCTGGCGATCACCGCCGGCACCGAAATCGAGCTTCCCCACGAAGGGCCACATGCAGGCAAGGGGATCGTTCCCCGGTTCGACGCCATAGGCCGCCATGTGGATATGGAGGAGGAATTCCTCCGTGCACGCATGCCCGAGCGTCACGAGATTGTTCAGCTCAAGTGCCCGCCTGGCGTGCCGGTCATCGAGATATGGCAAACATTCTGGGCGGGTGATCTGGCCGTCGAGGTCGCGAAAATAATCTTCAGGGCGGATCGGTACGACTTCCGGTACCGAATGCCGATCCACTAAGAGGGAGCCTTGAAGATGTCCGCCGAACCCGACGCGGAACTGTCAGGAGACGTCTGCGGAGAGGAATGCCTCTGGCCGGATCCATTTGAGGCTTTCACCGTTACTTGTGTACTTCCCTTTGGTCATCAAGGTAGCCATCGAGCCGGAACCGAAGGTTTCACATGGAGAGACGCAGAACCTACTGAATGAAAAACGGGCCACCCCCGTGAGCAGGGGTGGCCCGTTTGGCTGATGTGTATCCGGCTTAGCTGGCTTAATTTTGGATGCGTGTGGTGTCTCCAGGCCAAACAGTTATTGTGTAATCCGCCGGTTGGCCGTCTTCGTCCACGGCTCGATCAACCCGCACAAGCACGCATGCCCCGAGAGGGAGTGCAAGCATTGCCGCTTCCGTGTCTGTGGGGTGGCGTGCGCAGATGTAGCTTTCGCTGACCTTGATCGTGCGTCCCGTGTGCGTTGTCAACGCGTCAAGCCACGGTTCATCGATCACATCTGTAGAGGCCAGAGGCGGATTTTCTGAGGATACGTTCGGGGCGAGGTAGCTGACGCGGTACTGAATGGGCCCCCCTTCGGAGTCCATAGTCACGCGCCGTCGGACAACGACAGGCATGGTGTGATCAGGAAGCTGCAACGCCATGACTGCCTCAGGCGGAGCGGGCTCGCTGCGTACATCCACGTTGGTCGGCGATGCGTCCACCACCCCTTTCGCGGCCACGACCTGAGCAGTGCGAAGAACGGGTGCCACACCCTTGCGCACGTCAGAGTGCGATCCCGAATGGACGGAAGCGTCCGTCCGGCCAGCGGGAGCACGGGTCGCCTCTCCTGTACCAGGCCGGATCGCCGTGTGGCCTCGCGTGCCCTCCGGGTGCGCATATCCAGCGTTGACCATTTCCGATAGGACGCGACGGGCCGTAGTCGTGCTCACCGTCCATCGCACGGACATGTCTCGGATGGATGGCAGAAGAGCGCCCGCTGGGATCTTGCCCCGCTCGATGTCGGTGATGAGTTCGTCTCGGATGATCTCGTACAGCGGCACCTTCGCCGGCTCCTGATCAGACTGCCCGCCGGCCGGAGACGGCGTTGATGCGTGTTCTGTGCCGTTCGCGGCCACTCGCACCCCCTTCACGTGCTGGTACTTACCCTCCTGACCGTAGCGCGCACAACTGTGTGCGTCAATTTGAGCATACACACTTGCGCGCACACAGTTGAGCGTGCATCCTGTGTGTACGCAGTCGAGTGCACACAGTTGAGTGCACACAGCAGGCAAGGTCAGGGCATGGATGGAGGTGATCAGCGGTGACTGCCACGGAGAGCGCGAAGCACACCCGACTGATCGCGGTCCTTCGCACTTTGGCCGAGCTGCTGGACAACTGCGCGGACGACTTGATCTCCGGTGTGTTCGCCGCCACGGCGCTGCTGCTGACAGTCATCGCACTGCACCTGGTGGCGGATGCCCTGGAGAACTGCCCCGGCGCGCTTGCGCTCTTCATCCCGATCTTCGAAAGGAGCTGATCGCCCCATGACGTACGACATCATCACCGAGGCTCATCGAAGCCGTCTCATCGCCGATCTCCGGGGGATGGCGGACTTCCTCGACATGAACCCGCAGTTGCCCGTGCCCCGGTACGGGTCGGTACGGGTGTCGGTACACCCTCGCTACGACACCGATGCCCTCACCGAGGCCGAGGCGCTCGCCGAGGTGGAACGGATCGCCGCCCTGCTGGGCGTGCCGATCAGGGCGAAGAACGGACACCACATCGCCTGCGTGGACTTCGGCCTGGTCTCGTATGAGGCCGTCCTGATCACGCAGACGGCCATGGATCGCGCTGACGCGCGCGACTCCTACCGGCACAGCATGTCCACCGATCCGCCCTCAGGGGCTTGAGTGGACATCCCGCTGATGATCATCGTGTTCGCGCTCATCGTGGCGCTGATCATTGCGGGGTTGCTCGTGGTGCTGGCCTGCGGAATTCGGACCGCTGACCAGCGCAAAAGCCCATGCGACCGCCCCCTCAACACCGCTGAATACCTGGCGCGCAGCGTGCTCCTGTACGCCCGCCGCGCCCGTCGGCCCAAGAACGCCGGCACCTCGTCCAACTCCGACAGAGCAAGAAGTAGGTAGGTGATCAACGCTGCGCACTTTCCCGATCCACCGTGGGTGCCCCTGTGGCGCTGCCGTCGAGTCCGGCGCCAAGAACTGCCGCAAGTGCCGTGCCCGCGCCCGCTGGCGTCGCCGCAAGTCCCGTCACGACGGGATCTAGCGTCCCGCGTCTCCGCCGCCCCCGCCCGTCTGCGGAAGGGAGGTGATGCCCCCGATGAACGTTTCGATTCCCCTGGTCGTGCTGCTGGCGCTCGTGGTGCTGGTCGCCCTGCGATTCCTCAAGCTGCGGATGTGGATGGCGCTGGTCTGCATCGTGTTCGGTTTCCTGCTGGCCGCTACCGCGCTCGCCCCCGACATCAACCGCGCGATCAGGGCCCTGCTGTCCTGGCTCACCGGTTCCTGACCTGCCCACCGATCCGAAGGAGAGTGATGCCCTAGTGCCCTACCGCCACCCGTACACCGGACCCGATCTTCAGGAGGTCGTCCACCGACACCGCACCGCCGAACAGCTCATCGCCACCTTTGCCCGCTCCACCCCGGCGCTGAGCGATCTGTGGCAGGACGTCACCGCCGCCCTGCACGACATTCCCACCCTCGTGCAGGAGACCCGCCGACTCCGCCGCGAGGTCACCACGCTGCGACTCAGCCGCGCGAACTACCTCGCCGCCATCAACGCCACCCTCAACGCGCACGCCGACGGCGAGCCGAACGCCCTTGCCTACCTACGTGACGAACTCGCCGACCAGGCCCGCACGCCACGGCCGGAAGGCGGCCGCGCCTGATGCGGCCCCCGCTGGATGGGTTCGTCTGGAAGGACGAACCAGAAGACGCCGGCGAGCAGCCCGCACCGGACGCCGGCACCGCCGCCGCACACGATCACGACGACCAGGACGCGCACGAGGACGCGTTCTTCGATCAAGAGTCGGTTTCCCACGATCCACCGGTGATCGGGCCGCCGGTTGATCCGCCCGACGACGCTGGTGCGCTCCCCGACCCGTCTCAGGACGGTCGGGGGCGCGCCCCCATACTGCCGCCCTGGACGCGCACGCCCGCCGGTCGGCGCGCGATGTTCGCCTGGGGGATCAGGGATGCCGGGTACGTGATCGGCTACCACGTGGTTCGCCTCCCCAAGTACGCGGCCAAGGCGCTGGTCTACGCACCGATCGGGTTCTTCTCCGGCATCACCCACGTGCTGCGCTGGGCCAGCGCGGAGGAGGGCAACCGGGCGTTGCGGCAGGCCGCCGCCGACCGCAACGACCCTGCCACCTGGCTCAAGCTGGACAAGCAACGGGAACGACAATCGCGCTGGCGCTGGTCGATGCTGCTCACGCTGGCCGTGCTGACCGGTGCCGCCGTGCCCGTGGTCCTGGCGCTGGACGTGCAGGTTCCCCTGTGGGCGCGGCTGGCGGTGCTCGCGGCGCTGGTGCCGATCCTGGCGCGCCTCGGGCGTCCGGAAGACAAGCCGATCACCGATCACGTGAGCCAGGGGCCGCGCTACCGCAAGCTCACCGCCGAGTTGGTACGGCGGGCCCTGCTCAGCACCGGCATTGCGGCGATCAATCAGGCCGTGGCCAGAGACCAGCACGCGATCAGCTTCCCGCAGGAGATCCACCGCGACGGCCCCGGGCACCTGGCCATCGTGGATCTCCCGTTCGGGGTGGAGGCCGCCGACGTGGTGGCACGACGGGGCAAGCTGGCCTCGGGCATGCGGCTCCCGCTCGACCAGGTATGGCCAGAAGCCGCCACGGGCCATCCTGGACGGCTGGCGCTGTGGGTCGGCTACCAACCGGCCAGCACGATGGACACACCGCCGTGGCCGCTGCTCAAGGGTGGCAGCGTGGACGTGTTCAAGCCGTTCCCGATCTTCATCACGCCCCGAATGGAGACCGTGAACGCCATGCTGATCTTCCGGAACTGGCTGATCGGCGGACAGCCCGGATCAGGGAAGACGTTCCTGCTGCGCCTGCTGGTGCTCGCCGCCAGCCTCGACCCGCGCGCCGAGATCAGGGGGTATGAGTTCAAGGGCGTCGCGGACTTCAAGGCCGTCGAACCGGTCTGCGCCGAGTACGGCAACGGGCAGGATGACGACACCATCGGCCGTGCCGCCGCGCTGATCAAATGGCTGTACCACACCGAGTGCCAGCAACGCGCCGCGAAGATCAGCCACTATCACGCGCTGGGCCTGGCCCCAGAGAACAAGGTCACTCCCGAGTTGGCGTCGCGTTCGGGATCCGGGCTGCATCCGCTCGTGGTGTTCCTCAACGAAGTACAGGAGCTGTTCCAGCATAAGAACTACGGCGCGGAAGCCGGTGAACTGTGCGAAAAGGTGATCAAACTCGGGCGTGCGCTGGGTGTGATCCTGCTGCTGGACACGCAGATCCCGGACAAGGACAGCCTGCCGACCGGCATCACCCGCAACGTCAACACGCGGGTGTGCCTGTCGGTACGCGATCAAGTCGCCAACGACATGATCCTCGGTACCGGCATGTACAAGGCGGGCTACCGAGCGACCGTGTTCGAGCCCGGTGAGGATGCCGGCTGGGGCGTGGTCGTCGGCGTCGGTAAGCCCGGTGCCCGCCGTGGCTTCGAGGTCAACGGCGACCAGGCCAAACAGATCATTGCCCGTGCGATCGACATGCGGGTGAAGACGGGCACCATGCCTACCCCGGATGTTCAGCCTCGCCCGCAGGAACCCACCTACGATCTGCTCGCCGACCTGGCGCACGTCTGGCCGGATGCGGAGAACGCGGTGTGGAACGAAACCCTGTGCACGCGACTGGCCGAACTCCGGCCCGAGGTATACGGCGGTTGGCAGTCCGAACAACTCACCACCGCACTCAAGCCCCACGGCGTGAAGGTCACCGACATCGGCCGCCGCGTCAACGGCAAGCCCGTCACCCGACGAGGCATCCGCAGGGCCAGCCTCACCAAGGCCATCGCGGAGCGTAGCCCCCGAACCGACGCCTAGCCCTCTCGCCAAGGGTGCTAGCGATAGCAGCCGACCCTGCTATCGCTAGCACCCCCGCTAGCACCCCGGAACGCCAGATGACCAGGAAGTTAGCAGCTAGCAGCCCAACTGCTAGCAACCCCGATAACCCGCTCAGGAGGTGGTTTTGAACCTAGACACACTCGCTGCTATCGCAGCCATAGCCATCACCGTCCTAACCACGCTCAGCTACATCTGCAACTGCTACGCACGCCCGTTCAAGGAGCACCGCCGCTGCCACGGCACCGGCCGGATCCCCTACCTGTTCGGCCGTGGCTGGCGCTTCTGCCCGCGCTGCCAGGGCACCGGCCTACGCCTGCGGATCGGCCGCCGTGTGTGGAACCACGCCCGCCGGCTCCAGCGCGAGGCCGCTCTACGCGACGAACGGTCAACACCCCGAAGGGAGGCCAGGCCCCACGAGGAGACGGGGACCGACGAAGGGAGGTGACGCACCTGAAGGCATACAAGGTCGAGGAGATAGCCGAACTACTCGGTGTAGGACGGGACAAGATCTATGAACTGATCAGAACCCGCCAACTTCACAGCATAAAGATCGGACGGTCTCGAAGGATCACCGAGCAGCAGCTAGCGGACTTCATTACATCCCTCGAACAAGTCGATCAAGACTAATTCACGCGACTGCATTGCAATGCAATGCATCCCGGTGCACACTCTCGGCTAGAACCACAGCGTCAAGCCCGAGAGCTAGGGGACCACATTGCCCACCGACAACTACACCTTGCGACTCGACAGTGACCGCCGCAGGCAACTCCAAGAGATCGCAGACGACCAAGACCGAGACATGTCCTACATCATCCGCAAAGCTATCGACGAATACATAGACCGCCACAAGAAAAGTCCCGGCTCCCACGAAACCGGTGGTACGCCTCAACGGCAGGCCGGGACACGCCCCGCCAAAACCGAGTGAATGGAGAACGGATGGCAACAATCCACATCGGCAAATACAGCGCCAGCATCTACCGCGAAGGGAACGGCTACACGGGAGCCGTCTCTCTCGGATTCGACGCACAGGGCAAGCGCCTACGCCCCAAGCGCAAGGGCAGGACCAAGACCGAGGTCAAGGACAAGCTCATCGCGCTCGTCGAAGAGCTAGAGGCGGGCGTCACAACGGAGGAGGGCTACACCGTCGAAGATTGCATCAACGACTGGCTGGCCAGAGGACTCAAGGGCCGCGATCAGGACACGATAGCCAACTACCGGTCCATGGCGATCCACCACATCATCCCCCAGATCGGCAAGATCAAGATCAAGAAGCTGACCGCTGACGAGCTTGACGATTGGCTGGACGGACGAGCGGAAATACTCTCCACGCGCTCACTCCGCCTCATCCATCAAATCCTTCAGCGGGCGATACGACACGCACAGAAGCGAGACAAGGTCAAACGGAACGTCGCCGATCTGGTCGATATCCCTGACGGGCAAGAGGGCCGCCCCTCAAAGGCGCTGAACCTCGAACAAGCACAGGCGGTTATCCACGCCGCACTCTCCTCCCCGCTGATGGCGTACGTCATCGTATGCCTACTCTGCGGGATACGGACAGAAGAGGCTCGTGCTCTCCGCTGGACAGAGGTGGACCTCAAAGAGCGAACGGTCGCGGTTTACCGTTCCGAGCGAGTGAAAGGAGAAACCAAGACAAAGAAATCCCGGCGAGTTCTCAAGGTCTCTAAGTGGGGCATCCAAGTCCTGAAGGAACTCCACAAAGCTCGTGCCGCCGAACGCCTTGCATCAGGCGAAAGAGGCGCGGACGACGCACTTGTATTCCGTCGTGAAGACGGACGACCCTACGACCGCTGGTACGTCCGGCGCGAATTCCAGAAGATCACCAAAGCCGCAGGCATCGGCGATGACTGGTGCCCGCGCGAACTGCGACACAGCTTCGTGTCGCTGCTGTCCGCTCACAAGGTAACGCTTGAAGAGATCGCACGTCTCGTTGGCCACTCCTCAACGCACGTCACCGAGACCGTGTACCGGCAGGAGATCCGACCAGCGCTGACAGCGGGCGCTGTGGCCATGGACAAGATCTTCAAGTCGCGAGCCGGGTAGAGCATTGGCTCCCCGTTTGGCTCCCAAAGATCCAAAAGGGGCACCAGAGAACCTCTGGCACCCCTCGTTGACCAGCTAAAACCTGGTCGGGACGACAGGATTTGAACCTGCGACCCCTTGACCCCCAGTCAAGTGCGCTACCAAGCTGCGCTACGTCCCGGTCACGCCGGCCGCCCCAGCTCTTGAAGGACGTCCGACCGGCAACCACCCTACAGGAGGAGCCGGACTCGTCTGGTATCAAGATTGGGGTGGGAACGATGCAAGACGGCGGTGACGAGGTCGTCATGTACTGGCGGCCGATGTGCACGTTCTGTATGAAGCTGCGTTTCAGCCTGCTGTTCACCAGCCTCCGCTACCGCAAGGTCAACATCTGGAAGGACCCGGACGCGGCGGCGTTCGTGCGGTCGGTGGCGAACGGCTTCGAGACGGTGCCGACGGTGACGGTGGCGGGGAGGCCGATGGTGAATCCGTCGCGGCGTGAGCTTCTGGACGCCGTCAGGACGTTCGCGCCTGAGCGGCTCAAGGAGTGAAGTTATAGGTGCGCCTATAATAGCCGCAGCTATACTTGAGGGATGATCCGCAAGCCATCACGACTGTTCGGCAGGGACGCCGAATGGGAGGAGCTGGCCGACTTCGTCGCCGCCCCTTCCGCCGGTGCGTCCCTGGGGCTCGTGTACGGCCGCCGCCGTCAGGGCAAGACGCTCATGCTCGAACTCCTCGCGCACCAGACCGGTGGCTTGCTGTTCGCGGCCACTCAGCAGACCGAGGTGCAGAACCTCGCCGACCTCGGCGTTGTCTACGCCGCTTATCGCGGTCTTCGCCAGCCGGTCGCGTTCCGTGACTGGCGTGAAGGGCTCGGCGAGTTGCTTCGGCTCGGCGAGGAACGCGCCACACCTGTGATCATCGATGAGTTTCCGTATCTGGTCTCGGCCACGCCGGCGCTGCCGTCGTACCTGCAGCAGGCGCTCAGCCCGACCAGCCACGCGAAGGAGCACACCCGCACCCGCATGATCCTCTGCGGTAGCGCTCTGACCACGATGGCGCAGCTTCTCGGCGCCGGCGCTCCGCTCCGGGGACGGGCGGTGCTGGAACTGGTCGTACGGCCCTTCAGGTTCCGCGACGCGAGTGTCTTCTGGGGGTTGGCGGACGATCCCGAGCTGGCCTTCCGGGTCAACGCGCTGGTGGGAGGCACCCCCGCGTACCTGGAGATGTGCGGCGGGTCGGGGCCGGCGGACCTGGGCTCGTTCGACCGCTGGGTGCAGCGGCGGCTGCTCAACCCGGCCTCGGCGATGTTCCGTGAGGGCGGGCTGCTGCTGCGCGAGGAGCCGTCGATCATGGACCCCAGCTCGTACGCCGCCGTCCTGGCCGCCATCAGCGCGGGCAACCATCGCCGCTCGGAGATCGCCGCCACCCTGGGGCGGCCCGCCACCGCGCTGGGCCATCTGCTCGGTGGGCTGCAGGGCATCGGCCTCATCGAGCAGGTGGACGACGCCCTACGGCAGAAGCGCAGCGTCTACAAGGTCGCCGAGCCGATCGTCCGGGTCCACCAGCTCATCACGCAGCGGCGCGAGCCCGAGCTGGTCGCCGGGCGGGCAGCGCGGGTCTGGGAGACCGCCGCCGACACGGTCGCCTCCAAGATCTACGGGCCGCACTTCGAGGACGTGGCCCGCGAGTGGTGCTTCCTGCACGCCTCCGCGGACACGCTGGGCGGGGACGCGAGCGCCGTACGTCCGAGCGAGGTGGCCTGCCGGGCGCATCGGCAAGGGCACGAGCTGGACCTGGTGGTGACGCAGACCCGCTCGTCCGCGCCTGCTCGGATCACCGCGATCGGCGAGGCCAAGGGCACGCTCTCGCCGATGGACGTCCCGCACCTCCAGCGCCTTGAGCATCTGCGGACGCTGCTGCCGGACGCCCAGGTCGAGGCGCCGCCCAAGCTGCTGCTGTTCGCGCGGGCCGGGTTCAGCCGTGAGCTGGCCGAGGTGGCTGGCGGGCGTGCCGACGTGGAGCTGATCGATCTGCGCCGGATGTACGCGGGAGACTGACGGCCGCGCTTGCGCGGGCAGGTCGGGAAAATTTCGGGTGAGGCGTAACAACGGGAAGGCCCAGACCACTTCCTGGTGTCAGAAGAACGACGCATCCCGAACGAAGGGGCTGGGCGGTGACGGATGATGCGCACCGGTTCACCGGCATGTACGACGAGTGCCGGCAACGCGTCTGGGCGTACGTGGTCAGCCGCGCCGGGCGGCAGGTGGCCGACGAGGTGGTGAGCGAGACGTTCGCCATCGCCTGGCGGCGGCTGGACGACGTGCCGGAGCCGGCGCTGCCGTGGCTGCTCGGGGTCGCCAGGAACGTGCTGCGTGACAACGTACGCGCGGAGCTGCGGCGGGAGGCGATGGCCGCCGAGTTGCGGGCCTGGACCGAGGGGGACGTGGCCGATCAGGTGACGGAGCGGATGGGGGTGCTGCGCGCGCTGGCCGCGTTGCAGGAGGACGATCGGGAGATCCTCATCCTCGTCGCCTGGCACGGCCTCACCCCGGGGGAGGCCGCCAAGGTCATCGGTTGCTCGTCGGCGGCGTACCGCGTACGGCTGCATCGGGCGCGCAAGCGGCTCAGGCAGGCCATGGAGGCGGAGCCGGACGGGCGTGTCCCCGAGCGGTCCAGGACTCACGTGCGGAACCTCAGCGAGGAGTGGTCATGAACCCCATGGACGAGCTTCGGGCCGCCAGGCCCGCGCACCTCGGCGACGGGCCGGTGGACGACAGGACGAGGACGGCCGAGTTGGCGCGCGCCATGGCGACGCCCAGGCCGGAAGCCGGGAGGAGGCGGCGGAGCAGGCCCGTGTGGGGGCTAGGGCTGGCCGGGGCGGCGGCGGCCGCGGTGACGGCGGTGGCGGTGGTCATGTCGGGCGGCGGCGCGACGCCGACGACGCCGCGCGCGCCCGACAGCGAGCGGGTGGTGGCGAGCGCGGGCGCGACCCGGGTGACGCTGTCGGCGCGGGACGTGCTGCTGGCCGCGGCGGAGAAGGCCGGCGCGCAGGCCGAGGGGAGCGGCGACTGGTGGCACAGCGTGACGGTGAGCAGGAACTTGTACGCGGCCAAGTCCGGCGGCTATCTCGTCGTGGACCGGGCGCGTGACGAGGGGTGGACGCCCGCCGCCACCGGAGGCGACCAGTGGGCACGCGGTCGGCGGCTCGGGGCGGAGCCCGCCACCGAGGCGGACCGGAGGGTGTGGGAGCAGGCGGGGTCGCCGTCCGAGATCGAGGTCGTCGTGCCGGGCAAGGGAGGGCGGGCGAAGCTGGCCCTGTCCACGTCCGAGGGGAAGGCCTCGACCAGTCACACCCCGCTGGTGGACGGCGACAAGGTGTTCTGGCTCGGCAAGAACGTCACCATGAAGGACCTGCGGACGCTGCCGAGCGACCCCGGCGAGCTGAAGAAGTGGCTGATGGCCTCCTACGCCGGGCACGGGACGGAGTCGTCGAGCGAGGAGATGTCCGGGGACGCGTGGCTGTTCCGGGTCAGCGTCGGATTGATCATGGACATGCCGGTGACGCCGGAGGTGCGGGGGGCGGCGTTCCGCATGCTGGCCGAGCTGGACGACGTCAAGGTCACCGCGGGCGTGACCGACGCCGAGGGGCGGCAGGGCACGGCCGTGTCGATGGAGGAGCGTTACGACAAGGGCGGGGTCTCCGAGAACCGGCTGGTCTTCGACGAGGCGACCGGGCGGGCGCTGGCCCACGAGTACGTGGTGGTCGAGCCCGGCGGGTTGCAGGCCGGGTTCGAGCCGGGGGCGGTCTGGAGCTCCACCGCGCTGATCGAGGCGGGCTGGACCGACGACAGGCCCTGACGCGGGGAGGCCCGTCAGCCGCTGACAGGTTCTGACGCGGGGAGGCCCGTCGGACGCGGACAGGCCGTGATACGCGACGGCCCGTCAGCCGCTCTGGCGGGCCTCGTCGTTGGCGTTCGTGCGGATCTGCTGGATGCGCTGCTTGGTCAGCCCGAGCAGCTCGCCGATGTCGCCGTCGGACAGCCCCAGCTCGTGCATGTGCTTGACCCGCTTCTTCAGCGTCCGCGTGTAGTCCTCGGCGATGGCGGCAGCCTGGCGCTGGAGGGCGGCGAAGTCGTCGAGGTCCTGCTCGGACAGGCCGGGCAGCGCGTAGTGGAAGACCGGCGCCGGCGGCCGGTCGCGATCGCCGAACAGGAACGGGAGCCCCTCGGCCACGTCCGAGTGCAGCTCGCGCAGCGTCCGCGCGGACATGCCGCCGGCCACGCCGTCCACCTGCGCAAGCCACAGGTTGCCTGCCATGGTGACGTGGACGTCGACGCTGTCCGCGGTCATGGGTGCTCCCGTCAGTCCTTCAGCCAGCCGTCGCCGAACAGATGCGTCAGCCCTCGTTCGAGTGAGTCCACCAGTTGCGGTGTCTCCCCCGGGTAGAGCGGGACGATCACACGGGCGACGACCCGGCCCCCGGCGTCCCACAGCAGCAGGAACCGCTGCCGCCTGGTGGTCTCTGCCCAGTCGCAGCGCAGGCCGTGGAGGTGGGAGAGCCCGATGATCCGATCGCGGATGGCCGCGTAGTCGTCTCGTTCTACCACACGCGGCAGACTATATCCCTTGGCTACCAGCGACAACGGGTCTTGTCGGCATGATTTCGCCATGCGTGTTGGTTACCGGGCACCCCAGGCCCGTACGAAGGCGTCCACGGCGGCGACGGCCATCACCCGCAGTTGCGAGTCCTCCAACTGGCGGGTGCCGAGCTGGGTGCGGGCCTCCAGCGGGCCGAGGAGCAGGGCCAGGAACTGCTCGGCCGCCAGATCGGGGTCGGTGGCGCGCAGGCGTCCGGCCAGGGCGAGGCGGGCCAGGCGGTCGGCGAGCGCCTGGGTGAGCCGGTCGGGGCCGCTCTCCTTGACGATGTCGAGGATGTCGGGGAAGTGGGTGACCTCGGAGTAGAGCAGCCGGCGCAGCGCGCAGGAGCGGCCGTCGGTGTGCAGGCGGAGCAGCACGTGGGCGACCTCCTCCAGCGTGGCGCGCAGGTCACCGGTGGGGGCGGCGAGCGGCTCCAGGGCGGCGATCCGCTGCTCCAGGATGGTGCGGGCGGCGGCCTCCAGGGCGTTCCTGAACAGCGTCGCCTTGTCGGTCATGTGGTTGTAGACCGTCGGCTTGGCCACGCCCGCCTCCCGGGCGATCTCCTGCACGCAGGCCTGGGCGTAGCCCTCCCGCGCGAACACGGTGAACGCGCCCTCCAGGATCGCCTGCCGCTTGTCGATGCGCCCCCGAGTCGTCATGACGCCAATTGTACTCACTGGTTCACTTTCGTGGGCGAGCTGGTTTATGTTGAACCAATGAGTTCAGAAAAATTGGACGGCCGGTTGCCATGGCTGATCGCTGTGGTCCTGCTCGGCGGATTGCTGGGCATCCTCAACAGCACGATGGCCGCGGTCGCCACCGGCACCCTGGCCATCGCCTTTGACACCTCGCTGAGCACGATCGGCTGGGCGTCCACCGGGTTCCTGCTGGCGGTGACGGCCACCATCCCGTTCACGACCTGGGCGGTCGACCGGTACGGCGGCAAGCGGCTGTGGGTGGCGGGGCTGGCGCTGTTCCTGGTGGGATCGCTGGCCGCCGGGCTGGCCTGGGACGTGGGCAGCCTGATCGCGTTCAGGGCCGTGCAGGGCGTGGGGGCGGGGCTGCTCGACCCGCTTGTCCTGATCCTGCTGGCCAGGGCCGCCGGGCCGGAGCGGGCCGGGCGGGTGATGGGGCTGATGGGGGTGGTGCTGTCGCTCGGCCCCGTGCTCGGGCCGATCGCCGGCGGCGCGATACTCGGCGCGCTGTCGTGGCGGGCGATGTTCCTGATCAGCGTGGTCGTCGGGCTCGTGGCGCTGGTGCTGGCGGTGCGCGTCATCCCCGCCGACGATCCGGTGTCGTCTCGCGGGGAGAGCGGTCGGCTCGATGTGCTGGGGCTGGCGCTGCTCGGGCCCGGCTTCGCCGCCGTCGTGCTGGCGCTGTCGCAGACGGCCGAGCAGGGGGCGTTCGCGGCGTGGCAGGTGCTGGCACCGCTCGGGCTGGGGGCGGTGCTGCTCATCGGGTACGCCGTGCACGCCCGCCGTCCTGGCCCGCTGATCGACCTGGGGCTCTTCCGCAGCCGGAGTTTCAGCGCCAGCGTCGCGATCATGGGGCTCGGCGGCATGGGCCTGTTCGCCGGGCTGTTCGCGCTGCCCCTGTACTACCAGCAGGCCCACGGGCACGGCGTGCTCGCGGCCGGGCTGCTCATGGCCCCCCTCGGGATCGGCGGATCCATCGCGATGCCGCTGGCCGGGCGGCTGTCGGACCGGCTCGGCGCGCGCGGCCTGGCCGTCGGCGGAGCGGTCGTGGCCATCGCCAGCGTGCTCGCGCTCACGCGCATCGGCCCCGACACTCCGGAGGTGTGGCCGGCGCTGGCGGCGCTCACGTTCGGGCTGGGCAGCGGCTGCTTCAGCGCCCCGACGATGGGCTCGCTCTACCGGACGCTCCCCGGTCCCATGGTGGCGCAGGGCAGCTCGGTGCTCTACATGCTCAACCAGCTCGGGGCCGCGCTCGGCGTCGCCGTGGTGACGCTCGTCGTGCAGACCGCGGACAGCACGATCGGCGTGTTCTGGGTGGCGGTGGTCTCCAACCTGGCCGTGCTGGCCCTCATCCCGCTCCTGCCCGGCAAGGCCGACGCGCCGCAGCCCGTACGGGAAGGGGCGCCCGCATGAGGACGCTCGTGATCACCGGCGGTACGGACGGGATGGGCAGGGCGCTCGCCCGCACCTACCTGGAGCGCGGCGACACGGTCGCCGTCGTCGGCAGGGACGCGGCCAAGGCGCTGCCGGGGGCGGTGTTCATCCAGGCGGACCTGAGCCTGGTGCGCGAGAACCGGCGGGTGATCGAGGAGGTCAACGCCCGCTTCCCGGTCGTGGACGCGCTGGTGCTGTGCGCGCGGTTCTTCCGCACGCACCGGTTCGTCACCGAGGAGGGGCTGGAGGGCACGTTCGCGCTGGACTACCTGAGCCGCTTCCTGCTCAGCCATGGCCTCACCGCGCCGCGCACGATCGTCAACGTGTCCGGGCCCGGACAGCCGGACGGACGCATCCACTGGGGCGACCTGATGCTGGAACGCTCGTACGACGGCATGACGGCCCAGTTTCAGGCGGGGAAGGCGAACGACCTGCTGGGAGTCGCGTTCGCCGCCCGCCACGGCGCCCGTACCGGATATGTCCTCATCCATCCCGGCGGGGTCTCGACGAGCGTCGCGGGCGAGTACGACGCGGCGACCGCCGCGCACGTGGCGGCGCTCAAGCGGTACGGCGTCCCGGTCGAGGAGGGCATCAAGCCCATCGTGGCGCGCATCGACGACCCGCCCGCCGCACCCCTCACCGCCTATCTACGGGACCGTCCGATCCGCCTGTCCCCTGATCCGCGGGCGGCCGAGCGGCTGTACGAGCGGACCCTGGAGCTGATTGGCCCAAGAGGCGGACCAATTTAGCGGCATTGGCTCTGTGACCTGCCTTTACGTGCCGCTTTGATGGGACCTGTCCAACACATCAAGGAGGCAAGAACATGACTGTCGCAGTGTCGGTCCCCGAGGTCATCGCAACGCTGCCGGGCCCCTGGCAGCAGCGGCAGCTCGCCGAGGTGAACGACGCCGTGGTGCGGCTGGCCCAGCTCCACGGCGAGTTCCCCTGGCACTACCACGACGAGGACGAGCTGTTCCTGTGCTGGGACGGCACGTTCCGGCTGGAGCTGGAGGGCCGGGATCCGGTCGTCATGACGCCCGGATCCGTCTTCGTCGTCCCGCGCGGGCTGCGGCACCGTCCGGTGGCGGACGAGCCCGCGCACGCGCTCATGGTGGAGAAGCCGGAGACCAAGCAGTTCGGCAACTGACGAGCGCGGTCAGCAGAATCGTGTGCCGGGTCTGGCCGACCACCAGCCCGAGGGCGTGGGCTGCTCGTCGTTCACGGCGCCTCCCCCGTAGACGCGCTTGTACGCTGAGCAGTCCGCCCATACGTGGCCGACGGAATCCTTAGAGGCGACCTTGGCCGAGATGCGGAACGGCCTGCCCATGTCGTCGATGATCTGCGTGGCGGGCTTGCTGTCCGCCAACAGGGACAGCCTTATTCTGAACTCGCAATAGTGTTTGAACGTTCTAGCGGTGACACGGAACGTGGCCTGTTCGCCGTTCTTCAGCTCATACTTCTGGTCGGCGAAATAGTCGCCGGTGAAGCGATACGGAAATCCCGGGCCATCTTCGTGTTCCTTGGCGTACTGAGCGATCGGATTGGGGCTGTCCAGATCAAAGCCGATCTTCACGGTCGGGGCGTCGCCCTGGGGTGGCGAGAAGAACAGCGTGTCCGTCAGAGGCTCGCGGCAGTTCGCGTCGAGTCTCATGTTGGTGATGCGGACAGGTTTCTGACGGTTACCCTCCAGCTCCAGCTCGTACGTGGATTGCGTTGTCTCCACGCCGCCCAGAGTCCGCAGAGCCGCTGCTGCTCCTTCCGGATCCTTCTCCGGGTCGAACGAGGCGTTGAGCTTGTGCACAGCGTCCGGCGCGACGATCCCCGCGACGACGAACGTATTGTCATTCCGTTTGGGCACGAAGGTAATGGCATTCACCTTCACCGCCTCTCCGGAAGGTGCGGGTGAGACGCTCTTCGCTGTGCTGGGGGATAGGCTCGTCGGCTTGCTGTCGTTCCAGCCCAGAGCCTTTTCGCTACCCTTCGAAGCCAGGCTCGCAACCACTGCCACGACGACCGGGACAATGAGCGCAGTTCCCGCCCATCGGAGCTTGGATCCCTTCCACCAAGGCGCACGTCGCGTTGACGACAGCCTTGCGCGCGGCCTCATCGAACGCGGCCCGCGTTCTCTCCTGGAAGGCATCGCCATCTCCTCCCGCCGACGCTGACACGATATTGCCCGGTGACTTCAGAGGGGTCGAGACACATAAATCGGTTGCGGGGGTATGGGAACTCTGGCCTGATAGATCGCGTTCGGAGTGTGACCGGGAGGAGGCGATACGAGATGACGTACAACGAGGTGACCGGAACGCGGCGTCCGCTGAGGATGTGGGCGGAGCCGGAGTCGGTCGAGCCGCAGGCGATGCAGCAACTGCGCAACGTGGCGAACCTGGAGTGGGTCCACGGTGTCGCCGTCATGCCGGACGTGCACCACGGCAAGGGTGCGACCGTCGGCTCGGTCATCGCGATGCGGGACGCGGTCTCGCCGGCGGCCGTCGGCGTGGACATCGGCTGCGGCATGACGGCCGTCAAGACCTCGTACCAGGCTTCGCGGCTCCCCGACAATCTGGCCTACCTGCGCGGGAGGCTGGAGCAGGCCGTGCCGGTCGGCTTCAGCCACCACAAGCGGCCGGTCGATCCGGACACCGTGTCCGGGATGAAGCCGGCCGGGTGGGCACGGTTCTGGAAGGACTTCGACGAGCTGGCGCCGGCCGTGATGGCGCGGCGCGAGCGGGCAGAGGTCCAGATGGGCACGCTCGGCGGCGGCAACCACTTCCTCGAGGTGTGCGCCGACGACGAGGGCTGGGTGTGGGTCGTGCTGCACTCCGGCTCGCGCAACATCGGCAAGGAGCTGGCGGAGCACCACATCGGGGTGGCCCGCGGGCTGTCGCACAACCAGGGGCTGGTGGACCGGGACCTGGCCGTCTTCCTCGGGCACACGCCGGAGATGGACGCCTACCGGCGCGACCTGTTCTGGGCGCAGGACTACGCGCGGCGCAACCGGGCGCTGATGATGGGGCTGGTGTGCGACGTGCTGCGGCGGCACCTGCCTGAGATCACGTTCGAGCAGCCGATCTCCTGCCACCACAACTACGTGGCGGAGGAGCGGTACGACGGGGTGGACGTGCTCGTCACCCGTAAGGGCGCGATCCGGGCCGGTGCGGGGGAGCTGGGGATCATCCCTGGCTCGATGGCCACCGGGACGTACATCGTGAAGGGGCTGGGGAACGCGGCGGCGTTCAACTCGGCCTCGCACGGGGCCGGCCGGAAGATGAGCCGGAACAAGGCGAAGAAGACGTTCACCGTGAAGGACCTGGAGGAGCAGACGGCAGGGGTCGAGTGCCGTAAGGACTCCGGGGTGCTGGATGAGATTCCGGGGGCGTACAAGGATCTGGAGTCGGTGATGGCGGCTCAGACGGATCTCGTGCAGGTGGTCGCTCACCTGCGGCAGCTCATCTGCATCAAGGGCTGAACCATGGGCCGTAGGCCGCCCCCCGTAAGGGAGGGGTGGCCTACGCCCGGCCGGGGCACGTCATGGTGTCAGAGTGGCGTCTTCCAGTCTCCACAGCCGCAGGACAGTGGAACCCCTGGTCCGCAGCACGCTGAAGACCTCATCGCCGACGGTGGTGATGGTGCCGGTGTCGACCATGGGGCTCGACCAACCGGTGGGACTCGTTTTCGCGTAGGTCATCACGCCCGTCACCAGGTCGTACACCTCGACGCCCCGGACGGTCCAGCCGCCGACGACCTTGGCGCCGTCCGGGGTGACGGTCACGGCCACGGCACTGCCCTGGGCCGAAGCGTTCTCGCCGTATTGGCGGACCATCGTGAGGCTTGAGGTGTCCCAGGCTTCCAGCCGGGTCGGGAACGCCGCCAGTGCCGTCGAGCCGTCCGGTGTGATGGACAAGTCGGAGAGGTAGGGCAGGCCGTCGATCTCGCCGCGAAGCTGCGGAGAACCGGTGCTCACGTCGTAGGACATCAGCTTGGACGGGGAGACGCGGGAGTAGCCGAGCACGAGTGTGTTCTGCGCGGCGGCGAGCATGGGCGCGTAGGCCAGCCCCGTCAAGGCGGTGACGGGTTGCGGGGCCGGGGCCGACAGGTCGAGGCTTGCAACCCCGCCATTCCCCGGTCCACACCCGTGCCCGGTCCACAGCGTATTGCCGGACAGCGACAAGCGGTACGGGCATGTGTACGCCGCGAAGTCGAACCGCCGGGTGATCGTGAGAGTCGAGGTGTCGATCTCAACGACCTCGTTCGAGTCACGCAGTGCCGCGTACAGCCGGGTTCCGTCGGATGCCACCGTGAGGCCCACCACGTAGGACAGATCGGTGATGTAGCTGATCAGCGTGCCGCTGGTGTCTGTGACCACGATCCGGTTGCGGGCGGAAGTGAAGAGCCTGTCACCGTCCGTGACGATCTCGACTTCGGACGAGGCAGTGTAAGGGACCAGGCCCAGGTTGGTGACCGAATCTGCGGCCGAGGCCGCGGGTGCTCCGGCGAGGACCAGGCCGATCGTCATGGTCAAGGTGCTCAGCGAGGCAGCTAGGCGGCGAAAGGGCCGGATGATGCTCAGCCGTTCTGAGGGGGATAAGCGCACGTGTACTCCGCTCCGAGCGAGAAACGAATCCCCGCCATTATGATCAAGCTGACTCCCGTACCACCAGTTCGGCCGGGAGCAGTACCGGCTCGTCGGGCCCGCCCTCGAACAACCCCAGCAACAACTCCACGGTCCCGCTGGCCCAGTCGCTCATCGGGCTGTGAACCGTGGTCAGCGCGGGGGCGGTGTAGCGGGCGGCCTCGATGTCGTCGAAGCCCACCACCGCCACGTCGTCCGGCACCCTGCGGCCCGCCTCGCGCAGGGTGCGCAGGGCGCCGATGGCCATGAGGTCGTTGGCGGCGAAGACGGCGTCGAGGGCCGGGTCGTCCTGGAGGAGCTGGCGCATGGCGTCGGCGCCGGAGACGCGGGTGAAGTCGCCGATGGCGACGATGGAGCGGTGGCAGGTCTCGCGCATGACGTCGGTGTAGCCGGTGAGGCGTTCCTGTGAGGCGATCATGTCGAGCGGGCCCGTGATGGTGGCGACCCGGCGCCTGCCCTGGCGCAGGAGGTGGCGGACGGCGAGGTCGGCGCCGCCGGGGTTGTCGTTGTCGACGTACGGGACGGCCGGGTTGGTGCGGCCCAGGGAGACGATGGGGATGCCCTTGCGGGCCAGGGTGGCGGGCAGTGAGTCGGCGCCGTGCATGGAGACGAGCATGACGCCGTCCACGTGACCGGCCGCCACGTAGCGGGCGACGCGGGCGCGGCTGTCCTCGGAGCCGGCCAGCATGAGCACCACCTGCTTGCCGGCCGCCTCCAGTTTCCTGCTGGCCTGACGGACCACGGCGGAGAACATCGGGTCGTCTGAGACGAGGCCCTTGGGTGGGTCGGATACGACGAGGGCGACGGCGTTCGTGCGGCGGGTGGCGAGGTTGCGGGCGGCGGCGTGGGGGACGTAGCCCAGCTCCCTGACGGCGCGCAGCACGACCTCGCGGATGGACGGGGCGACGGTGGTGGCGCCGTTGATCACTCGGGAGACGCTGGACTTGGAGACGCCGGCGCGGGCGGCCACGGCTTCCAGGGTGGGTCTGGCCACTTCCCTCCTCGGTGTGAGAGAGCGCTTCCCCATGAGGGTGGGGTCAGGGGCGCGGAGCAGTCAAGGTGGCGGGGAAACGCAATGTTTCTCGGTGTCCGGGCCGGGGCTCGGGTTCTGGGTCCGGCGTTGGATGCGTAGTGGCAGGTAGCGGGGCCGAAGCAGCCTAACGGAAGTGTTCTGGAGAGCGCTCTCTTGCGTGTCGGGGAGGTTAACCCGAGGCTTGACAGAGATTACGGGCGCGAGCAGTCTCCTACTCAGGGAGCGCTCCCTCGAACCTTCCCCCAGTTTGACGGAGACGTTGTGAGTCCACTGTTACGTCGTCTCGTGGCGCTCGTCGCCCTCGCGATCCCCCTGTTCCCGCTGCCCGCCCACGCCGCCGACCCCCTGCTGTCGCAGGGCAGGCCCGTCACCGCGTCCTCCACCGAGAGCGCCGCCGCCTTCCCCGCCTCCGCCGCCGTGGACGGCGATGCCGGCACCCGCTGGTCCAGCGCGTTCTCCGACCCGCAGTGGATCCAGGTGGACCTCGGCGCGACCGCCGCCATCACGCAGGTCGAGCTGAGCTGGGAGGCCGCCTACGCCACCGCCTTCCAGGTGCAGGCGTCCACCGACGGCACCTCATGGAGCAACCTGCACTCCACGGCCGCCGGCACCGGAGGGAACCAGACCCTGTCGGTGTCCGGCAGTGGCCGGTACGTCCGCGTCCTCGGCACCCAGCGCGCCACCCAGTGGGGTTACAGCCTCTGGGAGTTCAAGGTGTACGGGAACGGCGGCGGCTCCGGCGGCGAGCGGCTGCTGTCGTACGGCAAGCCCGGCGTGGCCTCCAGCTCGCAGCACGACGGGAACTGCTGGGAGTGCACCCCGGCCAGGGCGTTCGACCTCGACCCGGCCAGCAGGTGGGCCACCGCCGCGTGGTCGGACCCCGGCTGGATCTACGTGGACCTCGGCGCCACCGCCCAGATCAGCAAGGTCGTGCTGCAGTGGGACCCGGCCTACGCCAGGTCGTACCAGCTCCAGACCTCCCCTGACGCGAACACCTGGACCACGATCTACAGCACCACCAGCGGTGCCGGCTTCAAGCAGACGCTGAACGTCAGCGGCACCGGCCGGTACGTCCGCATGTACGGCACCCAGCGGGCCGGCGCCTACGGCTACAGCCTGTGGGAGTTCCAGGTGTACGGCACCGGCGGCAACCCCACGACCCCGCCGGCCCCGCCCAGGGACCCGGCCAACCCGCCGGCCCTGGTGTGGAACGACGAGTTCAACGGCGCCGCGGGCGCCAAGCCCGACGCCGCCAAGTGGCGCGCCGACCCCGGCACCGGCCCGAACAACGAGCTGGAGTACTACACCGACCACGCCAACGCCGCCATGGACGGCCAGGGCCACCTGGTCATGGAGGCCCGCAAGCAGGCCACGCCGGGCTCCGCCTGCCCGCCCGACCCGCTCACCGGCAGCACCACCTGCCAGTACACCTCCGCCAGGATGAACACCGGCACGAAGTTCCACTTCACCTACGGCCGCGTCGAGGCCCGGATCAAGGTGCCCAAGGGCAACGGGCTCTGGCCGGCGTTCTGGATGATGGGCGCCGACTTCCTGACCGGGCGGCCGTGGCCGTACAACGGCGAGATCGACATCATGGAGGTCCTCGGCAAGGACGTGAAGACGTCCTACTCGACCGTGCACGCGCCCGCCTACAACGGGGGCGGCGGCGTCGGGTCGCCGTACACGCTGCCGAACGGCGCCGACTACTCCGACGACTTCCACGTCTGGGCCGCCAACTGGGACAGCAAGGGCATCGTCTACACGCTCGACGGGCGGACGGTGTTCACGATCAGCAAGGACCAGGTGGAGCAGACCCGTGGCCCGTGGATCTTCGACCACCCCTTCTACATCATCCTGAACCTCGCCGTGGGCGGCGACTGGCCGGGGCCGCCGAACGCCGCCACGCCGTTCCCGTCACGAATGCTCGTCGACTACGTGCGGGTCTACCAGTGACCCCCGTCAAGGGAGCCGCCATGCGGATCTTAGCCCTGTTGTCCCTGCTACTCGGCACGCTCGTGGTGGCCGCTCCGGCGCCTGCCGCGGCCGCGCCCGTACGGGTGGCGGAGTTCCTCGCCGACTGCCCGTTCAGCCACCGGCTGCCCGACGACCCGATCGTCTTCCCCGGGCTGCCGGGCGCCTCGCACATGCACAGCTTCTTCGGCAGCCGTGTCACCAACGCCCACACCCAGCTCAACGACCTGCTCAACGGCGCCACCAACTGCAACCCGGCCGTGGACAAGTCGTCGTACTGGGTGCCCACCCTCTACCGGGACGGCGCGCCCGTGGAGCCGGCCATCGTCACGTTCTACTACCTCGGGGAAGGGGTGCGGGACGACATCATCGCGCGCATCCAGCCGCTCCCGCTGGGGTTGCGGATCGTGGCGGGCAACGCCAAGGCGACCGGGCCCGACAACACGACGATCTCCAGGTGGTCCTGCCTGCACGCCGGGCACGTGGGGGCCTCCAAGGACTTCGTGAACTGCCCGTCGGGCACCATGCTGGAGTCGTACCTGGACTTCCCGCAGTGCTGGAACGGGCGGGACCTGGACTCCGCCGACCACAAGAGCCACATGGCCTACCCGGTGGCGGGCGCCTGCCCGAGCACGCATCCGGTGCCGGTGCCCAAGCTGCGGCAGGTCATCCGGTACCCGGTGAGCGGCGATCCGTCCCGCTTCCGGTTGTCGTCGGGCGGCGGGTTCACGATGCACGGCGACTTCTTCAACGCCTGGCCGGCGGCCGAGATGGAGCGGCGGGTGCGTGACTGCATCCGGCCGATCATCAAGTGCGGCGCCGACGGACGTCCCTCGTAGGCGGTCGTCCTGTCCGGGCGGGCGTGCGCGCCCGCCCGGACGTTTCACGGGAAGGGTGGTCATGCGCTGGTTCGCGATCTTTCTGGTGGTCATGGCGCTGGTGGGGTGTTCCCCTTCCTCCGCTGAACGGCCGACAGAGGCCGCCACTGCGAAGTTCAGCACCACCGACGTGGCGTGGCTGCAGCTCACCGACGCCCTGCACGCGCGGGCGCGGCCCATGCTGGAACTGGCCCCCGAGCGGGCCGCCAGCCGATCGCTGGCCCGCCTGGCCGAACGGCTCGGCGAGGCGCAGGAGACGGGCCGCGGCCGGTTGCGGGCCCTGCTCGCCGAGGCCGGGATCACCGGCGAGAACCCGCACACCCAGCACGACATGCCAGGCATGCCCACGGCCGCGGACCTCAAGGCCCTGGCCGGGCTGCGGGAGGGCGCGTTCGACCGGCGTTTCGCCGCGTTGCTGCGCGCGTACCTGGAGCAGCTCGTGCTGGTCGCGGACGGCGAGCAGGACGCGGGCGGCGAGGCTCGGGCGCGGGAGCTGGCGCGGGCGATGGCCCGCGAGCACGCCGGCGATCTCGCCGAGCTGGAGCGGGCGGTCGCCGCATAGGTTGGGGGCATGGAGATCGGGGAGCTGGTGGGTGCGGGACGCAGCGCCGACGTCTACGCCCTCGGTGACGGGCGGGTGCTGCGCCGCTACCGGGTCGACGTGGACGCCAGGCGCGAGCTGGAGATCATGGCGTACGTGGCCGCGCACGGGTTCCCCGTGCCCGAGGTCTTCCCCGGCGAGAGCAGCGCCACCGACCTGGTGATGCGGCGGGTGTCCGGGCCGACGCTGCTGCACGCCATGCTGGCCGGGCAGGTCGGGATCGAGGAGGCGGGCCGGACGCTCGCGGCGCTGCTGCGGCGGCTGCACGAGATCCCGGCCCGGGTGTCCGGCGATCCCCGCGATCGGATCCTGCATCTGGACCTGCATCCGGACAACGTGATGCTGACGCCGGACGGGCCCGTGGTGATCGACTGGTCCAACGCCAGGGAGGGGCGGCCCGCGCTGGACTGCGCCCTGTCGGTGCTGATCCTCGCGCAGGTGGCGGTGGACGAGGCCAGTGAGCTGGCGGCGGCGGGGCGGGAGGCGGCCGGCGTGCTGGTCGCCGAGCTGGGCGAGGACCTGGATCCGGGTGGTCCGCTGGACGACGCCCAGGCCCGGCGCGCCGCCGACCGCGGGTTGAGCGAGCGTGAGGTGAGCCTGCTCGGCGACGCGGTGGCGCTGATCAGAAAGCTGGCCGCACGCTGAGGTCAGCTCCAGGCGCCCTTGGCGGCGGCCTCCTGGGCGAAGGTCTCGAACGTCTTCGGGGCGCGCCCCGTCACGTCGCTCACCGTGTCGGCCACCGGCTGGTCGCCGAGGGCGCGCAGCGCGCCGAAGGCCTTGGCCGCGTGGATCGACTCGCCGGAGAAGCCGTTGGCCGCGATGTAGTCCTCGTCGCCGCCCAGGTAACGCACCTCGCGCCCGACGGCCCGGCCGATGATGTCCACGGCCTCGCCGAACGCCAGCGAGCCGGGCCCGGTGATCTCGTAGGAGCGCCCCGCGTGACCGTCCTGGGTGAGGGCGGCGACGGCGACGGCGGCGATGTCGTCGGCGTCCACGAACGCCTGGCGTACGTCGCCGAGCGGCATCAGCACCTCGCCCGCCATGATCGCCGGCTGGAAGAAGCCTTCGTCGAAGTTCTGGTTGAACCAGCTCGGCCGCAGGATCGTCCACTCCGCGCCGCTGTCGCGCACGGTGCGTTCCGCGGCCATCAGGCGTTCGTCGCCCATGGCCTCGATGGCCCCGCTCGACAGCAGGACGATGCGCTCGACGCCGCGCTCCACGGCCAGCGTGACGAACGCGGGATCGACGGGGACGCCGTCGGGCGCCATCAGGTAGAGGGCCGACGCGCCTGACACGGCCGGCTCCCAGGTGCCCGGCTCGGACCAGTCGAACGTGGCCTGGCCGCTCCTGGAGGCGCCCCGCACGGTGTGGCCGGCGGCACGCAGTTGCTCCGCGACGCGGCGGCCGGTGGAGCCTGTGGCACCGAGGACGAGGATCATCACATCGTGTGTCATGCCCCCAGCCAAGCAAAGGGCACCGACAGAACCGGTCAAAGCCACTCTGTGTAGTACGAATACCGACAGAACGTGTCAGAGCTGCGTCCAGGCCCCCGTGACGTCGAGGCGTTCGCGCCACAGCTTCTCGCCGCCGCCGCCCGGCTCCCAGCGGGTGCAGAAGTCGAGCAGCCCCCGGCAGCGCTCCAGCATGGCCGCGTGCCGCTCGGCCCACGACGGGACGGGCTCCTCGTAGGCGGAGAAGAAGTGCGGCAGCAGCGGCACGTGCTCGGGGTGGTGGCTGCGCACGATCCACTCCACCCAGGCCAGGTCCTCGACCGGCCGCCCCGGGTGGGCCCACTCCCAGTCGAGGATCGCGGCGGTCTCGAACGTGTCGGGGTGGAACAGCATGTTCTGCGGCCCGTAGTCGCCGTGCACGATGCCGAGCCGGTGGATGCGCGCCAGCATCCGCCCGCACTCGGTGAGCACCTCCACCGCCCGGCCGTCGTCGAGCAGGTCCTGGCCGTGGGAGCCGTCGACGAAGCGGGTGGTCAGGCTCGTCGAGGTGACCTGGTGGACGCGCGGGACCGGGAGGCGTCCGCGCAGGCGCCGCAGGTATCTGCTCTCCGTGCTGAGCCTGAACGCCGCCTCGGGCCCCTCGTAGCACTTCACGACCAGGGCGCCGTCGCCGAACGTGCTGTTGGTGTACCCGTGCTTCACAAGGGACGATTCTGGCGCATCCGCACCGCTGCCGGGCGCCTCGGCACGCCATCCGCGCGGCTCCGATACACGATGTAAGGACGGAACAAATAGCCCAACGGGGCGGAAAGCGCGTGCACCAAGCGGCTGAACGGGAAAAGTACGAACAGCACCATCCCGATGAGAGTGTGCACCTTGTAAAGACCGCTCGCGTGCTCCATCGCCGTCGCGTCGGGCCGCAGCACGAAGATCCCGCGGAACCAGGGCGCGACCGTGGTCCGGTAGCTCACCTCCGTGGGCACGAACCCCGCCACCGTCGTCACCACGCCGGCGATGATCGAGGCCGCCAGCACCACGTACATCACCTTGTCGTTGACCGTGGTCGCCAGGAACACGGGCCCGTTCGTGCGGCGGCGGTAGATCAGCAGGACCAGCGCCACCAGCGTGGCCACGCCCGCCAGGCCGCCCCAGACGAGCGCGTTGGCGTGGTAGGCCTCGTTGGACAGGCCGATGGCGTCGGTCCACGACAGCGGGATCAGCAGGCCGGTCACGTGGCCGACGATCACGAACAGCAGCCCGTAGTGGAACAGCGGGCTGGCCACCCGCAGCAGCGGGCTCTCGTAGAGCTGCGAGGAGCGGGTCGTCCAGCCGAACTTGTCGTACCTGTAGCGCCAGATCAGGCCGCCCACGAAGATCACCAAGGTGACGTACGGGGCGACGATCCAGAGCATGCTCTCGCCCCAGTTCACCCGTAGACCCCCACGCTCTCGGCCGGCGGCCCGGCGGCGGCCAGCCTGGCCGCCGTGGCCCGGTCGGCGGCGCTGATCGGAGGGAGCTCGGCGCAGACCGTGCCGATCACGTGCCGGTACGGCGAGTCGCGCTCGGTCAGGGCGGTCAGCAGCAGCTCCAGCCCTGCCCTGTGCTCCGCCAGCAGCGCGGCGCCGGAGGGGTCGCACGCGGCGAACTCCAGCATGACGGGCAGGAAGTCGGGCAGCTCGTCGTCCATCAGCTCCCAGCCCGCCGCGCGGTAGCGCTGCTTCAGCGCGGCCAGCGACTCGCCGCGGCGGCGGGTGTCGCCGTCGGTGTAGTAGGTCAGGTAGAGGCAGCAGCGCCGTTGCAGGTCGAACGTGTCGACGTAGTGCGCGGCCAGCTCGCCGGGGCCCAGGTCGCCGACGTGGTCGAGGAACGGGGTGAAGTGCGGCTCGGCGGCCTCTTTGATCATCGGGAGGCGGCGCCAGAAACGTTCGTCGGGGTAGGCGAGCAGGTGCGCGGCGGCCTGCCAGATCACCGGGCGCGTCATGGGTGCCTCCGTTTCGGTGGGAAGAGCCCGGCAGGGGTGCCGCGGCCGTCCCAGTTGAGGAGGTTCACCCGGTCGCGGGTGACCTCGCTGCTCGTCTGCCGCTCCTTGAGGCCGTGGAAGGTCTCGATCGAGACGGGCACGGGCCGCCCGGACGCCTCGCCGAACGGCTGCTGCATGCCGGGCCCGCCGTCGTAGTCGAGGCTGCAGCCGCCCTCCTCGACGACGCCCGGCACGTTGCCGTACGCGGTCGGGATCACGTAGCGGTCCTCGTACTTGGCGATCGCGAGCAGCCGGTACATGGCCTCCAGGTCGGCATCCTCGGGCGGCCGTTCGCCCAGGTTGACCGCCCGCATGTACGACCGCATCTCCGCCAGCCGGCGCAGCGCGTACGTCACGGGCGCCGGGTCGCCCGCCGTGAACAGCTCGGCCAGGTAGTCGATCGGGATGCGCAGCGCGTCGATGGCGGCGAACAGGTTCGCCGCGTCCTCGCCGTCGTGGCCGGTGCTCGACAGGGCGTCCACGACGGGGGAGAGCGGCGGGACGTACCAGACCATGGGCAGCGTGCGGTACTCCGGGTGCAGGGGCAGCGCGATGCGGTACCTCTTGATCAGGTCGTAGACGGGCGACCTGCGGGCCGCCTCCAGCCAGTCGGACGGCAGCCCGGCGGCCTCGGCGTCCGCGCTGTGCGGGTCGATGAACAGGTCGAGCTGCGCCTCGTACAGGTCGCGCTCGTCCGTTACCGAGGCCGCCTCCGTGACGCGGTCGGCGTCGTACAGCAGCACGCCCAGGTAGCGCAGCCGCCCCACGCACGTCTCCGAGCAGACCGTCGGCAGGCCCACCTCCACCCGCGGGTAGCAGAACGTGCACTTCTCGGCCTTGCCGGTCTTGTGGTTGAAGTACACCTTCTTGTACGGGCACCCGGTCACGCACATCCGCCAGCCCCTGCACCGGTCCTGGTCGACCAGCACGATGCCGTCCTCGGCCCGCTTGTACAGGGCGCCCGACGGGCAGGAGGCCACGCACGACGGGTTCAGGCAGTGCTCGCAGATGCGCGGCAGGTAGAACATGTACGCCTGCTCGAACGACAGCGTGACCTGCTCCGACAGCTTCTGCAGCACCGGGTCGGGGCTGGGGTCGCCGCCGAGGTTGTCGTCCCAGTTCGCGCTCCAGCCGATCTTCACCGGCTCGCCGGAGATCAGGGACCTGGGCGGCGCGACGGGCACGTCGTCGGTGAGCGGGGCGTTGGTGAGGTTCTCGTAGTCGTAGGTCCAGGGCTCGTAGTAGTCCTGGATGGAGGGCATGAGCGGGTTGGCGAAGATGGTCGCCAGCTTGCGCAGGCGGCCTCCGGCGCGCGGCTTCAAGCCGTGGCGGGTGAGCTTCCAGCCGCCGCGCCAGCGCTCCTGGTCCTCGTAGCGCCTGGGGTAGCCCTGGCCGGGGCGGGTCTCGACGTTGTTGAACCAGACGTACTCGACCCCCGGCCTGTTCGTCCAGGTCTGCTTGCAGGTGACCGAGCAGGTGTGGCAGCCGATGCACTTGTCGAGGTTCATCACCATGGCGATCTGGGCCATCGGCCTCATCAGTACCGCACCTCCTGAGACCTGCGCCGGATGGCGGTGATCTCGTCGCGTTGGTTGCCGGTGGGGCCCAGGTAGTTGAAGGCGTAGGAGAGCTGGGCGTGGCCGCCGATCAGGTGGGTGGGCTTGATCAGCACCCTGGTCAGGGCGTTGTGGATGCCGCCGCGCCGGCCCGTGGCCTCCGACTTCGGCACGTCGATCAGGCGGTCCTGGGCGTGGTGCATGTAGACGGTGCCCTTCGGCATGCGGTGCGAGACGATCGCCCTGGCCACGACCACGCCGTTGCGGTTGACCGCCTCGATCCAGTCGTTGTCGGCGATGCCGAGGCCGGCGGCGTCCTCGGTGGAGATCCAGATGGTGGGGCCGCCTCTGGACAGCGAGAGCATCAGCAGGTTGTCCTGGTACTCCGAGTGGATCGACCACTTGCTGTGCGGGGTGAGGTAGCGCAGGGTGCCGCTCTCGCCGTACAGGGCGGCCAGGTCGAGCGGGGGCCGGTAGATCGGCAGGGCCTCGCCGTACTCGTGCATCCAGTCGTGGTCGAGGAAGAAGTGCATGCGGCCGGTCAGTGTGTGCCAGGGCTTGCCCTGCTCGACGTTGATCGTGAAGGGGGAGTAGCGGCGGTCGTGCGCCTCCTTGCCCGACCACTCGGGGCTGGCGGCGACGTGCACGGGCCTGGCCTGGGTGTCGCCGAAGACGATGCGGTGGTCCTCGTGGATCAGGCCGTCGAAGCTCTCGCCCGTCCGCTGGGCGAGCTGCCGGAAGCCCTGCGCGGCCAGCCGGCCGTTGCTGACGCCCGACAGGGCCAGGATCGTCTCGCACGCCTTGGCCGCGGTGTCCAGCTCCGGCCTGCCCTTCGCCACGCCGCGCGGCACCAGGCCGCAGCGCTGGCCCAGCCAGGCCACCTCCTGGTCGGGCAGGAACGTCACGCCCTTGACCGGGATGCCGAGCTGCTCCGTGAGCGGGCCCAGCGCGGCGAGCTGCTCGGCCGTGGCGCCGTAGTCGCGCTCCACCACCTTCAGGCCGAAGCCCGAGCGCCCGGCCAGTTCGGTGGGCGTGTCGTGCTGGTGCGCCACCGCCACGACGTCCCTGCGCACGCCCAGGTGGTCCCTGGCCAGGTCGCTGAACGAGCGGGCGATGGCGTGGAAGGTGGTGAAGTCGGTCCTGGTCTCCCAGGGCGGGTTGATGGCCGGGTTGAAGGCGTGCACGAACGGGTGCATGTCGGTGGAGGAGAGGTCGTACTTCTCGTACCAGGTGGCGGCGGGGAGCACGACGTCGGAGAAGACCGTGGAGCTGGTCATTCTGAAGTCCAGGGTGACCAGGAGGTCCAGCTTGCCCTTCGGGGCGCGCGGATCGGGATTGTCCAGGTTGGAGCGGGCGCCGAGCAGGTGGTGCAGGAAGTACTCGTTGCCCTTGCTGGAGGAGCCGAGCAGGTTCGAGCGCCACAGGGTGAGCACGCGCGGCCAGTTGCGCGGGTCGTCGGGGTCCTCCGCGGCGAGCCTCAGCGTGCCCGCTTCCAGCTCTGCCCTGGTGGCGGCGATGGGGTCGGCGGCGTCGCCGAGGTCGAGCGGGTTGCGGTCGAAGGCGGGGGCCATCGGCATCCAGCCGTTGCGCACCGACTCCACCACCAGGTCGGCGGTGTGCTTGCCGCGGAAGCCGCCCCTGGCCAGCGGGCTGGTCAGCTCACTGGCGTCGAAGTGGTCGTAGCGCCACTGGTCGGTGTGCAGGTACCAGAACGTGGTGCCGGGGACCTGCCGGGGCGGCCTGGCCCAGTCGAGCGCGCCCGCCATGAGCTGCCAGCCCGCCAGGGGGCGGCACTTCTCCTGGCCGACGTAGTGCGCCCAGCCGCCGCCGTTGCGGCCCTGGCAGCCGGTCAGCAGGAGGAGCGACAGGAACGCGCGGTAGATCGTGTCGCCGTGGAACCACTGGGTGGTGCCCGCGCCCAGGATGATCATGCAGCGGCCCTCGGTGGCCTCGGCCGTCCTGGCGAACTCCCTGGCGATCTTGATCGCTCTGGCCGCAGGGACGCCCGTGATGGGCTCCTGCCAGGCCGGGGTGTAGGGCTGCGCCGGGTCGGCGTAGTCGCTGCCCACCCCGTACTGGGCCAGCAGGAGGTCGAAGACGGTGGTCACCGTCAGGCCCGCCACCCGCGCGGTGGGGACGCTCCTGCGCGTCGAGTGCCCGCCGTCGAAGCGGGGGAACAGCACCTCCGCCTCCTCGCCGCCGCGCAGGGTCAGCCTCGGGGACGTGTCCAGGCGCAGGTTCCACCGGCCCATGCCGGAGTCCGTCCAGCGGAAACCGGCCGAGCCGTTCGGCACCACCGGCTCGCCGGACTCCGACATGAGCACGGTCTGCCACTCGGCCGCCTCCTCCCGCGAGCCGAGGTCGCGCGCCGTGAGGAACCTGCCCGGCACGCACGCGCCGTCGCGCTCCTCCAGCGTGACGAGGAACGGCAGGTCGGTGAAGCGCTTGACGTAGTCCGTGAAGTACGGCGTCTCACGATCGACGAAGAACTCCCTGAGCAGCACGTGCCCCATCGCCATGGCCAGCGCCCCGTCCGTGCCCGGCCGCACCGAGAGGAACTCGTCGGCGAACTTGGCCGCGTCGCTGTAGTCGGGGGAGACCACCACCACCTTCTGGCCCCGGTAGCGGGCCTCGGCCATCCAGTGGGCGTCCGGGGTGCGGGTGACCGGCACGTTGGAGCCCCACATCACCAGGTACGCGGCGTCCCACCAGTCCGCCGACTCCGGCACGTCGGTCTGGTCGCCGAACACCTGGGGGGAGGCCACCGGGAGGTCGGCGTACCAGTCGTAGAAGGAGAGCATGGTGCCGCCGATCAGCGACACGAAGCGCGCGCCGGTGGCGTGGGAGACCATCGACATGGCCGGGATGGGGGAGAATCCGGCGACCCGGTCGGGGCCGTACGCCTTGATGGTGTGGACGTGGGCGGCGGCGATCAGCTCGGTGGCCAGCTCCCAGGAGACGCGGACGAGCCCGCCGTGCCCCCGCGCCGACTGGTACCTCTCCCGCTTCTCCGGATCTGTCGTGATCTCCGCCCAGGCGGCGACCGGGTCGCCCAGCCGCTTGCGCGCCTCCGCGTACATCTCGACCAGCACCGCCCTGGCGTACGGGAAGCGGACCCGGGTCGGCGAGTAGGTGTACCAGGAGAAGGCGGCGCCGCGCGGGCAGCCGCGCGGCTCGTACTCCGGGCGGTCGGGGCCGACGCTCGGATAGTCGGTCTCCTGCGTCTCCCAGGTGATGATGCCGTCCTTGACGTACACCTTCCACGAGCACGAGCCCGTGCAGTTCACGCCGTGCGTGGACCTGACCACCTTGTCGTGGCTCCACCGGTCGCGGTAGAAGGCGTCCCCCTCCGTGCCGCCCTTCAGGAAGAGGGTGTGCAGGTCGCCGCTGGTGGTTGACCGGCGTAGGAAGCGGCCGGTCTTCAGCAGGAAATCCTCGGCGGTCATACCCCCACTTCATCACAGAAGGTGACCCTCTGTTACACAGGGTGTATGTCTGAGCTTCGTAAAGGTTCCGAGCTGCGCAGGGGTCAGGTGCGGAACCTGGCTCTGGCCACGGTGGCCTTCGCGGTGACGTTCTGGGCGTGGAACCTCATCGGGCCGCTGTCCGGCAGCTACAACAGGATGCTGAACCTGTCGCCGACGCAGACCTCGCTGCTGGTGGCCATCCCGGTGCTGGTCGGCTCGCTGGGACGGATCCCCATGGGGATGCTGGCCGACCGGCTCGGCGGGCGCCGCATGTTCGCGATCATCTGCTTCGTGTCCATCGTGCCCGTGCTCTTCGTGGGCTGGTCCGACTCCTACGGCTGGCTGCTGTTCTGGGGGTTCCTGCTGGGCATCCCCGGTACGTCGTTCGCCATCGGCATCCCGTTCGTGAACGCCTGGTACGAGCCCGACCGCCGCGGCTTCGCGACCGGCGTGTTCGGCGCGGGGATGGGCGGCACCGCGCTGTCGGCGTTCTTCACCCCGCGCCTGGTCGAGGAGTTCGGGCGGCCGGGCGCGCACCTACTGATGGCGGCGGTGCTGGCGCTGATGGGCATCGTCATGCTGGGCGGCAGCCGCGACTCGCCCCGCTGGACGCCCGCCACCGGCTCCGCGCTGCCCCGCATGCGGGAGGCGCTGAAGATCAAGGCGACCTGGCAGTGCGCGTTCCTCTACGCGGTCGCCTTCGGCGGGTTCGTGGCGTTCTCCACCTACCTGCCCACGCTGCTGCAGAACGTCTACCACTTCGCGCAGACCGAGGCCGGGCTGCGCACCGCCGGGTTCTCCATCGCCGCCGTGCTGTCCCGGCCGCTCGGCGGCACGGTCGCCGACCGGATCGGGCCCGTCAAGGTGCTGGCCATCTCGTTCGCCGGGACCGTGCTGATGGCGCTCGTGCTGGCGCTCAACCCGCCCGTCGAGGTGCCCGCCGGGCTCAGCTTCGTGCTCATCGCGTTCTTCCTCGGGCTGGGCACCGGCGGGGTGTTCGCGCTCGTGGCGAAGCTGGTGGACGCGTCCAGGGTGGGCACCGTCACCGGGCTGGTCGGCGCGGCGGGCGGGCTCGGCGGCTACTTCCCGCCGCTGGTGATGGGGGCCGTCTACACCGCCACCGGCGCCTACACCATCGGCTACGTCCTGCTGGCCGTCACGGCGGCGGTCGCGCTGGTGTACACCTGGCGGGCCTTCCCGAGGTGACGAAAATGGTTTGCCGGGCCGGGTGCCGCCTTGTCAATGTTGTCAGGCTATGCGCTCCCTTCCTGAGGCCGATCCCGGCATGCCCGACATCCGCAGCCCGCTCCGCTACCTGTGGTGGAACGCGCGGCGCCAGGCGGTTCCCCTGCTCGCGGGCATCGGCTACGCCAGCCTCTGGTGGCTGGTGCAGGCGCTCATGCCGGCCGTGCTCGGAAGGGGCATCGAGGCCGTCACCGCCAAGGACACCGGCTCGCTGCTGACCTGGTCGGCGATCCTGTTCGGGCTCGGGCTGGTGCAGGCGTTCACCGGCATCATGCGGCACCGGATGGCCGTCTTCAACTGGCTGGCCGCCGCGTACCGCACCGTGCAGCTCACCTCCCGGCAGGCCGCCAGGCTCGGCGCCACGCTGCCCAAACGGCTGTCCACCGGCGAGGTCGTCAGCGTCGGCAACTCCGACATCGCGCACATCGGCAGCTCCATGGACATCCTGCTGCGCGGCGTCGGGTCGATCCTGGCCATCGTCACCGTCACCGTGATCCTCTTCTCCACCTCGCTGCCGCTCGGCCTGCTCGTGCTGTTCGGCGTGCCGCTGATGGCCGTCGCCGTCGGGCCGCTGCTGCGACCCCTGCACAGGCGGCAGCAGGCGCAGCGGGAGCTGGCCGGCGAGCTGTCCACCCGCGCCGCCGACATCGTCGCCGGGCTGCGCGTGCTGCGCGGCATCGGCGGGGAGCAGGTGTTCGCCGCGCGCTACCGCGCCGAGTCGCAGCGCGTGCGCCACGCCGGGGTGCGCGTCTCCGGCGTCGAATCGGTGCTCGAAGGCGCCCAGATCGTGCTGCCCGGCCTGCTCATCGCCATCGTCACCGGCGTCGGCGCCTCCTTCGCCGTCGCCGGCGACATCCCCACCGGCCAGCTCGTCGCCTTCTACCTGTACGCGGTGTTCCTCATCGGCCCCATGCGCACCCTCACCGAGGCCGCCGACAAGCTCACCAAGGGGCACGTGGCCGCCGGCCGGGTGATCAGGATCCTGTCCATCGAGCCCGAAGTCACCGGCGGCACCGGCACCGGCGAGGGCGGCGTGCTGCGCGACTCCTACAGCGGTGTCACGCTCCAGCCAGGCGCCCTCACCGCCGTAGCCGCCGACGCCCCCGACGACGCCATCGCCATCGCCGACCGCCTCGGCCGCTACGTCGAGGGCGACGTCACCTTCGGCGCCGTGGAGCTGCGCACCCTGCCGCTGGAGCAGGTCCGGTCGCGCATCCTGGTCGCCGACAACGGCGCCCGCCTGTTCAACGGACGGCTGCGCGACGAGCTCGACGTGCGCGGCACCGCCACCGACACGCGGATCCGCGAGGCCCTGGACGCCGCCTGCGCCACCGACGTCGTCGAGGCCCTGCCCGACGGGCTCGACGCGCACGTGGCCGAGGCGGGGCGCGAGTTCTCCGGCGGGCAGCAGCAGCGGCTGCGGCTCGCCAGGGCGCTGGTGACCGACCCCGAGGTGCTGATCCTCGTCGAGCCCACCAGCGCCGTCGACGCCCACAGCGAGGCCCGCATCGCCGAACGCCTGGCCAAGGCGCGCTCCGGGCGTACCACCATGGTCTGCACCACCAGCCCGCTCGTGCTCGACCGGGCCGAGCACGTGATCTACGTCGAGAACGGCCGCGTCCTGGCCGAGGGGACACACCGGCAACTGCTCGACGGATCCCCCGAATACGCCGCGACCGTGACCCGAGGGGAAGACTGATGGCCCGGGAGATCCTGCCGATCGCCGACCGCAAACAGGTGCGGGCCTACGCCAGGCGGCTCACCCTGAAGTACCCGCGCTCGCTCGCGCTCGCCCTCGTCCTGCACGGCCTGGCCGCCGTCGCCGGGCTGGCCGTCCCGTGGCAGCTCGGCGACCTGGTGGAGAAGGTCCAGTACGGCCACGAGGTGAACGTCGCCGTCGTGGCCGCCGCCATCGGCGCCTTCCTGCTGCTGCAGGGCGTCCTCATCCGGTACGCGGTGCTGGCCTCCGCCAGGCTCGGCGAGAAGGTGCTGGCCGAGCTGCGCGAGGAGTTCGTCGACCGGGTGCTCGCCCTGCCGCTGTCCACCGTCGAGCGGGCCGGCTCCGGCGACCTCATCACCCGCACCTCCCGCGACGTGGACGCCCTGTCACGCACCGTACGGCACGCCGTGCCGGAGACGCTCATCGCGATGGTCACCTTCGTGATCACCATCGGTGCGCTGCTGCTGGTCAGCCCGCTGCTCATGCTGCCGATGCTGGCCGCGGGGCCGGTGCTGTGGATCGCCACCCGGTGGTACCTGGGCCGCGCCCGCGACGGCTACCTGCGCGAGAACGCCGCCTACGCCGACGTCACGGAAGGGCTCGCCGAGACCGTCGAAGGCGCCAGGGCCGTGGAGGCGCTCGGCCTGCGTGAGCGGCGCAGGGCGCGCACCGACGGCGACATCGCCCGCTCCTACGCCGCAGAACGGTACACCCTCGGCCTGCGCACCACCTGGTACCCGGCCGTCGAGCTGGGCTACGTCATCCCCGTGGTGGCCGCCCTGCTCGTCGGCGGCCTCTTCTACACCAACTCCTGGGTCACGCTCGAACAGGTCGTCACCGCCGCCCTCTACGCCCAGCAGCTCATCGACCCGCTCGACCGGTTCCTCATGTGGGTGGACGAGCTCCAGGTCGGCGCGGCGTCGATGGCGCGGCTGCTCGGCGTCGCCAACGTCCCCGACGACCGGGCGGCCGGCGCGGCCCGGCCCTCCGGCGAACTGCTGGAGGCCTCCCACGTCCGCTACGCCTACCGGGAGGGGCGCGACGTGCTGCACGACGTGTCCCTGACCGTCCAGCCCGGTGAGCGGCTCGCCATGGTGGGGCCGTCCGGCGCCGGGAAGTCCACGCTGGGGCGGCTGCTGGCCGGCATCCACGGGCCGCGCACCGGCTCCGTCACCGTCGGCGGCGTGCCGCTGGTCGACCTGCCGCTCGACGGCCTGCGCGGGCACGTCGCGCTCGTCACCCAGGAACACCACGTGTTCAAGGGCACGCTGCGCGACAACCTGCTGATCGCCCGGCCCGACGCCACCGACGCCGCCGTGCTCTCGTCCCTGGAGGCCGTGGACGCCCTCGACTGGGTGCGGGGGCTGCCGGCCGGGCTCGACACCGAGGTGGGGTCCGGCGGGGTCGCGGTGCCGGCCGCGCAGGCGCAGCAGCTCGCGCTCGCGCGGCTGGTCCTCGCCGACCCGCACACCCTCGTCCTGGACGAGGCCACCTCCCTCATCGACCCGCGTGCCGCCCGGCACCTGGAGCGGTCGCTGGCCGCTGTGCTGGAAGGGCGGACGGTGATCGCCATCGCGCACCGGCTGTACACGGCGCACGATGCCGATCGGGTGGCCGTGGTGGAGGATGGGCGGATCAGTGAGCTGGGGTCGCATGAGGAGCTGGTGGCCCAGGGGGGATCGTACGCGGCGTTGTGGAGCAGTTGGCACGGCAGCCCGAGCAGGACCTCGGCGCCGTCCTGAGCTTCCGCTACTCGTCCTCAGGTGTGGCGCGGGCGAGCTCGGCGAGGGTGGTCAGGGCGCGCGCGAGAACGTCCGGCGGGGGAGAGGCCAGCCCGAGCCGGACGGCGTTCGGCGCGCTGCCCCGCCCCACGGCGAAGGCGGCGGCGGGCGTGACGGCGATGCCGTACCGGGCGGCGGCGGCCACGAACGTCTCGGCCCGCCACGGCGGCGGCAGCTCCCACCAGCAGTAGTAGGAACGCGGATCACTGCGCACGCCGAACCCGGCAAGACACCCGGCGGCGATCTCCTGGCGCATGGCCGCGTCCCGCTGCTTGGCGCGGGCCACCGACCGCGCGGTGTCGTCCGTCAGCCACCGGGTCGCCGCCTCCAGCGCGAACCGCATCGGCGTCCACCCGCCCGACCGCACCGCCGCCGCCATGCCCGCCACGGCCTGACCTGGCACTACGGCGAAGCCGAGTGACAGGCCGGGCGCGAGCCGCTTGGACAGGCTGTCCACCACAATGGTGCGCCCGGGCGCGAACGCGGCCAGCGGCGGCAGGTCGTCGCGCAGGAACGACCAGATGGAGTCCTCGATCGCGGGCACGTCCAGGCGTTCGAGCAGGCCCGCCAGCTCGGCCCTGCGCTCCACGGGCATGCTGACCGACAGCGGGTTGTGCATCGTCGGCTGCACGTAGATCGCCTTCAGCGGCGCCTTCCGCGCGGCGGCCGCCACAGCCGCCGGGTCCAGCCCGGCCTCATCGACCCGCAGCGGCACGAGCGTGACCCCGACCCGCGCCGCCAGCCCCTTGAGCACGGGATACGTGAGCTCCTCCACCCCGAGCCGCCCGCCCGAGGGCAGCAGCGCGGCCAGGGCAGCCGCGATCGCCTGGCGCCCGTTCCCCGCGAACAGCACCCGCTCGGGATCCGGCCGCCACTCCCCGCGCCCCAGCAGGCCGGCGGCGACGCGCCGCGCCGCCGGGGTGCCCGCCGCGCCGACCGGTCTCATGGACGACTCCAGGACATCCGCGCGCAGCAACGGCCCGATGCCGTCGGCGAGCAGCCTGGCCTGCTCGGGCACGACGGGATAGTTGAGCTCCAGGTCGATCCGGCTGCCCGTCGGCTCGACGAGCGCCGGGCCCGGCCGGGGCGGGGCGGCCCGTACGAACGTGCCCCGGCCCACCTCTCCGACGGTCAGCCCGCGACCGGCCAGCTCCCTGTAGACGCGGGCGGCCGTGGAGCCGGCGATGCCGTGCCGCCGCGCGAAGCTCCGCTGCGGCGGCAGCCGGTCTCCTGGCCGCAGCCGCCCTGCTGCGATGTCGGCGGCGATGGAGTCCGCGATGCGCCGGTAGTCCTCCATGCGGCAGCATCCAAGCACAACATTGCTCCGAGTGCAATCGCACCTATTGCACCGAGATCGGGAGCGTCGCTAGCTTCGCTGTCATGGTCGAACAAAGTGCGGTGCTCGGCGTCGTGCTCGTAGCACTCGGCATGGTGCTGTCCCCGGGGCCGAACATGCTGTACCTCGTGTCCCGCAGCACCAGCCAGGGCCGGCGGGCCGGGATCATCTCCCTGGCCGGAGTCGCCGCCGGCTTCCTCGTCTACCTGGTGGGGGCGAACCTCGGGCTGGCGGTCCTGTTCTCGGCGTTTCCCGGGCTCCTCACCGCCATCCGCATCGCCGGCGCCCTGTACCTGCTGTGGCTGGCCTGGAAGACGCTCAAGCCCGGCGGCGCCTCCGTCTTCGCCGCCGGTGAGATGCCGCCCGACTCGCCGCGCAGGCTCTTCACCATGGGGCTGATGACCAACCTGCTCAACCCGAAGATCGCCCTTCTGTACGTCTCGATCATCCCTCAGTTCGTCGACCTGGAGCGGGGAGACGTGCTGCTTCAGGGGTTCGTTCTCGGCTGCGTGCAGGTGACGGTCGCGCTCCTGGTGAACCTGTCGATCGTGGTGGCGGCGGGTGGCATCGCGGGCTTCCTGGCCGCCCGCCCCGCCTGGCTGCGCTTTCAGCGGATGGCCATGGGCTCCTTGCTCGCCGTGCTCGCCGTCGGCCTCGCGCTCTCCTGAGTGCGCTCAGCTTCTCCTTCGCACTTCTCCGAGTGCGCTCAGCCGAGGGTGGCGAGCGTGGCCAGCTCGCCGCGGGAGGCCACACCCAGCTTGGGATAGGCCTTGTACAGGTGGTAGCCGACCGTGCGGGGGCTCAGGAAGAGCTGGGCGGCGATGTCCTTGTTGGACAGCCCCCGCGCGGCGAGCTGGACGATCTGCCGTTCCTGCGACGTCAGACCGGTCGGTCTGCCGGGTGCCGGCGCGGTGGCCGGACCGCCCGCGGCCAGCAGCTCGGTTCTGGCCCGGCCGGCCCAGGGGGCGGCGCCCAGGCGTTCGAACGTCTCCAGCGCCTCACGCAGGTGACCGGCCGCGACGCCGCGGCGGCGGGTCCTGCGCAGCCACTCCCCGTACAGCAGCCGGGTCCGCGCGTGCTCGAAGGCCGGGCCGCCGGCTTCCAGAGCCGCCAGGTAGTGCGCCTCGGCATCGTCCCCGGCGAGCAGGGCCAGGCAGCGCTCGATGAGGTGACGCTGGTCGAGGCGCAGGTACCTGGCCAGGGCGGGCCTGGCCCTGTCGGGCTCACCGCTGCGTACGGCGGCCTCCACCAGGTCGGGCACGCACCGGATGGCCGAGACGTGGTACCAGCCCGGGCCCTTCGTGAGGGTTTCCAACCGGCCGAGCGCCGTCTCCGCCCTGCCCTGGCCCAGGTCCAGCATGGCCCTGGCCCAGTCGGCCCACATGGCGCCCTGCATGGGGACGGCCGGGCTCCGCGCCACCTCCGCGGTGAGCCGGCCGTGCGCGTCCTCGTCCCCTTCGACGGCGGCCAGGTAAGCGAGCAAGCCCCTGTTCAGCGCGGCCCACTGGTGCTGGCCGGTGTTCTCGGCCAGGCGCAGGGCGGTGGTCGCGGCGGTGCCCGCCTCGTGGTGGCGGCCGCTGTGGAACAGCTCGGCCTGCGCCTGGAAGTACAGCACCATGGGCAGGACGCCGATGCTGCCCTCGGCGTGGCAGCGGGCGATCAGGCGGGTGGACAGGTGCAGGGTCGCGGCGTCCTGGCCGGCGATGAGCGGCGCGCCGCAGACCATGGCCGCCAGGCCCGGCGGGTAAGCGTCCAGCGCCTGCCCGGCCTCTGTCACGGCCTGGTCCAGTGCGTGCCCGGCCTCCGCCACGGCCTGGTCCAGCGCCTGCCCGGCCTCTGCCACGGCCTGGTCCAGTGCGTGCCCGGCCTCTGCCACGGCCTGGTCCAGTGCGTGCCCGGCCTCTGCCACGGCCTGGTCCAGCGGCATCAGGCCGGTCGGCTCGCCGGTGGCGGTTCCCAAGCGAGCCTGGCCGGTCGCGTCGCCGCCGAACAGCCGGGTCAAGGCGGCCGTCTCCAGGCGGGCCAGGGCGGCGGCGGGCTCGTCCAGCCGGGCCTCCGACAGGGCCCGCACCAGGCAGGCGACCACCTCGGACAGCTCGGCCTCACCGGCGTACCAGGCGGTCTGGCAGGCGCGGACCAGCAGCGCCGGGTTCAGCCGGGCGGCTTCGGTCATCAGGCGGTGCGCCTCGCCGTACTGTCCGCGTCCGAAGTGGGTGGTGGCCTGGGTGTGGATGATGCGCGAACGCAGCGCGGGGTCGGTGGTCAGCGCGCCGGCCTCGTCCGCGAGCGACTGCCCCCAGTCGAGCCTGCCCGCCTCGGTGGCGGACTCGGCCGCCAGGGTGAGGCGACGGGCGCGGGTCTCGTCCTCGCCGTGGGTGAGTGCGGCGGCGCGCCGGTACGCGGTGGCCGCCGCGGCGTACCCGTGACGGCGCGCGGCCCGCTGCGCGGTGCGTTCGAGCTCCGCCGCCACGTCCTCGTCGGGGCCGACGGTCGCCGCGGCCAGGTGCCAGGCCCGCCGGTCGGCGTGGTGGTCTCTGGTCAGCGCCCGGGCCAGGGCGCCGTGCACGGCCAGGCGCGCGCTGATCGGGGCTCGCTGGTAGACGGCCTCGCGGATCAGCGGGTGACGGAAGCGTACGTGCTGCCCGGCGGTGGTCACCAGGCCCTCGGTCTCGGCGGGGCGCAGGTCGGCGGCGCTCACGCCGAGCAGCGCGGCGGCGGCGAGCACCTCGTCCAGGCCTTCCCCGGCGGCGGCCACCAGCAGCAGCGTCTGGGTCGCCTCCGGCAGGTGGTCCACCTGGCTGTGGAAGGCGGCCTGCAACCGGCTGCCCAGCGGGAGCGCGCCGGAGCCGTGGGGATCCTGGCGCAGGGCGGCGGGCAGCTCGATGAGGGCGAGCGGGTTGCCCTGCGCCTCGGCGAGCACCCGGTAGCGCTGGCCGGGGGTCAGGCTGCTGCCCTTCAGCAGGGCCGCCGCGGCCGACGACGCCAGGCCGGTCAGCGTGATCTCGGGCAGCCCGTGCGTGTCGTCGTCCCGGGTGGCCATGATCAGGGCCAGGCCTTCGGCGTCCAGCCGCCGGGCGGCGAAGGCCAGCGCGGTGCGGGAGCCGGGATCGAGCCACTGCACGTCGTCGATGAGGCACAGGACGGGGCCGTCCTCGGCCAGCTCGGCCAGCAGCGACAGCGTGGCCAGGCCGACGAGCAGCGCGTCGGCGCCCTGCGTCTCCGTCAGGCCGAGCGCCGCCTCCAGCGCGCGCCGCTGCGGCGGCGGCAGCTTGTCCGCCCGGTCCAGTGCGGGGCGCAGCAGCAGGTGCAGCCCCGCGTACGCCAGCTCGCTCTCGGACGGGACGCCGACGCGCCGGATGACCTGGATGCCATCGGCGCGTTCGGCGGCGTAGTCGAGCAGCGCGGTCTTACCGATTCCCGGCTCGCCCTTGACTATCAGAGCGCCGCTGCGCCCTGATCGCACGGCGGCGAGGAGCTCGTCGATGACCGATGTCTCGGCTTCTCTCCCGTACAGCATGCGTTCCTTCTACCGGTAGAAGTACCTATTCGCGACAGATGTTCGCTATGGGCGGTTTCTCTAGCGTTCTTGCTCATGAAGAACATCGACGAGCTCATCGCTCGCTACATCGCCACCTGGAACGAGACCGACGCCGACACCCGCCGCGCGGCCATCGACGAGCTGTGGTCCCCCGACGGCGTCTACACCGACCCGCTGGCGGTCGCCGCCGGCACCGACGCCATCGACGCCACCATCGCGGCCGTCCAGGAGCAGTTCCCCGGCTTCACCTTCAGCCTGGCGGGGCCGGTGGACGCCCACCACGACATCGCCCGCTTCACCTGGGAGCTGGCCCAGGACGGCGCCGAGGCCCTGGTCGTCGGGTTCGACGTGGCCGTGCTCACCGCCGGGGGACGCATCGAGCGCGTGCACGGCTTCCTCGACAAAATCCCGACGGGTGCGTGAGCCCGTGCCCCCAAGGCGACGAGCAGACGCATCCTGACCGCCGCCCTGCTGGCAGCCTTACCGCTCGTCACGCTCGCCGCGCCCGCACAGGCGCGGCGGGCGGACGGCCCGCTCATCGAGGGCACGATCAGCCCTCAGGCCCGGACCTTCATCGACCGGCAGAAGCGGTTTGGCTCCATGCCGACCGGTGACCGTATCGGGCGGGTCAAGGTCTACGGCACGATGTCCGCCGAGAACGCGACCCTCTGGGAGGCGGCCGGGCGGCTCATCCACGGCAAGGCCATCGACTCGCTCGGCCGCTCCCGCCGGTTGCTGCACGGCTCGCTGTCCCTCTCGGCATGGCGGTCAGGGGGAGGTGGCGTCGGCTACGGGTGGGGTGGCGCTGGTTATGGGCGAGTGGCGGTTGTTATGGGCGGGTGGCGGTGGTCAGGCGCACCCTCGCGCGTAGCTGAACGCCCTCCGGGGTCTCGTACGGGCGTAGGCCGTCGCGTACCGCGTCGCGGAGAGCGGCGATGGTGGGCTCGTCGAGGTCGGAGAGGTTGAAGCGGACCGGGCCCATGGCGCAGATGTTGGTGGCAGCCTCGTCGGCGGTGCGGCCGAGGTTCTCCATGGCTTCGATGATCTGCATGTCGATGTTGGTGAAGCCGGCGTCCGTCAGTACGTCGTTGATGCGGGTGGGGTCGACCATGGACATCATGCCCTGGGCGGCGGGGGAGGGGCGCCGCATGTGGTCGCGCAGAGCGGCGGTCGCGCGGGCGTAGTCGCTGTCGGGGGAGCCGGGGACCGAGGTGATGATCGCCAGGCGGCCTCCGGGGCGCAGGGCGCGGGCGATGTTGGTGAAGCCGGCGACCAGGTCGGCGAAGAACATCACGCCGCCACGGCTGATGGCGACGTCGTACTTGCCGTCGCCGAAGGGGTGGACCTGGGCGTCTCCCTCCTCGAAGACGGCGTTGGCCACGCCTTGTCCGGCGGCGTCGGCGCGGGCGCGCTTCAGCATCGGGGCCGACAGGTCGATGCCCAGGGCGGTGCCCCGTGCTGCCCTGCCGGCCGCCAGCAGCGTGGTGCGGCCCGTGCCGCAGCCGACGTCCAGCACCTGGTCGTCTTCCTCGATCGCGGCGGCGGTGAAGAGTGCCTCGTTGAAGCCGTCGAGCATGCCGTTGTAGTAGTCCGGGTTGTCGGCCCAGGTCTGGCCTTCCCATCCGTTCCAGGCTTCGGCTTGCTGCGTGTTGACGATGTTGGGCATGGTGCCGCCTCGCTTCGTTGATAGAGTTGAACTCTAGTGACAGTTACTAGAGTTAAACTATAGAGAAGCGCGCGTCAAGGGCATGGGTGGTGAGTTGTTGATCGGGGGAGCTCAGCAGGTCGTCGTGCGGGGCGGGAGGGTGGCGTCGGTGAAATAGCGGTTGATGTGGTCGCGGGCGCACGGGTTGACGCCGTAGAGGGTGTGGCCCGGGCCGTCGTGGTGAATCGTGACGCTGTTCGGGACTTGGGACAGGACGCGTTCCGTCGCGTCGGACTCGCCCCATGCGCCTGCGCCGAGCAGTGGCGGGAGGGCGCGGGGGAGAGGTGCGGGCGGGTTGGTGACGGTGACGGGCCAGCCGATGCAGTTGAGGGTGCCGGTGGCGAAGGTGTTGGCGGCGCCGGCGTTCGGGGCGACCTTGCGGAGGCGGTTGATCGTGGTCGTCAGTTGCTTGAGGTTGGCGAAGCGGGGCCAGTCGGTGCATTCCGTCACCGGGGTGGCCTGGTCCGGGTAGCGGGCGCCCCTGGCCGGTACGAAGTCGGAGGCGTCGCCCTTGCTCGCCTTACGGATCGCGGTGGCCAGCTTCGGCCAGGCCGGGGTGCCCTGGCGGGCCATGGCTATGGCGAAGGACTGGAGGTCGCCGGCCTTGTAGGCGACGTTCGCCGTCGTGGTGGGGACGGGGGTGCCGGTCGCCCGGGTGATCAGCTTGCGCCAGAGGGCGGGGACGTCCTCGCAGTCGTTGGCGGCGCACCAGGTGAAGAAGCGGCGCATCGACTGCTCGTTCGCCTTCGCCATGGCCTCCAGCTCCCGTGGCCAGTCGGCGGTGCTGTGGTTCCACGTGCCGTCGAGGACCATCGTGCGGACGCTGTTCGGGAAGAGGCGGGCGTAGGCCTGGCCGTAGAAGCCCGCGTAGGAGGCGCCGTAGTAGTTGAGTTTGGCGTCGCCCAAGGCCTTTCTGATCGCTTCCATGTCCCGGGCGTGGTCGGCTGAGCTCATGTTGGCGAACAGTTCAGGGTCTTTGTGGCGGCAGGCCTCGGCGTAGCCGCGGTTCGTGTCGGACAGGCGGCCCAAGTCGGCGTCGTCCTGGGGGAGGCCGGCGATGGGGATGCGGGTCCAGGTGCATGGCAGGCCGGTGCTGAGGCCCTGGAACGGGTCGGGGCCGTAGCCGCGGGTGTCCCACGTGATGATGTCCATGGTTTTGCGCAGGTCGGTCCACCAGGACTGGAGGGACTGGGTGGTGGCGATGCCCGGGGCGCCGGGGCCGCCGTAGGAGATCAGGACCGAGCCCTTTGAGGTGCCGGCGGACTTGAGGCGGCCGATCTTGAGGGTGATCTTGCGGCCTTCGGGTTTCTGCCAGTCGGCGGGCACTTGGAGGTCGGTGCATTCCATGCCGATGGTGTCGTTCGGGCAGGGCTGCCAGGCAACGGTCGTCGTCGCTTGGGCGGGCTGGGAGGCCGTGGTGAGCAGGGTGAGGATGAGGGTGAGGGTGACGGGCTTGCGCATGGCCTAGACGATGCCGAAGACGGGGGCCGGTGCGCGTCGGACCAGGGTTTGGTCTTTGGGGGGCGGGTGTCCGACCACGGTTTGATGCGGCGGCGCGGGGCCCACCGCAGAGCCCCGCGCGCCGCCCGGATCAGCCCAGCGCCTTCTTGAGGAACTCCACCTGAAGCAGCAGCAGATTCTCCGCCACCACCTCCTGCGGCGTCATATGCGTGACCCCCGACAACGGCAGCACACTGTGCTGTCGCCCCGCCGCCAGCAACGCGGACGACAACCGCAACGTGTGAGCGGCCACGACGTTGTCATCAGCCAGCCCGTGCACCAGCAACAACGGCCGCTCCAGCTTCCCCGCGTCGCCGAACAGCGATGACTTGTCGTAGACCTCCGGCTGCCGCCCAGGGTCCCCCAGGTACCGCTCGGTGTAGCAGGTGTCGTACAGCCGCCAGTCGGTGACAGGCGCCCCCGCCACGGCGGCGTGGAACACGTCAGGACGGCGCAGCACCGCGAGCGCCGCCAGGAAGCCGCCGAACGACCAGCCGCGGATGGCGACCCGGGTCAGGTCGAGGTCGTCGGGGTACTGCTCGGCGACGCCCTGCAGCGCGTCGATCTGGTCCTCCAGAGCGGGGGTGGCCAGGTCGTTGAGTACGGCGCGCTCCCATTCGGTGCCCCGGCCGGGGGTGCCGCGGCCGTCGGCGACGATGACGGCGAAGCCCTGCTCGGCGAACCACTGGCTCTCCAGGAAGGCGCCGCGCCGGTTGAGCACACGCTGAGCGTGCGGCCCCCCGTACGGGTCCATCAGCACGGGCAGCTTGCCCGACCCCTGCTCGTACCAGGACGGCAGCACCACGGCGGTGGCCAGCTCGCGGCGGCCGGAGCGGCCGAGGGAGACGCGCAGGTCGAGGCCGGGCCGTTCGGCGAAGGACGGGATGGGGACGGCCATGCCGTCGCGTCGGACGACGGTGGTGGAGACGCCTTCGTCGTCGATGCTCTGCTCGCTGAGCACGCCGACGCCGCCCGCCATCCGCCCGGAGAACACGCCGGATCGGGTGGAGACGGGCAGGAGTGAGTGGCCGTCCCAGGTCCACAGGTGGATCTCGGTGGGGTCGCCGCTGGCGCTGAACAGCACGCTGTCGTGGTCGACGTCGAGCACGGCGCGCACCTGCAGAGTGGGCGGGGTGACGGCGCGGTCGCCGACGTACAGGCGGTGGCCGCCGTCGGCGTTGGCCACCCAGACGAGCGAGCCGTCGTCGAGGTGCGCGGGGACGCCGCCGACGATGTCGACCCAGGCCGGGTCGGTGTCCTCGCGGACGAGGCTGGTCGCGCCGGTGGCGGGGTCGGCCGAGAACAGCCGCATGGTGCGCTGGTCGCGGGTCAGCGTGACGATGGACAGCGCGTGGGAGTCCCACGCGGCCGCGGCGAGGTACTCCTCCTCGTACGGCACCGCCACCCGCGACCCGTCGAGCCCGAGCACGAACAGCTCGGTGCGGGCGTTGGGGGTGCCGGCGGCGGGATAGCGCTGGGCGACCGGCGTGCGGTCGGGGTTGGCGGGGTCGGCGATGTGCCAGACCCGCACGGGCGCCTCGTCGGCCCGTTCGACGAGGAGGGCGTCGCCGGACGGCGACCACCAGTGGCCGCGCATGCGGTCCATCTCCTCGGCGGCGATGAACTCGGCCAGCCCGTACGTCACCGTCTCCGACTCGGGCGTGGCCAGCGCGCGGTCGTCGCCCGTGTCGAGGCTCTGCACGCGCAGGGCGCCGTCGCAGACGTAGGCGACGTGCCGCCCGTCGGGCGAGAGGCGGGGGTCGATGACCAGGCCGGGCGTGGCGAGCGCGCGCGTCTGCCCGGCGGCCAGCTCCACCACGTGCAGCTTGCCGGACAGCGCGAAGCAGGCCCTGGTCAGCGCGGCGTCGGTGGCGTAGGCGACGACGCCGCCGGCGGCCTCGCGGCTGCGCTCGCGCCTGGCGCGCTCCTCCGGCGGCAGGTTCTCCTCGCCGGCGTCGAGGGCGCGCGGATCGACGACGAGGCGCTCGACGTGGGTGTCGGTGTCGAGCTCCCACAGGCAGGTCACCGGATCGGTGCCGGTCTTCGTCCGCAGGAAGACCACCCGGCCGCCGTCGGGGGAGATCGTGAAGCCGCGGGGAACCCCCAGGGTGAATCGGCGGGTGCGGGCTGACAGGCGCGGGAAGCTCTCGCTCATGGCCTCAATCCTGCCATTGCTACGCTCATGGGCATGACTGATCGACGGCTCCTGCTCGTGCACGCCCACCCGGACGACGAGTCGATCGGCACCGGCGCGACCATGGCCAAGTACGTCGCGGAGGGCGCCCACGTCACGCTGGTGACCTGCACGCTCGGCGAGGAGGGCGAGATCATCCCCGCGGACCTCGCGCACCTGGCCGCCGACCAGGACGACACGCTGGGCCAGTACCGGATCGGCGAGCTGGCGGCGGCCTGCCAGGCGCTCGGCGTGGAGGACCACCGCTTCCTGGGCGAGCCGGGCCGCTGGCGCGACTCGGGCATGATGGGGGCGGCCTCCAACGACCACCCGCGCGCGTTCTGGGGCGCCGACCTCGACGAGGCGGCGGGCGAGCTGGTGAAGGTCATCCGTGAGGTACGCCCGCAGGTCCTCGTCACCTACGACGCCAACGGCTTCTACGGCCATCCCGACCACATCCAGGCGCACCGGGTCTCGCGCAGGGCGTTCGAGCTGGCGGCGAAGCCGGGCTTCGGCGAGGGCGAGCCCTGGCAGATCGCGAAGTTCTACCACACGGCGGTGGCCAGGTCGGTGATGCGGCGCGCGGCGGAGGCGCTGGCGGAGGCCGACGCCGGCTTCCTGACGGAGAACGTGGACGACATGCCGTTCGGCAGCCCCGACGAGGACGTCACCACCGAGATCGACGCCCGCCCGTGGGTCGGCGACAAGCTGGAGGCGCTGCGCGCGCACGCCACGCAGATCAGCGTCCGGGCCCCCTGGTTCGCGCTGTCGAACAACATCGGCCAGGAGGTGGCGGCCGTCGAGCACTACACGCTGGCGATCGGCGTCCCCGGCCCGGCGGTTCCCGGCGCCCCGGTGGACGCGGGCGGCCTCGGTGAACCCCACACCCGCGAGAACGATCTCTTCGCGGGCATCCACTAACCTCATTCGACATGGAACATCGCAGCCAGGCCGAGTCGGCGCTGGGCGGGGCGGCGTACGGCATGCTGTTCGTGCTCGGGGTCGTCATGGCCGTCGTGGGCGGCTTCACGCATCCCACGTGGCAGTGGGGCGCGGTGCCGGTGTCGGCGATCGGCTGGGCGCTGGCGCTGTTCGGGGTTTGCCTGGCGGCGGGCAGGCTGATGCGCGCCAGGCTGGGGGCCATGGTGACGGCGATCGGCTGGCTGCTGGTGACCATGCCGTTCACATTGGAGCTGGGGATGGGCGACCTGGTGATCGCGTCAGGTCCCTCCGGGTACGTCTACCTGTACGGGGGGTTGGTGGCTCTCGTCGGGGCTTATCTGTTTTCGCCCTCGTCGGGAGGGGGTTCGTGGCTCTTGCGGGGGTACCCCTCCGAAAAACCAGACGTAGAGGCATAAAGTAGCTAGGTGCATTCCATCGAGCGGCACGCGGACCCCAGTACATACAGGAAGGTCGTCGGCCGCTTCGCCACCGGAGTCGCGATCGTGACGACCAGGCTGGACGACGTCGATCACGCGATGACGATCAACTCCTTCACCTCCGTGTCCCTCGATCCCCTGCTGGTGCTGTTCTGCGCGGAGAAGGTGGCGCGCTTCCACGACGCGGTGCTGGAGTCCGGGGTGTGGGGCGTGTCGATCCTGCCGGCGTCCATGGAGGACGCCTCGCGGTTCTTCGCCCACCGTGGACGGCCGCTGAACGGGCAGCTCGCCAGGTGGCCGCACCACCGGGGCGAGTCGGGGGTGGCGCTCTTCGACGGGGCCATCGCCACCGTGGAGTGCGCGACCACGGCGGTGCACGACGGCGGCGACCACTCGATCGTGGTGGGCGGGGTTACGGCGCTGGGCATGCCGTCGGACGGGCCGCCGCTGCTGTACCACGAGGGCCGTTACAAGTCCCTGTAGCGATTCGGGCCAGGCACGTGGCCTGGCCCGAACCCCGCTACTGTGCGGCGGGTGCGCTGACCGACTCGGACGGTGAGGTCGTCGCGGTGTCGGTGGGAACGCTGGTGTCCGTCGGCGTGGGGCTGTCCGTGGGCAACTCCGTGGGAGGCTCGGACGGCGGCGGACAGGTCGGGATCTCGGTGGGGGTCGGGGTTTCGGTCGGAGTTTCGGTCGGGGTAACCGTGGGGGACACGGTCGGGGACACGGTGGGAGACACGGTGTCGGTCGGGGTTTCGCTGACGGTAGGCGTCGGCGTCGGGGTCTCCGAGACGGTGGCCGTCGGGGAGACAGTGTCCGTGGGTGGTTCCTCGGAGGGCGGAAGAGTCGGCTCGACGTACGGCTGACAGGTGAACGTCTCGGTGACCGTCGGCCCCGGCTCGGTGACCGTGACCGTGGGACCTGGCTCGGTCACCGTGACCGTCTCGCGGATGGTGACGGTCGGCAGCGGCGCCATGCTGACACCCGGCTGCCCTCGCTTCTTGTACGTGCCCCGGCCCAGCCGGGTGGTGGCGCTTGATTCGCCCCCGACGACCGTGAGGTCGACGCTCGCGGTCTTACACGCTCTCCTCTTGCACACTCGCTGTTCGACGTTGAAGAACGCCGCCCCTTCGTAGGTGACCGAGACGTCGAGGTAGGAAACGCCTCGCCTCTTGACCACCCGCGTCTGCGCGGTGTACTCCCCCTCAGTAGGGGGGCTGGTGGTCTCGGTCGGGGTCGGCGACGTCGTGGGGGGCGGCGACGTGGTCGGGTCGCCGGCTAACGCCACCTGCGCGTTGAGAGGAGTGTCGGTGAATCGTAGGGAATCGGTCGCTGACGTCTGGGTGATCGCAACTCCGCCGGCTCCTGCCAGTGCGACGGTGCCGAGCAGCGCGCCCAGGATGGAGAATCTCATAATCCTGCTCTTGTGGGAGATTTCAGGACGGGGATCATTATTCCGACTTGTCAAGATGAGTCAAGGTTCAGACGCATGAACAGGCGACTCCGGTTCCGCCGCGCGGCGAACTACGTGAACCTCTCGACGCCGCTCGGCCTGCTGCTCGCCGTCGTGGGCGGCGCGTCCAGAATGTCCGGTCCTGACGGGCTCATTCTCGCTTTCGGATACCGCTACCGCTTCCCCATCGCGGGGGCGTTCACCGTCGGGAACGTGGTTCTGACCAGGAGGGACGCGCTCGACGAGCGGCTCATCGCGCACGAGGGGCGACACGCCACGCAGTGGGCGTGGTGCCTCGGGCTGCCGATGTTGCCGCTCTACCTCCTGGCCATGCTCGGCTCGGTGGTCGTCTGCGGTCATCAGGCGTCGTACAACGTCTTCGAACGCCTGGCGGGTCTGGACGACGGCGGATATCCGCGCCAACGGCTGTGGTGGCGCCGGCGCTGACCCCCGGCGTCAGGGGGTCAGCTTGAGCGTGTGCACCGCGGCCTTCCTGACCGACTCCGGCTTGGAGTACATCGGCATCAGCTCGCCGCGCGCCCACGCCTCGGCCTGGTCCCAGTAGTTGTCGTGGAAGGCGTGCCCGGAGGCGCCGGTCAGGTTGATCCACCGGGACTTGTCCAGGTCCGACAGGTCGACCACCATCCGCATCGACGGCACCGCCGTGATCGCGTAACCGCTCCGGACGTTCCAGCCCGTCGCGTTCACCGCGTCCTTGCCCCCTGCCACCTGCAGCGGCCCCCGGTTGAACAGCGCCTCCACCGGCGCGATGCCCGAGGTCCCGAGCGAGCCGTTGACCAGTTCGAGCTGGTGCAGGTCGCCCCAGCGCCACGCCTTGACGTCCGCGCCGAGCAGGTCGGCGAGCTCCTGGTGCGCCGAGGCCATGGCCTGGCGCAGGATGTCGTCGCGGGTCTCCTTGACCTCGCGGGTGGTCACGTCGTCCCAGAACGGGTCCTCCGGCGCCTCCAGCAGCCGCCTGACGACCTCGTACCAGCGGTCGCCGCCCGCGGGGCGGGCAGACTCCGGCAGGTCGTCGTCGAACGTCAGCGTGAGCAGGTGACGCCAGACGGCGTTGAAGTAGGCGGCGGCGGCCGAGCCCGTGCCCTGCGTGCGGTCCCACGTCTTGAGCAGGTCTCTGGCCTCGACGGACGGGCCCGCCAGGTCCACCCGCGTCAGCGCGGGGACGAGCGTCTCGGCGAAGCCGTTGTGGGTGTCCTGCTGGATCTCCGACATGGTGGCCGCGTCGACGGGGCCCTTCTTGATGGCCTCCTTGAGCAGCGTGCGGATGCGTTCCGAGCGGTAGCCGTACGACCAGTCCCGGGTGAGCAGCGGCTTGTAGCGCTGGGGGTCGATGACGGCGTTGTTGGCCGTGACGACGAAGCCGTCGGCCGGGTCCTCGACCGAGGGGAGCTGGTCGTAGGGGATGGGGGCGGCGTTCCAGTCGTACTCGCCGGTCCAGCCGGGGACCGGCCAGGTGCCGTCGCCGTTCGCGCGCACGGGGACGCGGCCCGGCGCCTGGTAGCCGATCTTGCCGGAGGTGTCGGCGTAGACGAGGTTCTGCGCGGGCACGTCGAACAGGGACGCCGCCGTCCTGAACTCCTGCCAGCCACCGGCCCTGTTCAGCGCGAAGATCGCGTCGACCGTCTTGCCCGGCGTCAGCGCCGTCCACTGCAGGGCCACCGCGTTCGCCTCGCCGCTGGGCTTGGCGGTGGGGATGACCTCGTTGATCAGCGGGCCGTGCCGGGTGCTGCGCACGGTCAGCGTGACGGTCTTGCCCCCGGCCACCTTGATCTTTTCCTGCCGGGTCTCCAGCGGCAGCCGCGAGCCCTTGTACAGGTACGTGTCGCCCTCCACCTGCTCCAGGAAGAGGTCGGCCACGTCGGGGCCGAGGTTCGTGAAGCCCCACGCGATCTTGTCCGTGTGCCCGATGATCACGCCTGGCACGCCGGAGAAGGTGAACCCGGTCACGTCGTACGGGCACGTCTCGGTGATCTTGCGGCAGTGCAGCCCCGCCTGATACCAGACGGACGGGAGCTGCGGCGACAGGTGCGGGTCGTTGGCCAGCAGCGGCTTGCCGCTGCCGGTGTACTCGCCGGAGATCACCCACGAGTTCGACCCGAGGCCGGACCGGTCGCCCGAGCCCATCGAGCTGGGCACGTCGTCGAGCGTGCCGGCCGCGTCGGCGAGCGCCCGATCGCCGGGCAGCCGCGGCTCGGCGCGCTGGTCGAAGCGGCCCCGCATGACGGCGCCCTCGCTGACGATCGGGAGGTGGCGGTCGAACGGGTAGCCGGGGTAGAGCTGCTCGACCCGCTCCTTGGGCAGCTTGGTCAGGGCCAGGGCGCGGTCGATCTCGTCCTCGACGTTGGAGCGCAGGTCCCACGCCATCGCCTTCAGCCAGGCGACGGAGTCGACCGGCGTCCACTTCTCCGGCGCGCCGCCGCCGCCCTGGAGCTTCAGGATGGAGTACTCCAGGCTGCGGTCGGAGGCGTTGGGGTTGGCGCTGAGCCAGTTGTTGACCCCCTTGGCGTACGCGTCGAGGTAGCCCTGCGTCTCCTGCGACAGCTCGGGCACCTCCCGCTCGGCCACGCGGCGCCAGCCCATGGTGCGCAGGGCCTTGTCGTTGTCGAGGGTGGAGGCGCCGTACAGCTCGGACAGGCGTCCGGCCGTCAGGTGGCGGCGGAAGTCCATCTCGTAGAAGCGGTCCTGGGCGTGGACGAAGCCCTGCGCCATGAACAGGTCCGCCGCGCTGTCGGCATAGATGTGGGGGATCCCCGACTCATCCCGGTAGATCTCGACGTTGCCGGTCAGGCCGGGGAGCCGCAGCGTCCCGTCCACCTGCGGGAACGACTTGCGCACCGTGTAGACGACCACCCCGGCCAGCACCACCACCAGTGCCAGAAGCACGGTCAACACCCGAGCGGACCACCGCAACGGCCACGGCATCCACGCATAGGGCCTCACCGCCACCTCCTTCATGCCGAACCGACATCAAGTCTGGCAGTTCGTGATCACTCCTCCGGACGCGTCAGGCCCAGGTCTGCCCCTCCGCCGTGTCGGACACCCGCACACCCAGCTCCGCCAGTTCGTCCCGCAGCCGGTCGGAGGCGGCCCAGTCGGCCGACTCGCGCGCCCTGGCCCGCGCCTCCAGCAACTCGGCGGCCCCGGGCGGCAGCACCTTGGGCTTGCCGATGTCGATCGACAGGTCGAGCCCCAGCACCTGGTCCAGATGCAGGAACGTCTCGAACTTCGCCCCCGGCGCCACCGAGTCGTCGCGCTCCAGCTCCCGCAGGACCCGCAGCGCCGCCGGCGTGTCGAGGTCGTCGTCGAAGGCCGACTCGGCCCGGTCCACGTGCTCCCGCGACAGCGGCGCGCTGACCGACTCGGCCCACTCCGCCACCCGCGAGCGCCACCTGCGCACCGTGCGGTCGGCGGCCCTCAGCGTGTCCCAGGTGAGGTTGAGCTGCTGGCGGTAGCGGTGCTCCAGGAACGCCATCCGCACGGCCAGCGGGTCGAGCCCCGCCGACACCACGTCGGACAGCAGCACCACGTTCCCGGTGGACTTGGCCATCTTCTGCCCGTCGAAGAGCAGGTGCTCCCCGTGCACCCAGTGATCGACCACCTCGTGGCCGGTCGCCGCGTTCGACTGCGCGCGCTCGTCCTCGTGGTGCGGGAACCGCAGGTCGATGCCCGCCGTGTGGATCTCGAAGCGCGGCCCGAGGTAGCGCAGCGACATGGCCGAGCACTCCACGTGCCAGCCGGGGAAGCCGCGCCCCCACGGCGTCTCCCAGGTCAGCTCGCCCTCGCCGGGCTTCCACAGGGCCCAGTCGGCGTGGAAGCGCTTGCGCGGATCGACGGTGTCGATGCGGTGGGCGGGCTTGAGCGCGTCGAGCCGGTTGCCGGAGATCTCGCCGTACGAGGGGAACGTCCGTACGTCGAAGAAGACCGAGCCGTCGGGCACGGCGTAGGCGTGCCCCTGCTCGACCAACTTGGCGATCAGCTCCACCATCAGGTCGACGGTCTCGCTGGCCCTGGGCATGTGCTCGGGCGGCCGGAGGTTGAGCGCGGCCGTGTCGGCCCTGAACGCCTCCTCGTAGTGGCGCGCCAGCTCCAGCGGCGAACGCCCCTCAGCGCGGGCCTGGGCGAGGACCTTGTCCTCCCCCTCGTCATCGGCCCCCTCGTCGATCAGGTGGCCGACGTCGGTGATGTTCTGGCAGGCCACGACCCGCACCCGCCGCCGCTCCAGGACCCGTCTGATCAGGTCGGACAGCAGGTACGTGCGCAGGTTGCCCACGTGCGCGTGCCGGTAGACCGTCGGCCCGCACGTGTACATCCGCACCGCGCGCCCGGCGGCGATCTCCTCGACCTGCCTGGCACGCGTGTCGTAGATCCGCAACATTCAGCGAGCTTAGCCCGGCGTCATCCGCCCAGGAAACCGAGGATGTCCCGGTCGCCGCGCTCGCGCAGCCTGCCGAGCACCTCCTCGCGCGTGGCGGTGTCGGGCAGCCCGATCCTGGCCCCGATCAGCCGCAGCCCCTCGATCTCCGAGCTGACGGGCGCGGTGTAGCCGAACAGGTAGAGCGCGCGGTTGATGGGCGGCATCCCGACGGGCGCGGCAGGCAGGTAGCGGGTCAGCAGCTCGCCGCCGTCGGACACGGTCAGGAAGACGTGGTCGCCCTCCTGCGCCTTGTACTCGGCCAGCACGTTGCGGATGGAGCCCATCGTGGGCTGGTTGTGCCAGCTGATCACCACGTCGCCCGAGGGCGCGGACGCCGTGAGCTGCCCGCCCGGCGCCATCCCCAGGTACGCCGCGAACCCCGTCGGCAGCGGCGACCCCGACCCGCGCAGGTGCTCGGCGTTGACGTCCACGCGGTGCCACCAGCGGCCGTCGCGGGAGCGGAAGCTGCGCCGCGTCTCCGAGACGTCCTTGCGCGGCTGGTACGGCTCCGCCTCGCCCCCGGGGGCGGTGCCCGCCACCCTGATCCAGCCGCGCTGCGTGCGCTCGAACCCGGGCCCGCCCGAGTACGCGCGCACCGAGCTCTCGCTCACGTCGTAGCGCGAGGTCAGGTTGGCCACGATCGTGCTGACCGAGGCCTCGCCGCCGGCCCGCTCGATCTCCCTGGCGATCATCTCCCTGATGCCCAGGTACTCGTCGCCGCCCCACCTGGTCAGCCCGTACTTGTTGCGGTCGACCCGGCGGAAGCGCTCGTCGGCGGTGAGCTGGTTGCGGATGCCGACCAGGCTGTAGTCCTCGCCGATGCGCTCCTGGATCTCCTCCGGCGACAGCGGCGCGCCCGCCACCGCGAGCACCGCCTCGGCCTTCTCGTTGATGCTGCGCGGCCACGGCACCACGTGCTGGCCCAGCACGCGCAGTTGCGGCACGGCCAGGATCCACCGCTCGGCGACGTCCTCGCGCACGCCGAGCTGCGACACCATGGACACGGCCTCGCCCAGCGGGTGCGGCCCGTCGGCGAAGAGCTGGCGCGTCTTCTCCCTCAGCTCGTCGGCCCCGCCCGCCACGAGCCAGCCGTCGGCCTGCTCGTAGCCGGTCAGCAGCGTGCGCACGAAGCGCCACGCGGGGATCCCCAGCGTCCGCAGCTCGGTCCGGTGCCACGGCACGGTGGCCTGGAGGTCGTCGGCCGGCGCCGCCGAGCCCAGCCGGCCGCGCAGCCAGGTGACGTGCGCGGCCAGGGGGGCGGCCTCCGGCCTGCTCAGCCAGGCGTCCACGTGGTCGCGCAGGTCGCGCTCGATCTGCCTGATCCGCTCCCGCGTCACGGAGAACCGCTGCGCCAGCTCGTCCAGGGTGGCCCGCTGCGTGGCGTACAGGCGGTCGCGGGCGATGGCCCGCTGCCGCTCGTCCAGCGCGCCGAACAACTCGTCGATCAGCTCGGGCAGCGGCCTGTCCGGCCTGGACGGCGCGGCCACCGCCTCGGGGGCGGGCTCCAGCAGCCGCTCGAACACGCCGCTGAACAGCTTCTGCACCACGTCCTTGCCCAGCGTCTCCGGCGTCCGCTCGGCCTCGGCGGGGTCGGAGAAGCGCAGCAGCGGCAGGATGTCGCCGAGCATGAGATGCCCCCAGGAGGCCACGGCCAGGTCGGCCAGGTGGCCCGCGACTGTCTGCGTGCCGACGATGGCACACGCGCGGTCGAGGGGGATCGCCTGCCACCAGGCCTCGGGCAGCTGGGGCTCCTCCACGATCGGCGCTATCAGACCAGGGGAGGTCCAGCGCAGGGGTGGCGCGAGGTCGCTCAGGCTGAGGTTCATTGAGGTCCAACCGGCAAAGGGAAGATATCCGCAGTTCAGACTATGTGATCAGAGGGGTAGAAACGGGCTGCCTCTTCCGGAATGGGAGATATAGAGCATCGAACGGGCCCGGGTGCAGGCGACGAACAGTATGCTCCGTTCGCGTTGCAGGGCACGAGCCCGCGCGTAAGGCTCCTCCGGCGGCGGCTCGGGCACCACGCCCTCCGCCACCCCGATGAGCGCCACCCGCTCGAACTCCAGGCCCTTGAGCTGCTGGAAGGTCGAGGCGCGCACGTCGAGGCCGGTCAGCGCCCGCCTGGCGTCGCGCACCAGCCGCTGGTTGCGCGCGCCGACCGCGATCTCGCTCGCGGGCACACCGTCGGACAGCCACGCGTCTATGGTGCCGCGCAGCCCCGACAATTCCGCCTCACGCGTGTCGTACGCCCGCACGACCGGCCGCTCGCCGTGCCGCGCGGCGCTGAAGTCCGCCATATCGGTCACCCCCATGACCAGGCCGGGCGAGGGGCCGCCGCCGCGCAGCCGTACCGAGAAGGACAGCAGCTCCTGCGGCAGCCGGTGGGAGCGGCCGAGCGAGTGCTGGACGGCGGGGATGCCCATCGCGCCCAGCGCCACCTTCGTGTCGGTGACGCGCTGGTGCGGATCACCCACGATGAACAGGTCGTCCCGCGCCCGCGGCACGGCCGCCCGCAGCAGCCGCCACTGCGCGGGGCTGATGTCCTGAGCCTCGTCCACAACCATGTGACGGTACGGCTTGCGCCCCGGATCCACATCGTCGAGCAGATCACCTGTCGAGATCGACAGCAACCGCAGCGCGTCCTCCGTGAGCTGGGCCAGCGACCGCGCGCCCGGCCCCACCAGCGCGGGACGGCGGCCCTCCGCGCCGGCCACGATGCGGACCGCCAGCCGCTCGGCGTTGTCCACCTCCACCCGCTTGCGGACCACCTCGTCCTCGATCAGCACGTCCAGCCTCGACGACAGGTCGTCGGCCAGGCTCTGCGAGAACGTCACCAGCAGCACAGGGCCCGCCCCGCGCGCCGCCAGATGCGCCGCCCTGTGCAGCGCGACCACGGTCTTGCCGGTGCCCGCGCCGCCCACAACCAGCACCGGATGCTCGTACCTGGCCGCCCTGGCCAGCCGGTGCTGCGGCGGATACAGGAACGTGCACCAGCCCGGCGCCCCCAGCACCCGGTCCAGCGTGACCTTGTCGGAGACGAACACCGCCCGGTCCGGGCTGCGCCGCAGGGCCGCGTACAGGTCCTCCGGGTCGATCGGGCCGGGCTCCTGCTCGGTGGCGCGCCAGGCGTTCAGCTCACGCCACGCCTCCGACAGCGAGCCGCCCCTGGCCAGCACCGCCAGCGGGACGTACTGGGTGGGCGGCAGCAGCGGCTCCAGCGCCGCCACGTCGGCCTCCGTCGTGATCAGGCGGAACAGCGGCAGCGCCGCGCCGTCCAGGCCCAGCCCCAGCAGATCGCCGTCGCAGATCGGCGCGAACAACCGAGAGGACCTGGCCGACCGCCGTAACGCGGGCTCCACCCGGTCCAGCGCCTCGGCGTCCCACTCCTCGACCACCCCGATCGCGGGGTTCACGCCGTAGCGGTGGCGGCGGGCGTACGACCAGGCCTCCGGGTCGGGCAGCAGCGTACGCAGCCAGTACACGTCCCGCTGCCGCACCATCACCCCGCGATGGCCCTCGGCCAGGCGCAGGGTCGCGACCCGCGGATCCCTGGCGCCCCTGACCCGCTCGGGGTGCGGGGCGCCCGACACGTTCAGCAGGAACCGGCGCAGCGCGACCACGGCGTCCCTGCGCACCGGCTGTGCCAGTGCGCTGAGCTCCCTGGGAAACTCAGGGCCGATCGCGAGCCGCGGCACCGGCTCAGTCCAGGAGCTCTAGCAGGTCGCGATCCCCGCGCTCACGGAGCCTGTTCAGCAGGTCGGGCAGGGCCACGGGCCCCGTCATGCCGATCCTGGTGGCGATCACCCTGGCCGCCTGATCCCTGGTGCCTCCCGGAGCCGTGTACCCCACCAGGCGCAACGCCTTGGTGATCTTCTCGGCCCCCTGGGCGGCGACCGGGAGGTGCCTGGCTCTCAGCACTCCCTCGTCCGACAGCGTCAGGAACAGATGGCCGCCCTCACGGGCGCCCACGTCCACCAGGAGCCGCTCGATGCTCTGCAGGATCGGCTTGCCGTGCCAGACCATCGACAGCTCGCCCGCGGCGCTCCTGACCGTCCTGCTCTCGCCCGGCGACAGCCCCAGGTACGAGGCGAACCCCGTCGGCAGCACGCACTCACCGCCCGCCAGTTGCTCGGCCGTGACGTCGATCCGCAACCACCAGCGGCCGTCGGGCTGCCTGAAGCAGCGCCGCGTCTGGGAGACGTCCTTCAGCGGCTGGTACGGCTTGTCCTGCTCGCCGTTCGCCTCCTGCATCGGCTGGGCGGCCGGCGTGAACGCCTGGAACTGCGGCGGGCCGGGAGGCGGCTGCGGCGTCATGCCCACCGGGCCGAACGCCGACGGCACCAGCTCCACCGGCGGCTGCGGCTGCTGCTGGTACGGCTTGCGCTGTGGCAGCGGCGGTGGCGGCAGCTCCGCCGCCGGCGGGGGTGGCGGCGGCGGGGCCAGCGTGGTCAGGACGAACTGCCACGCGGGGACCTCCAGGGCCTGGATCTCCACGCTGTGCCAGTCGGCCGCGTTGATGACCTGCTCCTTGGGGGCGGCCGGGCCGAGGGTTCTGGTCAGCTCGTCCAGGTGCGCCCGGTAGGGGGCGGCCTCGTCGCTCGACAGCCAGCGGTCCAGGCGGGCGCGCAGCTCGTCCTCGGTGGCGGAGATCTCGGCCGGGGGGACGGCGAACAGCTTGGCGAGCTGGTCCACGGCTGAGGGCTCGTCGGTGAAGACCCGGTTCTGGGCGACCGCCCAGCTCTTGTCGTCCAGGCCGGCGAAGGCGGCTTCGATGAGCTGGGGGAGCGGGCGGTCCTGCCCGTCCGGCTCAGGCTCGCCCTCGACGCCTTGGTCTTCCCCGGCCCCGTGGTCTTCCTCGGCCCCGTGGTCGGCCTCAGCGCCCTGGTCGGTCTCGGCGTGCTGCTCGGCCTCGGCCTCGCGGTCGGCCTCGGCGCTGTGCTCGGCGTCGTGCTCGGCGTCATGCTCGCGGTCGGCGTCGGCGTCGTGATCAGCGTCGGCGTCGAGCACGGCCTCGGCTCTGGCGTCGGCCTCGCTCTCGCCCTCGCTTTGGCCCTGGAACGCCTCCGCCTGGAGCGCCTCGGCCTCCTGGGCGGCCGGTTCTGGGGCGGGCTCGTCGGCGGCGTCCAGCACGCGCTCGGGCTCCGGCTCGGGAGCCTCGTCGGCGACCGGCTCGTCGTCGGCGTCCACGACCGGCTCACGCTCGTCCCACTCGAGCTCCTCGTCCAGAGTGGCGCTCTCGAGGTGCGCGGCGGCAGCCTCCTCGACGCCCTCAGCGGCGTGCTGAACGGCGACCGGCTCCGGGACCTCCTCCTCGCCCACCCCCTCGCGCCCCAGCGCCGCAGCGGGCGCCTCAGGCTCGTCGGCGGCGTGCGGATGCTCGGCCACGACCCCGGGCCCATGCCCGGCAGGCGCGACAGGCGCGGGCGCGTCGTCGCCGTGCGGATGCGCGAGCCGCACCAGGACGGCCGAGAACAGCGTGTTCAGCACCGGCCGGGCCTGGATGAACGGCTGGTCCACCAGCTCCCGGCTGGTCAGCGCGAGCAGCCCGGCCCACGACCCGGCGCGGTCGAGCGCGATCGCGACGGCGGGCTCGTCGGCCTCCTCCGGGTCCAGGACGTGCAGGGCGGGCAGGACGTCGCCGACCGCCGCCGCGGGCCAGTGCTCAAGGGCGATCTCCGTCAACAGCTCGCCCAGCGACTCGGGACCGATCGCCGCCAGGACACGCGGCATGGGCAAACTGCGCCACCACGCATCCGGCAGGTCCGGCTGCCCGGTGAGTAGCGTGATCGTCGACGAGTCGCTCCACCTCAACGGTGGTACGAGGTCGCTCAGGCAGAAGTTCATCCCGTTCCGTTCACCAGCCCCTCACGCCGCCGCAGCGGTGCAGCCATAATCTCGCCGCCCACGGAACAGACCATAGTCCGGCAAATCAGCCCTACGCATCATGCTCGACGCATCAACGCCGAACAGCGGCAAAGCGTAGACGCACGTAGTCGGCCATCCAGCCAGTCTCCCTGCGAAGTGCGGGCGCGGCGAGCTCGTTCACGCGTCGGAGCAGGGGTTCCACGATCTCGGGGGGAAGCCCTTCGAGCACCGAGGCGGCGAACATGCGCACCCAGTCGGCGGCCCCGCCGGGGCACTCGTCCAGGGGCGTCGGCCGGTCGAAGTACTCCAGCAACCTGACCACGAACCCCTCCTGCTCGAGGCGGCGGGCGTACTCGGCAGGCGTGGGAAAGTACCACGGGAGCTCGGGCTCGCGCAGGCCGTACTCGCGCCAGGCGGTCAGCATCGCGGTGGTCAGCTCGGCGCAGTTGCCCGCTCCGCCCATCTCCGCGACGAAGCGCCCGCCGGGCTTGAGTGCCTCGCGGACGCTGGCGATCACGGCGGCGGGTTCGCGGCTCATCCAGTGCAGCGCGGCGTTGGAGAACACCGCGTCGTACGGGTCCACGACCGTGAAGTCGTGCCCGTCGCCGACGATGAAGTTCAGCCCGGGGTACTGGGCGATCGCCTTCTCGATCATCGCGGCGGAGCCGTCGATCCCGAGGACCTCGGCGCCTCTGAACGCGATCTGGGCGGTCAGCACCCCGGTGCCGCAGCCGAGGTCGAGCACGCGCTCGCCGGCGCGCGCGTCGAGCAGGTCGACCAGTGGCGCGCCCTGTGTGGAGACGTAGCCGAAGCTGCTGTCGTAGGCGCGACTGTTCCACCGCTCCAAGCTCGGTGTGTCGTATCGCAAGACGATCAGCTCACATTCGATCAGACATCGGGCCCCCGTGGCCGTGCTGTCTGTTCACTTTAGAGCCTGATCGTCCCTACGACATATCAAGTCACTTCGGACTCATCCCGCACTCTTCGTCCACTCCTTCCTCAGGTACGCCTTCGCGGCGTCGGCCTGCGGAATCGTCATGAGCACGGGCGGGCCGGGCGGCCTGGGCAGTTTCGCGGCCTGCTCGGCGTCGAGGGTGCCCTTCATGAGCATCGCCTCGCCGCGCGCGGGCCGGGCGAAGCCCTTCTGGAGCAGGTTCTGGCCCTCGTCGGAGAACAGGAACTCCTGCCACAGCCGGGCCGCGGCCGGGTGCGGGGCGGCCTTGCTGATCGCCTGCACGTGGTAACCGCCGAGCGCGGAGTCGCGCGGGATGGTGACCTTCCAGGCGTCGGGGTGGTTCGCGCCGCGCGCCGCGTTCAGGTGGTCCCAGGCGACGATGACGTTGGCCTTGGCCGGCTCGGTGAGCCGCCCCTCCTGCTTGAGCTTGGCGAACAGCGCCACGCCCTGCTCGGGGCGCGGCACCCCGGCCCGCAGCGAGGCGGCCATGACGCCGCCGAACCCGGCGGCCGAGCGCAGGGGGTCGCCGTCGAGTGCGACCCGGTGGCCGGGCTTGAGCAGGTCGGAGAACGTGGCGGGCGGCTTGACCTCGCGCGGGTCGTACCCGATGGACATGTAGCCGCCGTAGGCGGCGTACCAGGCGCCGGACGGGTCCTTGACCTGGTCGGGCAGGTCCTGCCAGCCCTGCACCTTGTACGGCGCGAAGCGGTCGGCCCCCGAGACGGCCACGTCCATGGTCAGGTCGAAGACGTCGGGCTTGAGCTTCGCGGCGATGTCGAGCTCCCGCGCGCTGCTCGCCGTCGGTTCGAGCTGGTTGACCTTGATGTCGTACTTGTCGGCGAAGGTGTCGATGATCTCGCCGTAGTTGACCCAGTCGCGGGGCAGGGCGATCACGTTCAGCTCGCCCTCGCGCTGTGCGGTCTCGGCCAGGCGCTCCATGGTGCCGAAGCCGGCCTTCAGCGAGCCGGCCTGGGCGTTGACCGGCGGCAGGTTCTTGGTCTCCGTAGTGGTGGCGGAGTCGGTGGACGACGCGCCGCATCCGGCGCTGGCGAGGATGGCTGCTGCGGCGGCGCAAGTACGTACAGTCACACAACGAATACTTACTGTTGCATTCGCCCAGGTCGAGGAGGCGCGGCCGGTACGACCTTGGCGGCCACCAGGCTCTCTTCCCGGATCGTCACCACCGTGCCGTCCTTTTTCCGGATTTCGAGCACTCCGTCCGCCCACGACACGAGGATGCCCACCACGTCGCTGAACCCGCCGGGGACCCGTCTTCGTGTGGTGATCCGTGCGCCGATGTCCTGAGTTGTAATGGCGATCACGAGGCGTGCGACCACGAGTTTGCCACCCTCCGTTTCGGCCAGCTGGCAAGCACGGCAATACTAGGGCGTAGCAAACCGCGGTCAGAGTCATGCCATGGTGCTGGAGAAGAAGGAGCTCGAGGTGACCTACGTCATCGCGCAGCCTTGCGTGGACGTCCTGGACAAGGCGTGCATCGAGGAATGCCCCGTCGATTGCATCTACGAGGGCGAGCGCATGCTTTACATCCACCCCGACGAGTGCGTGGACTGCGGCGCGTGCGAGCCTGTGTGCCCCGTCGAGGCGATTTTCTACGAGGACGACCTTCCTGAGCAGTGGAAGGACTTCTACAAGGCGAACGTGGACTTCTTCGAGGATCTCGGCTCGCCCGGTGGGGCCTCGAAGGTCGGCAAGATCGACAAGGACCACCCGGTCGTGGCGGCGCTGCCGCCGCAGGGCGAGGACCACTAAGAGTTCTGTCGCGCCGTGCACGGGGGCATCCGGCGAGGATGGATGCGCCCCGTTCGCGCGCGCCCCGGTACGGCGACGCAACACCCTGGAGAATCGTGAACAAGCTGCCTGACTTCCCCTGGGACCGGCTGGAGCCCTACAAGGAGCGCGCGCTGGCACATCCCGAGGGCATCGTCGATCTGTCGATCGGCACGCCCGTCGATCCCGTGCCCGGGCTCGTCCAGGACGCGCTCGCCCAGGCGGCCGACAGCCCCGGCTACCCCTTCACTCACGGCACCAAGGCGTTGCGCGAGGCCGCCGCCGGGTGGCTGAGCCGCAGGCACGGCGTCACGGTCGGCCAGCAGGACGTGCTGCCGCTCATCGGGTCCAAGGAGTTCGTCGCCTGGCTGCCCACCTACCTGGGCGCCAAGCGGGTGGTCTTCCCCGAGCTGGCCTACCCCACCTACGACGTGGGCGCCAGGCTGGCCGGAGCGGCGGGCACGGCCTCCGACAGCACGCTCGCGCTCGGGCCCGAGCCGGTGGACCTCATCTGGGTCAACTCGCCGGGCAACCCCACAGGCCGGGTGCTGCCCGCCGAGCACCTGCGCAAGGTCGTGGCCTGGGCGCGCGAACGCGGCGCCGTCGTGGCCTCCGACGAGTGCTACATCGAGCTCGGCTGGGAGGAACGGCCGGTCTCGATCCTGCACCCCGACGTGTGCGGCGGCTCCCACGAGGGGCTGCTCGCCGTCCACTCGCTCTCCAAGCGCTCCAACCTGGCGGGCTACCGCGCCGGGTTCGTGACCGGCGACCCCGCACTGGTCAAGCGACTGCTGGAGATCCGCAAGCACGCGGGCATGCTGATGCCCCAGCCCGTTCAGGCGGCCATGGCGGTCGCGCTGGCCGACGACGAGCACGCCGACCGGCAGCGCGAGCTGTACGCGGCCCGCCGCGCCGTGCTGCGCCCCGCGCTGGAGAAGGCCGGCTGGAGCATCGACCACTCGACGGCCGGTCTGTACTTCTGGGCGTCGAACGGGCAGAGTGCCTGGGATCAGGTAGGCAAGCTTTCCGAAATCGGGATTTTGGTCGCGCCGGGCGAGTTCTACGGATCAGCAGGTAAGCGCCACATCCGCATCGCCGTCACCGCCACTGACGAACGGATCGGTGCGGCGGTGCGCCGCCTCCAGTAGGATCGCCCGTCAAAAGCGAGCCACGCTGAGGGGCTCCCCACACATAAATAAGGGCTAACGCCGAGGCAGACCGCGAGTGGAGCGAGCTGATCGATGAGCGTGACCTCCATGGTCGTACTCGGGCTGAGCATCGCCACCGTCCTGCTGCTGCTCGGGGCCTTTTGGGCCACGCTGCGGCAAGACAGGAAGGGCCGCCGTACGAGCGCGCCGCCCGCCGAGGTCACCGCCATCGAGACCCCGCTGGCCGCGCCGGTGAGCGCACCCGGCCATGTCGGCACCGACTACACCGACCCTCGCACGATCCGGATCGGCGACCGGATCGAAGTGCTCGGAGCTCCGGCACGCGTGCTGGGCGCCATGCACATCTCCTGGCAGGGCGCGCAGTGGACCGAGTTCCTGCTGCGTGACGCCTCCCGGCGGTTCCAGTGGCTGTCGGTCGAGGTGCGGGCGGGCGACCCGCCGCACCTGGAGGTGCAGCTCTGGAACGATGTGCCCACGCAGGGCATGGTGCCGGCCAAGAGCATGCTCATCATGGAGGGCGTGGAGTTCTTCCCGATGGACCGGGGCACGGCCGCCTTCCGCAGCGAGGGCGACACCGGCAACCCCGACCGCGGGCTGCTGGACTTCGCCGACTACCGGGCCTCCGACGGGCGGCTGCTGTCGTTCGAGCGCATCCAGGGCGGCTCGTGGACGGCCAGCTACGCCCAGCCGCTGCCGCCCGGCTCCATCTCCATCGTCCGCCGCGCCTCGTAAGGCCGCTACGTCAGCTCGACCTTGCGCGCCCCGGCCGAGCCGCTCTGCCACCCCTCGGCCTCCAGGTCGTTGACCCAGGTCGCGCCGTTGTACCCCACCTTGCTCAGCGCGTACTTCTCGGCGTGGGCCACCGACCAGGCCGCCACCAGCCAGCCGCGCTTCTTGGTGGTGATCGCCGTGCTGCCCATCGCCCTGGCCAGTTGCTCGCGCGCCTCGTCGGCGCGCGGCCGGGGCGCGGGCGTCTTGCTGGGCGGGTACCAGCAGTGCACGGACTTCGGGACCCGGCCGGTGAAGGCCCCGGCGAGGATCTTGGCCTCCGTCTCGTGCGGCGCGTACGCGTACCCGCCCGCCGAACGCTGCACGGCCTGCGCCGCCTCCGCGAGCGGGATCTTCCGGTAGTTCTTGACCTTCACCAGCGCGGCGAAGAACTTGTTCGTGGCGTAGACGGGGTCCATGAGCTGCTTCTTGCTGCCCCAGCCCTGCGACTCGCGCTGCTGGAACACGCCGACGGAGTCGCGGTCGCCGAAGTCGAGGTTCTGGATCTTCGACTCCTGCATCGCGGTGGCGTACGCGATGACCACGGCCCGCTCGGGCAGCTTGCGGCGCGCCGCGACGGCCGCGATGGTGGCGGCGATCTGGGCCTGCTCGGGCAGGAGTGTGCGCGCGCCCTCCGGGGTGGTCACGGAGCAGGACGCGTCGGGCACTCTGGCTGGGGGCAATCGCTTCAGGAGCTGGTACAGGCCCACGGACACACCAACGGCGAGCACGACGACGATGATCGCGATGGTGATGACTCCACGTGAGAAGCGCAGGCGCACCCTGAAGAACCTACCCGGCCGGATAAGCTCCGTGGCCATGAGTCAAGTGAGCACCTCGTCACCGCTCCCTCCAGTGGTGGACGAGTTGTGGGAGCGCCGCGCGGAGCTGTCGCCGGCCGACGCCGAGGCGCGTCACCTGGTCGTCGGCGCGGTCGACCTGCTCGACAGAGGCGAGGCCAGGGTGGCCAGGGTCGTCGGCGACGAGGTGGTCGTGGACGAGCGGGCCAAACGGGCGATCCTGCTCAGCTTCACGGTGCTCGGCCTGGCACGTTCCCAGGTGGGCGACTTCCAGCACCACGACAGGCATCCGCTGAAGAGCTCGTTCGACGGCGTGCGGGTGGTGCCGGGGGCGATCGCGCGCTGGGGCTCGTACCTGGCGCCAGGAGTGGTGCTCATGCCCTCGTTCACCAACATCGGCGCGTACGTCGACGCGGGGACAATGGTCGACACGTGGGCCACGGTCGGATCGTGCGCCCAGATCGGCAGGAACGTGCACCTGTCCGGCGGCGTGGGCATCGGCGGGGTGCTGGAGCCGCCCGGCGCCGTGCCCGTGGTGATCGGCGACGACGTGCTGATCGGCAGCCGGTCGATGATCGTCGACGGCGCCCGGGTCGGCGACGGCGCGGTGGTGGGCGCGGGGACGATCCTGTCGGCGTCCATCCCGGTGATCGACACCGAGACGGGTGAGGAGCTGGCCCGCGGGCAGATCCCCCCGTGGTGCGTGGCCGTGACGGGCACGCGGATGAAGGAGTTCCCCGGAGGCACGTTCGGCCTGCCGTGCGTGCTGGTGATCAAGCGGCTGGAGCCGGGGCGGCGGCACGACAAGGCGGCGATCAACGAGACGCTGCGCGCACATGGGGTGAACACCTGATGCTCGACCTGACCCAGGACGTACGTGACCTGACCGCGGCGATCGTGGACATCGAGTCGGTGAGCGGCGCCGAGCAGGCGCTGGCCGCCGAGGTCGAGCGAGCGCTGTCGGCGCTGCCGCACCTCAAGGTCACCCGCTCGGGCGAGACGATCGTGGCCCGCACGGAGCTGGGGCACGCCGAGCGCGTGCTGATCGCCGGCCACCTCGACACCGTCCCCACCGCGGGCAACCTGCCCAGCAGGGTGGAGGGCGACCTGCTGTACGGGTGCGGCACCTCCGACATGAAGGCCGGCGTGGCGGTCGCGCTCAAGCTGGCCGCCACCGTGCCCGCGCCCAACAGGGACGTCACCTACGTCTTCTACGACTGCGAGGAGGTCGAGGCCGAGCGCAACGGCCTGACCAGGGTCGCCAGGGACCACCCCGACTGGCTGGCGGCCGACTTCGCGGTGCTGATGGAGCCCACGGACGGCGTGATCGAGGGCGGCTGCCAGGGCACGCTGCGCGCCGAGGTCACGGTGACCGGCAAGCGGGCGCACTCCGCGCGCTCGTGGTTCGGGGTCAACGCCATCCACGGCATCGAGCCGGTGCTGGCCAGGCTGAACGCGTACGAGCCGCGGCGGCCGGTCGTCGACGGGCTGGAGTACCACGAGGGGCTGAACGCGGTCGGCGTGCGCGGCGGGGTGGCGGGCAACGTCATCCCCGACCTGTGCGTGGTGACGGTCAACTACCGCTACGCGCCCGACCTGTCGATCGAGGACGCCCAGGAGCACGTGCGTGAGGTGTTCGACGGGTTCGCGATCAGCTTCGTGGACGCCGCGCCCGCGGCCAGGCCGGGGCTCACGCATCCGGTGGCGGCGGCCTTCACCGCGGCCGTCGGCGGCACCCCGCGCGCCAAGCTGGGCTGGACGGACGTCGCCCGCTTCTCCGCGCTGGGCGTCCCCGCCGTCAACTACGGCCCGGGGGATCCGAATCTCGCGCATCAGCAGGGCGAGTACGTGTCACTGCCGAAGATCGTCGAGAGCGAGCGGGCGATGCTCGACTGGCTGACAATATGAAAGTGGCCTTCCTCGCCGGCCATTTGGCGGGGAAGACCACTTTCAGTCCCGAGCAGCACCCTCATGCGGTTAGACGCGGGTGGGTCGAAATTCGGTTCCACGCTTCTTTCAAGATTTTTTAGGCCGTTGTTCCACCCCCGCTACCAGGGGATTCGCCTCCAGAGAGCAGTCTGAGGGCCAGGACGGGCGGGAAAACGGCCGCGATCGGGAGGAGCTAGCGTGATCCGCATGGAACAGAATCGCCGGGAGCGCCGTCAGGGGCAGGCCGTCGTCCGCGGCAACCTCGTCCCCACCTCCACCCACGACCAGCGCCTGCTCGCGCGCCAGGGGTCCTCCGACTGGGTGCACATGGACCCGTGGCGGGTGCTGCGCATCCAGGCGGAGTTCGTCGAGGGCTTCGGCCAGCTCGCCGAGCTGCCGCAGGCGGTCACCGTCTTCGGTTCGGCCCGCACCAGGCCCGACACTCCCGAGTACGAGACGGGCCGCGCGCTCGGCCGCCGGCTGGCCGAGTCGGGCTACGCCGTGATCACGGGCGGCGGCCCCGGCGTCATGGAGTCGGCCAACCGGGGCGCGCGCGACGTCGAGGGCGCGGTGTCGGTCGGGCTCGGCATCGAGCTGCCCTTCGAGCAGCGCATGAACGACTACGTCGACCTGGGCATCGAGTTCCGCTACTTCTTCGTGCGCAAGACGATGTTCGTCAAGTACTCCTGCGGCTTCATCGCCCTGCCCGGCGGCTTCGGCACCCTCGACGAGCTGTTCGAGGCGCTCACGCTGGTGCAGACCCACAAGGTCACCTCCTTCCCCGTGGTGCTGATGGGCTCGGAGTTCTGGGGCGGGCTGCTCGACTGGATCAAGGGCTCGCTGCTGAGCAGCGGCAAGATCGCGCCGCAGGACCTCGACCTGATCAGCGTCACCGACGACGTCGACGAGGCCGTCCGCATCATCGTGGACGCCGACCGGGCCCGGTCCAAGCAGCGCGAAGAGGAGATCGAGGCCACCGAGGCCCAGATGGCGGAGCCCCAATAGGCTTCTGCGCCGTGAACATCTGCGTCTACTGCGCCTCCAGCCTGAAGATCGACAAGAAGTACATCGAGCTTGCCGCGACCGTCGGCACCGAGCTGGTCAAGCGCGGCCACACCCTCGTGAGCGGCGGCGGCTCCGTCTCCTGCATGGGCGCCGTCGCCGCCGCGGCCCGCGCCGCCGGCGGCCACACCGTCGGCGTGATTCCCCAGGCCCTCGTGGACATGGAAGTGGCGGACGAGGAGGCCGACGAGCTGATCGTCACCTCCGACATGCGCGAGCGCAAGGGCGTCATGGACGCCCGCTCCGACGCGTTCCTGGTGCTGCCCGGCGGCCTCGGCACGCTGGAGGAGCTGTTCGAGATCTGGACGGCGCGGGTGCTCGGCCTGCACGACCGCCCCCTGGTGCTGCTCGACCCCTGGGGCCTGTACGACCCGCTGCGGCAGCTCGTCGACGGCATGTACGAGCAGGGCTTCACCCGCGCCGACGTCTTCGACGCGATCTCGTGGACCACCACCGTCGAGGAGGCGTTCGCCGCGCTCGAATCGCCCGCGCAGCCGGTCCGGCCCAGCGTCGCCGAGCTCGGCGAGGCCACCGGCTGACCTGCGGCGCCGCCCTGCCGAGGCGGTACGCGCGGTATGCGCGACTTGCGGTGGACCGCGAGAATGTGGTCCACCGTGTGAGTACGATGCCAATGTGCTGGTCATACTCGCCATCGCCGCCGTCGCCATTCTGGCCTGCGTCGTCCTGGTCTCCCTGGGCAGGGGCGGTGAGCTGACCGAGTTCCCGCCCGACGTGCCGCCGCTCGACCTGCCCGAGGCCGGTCACCTCACGGCGGTCGACTTCATGGCGCTCCAACTGCCGGTCAACCTGGTCGGCTATCACACGCAGAGCGTCGACGAGACCCTGCGCAGGGCCGCCGGAGCCATCAGCGCGCGCGACACCCGGATCGCGGTGCTGGAGCAGCGCGTCTCCGAGCTGCTGTCCAGCCGGCTGCACGCGCGGCAGGAGATCTACGCCGCGCCGGGGGCGGGGCCGCGCACCGAGCACACGCCCGAGGCTCCCGCCACGCCTCGCGAGCTGCCGGAGTCGGGCGACCCTGTGTCGGTCAGCGGCGCCACGGTCGACTGGAACGGCGGGGCGGAGCTGGACCACCTGCCGGAGGAGGCGGAGTGGCGCGTGCCCCAGCCCGGCGCCACCGAACCGGCCACCAACGGCAAGGCCGACGACACGCCCCACGACACGCCCGCCGAGGAGCAGGCCGCCGACTCGCCCGCCTCCTCGCCCGCCGCCGACTCGCCTGCTGACAAGCCCGCCGACGCGCCCGCCCAGGAGGCGAAGGACGGGAGCGAGCCGGAGCCCGAGGCGGCCAAGGAGCCCGAGGCCGGCGACGGTGAGCAGCCCGTGCGGGCCGCCGCCGCCAAGGACGGTGACGAGCACCGGTGACCGACCCGATCCGCTGCACCTGGGCGGGCATGGCCGACCCGATGTACCTCGCCTACCACGACGAGGAGTGGGGCGTCCCGGTCCAGGGCGACGACGCGGTCTTTGAGCGGGTCTCGCTGGAGGCGTTCCAGTCGGGCCTGTCGTGGCTGACGATCCTGCGCAAGCGGGAGAACTTCCGCGCCGCCTTCGACCGCTTCTCGATCCCGAAGGTGGCCGCGTACACGGAGCAGGACGTGCGGCGCCTGCTCGCCGACGCGGGCATCATCCGCAACCGCGCCAAGATCGAGGCGGCGATCAGCAACGCCAGGGCGGCGCTCGACCTGCCCGGCGGCCTGTCGGAGCTGGTGTGGCGGCACGCCGACCCCGGGGCGCCGGTGCCGGGGTCGATGGCCGACGTGCCGGCCGTCACGCCCGGCTCGAAGGCGCTGGCCAAGGAGCTGAAGCAGCGCGGCTTCAAGTTCGTCGGCCCGACCACGGCCTACGCGCTGATGCAGGCCATCGGGCTGGTCAACGATCACATCCAAGGCTGCGTGGCCCGCCGAAGTCGCTGAGCTCCACGCTGTGTGAGCGCCCCATCGACCCGCCGACCGCGACCACGATGGTGGGTTTCCTGCCGGTGTGCACCGTGACGGTGTCGTCGGCGCGGACGACCCCGCCCATGGTGCGGTCGAACGTGATGGTGACGGCGTCCGCCGTCCTGGTGGGGTCGGCCACGGACAGCAGGAGGCGCCGGCTCGCCCGGCGCGCCATCACCACGCACGGCTTGTCCGCGCTCATGATCCACGCGCTGCCCGCCGTCCAGAACACTGCTCCGAACAGCGACCGCGTCCGCACGGCCTGCAGCTCGGTGGTGTTGCACAGGACCCGCGCGGGGCGGGCGCCGCGGAAGGTGCGGGTGCGCTCGCGGGAGGCGTTCGGCAGCAGAACGTACGCGTAGCCGGCGTCGAACGGGTTCACGCCGTGGTCGAACCAGAAGGTCACGTAGCGGCGCGTGACGGGCTCGAAGGCGCCCGCGGTGTCGTCGCCGGTGTTGATGTCGCGCCAGCGGCCCGTACGCGCCTCGACGAGCATCTTGCCGCCCTCGAACACGTAGCCGCCCACCCCGGCCAGGTGCACCCAGCCGTCGCCGAGGTGCGGCTCGACGTCGGTGGCGCGGTTCTCGATGACGGTCTCGACGGTGCGGCCGTCGAAGCTGGTGATGCCGCTGCCGAGCGCCACCACGGCGCCGTCGAGGCAGAACCACGACTTGCGGGCCCGCAGGCTCGCGCCGTCGCTGATCAGCTCCATGGCGCTGACGCCGTACTGGCCGTCGAGCACCACGCCGCCCGCCCACGCGGTGGGCGGGCGGTGTACCTGGAAGTCGAGGTCCGCGCGCGGGCGCGGGTCCACCGTGACCCCCGGCAGCCGGTACGGGTTCACGGTGGGCCAGAAGTCGCGCCCGTAGTGGTCGTGGTCGCTCGCGTAGAGGTAGGTCATGCCGTCGCCGGTGTACCAGCCGTGCCGGTTCTCGCCGTTGATGGCCTCGTAGGCGGCGGTCCTGTGCGACGACATGCTGATCGCCAGCGCCCAGCCGGGACGCCGGTGCACGACCCGGTCCATGGCGGGGAACACGAAGTGCCCCGAGGGCCCTGGCGCGGCCTCGGACGTCTTGTCGTCCAGCACGGCGACTGCCCGCCGGGTCTCCGCGACGTCGGCGTGCTCCAGGTACGGCAGCGACTTCCCCCGTTCGATCCACCCCTTGGCCAGCTCCTCGAAGCGGCTCCTGTACGGCTCGGGCGCGCTCTGGGCGAGCAGCAGGACGGCGCCGATCGCCGCGTGGCCCGCCACGCTGTCCGGGAACGCCTGCCTGGTGGCCGCCCGGCCCCTGACGGTGTCCATGAGCAGCCCGTCGTACATGAAGGGCGCGAAGGAGCGCTCCACGGCGTCCAGCACGACCCGCCGCCCGGGGTCGGAGACCTCCCAGGGCGAGCCGTGCAGCAGCGCCACGGTCTCGGCGACGGCGATGAGCAGGGACAGGCCGTACGAGCCCGTGTAGGCGACGACGGCGTGCTGGATGAAGGAGCCGTCGCGGTGGAAGCCATCGCCCGAGTCGACGTACCCGAAGACGCTGTGCCGCCCGCCGTCCCGCACGTCGGAGAGCCCGTCGCGGGCCAGCGCGAGCTTGCCCGCGTGGCGGCCCGCCACGCCGCGGAAGGCGACGATCGCGGCCTTGTCGGCCCGGTTGGCGCCGCTCTCGCTGGCGTCGGGCCAGCCGGCGCGGCGGTCGGCGTCGGGGCAGAAGCGGTCGATCGCCCCGAGGTAGGCGTCGAGCCTGCCCGCGTCGAGCCGGTCGCCGAGCAGCACGCAGGCGCGGCTCAGCTCGGCGGGGGTGCCGATCTCCCAGAACCACCAGTTGCCCGTCTCGGGCAGCCGCTCGTTGTAGTGCCGCTCGTACAGCAGGTCGAGCGCCTCGATCACCTTCGCCGCCACGGCGTCGTCGCCGTGCTGATCCGTGCCGGGAGTGGCCCACGCGGTGGCGATGGCGCGCAGCCGCCCGTAGCTGCCGGTCACGTGACCAGGGCGGCCTTCGAGCGGCAGGTCCGGCCAGATGAGGCCGGGCACCATCTGGGCCAGCCAGGTGGCGGCCCGTTCGCTGAGCGCGGCCAGCGGCCGGCTGTAGGCCGGGTCGGTCAGGTCGAGGTCTCCGCCGGTGAGGAGGTCGGTGGCGGTCGCGCGGAGGGCCTCGAAGTCGTACGCGGCAGGCGACGAGGCGTCAGAAGAACGCATGGCGCCAGCATGTCTCATGGGGGCGTGGTCGATCAGTTACTCAGCGTTGAATGTTGGCAACTCTTTCGGGAGAGCGCTTCACAGCTCCTTGTCGACGAACGCCGCGGCCGCGGGCAGCAGCCGGGCGGCCTCCTGCTCGAAGTACGCCCTGGCCTTCTCGCCGGGCCAGCCCGCCGGCAGCAGCTCCGGCGGCAGCCCGGGATCGCGGAACAGGAAGTTGCGCCACCCGTGCACGAGCCGGCTGCGCGTGGCGAACACCTGGTCGGGCGGCGCCCCTTCGGGCAGCGTGCTGATCAGCGTGACGGCCTCGGCGTGCCAGTGCTCGTACGCCTCGCCGATGGCGGCCAGGTCCCAGGCGCGGGCGACCAGCTCGCGGGGGTCGCCCTCCAGCGCCGCGTCGAACCTGTCGGCGCGCACCCCCTCGCCTTCGAGCAGGTTGTCCAGCTCGATGGAGGAGCGGGGGCCGATCCAGGTGGTCTCCGACAGCGACGCGTACCCGAGAAACGTCAGATCGGCGCGCAGCCGTTCCCTGCGCGGGCGCTCCTTCACGGGCTCGAAGACGATCACGTGCCAGCGGCCGTGCCAGGTGAGTGTCCCGGCTCGGTAAATTCTCAGGGCGGCCTCATCCAGCCGCCTGACGCACTTCGGAGTCAGCCCGTAACCGGCGCCCTGGGGGAGCCTCAGCGGCTGCAGCCAGCCCTGCCGGACCATGCGCGAAACCGCCGTGCGTACCGCTGGAGCGGCGATTTCCAGGGGTTTCATCAGCCGGACGAGCGCGGCGACGGACGCCTGGCCACCGCGCGAGCGCAGGTGGTCCCCGTAGAGATCGAACAGAGCGGCGCGTGCGTGCACGAAGTCCAGTTTGGACGTCATCGCACGCCTCGACAACGCATTCTGGGAGGAGATCGTTACCCATGAGGGCTCTCGATGCGGGAGAATAGGACATCACAGAAGACGTGAATGCGCCGACCACCCCCTCGGGAGGTCGGAAATCGCGGGCCGCGGGAGCCCAAGGCAGGAAGGGATGCACGCATGGCGGCGATGAAGCCGCGGACCGGCGATGGTCCGCTCGAGGTCACCAAGGAAGGGCGCGGCATTGTCATGCGGGTCCCCCTGGAGGGTGGCGGCCGGCTCGTCGTGGAGATCTCCGCCGACGAGGCAAAGGCGCTCGGCGAGGCGTTGAAGAACGTCGTCGGCTGAGCGCTCCCGAGACAGACAACTTGTTCCACGACCCTGGCGTAGACCGGCGCCAGGGTCGCTGACGTTCGAGGAGAGATTCCCGTGCCGATTGAGACCACTGCGACGGTGGTCGCCGAGGTTCCCGACGACGCCGAACTGCTGGCCGTGCCCTACGCCTCAGACCTCAGCCCGGGGGTCGAGCTGCCCCTGCCGGTGTCCGGCCTGCTGGCCCACTACGAGGCCAAGGGGGAAGCGGGCGAGATCGTCGAGGTTCCGGTGGCACGGGCCGGCGGGGTCGGGCGGGTCCTGCTGTACGGCGTGGGCGACGGCTCGCCCAAGGCGCTGCGCACCGCCGCCGCCGGGCTGACCAGGAAGGCGAGGGGCCGCGACACGCTGACCGTGGTGACGCCCGACGCCGACGTGGCCCCGTTCGCGGAGGCGGCGCTGCTGGCGGCGTACACGTTCAGAATCGGCGGCGCGGGCCGCAAGGCCGTGCGGGAGCTGGTGTTCGCCGGCGCGGACGAGGAGCGGGTGCGGCGCGCGGAGACCGTGGCGCGCGCGGTGGCGCTCGCCCGCGACCTGGCCAACACGCCCGCCTCCGTGAAGAACCCCGCGTGGCTGGCGGAGCAGGCCGCGGGGAGCGGCCTGCCGGTGCGGGTGTGGGACGAGGACGAGCTGCGAGCCGGCGGTTTCGGCGGCATCCTCGCCGTGGGCAGGGGCTCGGTCAGCCCGCCGCGGCTCATCCAGCTCTCCTACACGCCGCAGGAGCCGGCCGAGCGGCACGTGGTGCTGGTGGGCAAGGGCATCACGTTCGACTCGGGCGGGCTGTCGCTCAAGCCGACGGCCAACATGAAGTTCCAGAAGACCGACATGGCGGGCGGGGCCGTCGTCATCGCCGTGCTCGGCGCGCTGGCCGCGCTGAAGGCGCCCGTACGCGTCACCGGCCTGATCGCGGCGGCCGAGAACATGCCCTCGGGCACCTCGCAGCGGCCCAGTGACGTGATCACGCACTACGGCGGGCGCACGGTCGAGGTGCTCAACACCGACGCCGAGGGCCGCCTGGTGCTGGCCGACGCGCTCGCCTACGCCGACGCCGAGCTCGACCCCGACGCGGTGGTCGACATCGCCACGCTCACCGGGGCGATCACAGTGGCGCTCGGCCGCAACGTCGGCGCCGTCTACGCCTCCGACGACGTGCTGGCCAAGCAGCTCGTGGAGTCGGGGCAGGCCGCGGACGACCGGCTGTGGCGGATGCCGTTGATCGAGGACTACACGCCCGCGCTGGAGTCGTCGGTCGCCGATCTGGCCAACGTCGAGTCGGGCTCCACGTTCGGGGCGGGGTCGATCACGGCGGCGCTGTTCCTGCGCGAGTTCGCGGGCGAGCGGCCGTGGGCGCACCTCGACATCGCCGGTGTCGGGCGCAGCACGGTGGACGAGGGCGTGCTGACCAAGGGCGCCACGGGTTTCGGCGTGCGCCTGCTGCTGGAGTGGCTGACCACCAGCTGATCCGCCGGCTGAGCTACGGGCTGAGCCGCGAGCTGAGCCGTGAGCTGAGCTGCTGCGAGCTGCGCCGTGAGCTGAGCTGCGAGCTGAGCTATGAGCCGATCTTGATGGCCGCGAGCAGGCCGTCGCCCAGCGGCATCAGCACCGAACGCAGCCGCTCGTCCGACTGCACCAGCTTGCCCACCTCGCGCAGCGCCACCGTCTCCGAGTCGCGTTGCGCGGGGTCGGCCACGCGGTTGTGCCACAACATGTTGTCGAAGGCCACGATGCCGCCCACGCGCAGCAGCCGGACCGCCTCGGCCAGGTAGTCGGCGTACTCGTACTTCGCGCCGTCGGCGAACACCATGTCGTAGCCGCCGTCGGACAGCCGCGGCAGCACGTCGAGCCCCCGGCCGGAGATCAGCCGCACCCGGCTGCCGGAGAAGCCGGCCTCCGTGAACGCCTGTCTGGCCAGCCGCTGGTGCTCGGGCTCCACGTCCACGCTCGTCAGCGTGCCGTCCGTGCGCATGCCGCGCAGCAGCCACAGCCCGGAGACGCCGCAGCCCGTGCCGATCTCGACGACGGACTTGGCGTTGACGGCGGTCGCGAGGAAGCACAACGCCGCCCCCGCGCCGGGAAGGACGGGCGTCGCCCCCATCTCCAGCCCGCGCTGCCGCGCCGCGTGCAGGAGCTCGTCCTCGTGATGGAACTGCTCCGCATAGGCCAGAGTGGCCTCTACCGGAGTGGTCATCGGCCTCCCTCCCCACTTTCGTGCGATTGGTCCGCGAGATTGGCACCGATCGCAGCCTAGGGGAGACGCGCCGGGACGGGAACTCAGGAGGGACCTAAGGCGTTGCAGGTTTAAACGGGCTTTGCCGGTCCGGAAGGCAGGCAGTGCGCACGAAGGGACGAAACCAGGCACTATGGCGGTAGCGGTGGTCCCAGAGAGAGGAGTTCTGGTGGACGAAAGCGACCACCAGACCGATACTCCCGTGTCGTCTGATTGGACTCCTCCTACGTGGGAGGAGGTCGTGCGGACGCACTCCGCGCGTGTGTATCGGCTGGCGTACCGGTTGACCGGCAATGTCCACGATGCCGAGGACCTCACTCAGGAGGTCTTCGTCCGGGTTTTCAGGTCGCTGTCGAGCTACACCCCTGGCACGTTCGAGGGGTGGCTGCACCGGATCACGACCAACCTGTTCCTCGACATGGCGCGGCGCAAGCAGCGCATCAGGTTCGAGGGTCTCGCGGACGACGCGGCCGAACGGCTGCGCGGCCGTGAGCCGTCTCCGGCGCAGGCGTTCGACGACGCCCACCTGGAGCCCGACATCCAGGCCGCCCTCGACGCGCTCGCCCCGGAGTTCCGGGCCGCGATCGTGCTGTGTGACATCGAGGGCCTGTCTTACGAGGAGATCGCGGCCACGCTCGGCGTCAAGCTGGGTACGGTCCGAAGCCGTATTCACCGTGGCCGGGCGCAGTTGCGGGAGGCTCTCGACCATCGAGCCCCCCGTAATTCTCAACTCCCCCCGACCGTGATCCGTGGGGAGGAAGTCTGATATGTCCCATCTTGGAGAGCGTGTTTCCGCGCTGGTCGACGGAGAGCTCAACCACACCGAGCGCGAGCGCGCGCTCGCGCATCTGACATTCTGCGCTGACTGCAGGCGGGAGGTCGAGTCGGTACGCGCGCTGAAGACGCGCCTGCGCTCCCTTGAGACCCCCGCGATGCCGATGGACCTGACGATGTCCCTGCTCCGGATGGCGGAGCCGGGCGGGCCGCTGCCGCCGAGGGAGCGCCCTTTCCCCAGCCGTACGTTCGGGGGAGTGCCCATCCCTGGGCCGCACACGATCGCACCCCTGGACAACCGCCCGCGCAGGGACGCCACCGGTGGAGCCTCGGGCCCTGGCCGCGGTGGTAGGAGGCGATCGGCGTACGTGGCCGTCGGGGTGGTCTCGGCGGCCGTGGCGATCGGCACCTTCTTCGCGACCACCGGCATCGGCCAGAACAACCCGGCCCCGCCGGTTGAACTGTTCCAGCAGCAGGCCCGTACTACGCCTACGAACGGCTCTTCGACCGCCACCCCTTGACCGGCTCATGCCGGGCAGCGAACGGTTGGCGTAGTCGGCGGCGCGCGGGGCATACGATCTGGGTTCGGGAATTGTCACAAGCAAGTCCTGACAAAACCTTTATAACCCTCGTATGCCGCAAGAGCGAGGATTGCGGTGGCCGAGCCAAGGAGTGGTGAGACTTAGATGACCGACGAGACGCGGTCCACCGAAGGACGCACACCGTCGGACTCCCCCGAGCCACAGGGGCGGCCGGAATTCCTGCCCGCTGACGACAGGCCCGAACAGGACGGCAGGCGGCCCGAGCCGCCCGCCTCGTTCGGCACCACGTGGGGCGACCCGTCCGGGCGTCCCGAGGTCCATGGCTCGCCGCCGTACGAGTCGCGCTCGTACGAGCCGTCGTACGGCGCTCCTTACGGCTCCCCCTACGGGTCATCGGGCGGGTCGACGGGCGGGTCGTCGGGCGGCTCCCCGTCCGGCGACGTCTCGCCCTCGAACGGCTCCTCCTACGGCCCGCCCAGCCCCGCGCAGACCGGCCCTCAGTACGGCGCGCCCTCCTTCGGGTCGCCCGACGGGCCGGCGCGCTCGTACGACGGTCCCTCGTTCGGCCCGCCCGAGGGCGGTTCGCGGCCCGACAACGGCACGCGCGCCTACGACAGCCCGTTCTTCGGCTCGCCGGACGGCGGCGCCCGCTCCTACGACGGCCCGCCGTTCGGCGGCGGCGCACCGCACTACGGCGGCCCGGGCGGCCCAGGCAACCCGAGCGGCCCAGGAGGCCCCGGAGGCCCGGGCCAGCCGCCACCCCCGCGCCAGGCGCTCGGCATGGGCCAGGGCTGGGCCCCACCGCCTCCCGGCGGCGCGGGCGCGGCCAGGCGGGGCCCGAGCACCGGCTTGCTGATCGCCATGGCCGTGGTCATCGCCCTGGTGGCCTCGCTGTTCGGCAGCGTGGGCACGTACCTGCTGACCAAGCCCAGCAGCGGCAACGACCCCTCCTACAGCCTCGGCCCGCTCCCGACGGGAGCGACCAGCCGCGAGCCCGACTCGGTGGCGGGCGTGGCCGCGCGGGTGCTGCCCAGCGTGGTGTCGCTGGAGGTCGGCAACGGCAGCAACACCGAGGGCGCGACGGGCTCCGGCTTCCTGATCAAGAACGGCTACGTGGTCACGAACAACCACGTGGTCTCGCTGGCGGCCAACGGCGGCGAGATCCGGATCATGTTCAACAACCGCAAGACCACCACGGCCCGCATCGTCGGCCGTGACCCGGGCTCGGACCTGGCGGTGGTCAAGCCTGAGGAGACGTTCGGCACGCCGGAGATCACCCTCGGCAACTCCGACCAGGTGGTGGTGGGCGACCCGGTGATCGCGATCGGCTCCCCGCTGGGCCTGACCGGCACGGTGACGACGGGCATCGTCAGCTCGCTGAACCGTCCGGTGATCGCCGGCGACGAGACGGGCACGAGCTCGGAGGAGCCGGCCTACATCAGCGCCATCCAGACCGACGCCGCCATCAACCCGGGCAACTCCGGTGGCCCGCTGGTGAACGGCAGGGGCGAGGTCGTGGGTGTGAACTCGGCCATCGCCACGCTGGGCCGCTCGGTGAGCAGCCAGGGCGGCAGCATCGGCCTGGGCTTCGCGATCCCGGTCAACCAGACGCGGCGGGTCGCGGAAGAGCTGATCACGACGGGCAAGGCCAAGCGGCCCAAGATCGGCATCGTGCTGGACAAGGACTACAAGGGCCAGGGCGTCCGCATCGCCTCGGAGCCCGCGGGCGGGCAGCAGCCGGTCACCAAGGGCGGTCCCGCCGACCAGGCCGGGCTGCAGGCCGGTGACGTGATCCTGGAGATCGACGGCCTGACGCTGCAGGACGGGAACGAGCTGATCGCCCTGATCCGCAGCAAGACGCCCGGCTCGAAGATCAACATCAAGTACCAGCGGGCCGGTCAGGAACGCACCGCCACCCTCACCGTGGTGGCCGAGGACGAGCCCACCCCCTCGCCCTCCTGAGCCTTCCGTCCCGCCGCGGGGGGCCCTGCGGCGGGACGCCTTCTCCGGGCCGTGGATGATATGACCCGGGAGAGACGACCGACCTACCCGATGGAGCCCTTAGTCTGTGGATAGGCCGGGGTTGTCCTCGGAGAGGTTTGACTGCGGTAGGAGCTCACGGTGTTCGGACTCGGGTGGATGGAGATCGGAGCGCTGATCGTGATCGCGCTGCTCGTCTTCGGTCCGGAAAGGCTGCCGCAGGCCGCAGCGCAGGCCGGCAAGACGCTGCGCAACCTGCGCCGGATGGCCAACAACGCACGCGACGACCTGCGGGCGGGCCTGGGCCCGGAGTTCCAGAACTTCGACCCGGCCGACCTCAACCCGCGCAACTTCGTCCGCAAGCACCTCTTGGACGACCTCGAGGACGACTGGAACAACCCCGACAAGCCGCGCGAGCTGGAGCCCGTCGCCGCGGCCCCGTACGCGCCTGAGCCGGTCGATGAGCTCAGCTACGGGGAGCTGCCGCCCTACGACGCCGAAGCGACCTGACACAGCCGTACACGGCCCTTCAGGAGGCATGGAAAGCCCCCTCCCGTCGAAGGAGGGGGCTTTCGCGTGGAACAGCCGGGTCAGCGGCGCGGCGCCAGGCCGAGCTGCAGGCCCTTCAGGCTGGAGGAACGCTTGCTCAGCCCGGCCGCGATCTTCGACAGCTCGGCGGCGGCCGGCGAGTCGGGGTCGGTCAGGACCAGCGGCTTGCCCTCGTCGCCGCCCTCGCGCAGGCGCATGTCGATCGGCACCTGGCCGAGCAGCGGGACGCGCGCGCCCAGCGTGCGGGTCAGCGCGTCGGCCACCGTCTGGCCGCCGCCCTCGCCGAAGACGGCGATGCGCTCGTCGCAGTGCGGGCAGGGCAGCCAGGCCATGTTCTCGATGACGCCGGCGATCTGCTGGTGGGTCTGGGCGGCGATCGAGCCGGCCCGCTCGGCCACCTCGGCGGCGGCCATCTGCGGCGTGGTCACGACCAGGATCTCCGCGCCGGGCAGCCGCTGCGCCACCGAGATGGCGATGTCGCCCGTGCCCGGGGGCAGGTCGAGCAGCAGCACGTCGAGGTCGCCCCAGTAGACGTCCGCGAGGAACTGGTGCAGCGCCCGGTCGAGCATGGGGCCGCGCCAGACCACCGGCGTGTTGCCCGGCGGCTTGAACATGCCCACCGAGATGACCTTGATGTCGTGGGCCACCGGCGGCATGATCATGTCCTCGACCTTGGTGGGCCGCTCGGCGGCGCCCAGCATGCGAGGGATGCTGTGACCGTAGATGTCGGCGTCGACGATGCCCACCTTGAGGCCGCTCGCGGCCATGGCCGCGGCCAGGTTGACCGTGACGGACGACTTGCCGACCCCGCCCTTGCCGCTGGCCACCGCGAACACGCGGGTCAGCGAGCCCGGCTGGTTGAACGGGATCTCCTTCTCCGGCCCGCGGTCGCCGCGCAGCTTGGTCTGGAGCGTCTTGCGCTGCTCGGCACTCATGACGTCGAGCTCGATCTGGACGCCCGTCACACCTTCGACCTTGGAGACGGCGGTGGTGACGTCGCGGGTGATGGTGTCCTTCATCGGACAGCCGGCCACGGTCAGGTACACGCCTACGCGCACCGCCCCGTCGGGAGCGATCTCGATGTTCTTGACCATGTCGAGATCCGTGATCGGGCGACGGATCTCCGGGTCGATGACGGTGGACAGAGCCGCCGTCACGAGTTCCTGGGTTGGTGCCATCGAAGTCTCGGCACGAGGGAGTGCCGTCCCTCCTTTGTCGGTATGGGTGTGACAGGCGCTGAGCGCCAGCGAGGATGCCCCTCCATGGTATGAACCGGAGCGCGCGCTGGGTTAATCCGCACTGTTAGATGTCTGTGCGGCAACGTCTAAGGTTACTCCGTGACTCTTCTGCGCGACGAGAGCCTGACCGCCGGGGAACTGGAGGTCTGGCGCATGTTGCAGCGTGCGCAGGTGCGCGTCACCCGCCATCTGGAGAGTGAGCTGCTCGTCGCGCACGCGCTGCCGCTGGCCTCGTACGAGGTGCTGGCGCAGCTCGCCGAGGCCCCGCACCGGCGGCTGCGCATGAACGACCTGGCCGAGCGCGTCCTGCTCTCGCGCAGCGGCCTGACCAGGCTCATCGACCGTCTCCAACGCGACGGCCTGGCGATCCGCGAGGCGTGCGCCGACGACGCGCGCGGCCTGTTCGCGGTGCTGACCGACCGGGGCGCGGCCCGGCTGGCCGAGGCGACGCCGACCTACCTGCGCGGCATCAGGAGACAGTTCGTCGACCTGCTCGGCGCGGGGGAGATGGCCCAGGTGCGCCGCCTGCTCGCCAGGCTGGAGGACGGGCTCAGCGCTCCGCGTCCCGGCCGGATCCCTTGAGCGGACGGGCAGGCTCGGCGGCCTGGCCGGCGCCCTTGAGCGGGCGGCCGGGTTCGGCGGCCTGGCCGGTTTCCCTGATCTCCTCCAGCAGCCTGCCCAGCTCGGCGCGCAGGTAGTCGCGGGTGGCCACGTCGTTGATCGCCAGGCGCAGCCCGGCGATCTCGCGGGTCAGGTACTCGATCTCGGCCTGGTTGCGCTCGGCGGCCTCGCGGTCCTGCTCGTACTGGATACGGTCGCGGTCGTCCTGCCGGTTCTGAGCCAGCAGGATGAGCGGCGCGGCATAGCTCGCCTGCAGCGACAGCATCAGCGTGAGGAAGATGAACGGGTAGGGGTCGAACTTCCAACCCTGCGGGGCGACCGCGTTCCAGATCACCCAGAGCGCCACGAACACGGTCATGTAGACGAGGAACCGGGCGGTGCCGAGGAAGCGGGCGATCCGCTCCGACAGGCGGCCGAAGGCCTCCGGGTCGTAGTGCGGGCGCAGCGTGCGCCGCAGCTCCCTGGGCTGGTCGAGGCGGTCAGTCGTCACGGTCGTCGGCCCTCTCGCGCCAGTCCTCGGGCAGCAGGTGGTCCAGCACGTCGTCCACGGTCACGGCGCCGACGAGGCGGCCCAGCTCGTCCACCACGGGCGCGGCGACGAGGTTGTAGTGGGCCAGGTAGTAGGTCACCTGCCGGAGCGTGAACTCCGGCCTGATCGGGTCGATCGACGGGTCGAGCACGGCGCCGAGCAGCGTGGACGGCGGCTCGCGCAGCAGCCGCTGGAAGTGCGTGACCCCCAGGTACGCGCCCGTCGGCGTCTCGGTCGGCGGCCTGGTCACGTAGACCTGCGAGGCCACGGCGGGCGTCAGGTCCTGCTGCCTGATGTGCGCCAGCGCCTCGGCCACGGTGGCGTTGGGCGGCAGGATCACCGGCTCGCTGGTCATCACGCCGCCCGCGCTGGTCTCCGGGTACGTCAGCAGCCGCCGCACCGGCGCCGCCTCCCCAGGCTCCATCAGCGCCAGCAGCTCGGCCGCCTGCTCCTCCGGCAGGTCGTGCAGCAGGTCGGCGGCGTCGTCGGGACCCATCTCCTCCAGCACGTCGGCCGCCCGCTCGGGCTCCAGCCTGCCCAGGATGCCGATCTGGTCGTCGGGCGGCAGCTCCTCCAGCACGTCGGCCAGCCGGTCGTCGCGCAGCGCGCGGGCGATCTCGACGCGCCGCTTGATGGGCAGGTCGTGCAGCGCGCTGGCCATGTCGGCGGCGCGCAGCGACTCGAACGCGGCGATCAGCCCGGCCGCCCCCTGGTCCTTCTGCAGCGTGTCGAACCCGGACACCTCGCCCCAGTCGACCGTGCGCGGCTCGCGCCGCCTGCCCTTGTAGACGGCGACCTTGGTGATCTCCCAGGCGGACGGCTTCAGCTCCTCCATGGCCACGTCGTAGACCGTCATCGGCTGGTCGCCGAGGCTCACCGTGAGGTCGAGCATCTGGCCGATGACCAGCGTCTCGGTGGCGCGCTGCTCGAACCTGCGCATGTTGAGCCGTCCTGTGAAGACCACGGATCCCGACTCGATGCGGCGTACCCGGGTGATGGGCAGGAACACCGGGCGGCGCGGCTGCACCTCCACCACGAGGCCGTGCACCCGGGGGCGCCGGCCGATGCGCAGCCCGACCACGACGTCTCTGACCCGGCCGATCTGGTCTCCTGCCGGGTCGAAGACCGGGGTCCCGGGAAGCCGGGCCACGAAGATCTTCACGTGGCCAGGCTAACAGCGCTGCCCTCTTTCCTTTCTGACGCCCGCCGTGTCAGTATCAAACCCGCTAAACGGTGATTACGTGATGGATGGTGTGCGATGAGGTATGCGGGGCTGGCGCTGGCGTTCGTGTCCTCGTGTTGTTTCGCGTTCTCGGGGCCGATGGCGAAGTACCTCATCGCCGCCGGGCTGGCGCCCATCGAGGCCGTGTGGACGCGCATGGCGGGCGCGGGGCTGCTGCTCCTGGCCGCGCTGGCCCTCCTCAGGCCGCGCGCGCTGCGGATCCCCAGGTCCATGCTGCCGTTCTTCGCGCTCTACGCCGTCATGGCGGTGGCCGGGGTGCAGGCGCTGTACTTCGTGGCGATCACGCGGCTGCCGGTGGGGGTCGCGCTGCTGCTGGAGTTCATGGCGCCGGTGATGGTGGTCGCCTGGGTGCGGCTCATCCGCAAGGTACGGCTCGCGCGCGCCGCGTACGTGGGCGCCGTCGTCGCTGTCGTGGGGCTCGGGATCGTCGTGGAGGCGTGGCAGGGGCTCCGGCTGGACGCGCTGGGCCTGCTGCTCGGGCTGCTGGCCGGCGCGTGCTGCGCCGGATATTTCCTGATGAACGATAGCTTCGGGGACGACGTCGACCCGCTCGGCCTGATCGCCTGGGGCATGGCGGGGGCGGCCGTGGTGCTCATCCCGTTCGCCCGGCCGTGGGACATCCCGTGGGACGCCTTCACCGTCACCGCCGCGCCGGAGGGCGGGCTGCGGCTGCCGGTGCTGGGGGCGTACCTGTGGATGGTGCTGATCGCCACCGTGATCGCCTACATCCTGGGGGTCAACGCCGTGCGGCGGCTGTCGGCCGCCGTGGGCGCCACCGTGGCGTCGCTGGAGGTCATCGGCGGGGCGATGGTGGCGTGGGCGCTGGTCGGTGAGGCGCTCGGCGTGTTCCAGATCATCGGCGGCCTGCTCGTGCTGTCGGGCGCGCTGCTCGCCCAGACCGCCACCTCCGGCGGCCACCCGGAGATCGTCGAGCAGCCGGAGGCGGTCGCGACTCCTGAGGTGATCAGCTCCCGGCCGGAGACGGGGTGAGGCGCCAGACCGTGGACTCGCGGGCCCAGCGCTCGGTCAGGTGCTCGCTGTCGCGGGCGTTGAGCCGCTCCTTGGCCAGCACCGCCACGACGTCGGCCGCCGCCGCCTGGTCCACCACCGACACCGCGGCCTCGAACTCCACCAGCCTGGCCCCGTTGTCCTTGCTGCGCAGCGTGACGCGCACCCGGTCGAGACCGTCGAGGCCGGGCAGCGCCTGCTCCTCGCCCCCTGTCACGAGGTAGATCGCGCCGTCGTGCCAGGCGTGCCACGCCAGGCGCGGACGGTCGAGGGTGAGCCAGAGGATGCCGGACTTCTTGGCGCCCTCCTGGATGACGGTGGTGTTATCGCTCACGGATCCGACTGTAACCGGACGGCCAGTAGCGTGTCCGCATGCGCTCACGACGTTCTGTGCTGGCCGTGCCCGGCAGCAACCCCCGGTTCCTGGAGAAGGCCCAGACCCTGCCCGTGGACGAGATCTTCCTCGACCTGGAGGACTCCGTGGCCCCGCTGGCCAAGGAAGAGGCGCGGGCCAACATCGTGGCCGCCCTGCGCGAGGGGGACTGGACGGGCAAGACCCGCGTGGTCAGGGTGAACGACCTGACCACGCAGTGGACGTACCGCGACGTCATCGAGATCGTCGAGGGGGCAGGTGCGTACCTCGACTGCGTCATGCTGCCCAAGGTGCAGGACCCGACCGAGGTCGTCTGGCTCGACACGCTGCTCACGCAGATCGAGAAGACCATGGGCTACGAAGTGGGCCGCATCGGCATCGAGGCGCAGATCGAGAACGCGCGCGGCCTGGTGAACGCCGACGCCATCGCCGGGTCGTCCGGCCGGCTGGAGACGCTCGTGTTCGGCCCCGCCGACTTCATGGCCTCCATCAACATGCGCACGCTGGTCGTCGGCGAGCAGCCGCCCGGCTACGTCGAGGGCGACGCCTACCACTACATCCTCATGCGGCTGCTGATGGCGGCCAGGATGCACGACTTGCAGGTCATCGACGGGCCCTACCTGCAGATCAAGGACGTCGAGGGCTTCCGCAGGGTGGCGCAGCGGTCGGCGGCGCTCGGGTTCGACGGCAAGTGGGTGCTGCACCCGTCGCAGGTGGAGGCCGCCAACGAGGTGTTCTCGCCGGCGCAGGAGGACTATGACCACGCCGAGCTCATCCTGGAGGCGTACGAGTACTACACCTCGGTCGAGAAGCGCGGCGCGGTCATGCTGGGCGACGAGATGATCGACGAGGCCTCCAGGAAGATGGCGCTCGTCGTGGCCGCCAAGGGGCGGGCGGCCGGGCTCAGCCGTACGAAGAGCTTCACACCTTGAAGCCGACAGCGGTGAAGAACCAGAACGACGAGGTCAGCCAGAGCCCCACAAGCGCCGTGAACGCCAGCCCGCCCAGCACCGGCAGTGTCCAGCCCGGCGTGTCGCGCTTGGGCAGGGCCAGCATCTTCGCGGTGAACACGCCGTAGAAGAAGCAGCCGAGCAGCGAGTGCGCGAGCACGCGCGGGACGTCGTACTGCAGGCCCAGGGCGTACAGGCAGTGGAAGGCCACCGGGATCGTGAGCACGAACGCCAGGCGGCCCGACCAGCGGTGCACGGCGGCCGGGATGTTGATCCCGAGCTTGCCCCACATCGACAGGGCCGAGACCACCTGCACGATCGCCAGCAGGAACGCGCCGGTGGTCAGCCACACCTTCATCGGCAGCGCCGCGGAGAAGCCCGCCACGCCGACGGCGAACCCCGTCGGCGTGTGCGCCCGCCCGTACACGCCGAGCGCGAGCACCACCAGGCCGCCGATGGCCAGCGGCACCAGTAACGAGGCCACGCTGGGGGAACGCCGCTGCTGGTTGATGGCGGTCATTGCATCTCCTCGATGAAGCCGTCGACGTCCTGCGGGGTGACAGTGGCGCCGTCCACGGTCACGGGTGCGGTGGGCTGCGCGCTGTCGAGCGGTGGCACGCCGACCAGTTCCTCACCGACCAGGGCGGCGCCGACCTGGTAGTAGCCGCCGTTCGGGTTCTTGACCACGATCCAACCGGCACGCAGCTTGGCGCCCCTGACGATGGCGGTGGCCCGGTACAGGCCCGACGGTTTGACCACCGTGGGCGCCGTGAAGTCCCACTTCTTGCCGCCGACGGAGACCCAGCCCTCGGCGCGGCCGCCGCCCAGTTCGGCCGTCACCTTGGAGCCGGCGTTCGCCACGCCCTTGAGCTGGAGCTCGCCGTCGGCCTCCGAGCCCTTGAACCAGGCCTCGGTCTTGCCGTCGCAGAAGTAGCCGATGGCCTTGCCGTTCCTGACCGAGATGGCGATGAGCGCGCCGTTGCCCTTCACCCGGCCGCCGTAGTCGGCCTTGGCGATCCTCTTGGGCGCCGTCTGCGAGGGGGAGGGCTCCGGCGCCGCGGTGTTCTGCTCCGCGGGTGGTGCTTCGGCAGCGGTGCTGGCGGCCGTTTCCTCGGCCGCCGGTGTCGCGATCGTGCTGGCGACACCCAGCCCCAGGGCGAGCACTGCTCCCGCCGTGAGGGTGATGACAGGTCCCAGCCTTGACATGGACTGCTCCCAGGGTCGAATTGCCTACGACTCCGAGCATCCGCCTAAAACGGTGGACCGTCTGTGAACTTATGCGCATCAAGCGGACAGAATGGAGTTATGCAGGAAAATCCGGGGCCCCAATTTCCGTCCGGCGCTCAGGCGGCCGGGTATCCGTACCCGCAGCCGGCGCCGCCGTGGTTCGTGGCCACCCCGCGTGGGGCTCGGTTCGACCACCTCGCCGCGATCCCGGGCGTCCGGCCGTGGCGGGCGATCGTCGGCACGCTGATCGTCGGCGCCGGGTTCCTGGCGATCGGCGTCGTGGTCGTGATCATGTTCATGCTGGGGACGGAGCTGCTCGGCCTGCCCGAGGCCGTGGACCCCGAGACGGGCCTGCCGAGGGGCAACGCCTACGGCCTGGCGATGACGCTGCTGTCCATCGCGCCCGTGCTGCTGGTCGTGCTGGGGACGGCGGCGCTCGTCCAGCGGCGCCGCCCCGGGACGCTCTCGTCCGTGGCGGGGCGGCTGCGCTGGTCCTGGATGGCGCGGTGCGCGGCGCTGGCCGTGCTGGCGCTGGTGCTCGGGCAGGCGGCGCAGTGGCTCGCCCTGTCGGTCTCCGGCCTGGACACCGGCATGTTCGGATGGGCCGGATGGTCGGCGTTCCTGCCGCTGATCATCGTGATCCTGCTGCTGGTGCCTTTTCAGGCGGCGGCCGAGGAGTACGTCTTCCGCGGCTGGTTCACGCAGGCCGTCGGGGCGCACGTGCGCAACCCGATCTGGTCCATCCTCATCGGGTCCGCGCTGTTCGCGTCGTTGCACGGGTACTCGTGGGCGGGCCTGCTGGACGTGTTCGCGTTCGGGGCCGTGATGGCGTGGCTCGCCGTGCGGACCGGCGGGCTGGAGGCGCCCATCGCGCTGCACGTCGTGAACAACGTGGTGGCCTTCGGGCTCAGCGCCGCGGCGGGCGATCTGGAGGACTCGCTGGATCAGGGGAAGATGCCGGTGCCGTGGCAGGCGTTGGCCGGTACCGTGGTGCAGCTCGGGGTGTATGCGTTTGGTGTGATGTATCTAGCTAAAAAGCAGTCAATCCGCACTATTTCGGAATAAATCTGGCGCAAGGTGGGGGGAATCTCGCTAGAGAGGTCTCGTAATTCCGGCCGAGTCATGCTGGTCTGGATGCTGTCAGGGCGGCACGGAATCGGCCACGCCGCCCTGGAACGGTCCGCGAGAGCGGCCGGGATCGACCTGTACGACGAGCTCGACTAGGAGGTACGGCGCGTGGCCTCCGGCCCCAGCGAACCGCCACGGCGACCGCCGGAAGACGACCCCCGCTCCGAGGGTCCGTCCGAGCCCCATTCCCCTTCCGAAGAGCCCAGGATCAGCCACTCGCCGCCCGGTCCCACCGACGACCGGGCCAGGGGCTTACCGCTGACCTCCCCCTGGGGCATGCCGCCGTTCGCCGCTCCGATCCCCGACGAGGAGCCGCAGGAACCGCCCAAGGGGCGGCGGCCGTACACGTCGCCGACGGCGGAGGCCGAGGACGAGCCGCGGCGCCGGACCCGGCGCGTGGTCAACCGGCCCGACAAGCTGGTGGCGGGCGGCACGCTGCGGCCCGAGAACGCCGTGCCGGACGCCTCCGGCGAGGCCCGGCCCGACGCCGCCGCCGCGTCCGAGGCGTCCGAGGCGGACGTCCCCGACACGCCGCGCTTCGAGGCGGCGAGTCCGGACGTGCCGCGCTCCGAGCAGCGGGACGCCGGTGACGTGCCCCAGCCCAGGTTCGAGCCCGCCGCATCGGACGTCCACGTGCCCCGGCCACGCCCCGAGGGCGACGCCGTGGCGCCCGACCAGCCGGCCAGGGACCCTGTGACGGGCAACGGCGAGCGCAAGGACCGCACGCCCCCGTACCGCCTCGTGTACCCCGTCCCGAGCGGAGAGGCCCCGAGCGGAGAGGCCACGAGGGAAGAGGCCCCGAGCGGAGAGGCCACGAGGGAAGAGGTTCCGGGGGACGAGGCCGAGCAGCAGCCCGCCACCCCCGGCGACGAGCTCGAGGTGCGGCGCGTCGGCCGCCCCCCGGCAGGCCGTCCCACCCGGCCGGACCTCCTGGTGGCGACGGGCCCCACCACCCCCCAGGGCGGCCGCCACCACCGCGGCCCGGCCCCCGCCGCCGTCCGCAGGTCCAGCCCCGCCCGCCGCGGCACCAGGGCCATCCCGATCGTTCTGACGGTGGCCGCGGCGGTCCTGGTCGCCACGGGCGTGCTCGTCTGGCAGTGGAACGACGAGGACACCACGGGCCTGCGTCTGGAGGCGGGCACCGGACGTTCGGGCGACGAGCTGTTCACGATCCCCGCCGCGGGCGTCGGCACCGACCAGAAGCTCAACGACATGACGTCGGTGGGCCGCGCGGTGGTGGCGGTGGGCAGCGACACGACCAGCCCGACCCCGCGCCCGCTCTTCCTGTTCTCCCCGAACGGCGGCAAGACGTGGCGGCTCGGCCAGGTGAACGGCGCTTCCACGGCGATCGTGCGGCGCGTGGTGGGCGGCGAGGGCAAGTGGCTGGCCAGCGGCGGCGACGAGAGCACCGGCGAGCGCGGCCTGTGGACGAGCACCGACGGTTACAGCTGGACGGCCGTGGAGTCGTCGGGGCTGGCCGCGTTCCGCCCAGGTGACCGCATCGAGGACATCGCGCGGACCGGGTCGGGGTTCGTCGCGGTCGGGCGCACGACGGGCGACGACGGCGGCACGGGCCCGGCGGCCTGGCGTTCGGACGACGGCCGGGCCTGGGAGCGCGTGGAGACGAGGGAGCTGGGAGTACGGGAGCTGAAGGCCGTGGTCGCCAAGGGCGACACGGCCGTGGCCATCGGAGTCCCCGCGGACGGCGAGGGATCGCGGGTGCTGCGCTCGGCGAACGGCGGGCGTGACTGGCAGGCGACCGGCTTCCAGCTCCCTGAGGCCACCGATCCCCGTGCGGGGACGGTGGCGGTGCTGCCCAAGCAGTTCGTGCTGGTGCCTACGCGGCGCCGCACCGTCGAGGGCGACGTGCGTGTCTACTGCTCCCCGACCGGGGCGCAGTGGTCGCAGTGCGGGTCCATCGGCGGCCTCCCGGCCGAGAGCCCGGGCGTGGAGTCGGTGATCTCCCATCCCACGGGCGTCGCCGCGATCAGTCCTGGCGCGATGGGCTCGTACACGGTGCTGACCTCCACGGACGGGCGTTCGTGGAGCAAGCGCGCCGATCTCGGCGACCTGACGGGCGCCACGTTGCGCGGGTTCACGATCTCCGACGGCGGCACCCTGTTCGCCGGCGGCGACCGGGCGGCGTCCGACGTGGACAACCAGCTCGTGCTCATGGCCGCGCCGCCGCGCGGCGACGCCTCGCGCGTGCAGCTCGGCGAGGTGGCGGGCCTGACCAGGATCGCCCGTGAGACGAACGCGCTGAGCAGCCACGACGGCCGGTACGTGGCCGTCGGCTCCGCCTCGGGCGACGCCGGGCTGTGGACGGTCAAGAACTGGCAGAGCTGGAAGTCCATGAGCCTGGGCGGCACCGGCAGGCAGACGCTGGAGGACGTCACGCACGGCGGCCGCGGCTGGCTGGCGGTCGGCGGCACCGAGCCGAACGTCGGCGTCACCGACCCCCTCCTCGTCACCTCCACGGACGGTGAGAGCTGGAAGCGGGTCAGCGTCACGGGCGATCTGGCCCGCCGCTCCGACCAGCCCTACCTGCGCACCGACGTGGTGACCGCGGGCAAGGAGGGTTACGTGCTGGCCGGCGAGTCGAAGGACCAGGCGGGCACGGTCAGTGCCGCCATGTGGTTCACGCCCGACATGCGCAAGTACACCCGGTCGAACAAGCTGCCGCAGGGCGGCGTCGGCGTGCGCGTGCACGACGCCGTCGCCAGCGGCGACGGGTACGTGGCCGTGGGCGGCTCGGGCGGCGCCGACCAGGAGCGCACGGTGGTCTGGTACTCGGCGGACGGCGTCAACTGGACCGCCCGCGACAGCGTGTCCCCGCCGGACACCACCTCGGCCGGGCTCCGGCGGATCACCTCGTACCAGGGCAAGCTCGTGGCGATCGGCACAGCGCAGACGAACGGGTCACGGCGCGCGTTCGCCGCCGTCTCGGAGGACGACGGCGAGAGCTGGGAGACGGCGTGGCTGCCCGCGGACCAGGCGGCGGCCGTGTACGACCTGGCGGCGGCGTCGGAGGGCCTCGTGGCGGTCGGCTGGCACGGCGTGCCGGGCGAGGGCGACAGCGCGGCCTGGACGTCGCAGGACGGGCTGTCGTGGAACCGCGTGGCGCTCACCAGGGACCGCCTGGCGGGCCAGGGCACGCAGTGGTTGTCGGCGGTCGCGTTGGACGGGGCGGAGGTCGTGGCGCTCGGCCGGTCCACGACGTACAGCGCCGACCACCTGATCCTGTGGACCTCCAGCCTGACCTCGAACAGGTAGTCCTACGGCCGGGGGAGCACCCCCCACTCGGTGAGGGCCGTCAGGAGGCCGTCCGTCAGCGGCAGCCGTTCCAGGTCCGCCTGGTCGCACCAGCGCACGTCCGCCGCGTCGTCCCCCGCGATGGGCGTCCCCGCGGACGCGGTGGCGAGGTAGTCGCGGATCACGTACGTGACCCCTCCGGGCCCAGGCCGGTCCACGACGCCGGCCAGGCGGCCGACCGTCACGTGCAGCCCTGTCTCCTCCAGCACCTCACGCCGCACGCCGGCCTCATCGTCCTCACCGGGCTCCAGGCGCCCGCCGGGAACGGACCACAATCCCTTGCCGGGCGGGCGGCCCCGCTGCACGAGCAGAAGGCGGTCGAAGGCGTCGAAAATGATCGCGCCGACACAATTTACGCGCACATGACCAAGATTACGACGGGATAACGGTCACCGGCCTTGACGTGGCCGTGCCGGAGAAAGCACCGTGGGTAGTTGTGAGAGCGGCTCCAACCTGTCCACGGTGCTTTGGCCCGCTTCACGGGCCGAGCGCCTGGTCGTCTGCGTTCAGATGTGACTCGCACGGCGATGTCCTGCCGTATCAGCCTCCGTGGCCGCCGACCAGCACCGCGCTCGAGGCAATACGCAAGAGCTCCGTCGTGCCCGTGTGGCTGCCATGGCCGTTGCCCGCCGGCTGGCTGGTGACCGGCTTCGGCGAGGTCGGCGACCAGCGCACCGGCGCGCGCGCCAGCCTGGTCGCGTTGACCGGGCCATCGCTGATGGAAGGGCCGGCGGACCTCCTCGTCATCGCCGAGGAACCGGGCATCGGGCTGGGCGCCGCGTTCGCCGGGCTCGACGGGCCCGACCCCGGCGAGGGGTTCGACTCGGGCCCGCCGAACGCGAAGATCGCCGTGCTGGGCCATCCCACCGCGCTGTGGTGCGTGGACGGCCAGAGCGACCGGGCCGTCTACGCGGGCGAGGCGATGGGCAACTGGCTGTGGGCGATCGCCTGGCCGGCCGACGCGGGCTGCATGATCGCGCTCGCCGAGCTGTCGCTGCTCGACGTCCGCGATCACGAGCTGGACGTCCCTTTCGGGGCGTTTTCTCCGAGACTCGAAGATTAGCGATTCGCGCTGTCAGGGGAACGGACTAGAGTGCGGAGGCGTGACAGCGCGTATCGAGCGAGTGGTGACCGAGGGAGTCGTCGACATCGACGGCACCGAGCACAAGGTCGAGAACAACACCTGGATCGTGGGTGACGACGACGAGGTGATCGTCATCGACGCCTCGCGTGACGCCGACAAGATCCTGGAACAGGTCGGCGAGCGGGAGGTGCTGGCCGTCATCTGCACGGCGGGCCTTCCCGACCACGTGGGTGCCGCGATCGAGGTGGCCAGCAGGGATGAGGCAGTCGTCGCCCTGCACCCCAAGGACAAGCCCCTGTGGCGGGAGACCTGGCGCGAGACCTGGCCCGACATCGACATGGAGGACGACGGCATCTTCGGCGTGGCCGACGTCCAGCTCGACGTCATGGAGACGCCCGGCGTCTCGCCTGGCGGCGTCTCGCTCTACTGCGAGGCGCTCGGGGCCGTGTTCACGGGCAAGGCACTCCAGGCCGACGGCCCCGGCAAGCTGGGCGGCGAGTATCCCGCCCTGGCCGACCAGCTCACCTCGATCGGCGGGCGGCTGTTCACGCTGCCCGGCGACACGCGGGTGCTGGCCGCGCACGGCGACGAGGTCACCATCGGCGACCTGGAGCCGCACTTCGACGACTGGGTCTCCGGCTCGCTGACCCGCGTCGACACCGAGGCGGAGAGCGAGGGCCCGCTCACCGACGGCACCAGGATCTCCGGGATCAAGCTGGGCGACGACTGAGGTGCAGGGCCAGCTACCGCTGGAAGGGATGCCGCGGCGGCTCTACTCGTGCACGCCGTCGCGGTTGAACACCTGGCTCGACTGCCGCCGCCGCTACCGGTTCACCTACCTCGACCGGCCGCAGCCGTCGAAGGGGCCCGCGTGGGCGCACAACAGCGTGGGTGCGAGCGTGCACAACGCGCTGGCGGGCTGGTGGCGGGAGCCGTACGACCGCAGGACCCCGCTGACGGCGTCCATCCTGCTCACGAACGGGTGGATCACCGAGGGGTTCAGGGACGCGGAGCAGTCGGGGCGCTGGCTGGGCCGCGCCCGCGACCTCGTGTCCGGATATGTCGCGACTCTGGATCCGTCCGACGACCCGGTGGGCGTCGAGCGCACGGTCGCCACGCGGACCAAGGTCATCGCCCTGTCCGGCCGCATCGACCGGCTCGACCGGCGCGGCGACGAGCTGGTCGTGGTCGACTACAAGACCGGCCGCCGCCCGCTCACCCAGGACGACGCCCGCTCCTCGCTGGCCCTGGCGGTCTACGCCGTGGCGGCGTCCAGCATGATGCGCACCCCGTGCCGCGCGGTCGAGCTGCACCACCTGCCCACCGGCGAGATCGTCGAGTGGCGGCACACCGAGGAGTCCCTGGCCCGGCACCTGAGCAGGGCAGAAGAGGTCGCCATGGAGGCGTCCGAGGCCGACGACCGCTACCGCGCCGCCATGGGCGAGCGGCCGGGGCCGCGCCGCCCCGCCGGCGAGCGGCAGACCGTCGGCCCCGCCGAGGTGCCCGCCGACGTCGACAAGCTGTTCGCGCCCAGCCCGGGGCCGATCTGCTCCTGGTGCGACTTCCGCCGCCACTGCCCCGAGGGCCTGGCCGCCGGTCCGGAACGCCAGCCCTGGGATGGTCTGGCCGAATAGCGGTTATGCACCCTATGTGAAACCTGTGGGCCGGTTACCGGCGGTGGTGGCGCTGGGTTCGCTGTTCAACCCGCTGAACTCGTCCATGATCTCCGTCGGGCTGGCCGACATCGAGGCCGAGTTCCACGTCGGGATCGCCGCGGTGACCTGGCTCGCGGCAGGGTTCTACCTGGTCGGGATCGGGGTGCCGCCGGTGACGGGCTCGCTGGCGGACCGGTTCGGGCCGCGGCTGGTGTTCTGCGCCGGGCTGGTCACGATGGGCGTCACCGGGGTGCTGGCCGCGCTGGCGCCGTCGTACCCGGTGCTGGTGGCCGTCCGGCTGCTGCAGGCGCTGGGGAGCTGCGCGACGATGCCCGCGGGCATGGCCGTCATCCAGGCCGTGATGCCGGGCGAGGACGGCAGGCCGCCGCCGCGCGTCATCGCCACGATCTCGATGGTGCTCACCGCCAGCGCCGCCGCGGGGCCCGTGCTCGGCGGGTTCCTCGTCGCGGCGTGGGGATGGCGGGCGATCTTCCTGGTCAACGTGCCGCTCGCCGCCGTCGCGCTCGCCGCGGCGCTGCGCTGGATGCCCAAGGTGCGCGTGGACGGGGCCCGCGAGGCGATGCTGCCCAGGCTGAGCGGCGGCCTGCTGGCCACCTGCGGGCAGTTCGCGCTCGGGAACGTGGTCTTCTACCTGGCCTTCTTCGCGGTGCCGCTGTGGGCGCGCACGGCGGCGGGGCTGCCTGCGCATGTGGCGGGGCTGCTCGTGCTGCCGCTGGCAGGGCTCGGCATCGTGGCCACGCCCCTGGCGGTGTCGCTGGCCAGGCGGGCCGGGCTGCGCGTGCTGCTGGTGTCGGGCTCGGCCCTGCTGCTCGCCGGCTCCTGCCTGATGGTGCCCGCGCGTACGGTGTGGCTCGTGCTGGTGGCCGCGGCGCTGCTCGGCGTGTCGGCGGCCTTCACCCAGTTCGCGCTGAACTCGCTGGTGTTCGTGCACGCCGACCGGCGCGACACCGGGGCCGCCGTGGGCGTCTTCCAGGCGTCCAGGTACGTCGGCGCCGGCACCGCGTCGGCCCTGCTCGGCGTGCTGTTCGAACGGGCGGGGCTGGGCGGCGGCGCCTGGCTCATGGCGGGCGCGTCCGCGGCGGCGCTGGCCGGGGCCGTGCTGCTGCCGGTCAGGCGCCGCGCGGCCAGCGGCGAGGATCGGTCACACCCTTGAGCCCCTTGCCGACGTCGTAGCCCGCCGCGCCCAGGCGGTCCCTGGACGCCCGCAGCATCCGCCGGGTGCCGGGCGTGAAGGCCCGGTCGTGCACGGGCTCGGGCAGGGAGTTCAGGCCCAGCCTGAACGCCTTCAGCGCCGCCGTGACCGCCGCGCCCGGCACCTCGGGCAGCGCGCCGTACATCCGCCTGGCCCAGCCGGGCAGCGTGTAGTAGCAGAGCGCGCCGAACGGGAAGTAGACGGGCTTGCCCGGCGACAGCAGGCGCAGCTCGCGCGGCAGCCGCGGCCACAGCAGGAACCGCACGGTCGAGGCCGCCTCGGGCGTCACCCGCAGGCTGGGCCGCATCCCCTTGAAGTAGGCGTCCATCTCGGCGCACGAGCCGGGCACGTCGTCGAGGTGCAGGCCCACGTAGGTGGCGCTCTTGCGCTGCTCGTACAGGTAGCGGTCGGCCTGGCGCTCGCTCAGCCCCAGCCCGCCGCGCCTGGCCACCTCCAGGTACGACGACACCTCCGCGCAGTGCACCCACAGCAGCAGCTCCGGATCGTCCACCCGGTGCGTCCTGCCGGTCTCGGGGTCGCGGATGCGCAGCGATCTGTGGATGCCGCGCACCCGCCTGCCGATCTCGTCGGCCTCGCGCGGGCTGCCGAACGTCACCCGCCCCACGAAGTCGGCGGTGCGGCGCAGGCGGCCGAACGGGTCGTCCTGGAAGTTGGAGTTCTGCCAGACGCCCAGCATGGCCAGCGGGTGCAGCGCCTGCAGCATGAGGCCGCGCACCCCGCCCACCCACATCGAGCGGTCGAGGTGCACCTGCCAGGTCGCGCTCCGCGGCGGCTGGACGGCGAGTTCTTCCATAGTAAGTATATGGTTACACCGTATTGGACCTGATGTCCAAGAAATGCTTCTCGGCCGCGTTCCAGAACCTCACCAGAGCCGCCGCCGTCGTCTCCGGCGCCTCCACGGACGGGGAGTGCACCGCACCGGGCACGACCACGCACTCGGCGCCCAGCCTGGCCGCCATCTCCGACTGCGACTCGGGCGGCCAGCCGTCGTCGTGCTCGCCGTACAGCACGAGGGTCGGCACCTCGATCTGACGCAGCTCGTCGGTGCGGTCGTGCATCGACAGCACCTGCTCGGCCATGCACGACAGGCCCGTGGGGGAGTTGGCGAGCAGGCGCTTGCGCAGGAACCGCAGGATCTCGTCGGACACGTCCTGGGCCAGCGCCTCCGGCTCGAACCTGGCGTGCCAGATCGCCTCCAGGCCCAGCGACGGCACCTCTTCCATGATCTTCCTGCCGTTGCCGGCCCGCCTGCCCTCGATCGCCCCGGGGCCCGAGCCCATCAACGTGAACGAGGCGAACCGGGTGCGCCCGTCGATCACCGCCTCCCTGCCCACCAGCCCGCCGAACGAGTGCCCCACCAGATGCACGGGGTCGCCGGCGCCGATGACCTGGGCGAGCGCGTCCACGTCGGACCCGAGGGCCGCGCACGTGTAGGCGGCGGGATCGTCGGGGCCGGGAGTCTCGTACTGGCCGCGCAGATCGATCGCCACCACCCGGCGGCCCGACTGCGCCAGGGTCATCAGGACCGCGATGAAGTCTTCCTTGCTGCCCGTCAGCCCGGGAACCAGGAGCGCGGGCCAGCGCTCAACCACACCGCTGACCGGAACGGCCTCCAGGGCCGCGAACGTGCCCTGTGACGTCTCGATCTTCTGCGGTGTGACGCCAGGAGGCAGGTCGAGGAATCGCGGCGTACTCACGTGGGGCAACAATACCCAGAGGTCAGCGCCTCGACACCGGCATGTCCACTACGCTGGTGCGAGTTCTGAGGAGTTGTGAGGTATGCGCGATCTCGAGATTCGGCCCGCCACCTCGTGGGACGACGTGCGGACGGTCTTCGGGCCACGGGGCGCCTATTCCGGTTGCTGGTGCATGTGGTTCCGGCTCCCAGGGCCGGAATTCCGCGACACACCCGCCGACGGGCGGAGGGAGCGGCTCCAGGGGCTCGTGGAGGGCTCTGAGAGGGCGCCTGGGGTGCTCGCGTACCTGTCGGGGGCTCCGGTGGGGTGGTGCGCCGTGGCGCCGCGTGAGGAGCACGCACGGCTGCTCCGCTCCCCCGTCGTGCGGCCCGCCTCCCCTGGGGAGGAGGGGGTGTGGTCGGTGACCTGTTTCTACGTGCGGCGGGAGGGGCGCGGGCGCGGGTTGCCGGCTGCCCTGCTCGAAGGGGCCGTGGAGTATGCCGGGTCGCAAGGGGCTCGGGTGGTCGAGGGGTATCCGAAGGACTCCGGGAAGCGGGTGGGGGCCGAAGAGCTGTACTACGGGTGGCGGGCGCTGTTCGAGGGTGCGGGGTTCGAGGAGGTCGAGCGACGGTCGCCGACCCGGCCCATCATGCGGCGCACGCTGACGTGACGCGGGCGTGCGCCCGCGCGGGGGCGCACACCCGGGCATGCGAAAGGCGCGCACCCTCGCATGGGTGCGCGCCCCTCTGGACGTGCCTACCGGCCGGACGTCAGCCCGTGCGACGCCGGTTGCCGCCGCCACCGTGGCCACCGCCACGGGACTGGCGGCGCTGCTGCTTGCGCTCGGTCGCGGCCGACGGCGCGATGTCGTCGTCGTCCGTCGCCAGATCCGGCGACTGGAAGATCACCGTGAACGGGCTGGCCGGGATGATGCGCTCCGGCTCCCTGCGCACCGGCGGAGGCGGCGACGCCAGGAAACTCGGCTCGGGCTCGGGCTGAGCGACGGGCGACTGCGTACGCCTCACCGGCGCCTCCTCCACACTCTCGGCGACATTCTCGGTACGACTTTCGGCCACGGGCCCGGTAACAGGCGCTGGCTCGGTCACGGTCTCCTCGGCGGGAGCCCGCCGCGTACGGCTGCGCGTGGCGGCCGGCGCCTCGGTCTCCTCGACGGCGGCCTCGGCCTTGCGCGAGCGGGTGCGCTTGACCGGCGCCGCCTCAGGGGCGTCGGAGAGCGCCTGCTCGATGGCTGAGGAAGCGGCGCCCCTGCGCGTACGGGCGCGCTTGGGCTCGGCCGCCGCCTGGATCTCGTCCGCGGTGAAGATCGCCGGAGTCTCCTCCGTCTTGGCGTTCACGAGTTCGACCTCCGGCCTCTCGACGGGTCCGGCCTCCGCCAGCTCCCTGCCGCCGCGGGTGCGGCGACGCTGGCGGGGCGTACGGGCAGCAGGGCGCTCCTCGCGCTCCTCACGGCGTCGCCCGCCACGCGTGCGGGTCCGGCCGGTCTCGCCGAGGTCCTCGATGCGCTCGGCCGACAGTCCCGCGCGCGAACGCGAGGCATGCGGCAGGACGCCCTTGGTGCCCTCGGGGATGGCGAGTTCGGAGTAGACGTGCGGCGAGGTGGAGTAGGTCTCCTCGGGCTCGGCGAAGTCGAGCCCGAGCATCTGGTTGATCATCTTCCAGCGGGTCAGCTCCTCCCACTCCACGAACGTGACCGCGATGCCCGTGCGCCCGGCCCGGCCGGTACGGCCGATGCGGTGCACGTAGGTCTTGTCGTCGGTGGGGCAGTCGTAGTTGACCACGTGGGTGACGTCGTCGATGTCGATGCCGCGGGCGGCCACGTCGGTGGCCACCAGCACGTCGATCTTGCCGTTGCGGAACGCGCGCAGCGCCTGCTCGCGCTGGCCCTGGCCGAGGTCGCCGTGGACGGCCGCGACCGCGAAGCCGCGCGTGTCGAGCTGCTCGGCGACCATGTCGCAGGCCCGCTTGGTCTCACAGAAGACCATGGTGAGCCCGCGGCCGTCGGCCTGCAGCAGCCGCGACAAGATCTCGATCTTGTCCATGCGGTGCGTGCGCCACACGATCTGGCGCACCTGCGGCGTGGCCTCGCCCTCGCCGCTCTCGTGCTCGGCGCGTACGTGCGTCGGGCGGTTGAGGTACTTGCGCGACAGCGCGACGATCTCACCCGGCATCGTCGCCGAGAAGAGCATCGTCTGCCGCTGTTCGGGGATCAGCTTGAAGATCCGCTCGATGTCCGGCAGGAAGCCCAGGTCGAGCATCCGGTCGGCCTCGTCGAGGACGAGCGTGGTGATCTGACTCAGGTCGAGGTGCTTCTGCTTGACCAGGTCGAGCAGACGGCCGGGGGTGCCGACGATGACGTCGACCCCGGCCTTGAGCGCCTCGATCTGCGGCTCGTACGCGCGCCCGCCGTACACGGTGAGGACCCTTGAGCCGAGCTTGCCCGCCGCGGTCACGAGGTCCTCGCTGACCTGCGTGGCGAGCTCACGGGTCGGCACGATGACCAGCCCGCGGGGCTTCTTGCGGTTCTTGCGCGGCTTGCCGATGCTCTGCAGCATCGCGATGCCGAACGCGTAGGTCTTGCCCGTGCCCGTGCGCGCCTGGCCGATCAGGTCCTGGCCGCTCAGCGCGAGCGGTAGCGCCATCTCCTGGATGGGGAACGGTGTGACGATACCCTCGGTCTCGAGGGCATCGGCGATCTCTGGTGTGACTCCGAGGTCTCGGAAAGTCGTCAGCGTGGCCTGCCTCAGTCTCAAATGAAGGCGGGCCTGCCGGGACCGACGGGCGGAAAACGCCCCCGTTGTGTGGGTCCTCGCGGTAGAGCCAGCCCTCTCGCGTCATCAGCGACCGCGCACCCGGGGAATCGGGGGGTAATCGGGGGATTCCCCCGAATTAACACAGTGCGGTCGCACTTTCACAGAGCAGTGTACTCGATACCACAACGCTGACCGAGCTTGCGTATGTTCCCGTAGATTCTGCGAAGTACGCTGCCTTCCATGAAGGAGTCCTCTGGAGTCGTCGACCTGCTCGGTGTGCTGGCCTACGCGGAGCTCAGCGCGTACGCGCGCATGACGGAGGACGCGGCCACCCTGGCGCCCTCCCTCGCCGACAGGGCGGCGCTTAGTGAGCTGGCCGTGACCGAGTACGCCCACTTCCGCCTCCTGCGCGACCGGCTGGCCGAACTCGGCGCCGATCCCGGCGCGGCGATGTCTCCGTTCGTGGGCGCGCTCGACGCCTGGCACACCCAGACGAAGCCGGCCGACTGGCTCCAGGCGCTGGTCAAGACGTACGTGGGCGACGGCATCGCGCTCGACTTCTACCGCGAGGCGGCCAGGCTGCTCGACCCGTCGATCGTCAAGCTGGTGGACGAGGTGCTGGTCGACGAGGAACGTTCGCAGTTCGCCGTCGAACGCGTCAGGGCCGGCATCGAGGCCGAGCCCGCGGCGGCCGGACGGCTGGCGTTGTGGGCGCGGCGGCTGGTCGGCGAGGCCCTGAGCCAGGGCCAGCAGGTCGCCTCCGCGCGGCCGGAGCTCGCCCTGCTGCTCATGGAGTCGCAGCAGGAGGGCCAGACGGACATCTCCCGGCTCTTCGCCAAGCTGACCGAGGAGCACAACAAGCGCATGGCGGCCATGGGCATCTGAACGGGTCTTGGCATCGGGCGGCGCGCGGGCACGCGACGGTTGTAGCGTGCCGTCATGAGGGCCTCGCGCCGCTACGGCAGTTCCCTGACGAGATGTGGACCGAATCGCTGGACCACCCGGGCCGTGCTGCGGAGGGAGGGCGTTCGCTGCCCGGCCTCCGACCCGAGGTGCGATGCGGTCATCCGGCCTCGGCGGCCCCGCGGGTGCCGCCTGACCTCATCCCGCCCCTGACGCGCCGCCACGTCCCGTACAGGGCACGACGACGGCTCGCGCAGCGCCCGGCAGCGCCCCGTGAGGAGCGGCGCCCGTGCAGCGCCCGTGCAGAACGGCGCTTCGGGACAGAACGGCGCTCGTCAGAAGGGCGACGCTCGTGAAGGGTACGGCGCGTCAGCCGTACCCCCCGCCCCGCCGGGCCGCTAGAGCGTGCCGCCGAAGCCGACCGGCCTGGACTCGTCCTCGCCGATCTCGACGAACCCGAGCGATGCCACCGGCACCACTACCCGCCTGCCCTTCACGTCGGTGATCGCGAAAACACCGCCGCGATCGACGGACAGGGCGTTCCTGATCTCCTCTTCGACCTGCTCGGCGCTGAGGTCGGTCTCGACAACGAGTTCGCGGTGTACGGAGCGTACGCCGATCTTGACTTCCATCGTGGCTCCCTAGTCGACGGGCTTGCTCACTCCCATCGTCGCCGGTCGGCCCCCCGAGAGGGCCGATGATCGCGCCAAGCGAACGGGTTATGCCGTACGCGGAAATCCGCTGATGCCCCGCCACGCCAGCCGAGCCATGAGCTGCTCGGCAGCGTCCTTCGGGATCGAGCCCTGCGTGGTCACCCAGTAGCGGGCACTCACCTCGGCCATGCCCACCAGCCCGACCCCGAGCAGGTGCGCCTCGTCACTGGTGCACCCGGTGTCTTCCTGGATCAGCTCGCTGACCATCTCGGCGCACTCGCGCAGCGAACGCTCCACCCGCTGCCGCACCGGCGCGACGTTGCGCAGGTCGGACTCGAAGACCAGGCGGAACGCCTCGCCCTGGCTGGAGACGAAGTCGAAGAACGCGCTGAAGGTGGCCTGGACGCGCAGCTTGTTCTCGTGCGTGGAGGCCAGCGCCTCGCGGCACCGGTTGACCATGTCGTCGACGTGCAGGTCGAGCAGCGCCAGATAGAGCTCCAGCTTGCCGGGGAAGTGCTGGTAGAGCACCGGTTTGCTGACCCCGGCCCGCTCGGCGATCTCGTCCATGGCGGCCGCGTGATAGCCGTTCTCCACGAACACTTCCTGCGCGGCGCTCAGGAGCTGCCGGCGTCGGGCCAGTCGGGGCAGCCGGGTGCCCCGGGGCTTGGCATCCGGGGTTGCGGTCACGCGGGTCTCCATTGATCTCGTCAGGCGGGCTGTGGGTGTCAGGCGTTCCCACGCAGCGCACATCCTACGTGCCGGTAGGTCACGCGTCGGCGGCGGTCGCCGGCGCGGGACCGCTCCAGTGCAGGTCATCGGCGCCGAGCCGGGCATCGGGCCGGTACGGAACCGGCATCGAACGGGCGCCGCGCCGACACGACCCTCGCGCCGGAGCGGCGTTGGGCCTACGACCGGCGTCCGGCCTACGTCGATCTCGTGTGAGACCGGCGTCCGGCAGAAGTCGCCCGCGCAACGGCTCAGCGGTAGTCGTCGTCGTCGAGATCGACCACACGGTCCTGATCGGCCGCGTCGGCCGGGTCGACGTCCAGCGGCAGCTCGCGACGCAGCCGCCCCACGGTCTGGAGCACCTCGCGCCGCTGCTCGGCCGCGTCGGCCTCCGGCGTCTCGATCGACCTCTCCTCCTCCTCGTCGGCGTAAGGGCCTTCGTCCCCGCGTATGTCCATCTCCGACATGTTCAGGTCCCCCTCTCGGTGCGGACGGACCCAGCCTACGCCCGGCCGAAAAGGTCGCCGCGCTTCTCCACCCTGGCGAGGGCGTCGGGCGCGGTGAACACCAGGTCGTCGGGGTGTTCACAGCTCTCGACCTCCTTCCACGTCAGCGGGGTCGAGACCGTCGGCTGCTCCCTGGCCCGCAGTGAGTACGGGGCGACGGTGGTCTTGGCCGGGTTGTTCTGGCTCCAGTCGATGAACACCTTGCCAGGCCGCAGCTTCTTCGTCATCACGCTGACGATCTGGTCAGGGTGCTGCTTCTCCAGGAGCTGGGCCAGCCTCTTGGCGTACGCGGACGGCTCCTCGCGGCAGTCCCAGTCCGCGTACAACTGCATGCCCTTGCTCCCGCTGGTCTTCGGCAGGGCCCTCAGGCCCTCCTGCTTCAGCACGTCGCGCAGCAGGACGGCCACCCGGGTGCATTCGACGATCGTGGCGGGCGCGCCGGGGTCGAGGTCGAACACGAGCGTGTCGGGCGGCAGCGCCTGGCCGTCCTCGTCCACGCGCCACTGCGGCACGTGCAGCTCCAGGGCGGCGAGGTTGGCGTAGTAGACGAGCGTGGGCAGGTCTTCCACGACGGCGAAGTCGATGGTCTCGCGGTTCTTGGTGCTGCCGGGGGCGGGCAGGGTCACGCGCCTGACCCAGCCGGGGGTGTGGTCGGGGGCGTTCTTCTCGAAGAACGACTGGCCGGCGACGCCGTTGGGGTAGCGCTTGACGGTCAGGGGGCGGCCGCGCAGGTGGGGGAGCAGGACGGGGGCGATCCGGCTGTAGTAGTCGATGACCTCGGCCTTGGTGAAGCCGTAGTCGGGGTAGAGGACCTTGTCCAGGTTGCTCAGGGTGAGCTCGCGCCCGTCGACCTTGACCGGCACTTTCATCGCGTCACCTCCGCGGGGAGCTTGTCGGGGCGCAGACCGCGCCACACGGGGTGGCGCAGCCGTTGCTCGTCGGTCCACATCGTGTAGGCCACCTCCCCGACCAGATCCGGCCTAACCCACCGATTCCTCCACGGAACCTCGTTGCAGAACGGGCTGCGCGGGATCTCCAGCGGTCGCAGCAACTGGTACAGCTCGTCCAGCACCGCGTCGGTGAAGCCCGTGCCGACGTGGCCGACGTACGTCAGCCCGCTGTCCGTGAACATCCCCATGACCAGCGAGCCGACCCCGCCGGAACGCCGCCCCTTGCCGGGTTTCCAGCCGCCGATCACGACCTCGCGGGTGGCCAGGTTCTTGACCTTGATCCACCAGGGTGAGCGGACGCCCGACCGGTAGGGGGAGTCGAGCCGCTTGGCGATCACGCCTTCGAGGCCCTGCTGGGACGTGGCCGAGAGCAGGTCGGACTCGCCGGGGAAGTAGGGCGGCGCGCCGATGTCCAGCTCGTCCAGCAGCGCCCTGCGGTCGCGGTAGGACAGCTCGAACAGTGGCATGCCGTCGAGGTAGAGCAGGTCGAACGGCACGTACGTGATCGGGTACAGCTCCAGCATGACCGGCTCGGGGTCGATCATGTGCATGCGCCGCTGGAGCCGTTCGAAGCTGGGCCTGCCCTGCTCGTCGAGGGCCACGACCTCGCCGTCGATGATCGCGTTCTTCAGCCCGAACCCGGAAATTTCCGGATATCTCCGCGTGTATTCGGCTCCATGCCTCCCCGTCACCCTCATCCCACCGTCAAGATGGATGAGGGCGCGGATGCCGTCCCACTTGACCTCGAGGCCGTACTGATCGCGTTCGGACGGTAGTTCCCCAGGTACGGCCAGCATCGGTTCGATTGGGTATGGCATTGGTTGCCCCATGACGGGTATGTGCCCATTGCCGGGCCGGTTGAGAGCTGAGGGGTGCCCCATGCGCAGCATCTGGAAGGGCGCGATCTCCTTCGGGCTGGTCACGATCCCGGTCAAGCTCTACTCGGCGACCGAACAGAAGGACGTGACGTTCCACCAGGTCCACCGCGAAGACGGCGGCCGCATCCGCTACAAGCGGGTCTGCACCCAGGACGGCGAAGAGGTGCCCTACGCCGACATCGCCAAGGGCTACGAGCTGGCCTCGGGCGAGATCGTCGTCCTCACCGACGAGGACTTCGAGGACCTGCCGCTCAGCACGTCCCGCAGGATCGACGTGCTGCAGTTCACGCCGGCCGAGCAGATCGACCCCATCTACTTCGCCAAGTCGTACTACCTGGAGCCCGACGCGCAGGGCGCGAAGCCGTACGTGCTGCTGCGCAACGCGCTGGAGAGCTCCGGGCAGGTCGCCGTGGTCAAGGTCGCGCTGCGGCAGCGCGAGTCCCTGGCCACGCTGCGCGTCAGGGACGGCGTGTTCGTCCTGGAGACCATGCTCTGGCCGGACGAGATCCGCGCGCCCGAGTTCGCCTTCCTGGAGGAGGACATCGAGGTCCGCGCCCAGGAGCTCAAGATGGCCGAGTCCCTGATCACCACCATGGAGTCCGACTTCGACCCGGCCGAGTACCACGACACCTACCGCGAGGCGTTGCAGCAGGTGATCGAGGCGAAGGTGGCGGGCAAGGAGGTCATCCCGGCCCGCGAGGAGGAAGAGGCCGGGCCCGCGGTGGACCTCATGGCGGCCCTGCGCGCGAGCGTGGAGGCGGCCAAGCGGGAGCGAGGCGGCGAGTCCGCCAAACCGCGGAAGGCGGCGGGCAAGCCGGCGGCCAAGGACTCCAAGGACTCCAAGGACTCCAAGGAGTCGAAGGAGCAGGACGAGAAGGCCGCGCCCAAGCGGAAGACCCGCAAGTCCGCCTGATCGGTTCTCAGGCCCACAGATAGAACGCGCGCCGCGACCTCTCCAGCCAGAGGTCTGCCTGGCTTTCCGCTGTGGGTGGGAGTCGGATGACGCATTTGTACGGGGCCGGCACCGTGCGGCTGAACTCGCGGGCCGTGTCCTTCAGCAACGCCGTATGTCCGGCGATCGCCTCGTCGTGAGCTTGTTGCCCCGGGAATCGTCCGGTCGTCGGATGGCGGGCCGGGGCTTCGGTGGGGGCAGTAGGGGCCGAAAGGGACATATGCGGATAAGTAGTGTTTTTTCATTGGATAAATCTTTAAGGCGAGCAATAAGATTGTTAATGCAGAGCAAAAAGGAGTCGTGCCTGTTTGCCCGCCCATCTGCCGGAAATGACACATCGTGGATGGCTCTTCACGGAACATCCAGAAGCCGTTTTCGGGATAATACGGAAACGGTGAGAACGGGGCAATCGATCCTTTAGGGGGAAAACGCAATGCCCAAGCTCAAGAGTGTTATCGCAGGCCTCGCCATCAGCACCGCCCTGACCGGTGGTGTGGTGAGCGCTGGTGCGGCCACCACTCTGGCCAGCGCCGACGCTGCCACCCAGGTCAGCACCGGCACGTCCGTCCTTGCCGGGAACCACTGCGGTTGGGGCTGGCGCCGCTGCGGGTGGGGCTGGGGCAACCGTGGCCACCGCCACCACCGCATGCGCGTGAAGATCAAGGTCTACAACAAGAACTACAACCGCAACCCGCAACACCACGAGCCGCGGTCGGAGCGTCGGACTACTGACGACACCAACACGGACTGATATGACCGGGCGTTAATGGCGCAGGATTTCTCCTCGTCTCGTGGCGCTTTCTGCGAGGGCCCTCCGGCGAATGGCCGGAGGGCCCTCGTTGCGGTTCTGGTCGGCTTTTGGACGGGGGATTGTGGCGGGTAAAGGGCGGGATATGCGCTCGCGTGCGGCCGTGCGGCCGTGCGGCCGTGCGGCCGTGCGGCCGTGCGGCCGTGCGGGCGTGGGCGTGCGGGGGGCCGGCGCATGGCGAGCGGCATCGAGGCGCGGCGCGACGGCACGGAGTCGGGGGCGCACCGCACCGCAGCGTGGCGCGTTGGCACGGTCGCGCGGTGGCCGGTCGCACGGCGGCGTAGCGCGGCGTGGCGTGGCGCGGCAATGCGGCGTGGCGCGGCAGCGCGGCGCGGGGACGTGGTGGGGCGCGTGGGGGTACGGCACTGTGGCGTGGCACGGTCGCGCGGTGACATGGCGCGGGCGAGCGCGGTGCACGGGCGGAGAGAGCAGCGTGGCGCGGCGACGGCGCGGGCGTGCGTGGTGCATGGCGCGGTGGCGCATGGCGGCATGACGTGGCGCAGCGTGGCATGGCGTGGCGCAGCGTGGCGTGGCGGCATGGCGTGGCGGCATGGCATGGCGGCATGGCGTGGCGCAGCGTGCGGTGGGCGGGGCGGGGTGGCGCAGCGTGGCGTTGGCCTGCGGCGGGCGGGGTGTGGTGGCGCGGCGCAGGGGAGGTGTCGCGTGCAGAGTCCCTTGACCGGTGCCTGCTGTGCGGTGCCAGAGCAGTCGGGGAGTCAGTGCCGGGCCAGTGCCTCGCGCCGGGTCGCGCCGGGTCGCGCCGGGTCGCGCCGGGTCGCGCCGTGACGGGCTTGGGAGCGGGTGGGCCGCCGGCATGAGCGCGTCCGCGGCGCAGGAGCCAGAGGTCGGGGCGAGGGCCGGAACATGAGAAGTGCCCGCATCCACCGGCGTCCCGGTGAACACAGGCACTCCCCGAACTACGGCCCGAGCTCATCACCCATCGGCGCGCTCGTCAGCCAGAGGTTCTACCACCGATCACGATCCCGGTGATGGTGACCGTTGTTGTTGTAGTTCCTGTTGACGATGACGATCCGGACGCGACCGTGGCCGTGGTGGCGGTGGCCCCAGCGCTTGCCGCGGTTCCACCCCCATCCCCAACCCCAGCCGCGACCGCAGGAGCTGCGACGCCAGCCCCACCCGCAGTGGTTGCCCGCGAGGACGGACGTGCCGGTGCTGACCTGCGTGGCGGCGTCTGCGCTGGCGGCGGTGGTGGCCGCCCCCGCGGACACCACGCCGCCGGTCAGCGCGGTGCTGATGGCGAGGCCTGCGATAACACTCTTGAGCTTGGGCATTGCGTTTTCCCCCTAAAGGATTCGATTGCCCCGTTGCGGATGACGAGTAGCAAGTCATCCACACAGGGCATATTTCCCACCTAAAGGGCGACAAACGGGAATTGTCCGTTTTTTCCCGTTACGAAACCCGTGCATAAAGCATGCCTCGCCGACGGCCGCCGAGCCGCCGGAATCCCGGCCGTCGAACGTCGGAATCCCGGCCCGCCAAGCGCCGGAGTGCCGCGCCGCCGAAGGTCGGAATCCCGACCCCCCGAACGCCGAAATCCCGGCCCGCGAACGAGCCGGGATACGACGCAGCGAGGGCCCCCCGGCCGATGCCGGGAGAGCCCTCACCAAGGTTGCCGTGGAGACGAGGAGAAATGAACCTCAGGCCCAGCCGCGACGGTAAATCAGGCCGCCCCCGAGAACTCCTAGCGCCATTGACGCACGGTCAATTACCAGCGCTCGCCGCCCTCGTGGTGGCGGGCGCCGTTGTCGTTGTGGTTGTGGTTGCGGATGACGATGCAGACCTGGCCACGGTGGTGGCGACGGCCGCCCCAGCCCCAGCCCCAGCCGCCGCCGCCGTGGTGGCCGCCGCGGCCGCAGCGGTGGTTGTGGTGGCGGTTGTGGTGGTGGTGGTGACGACGGCCCCAGCCCCAGCCGTCGTCCGTGCGGATGGACGTGCCGGTGCTGAACTGGGTGGTCGCGCTGGCCGCGGTCGTCGCCGCGCCCGCGCCCACCATGCCGCCGGTCAGAGCCGTGCTGATGGCGAGGCCTGCGATGACACTCTTGAGCTTGGGCATTGTGTTTCCCCCTGAAGGATCGATTGCCCCGTTTTCGGCGTTTCCGGTTTGCCAGGAAACAGATCTTGGACGGCTGCTGAAGGCTCATCCACCGAAAGACATTTCCGGGCCGGTGCGCGGGCAAACAGATACGCCTCCATTTTGCTCTGCATTAACAATCTTATTGCTCGCATTAAACATTTATCAAATGAAATGAGAGGATATGTCCGATTGTGCCGCATATGGAGGGGGTGGGCGGGTGGGTGTGAGCGGCTCGCCGGGCGCATCCGTGGATGTCGGCGAAGGTGGTGCGACGAATACGGCGGCGCAGTGCTCAGGCGCGGAAAAGGAAATGCCCGCCATGAAAAAGCACGTGGAGAGGGCGAAGATAAAAGCCCCCTGGTGACGCGCGAAGAAATGCAGCGTCACAATCGGTGTCCTGTTGATTCCCCAGAGTAGCGGTGCTAAACGATCAGAAGCGGCTTTTGTCCCACTCTTGGGGTGTCGTATGCCTACCGTCTGCCGATCTTCTTCAGGTAGCGGCCGAAGGAGAAGCCTCTGCGCCCGATCTCCGTCCCGTGGATCCGCCGCCACGCCCCGGCAGCCTTCCTGCAGCTTCCCCACGTCCGATCCCCCGGATACAGCTTGTCCACGATCCGCCCCCGCGGCTCGGCCCGTACGTTCAGCCGGGTCTTGATCCGCACGACGCGGTACGTGCACCCCGCGGCGGCGTCCGCCGGAGCTGGGGCGACGGCCGCGAGCCCGCCCGTGGCGAGCACCACGGCCACGAGGGCGGCGACGATACGGGACGTGAGCATGGCGGTACCCCCAGTGCACGTGTGTGACGTATCTCCCTGCTGCCAGAAACCTCCGGCAAATAACCGGTCTGTACGGAATCCAGACCCCTTCTGGAGGCGATGGTTATCGTTGATGAACGGGAAGAGACGTTCGAAGAGCGACAAGGGGGAGACGAGATGAGCGCGGCGCCGATCCCACACTGGCCAGGACGAATGATCGGCTCGGTGCACGTACGATCCACTCCGGACGGCCCCGCCGAACAGGCGGTGTTCGTGCACGGGCTGGCGGGCTCCGCCACCAACTGGACCGACCTCATGGGCGAGCTCAAGGACACGGTCACCGGCCACGCCCTCGACCTGCCCGGCGCCGGGTTCTCGCCCGCGCCCGCCGACGGCGACTACTCGATAGAGGGCCACTCCAAAGCGGTCATCGAGTTGCTGGAGCACACAGGACCGGCCCATCTGTTCGGCAACTCGCTCGGCGGCGCCGTCGCCGTCAAGGTCGCCGCCACGCGGCCCGAGCTGGTCCGCTCGCTCACGCTCATCTCCCCGGCCCTGCCCGATCTGCTGCCCCGGTACGGCCCGATCCGCGTCGCCGCGGCGGCCGTGCCCGTCCTGGGTGAGTGGGTGGCCTCCCGGCTGCGCCTGATCCCCGCCGAGCAGCGCATCACCGCCTCCATGGCCGTCGTCTGGGCCAACATGGACGCCGTGCACCCGCTGCGCCTGCGCGACGCCATCGAGGAGCAGCGCCGGCGCGACGACCTGCCGTACTCGGGTGAGGCCATGATCCGCTCGGCCCGGGGCATCGTGGCCGAGTACTTCCGCCGCAAGCAGACGCTGTGGCACCACGCGGCGATGGTGCGGGCCCGCACGCTGATCATTCACGGGCGCCACGACCGCCTGGTCCGCCCGGCCATGGCCAGGAAGGCGTACCGTACGTTCCGGCAGGTCAGGCTGGTGCTGCTGCCGACGGCGGGGCACGTGGCGATGATGGAGACGCCACAGGTCGTGGCGGCGGAAGCACGCCGTCTGATCGGTGAGACTCGATTGGGGAATGCCCCACTGCCGGGCTAGGTTTCACTACGAGATAAGACCCCCTGAAACGGGAGCGTAGAAAAGTGTCGTTGCCACCGCTGGTCGAGCCGGCCGATGAGCTGACCGTCGACGAAGTGCGCCGCTACTCGCGCCACCTGATCATTCCCGACGTGGGCATGGCTGGGCAGAAGCGGCTGAAGAACGCCAAGGTGCTGTGTGTGGGCGCCGGGGGCCTGGGCTCGCCCGCGCTGATGTACCTGGCGGCGGCGGGCGTCGGCACCCTCGGCATCATCGACTTCGACGTGGTCGATGAGTCCAACCTGCAGCGCCAGATCATCCACGGCCAGTCCGACGTGGGCAGGCTGAAGGCCGAGAGCGCCGCGGCGTCGGTCCGTGAGATCAACCCGCTGGTCGACGTCGTGATCCACAACACGGCGCTGACCACCGAGAACGTCATGGAGATCTTCTCCGGCTACGACCTCATCGTCGACGGCACGGACAACTTCGCCACGCGTTACATGGTCAACGACGCGGCGGTCCTGCTCGGCAAGCCGTACGTCTGGGGCTCGATCTACCGCTTCGACGGTCAGGCGAGCGTGTTCTGGGCCGAGCACGGCCCCTGCTACCGCTGCCTCTACCCGGAGCCCCCGCCTCCCGGCATGGTGCCGTCGTGCGCCGAGGGCGGCGTGCTCGGCGTGCTGTGCGCGTCGATCGGCTCGATCCAGGTCAACGAGGCCATCAAGCTGCTCACCGGCATCGGCGACCCGCTGGTCGGCCGGCTGATGATCTACGACGCCCTGGAGATGAAGTACCGCGACGTCAAGGTCCGCAAGGACCCCGAGTGCGTGCTGTGCGGCAAGAACCCGACGGTCACCGAGCTGCTCGAGGACTACGAGGCGTTCTGCGGCGCGATCTCCGACGAGGCCGCCGAGGCCGCCAGCGGCTCCACGATCACCGCGCTGGAGCTCAAGGGCATGATGGACCGCGGCGAGAACATCTACGTCGTGGACGTGCGCGAGCCCAACGAGTACGAGATCGTCTCGATCCCCGGCGCCACGCTGATCCCGAAGGGCGAGTTCCTCAACGGCTCCGCCCTGGAGAAGCTGCCGCAGGACAAGAAGATCGTGCTGCACTGCAAGTCCGGCGCCCGTTCCGCCGAGGCGCTCGCGGTCGTCAAGAACGCGGGCTTCGCCGACGCGGTGCACGTCGGCGGCGGCGTGCTGAGCTGGGTGAAGACCGTCGATCCGAGCCTGCCCAGCTATTAAGGGGTTTCGGCCGGGACGCCCCGGTTAAGGTCGTTGCCGTGAACTCCGCCCGCCCGTGGCCGACACTCGTGGTGGCCTCCGCGCTGACGCTGATCTGCGCGGTGGCCGCCGGGGTGGCGGGCAGCGCGGCGGGCACGGAGCTGACCCGCGGCCCCACGGCGGCCGAGTTGCGGGCCGCGGCCGAGCGCGAGGTGGCCGGCCGCTGGCGCACCTGGCCCACCGGCCGTATCTTCCCCGCCACACTGCCGTACTCCGCCGAGCAGGGCGGGCGGGAACGTGCCAGCAGGATCGGCATCTCACCGCGCACCTCATGCGGCGACTCGGTCGATCCGAAGGCGGTCAAGGCCCTGCGCGGGGCCGGCTGCAAGGGCGTGCTGCGGGCCACGTACGTGGACGCCCTGCGCGGCGTGCTCGTCACCGTCGGCGTGGTCGCGCTCCGGGACGAGCCGGGCGCCGCACGCGCCAAGTCCGCCTTCTCCGACACCGGCAAACCCTCTCCCGGCCTGCGCCCGCTGGCCTTCCGCGGCACGCTGTCCGACCGGTTCACGGCGGGCGTGCGGCAGGCCGGTTCCGTACGGCAGGCGGGCCCGTACCTCGTCCTGACCACGGCCGGTCAGGTGGACGGCCGGCCGGCGGACGCGGCGGGCGAGCCCCGTCCCGCCATCTTCGCCTTCGCCACCGAGCTGGCCGAGCGCGTGCTGACCGAGCTGAGCACGCCCGCCATGCCCGACTGCGGCTCCCGGGAGTGGCAGTGCTGAGAGCGGGCAGGCGAGTGGTGGCGGTCGCGGCGACGGGGATGCTGCTGTTCGCGGCGGCGCCGGCGCGGGCCGACGACGTACGCGGCGGGCAGGAGGCGGTGATCAGGACGCTGGCGCTGACCCAGGCCTGGCGGACCAGCACGGGCGCCGGTGTGACGGTGGCCGTGCTCGACTCCGGCGTCGATCCCGGCCACCGCGACCTGAGCGGCTCGGTTCGCGAGGGCAAGGATTTCACGGCGGGCGCGAACCCGCCCGGCACGCCTCCGAGCAGGTTGCACGGTACGTACATGGCCTCGCTGATCGCCGGGCACGGTCACGGCCCCGGGAATAAACAAGGGATCATCGGCGTCGCGCCTGCGGCGGACGTACTGTCTGTAAGGGTCATCCTCGAGGACGAGGAGCCGGGTTTCCGCGAGTTCAACTCGGCCGAGCGCTTCGAGAACGTGGTGGCCCGGGGCATCAGGTACGCGGTCGACGAGGGGGCGGACGTGATCAACATGTCGATCTCCAAGGAGCTGGCGACCAGGGAGGAGCGCGCGGCCATCCGTTACGCGATCTCCAAGGGCGTCGTGCTCGTCGCCGCCGCGGGCAACGACGGCGACCGGCGGGTGATCGGCGACTTCGCGCCCTACTCCTATCCGGCTGCCTTCCCCGGCGTCGTCTCGGTCGGGGCGACCGACCGGCGGCTGCGGCGGGCCTCGTTCTCCAACTGGAACTCCTCGGTGCTGGTGGCCGCCCCCGGCGTGGACATCATGGGCGCGGGCCCCGGCGACGAGTACTGGGTGGGCAGGGGCACCTCGCAGGCGACCGCGCTGGTGTCGGGGGTCGCCGCCCTCATCAAGGCCAAATATCCGGACCTGTCGCCGCCGCTCGTGGCGCGAGCCATGGCGGGCGGCGCGCGCGACCGGCCGCCCGGCGGCTACGACACCGCCACCGGGTTCGGGGTCGTGAACGCCGCCAGGGCGCTCGCCGAGGCGTCCAGGCTGGCCGGCCACACCGAGACCGCCACCGGCACGCAGGCCGCGGATCCGGCCCTGCCGGTCGCGGGCGGGCCCGCCGGGCCGGTGAAGGTCGTCGTCAGGGACGAGCGGCGGATCACGACGTACGCGGCGATCGCCGGGGGAGCCGCCGCCGGCGCGCTCGCCGCCCTGGCGGTGATATTCATCCTGGTCAGACGCGTGCGACGGGTGCACATCTCACAACAGGCATGATCCGGCTCCTTACGGGGACGAAATAGACACGGAGCGATTGCGGGAACGAGGCGGTGGTGAAGGCACGTAGGTCGACCTCAGGGCTACCGCGCGCCGGGGGAGAAGCCACGCAAGGGCGGAGCAATCCGCTCGGCGCCCCCACCGGCCGCCGATCACGCGTGCGCTCGTGGCCGGCGGCGGACTCGCGCAGGCGCACGGCCGCCAGGGAACGAGCCGAGCTGCTCGCCCTGCGGCAGGGCATCAGGTACCGCCGCCTCTTCGTGGCGCTGCTCGGCGTCATCATCGCCGTCTCGGCCGTCGTGGTGCTGCTCGGCACCGTCGGCCTGTTCGCCGAGACGCGCTCGCGCCCGCTGACACCCGACGAGCAGAACCAGTACAAGCAGGAGGAGATCGCCCGGCGCTGGCAGGCCTGGCCCGCCACCGGGGTCTTCCCCGAGGAGGTCAAGTATCTCGGGCTGGACCGCGCCCAGCAGTACGCCAGGCGGATCGGCATCGCCCCGGAGACCGACTGCGGCAAGGCCGCGGACGCCTCGGTGGCCGGGGTGCTGCAGAGCCACGGCTGCGTCACGATGCTGCGCGCCACGTACATGGACCAGACGGCCTCCTTCGTGTTCACGGTCGGCGTGGCCGTGCTGAAGGACGAGGCGTCGCGCATCTCGGCGGGCGAGGAGCTGACCCAGGACGACCGCGTCGGCGTGCTGCCGGTCTCCTTCCCCGGCACGGTGAGCGAGCGCTTCGGCCCCGACCAGCGCCAGCGCACCGGCTGGGTGGGCGCGGGCCCGTACCTGGTGTTCTCGACGGGCGGTTACGCCGACGGGCGCACCAGGGCCGCGATCCCGCCCGAGGAGATCCTGCACAGCGAGCTGTGGCCGGCCGCCAAGTCCATCGGCAACCAGATCGCCTACTTCCTGGCGGACCCGCCCAAGGTGCCGCCCTGCACTCAGGGGAACGTGTGCTGACGGCCGTGCGCGTGCTCACCGCCGCGATACTCGCGTTCTCGGGAACCGCTCCCGACCCTGTCAGGGACCAGCAGCAATGGGTCCTGGACGCGCTCAACGTCGAGCAGGCGTGGTCGGTCACCAAGGGCGAGGGCGTCACCGTCGCCGTCGTCGACAGCGCCGTGGACACCGGGGTCAAGGAGCTGAAGGGCCGCGTGGACAGCGGCCCCGACATGACCTCCGGCACGATCGAGCGGGAGCTGCCGCCCGGCAGGCACGGCACCGCCATGGCGGGGCTGATCGCCGCGTCCGGCGCGGACGACGGCCTCATCGGCGTCGCTCCTGGCGCGCGCGTCCTGTCGCTGCCCATGGTGATCGACGACGAGCCCGGCTTCGCCGTGCCGCCGGTCGAGGCGGAGGGGATGGCGGCCGAGAGCCCGCTCGCCCGCGCCCTGCGGTACGCCGCCAACCACGGCGCCCAGGTGGTCAGCATGTCGATCGGCTCGTACGGGCCGCTGCGGTCGGAGCGCGAGGCCGTCTCGTACGCGCTGGGCAAGGGCGTCGTGCTCGTGGCCGCGGTCGGCAACGACGGCCTGACCCCGTACACCAAGGAGAAGGGCACCTCCTACTGGAGCTTCCCCGCCGGTTACCCGGGCGTCATCGGCGTGGCGGCGACCGACAAGCAGGGCAGGCGGGCCACGTTCAGCAGCGACAACCTGTCGGTGCTGGTCGCCGCGCCCGGCGTCGGGGTGCCCGTGCTCAAGCGGGAGGGCGGCTACGAGCTGTCCGAGGGCACCAGCTCGGCCGCCGCGCTGGTGGCGGGCGTGGCGGCGCTGATCAAGTCGCGCTACCCGAAACTGGCGCCCGAGCAGGTCGCCCAGGCGCTGTCGTCCAGCGCGAGGGGGCGGCCCGCCGCCGGGTACGACGACCAGACCGGCTTCGGGGTGGTGGACGCCGCCGCCGCGCTGAACGTCGCCGAGCGGCTGACCGGCGCCAAGCGCAGCATCGCGCCCGGCATGGAGCACTTCGGCCAGGGCGAGGACTCCCCGGTGCCGTCGCGGCCCGGGCCCGACCCGCTGCGGCTGTGGTTGTACGGGGGCGGGGTGCTGGTCGCGCTGGTCGCCTTCTGCGGCGCCATCATCGTGCTCAACCAGCGCAAGCAGGAGTGATGAAGCCGATTCTCGTTCGGCGGGAAGATCCGCTATGGTCCCGCTCCATGGGATACGAGCTGCGGGTGGTGCGTGAGTCACCACTCGCCTTCGCGGAGCTCGCGAAGGCCATCGCGCCGGCCGGGTTCGAGCTGCGCGACTCCGAGGAGATCGTGACCGGTCACCGGGGCGGCGTGCACGCCGTGGCGCGCTGGGAGGGCCAGCTCGTCGGCGAGCCCGGCTCCGACTGGCAGGTCGCGCAGCTCCTGCGGCTGTCCACCGCGCTCGGCGGCCGGCTGATGGGCGAGGACGGCGAGGAGTACCTGCTGAACGAGGGCGTCATCGAGGTCTCGGCGGCCGGCGGCGCGGCGGCGGGCACGGTTGAGATCGGCAGGTTCGAGGAGATCATCGACGCGGGGCCGGCCGCATGGAGCCCGTGAACCCGTTCGCCGAGCGGGTGCTCGACCTGGTCGAGCGCATCCCGCCCGGCAAGGTCATGGCCTACGGCGACATCGCCGAGTACCTCGGCGAGGGCGGCCCCCGTCAGGTGGGCAAGGTCATGAGCACGTGGGGAGGCGGCGTGCCGTGGTGGCGCGTCGTCCACGCGGACGGCACCGCCGCCGCCCCCGACCACCTGCGACGATGCCTCGCGCACTGGCGCGAGGAAGGCACCCCGCTGCGCGGCGAACGTGCGGACATGCGCCTGGCACGCTGGGACGGGCGTTCAGGGGATTTTCAGTAACCCAGCTGACCTGCACTTTCGCCGAACGGGCGATTCTGTGACATGTGACTCCCATTACCATGGGCAGAACACTGATGGCGGCCCGAAAGGCGGTGCCACCCCTATGGCCACCGGCGTCACAGCCCGAAGCCAGGGCGGCGATTCGCTCGCCGACCGCCTGAAGGCTGTCCAGGATCTCTGCGATCGTGGCGAGCCTTTCGAAGCGGTCATGCGAGCGGTCGGCCCAGGCGGTCGCGACGCGGCGTTCGACACCGAGGTGCTCAGCGGCCCCCTCGGGGCCCGCATCGACCTCGCGGTCAAGCGCGGCGCCCCGCGACGGCGGGAAATGCTCGACCTCGTGCGCCCCTACCTCAAGGGCGTCGACGCGCGCGTCAAGCGCGACCTGCCGGTCGCGCGCCGCGTCATCTGCCACCTGATCGAGCACCGTCCCGACGAGGAGCTCGTCGAGGGCGAGACGCTCACCAAAGTGGTCACCGCGGCGGCCGAGCCGTCCAAGCGCATCCGCAAGGGCCTGAGCTGGTACGCCGACCTGCCCTTCCGCGACGAGCTGCCGCCCGACCTCTACCGGCTGCGCCGCTCCGACCTGGTGCCGGTCACCCACATCGACGACATCGTGTGGGCCGACGGCAAGCTGCGGGTGAGCGGCTTCGCCTACCTGGCGGGCCTGTCGGTGCGCAGCCGCAGGTTCAACATGGCCACGGTCGTGCTGCGCGGGCCCCGCTGGCTGCCGCCGATCCGGCTGCGCACCCGCAGGGTCCTGGCCCCCGAGGCCACCCACGGCGCGCGCGAGCCCGGCTGCAACTACGACTGGTCCGGCTTCACCGCCGAGCTGAGCCCGTGGCCGCTGCGCTGGCGCGGCGCCGTGCGCGGCGTGGTGTCCGGCGTACGCCGCCACATGCGGCACCGCCCCTCCGTGCCCGACGCCACGACGTGGCGCGCCGAGATCGTGTTCTGGAGCCGGGGCGCGCGGGCCACCGGCCTGCTGCGCGGCTCCTCGATCGGCCGGCCCGAGCGGCCCGCGGGGCTCAAGCTGAAGCCCGGCTGGTGGGTGCGCCCCGTCTGGACCTCAGACCGGGCGCTGCAGGTCGTGCTCCAGCCCAACAGGGCCGAGCTGACCGGCGTGACGCTCGACGGCGAGCGGCTGGAGCTGAAGATCTACCTGCCCGGCCGGCAGGTCACCAAGGGCCACGCCCGGCTGGGCGGCCACCGCATCGCGGCCGAGTTCACCCCGTCGGGCGACGGCACCCAGGTCGTGGTCGGCCTGGCCGTGCCCGCCCTGCTCCAGGAGAAGGACGGCCGGCGGCTCTGGGTCGAGCCCAAGGGCGACCCGGCGGCCTCCGTCATGCTGGCCGACCTGGTCGAGACCCGCACGCCCGTCGGCGACCGCGAGATCACCGTGCTCGGCGACCGCCGCGACCGCGTCGTCGTCTCGGCGCACCGCATCCGCCCGGTGCTCACCTCGGCCGTCTGGCAAGGCTCCGAGCTGGTCCTGAGCGGCCACTACCCCGACGCGCCCGGCCCGCGCACGCTCACGCTGCGCCACCGGTCAGGGCTGTCCTACCTGCTGCCGATGGAGCGCTCCGGCGACGCGTTCTCCGTACGCGTGGAGCCGGGGTCCATGGACCGCTTCGGCGAGTCCGTGCCGCTGGCGTCCGGCACCTGGAACATGTCGCTGCGCCACCCGTCCGGCGAGATCGTCCCGCTGCGGATGGACCACGCGGCCCTGGGCGGCCTCGACGAGGAGCCGCGCACGCTCGCCGGCCACGTCTTCCGCATGATCTCGACCCGCTTCGACGTGCCGGTGATCACCGTGGAGGAGGACAGGCCCGCGCAGGAGCGCGGCGTCGCGGGCACCCACGTCCTGCGCCGCGTCTTCTACCCGGCCCAGCGCACCGAGCCGCTGCGCGACACGACCGTGTACGTCGTCAACGACGGCCGCCACTACGCCGACAGCGTCCGCGCCATCTACGAGGAGCGGCTGCGCAGGGGCGACGACCGCGAACACCTCTGGATCGTCAAGGACGGCGCCTTCGTGCCGCCCGGCGGCGCCACCGTCATCCGGGCGGGCAGCCGCGAGCACCACGAGGCGCTGGCCCGCTCCCGCCACATCGTCACCAACTCCTTCCTGCCCGCCTGGTTCAGGGCGCGCGAGGACCAGGTGGTGCTGCAGACGTGGCACGGCACCCCCGCCAAGCTGATCGGCAACGACCAGCCGCACATGCAGCGCGACCCCAGGCCGCCCATCTGGCACCGCCAGGCGGCCGAGGTGCGCGGCTGGGACCTGCTGCTGTCGCAGTCGCCGTGGGCCACGCCGGTGCTGCGCAAGGCGTTCGGCTACAAGGGCGAGATCCTGGAGAGCGGCCTGCCCCGCAACGACGTGCTCAACTCGCCCGACCGCGACGCCCGCGCCGCGGCGGTGCGCGAGCGGCTCGGGCTGGCCGAGGGCAAGCGCGTGGTGCTGTACGCGCCCACGTGGCGCGACTACGACCGCAAGAACGCCATGGTCAAGCTGGACCTGGCCAAGGCCCGCGAGGCGCTGGGCGCCGACCACGAGATCCTGGTCCGCGCCCACCCGATGCAGGCCATGCCCGCCGTCCCCGAGATCGCCCGCGACGTCACCACTTATCCGGACATCGCCGATCTGCTGCTGGTGGCCGACGTCCTGGTGACCGACTACTCCTCGGTCATGTTCGACTTCGCCTGCACCGGCAAGCCGATCGTCCTGTACGGCTACGACCTGGCCAAGTACTCGTCCAAGCGCGGCCTCTACATCGACCTGCCCGAGCAGGCGCCAGGTCCGCTGCTGTCCACGTCGGCCGACGTGGTCGACGCGCTCCGCTCGATCGACCAGGTGGCGGCGGCCCACGCCGACCGCTACGACGCCTTCCGCGCCACCTTCGCCCCTCGCGACGACGGCAAGGCCACGGCCAGGGTGGTGGACCGGCTCTTCTCCTGAGGTTCAGAAGAGGTCGGGCAGGTTCCCCGGCAAGGGATAGACCTTGCCGGGGTCGTAGTCGTACAGGAAGCCCAGGTCCGACGTCCTGAGCACGACGTCGTCGGGCAGGCTCTCGACGTAGGCGTGCAGCAACGCCGAGATGCTGGTGCCGCAGGCGATGTCGCCGGTGCCGATCAGCTTGCGGACGTGCGCGAGCGGCACCCACTCCACCCGCTCCGCCTCCCACGGATGCGCCGGCTCCCCGACGCGGGTGGCGGAGTGCGCCCGGTAGATGTGGTTGAGCCCGTCGGAGAACCCGTTGCCGGGCTGCACCGCCAGCAGCGGCCGCAGGGCCCCGGGACGCCAGCCGGTCTCCTCCTCGACCTCCCGCGCCGCGGCGGCCATCGGCGACTCGCCCTCGTCCACCTGGCCGAGCGGGATCTCCCAGCCCCAGCTGTCGGTGATGAAGCGGTGGCGCCAGATCAGCAGCACCCGGCCCTTGTCGTCGGTGACGACGGCCCCCGCCCCCGGCGCCGTACGGACCAGCCGATGGTCGAGATGGCGCCCGTCGGGCAACTCCACGTCGGCGATCCGCACGTCGAGCCACGGATCGCGATAGACCGACCTCTCGGAGTGGACCTGCCAGCGCATGCGATCAACCCCCGCGCAAGGGAAATGTTGACCCTACGTTACAAGCCCGAACGCTCCGTACGTGGCCGGATCGCCGAAGTCACTTGCGCAACTCGACCTCAAGGCTCAGCGGCGTCTGCCTGATCTCGTACGAGCCGAAGCCCACCCCCGACAGGAGCGCCTCGAACTCGGCCTTCGTGTACGCCCGCCTCGGCAGGAACGACCGCAGCGCGAGCCTGGTGAACAGCTTGGACACCATCCCCATCCGCATCCGCGCCACGTCGGCGTCCACGGCCTGCTTGGACACGTCCTTGCGCAGGTCGAGGATCAGCCCGCCCGCGCCGGGCCGCAGCACCCGCCGCATCTCCCGCAGCGCCCCCGCCGGGTCGGAGAAGTTCTTGAACGCGGCGCAGCAGATCAGGAAGTCGAAGGTGTCGTCGTCGAACGGCATGGCGGAGGCGTTCCCGAGCCGGAAGTCCACCGGCGCGCCGGCCGCCAGGGCCTTGCCCCGGGCGATGGAGACGAACGTCTCGCTGATGTCGAGGCCGGTGACCGTGTAGTCGCCGGTCGCGGCCAGGGCGATCGAGAGGTAGCCGGGGCCGGGGGCCACCTCCAGGACCTTGGCGCCCTTGGGGGCGCGCTGCCGCACCATGGCGACCTGCTCGTCGTAGCGGGAGGCGGCCTTGGCGTTGCTGGCGTCGTACCAGCGGGCGAGCGCGCCTTCCATGCTGATGCCCTTGTAACCCTTGTCGGTCATGCGAAACACGATATGTCGCGAGGAGGAGAAGTCAAGATATATCGCGGTACCCGTGAAGCTCCTGGCGAACAAAGTGCCCGGCGTGTCGCAAGAAAATCTGACTTTTGCCTCGATACGGTAGGCGGATCGCTAGGGGAGACCGGGCAAGTCGGCACGATCTACCCCTGTGGTCTGGTGGAATCTAGTGCTGTGAGTGCTCAGACCTGGCGGTTGGTGCGAAGAGGCAGCGGGGGGCCCGATGTGCCTCCTGTGCTCGATGAGCATCAACGTGCCGTAGTCGGGCACCAGCGCGGCCCCCTCCTCGTTCTCGCAGGTCCCGGCACCGGCAAGACGACCACCATCGTGGAGAGCGTGGTCGACAGGATCGAGCGGCGCGGCGTCGACCCCGAGCGCGTGCTCATCCTCACCTTCAGCCGCAAGGCCGCCGAGGAGCTGCGCCGCCGCGTCACCGGCCGGCTGCGCCGCACCACGCGCACGCCGGTGGCCATGACCTTCCACTCCTACGCGTACGCGCTGCTGCGCCGCGAGTCCGTGCTGGCGGGCAAGGCGCCGCCGCGCCTGCTCACCGGCCCCGAGCAGCTCCTGGAGATCCGGCGGCTGCTGCACGGCGAGCTGGAGGGCGGCGCGCCCGACTGGCCGCAGTCGCTGCGCGAGCCGCTCAAGACGCGGGGCTTCGCCGAGGAGCTGCGCGACTTCCTGTCGCGCGCCAACGAGCGGGGGCTCGACGCCGAACGACTGATCGCCCTGGGCCGGTTGCACGGGCGGGCCGACTGGGCGGCGGCCGGGCGCTTCTCCGAGCGCTACCAGGACAGGTTCGACCTGGCCCCCGAGGAGACCTACGACTACGCCGAGCTGGTCGGCGCCGCCACCGCGCTGCTGGCCGACCCCGAGGTGCGCGAGCGCGAGCGGGCGGCGCACGACGTGGTGTTCGTCGACGAGTACCAGGACACCGACCCGGCGCAGGAGCTGCTGCTGACCCAGCTCGCGGGCGACGGCCGCGACCTGGTCGCGGTGGGCGACCCCGACCAGTCGATCTACGGGTTCAGGGGCGCCGACGTCCAGGGCATCATGAAGTTCCCCGAGCGGTTCAGGACACTCGACGGCCGCGAGGCGCCCGTGCTGGCGCTGCGCGTGTGCCGCAGGAGCGGGGCCGACCTGCTGGAGGCCTCGCGGCGAGTGGCGGCCAAGCTGCCCGTCGCCCCTGCGCCGACCCGGGAGCCCGGCCAGGACCCTGACGACTGGCCCGACCATCGGCCCGACCACCGCCACGGCCACCGCGACCTCGTCGCGCCGCTGGACGCCGACCCGGGCGAGACGCGGGTGCTGCTGGCCGACAGCACCAGCCAGGAGGCCGCGATCGTGGCCGACACGCTGCGCCGCGCCCACCTGATCGACGGGGTGCCGTGGCACCGGATGGCGGTGCTGGTCCGCTCGGCCAGGCGGCAGGTGCCGCTGCTGCGGCGGGCGCTGACCAACGCCGGCGTGCCTACGATGATCGCGGGCGACGAGGTGCCGATCGCGCAGGAGCCGGGCGTGCGTCCGCTGCTGACGATGCTGCGGGTGGCGCTGGATCCGTCCGAGCTCGACGAGGGGGTGGCGGAGGAACTGCTGACGGGGCCGCTCGGGGGCACCGACATGATCGGTGTACGCCGCCTGCGCCGCGCACTCAAGATCGCCGAGAACGAGGCCATGGGCGCGGCCGCCGACGAGGCCATCAGCCCGGACGACACCGCCAGCCCGGACGAGGCCGCCGACCAGGAGGCGGACGCGGGTGAGCGGGCCGCCGGCCCCGGTGCGGAGGCGGGTGGGGGGATAGCCGAGGAGGTCGAGGGGCTGCCGTTCAAGGCGCGCTCGTCCGGCGAGCTGCTCGTCGCCGCCGTCAAGGACATCCGCGAGCTGACCCGGGTCGAGCCGCACGTGGCGTTCCCCGCCGAGCGCGTCGCCAAGCTCCTGGCGGCGGCCCGCGACGCCGCGCGCCAGGGCGGCACGGCGGAGGACCTGCTGTGGACGATCTGGGACGAGAGCGGCCTGGCCCGCCGCTGGAGCGAGCTGAGCCTGTCGGGCGGCCCCAGGGGCGCGCAGGCCGACCGCGACCTCGACGCGGTGGTGGCGCTGTTCGACCACGCCGCCAGGTTCGTGGACCGGATGCCGATGGCGGGCCCCGAGGTGTTCATCGACGACCTGGCCGCCCAGGAGATCCCCGGCGACACGCTGGCCGACCGCGCCCCCGACGGCGACGCCGTGCGGGTGCTGACCGCCCACCGCGCCAAGGGCCTGGAGTGGGACGTGGTGGTCGTGGCGGGCGTCCAGGAGGGCGTCTGGCCGGACCTGCGGCTGCGCGGGTCGCTGCTGGGCATCGAGGATCTCATCGACGTGGTGGAGGGCGGCGAGCCGAACAAGGCGTCGCTGGTGTCCAAGATGCTCGCGGAGGAGCGCAGGCTCTTCTACGTGGCGGCGACCAGGGCCAGGCGCAGGCTGGTGGTCACGGCGGTGGGCGGCGAGGACACCGACGAGCGGCCGTCCAGGTTCCTGTCGGAGCTGATGCCGGGCGCGGTGGAATCGGCCACGGTGGACGACAGGGCGCGCTGGCTGAACATGTCCGCCCTGGTGGCCGATCTGCGCAGCGCGGTGACCGATCCGACGAAGCCGCGCAGGCTGCGGCACGAGGCGGCCAAGCAGCTCGCCAGGCTGGCCGCCGCCGGGGTGCAGGGCGCCCACCCGAACGACTGGTACGCGCTCACCCCGATCTCCGACGACCGTCCGCTGAGCTGGCCGGACGGGGTGGTGAGCATCTCGCCGTCGGCGGTGGAGAGCTTCACCAAGTGCGGCCTGCGCTGGCTGCTGGAGACGGCGGTCGGCGCGGCGGGCACCAGCACGGCGCAGGGCCTGGGCAACATCATTCACGCGCTGGCCGTCCTGGCGGCCACCGACCTGCCCAGCGAGGACCTGCTCGGCGACCGCCTCGACCAGATCTGGAACGACCTCGACTTCGGCGGCGTCTGGTACAACCGCAAGCAGCGCCAGGTGGCCGAGCAGATGATCGGCAAGTTCCTGCGCTGGCACAAGGAGAACCCGCGCGAGCTGGTGGCTTTGGAGGAGGCGTTCACGGCGATGGTGTCGGAGGGCGTCCAGATCAAGGGCCGCGTCGACCGGGTCGAGCGCGACTCCGACAACCGCGCGGTGATCATCGACCTCAAGACGGGCGGCTCCAAGCCGAAGGCGGGCGACCTGGACCGCCATCCGCAGCTCGGCGTCTACCAGCTCGCGGCGCTGCTGGGCGCGTTCGCCAGGCACGGCATGACCGAGCCCGGCGGCGCGGCACTGGTGCAGCTCGGCAAGGCGGCGGGTAAGAACGACGCGTTGGAGCAGTCGCAGGGCGCGCTGGCCGACGACAAGAACCCGGGTTGGGCCAAGGACCTGGTCGACACGGTGGCGGTCGGCATGTCGGGCCCGTTCTTCCAGGCCAAGGTGAACGACGGCTGCCGCACCTGCGCGGCCAGGGCGAGCTGCCCGGTCAACGACAACGGGGGCCAGGTGTGCTGACCCCCGCCGAACTGGCCGGCAAGCTCGGCATCCTCCCGCCCACCCCCGAGCAGGCGACGGTCATCGAGGCCCCGCTGGAGCCGATGGTCGTCATGGCGGGCGCCGGCTCGGGCAAGAGCGAGACCATGGCGGGCCGGGTGGTCTGGCTGGTCGCCAACGGCCTGGTCAAGCCGGAGAACGTGCTGGGCCTGACGTTCACCCGCAAGGCCGCCGCCGAGCTGGCCACCAGGGTCAGGGAGAGGCTCAACGGCCTGGCCGAGGCCGGGCTGGTCGAGCCGGGCACGCTCGACAACGAGCCGACCGTGTCCACGTACCACGCCTACGCCGCCCGCCTGGTCACCGACCACGCCCTGCGGGAGGGGCTTGAGCCGACCATGCGGCTGGTCACGCCCGCCGTGTCGTGGCAGCTCGCCTCGCGGGTGGTGGCGATGTACGACGGCCCGATGGACCGGATCGAGCTGGGCCCGCCGTCGGTCACGGCCGCGCTGCTGGAGCTGGCGGGCGAGCTGTCGGAGCATCTGCGCTCGGCCGCCGACGTGCGGCGGGTGGGGGAGTGGCTGGAGGGCAGGCACGCCGTGCTGCCCGGCCGGACGACGCTGGCCCAGCGCAAGCCGCTGAGCGTGCACGCGGCCAGGGAGCAGCTCCTGCCCCTGGTGGAGCGGTACGAGCGGCTCAAGCGCGCCCGCGAGGTCATCGACTACGGCGACCAGATGTCGCTGGCCGCCCGCATCGCCGCCAACCACAAGGAGGTCGGCGAGATCGAGCGGGGCCGCTACTCGGTGGTCCTGCTCGACGAGTACCAGGACACCAGCCACGCCCAGCTCGTCCTGCTGCGCTCGCTCTACGGCGGCGGCCATCCCGTCACGGCCGTGGGCGACCCGTGCCAGTCCATCTACGGCTGGCGCGGCGCCTCTGCGGGCAACCTGCGGCGCTTCCCGAAGGACTTCCGCACGGCCGCCGGCGACCAGGCGCCGGTCCGGCAGCTCAGCGTCAGCTTCCGCAACGGCGACCGGGTGCTCGACGTGGCCGCCCGCGTCCAGCTCGCGCTGCGCATGGAGGCCCGCGAGGTCCCGGTGCTGATCCCCGGCCCGAACCGGGTCGAGCGCGGCCGCGTCACCTGCGCCTTCCACGAGACCGCCGAGGACGAGGCGAAGTGGATCGCCGACGGCGTCTCCAAGCTCCTCGGCCAGGAGACGGCCCCCGACGGCATGCCGTGGGGCGAGAAGGAGCGCAAGAAGACGCTCGCCCTGCAGCCGCAGGACGTCGCCATCCTGGCCCGCAAGCGCTCGCAGTTCCCCGCCCTGCGCAGGGCGCTGGAGGAGCGCGACATCCCGGTCGAGGTGGTGGGCCTGGGCGGCCTGCTGACCGTGCCCGAGGTGAACGACATCGTGGCCACCCTGCGCGTCCTGTACGACCCCACGGCGGGCGACGCGCTGGCCAGGCTGCTGGCCGGGCCCCGCTGGCGGATCGGCCCCGCCGACCTGCGGGTGCTGGGCGAGCACGCCCGGACACTGGCCCGCGAGCTGAGCGAGAGCCACCGCGAGGACGACCCGCTCGACCAGGTGGTGGCCGACCTGGCCGAGGAGCGCGGCAGCCTGGTGGACGCCCTGGACGAGCTGCCCGACAGGGAGGGGTGGCTGGAGCCGTTCTCGCCGCTGGCCCGCACCAGGCTGGTGGCGCTCGCCCAGGAGCTGCGGCACCTGCGCGCGCACACCGCGCAGCCGCTGCCCGACCTGATCAGCGAGGTGGAGCGCAGGCTGGGCCTGGACATCGAGGTGGCGGCGCGCAGCGGCACGGTGGGCGCGTTCGCGGCGCGGGCCGACCTCGACGCGTTCCTCGACGCGGCCTCCAGGTTCGCGGGCGACGCCGAGGATCCGACGCTGGGCGCGTTCCTGGCCTACCTCCAGGCGGCGGAGAGCGAGGAGTTCGGGCTGGAGGCGGGCCGGGTCGGCGAGAGCAACAGCGTCAAGCTGATGACCGTGCACGCCTCGAAGGGCCTGGAGTGGCCGGTCGTGGTGGTGCCGGGCCTGTCGCAGCTCGTCAGCTCGAAGGGCACGATCGCGACGGGCAGCATCTTCCCCGCCACGCCGGTGATGAACAGCCGGTGGACGGAGAACCCGCGCAAGCTCCCGTACCCGCTGCGCGGCGACGCCGCCGACCTGCCCCGGCTGTCCGGGCTGAGCAAGGAGGAGTTGGCGGCGTTCGACGAGCACTGCCGCGAGCGTGACCTGATGGAGGAGCGCAGGCTCGCGTACGTGGCCGTGACCCGCGCCCACTACCACCTGATCGCCTCCGGCTACCGCTGGGGCAGCGCGACCAAGCCGCTGGAGCCGTCCGACTTCCTGCTGGAGATCCGCGACACCGCCGACCGCATCTCCTTCTGGGCGGACGACCTCGAAGAGGGCGCCACGAACCCGCTGCTGGCCGAGCCCGCGCAGGCCACCTGGCCGGTCGAGCCCGAGGGGCTGCGCTACGAGTCCGTGCTCGACGGCGCCCAGCTCGTGGAGGACGCGCTGGCGGGCACGCTGGGCCCGTACGAGGATGAGCCCGTCAAGGCGTACGAGGAGGAGCGGCTGCGGGCCTGGCAGCGCGACACCGACCTGCTGCTGCGCGAGCGCGAGCTGCACCGGCGCAAGCCCGCCACCACGGTCGAGCTGCCGACCAAGCTGACCGTGTCCTCGCTGGTCACGCTGGCCGCCGACCCGCGCGAGCTGGCCCGCAAGATCCGCCGCCCGGTGCCGAAGAAGCCCGCGCCGCTGGCCCGCCGGGGCACCTCGTTCCACAAGTGGCTGGAGACGCGGTGGGACCAGCAGCGGCTGATCGACGACCTGGAGCTGTACGACGAGGAGGTCGAAGAGGCCGACGTGCGGCTGGCGGAGCTGCAGGAGCGGTTCGAGCAGAGCGAGTGGGCCGACCGGCGGCCGGTGGACCTGGAGGTCCCGTTCGAGACCATGATCGCCGACCGGCTGGTGCGCGGGCGCATGGACGCCGTCTTCGAGCGGCCCGGCGGCGGCTACGAGGTCGTCGACTGGAAGACCGGGCAGCCGCCGAGGGGCAAGAAGGCCGCCAAGGCCGCCTCCGTGCAGCTCGCCGCGTACCGGCTGGCCTGGTCGCATCTGGCGGAGGTGCCGCTGGAGGAGGTGGGGGCGGCCTTCCACTACGTGCGCGCCAACCGCACCGTCCGCCCGGTCGACCTGCTGGACGCCGACGGCCTGGTGGCGCTGATCGAGAAGGTCAGGCTCTTAGATGGTGAAAAGCCGGCTTCGGGTGCATGAGGAAGTCGTGGTGCGAGATGTTCCAGGCATAGGCCCCGGCCATCTCGAACACCACCGTGTCTCCCACACCCACCGAGGTCACGATATTTCTGGCGAAAACGTCTTTCGGGGTGCATAGCTGGCCGACGAGCGTGACCGGTTCGCCGGCCACGTCCGGCCTGCCCGCAGGCAGCACGGTGAACGGCTGGTCGTGGCCCTTGGTCGCGGGCGTGCGCAGGTGGTGGGTGCCGCCCAGCAGGATCGCGTACGCCTGGCCGCGCACCCGCTTCACGTCCACCACTCTGGTGACGTAGTAGCCGCAGTAGACGGTCAGCGCCCGGCCGGGCTCGATGCGCAGCCTTCTGTCCCGTCCCAGCTCGGCCAGCCCTTTTCCGTACGCCTCCCAGTCGAAGCGGGATTCGGGCGTCTCGTACGACACCGCCATCCCGCCACCCAGGTTGACCTCCTCCCAGGCGTGGTCCAGCAACCGCCGCGCCAGCCCCAGCAGCGGCCCGGCGTCGAGCCCGCTGGCCAGGTGGGTGTGCAGTCCGCGCAGCCGGACGCGGTCCCCGAACAGCGGCAGGCACTGCGCCACCGCGTCCTCGTCCATCCCGAACGGCCCGCTCATCGTCAGCGCCGCCCCCTCGACCGGCAGGTCCGGGTTGAGCCTGAGCAGCACGTCCGCCTCCAGCCCCGTGCCGATCAGGCGGCGCAGCTCGTTCGGCGACTCGACGTGGATCCGGTGGTGCGGCAGGCGCAGCTCGGCGTCGGTCTTGCCGGGCCCGCCCAGCGCCACCCGCGCACCCGGGAACAGCCTTCTCACGTGCGCGTGCTCGCCCGCCGACGACACCTCGAACCCGTCCACGTGCCCGGCCAGCACGCGCAGCAGCTCGGCGTCGGGGTTGGCCTTGACCGCGTAGTACAGCTCGACGGGCCCCAGCGCGCGCCGTACGGCCGCCACGTGCTCGTCCAGCGCCGGCAGGTCATAGAGGTAGGCGGGGACCTCGGGAAGAGCGGCGGCGGCCGTCAGGACCCGGGAGCCGATCATGCGAGCGGGTTCGCGATCGGCACGTAACCGGCGGCCCGG
>NZ_VSEY01000034.1 GCF_008086045.1 Nonomuraea sp. PA05 | reverse complement strand
CACGGTGCCCGAGTCGGGCTCGTACAGGCCGGAAAGGATCTTGGCCAGGGTGGTCTTGCCGGAGCCGTTCTCGCCGACGAAGGCGACGATCTCGCCCCGCTTGACCTCCACGGACACGCCGCGCAGCGCGGGTTCCCCGATCCCCGGGTAGGTGAAGGTCAGGTCGCTGGCGGTGATGCGGTCGAAGCCCTCCGGCGCGGGCAGCGGGCGCGACGGGATCAGGCGGCGCTCGGCGTCGTCGCAGAACCGCAGGAAGTCGGTGAAGTAGAGCCCCTGCTCGTAGAGGTGGTTGGTGGTGAACAGCAGGCCCGACAGCGAGCCCTGGCTCGACCGGATGGCCAGCACGGCGGTGCCCGCCACCGCCAGCGGGATGGCGCCGATCGTCAGCAGCACGCCCAACGCCAGGTAGACCACGGCGCTGCCGAGGCCGCTGAGCGCGTTGCCGGCCAGCCGGGTGAGCGTCTGCCGCCTGACCAGCTTGAGCATCTCCTCCTGCTCGGCCCTGGCCACCGCGTCGTAGACGCGCAGCAGGAAGCGCCGCATGGTGAACGCCCGCACCTCGGCCGCGGGCTCACGGTCGGCCAGCAGCTCGGCGAGGATCCACTTGCGGCGGCGGGCCGGGCCGAGCCCGTACATGGTGGAGTAGCGCTGGCGCGCGCTGCGGACCGCGGCCCACGCGTCGGGCAGCACGGCCAGCAGGAGCAGCGGCAGCAGCACCGGATGCAGCAGGCCCAGGACGCCGGCCGCCGCCGCCAGCCCCACCAGGGACGTGACCACGTCCACGGCCGACGACACCACGAAGCTGGCGGTGCCCGCGCCCCGGCCCCTGGCGCGTTCCAGGGCGTCGTGGAACTCCGGGTCGTCGAACGCGACCAGCTCGACCCGGCTGGTCAGCGAGTACAGCCGCTCCTCGGCGGCGCGCTCGATCTGCGGGCTCAGCCGCGCCTCCGCCCAGCTCGCGCCCGCCTGCAGCAGCGTGCGGAGCACGGCGGCGGCGCCGACCAGGACCAGGCTGGGCAGCGCCGCCAGCACCCGGTAGGGGGTCGGCCCCTCGCTGAACAGCGCGGTGAGCACGCCGGTGGTGGCCAGCAGGCCGAACGCGGTGACGATCCCGCCGAGCAGGTTGAGCGAGACGGTGGTCATGGTGTCGCGCGGCCCCGCCTGCCAGGCCAGGCGTAAGGCCTGGCCGATGAGGGAGGGCAGCCGCCTGGCGATGGTCAGGAAGCCGACCCCGGCCATGGTGTCGTGGTGGAAGTGGTAGTCGGAGGGTGCGATCTCGCCGAGTTCGAGGGGCTCATCGGGCATGAGGGAAGTGTGCCCACCGGGGCTGACAAACCGCTGATCCCCTATCGTGACCGGGAAGGCCCAGCACCTCCCGTCAACGGGAAGAGACGGACATGTCCCCTCGTTCGCGCGGTGTCCTGAGGATCGTCTTCACCTCCGAGGACCTGGCGCTCACGCGCCCGGCTACCCGGACCGACCTGCTGTGGGAGATGGTCGGCAGCCTGCACCGGCTGCAGGCCCGCGACGGCGGGGGCGCGATGGCCTGCTGGCGGCGCCAGGCCCGCACCCGGCTGACCGGGGACGGCCTGCTGACGGACGTGCGCTCGCTGCTGCTCCCGCTCGTCCCGCGCGGCCCGTACTTCCCCGACTTCCTGACCCCCATCGAGGCGCAGTCGGGCGACGAGCAGGCCCTTCAGGCGCTCGCCGACACGCCCCGTGGACGGCTGCGGGCGGAGCTGGACCGGCTGCGCAGCAGCTCAGGGCCATTCTCCGCCGGCCTGACCGACCTCGCACGCGGGGACGCGCACGCCGTCAGACGCCTCGGGCGGCTCGTCGCGCGCTACTGCGACGCGGCGCTCGCGCCGCAGTGGCCGCAGGCGGAGCCCGCCCTGGCCCAGGAGCGCGCCATCCTGGCGCGGCACCTGGCCGCGGGCGGCGCCGAGCAACTGCTCGCCCACCTCGCACCGGCGGCGCGCTGGCGCCCGCCCGTGCTGGAGATCGATTACCCGCCCGGCCTGAGCAGGGAGATCCACCTCAGGGGACGGGGGCTGACGGTGATCCCGTCGTACTTCTGCCGGGGGCACCCGGTGGCGCTGGTGGACCCGGCGCTGCCGCCCGTCCTGGCCTGCCCCATCCCGCGCCGCGCCGCCACGACCGCCGCCACCGCCGGAGACGCCCTGGTGGCGCTGCTCGGACGGACGCGGGCGGAGATCCTGAGCTGCATCGCCCGCGAGCCCGGCTGCAGCACCAGCGAGCTGGCCCGGCAGGTGGGGGTATCGGTGCCGACGGCCAGCGAGCACGCCTGCGTCCTGCGCCAGGCCAACCTCATCGCCAGCGTCCGTCAGGTCAACCTCGTCCTGCACCACCCGACCGAGCTGGGCGCCGGGCTCCTCGCCGGCGCCCCGGCCCGCCGACCGGCTTCCCCGGTCACGGCGAACCCCGTGCCGGAAACATTCAGGTAACAACACTTGACCGACAAAAAAGGGACGAACTAGCTTCTACTGCATTCTATAGAATCCAGAATGCGGAGGCGGGGATGAACGAGACGGCGCGTGCGGCGATCGTCACGGGCGTCGCCGGCGACGTGGAGATCCGCTCATACGATCTGCCCCGCCCCGGCCCCGGCGAGTTCGTGCTCGAAGTCGAGTTGTGCGGCATGTGCGGCACGGACGCCCACATCTACCGCGGCCGGCTGGACAGCGTGCGCTTCCCGGCCCTGCTCGGGCACGAGATCGTCGGCCGCCTGACGGTGCTCGGCGAGGGCGTTCGCGCCGACCACGCGGGCCGTCCCATCGAGGTCGGCGACCGGGTGGGCGTCTTTCCCGCGCTGAGCTGCGGCCGGTGCTACCAGTGCACCGTCCGCGGGCGGCCGGGAAGCTGCCCGGAGCGCCGTCCCTCGTACGGCTTCGCCTCGCCCGCCGACCGCCCGCCGTACCTGACCGGCGGCTTCGCCACCCACCTGTACGCCTCCAACGCCGGGACGGTCTTCTATCGCACCGATCTGGACCCGGCGGTGGCGGTGCTGCAGGAGCCGCTGTCGGTGGCCCTGCACGGCTTGGAACGTTCCCGCGTGAGGATCGGCTCCACTGTGGTCGTCCAGGGCGTCGGCGCGATCGGCCTGATGGCGGTCGTGGCGGCCAGGGCGGCGGGCGCGGCGAGGATCGTCGCCGTGGGCCGGCCACCGGTGCGGCTGGAACTGGCCGCGGCGCTCGGCGCGGACGAGGTCGTGGACATCGACCGCGTCACCGACCCCGCGCGGCGCGCGCATGCCGTGCGTGACGCGCTCGGCGAGAGCCGCGGCGCGGACGCGGTGATCGGCACCGCCGGCTCACCCGCGGCGTTCACCGAGGCCATCGGCCTGGTCGCCGACGGCGGGACGCTGGCGGAGCTGGGCAACTTCACCGATCGCGGCACCGTGCCGTTCAACCCCTTCAGCGACCTGCTCAAGCGCGACATCACGATCGCCGGCGTCTACGGTGCCGGCCCCGACATGCAGCGCAGATACCACAGCGCGCTCACCCTCCTGCAGCGCGGCGGCCTGCCCTTCGACCAGGTCGTCAGCCACCGCGTGCCGCTGTCCGGCGCCCGGCGGGCGCTGGAGGCGCTCGGTGGCGACTACCGGCTCGACGATCGGGAGATCGTCAAACTCGCCATCGACCCGCGCGCCTGACCCGCAATCCCCCACCCCCTGCAAGGAGAAGCTGATCATGCCAAGAAAGATCCGCCTGGTCGCGGCGGTGTCCGCGATCGGGTTGTCGCTCGCCGCCTGCGGCTCGGCCGCCGAGGAGATTCCCGCGGACGGTGGCGGGCTCGGCAGCGCGAGCGCCCCGGTGTCGATCCGCGTCATCGCCAACGACGCGTTCGCCAAGCAGTGGCAGGACCAGCTCGTCCCGGAGTTCAACAAGAAGTATCCGAACATCAAGGTCACGGTGGACGGCGTCCCGTACAACGACCAGCTCGCCAAGACGATGCTGGAGCTGACCGGCACCACCGCGACCTACGACGCCGTGCTCGCCGACGACCCGTGGCTGCCGCAGCTCGCCAAGACAGGCGCGTTGTACGACCTCAAGGGCCCCGAGCTGGCCAAGTGGAACGACGCCGGCTACGACTGGGCCGACATCAACCCCACGCCGCTGGCGGCCGGTGAGTGGGAGGGCAAGCAGTACGCGGTCCCGGTCCGCTCGAACCTGCTGCTGATGTTCTACAACAAGAGCCTGTACAAGAAGGCCGGGGTGCGGGAGCCGAGCTCCGAGACGACCTGGGAGCAGTACTTCGCCGACGCCAAGAAGCTCGTCCAGGACACCGACGGCGACGGCAAGACCGACTCGTGGGCCGTCGGCACGTACTTCACCAAGGACCCGCTGACCCCCACCGTCTGGCAGACGGTGCTCAACTCCAACGGCGGGAAGCTGCTGGACGACAAGCAGCAGGTGACCTTCGCCGACGCGAACGGCGTCAAGGCCCTGCAGACGCAGGTGGACCTGCTCAAGTACGCGCCTCCCGGGGCGAGCACGTACCAGTTCAACGAGCCGCTGGAGGCTTTCCGCCAGGGGAAGACGGCCACCATGTTCATGTGGGGCAGCGTCTACAAGGGCACGGCCGTCGACAAGGAGAGCACGACCCTGACGCCCGGGGAGGTCGGCGTGACAACACTGCCCGCGGGCACGGCGGGCCCCGGCACGCACCGCGGCATCTGGACGGCCGGCATCTCCAAGCGCTCCCAGCACCCGGCCGCCGCCTGGACCTGGCTGCAGTGGCTCACCTCCAAAGAGGGCGAGCAGTTCACCGCCAAGGCGTTCGGCACGTTCCCTGCGCGTAACTCCACCCTCGACGGCACCCCGCCCGCCGACTGGGCCAAGCCCGTCTACGCGGCGCTGAAGGAGGGCTACGAGGTCGCCACCAAGAACCAGATGTGGCGCCCGCGCCTGCCCGAGTCCGACGCCGTGCAGCAGATCCTCGCGCTCCAGACCAGCCGGGCCATGTCCGGCCAGGCGACCTCGCAGCAGGCCATCGACCAGGCCGCGAAGGAGATCACCGAGCTGCTGAAGACCAAGGGCTACGGCCAGTGATCGGTCGCCGCGTGCGGCTGGGGGAGCCGGGCACGGCCTGGATCTTCATGACCCCGGCCCTGCTCCTGCTCGCCGGCATGCTGCTCTACCCGATCTTCTACACCTTCTGGGTCAGCCTGTCGGACTTCGACCTGGCGACCTTCCAGCCGGCCGGCTGGGTCGGCCTGCGCAACTACACGGCCGTGCTGCACGATCCGGGGTTCCTGGAGTCGCTCAAGGTCACCGGCGTCTACCTGGTGATCGCGCTGCCGCTGCAGATGGTGCTGGGATTCGCCATCGCGTTCCTGCTCAACGTCGAGTGGCGGGGGCGGGGCGTGCTGCGCGCCCTGTTCCTGGTGCCCATGGTCGTCGCGCCCGTGGTGGCCGGCGGCGTGTGGCGGATGCTGCTCGACCCGCTCTGGGGCGTCGTCAACTACGCGCTGGGCCTGGCCGGGATCGGCCCGGTCGAGTGGATCGGCGATCCCACGCTGGCCATGGCCAGTGTCATCATCATCGACACCTGGCGGTGGACGCCTTTCGTGGTCCTGATCGCCGCGGCTGGGATCATGGCGCTGCCCGGCGAGGTGTACGAGGCCGCCAAGACCGACGGCGCCGGCCGCTGGCAGACGCTGTGGCGGGTCACGCTGCCGCTGCTCGTGCCGGTGATGGCCGCCGCGTTCGTGGTCCGCTGGCTGGGCGCGGTCAAGATGTTCGACATCGCGCTCGCCGCCACGAAGGGCGGCCCTGGCAACGCCACGAACGTGGTCAACCTCTACATCTATGAGAAGGGGTTCAGGAGCCTGGAGTTCGGCTCGGCCTCCTCCATGGCCACGATCGTGCTGGTGATCACCATGGCCCTGACCTATGTCCTGTTCCGCGTCAGCCACCGTCTGGAGAACCGATGGTGAGGCCCCGTCTGGGACGCTGGGCCGCGATCGCCGGCGCCTGCCTGGTGACGCTGCTCTTCCTGCTCCCGGTCCTCTACATGATCAGCATCTCCTTCAAACTGCCGAAGGACATCTTCACCGTCCCGCCGCGCTGGCTGAGCGAGCTCACCTTCGACAACTACGTCAGCTACTTCCAGCAGGCCCGCATCCTGCCCCGCATGATCAACACGATCATCGTGGCGGTCGGAGCGTCGGCCATCTCGATGGTGGCGGGGTCCATGGCGGGCTACGCCTTGTCGCGGATGAGGACGCGCGGTGCGAACGTGGCCGCCGGGCTCATCCTGGCCTCCCGGGCGGTGCCGCCGATCGCCCTGGTCGTGCCGCTGTTCCTGGTGGCGCGCAAGCTGGGGCTGACCGACCAGTACATCACCGTGATCCTGGCCTACGTCACCTTCCTGGTGCCGTACGTGGTGTGGCTCATGCGGGCCTTCTTCCGCAGCCTGCCGCCCGAACTGGAGGAGGCGGCGATGATTGACGGCTGCACCCGGTTCGGGGCGTTCTTCCGCATCATCGTGCCCACCAGCATGACCGGGCTGATCTCCACGCTGATCTTCTGCATCATCCTGGCCTGGGAGGAGTTGCTGTTCGCGCTCATCCTCACCAATGACAAGTCGGTCACCATCCCGGTCGCGATCGCGGGTATCGCCGCCGACACCGAGAAGGGCGGCATGTGGGGGCCGCTGGCAGCGGTCGGCGTGCTCACCGTACTGCCCGTGGTGATCTTCGCGCTGGCCGTACAGAAGTACCTGATCAAGGGTCTCGCCGACGGCGCGACCAAGGGGTGAGACAGATGCGGATCACAGACGTGCGCGGGCGCGTCATCGAGCTGGCCTACCCGAGGCCGTTCGCTCCGTCGTGGGCGCCGGAGGGCGCGCACCGGGCGATGTCGGCGATCATCGTCGAGGTCGAGACGGACGAGGGGATCATCGGGGTGTCCGGCGGTGACATGGGCCACGGCACCGGCCCCATGCTGCTGGAGGCGATCCGGGGCTGGATCCGGCCACAGCTCGTCGGCCTGGACCTGTTCGCGACGACGCACGTGGCCAACCGGCTGCGTTACGTGGCCGAGTACGTCTTCCCCCGGCCCTGGGTCGTCGGCGTGGCCGTGTGGGACGCGGTCGGAAAGGCGTGCGGCCAGCCCCTGTACAAGCTGTGGGGCGGCCACGCCGGGACGATCCGCGCCTACGCCAGCTTCGGCGAGGTGCGGGGGCCGCGGCAGCGGGCCGAGGACGCCCTGCGGGCGGTCGAGGCCGGCTTCCAGGGCATCAAGCTGCGCGTCCACGCGGCCACCATCGCCGAGGACGTCGCGCAGGTCGCGGCCGTGCGAGAGGCGGTCGGCCCGGACGTGGCCCTCATGGTGGACGCCAACCAGGCTGCCTCCCGCTGGCGGTACGCGCCGGACGGCAGCCGCCTCATCTGGGACTACGAGCGAGCACTGGTCACGGCCAGGGAGCTGAGCGGGCTCGCAGTGGCCTGGCTGGAGGAGCCGCTGCCGCGCCACGACTACCGGGCGCTGTGCGAGCTGACCGCCGCCTCGCCGATCCCGATCGCGGGCTGCGAGCACAACCGGGGCATCGGACAGCTCGTCCGGATGCTGGAGGACGAGTGCTTCGACATCTTCCAGCCCGACGCCAACGAGAGCGAGGAGATCGGCGCGCTGCGCGACTTCGCCGCGATGGCGGCGGCCCGGCAGCGCCGGGTGATCCCGCACGCCTGGGCCACCGGGCTCGGTGTGGCGGGCAACCTGCAGCTGTGCGCGTCGCTGCCGAACTGTGACTGGCTGGAATACCCCTACGACCCGCCGGTGATCGTTCCGGAGGTTTTCCATGCGATGCTGACCGAGCCGCTGCTGCCCGATTCCTCCGGTCTGGTACGCGTTCCCGAGGGTCCCGGACTCGGCGTAGAGCTGGACTATGCGGCGATCGAATCGCTCACCGTACAGCAGGTCTGAAGGGTTGCCGATCATGGCAGAACCACGTTCCCCGTTCCGCACCAAGGCCGACCTCGCCGCGGAGCACATCAAGCACCTCATCATGACCGGTGCTGCCGCGCCGGGAACGAAGATCATCACGAGAGTGGTGGCGGAGGCCGTCGGCATCAGCGAGACGCCGGTCCGCGAGGCCATCAAGCAGCTCTGCTCGGAGGAGTGGCTGGTCGAGAGGCCACACGTGGGCGCGGTGGTGGCGGCGTTCACGGTGGAGAACGTGCGCGAGCTCTACAGTGTACGGGCCGCCCTGACGGCGCTTGCGCTGGAGCTGGGCGGTGAGGCGCTGACCGGCGAGCGGCTGGCCGCCGTGGACGAGGTGCTGGCCGGCTGTGAGATCGCCGTTCGCGACGGCGACGTGGCCACGTTCGCCCGGCTCAACCGGCGCTTCCACTCCCTGCTCTGCGACACCGAGCACAGCAGGCTCACGCACCGCATGCTGCAGGGGCTCTGGGCCAGGACGGAGACCGCGCAGCGCGGCTTCCGCCTGGTGCCCTGGCGGCTGCCGGAGTCGCACGCCGAGCACGTGGCGATCAGGGACGCCCTGGTGGCCGGTGACATCGCGCTGGCCAGCCGGTTGCAACACGCGCACGAGATGGCCGCCATGGAAGCACTGATCGACGGGATACGGGAGGCAAAAAGGGATGCCTGAGACAAACCGGGCGCTGATCGGCGGAAGATGGCACGCGGGGCCACGCACGTTCACCGTGTTCGACCCCGCCACGGGCGCGCCCGTAGGCGAGGTGGCCGACTGCGGCCCCGAACTGACCGGCCGCGCGATCGACGCCGCCGCGGCTGCCTTGCCGGGCTGGCGCGCGCTGCCCGCGCACGAGCGGGCCGAGCTGATGCGCAGAGCCGCGGCCGAGCTGACCGGCCGGGCCGCCGGGATCGGCGCCGTCATGACCGCAGAGCAGGGCAAGCCCCTGGCCGAGGCCACCGCTGAAGTGCTTTCCGGCGCTGACCACCTGCTCTGGGCGGCGGAGGAGACCCGCCGCCTGTACGGGCAGACGGTCCCCGGCGCGGCCGAGGGCAACCGGATCTTCCTGCTGCCCGAGCCGGTGGGAGTGGTGGCCGGCATCACGCCGTGGAACTTCCCGGTCTCGATGATCACCCGCAAGCTGGGCCCGGCGCTGGCCGCCGGCTGCACGGTGGTGCTCAAGCCCGCCGAGCAGACCCCGATGTCGGCCATCGCGGTGGCCGGCGCGTTCACTGCGGCCGGGCTGCCGCCCGGTGTGTTCAACCTGGTGCCGACCTCCGAACCGGCGCGCTTCGCCGGGGCCGTGATGGCCGACCCGCGCGTACGCAAGGTCTCCTTCACCGGCTCGACCGAGGTCGGAAAGGAGTTGATCAGACGCAGCGCGGACGACGTCAAGCGGCTGAGCGTGGAACTCGGCGGACACGCGCCCGTGCTCGTCTACCCCGACGCCGACCCCGTGGCAGCCGCCGCGGCCGTGGCCCGCAGCAAATTCCTCAACGCCGGGCAGGCGTGCACCTCGCCCAACCGCATCTACGTCCACCGCGACGTGGCAGCCGCGTTCACCGAGGCGCTGACCGGCCACGCCGAGGCCATCACCCTCGGCCAGGACATGGGGCCGCTGATCGACGCGGCGGCACTGGCCAAGGTCGAGCGGCACGTCGAGGACGCGCTGGCCCGCGGTGCCAAGGCGCTGACCGGCGGGCGGCGGCCTGAGCGGCCCGGCACGTTCTACCCGCCGACCGTGCTCACCGGGGTCACCGGCGACATGCTCGTCTGCCGGGAGGAGACGTTCGGGCCGGTCGCTCCGGTGATCGAGTTCGACGACGTGGACGCGGTGGTGGCCGCGGCGAACGCGACGCCGTACGGGCTGACCGCGTACGTGTGGACGTCGGACCTGACCCGGACCTTGCGGGTGGCCGAGGAACTGGAGTTCGGCATGGTGACCGTGAACGGCGGGCCGCTGGCGCCGCCGCAGGCGCCGTTCGGCGGGATGAAGAACAGCGGGTACGGCAGGGAGGGCGGCAGCCTCGGCGTGGCCGACTACCTGGAGTACAAGTATCTCAGCGTGGGGCTGGGCCGATGACGAAGCACACGATGCACGCCAACGCCGTACACGAGCGGGAGATCACCGCCCGGGTGGATCTGTGCCGGCCCGACGGGCGGCTCAACCCCGAGGCCGTCGGATGGAGCCGGGTCCCCCTGCACCGCGCCAACATCCGAGGCTGGGGCCGTACCATGCGCTGGGACTACTGGGCCGTGACCAGCGCCGACCTGGTGTTCGCCTTCAGCGCGAGCAGTCTCGACTACCTGGCGGGGGAGTCGGCATTCTTCCTCGACCGGCACACCGGCGAGCAGGTGACCAGCCGTGGCCTGCTCGTGCCCGCCAGGAACGTCTCCTTCTCCGGGCGCAGCGGCGAGGGCAGCGTACGGATCGGCGCCGGCGCGGTGCGCATCAGCACCGACGAGACGGCCGGCGGCACCCGGCTGCGGCTCAAGTCGGCCGAGATGGAGGCCGACATCCTGGTCCACCGGGTGCCGGGACGGGAGAGCCTGTCAGTGGTGGTGCCGTGGTCGGCGCGCCGCTTCCAGTACACGGTCAAGGACGTCGGGCGGCCCGCCGAGGGAACCGTACGCGTCAACGGCGTCACGCGGACCATCTCCGCGGACGAGGCGCTGGCCACCCTCGACCTCGGCCGCGGCCGCTGGCCCGGCGACATCCTGTGGAACTGGGGAGCCGGCGCCGGCCGCCCCGGCGGGCGCGACGTGGCAGTCCAGGTCGGCGGCAAGTGGACCGACGGCACCGGCAGCGTCGAGAACGCGCTCATCCTGGACGGCCGCGTTCACAAGATCAGCGAAGAGCTGATCTGGCGGTACGACACCTCCGACTGGCACGCCCCCTGGCGGATCACCGGCGAGCGGGTGGACCTGGAGTTCGTCCCGGAGCACGTCAGGGCCGCCGACGTGCGCCGGGCGTTCTACATGCGCAGCCGCGAGGCCCAGGCGTTCGGCCACTACCGCGGCACGGTCGTCGCTGACGACGGCGAGATCGTCGACGTCGACGGCCTGTACGGCTGGGCCGAGGAGGTCTACCGCCGCTGGTGAGCCCTCGCCGCCGCCGGCGCGGTCACCGGCGCCGCGTACGACGAGATCGAGGCTACGCTCATGACCCATGAAGCCCATGCATCCCGCACGATGGCCGGCGGTGGTGGCGCTCATCGCCGGCTTATCCGTGGCACCCCCCGCCCACGCCGGCCTCGAGGACACCCGTCACCCCGGCACCGCCCTGCGCGGCCTCGACCTCGACCGCGCGACCGTCCTCGACCTCCAGCGCGCCATGGACCGGGGACGATTCGACTCGGTGACGCTCACCCGCTTCTACCTCGACCGGATCCGCGCAGTGGACCCGCTGCTGCACTCCGTCGTCCAGACCGACCCCGCGGCGGCGCTGAAGGAGGCCGAACGCAGCGACAGACGGCGCCGGCACGGCGGGCGCGGCGCACTGGAAGGCATCCCGGTCCTGCTCAAGGACAACATCGACACCACCGGACGGCTGCGCACCACCGCCGGCTCGCTGGCGCTGCTCGGCTCCCGCCCGGCCCGCGAGGCCTTCCTGGTCGAGCGGCTGCGCGCGGCCGGCGCGGTGATCCTCGGCAAGGCGAACCTCTCGGAGTGGGCCAACTTCCGCTCCTCACCCTCCTCCAGCGGATGGAGCGCCGTCGGCGGCCAGACCAGCAACCCCTACGTCCTGGACCGCAACCCCTGCGGGTCGAGCAGCGGCTCCGCGGTCGCCGCCGCCGCCACCCTGGCCGCGGTGACCATCGGCACCGAGACCGACGGCTCGATCGTCTGCCCGGCGGGCGCCAACGGCGTCGTCGGCATCAAACCCACGATCGGCCTGGTCAGCCGGGCCGGCGTGATCCCCATCTCCGCGCAGCAGGACACCGCGGGCCCGATCACCAGGAACGTCACCGACGCCGCGGCCGTGCTGCAGGCCATCCAGGGCGTGGATCCGCGCGACCCGGCCACCGAGCCGGGAGGCGACCGCGACTACCTCGGCGCGCTGGAGCCCGGCGCGCTGGCCGGCAAGCGCATCGGCGTCTGGCGGTCGGCCGCCGCCGGCGACCAGGAGGTGCTCGCGACCCTGGACGCCGCCGTCGCCACGCTCCGGGCGCGCGGCGCGACCGTGATCGACGACCTGGAGCTTGACGGCATGGACGAGGTCGGCGAGCCGGAGTTCACCGCCCTGCTCACCGAGTTCAAGCACGACCTGAACGCCTACCTGGCCGCCACCCCCGGCAGGCACCCCCGCGACCTGGCCGGGCTGATCGAGTTCAACGAGCGGCACGCCTCGACCGAGTTGCGCTACTTCGGGCAGGAGCTGTTCGAGCAGGCGCAGGCGACCACCGGCGACCTGAACGATCCCGCGTACCGGGCCGCGCGCGAGAAGGCCACCTCGCTGGCCCGGCAGGCGATCGACTCCGTGGTGTCCGCCAACCGGCTGGACGCGGTCCTCGCGCCGACGAACGCCCGTGCCTGGCTCACCGACCTGGTCAAGGGCGACGACTTCAGCGGCTTCGTCTCCTCCTCCGCGCCTGCGGCCGTCTCCGGTTACCCGGCGATCACAGTCCCCGCCGGGTACGCCGGTGACGTGCTGCCGCTGGGCGTCACCTTCTTCGGCACCCGCTTCTCGGAGCCGACCCTGATCGCGCTGGGGTACGCGTTCGAGCAGGCCAGCAAGGCCCGCAAGCCGCCTACGTACCTGCGTACGCTGCCCTGACGCCCTGCCCTTGTGAGGTCCTGCCCCTCTGAGGTCCTGACCGGTGCCGGGCGTACCGGCACCGGTCCCGCACGCGCGGGCCGGCGCGTCAGTGGCAGTGACCGTTCCGCCCCAGGGTGTCCACGGGCGTGGCGCCGGGACGGGTCCACTGCGGCACGGGACGGCTGGTCGGGCCCCAGGTGGGCGCCCCCTCCGCGTCCGAACGCCACGTCCAGCACGCGTCGCGCCCCTTGGGCCGGCCCTCCGGGTTGTCCTCCCACGCCTCGCCGCGGCCGTAGGGCGTCAGGTCGAGCAGCCCCATGGAGCCGTTGACCCGCTCGTTGCCCCGCCCCGTCGTGGAGTAGGTGAGGAACGTGCGCTCGCCGTCGCGCAGGTAGCAGGTGAGGTAGCCCATGCTGTCGCCGATCGGCGCGGGCGCGTCCCGCACCGAGTACCAGGGCTGGGTGTAGCCCATGAACGCGACGAAGGCGGCCACCTCCTCCCAGCGGCCCGTGGTCACGACGGCGAAGGAGACGCCGCGGGCGTTGAGGTAGACGGCGTCCTTCAGATGCCAGGCCGTGGTGGTGCAGCCCTCGCACTGGCCCTGGTGCGGCGCGCCGTCGTACCACATGTGCTTGTAGACCACGAGCTCGTCGCGGCCCTGGAACAGCTCCAGGAACGGGACCGGCCCGTCGGGGCCGACCACCTCGGCCGTCCCGTCGAACTCCACCATCGGCAGCCGGCGGCGGGCCGCGGCGATGGCGTCGCCCTCGCGGGTGTGGGCCTTCTCCCTGGCCAGCAGCTCGTCCCTGGCGGCCTGCCAGGTGGCCAGGTCGGTGACGGGCGGGCGGCCGGGCAGCGGAGCGGTCGTCATGGTGTCCTCCGTGGTGTTGGCGACGGTCACCGGAACTGACTCGCGATCGCGCGGAAACTCATCGCGGCGGACGCTCCTGACACCGGCCGCGGACGGTCAGGCCGTGGACGGTCAGGCCCGGGCCGGCGGGCGGCAGGCGGCTCGGCCACGCGCCACGCATCCGCGAGCCACGCCCTTCAGCTGGTGGCGCCCCAGGTGAGCGACAGCCCGGTGGCGGCGCGTTCGGTGCGGATCTCCATCATGCTGCCGAGGATCGTGGCGTGGTCGGACACCACCGGGGTGGCGTCGAGCGTGTAGGTGATCCGGTTGCTGACGAGCACCGGGCTGCCCTGCGGCTCGTCGAGGTGGCGGGCAGCGGCGGCGTCGAGCAGGCCGGGCCGCACCACCTCGGACGCCCTGGCGACCGCCACCCCGGCGTCGGCGAGCGCGGTGTAGAGGGAGACGGCGGCGAAGTCGCGGTCGCGGATCCGGTCGGCCACCGGCCGCCGCACCCACGACACCTGGTGCACGGCCGGACGCCCCGCGAACTCGCGCACCCGCTCCAGCCGCAGTGCGGTGTCGCCGGGACGCAGCCGCAGCTCGGCGGCGATCCGGGCCGGGGCCCGCCGCATCGCCCGCCCGGCCACCGAGGTGCGCACGTCGTGGCCCTGCTTACGCAGGTCGTCGACCAGGCTGCGAAGCGAGTCGAGCTGGTACGCCAGGTGCGGCGGGGCGACGAACGTGCCCTTGCCGGGCTGCTGCACGATCAGCCGCTCGTCGCTCAGCTCCCGCAGCGCCTGGCGCAACGTCATGAGGGTCACCCCGTAGGCGGTGCTCAGCTCCCGTTGCGGGGGCAGGGCCTCGCCAGGGGCGTAGTGTCCCGACCGGATCTTCGCGGCGAGGTCGGCGGCGATGGCGCGGTATCTCGCCTCGTGCCCGGCGTCGGGGGTCATCGTGGTGCGTCACTCCTGGGTCTTCGTGGTGCGTCACTCCTGGTCGAGGGCTCGGCGCAGGGTCGCGAGGAAGGCTCGCAGATCGTCCGGCCCCGCCCCGTCGAGCACCCGCCGCATGACGGCGGCGCCGACCACCACGCCGTCGGCGTGCCGGCGGGCCTCCCGCGCCTGGTCAGGGGTGGAGATGCCAAATCCTAGCAAGACCGGCCGGTCGGTGGCGCGTCTGAGGCGCGTGGTCAGCTCCGTCGCTCCGGCCGCCAGGGCGGCCCGCTCACCGGTGGTGCCCATCACCGACACCGCGTAGACGAACCCGCGGCTGCGGCGCGCGATCTCCGCCAGCCTCGGCTCCGGCGTCGCCGGTGACGCCAGCAGGGCCAGGTCCACCCCGGCGGCGGCGGCCACGTCCGTCAGCTCGTCCGCCTCGTGCACCGGCAGGTCGGGCACGATGAGGCCGGTGACGCCGGCCTCGCGCAGCGCGGCGCAGAACGCCTCGGGCCCGTCGTGCAGCACCAGGTTGTAGTAGGTGCTGGCGACCAGCGGCACGCCCAGGTCGCGGACCTCGGCCAGGTCGGCGAGGATCCGGCGGGTGCTCGCGCCGCGCGCCAGCGCCGCCTCGCTCGCCTGCTGGATGGTGACGCCGTCGAGCGTGGGGTCGGAGAACGGCAGGCCGACCTCGATCGCGTCGCCGCCGGCCGCGGCGAACGCCTCCAGGTACCGCGTCCAGCCGGGCGTGATCCCGCCGGTGACGTACGGCATGAGCAGGCCGCGTCCCGCGTCCCGGCGGGCACGCAGGTGGCGTTCGACCGGGCCGGCGGCCAGAGTCTGGTCCGTCACAGCAGCTCCTTCAGGGTAGAGATGTCCTTGTCGCCCCGGCCGGACAGCGTCATCAGGACCGTCGCCCCGGCGGGCAGGCCGCCGTCGCCCGCCGCGCGGATCACCCAGGCGAGGGCGTGCGCCGATTCGAGCGCCGGGACGATGCCCTCGGTGCGCGCCAGCCGCACCGCCGCGCCGACCGCCTCGTCGTCGGTCACCGTGTCGTACCGGGCCCGGCCCAGGTCGCGCAGGTGGGCGTGCTCGGGGCCGACGCCCGGGTAGTCGAGCCCGGCGGCGATGGAGTGCGCCTCGACGATCTGGCCGTCGCCGTCCTGCAAGAACAGGGAGCGGCAGCCGTGCAGGACGCCGAGACTGCCGCGGGCCGCGCCCGCGCCGCCGTCCGCCTCGACGCCGACGAAACGCGCCGTCGTGTCGGCGAAACCGGCGAACGTGCCGGCCGCGTTGGAGCCGCCGCCGACGCACGCCACCACGTACCCGGGGACGCCTGCCGCCAGCTCGGCGGCGCACTGCGCGCGGGCCTCCTCGCCGATGACCCGCTGGAACTCCCTGACCATCCACGGGTACGGGTCCGGCCCGACGACCGAGCCGATGCAGTAGTGGGAGTCGCCGGTCGCGCCGACCCAGTGCCGCATGGCCTGGCTGGTGGCGTCCTTGAGCGTGCGGCTGCCCGTGGTCACCGGGATCACCTCGGCGCCCAGCATGCGCATGCGGAAGACGTTCAGCTCCTGCCGCTCGATGTCGCGTTCGCCCATGAAGACGGTGGCCTCCAGGCCGAGCAGCGCGGCGGCGGTGGCGGTGGCCACCCCGTGCTGGCCCGCCCCCGTCTCGGCGATCAGCCGGCGGCGGCCCATCCGGGTGGCGAGCAGGGCCTGGCCCAGCACGTTGTTGATCTTGTGGGAGCCGGTGTGGGTGAGGTCCTCGCGCTTGAGGTACAGCCGCACGCCCAGCTCCCGCGACAGCCTGCGGGCCGGGGTGAGGGGGGTGGGCCGCCCGGCGTGCAGGGCGAGCAGCTCCGCCAGCTCGCCGCGGAAGCCGGGATCCGCCCACGCCTCGCGGAACGCCTCGTCCACCTCGCGGCACGCCTCCACCAGGGATTCCGGCGCGTACCGGCCGCCGTACTCGCCGAAGCGGCCCCGTGCCGTGGGTTCGCCCATCGTTTCGGACGGCTGAACGGGCGCATGCCGTGTCTGGGTCATCTCTGCGCTCACCTCGTTCTATAACTCTGTAGAGAGTTCTATAACAGTGAGTGTGGCATGGGAAGGGCACGGCGCGCCACCTCGGGTGAGCACGAGGAAGCGGCCCACGCCCCTGCAGCGGGCCGGGCCAGGCGCCCGCGTACCCACCGCGGGCCGGACCGTGCGATCGTTCGCGCGGGCTGTTTTATGCGTCGCCGGGGTCCGGCGGTGTGATCTGCAGGGGCACCGCCGTTCCGCCGGCGAGCTCGCGTCCCTGCCGTAGCGTGAAGTCGAGCTGCCTGGCCACCTGGGGGAGGGCCGCCGGCGGCATGTACCCGTCGACGCCGGCGTTGAGCAGCCGCCCGACCGGGCCCTCATACCGGACCCCGAGCTCGTGGTCCTCGATCTCGGCGACGATGACGCGGGCCTCCGGGAACATCAGCCGCAGCCTGCCGATGAGCTGCGGGCTCGCCGGCGGCACCAGCAGCACGTCGGCCGTCTTGGGGGCCGCGTGCATGTCGAGCACCACGTAGTCCGGGCCGAGCTGGTCCGACAGCGCGACCCGGGCCGCGGCCGACAGCTCCATCGCCGTGGCCACGACCGTCACGCCGTCGAGGTCGATCGGTGGCTGCTCGTCGGCTTGCTCCTCCGGCGCGTCGCGGTCGACCACGGCGCCCTGGATCACGTCCACGGTGCTGGAGATCGTCGCGATCGACGCGCCGTCGCGTGTGAGGACCAGGCTCTCGCCGGGTTCGAGGGCGTCGATGAGCGCCACGATGTCTTCGGGCAGGCGGCTCACGTCAAGCTCCTGCCCGGAGCGTGCGGCCCGCTTGCGGCTCACGTCGGCTTGCTGCCCGGCGCGTTTGCGGCTCGCGTCAGGCTGCTGCCCGGAGCGTGCGGCGCGTTTGCGGTTCGCGTCAGGCGGCTGCTCGGAGCGTGCGGCGCGTTTGCGGTTCGCGTCAGGCGGCTGCTCGGAGCGTGCGGCCCGCTTGCGGCTCGCGTCGCGCTGCCTCCCCGAGCGTGACGCTCGTTTGCGGCTCACCATGCTGAGGACAGGCACGCGGCGGCGAGGGCGTCCTGTGTCGTGCGCGGCCCAGTGATCACATCAGTCCCTTCGAGGTTCTGTGATCTTCTTGGATGCCGTCACACGGCCGTTGGTTCGGAGCCGCGCCGGGTTTTCTCCCCCTGGGCCGGCGGCCCGCCCTCCGCCGCCTTCGTCCGCAGGGTGATCGGCTTGAGGAGCAGCGCGGCGACGACACCCACCACGGCGACGGCGGCCGAGATGAGAAAGACGTGCCCGGTGGCGGAACCGTAGGCGGCGGCAGCGGGCACGCCCGCGGCCGTGCCCGCGCCGACCTGGCGGGCCAGGACCGCGCCGAGCACGGCGACGCCGACGGTGCCGCCGAGCGAACGGAAGAACACGACGGTGGCGCTGGCGGCGCCGATGTCGGTCAGCGAGACGGCGTTCTGCACGACGAGCACGAAGTTCTGCAGGGTCAGCCCGACGCCCGCGCCGACGAGCACCATCGCGGCGGCGATGAGCACCATGGACGTGTGCTGGTCGATCAGGCCGAGCACCACGAACCCGGCGGTGAGCGACACGGATCCGGTGATGAGGAACGGCTTGAGCCTCCCGCTGCGGGACACCAGCCGCCCGCCGACGATCGAGGAGACCAGGATGCCCGCCATCATCGGGATGGTGAGCAGCCCCGCCTCGGTGGGCGTGTGGCCGCGGCTGACCTGGAAGTACTGGGTGAGGAAGACCGTCGCGCCGTACATGGCGGTGCCGGCGGCGAGGCTGCCGAGGATCGCCAGGGCGGTGGCGCGCTGCCGGATGATGCGCAGCGGCACGATCGGCTCCGCGACCCGCGACTCGATCCGGAGCGCGACGCCCAGCAGCAGGACGGAGCCGCCGACCATGGCGGCCGTCTGCCAGGAGGCCCAGGCGAAGGCGTCGTCGACGAACGAGATCCAGATCAGCAGGAGGCTGACGCCCGCGGTGATGAACGTGGCGCCCCAGTAGTCGATCCTCACGTTGTCACGGCGGTAGACCGGCAGCCTCAGGGTGAGCTGCAGGATGATCAGCGCCGCGATCGCGACGGGGATGCCGACGAAGAAGCACCACCGCCAGCCCAGCCACGAGGTGTCCACGATGAAGCCGCCCAGCAGCGGGCCGCCGATGGTGGAGATCGAGGTGACGCTGGACAGGTAACCGGCGTACCGGCCGCGTTCGCGGGGCGAGACCAGCGCGGCGATCGCGATGTTGACCAGGGTCTGCAACGCGCCGACGCCGACCCCTTGCAGGGCGCGGGCGGCGATGAGCTGTCCGGCGTCCTGGGAGAGACCGGAGGCGATCGAGCCCGCGACGAAGATCACCACGGCGATCTGGATCAGGGCCCGCTTGGAGAACAGGTCGGCGAGCTTGCCGAAGATCGGGGTGGCGACGGTGGCGGCCAGCAGGGTGGCGGTCACCACCCAGGTGTATTGGGTGGGGGAGCCGTGCAGGTCACCGAGCATGCGCGGCAGCGCGGTGGAGACGACGGTGCTGGCCAGAGTCGAGACGAACAGCGCGAGGAGCAGCCCGCTGAGCGCCTTGAGCACCTGCCGATGGGCGGCGCTCCCGTTGTCTTGTGGCGCGGGACGCCGCTGGTGTGCGGCGCTCCCGTTGTCTTGTGATGCGGGACGCCGCTGGTGTGCGGCGCTCATGGCGTCTTGAGGCGTAGGACGCTGCCGTCGCCGTTCGCGGACAGCACCAGGGCGCCGTCCGGCGTGGCGGCGATCCCGGCGAACGGGCGCGGCATCCCGGGCAGACCGGGCACGACGAACAGGCCGGGCCGGGGATCGGGCGTCGGGCTCGCGACCGGCAGCGAGTCGGCTTCGACCGTGACGTCGCCGGTGGCGGGGTCGATGGCGAGCAGGCGGCGGTGGGCGGTCTCGACAACGTACACGACGCCGTCGTGGACGGTGATCCCCTGAGGGGCGCCGAGCCCGCCGGCGAGCAGCTCGGGCCCGCCGTCCCCGATCCGGTACATCGCCGACAGCCGCTCGTCGGTGACGTAGCAGCGCCCACCGTCCACGGCCACCCCTGCCGGGCTGCCGAGGCCGTCGGCCACCACGCTGACCTGGTCGTCGTGGTCGATGGCGACGACGCGGCCCGCGCCCGACTCGGCGACCAGCAGGGTGCCGTCGGCGCGCACGGCGATGCCCAGCGGGCGGTCCAGGCCGTTCGCTCTGGTGCGCGTCGTGCCGGAGACGCGGTCGTAGGTGCGGACCTGCCCGTACTGGGAGGTGGTGTGGAGCAGGTCGCCGTCGGCGGCGACGCCGTGCACGAAGTTCACCAGCTCGGTGGTGGTGACGTCCTCGTCGGGACGGTCGGCGGGCTGCCCCGCGGGCTGCCCCGCGAACTGTTCTGCGGGCTGTCCAGCGGACTGTTCTGTGGGCTGTTTCGCGGGCTGGGCCAGGCGGTAGTGGTCGGCCACGTGGACGCCGCCGCCCAGATCGACGGTCACTCCGAACGGGCCGCCGAGGTCGCGGGGCACGATCTGGCGGGTACGCCCGTCGCCCGCCAGCTCGGCGACCCCGCCATGGGCGTAACTGGAGACGAACATCCGGTTGTCGGCGTCGAAGGCGGCGTTGTCCAGGGCGTTCAGCTCACTGACGATCGCGGACCTGTCGCCGGTGCCGGCCAGGTCGAGCCGCGTGACGAATCCGGACTCGCCCCGCGACAGGACCAGCAGCACGCCCTCGCGGTCGAAGCGTACGGCGACCGGGTCGGGCACGTCCGCGGCCACCAGCTCGGGCTCGCCGCCGTCGAGCGGGACGCGGAACACCTCGCCGGTGAGCATGTGCGGGTAGTAGAGCCGTCCGTCGGGGCCGAGCTGCATGGCGTTGCCCATGGCCAGGCCCGAGGCGAGCACCGCGGGGTCGTCGCCGAGCTCCAGCAGGCGTCCGCCCGGGATCATCTCGTTGACGAACACGCGGGTGCCGACGCAGGCGATGCCGTTCGGCGCGGTCACCTCGTCGGTGACGAGCGTGAAGTGCCCGGCCGGGTCACGCCGCCACACCCGGCCGGGGACCAGGTCGGTCACGTACATCGCGCCGTCGCTGTCGAAGGCCAGGTCATCGGGGGACTGAAGCGGGCCGTCCGGTGACACGACCACCTCGACGTCGCCGGTCGCCACGTCCACGGCGCTGATCTGCCCGGCCAGGAACTGGGCCACGTACAGGCGGCCGTCCGGACCGAAGGCCATGCCGTTCGAGCCCCACAGCGGGCGCGCCCGGACGAGAGCCTCGACCTTACGGCGCTTCCCCTGCCGCGCGCTCCCCGGCCGGCCGGTCACCGGTCGCGCGCTCCTTGGCTGATCGGTCATCGGCCGCCCGCCAGCACCTCGTCCACGCCGCCCTCGGCCCGCCAGCGGCGCAGCAGGTCGTGGAAGGCGACAGGGCCCGGCCCGAAGGCGAAGCTGACCGGGCGGGGCTTGCCCTCGTTGTTGTAGTAGCCGGGCGTGCACTCGGCCTGGAAACGGCTGTTGTCCGGCGCCAGCTCCCGGATCGTGGCGATCCACGCCTCCTCGGCGTCCTTGGTCGGCTCGACGGTGATGACGCCACGGCGGCGCGCCTCGGCTACGACAGCGCCGATGTGCACGGCCTGCTCCAGCAGGATGTGCACGAAGTTGACCGCGGCGGCGTTCTGCAGCGACCCCAGGTGGAACAGGTTCGGGAAGCCGTTGCTGTAGAAGCCGTGCAGCGTGCGCGGGCCCTGCCGCCAGGTGCCGAGCAGCGGCGCGCCGCCCCGGCCGAACACCGGCAGCGTGCCGGAGACGATGCCCGACCGGCCGACCTCGAAGCCGGTGGCGAAGATGACGCAGTCGACCTCGTACTCCTGGTCGCCGACCACGACCGCCGACTCGGTCATCGCGGTGATGCCGCCGTGGTCGGCGGTGTCCACCAGCGTGACGTTGGGCCGGTTGAACGTCTGCAGGTAGTGGTCGCTGAAGGTGGGGCGCTTGCACATGTAGCGGTACCAGGGCTTGAGCAGCTCCGCGGTGGCCGGGTCGGTGACGACCTCGTCCACGCGGGCGCGGATCTCGTTCATCTTCTGGAAGTCGGCGATCTCGTCGAGGTACGCGCGTTCCTCGGGCGACAGATCGGTGTCGACGGTGCCCGCCAGCAGGTTGCGCTGGAGGCGCGCGGTGCTGGTCCAGCCGTCGTCGATCAGGTCCTGTTCGGCGTGCCCGCCGGTGACGACGGTGAGGAAGTTGTCCATCCGCTCCCGCTGCCAGCCGGGCTTGAGGGAGGCGGTCCAGGCCGGGTCGGTGGGGCGGTTGTCGCGGACGTCCACCGAGGAGGGGGTGCGCTGGAAGACGTACAGGTGCTGGGAGTCGCGCGCCAGGTGCGGGATGACCTGGATGCCGGTGGCGCCGGTGCCCACGACCGCGACCCGCTTGCCGCCGAGCTTGTGCAGGCCGCCCTCCGCCGAGCCGCCGGTGTAGCCGTAGTCCCAGCGGCTGGTGTGGAACGTGTGCCCCTTGAACGTCTCGATGCCCGGGATGCCGGGCAGCTTCGGCTGGGCCAGGGTGCCGGCGGACATCACGACGTAGCGGGCCCGGAAGTCGTCGCCGCGGTCGGTGCGCACCTGCCATTCGTCCGCGTCGTCGTCCCAGCGCAGCTCCGTGACGCGGGTGTGGAACATCGTGTCGCGGTACAGGTCGTAGAGCTTGGCGATCGCGACGGCGTGCTGGCGGATCTCCTCGCCGGGCGCGTACCGCATGGTGGGCAGGTAGCCGACCTCTTCGAGCAGCGGCAGATAGACGGACGACTCGATGTCGCAGTGGATGCCCGGGTAGCGGTTCCAGTACCAGGTGCCGCCGAAGTCGCCGGCCTCGTCAAGCATCCTGATGCCGTCCACGCCGGCCTCGCGCAGCTTGGCCCCGGTGAGCAGTCCGCCGAAGCCGCCGCCGACCACCAGCGCCTCGACCCGGTCGCGGACCGGCTCCCGCTCGGTGCGCGGCGTGTACGGGTCGGCCGCGTAGTAGCCGAACTCGCCGCGGGCGCCCTGGTACTGGGCGTTGCCGTCGGGCCGCAGCCGGCGGTCGCGTTCGTGGCGGTACCTGGCGCGCAGCGCGTCCGGGTCGAAGCCCGGCTCCGCGACGGTGAGAGGCGCGGGCGGCTTCGCAGACTGGTCCATGGATGCCCTTCCGGTTGTGGCGCCGCTGCGTCACAGCCGCACCCGGGGGGACATGGCGCGGGAGATCGCACAGCCGAACGGACGGGGCGGCAGGCACGTGGTGCAGCGGCGGATGATGATCGCCCCGTCTGAGAAAAGCTAACCGGAGTCGGAAAATTAAGTCAAATGATTGGTTCAATGGCTGGATGCGGGGGCGAGGTACAGGCCCTCGACGGCGTCCATCAGCTCGGCGGCCGTGGCTTCCCACGCAGCCCTGGCCGCGTCCGCGTCCGCCGGCAGCGTGCGCTCGCGATGGGCGCAGGTGTGCACGAGCAGCGTGCGGGCCATGTCGTCGCGCCGGCGGCGCAGCTCCGGCGGGAGGCCGGGCAGGCAGCGGTGCAGGCCGGCGACGACCGTGTGGAAGCCGGGCGCGTCGTGCGAACCCCCCGCCACCAGCTCGCGCAGCCGCGGTTCCGTCATGATCTGCGCGGCGAGCCTGGCGTACCAGCTCTGGGTTCCCAGGCTGCTCAGGTGGTCGGTGAACGGCAGCACGACGCAGGCGACCCAGTCGCGCAGCTCCGTGCTGTCGCCCCTGGATCGCAGCAGCCGTTCCCTGATCCGCTCCAGCCGCGCGGTGTGGTCGTCGACGATCGCGCGCAGCAGGTCGGACTTGGTGCCGAAGTGGTAGCCGACCGCGGCGTTGTTGCCCTGGCCCGCGGCCTCGCTGATCTGGCGGTTGGAGACCGCGAACACCCCGTGTTCGGCGAACAGCCGCTCGGCGGTCAGGAGGATCCGGCTCCTGGTCTGGCTCGCCTTCGGCGTGGCCCTGTTCGTGGCTCTGTCTGTCGCCCTGTCCGCGGTCCTGCTCGCGGTCCTGCTCGTGGTCCTGTTCGTGGCTCTGTCGGCGGCTCCCGTCGGCCTGATGGCCGCCGTGCCCGCCGCGGCCAGCGCGAACAGCTGGTCCAACAGCTCGAACAGGCGCGCCTGGCCGCTCTCGGCGTCCCACGCGGTGAAGGCCTCCCGTACGCAGGCCAGCGCCATGCTGCTCATCGCCCGGGCGCGCAGCCCGGTGATGCCGCGACCGCCGAGCCAGGCCAGGACGGACTCCTCGAAGTACATGTTGGCCAGCAGGAGGAAACGGTTCAGCTCGGGCTGGCCCGCCAGGATGCGCCGCCGCGCGGACACCGTGCGGAACTCCACCGCCAGGTACGCCCTGAGCGCCCTGGTCAGGGCCACCCACGGGTCGGCGCCGACCTCCCGGGCGAGCAGCTCCGCGACCTGCGCCGCCTCCCCGGGAGCCGGGTCGAACAGCGCACCCGCCTTCGTCTCGAAGTGGTTGAAGAACGTGCGCCGCGACACCCCGGCCGCCGCCGCGATGTCGTCGATCGACACGGCGGCGAATCCGCGCTCCTCGAACAGGGTCAGGGCGGCCTGGCGCAGGCGGTGCCAGCGCTCGGTCTTGTCCGCGGCGACGGTGGTGCGGAGGTCCGGGGACGTGGAGGTCACCCCTAGACAGTAGGGCCTCGGTGAGTCGGGCCGCACCTGCACTTAGTGCAAACGACTGCTCGGTTGGGCGCAGAAGTGAACAGCGGCCCGCACACGCGCGGGGGAAGACGATTCCGGGTTGCGGCGAAGGATGGGTGATCGTGACCGCCGAACCTGACCGGAAGGCTTGACCTCCATGCCGGAGACAAGAACGTGAGTACCGAAGTGAGCGAACAGGCGACCGACCATGAGCTGGCCGACGCGGAACTGGCCGCGCGGTTTCGGCGCGACCCTGCCCTGTTCACCGCCGTCCACGACCGCTACTACCGCGACATCTACCTCTACGTCGCCGGTCGCCTGGACACGCAGATCGCCGAGGACCTCGCCGCCGAGACGTTCCTGCTGGCCTTCGACCGCCGCGACCGGTACGACCCGGAACGCGGCGACCTGCGGCCCTGGCTGTTCGGCATCGCCACCAACCTGATCGCCCGGCACCGCCGCAAGGAGATCCGCCACTACAGGGCGCTCGCGAAGCTGGGGCCCGAGCCCGCCGTGGAGGGCCACGAGGACCGGGTCGTCACCTCCGTCGCCGCCGAGCGCATGCAGCCGCACCTGGCCAAGGCGCTGGCCGCGCTGTCCGGCGGCGAGCGCGACGTGCTGCTGCTCGTGGCGCTGGGCCAGCTCAGCTACGACGAAGTGGCCCAGGCGCTCGGCATCGCCGCCGGCACCGTGGGCTCCCGGCTCAGCCGCGCCCGAAGCAAGATCATCGCCCTTGTCGAGAAGGAGCACACCCGTGGATGACCTGGACGCCGTCGCGACCCTGCTGGCCAAGCCCGCCCCGTCGACCGAGGCGATCGACCGCAGCCGGGAACGCCTCCAGGCCTGGATCGCCCAGGGCGACGCCCGCCCAGGTCACGCCCGCTGGGGCCGCGCTCGCCCGGACCAGACCCGCCCGGACCAGACCCGCCCGGACCAGACCCGCCCGGACCAGACCCGCCCGGACCAGACCCGCCCGGACCAGACCCGCCCGGACCAGACCCGCCCGGACCACACCCGCCCGGACCACACCCGCCGGGGCCGCGTTCGCCGGGGCCGTGGCTGGCTTCTGCCCACGCTGGGCATGGCCGTAGCCGCCGCGGCGGCCGTCGCCGTGATCCTCACCGGCGCGCTCCCGCCCGCCGCCGCACCGGCCTCTGGCCGGGACGTCCTGCTGATGGCTGCCGCCAGCGCCGAACGCATCCCCTCGGGGACGGGCGCCTACTGGCACATCACCCGCACCTGGCAGAGCGTGGACGGTCCGGAGGCGCAGGAGAGCTGGACCGGCCGCGACGGCCGCCGCTGGACCAGGAACGAGCCGTACGCCACTCCAGGGGCCGTCGTCGAGGACCCGGCGCCGTTCAGGCTGATGGGCGCCGAGATCGGCTTCGCGGACCTCGAAGCGCTCCCGTCCGAACCGGAGGAGCTGAAGCGGCGCCTGGCCGAACTGCCGAGACACGACCACGCCATGATGCCCGCCGACCGGGAGGGCGCGCTCGTCTCCCCGCTGATCACCCTGATCACGGAGCTGCCGGCGCCCGCGCGGGTGCGTTCGGCCGCGTTCGAGGCGCTCGCCGGCACGCCGGGGGTGGAGAACGCCGGGCCGGTCGAGGGTGGGCAGGAGCTGCGGATTCCGTTCGCCGGGAAGCTGACGATCAAGATGGTCGTCGATCCGGACGCCGCCCGGGTGGTGCGCGCCAACGTCCTGTTGACGTCCGAAGGGGGGTCGGCGATGAGCAACTCCTACATCTCGGTCACCACCGGGTGGACGGACGAACTCCCACGCTGAGCAGGCAACGCCGGGTATGCGGCCCGTACACGCGGCTCTGCCATCCTGACCTCAGCAGACACGCGAGGCGGAGAGGTGCACGTTGCAGAACGGCGAGACGTACCCGGCAGTGAACCTCGACCGGGCCTTCTTCCAGGACCCGCACCCGGCCTACCGGCGCGTGCGTGAGACGGGGCCGGTGCGGCCCGCGCTCGCGCACCGGCGGCTCCGGGTGTGGCTGGTCACCAGGTACGCGGAGGCCAGGGAACTGCTCAACGACCCCAGGCTGGCCAAGGACAGCGCCAGGGCGGTCGAGCTGTTCCCGCCGGGCACCGCGGGCCCGTACGCCTCCTCGCTGTCGGCCCACATGCTCAACTCCGACCCGCCGGACCACACGCGCCTGCGCAAGCTCGTCAACAAGGCGTTCACGGCCAGGACGGTGTCCCGGTTGCGCCCGCGCATCGAGCAGATCACCGACGGCCTGCTCGACGCCATGGCCGAGGCGGGCGAGACCGACCTGATGGAGTCGTTCGCCTTCCCCCTGCCGATCGCCGTCATCTGCGAGCTGCTCGGCATCCCGGCCTCCGACCACGACGAGTTCAGGACCTGGACCGGCCCCTTCGTGGCGGCCTCGTCGCCCGAGGAGATGCGCGAGGCCCACACGTGGATGCTGGCCTACCTGACCCGCCTCGTCGCCGCCAAGCGCGCCGAACCCGGCGAGGACCTGCTGTCGGAGCTGGTGCACATCTCCGACGAGGGCGACCGGCTGTCGCGGGACGAGGTCGTGTCCATGGCGTTCCTGCTGCTCGTGGCGGGCCACGAGACCACGGTCAACCTGATCGCCAACAGCGTGCTCGCCCTGATCGGCGACCCCGCCCAGCAGGCCGCGCTGCGGGCCGACCCCGCCCTGCTGCCGGGCGCGGTGGAGGAGTTCCTGCGCTTCGACGGGCCGATCAACATCGCGACCCTGCGTTTCACCACCGAGCCGATCCGGGTCGGCGACGTCGAGATCCCCGCGAACGAGTTCGTCTTCATCTCGCTGCTGGCCGCGAACCGCGACCCGGACCGGTTCCCCGACCCCGACCGGCTGGACGTCAGCCGGCCGGGCGGCGGCCACCTGGCCTTCGGTCACGGCATCCACTACTGCGTGGGCGCGCCGCTGGCCAGGCTGGAGGCGCAGATCGCCATCGGGAAGCTGCTCGGCCGTTTCGCCACGATCGAGCTGGGCTCGCCCAGCCTGCAGTGGCGCGCCAGCACCCTCATCCGGGGGGTGCACAGCCTGCCCGTACGGGTTCGCTGACGACCGGCGTCAGCGGGACGGGCGCACCGCGGTCAGGTAGCTCCGCCGGTCGATGGAGTCCACCCGGACGACCGCGCCGGTGCTGGGGGCGTTCACCATCTGCGTGTTGTTGATGGCCAGCCCGACGTGGTCCGGGCCAGGGCGGGTGGGGTCGGTGTCGTAGAAGACCAGGTCGCCCGGCCGCACCTCGGAACGCGCCACCTTGCGGCCCTTGTTGACCTGCTCGTAGGTGGTGCCGCCGATGCGGACGCCGGCCTTGCTCCAGGCGTACTCGGTGAGGCCGCTGCAGTCGAAGCCCTTGATGTCCGCGCCGCGGCCGATGCCGTAGCTGGGGCCGGCCGGGCCGCCGCCGCCCCAGGAGTAGGGGATGCCGCGCTGGGTCAGGGCGGCGCTGACGGCTGTGTTGCCGCCGGCGCCGGTGGCGGTGAGCGGGGTTCCGCTGCCGCCGCGCATGTCGCCGTCACGCATGTTGCCACTGCGCATGTTGTCGTCGCGCATCGTGCCACTGCGCATGTCGTCGTCGCGTACGTCGTCGTCGCGTGCATCGTCGCGTTCGTCGTCGTCGCGTTCGTCGCACAACCCCGCCGCGATGTCGCCGACGATGTCCTCGGCCTCGTCGCGCGCCGTGTCGGAGTCCTCGTCCTGATCAAGAATCGTCTCGGAGTCCTCGGCGTCGTCCTCTTCCCGCAGGTCGCCGGCCAGCGCGGAGACGACCTTCTCCCGGGAGAGCCCAAGACCGGCGGCGGTCTTGAGCCGCTCTTGGATGCGGGCCTTCTCCCTGTCCGTCAGGTCGAGATCATCCAGGTCACGCTCGTCCCATAACGCGGCGACGAGCTGCTTGGCGAGCGTCTCGTGCTTGGCGTACCTGCCCCGAAGATCGGTCCGGGGCCGCTGCACGAGCGCGGCGGCCTTCGTCAGCGGCATGCTCTGCCACCTGGGCACGCGCACGAGCCGCTGGTAGAACGAACGGGCGGCGCGGCTCGGGGTGGTGACCTGCTCGCGCGTCCCCCAGCCGGCGGCGGGTGTCTGCTGGAACAGGCCGAAGGACCTGCCGCTCGCCGAGACGGCGCCGTTGTCGAAGCGGCTTTCCTGGAACGCGGTGGCCAGCGCGATCTCCGCCGCCCGGCGCGGCAGGTCGAGGTCGGCGGCGGCCTCGACGATGACCTCGGCGTTGCCGGTCTGCTCGGCGGTCAGGCCGAGCCCGGCGGTGTCGCCTCCCGCGTAGTCGCACATGGTGCTGTTCAACTGGTCCGGGTTCGCCGAGGCGGCGGCGTACCCGGGGCCGGTCGAGACGGCGGCGATCAGGGCCATGCCTGAGACCAGCCCGCCCCCCGCGGCGATGGCCCTCTGGGCCGCGCGGCCCCCCGGTCTGTGGTGCTCGATCATGCGGTCCCCCTTGGTCGGTGCTCTGGACTGTTCGTCGCGGAGCGGGGCGTGGACGCATGGACGAGCGGAATTTGTGCGCAGGAGCGGGACACCGAGGCCGGCGCACCCCGCCTGACATGGGACTTGACTGAAAACCTTGTCGCGCCGGACCGGATCATGCCACCATCGCCTCTACTCATAGGAAACTTTCCTAAGGGTTAGACAGCGAAGGGAGTGTCGGGTGCGACGAAGCCTGACGTCGCTGGCCGCCGCGCTGCTCGCGGCGGGCACGATCTCAGTCATCCTCCCCGTGTCGTCGGCCTCAGCGGCAGCCTGCGCGACGGCATGGAACGCCTCCACCGCCTACCAGGGCGGCGCCGTGATCTCTTACAACGGCCATAACTGGTCGGCCAAATGGTGGACGCAGAACGAGACGCCCGGCACCGCCGGCGTCTGGGCCGATCAAGGCGCCTGCGGAGGCGGCACGCCCGCCCCGTCCTGCGACCACCCGAACTGGGTGGCCGGGCAGTGGTACGCGGCGGGCAGCATCGTCCGCTACACCGACGGCAACCACTATGTCGCCGTCCACGAGAACCCCGGCTACGACCCGGTGATCTCGCACTGGTACTGGGACCCGTACACCTGCGGCGGCACCACCCCGACCGATCCGCCCGGCCAGGGCGGGTTCGTGGTGAGCGAGGCGCAGTTCAACCAGATGTTCCCTGGACGCAACGCGTTCTACAGCTACAGCGGCCTGACCGCCGCCATGTCCGCCTACCCGGCGTTCGCCGGCACCGGCAGCGACACCGTCAGGAAGCAGGAGGCCGCCGCCTTCCTGGCCAACGTCAACCACGAGACGGGCGGCCTCGTCCACATCGTCGAGCAGAACACCGCCAACTACCCGCACTACTGCGACTCCGGCCAGCCCTACGGCTGCCCCGCCGGGCAGGCCGCCTACTACGGCCGCGGCCCGATCCAGCTGAGCTGGAACTTCAACTACAAGGCGGCCGGTGACGCCCTCGGCATCAACCTGCTGGCCGACCCGTGGCGGGTGGAGCGGGAGTCCGCGGTCGCTTGGAAGACCGCGCTCTGGTACTGGATGACCCAGAACGGGCCGGGCACCATGACCGCGCACAACGCCATGGTCAACAGCCGCGGCTTCGGCGAGACGATCCGCAGCATCAACGGCGGCATCGAGTGCGGCGGTGGGAACCCCGCCCAGGTGCAGAGCCGCATCAACGCCTACCAGCGCTTCACCCAGATCCTCGGCGTGAGCCCGGGCGGCAACCTCTCCTGCTGATCCCCCCACCCCCCAGGAGTACGCATGCGCAAGAGCACCATCGCCGCCGCGATGGCCGCCTCCGGAGTGCTGGCCCTGCTGCCGGCGTCCGCGGCCAACGCCCACGGCACCATGTCCAACCCGCCCAGCCGGGTCTACGTCTGCAAGAACGAGGGCCCGGAGGCGCCGAAGTCCGCCGCGTGCAAGGCCGCCGTCGCCGCCGGCGGCACCCAGGCCTACTACGACTGGAACGAGGTCTCCCTGCTGGAAGCGGGCGGACGGCACCGCCAGCTCATCCCCGACGGCAAGCTCTGCAGCGCGGGCCGCGAGAAGTACCGCGGCCTCGACCTGCAGCGCGCCGACTGGCCCGCGACCAAGGTGAGCCCCGGCAACTTCACGCTCACCTACCACGCCACCGCCCCGCACGCGAACAGCAACTTCGAGTTCTACATCACCCGCGCGGGCTGGAACCCGACCATGCCCCTCAAGTGGTCCGACCTGGTGCACATCAAGACGTTCAACGGCCAGAACCCGACGACGTTCACCAACTGGACCATCAACCTGCCGCAGCGCACCGGCCGGCACGTCCTCTACTCGATCTGGCAGCGGGTGGTCGGCAGCAACGAGGCCTTCTACACCTGCTCCGACGTGGACTTCGGCGGCGGCAACCCGTCGACCCCGACCCCGTCCCCGACCGCCACCCCGACCACCACCCCGAAGCCGACGCCCACCCCCACGCCGACCGCCACCCAGCCGGGCGGCACCTGGCGCGCGGGCACGGCCTACCGCGTGGGGGACAAGGTGACGTACAACGGCGTGACCTACTCGTGTATCCAGGCGCACACGGCGCTCACCGGCTGGGAGCCGCCGAACGTGGCCGCCCTGTGGAAGCGCGTCTGACGCGGTGACCAGACCGGCGGCGCCCGGCGGGAAGCCGGGCGCCGCCGATCGGGTGGAACGAGAGGCCGCCGCCGGACGATCACCTGAATGGGGGTAAACCCGTACCGTGAGGGCTCGCGGCGATGCCCGCCCCCGTACGGCATCGCCGCCCCCCGCAAGGAAGGTGATCGCGTGTCCCAGCCTGCTACGGTCTCCGACCCGGGGCGGACTCCCGCGTGGCGCTACGCCATCGGCATGTTCGGCACCTCGATCCCGATCAACATGATCAAGGGATCGATGATCCTCTACTACGTCGACATCCTCGGCCTCGACGTCCGCGCCTACGGCGCCGTGATGGTGATCTACGCGGTCATCGACGCCCTCGACAACCCGCTGCTCGGCCACCTGTCCGACCGCACCCGCACCCGGTTCGGCCGGCGGCGGCCGTGGCTGCTCGTCGGCGCGCCGATGCTCGCCGCCTGCATGATCGCCTTCTTCTCGGCGCCGTCCTCGCTGGAGGGCATGGGCCTGGTCGTGTGGTTCGCGGTGTTCGCGATCCTGTGCGAGGCTTTCGACTCGATGCTCAACGCGAACTACGGCGCGCTGCTGCCCGAGCTGTACCCGCGCGAGCGCGACCGCGCCGTCGCCAACAGCCTGCGGCAGGGCTTCCAGCTCGTGGCGCTGGTGATCTCGCTCGCCGTCACCCCGCTGCTCACGACGAGCGTGTTCGGCACCGAGGAGTCCACCGAGGGCTTCCAGACCACCGCGATCATCTACGGGGTGGTGGCCGTGGTCGTGATCGCGTTCATGGCGCTCAGCGCGCGCGAGCGGCCGCGCTACTCGACGCGCGAACGGTCCCGGCTGCTGCCCGGCGTGTGGTCCATCGTGCGCAACCCGATGTTCTGGACGGTCGGGCTCACCGGCGCCTGCTACGGCATCGCCATGGCGCTCGTGCTCTCGGGCATCCAGCTCTACGTCCGCTACTCGCTCGGCCTCCCGGTCGTGAACGCGCTCTACCTCCAGGGCGTCGTCATCCTCGTCTCGGCGGCCGGACTCGCCGTGTGGACGCGCGTCGTGGCCCGCCGCGGCGCCATGTGGGCCTGGCGGATCGCCTTCGCCGCCCTCGCGGTCAGCTTCGCCGCCCTGTTCTTCGCCACCGACCTGCTCACCGCGATCGCCGCCGGGGTGCTCGTCGGGGCCGGGTGGTCGGGGATGCTGGCCACCAACGACCTCATCGTGGCGCGGGTCCTGGACGCCGACGCGACCCGCAACGGGGAGCACAGGGAGGGGCTCTTCCTGTCGGCGTTCGGCTTCTTCTCGCGGCTCAACGGGATCGTGACCGGGCTGGCGCTGACGTCGCTCGGGGTGTTCTTCGGGTACAACTCGGGGGACGACCCCGGGGGCGATCCCGGGCTGGCGTTCCGGGTGTACCTGTGCGCGTACCCGTTCGTGCTGACCGCGATCGGCGCGGTGGCGGCGTGGCTCATCTCGGTGCCGGTGGAGACGCCGCCCGAGGCGGTCGAGCCGGACGGGACCGCTGTGGACGACAGCGCCACGGAGCAGCCCCGGTGAGCCGTCGCGTCGTCATCACCGCCGACGACCTCGGCCGCGAGCCTGGAACCACCGACGTCATCGCCGCGCTGCTCGCCGAGGGACACGTCTCCGCGACGACGCTCATCTGCGTCTCGCCGGAGGCGGAGCAGGCCGCGGCCCGCATGCGGCAGGCGGGCGTCGTGCCCCGCCTGCACGTGACGCTCACCAGCGAACGCGGCCTGCCGCGCTGGCGCCCGCTCGACGGCGCGGCCGGCCTCGCCGACCCCGACGGAACGCTCAGCGACGACCCGTTCGTGCTCGGCGCGCGCGGCGAGACGGCGGACGTCCTGCGCGAGGCGGACGCGCAACTCCGCTGGATGCGCGCGCAGGGCCTGCCGCCCGTGGCCGCCGACTCGCACTCCGGCACCCTGTACGGCCTGCACGGCCGATCCTGGCTGGCCGGGACGCTCGCCTGGTGCGCCCGCAACGGCCTGGCCTTCCGGCTGCCCCGCGACCCCGAGCCGTACTTCGGCGGGCCGCTCCCGCCGCCGCTCGCCGCCGCCCACGCGCAGGCCGTCGCGCACGCCGACGCGCTCGGCGTGCGCATCCCGCAGACGATCGCGACCAACCGCAGCACGGCCCGCGACCTCGGCGGTTACGAACGGCTCAGGGACGACTACCTGCGCCGCCTCGCCGCCCTGCCCGAGGGCACCAGCGAGCTGTTCCTGCACCCGTCCCGCGAGGACGCCGTCATCGGCCCGGACGGCATCGTGCGGACGTGGGAGGCGCGGCTGCTGCGTGACCCCGTGTGGCACCAGGCCCTCGACAGCGAGGGCGTCGAGGTGGTCGAGAGCTGGTGGGCCTGACGCCGCCGTCCGCTATCCCAGCTCGGCCAGATCCTCCACGCTCAGGCTCAGCCTGCCGGCGGCGACGTTCTCCTCCAGGTGGGCCGGCGATCCCGTACCCGGAATGAGCAGGATGTTCGGCGAGCGGGCCAGCAGCCAGGCCAGCGCCACCTGCGGCACCGTCGCGCCGTTCCTGGCGGCGACCGCGTCCAGGCGCTCGGCCGTGAGCGGCTGGAAGCCGCCGACAGGGAAGAACGGGACGTAGGCGATCCCGGCTTCCGCGCAGGCGTCCACGATCGGGTCGTCCTCGCGGCGCGTCAGGTTGTAGAGGTTCTGCACGCAGGCGATCGGCGCGATCTTGCGGGCCTCCTCGACCTCGGCGGCCGTGACGTTGGAGACGCCCAGGTGCCGGATCAGCCCCTCCTCGCGCAGCGCGAGCAGCGTCTCCAGCGGCTCGGCCAGGGGCGTCCCGCCGCGGTCGAGGTCGCCCATCCGCAGGTTCACCACGTCCAGGCGGTCCACGCCGAGCGAGCGCAGGTTCGCCTCGACGCCGCGGCGCAGGCCGTCCGGCGTCAGGCCGGTCTTCCGCGGCGCGGGCAGGGCGATGTCGGGGCCCTCGACCAGCGCCCCCACCTTGGTCACGATCACCAGGTCGTCCGGGTACGGGTGCAGCGCCTCCCGGATCAGCTCGTTGGCCGCCACGCCGTCACGGGCGTAGTAGTTCGAGGTGTCGATGTGGTTCACCCCGAGCTCCACGGCCCTGCGCAGGACGGCCAGCGCCGTCTCCCTGCCGGGACGCTCGCCCCTCGGCCAGCCGGTGAGTTTCATCGCGCCGTAGCCGATCCGCGCGACGCTCAGATCGCCGCCCAGCGCCCATCGTTCCGTTGTCACGATCATCCACGGTAGAGGCCGGAAGCGTTCCGGCCAAACACCCCACGGCGCCGGCCGCCGCCGACCACGCGGATGCGGATGGATCGTCACGTGCGGGGCAAACTTGATCAATTCCTTGACGGCGTACGTCGCGTCACAAGTGATCACCTAATGCCGCATCGGCGACGCTGAGTGACAGATCGCCTCCCGCGCCCTGATCCGTCGCCGCCTCGACCAAGGAGTCACCGTGCGCCTCCGCGCTCTCGCCGCCGCCCTCTGCACCGTCCTGCTCGCCGCGCCCGCCGCCGCCGACACCCCCGACCCGCTCACCGCGCCGGCTGCCGCGCCCGGCGGTGATACGGGCAAGCTGTGCGTCAGCGTGCCCGTGGGGGCGATGGCCCAGGCGTTCAGCACCTTCTTGTCCAGCTTCGCGGCGAGCGCCGCGCCCGCCGCGGAAGAGACCGCGGCGGGCAGCGCCATCGCCCCAGCCGTAGCTGAGGCCGCGGCGCCCAGCGTCATCGCCCCTGCTCAGCCCCGGACCGCCCAGGTGCAGGCGTCGGGACCGCGCCCGTCCGGCCCCGTCGTGCCCGAGAACATGCTCGTCCTGCAAGCCGCCCCCTGCTGACCCGGCCCACGGGACACACGGCACCACCCGTCCAGCGACCGGAAGACCCGCACATGCACACCATCACCACCGCGCGGCCCGCCACCTGGCGGCTGCCCATCATCCTGCTCGGCATCTCCGGCCTGCGCCTGGACCGCGGCACCCGCTACCGCCCCGCCCGCCTGCTCCTGTTCACCGCGATGGCGGCCCTGTACTACCTGCTCACCCCCGTGCTGACGACCCCGGCCGTGGCCACCGCCTACGCCACCGCGGTGTGGCTGCTGTACTACGGCGGGCTGAGCCTGACACTGGGCGGCCCCGGCCGCACCGCCCTCATCGCCCGCTTCGGCGAGGACCGCGCCTACGCCATGTACGAGGTGGCCCTGGGCCTGCTGTTCATGAACCAGGGCTTCGCCCAGGCCGTCGTCATCTACGCCTACGGCGACAGCCTCCCGGCGGCGATCCCGTCCTGGGCGGCGTACGTCATCGGGGCGGCGCTCATGGCGGCGGGCACGTTCACGAAGGTCTGGGCGGCCCGCACCGCCGGCCTGGACACCTACTACTGCCGCGACATGTTCGCGGGCCGGCCGCTCAAGGACGCGGGCGAGCTGGTGGTCGCCGGCCCCTACAGGTACCTGCGCAACCCCATGTACGGCGCCGGCAACCTGCACGCCTACGGCTGGGCCGTCTGGTCACGCTCCCTGGAAGGCCTCGCCTTCGCGGCGGCCTTCCAGCTCGGCATCTACCTCTTCTACCACTTCTGCGAACGCCCCTTCATCGAGCGCGCCTACGTCAGGTCATGAAGGTGATCTTCCCGGTGCCGTGGACGGCGCTCAGCCCCTTGGTGGCGCAGGCGTTCACGTCGGAGGTGGGGGTGGCGGTGCCGGCCAGGCTGGAGCCGGCCAGCGCCCCCTTGGTGACCCGCCCGCCGAGCAGCATGTCGCCCGGGTTGTAACCGGCCACCTTCTCCACGGACGGCCGCACGGTGGACACGCCCGTCTGCCTGCCGTCGGCCCCGTACCAGGTGATGGTGCCCTTGCCGCGGACGTCCCGCACGCCGGCGCAGGAGGCGCGGCCGGTGCTGTGCACGTTCATGATGCCCGAGCGCAGGTGGGCGGCCGACGGCGAGGCGGAGGCGCAGCCGGTCAGCACGATGCCGGCCTGCGCCGTCACCGTGCGCGGCAGCAGCTTGACCGGCGGGGAGAACGTGATCGGACGTTCGGAGGTGGTGGCGACCTGGCAGGTGAGCAGCGTCTGCCGAACGGTCGCCGAGGCGGTCGCGGGGGCGGGCGCGGGGGCGGGCGCGGTGGCAAGGACGGCCGCCAGGGCCGCGGCTACGGGCATGAGCGGGTGAACGGGCATGTCATCTCCTCGTACGTGCCGTGATCGGTGCGCGGCTGATCCCTCGCAGGCGCGCCCACGACAGAAGCGAGCATGATCTGCGGCGGCACGGGCGAACCGCTTCGCGGCAAAACTTGATCAACTCCTTAACGGCGGACGACGTGCCACAAGTGATCATCTATCGCCCCATCGGCGACGCTGGGTGACACGAGCCGCGTTTCGACGCGCTGGCAGGAAGGAGCCCGACGTGAGCGACGACGACATCGTGACCGTGGTGCGCGAGCGTTGCGCGAAGATTCTCAAGGTCGATCCGAGCCGGGTCACCGAGGACGCGCTGCTGCGCGAGGACCTGGAGGCCGACAGCCTGGACCTGGCCGAACTGCACGTCGCCCTGGAGGACACGTGGGGGCCGCTGCCCCGCGAGACCCTCGCCGACGTCCGGACGGTGGGCGACGTCTACGCCAAGGCGCGGCTGCTGCTGAGCGAGTCCGCGTGAGGGATTCCCGCGTCCGGGTCGCCGTGACCGGGATGGGCGTGCGCACGACGGCGGGCGCCCACCCCAAGGAGCTGTGGAACGCGCTGCTGGCCGGCCGCTCCACCGCCCGGACGATCACCTCGTTCGGCACCGAGGGGCTGGGCGTCGGCTTCGCCTGCCAGATCAGCGACCTGGACACCTCGGCGTACCTGACGCCCAAGCAGGCGTCCCGGCTCGACCGGGTCGCCCAGCTCGCGCTCTGCGCCGCCACCGACGCGCTCGCCGACGCCGGCGACGGCCCGCCCAGGACGCCGCCGCACCGGCGCGCGGTCGTCACCGGCACCGGGTTCGGCGGCAGGATGACCGACGAGACGGTCATGCTCACCGGCCGGCACCCGGAACGCGGCAACCCGGGCCCGCTGCACGTGCCGATGATCATGCACAACTCCGCGGCGGCGGCCATCGGCATCCACCACCAGATCCAGGGGCCGAGCCTGTCCGTGGAGACGGCCTGCGCCTCCGGCTCGCACGCGATCGGCGAGGCCGCCCGCCTCCTGCGCGACGGCTCCGCCGACCTGGTCATCGCCGGGGGAGCGGAGGCCTGCGTCACCCCGACCGTGCTGCTCGCCTTCCACCGCTGCCAGGCGCTGTCACTGCGCAACGACGCGCCTGAACGCGCCAGCCGGCCCTTCGACCGCGACAGGGACGGCTTCGTGCTGGCCGAGGGCGCCGCGTTCCTCGTCCTGGAGAACCTGGAGCACGCCCTGCGCCGCGACGCCCGCATCCACGCCGAGCTCACCGGCTACGCCTCCACCTCCGACGCCCACCACCTCACGGCCCCGCCGCCGCACGGCGAAGGCGCCGCCCGCTGCATGCGCGCCGCACTCGCCGACGCCCGCCTCGCACCGGACGAGATCGCGCACGTCAACGCGCACGGCACCGGTACGCCGCTCAACGACGTGGCCGAAGCCCAGGCGATCACCCACGTGTTCGGCCCCGCCCGCGTGCCCGTCACCTCGATCAAGGGGGTCACGGGGCACGCCATCGCCGCCGCGGGCGCCATCGAAGCCGTGGCCGCCGTCCTGTCCATGAACGAACGAGCCATTCCGCCGACCGCCAACCTCGACCACCTGGACCCGCGTTGCGACGTCGACGTCGTCAGCCGGGTACGGCCCATGCCGCCGGGGCCGGTGATGTCCAACTCGTTCGGCTTCGGCGGCCACAACGCCACGCTGATCTTCTCGCCATACTGACCAAGGACTCTCGCTGTGCGCATCTCCGCTCTCGCTCTTCTCGCCGCCGCCCTTCTCGCCACCGCCGCCCCCGCCAGTCCGGCCGCCGCCGACGTGCCCGGTGGGGTCGCGGCGGGGCCGGATCCGGAACGGGTGTGTCTCACCGTGCCTGTGCAGGCGCTCGCCCAGGCCTTCACGAACTTCTTCAGGTCCGGCTCCGCCGGCGGGTCGCAAGCCGGGGTCTCCGCTGCCACATCAGCGGCCGCGGCGCCGGGCGCCACTTCATCGGGTGTCGCGGCGGCACCCGAGACGCAGATCCTAGGCTTCCAGCTGCCCAGGGACCTGCGCGTCCTGGAGGCCGCGTCCTGCTGACCCCCCGCTTCCGAGCTGTGAGAGGTGATGTGGTGTGACCACCCCGCTCTTCGACGTCGTGGCCATGACCGAGCACTGGGCGCGCGCCCATCCCGGCACGGTCGCCTGCCGCGTCGAACGGCGCCGCCACACCGAGACCCTGACCTACGCCCAGCTCGACGACCTCATCACGGGGGCGGCGACCAGGCTGGCGCGCGCCGGCGTCACGGCGGGAACACGGGCCGCCGTCCTGGTCCCGCCCGGCCGTGACCTGGTCGCAGTGGTCCTGGCGCTGCTGCGGCTGCGGGCCGTGCCGGTGCTGATCGATCCGGGCCTCGGGGCGCGGGCGGTCGGCGCGTGCCTCGCGGAGGCCGCTCCCGAGGCGTTCGTCGCGATCCCGCGCGCCCACCTGGCGCGCGTCCTGCTGGGCTGGGCGCGCGACAGCGTGCGCACCACCGTCACACTCGCCACCCGCTCCATGTGGCTCGCCCGCACCCGCCACGCCCGCACCCGCCACCCGGCCTGGACGGCACCGGACGGCGACGAACCGGCGCTCATCGTCTTCACCTCAGGCTCCACCGGCGCGCCCAAGGGCGTCCCCTACCGCCACCGCCATCTGGCCGGACAGACCGAGCTGCTCGCCCACCTCGGCGCACTGGAACCCGGCACCACGCTGTACTCGACCTTCCCCCCGTTCGCCGTGGCGGCCCCGTCGATGGGGTGCGAGGCGATCATCCCGCGCCGCACCCCCAGCCGCCCGGAACGCACCGACCCGGCCGCCATGGCCCGCTCGATCACCACCCACCGCGTCCGCGCCCTGTTCGCCGCCCCCGCCCTGCTGGACCGGCTGGCCCGCCACTGCCTGCGGCACGACCAGATCCTGGACACCGTCGAGGTGGTGCTCACCGCCGGCGCGCCCCTCCCGTTCCCGGTGCTGCGCCGCGCCCTGCGCTGCCTGCCCCCGCACGCCGACGTGCGCTCGATCTACGGAGCCACCGAATGCCTGCTGGTCAGCATGGCGGACGCCGCCGAACTGACCGCTACCGCCGAGGCCACCGCGCGCGGCGCGGGCACCTGCCTGGGCGGCGTCCTGCCGGGCAACAAGGTGCGCGTCATCCGCATCACCGACGAGGCGATCCCACACTGGTCGGACGACCTTCTCGTGCCGCCGGGCACCGTGGGCGAGATCACCGTGGCGGGCCCGGCGGTCGGCGACCCGTACCTCGCCCGCCCGGACGAGGGCGCCCTGGCCCGCGTCGACGACCACGGCGAGCCCGTCCACCGCATGGGTGACCTGGGCCTGATGGACGAGCAGGGGCGGCTGTGGTTCGCGGGGCGCAAGAGCGAGCGGGTGCGCACCGCCGGCGGCGAGCTGTACACCGACCAGGTCGAGCCGATCGTCAACGCGCTGCCGGGCGTGCGCCGCAGCGCGCTGGTGGGCGTGGGCCCGCCGGGCGACCAGCGTCCCGTCCTGTGCGTGGAGTGCGAGCCGGGCACCTCACGCCACGAGACCCTCGAACGGGTGCGGGCGCTTGCCGCCACGGGCGGCGCTGTCGCCGAGGTACTGGCGCATCCAGGCCTCCCCACGGACGTCCGGCACGCCAGCAAGATCCGCCGCCCGCTCCTGGCCCGCTGGGCCGCCCGCAAGCTCGGCCTGGAGGAACGATGAAGGTCCTGGTCACCGGCGGCAGCGGATTCCTCGGCCAAGCCATCTGCCGGCTCCTGGCGGCACGAGGCGAGCACGTCTCCGCGCTGAACCGCCGCCACCACCCGGCACTGGCCGATCTCGGCGTGCTCCAGCACACCACCGATCTGCGGGACCGGGACGGCGTCAGGGCCGCCGTGTCCGGCTGCGACGCGGTGGTGCACTGCGCCGCCCTGGCCGGCATGTGGGGCCCGGCCCACGCCTACCGCTCGATCAACGTGGAGGGCACCGCGAACGTGATCGAGGCCTGCCGGCGTGCGGGCGTCACCCGTCTGGTGCACACCTCCTCGCCGAGCGTCGTCCACGACGGCCGCGACCTGGAGGGCGTGGACGAGTCGGCCCCGTACGCCCGCCGCTTCCCCGCCCCGTACCCGGCCACCAAGGCGATCGCCGAACGCATGGTCCTGGCCGCCGACGGCGACCGGCTGGCCACGGTCGCGCTGCGCCCGCACCTCATCTGGGGGCCGGGCGACCCGCACTTCCTGCCCCGCTTCGCCGCGCGGGCCCGCCGCGGCCGGCTCGTCCTGCCGCGCGCCCCCGGCAAGCGCATCGACACCGTGTACGTCGGCAACGCCGCGGAGGCCCACCTGCTGGCCCTGGACGCGCTCGCCCCCGGATCGCCGCCCGCCGGCCGCGCCTACTTCATCACCCAGGACGAGCCGGTCACGCTCACCGACTGGGTCAACGGCCTCCTGGGCGCGGCGGGCCTGCCGCCGGTGACCCGCCACGTGCCCGCCCGGCTGGCCCGCCTGGGCGCGGCGGCCGTCGAGCACGGCTACCGGCTGGCCCGCGTACGGGCGCAACCGCCGATCACCCGGATGGCGGTCGTGCAGGCCACGACGTCCCACTGGTTCGACATCTCCGCCGCCCGCCGCGACCTCGGCTACGAGCCGCGCGTCGGCATGGCCGAAGGGCTGGCCAGGCTTGCCAGGCACCTGTCCGGCGACCCCGCCGCCCCGGACCACGCCTCCGTCCGCACGTCTGAGGTCCTGACGCCGGCCCGCCACCCGTCCGCCCGCACGCCTGAGGTCCTGACGCCGGCCCGCCACCCGTCCGCCCGCACGTCTGAGGTCTGATGCCCACCCGCACGCGCCCGCCCCTGCCCGGCTACCCCTTCGAGTCGCGCTGGTTCACCCATGACGCCCTGCGCCTGCACTACCTGGACGAGGGCGACGGCGCGCCCGTGCTCATGCTGCACGGCAACCCGTCCTGGAGCTACCTGTGGCGACGCCTCGTCCTGGCGCTGCGCGGCGAGCACCGCTGCATCGCCCCCGACCACCTCGGGATGGGCCTGTCCGACAAGCCCGCCGCCGGCCGTCACCCCTTCACCCTGGCCTCCCGCGTGGACGACCTCGACGCCCTCACCGACCACCTCATCACCGAACGCTCCGCCCCCGAGAACGGCTGGACGCTCGTCATGCACGACTGGGGCGGCCCCATCGGCATGGCCTGGGCCGCCCGCCACCCCGGCCGGGTGTCCCGGCTGGTCGTGCTCAACACCGCCGCCTTCCCCGACCCGCACGGCCCGCGGGTGCGCCCGGCGCTGCGGCTGCCGCTGTGGCTGCTGCGGGAGACGCGGCTGGGCGAGCGCCTGTTCCTGCGCCACCACGCGTTCGCCCGGCTGGCCACGCTGCCGCCGTTCGGGCTGCGCGACCGGCTCCCGCCGGACGTGCGGGCCGCCTTCCTGGCGCCGGACGACGGGAGGGAGCACCGGCTGGCCGTCCAGCGGTTCGTCCACGACATCCCGCTCGGCCCCGGCGACCCGTCGTGGCCGCTGCTGGTGCGGGCGGGGGAGACGCTGGCCGCGTTCGCCGACCGGCCCGTACTGATCGGGTGGGGGCTGCGCGATCCCGTCCTCGACCCGCTCATGCTGCGCGAGTGGCGGCGGCGCCTGCCGCGCGCGCAGGTGCACGCCTTTCCCGGCGCCGGGCACTACGTGCTGGAGGACGCCCACGACAGCCTCGTCCCGGCGATCACCGCCTTCCTGCGCCACACTGAACCGGCCGTCACCGCCTTCCTGCGCCGCTGAACCCGGGCAGCCACCAGTTCCACCGCCCCAGCAACCGCATCAGGCTCGGCACCAGCACCATCCGGATGATCGTGGCGTCCAGCACGATCGCCGCCGCCACCGCGAACCCGCCCTGCTGAAAGTCCAGCCGCCGCGTGAGCATCAGCCCCCCGAACGTGACCGCCATGATGGCCGCCGCCAGCGTGATCGGACGCGCCGTGCACCGCAGCCCGTGCACCACGGCGGCGGTGTTGTCGCCGCTCCGGCGGTAGTGCTCGGCGATGCGGTGCACGAGGAAGACCTCGTAGTCCAGGGACAGCCCGAAGACGATGGTGAACACGATCAGCGGCAGCAACGCGTTGACGTCGGCGCCCTCCGGCCCCAGGTCCTGGAAGACGGCGGTGAGCAGCCCGAAGGCGGCACAGACGGACAGCAGGTTCATGGCGACCGCCTTGAGCGGGATCAGCAGGCTGCGGAACGTCAGCAGCAGCAACCCGAACGATGCCAGCAGCACCACCGCCAGCACCTGCCACAGCCCGTCCAGCGCCGCCGCCGCCAGGTCGCCGAGCCGCGCCGCCGGCCCGACGGCCGGCATCGGCTGTCCGGCGGGCAGCAGGCGCGCGCCCATCGCGTGCAGGTCCCGCTGGAACGCGGCCGCGGCGGCCCCGTCCGGCGGGCACCGGTCGGCGATGAGCATCACGGTCAGGTCCCTGCCGTTGTCCATCACGGTGGCCATGGACACCCTCGGGTCGGCCCGCAGCGCCTGCTGGAAGGCGAAGGTGTCCACGGGCGCGGCGCCGCCGGGGTGCGGCAGTGCCACGGTGGTCAGCCCGGCCACCCCGTCGCGTTCCAGCTCGGCCATCCCGGCGCCGATGTCGGTGCCCGCCAGCGCCGGACGGTCGTAGTGCAGACCCATCCGCAGGTGCAGCACCGGCACGGCGGCCAGGGCCAGCACGGCGACGGCGGCCACGGCGTACCGGCCGGGCCTCCGCATCATGTGCTCGGCGCTCCGCAACCACGCCGCCCGCCCGCCCGCCGCCCCGGCCCTGCGCCACGGCAGCGTGCCGAACTCCAGCCACCGGTCCAGGCGGGACAGCAGCGCCGGTCCCAGCGTCAGCGCGGCGGCCAGGGTGACGAGCGCGGCCAGCATGCCGGCCAGCGCCAGGGAATGCGCCCACGGCACGTCCACGACCAGCAACGCGCAGGACGTGACGACGATCGCGGCCCCGCACCACAGCACCGTGCCGCCCGCCGTGGCGGCGGCGCGCCCGGCGGCGAGCCGCGTCGTCAGCCCGGCGCGGCGCGCCTGACGGTAACGCAGCAGGATCAGCAGCGTGTAGTCGAGCCCCAGCCCCAGCGACATGGTGACGGTGTAGGTCAGCATGGTCGAGTCGACCGGCGCCAGCGCCGCCGCCACCGCGAGCGCGCCCACCGCGGTCAGGATCGCCGCACCGCCCACCACCAGCGGCAGCGCCGCCGCCCCCACCGCGCCCAGGCCGAGCACCAGCAGCACCGCCGCCACCGGGACGGTCATCGCCTCCATCGACCGCAGATCCGCCATGTCGGCGTGCGCGAGCTGCGCGAAGGCCCGGCTCACCCCCAGGATGGTCACGGTGACCACGCCGCCCGACGCGTCCTGGGCGGCCTGGCGGGCGGTCGCGAGCTGGGCGGGCAGGTTCCGCTGCCGGGCCGGCTCGTCGCCGTGCACGCCGGCCAGCACGTACGCGTGGCGGGGGTGCCCGCCGTCGGTCCCGGGCAGCGGCAGCATCGCGCCGACGTCCGGACGGGCGGCCAGCGCCTCCACCGTGGCGGCGACCGCCCGCTGGTGGCGCGGCTCGTCCGCGTTCAAGGTGGACGAGCCGAACGCCAGCATCATCTGCTCGCCGCCCAGCTCGGGGAAGCCGCGCGCGACCACCGCCGCGGCTCTCGCGGACGGTGAGCCGGGCACCTCCAGCGAGGGCGGGGCCAGCCGCTGCGCGAGGCCGGGCAGCACCGTCAGCGCCGCGCCCGCCAGGAGCAGCCAGCACGCGATGACGAGCCATCCGGCCGGGCCCGCGACCGCCCGCCCGAGCCGGTCGAGGACGCCGGAGCCCGCGGCGAGACCGTCCTGCCACAGGCCGGACCCGGCGGGGGGTACGGCGCGGGGGCTGCGATGACGGATGCCGACCGGCATGGACACTCCTCCTCATGGTCCGGTCCCGGCGGGGCGCGTCCTCACCAGCGCAGCAGCACCGTGCCCGAGCTGAGCCCGCTCGCCACCCCCACCAGCGCGACCAGGTCGCCCCGCTTGAGCCGCCCCGCCTCCTCCGCCGACCGCAACTGCATCGGCAACGTCGAGGCGGCCAGGTTGCCGTGATCGACGATCGTCACCTCGGCCTTGTCCGGCGGTAGCTCGATCAGCTCGCACAACCAGTGCAGCGCCGCCAGCGACGGCTGGTGCACGCACACCACCGCCATGTCCTCCCAGCCGAGCCCCCGCTCTGCCAGCGGCTGCCGCAGCACGCTCAGGTCCAGCTTCTGCACCCCGATGGCCAGCGAGACCGGGTCGATCGCGAAGGGCCCGGCGCCGAACCCGCCGAGCGGATCGCGTACGAACGGCATGATCGAGGACTCCCAGTACGCGGAGTTCGCCCCGAATCGGTCCCCGAGCACCCCTGGTGTCCCGCTGGACTCCAGCAGCAGCGCCGTGCCCGAGTCGGAGACCGTGTAGGACGGGATCGCCGGCTCGAAGTCCTCCTGCGACTCCAGCCGCCACTGGATGCCGGCGGTCACGACCTCGCCGCACGCGATGAGGACCGTCCGGTGGTAGCCGCCGGTGATGAGCGCGTCCGCGAGGTGGATCGCCCGCAGGACGCTGTTGCACGCGTCCCGGACGTCGAAGACGGGGCAGTTCGCCCCCAGCTTGGCCGCCACCATGTGACCGGTCGCCGGCTCGACGGCGTCGCCCGACACGCCCGCGTAGATGATCAGGTCGATGGACGGCGGCGCGTGCCCGGTCTGCCGCAGCAGCCGCCGGGCCGCCGCCACCGCCAGGTCCGACGCCATGCTCTCCGGCGGCGCGACGTGGCGGCGCCGCACGCCGCTGTGCCGCTCGATCAGGCCACGCGGCACCTGGACGCCGGGGTTGCGTTCGGCGAGCAGGTCCTCCAGCCGCGGTGTCGTCAGGCTGTCGTCCGGCAGGTGCACCGCCACCCCCGCCACGCGGGAGTACCGCGACCGGCTCATGCGGGCTCGCCCCTTCCCCGTACGGGCCGCGCGGCTGGCCGATAGAGCATGCTAAGTCCGCCTTTCCTGGGCAACAGGCGCCCACGATAAGCAAGACCCGGCGGCGAACCTAGCTGAACCGCCGAGCGCACGCCCCGGCTTGCCGAGGCCTTGACCAGCGCCACCGCGCGGCGATCCCGGCGGGCGCCGCCGAGCGGCAATGTGGCCACGGCGCGCCTAGGCGGCGCCGCCGCCCCGTCCTATGGTGACGCTGCCCCGAACCTCGCTGGAGGCGCCGTGATCGACCCGCTGGTGACGCTCTCCCGTACCTCGCTGGAGGCGTCGTGATCGACCCGCAGACCGTCGAACAGTACGGCCTCCCCGGCCACCTCCAGGCGGTGCCCGACGAGATCGACGCCGTACACCTGCCCGTGACCGGCACGCTCCCGCCCGAGCTGGACGGCCGCTATCTTCGCAACGGCCCCAACCCCCTGCCCGGCCGGCGCAGCGGCCACCTCCAGGCCGGTCCCGGCATGCTGCACGGGGTACGGCTGCGCGGCGGGCGCGCCGAGTGGTACCGCAACCGGTGGGTGCGGACCGGCGCCTTCCACGACAAGCCGTTCGTCACCCCCGACGGCCGGATCGACCTGACGGCCACCTCGGCCAACACCCACGTGATGGCGCACGCCGACCGCGTCTACGCCCTCGTCGAGGTGGGCCTGCCGTACGAGGTGACGCCCGACCTCGCCACCGTCGGCCCCTGCGACTTCGGCGGCCGGCTCACCACCGCCATGACCGCCCACCCCAAGACCGACCCGGACACCGGAGAGCTGCACTTCTTCGGCTACGGCTTCGTCCCGCCGCTGCTCACCTACCACCGGCTCGACGCCAAGGGCGAGCTCGTCCACAGCCGGGAGGTGCCGGTGCGGGCGGGCACGATGATGCACGACTTCGCCGTCACCGAGCACCACGTCGTCTGGCTCGACCTGCCCATGACGTTCCAGCTCTCCCTGGCCGACCGGGGCATCCCGTACGGCTGGGACGAGGCTCACGGCGCCCGGCTCGGCCTGATGCGGCACGATCGTCCCGGCGCCGAGGTGACGTGGTTCGAGATCGAGCCGTGCTGGATCTTCCACGTCGGCAACGCCCACGAGGACGCCGGCGGCCGGGTGATCCTCGATGCCGTCCGCTACTCGCCCGCCGAGTGGACCGCGCTCTGGGCGATGCTGTCCCGGGCGGACGCCGCGCGCGGCTTCTCCCCACGCCTGTCCCGCACCGACGCCGAACGCACCTTCGGCCCCCTACCCCCGCCGCCCCTTCCGACCCCGCCGCCTGGCTCCGACCGTGGCGTCGGCTCGCGAACCGACGGCGCGCGCGACCTTGGCGCCCCGGCGATCGGCCGTTCCTCCCTGCACCGCTGGATCCTCGACCCGGCCACCGGCCGCGCCACCGAGCAGCAGCTCGACGACCGGGTGGTGGAGTTCCCCACGATCGACGACGACCTGACCGGCCGGCGCTCCCGCTACCTCTACACGGTCACCGGCAACGAGCCCCGCAGCCGCGACCACTGCGCGATCGTCAAGTACGACGACGTCACCGGCACCTGCGCCGTGCACGAGCTGGACGCCGAGACGATGGTCGGGGAGGCGGTGTTCGTGCCGGCGACGCCGGGCCCGCGCCGCGAGGACGACGGCTGGCTGATGGCCGTCGCCACCCGCCGCGACGGCTCCGCCTCACAGCTCCTGGTGCTGGACGCGGCCCGCGTGGAGGGCGGCCCTGTGGCGACGGTGGAGCTGCCCCGCGGCGTCCCGGCCGGATTCCACGGCTCGTGGATCCCCCGATCCCGCGAGTGAACTCCGGCGGGCGAGGTGGAGCAGGTGTCACCTTCGACGGGGCCGCCGCCGTCGGGCGGAGCGCGTCCGGCCAGAACGGGAGCGCGGTCACGCCGGATGGACGGCGCCGGTCATAGGGATGTGATCTCCACCGACCCGGGGGTGGGGGCGATGGTGCCGGATCTTTCCGCGTCCGCAGTGTGCACCCGCCCGGATCGGCTGATCAACTCTCGCGACGGGCAGGCTGTCGCACCCCCGCCCCCGGCAGAGACCACGCGATCCGGCCTGCGACAGACATCCCGACGGGCGGCAGGGCCGACGGGCGTGAACCTTTTCGGTCCGGCGCGGTAAGAGTACGTGTGACCGGCATACGCCAAGAAGGGGTCGACACGCATGACCCCATACGCGACGTCATCAAGGCTGACGACGCGACCCTCATCGAGCGGTCGCTGAACGAGCCGGAGACCTTCACCGTTCTGTTCGACCGGCATGCGCCGTACCTCCATCGCTACGTGGTCCGGCGACTGGGCCCCAGCGAGGCCGAGGACATCGTGGCCGACACCTTCCTGACCGCCTTCCAGCGCCGGGGCGATTACGACCAGGCCCGCGCCGACGCCCGCCCCTGGCTGTACGGCATCGCCTCCAACCTGATCGGCAAGCATCGCCGCACCGAGATGAGCCTCTACCGCGCCTACATCCGCAGTGGGGTGCATCCGGCGGAGGTGTCCGGCGCGCCGGTCGAGGACGGGGTCGGCACCCTGGCCGTCAACCGGCCACTGGCGCAGGCGTTGCTGAAACTCAGCCGAGCCGATCGCGACGTGCTGCTGCTCGTCGCCTGGGCCGAGCTGAGCTACCAGGAGGTCGCGGACGCACTCGCCATCCCTCTGGGGACCGTGCGCTCGCGACTCAACCGGGCCCGCACCCGGGTCCGTCAGGCACTGGAACGAGGAGCGGAATGATGGACGAGCTCAAGACCATGTGGGCGACTGTTTCCCCGGGCACTCCGGACGACCTCGCCGGGGCGCGGCGGCGGCTGCTGGAAGGAATGGCCGACCCGCCCGCGCGCCGGCGCGTCCTCGGGCGAGACCGGGCGATCTTCACCGGTCCACGGCTGCTGGTCGCGGCAGCCGTCGCCGTGGCCGCTGTCGCCGCACCCCTGGTGATCGGGGACGCCGATCCCGCTTACGCGGTGGTGAAGAACCCTGACGGCACGATCACGGTGACCCTCACCGAGCTGCGTGACCCCGAGGGGCTGGCGGCCAAGCTGAGCACCGTGGGGGTGACAGCCGACGTGACGTTCGAGCCGCCGGGCAAGCGATGCGCCGGCGACCGCTTCGCCAGTGCCGATCTGGCCTACGGCTCGAAGAATCCCGCGGAGATGAACGAGGAGGAGCTTCAGGAGTTCCACGACAAGGAGAACTGGCGCTCACACAAGGTCGTCCGGCTGGTGTCCCGGCTGGACTCCGGGCAGAAGTTCCTCATTTCTCCGCAGCACATGCGGCGAGGGGAGACTCTGGTGCTGGAGTTCCGCGACAACCAGAACCCGCGCCAGCCGTGGCAACTCGGTGCCTGGCTGGCCAAGGCGGACACGCCCGTGAAGCCATGTGTGCAGGTCGACGACACCGCGCCGATCCAGCAGCACCCCTGACCTCCGCTGCAGGGGATGACGCCGGCTCTGTGAAGATCGGCCCTCCGATCGGGCGCAGCCGCGCAACCTGGCGGGCCGGTGTGGTGACGGCTTCGCCTCCTACCGCTCCTACGCCGAGGCCAGGAAGACACCGGACAAGCGGCTGCCGGGCTTCGGCGGAGCCGGACTGGCGTGCTCCGGCCGGCCGGGCACGTGGAGCGCTGCTTCGCGCACCAGCCCATCCGACGCCGCAATCTTGCGGCCGCCCACCTGACCGCCGTGGGAGCAGGCGCCATGCCAGGCCCGCGACCCCGACCAGGAAACGGGCCGCCACCACTTCCAGCCGGGACGCCGTACGAGCCCATCGCCCCTGATGGGAGCGCCGCTGAAGGGGGAAGGCTGCAGGCAGGACCCACACAGAAAGCAGAACCATGCGCGCTGCCGTAGTCACCGCCTTTGACAAGCCCGTCGAACTGCAGGGGGTGCCCGTCCCGCAGCCGGGCCCGACCGAGGTTCTCGTCCGGATCGAGGCGAGCGGGCTGTGCCACACCGACATTCACGCCGCCCACGGCGACTGGCCGGTCAAGCCCGCCCTGCCGTTCATCCCCGGCCACGAGGGGGTCGGCGTCATAGAGGAGACGGGCTCAGCGGTGACCGGCCGGACGGTAGGGGAGCGGGTGGCCATTCCCTGGCTCGGCTACGCCTGCGGCACCTGCGAATACTGCGTCAGCGGCCGGGAGAACCTGTGCGAGTCCCAGCTGAACAGCGGGTACGCCCTCAACGGCGGCCACGCCGAGTACGCGGTCGCGCACGCCGCCTACGTGGTCCCGGTGCCCGCCGGCGTCACCCCGGCCGAGGCCGCGCCGCTGACCTGCGCGGGGGTGACCACGTACAAGGCGGTCCTGGTCTCGGGCCTGCGCCCCTCCGAGCGGGCGGCGATCTTCGGCATCGGCGGGCTGGGCCACCTGGCCCAGCAGTACGCGCAGATCTTCGGCGGCGAGACGATCGCGGTCGACGTCACCGAGGACAAACTGCGCCTGGCCCGGGAGCTCGGCGCCGCTCACACGGTCAACGCCGCCGTCGCCGACCCGGTCGCCGAGATCAAGGCTCTCGGCGGGGCGGACGTGGCCATCGTGCTGGCCGCCAGCCCGCGCGTGCTGGAGCAGGCGCACGCCTCGCTGCGCCGCGGCGGACGGCTGGTGCTGGTGTCGCTGCCCAAGGACAACACCATGAGTCTGCCGATCTTCGAGACCGTTCTCGGTGGCATCAGCGTCATCGGCTCCATCGTCGGCACCCGCGCCGACCTGGCGGAGGTGTTCAAACTGCACGCCGCGGGACGCACCAAGGTCATCCATGAGACGCGCAGGCTCGAGGACATCAACCGGTCCTTCGACGAAGTCCTGGCCGGGACGGTGCCCGCCCGCCTGGTCTTCGAGCTGTGACCGCTTCCGCGCGAAGACCAGGCGGGCGGGAGCATGCGAGCCGATCCGGCCGCGGCTTGAACATCTGTTGCAGCAACGCCGCGTTGGGCTCGAACGGGATGCGGGCATGCGAGCCATCAGGCACCGACGCGGAGGAACACGTGAACCGGACATTCAACGGCGTGATCAATCTCGACGTCCGCGACTCCGTTCCGGACTGGGATCCGTTCCTGCCGCCGCGAGCACGCGAAGGGTCACCGAACGTGCTCTACATCGTCTGGGACGACACCGGCATCGCGACCTGGGACACCTTCGGCGGCCTGGTGGAGACCCCGAACATGACCCGGCTGGCGAAGTCGGGCCTGCGCTTCACCAACTGGCACACCACCGCGCTCTGCTCACCGACCCGCTCCAGCCTGCTGACCGGCCGTAACGCCCACAGCAACGGCATGGCCTGCATCGTCGAGGGAGCCAACGGATTCCCCGGCCTCAGCGCCGTCATCCCGCCGGAGAACGGCACGCTCGCCGAGATCCTGGTCGAGCACGGCTACGTCACCCTGTGCCTGGGCAAGTGGCATCTCACGCCGGAGACCGAGTCGAGCATGGCGAGCTCGCGCCGGACCTGGCCGACCAGCCGCGGTTTCGAGCGCTTCTACGGCTTCCTGGGCGGCGAGACCAATCAGTGGTTCCCGGATCTGGCCTACGACCAGCACTTCGTCGAGCAGCCGTACTCCCCGCAGGAGGGCTACCACCTGTCGCGGGATCTGGCCGACCGCGCGATCGAGTTCATCCGCGACATCCGCCAGGTGGACCCGGACAAGCCGTGGTTCTGCTACTTCGCGCCCGGCGCCAACCACGCCCCGCACCACGCGCCCAAGGACTGGATCGACAAGTACCGGGGCGTCTTCGACATGGGCTACGAGCGCTACCGCGAGATCGTGCTGGACCGGATGAAGGAGCAAGGGCTGGTGCCCGGCGGCACCCGGCTCTCGCCGATCAACCCCTGGCCGGCCGACGTCATCCCCCCGGGTGATCAGGTCAAGCCGTGGGACTCGCTCACCGAGGACGAGCGCCGCCTGTTCCGCCGGATGGCAGAGGTGTTCGCGGCGTTCTGCGCCTACACCGACCACCAGATCGGCAGGCTGCTGGACTACCTGGAGGAGTCCGGGCAGCTCGACGACACGATCGTGGTCGTCGTCTCCGACAACGGCGCCAGCGGCGAAGGCTCACCGGACGGTTCCGTCAACGAGAACAAGTTCTTCAACGGCTGGCCGGAGGATCCCGCGGAGAACCTGGCCAAGCTGGACCTGCTCGGCGGGCCGGACACCTACAACCACTACCCGACGGGCTGGGCCTGGGCCTTCAACGCGCCGTACAAGATGTTCAAGCGCTACACCCTGGAAGGCGGCATCGCCGACCCGTTGATCATCAGCTGGCCCGGGCGGATGAAGGACGTCGGCGGCCAGGTGCGCGACCAGTACCACCACGCGATCGACATCGTGCCCACGGTCCTCGACCTCGTCGGCGTCGAGCCGCCCCGGCAGATCAAGGGACACACCCAGTCGCCGATCCAGGGCACCTCGATGGCCTACACCTTCGACGCGCCGCAGGCGCCGAGCAGCCGCACCACGCAGTACTACGCGATGCTCGGCACCCGCGCCCTCTACCACGACGGGTGGAAGGTCGTGGCCCGCCACGGGGCGCTCAGCGGCAAGGGCGACTTCATGGCCGACGCATGGGAGCTCTACCACGTGGCCGAGGACCGGGCCGAGACCCGCGATCTGTCGGCCGAACATCCGGACAGGGTGCGCCGGCTGGTGGGGATCTGGTTCGCCGAGGCCGGCGCCAACGGCGTCTTTCCCCTGGACGACCGGACCTCCCGCGAACAGCTCGCCGTGCAGCGCCCGCTGCCCGCCAAGCCCCGCGAGGTCTACGTCTACTACCCGGGCACCTCCGACGTGCCGGAGGGCGTGGCCGTCAACATCCGCAACCGTTCCTTCTCCATCAAGGCCGAGCTGGACGCCGACTCGCCCGATGGAGTGATCTTCGCGCAGGGGTCCAGATTCGGCGGGCACACCCTGTTCGTCAAGAACGGCGCACTTCACTACTGCTACAACTTCCTCGGCGCCGGCGAGCAGACCTTCACCGCTGACCGGCCGCTCCCGGCGGGCCCGATGTCCGTTGGGGTCGAATTCGCCAAGGAAGGCGAGGAACCGGAAGGCGTGGCACGTGGCAGGCTCCGCCTGTTCGTCGGGGACGAGGTGGTCGCGGAAGGTGCGATGCGGACCCAGCCCGGCAAGTTCGCCCTCGCGGGGGAGGGCCTGTGCGTGGGGCGTGACTCCGCCGATCCGGTCAGCGGCGACTACAGCGCGCCGTACCCGTTCACCGGCGGCACCCTGAAGAAGGTGACCGTCAACGTCAGCGGTGAGCACTACGTCGATCACGACCTCGAAGGGCGGGCGATGCTCGCCCGTGACTAGCCCGTCCCACGAGGAGTGAGGCGTGCGGGCACTGCTGAAGATACTGATCGTCGGCGCCTCACTGTGGGTCGCGTTGCTCTTCACGGGCCTTCCACAGGCTGGCCTGCCGCGTGCCCGGACGCTCGCCCGCTGCCGATACGGTATGCACTCGGCCAAGAGTGACGGAGAAGGCGTGTTGCCGCCACGCGCCGCATACGTGACGACATAGCGTCGCGGCATGCTGGTCAAGGAGGCCACGCCGCTGTCCGGCGGGCTCCGCGCGCTTGCGGCCGGCGCGTTCGCGGTGGTGCTGCTGTGGGGCGTCGAACAGCTCAGCGCCATCATCGGGCCGGCCTTCCTCGCGCTCACCCTGACGATCGCCGTGAGCCCGCTGCGCAACAGGCTGAGAGGCTGGGCCGCCACACTCGTTCCGCTCGTCGTCATCCTGCTGGTGCTGTGCGCCCTCGGCGGAGCGCTGGCGATCGCCGCGGCCCGGTTCGCCGCCCTCATGCCGCAGTACGCCGACCAGTACCAGCGCCTGCTGTCGTCCCTCGGCGCCGTCCTGCACGGCTTCGGCATCGAACAGGGGCAGATCAAGCAGGCGCTGAGCGGCATCGACGCGGGCCGGCTCGTCCACGCGGCGCAGAGCCTGCTGTCCGGGCTCGCCGGGATGGCCTCGGCGGTCGTGCTGCTCGTCCTGGTGCTGTACGGCATGAGCCTGGACGCCGTCACCTTCCGGCGGACACTGGCCCGGCTCACCGCCACCCGCCCTCACCTGGTGACCGCCTTGCGACGGTTCGCCCGCGACACCTGCCGCTACTTCGTGGTGTGCACGGTTTTCGGGCTCATCGTGGCCGTGCTCGACACGGCCGCCCTGGCGCTGCTGGGCGTGCCGCTGCCCCTGCTGTGGGGACTGCTGTCGTTCATCACCAACTACATCCCCAACGTCGGCTTCGTCATCGGCCTTGCGCCTCCCGCCGTGCTGGCCCTGCTGGACTCCGGCGTGACCACGATGGCGGGCGTGATCGGGGCCTACTGCGTGCTGAACTTCGTCATTCAGTCGATCATCCAGCCGAAGTACGCGGGAGCGTCCGCCGGCCTGTCCACCGCCGTGACCATCCTCTCGCTGCTGGTGTGGACCTGGGCGCTCGGGGCACTCGGCGCGATCCTCGCGGTGCCGCTCAGTTCCTTCGCCCGCGCCGTGCTGATCGACGCCGATCCGGTGACCGCCTGGGCCTCCCCGCTCGTCTCCGGCCGGGACGAGGAAGCTTGAGGCCGGGGCGGCTACGTGCCCGGCGAACACCGGACTGCCCTGTCACCTCGTCGCGGACGCGCCGGGCCGCCACACGCGGCGGTACTTCGAGATGATGGGCAACCGGGCGATGTACGCCGACGACTGGATCGCCTCCTGCCGTCACGGGCCGCGCTGCTGACCCGGCTGCTGGCTCACCTGGGACGGCACGTCCAGAAGTGAACTCACCGATCGCTGCGTTCGGGCCGCTCACGCCGCAGGACGTGAGCTCGACGGCGGCCGGACGCGGAACGGATGCATCCGGCTACGCAGAGATCGTATGGCGAACGGGCTTTCCTGTATCCGCGTTCGCCCATACCCTGATGGTGACGGAGCTGACGTCACTGAAGTCAACCGGTTCGCCACTCAAGAGATGACCATGATCGCTATCGTTCAGCCTTCCCCGGTCTGCGCGATGCCGGGGTCACCATGACGCCCCTGAGCCTGGACCGCCGGCCGTTCACCGCCGGTGTGCTGATCAGCGTGGCCGGCGAGATGGATGCCACGAACGCCGACCAGCTGGAGGTCTACGTCGGCCGGATGGGGCAGCCGGGCCGGCCGCTGGTGCTCGACCTGGCCGGGCTCACCTTCATGGACAGCACCGGCCTGCACGTCCTGCTGCGCGTGCTCAGCGCCGTGCGCGAGCAGGGCGGCACGCTGCACCTGGCCGCCGTGACGGACCTGCCCGCCCGCCTGCTGCAGATCACCGGAGTGTGGGACGCCCTGGACATCCACCCCACCGCCGACGCCGCGGTCACCGCCCTGCTCCGCCCGCCGGCACCCGGCTTGCGGCGGCTGCCGTGATCATGACCCACCGCCATCTGCCGCGGGCATGCGTGATCACGATCGCGGGAGAGGTGGACTCCACCACCTCCGGCCGGCTGGAGAGCTACATCGACCAGGCCCGCCGCAGCCTGGACGAGCAACTGGTCATCGACGCCGCCCGGCTGGCGTTCCTGGACAGCTCCGGCCTGGCCGTGCTGCTGGCCGCCGCCGCCCTGGCCCGCGCCGCCGGCGCGGACGTGCACCTGACCGGGCCCCAGCCGCGGGTGGCCCGCATTCTTGAGATCACCGGCACTACCCGGGCGATGAGCCTCTACGACCATGTGGAACAGGCGCTGGCCGCGATCGACTGCCTTCACATGGCAACCGCGGCTCCTGCTCAAGAGCGCCCGGTCAGGTGACGAGCGGCAGCAGCGCGACGTACGCCACCAGCAGCAGGGCCGATTCCGCGCGGCTGAGTCGTTTGCCGCGCGCGAGCAGAGCCCAGGTCAGGCCACTGACGCCGGCCATGGCGGCGATGACGGCCGGTGCCATGGCGGGTGCCGTGGTGCCGGCGAACGCGATGATGGTTCCGCCGGCCAGGCTGTTGATCAGGTTGCTGCCGAGCAGGTTGCCGACCACGAGGTCGCTGTCGCCGCGCCGCTGGGCCTGCAGCGAGGTGACCAGCTCGGGCAGTGAGGTGCCGAGCGCGACCAGGGTGAACCCGACCAGCTCCGCTGACAGGCCCGCCTGGATGGCCAGCTCGGAGGCGTTGACCACGAGCAACTGCGCGCCCAGCAGTGTTCCGGCCAGACCGAGCAGTGTCCTGGGCACCTCGGCCGTCAGACGCGGGCGTGCGGACGTCCGCAGGTAGTCCGCCGTCTCCGCCGCGACCGGGTCGCGCGGAGCCTGCCGGGCGAAGCGCAGCAGCAGCACCATCGACCCGGCCAGGGCCACGACCAGCACGACGCCCGTGCCGGGGCCGAGCCCGGACAGGGCGGCGACGGCGAACAGCGTGACGGCCGCGACCGACAGCGGCGCCTCGCGTCGCAGTACCGACGAGCGCACGGCCAGCGTCGCGGCCAGCCCGGCGAGGCCGAGGATCAGCGTCAGGTTGACGATGTTCGAGCCGACCAGCCCGGCCAGCGCCAGGTCGCTCTGGCCGCGCAGGCTCGCCGTTCCGGTCACCAAGAGTTCGGGCGCGCTGGTGCCGAACCCGATCACGACCACGCCCACCACGACGGGCTGCAGGCCGAGCCGTTCCGCCAGCCGTCCCGAGCCGATCACCAGGTGGTCGGCGGCGACGGCGAGCACGGCCAGCCCCAGCGCGCTGAGCGTCAGCAGGAGCAGCATGGTCAGTCCCCTCGCAGGTCACGCCGCTGGAAGGCGACGACACCGGCCCAGAGGAGGAGCAGGGTGACCGCGCAGAGCCCGAGCAGCGGGCTCAGGTCCACCGGCCCGGGCAGAGCCTGCGGCACGTGCGCGAAGGGCGACAGGTTCCGGATCCGGTCGTCGAGTCGCAGCAGCTCGCCGAGCTGGGCGAGCAGGGCGAAGACGAGCAGCGCCGCCCAGGCGAGTGCGGTCAGCCGGGGGAGCAGCCCGAACAGCAGCATCGCCGTCCCGGCCAGAGTCCAGGTGGCGGGCGCCTGGGCCAGGGCCGCGCCGAGCAGCCGCAGCGTCTGCCCGGCGGGTTCGCCGACCCGAAGGCCGTGGGCGATGCCGGCGGCCAGGCCGCCCGCGGCCAGGATCGCGGCGCTGCCGGCCAGGGCCATGCTGAGGTGGCCGGCCGTCCAGCGCCATCGAGGCACGGCGGTGGCCAGGACGGGTTCGGCACGGATCGCCGACTCCTCGGCCTGCAGCCGCAGCGTGGCCTGGACGGCGTAGCCGCCGGCGACCAGGCCGAGCACGCTCAGCTCGGCGGCCAGGAACGCGTCGGTCAGCAGGCCCGGGCCGCCGCCCATCCGGGAGAGCAGCGCGGCCAGTTGCGGGTTGTCGCGCAGGATGTCGCCGACGCTGTGGGCCAACGCCCCGAACAGCGCGCCCACCACGGTGAACGCCACCGTCCAGCCCAGCAGCACACCGCGGTGCAGCCGCCAGGCCAGCGCGAGCGGCGTCCGCAAGGAGGCGGCCGCGTCGCGTGGGCCCGCACGCGGGGCGAGCAGCCCGGCACCGAGGTCGCGCCGTCTGGCCAGCACCGCCGCCACCGCGAGGAAGGCCAGCCCGGTGGCGGCGAACAGGGCGAGCACCCACCAGCGTTCGCCGGCGAAGGCGCGCACGCGCTGGGCCCAGCCGAGCGGGGACAGCCACGACAGCGCTTCGACGCGGGCGGCGTCGCCGAGGGCGCGCAGCAGGAAGGCCGCGCCGAGGGCCGCGATCGCGATGGCGTTGGCGGTGCGGGCGTGCGCGGTGATCTGCCCGGCGAGGGCGGCGACGCCGGTGAAGGCCCAGCCGGTGCCGCTCACCGCGGCGCCGAAGGCGAGCGCGCCCGCGACCGGCAGCCCCTGCCCGGCCAGGCCGAGCGTGATGAGCACGCCGATCAGCAGGTTCGCGCCCGCGGCCACCAGAACCCCGGAGGCGGGCAGCGCGTGCCGTCCCACGGGGCAGGCACCGACCAGCTCGGCGCGGCCGGTCTCCTCCTCGGCGCGGGTGTGCCGGGTCACCACGAGGATGCTCATCAGCGCGGCCAGCACCGAGGCCATCGTGGTCACGCGCCAGGCGGTCAGGCCGCCGACCGAGGCCGCGTCGTAGACCGGTCCGGTCAGCGCCTGCAAGGCGGGGGCGGCGCCGATCGTGACGCCGAGCGCGATGCGCTGGGCCGCCTGCGGGTACAGCCCGGCGATGGCCGACGCGCTGGCGGCGATGAGACCGGCGATGGCGACGGCCCAGGCGGGCAGCAGGAGACGGTCGCGGCGCAGGGCGAACCGCACCAGCTCCGGCGTGCCGGTCATCGTGAGCCGCGAGAGTGCGCGGGTCGGCGTGGTGGTCATGGCGCGACCTGGTAGTGGCGCAGGAACAGCTCCTCCAGCGTGGGCGGCCGGCAGGTCAGCGCGCGTACGCCGGAGTCCGTCAGCAGCCGCAGCGCCTGCTCCAGGTGGTGCGCCTCGACCTGGAAGCGGACCTGTGAGCCCTGGACCGTCAGGTCGTGCACGCCGTCCATCCGGGCCAGCTCGTCCGGAACGCGGCCGAGGTCGGCGGTGATCGAGGTGCGGGTGAGGTGACGGAGCCCGGCCAGCGTGCCGGTCTGGACCGCGCGGCCGTCGCGGATGATGGTGACCTGGTCGCACAGGGCCTCCACCTCCGACAGCAGGTGGCTGGACAGCAGCACCGTGCGGCCCTTGGCGCGTTCCTCACGGATCGTCTCGCGGAAGGCCGCCTCCATGAGCGGGTCCAGACCCGAGGTCGGCTCGTCGAGCAGCAGCAGCTCGACGTCCGAGGCCAGCGCGGCGATCAGCGCGACCTTCTGCCGGTTGCCCTTGGAGTAGGCGCGGCCCTTGCGGGTGGGGTCGAGGTCGAAGCGCTCGCACAGGGCCGCCTTGCGGCGCCGGTCGAGGCCGCCGCGCAGCCGTCCGAGCAGGTCGATGGCCTCGCCGCCGGACAGGGCAGGCCACAGGACGACGTCGCCTGGCACGTACGCCAGCCGCCGGTGCAGCTCGACCGCGTCCCGCCACGGGTCGCCGCCGAGCAGCTCGGCGTGCCCGGAGTCGGCGCGCAGCAGGCCGAGCAGGACGCGCAACGTCGTGGTCTTGCCCGACCCGTTCGGGCCGAGGAAGCCGTGCACCTCGCCGGTGTGCACGGTCAGGTCGAGCCCGTCCAGCGCACGGATCTTGCCGTAGCGCTTGACCAGGTCATGGATGAAGACGGCAGGACTGCTCGCCATGGGGGCGCCCTCCCTGAAGCCGGTCCGATATGACGTTGCCGACCAGACTTCCCGGCGCTCCACCTCCGACGGTAACAGCGCCGGATCCGCCCCGCCAGACGTTTCTTGACGGATTCCCTACGCCCGCGCCGCACCGGTCGCGTGCCGGGCAAAACGGCCCGCCGGCTTGTGGGGTACAGCTTCCTGGGCTCCGTCTACGCCACGTCCGGCTCCTATGGCGCTGGTCATCAGTGGACCTTCCACGAGCGCGACCGCGGGTAGGACCTCGGCCCCCTGCCCACCCTGAACCGCGCATCCGCGGCACGATCGTCTTTGATCACAGCACTAGCGGTGCCGGGCGAGCAGTTGTGCGAGCTGCTCGAGGTCGGCCCGCAGGAATCCGGGCCCACCGTCCTGAAAGGTGCCCATCAGCTCGACGGCGCGCTCGAACGCCCGCCGCGCCCCGGCCACGTCACCCGTCGACAGCAGAAGTTTCGACAGATCCCGGAGCGAATAGACCTGGATCGGTCCGTGCGCCAGCACGCCGGCCAGCTGGACGGCCGCGGTGTACTCCTCGATCGCCTCGTCGGCCCGGCCCATGCCCGCGAGGCTCTGCGCGAGCAGGTGCCGGCCTATCGCTTCCTCGGTCCGCTGGTCGAGGTCGCGGCCGATGTCGAGCGCCTGCCGCAACGCGTGCACCGCCTCCTCGAACCGTTCAAGCTCGGCGAGCGATTGGCCCATGCCCAACAGGCCGTTGAGCTCGGTGTGACGCTCTCCGCTGAGCCGGCCCAGCGCCACCGCCTGCCGGGCGTGTTCCAGCGCCACCTCGTGCTCGCCGAGCGAGTCGTAGATGTTCTGGAGGTTGGTCAGCACCGCACTCTGCTCCGTGGTCATGCCGTGCTCGGTGTAGTGGCGCAACGCGGTCTGCAGCAGGTCGAGGGCGTCGTCGTTCGCGCCGGAGTACCAGCGGGGACCGGCGAGGCTGCGGCACAGGTGCGCCTCGCCGATCGCGTCGCCTCGCTCGCGGGCGGCCCGCAGTGCCGTGCGGACGACGTCCTCCCAGTCGCGGAAGAGGCCCGCGCTCTCCAGGTACTGCGGCATGGCCAGGGCCAGCCGCCAAGGGTCGACACCGTGGTCGCCCTCGGACGCGACGTGGACAGCCTCGAACAGAACGTCGCGGTGACGATCGAACCAGCCGTAGGCGTTCTCCAGTGAGCTCTGCCGTTCGGCGACCACGCCGTCCGGCGGAGGCGGCGGCGGTGAGCTCCGGAGGTAGCTCTTCTTCAGCTCGGACTGGGCGTTCAGAGCGCTGTGCAGGTAGTGCTGCAGGAGCCTGCTGATCGCCGCCGCCCGCTCGGCGGGCGGTTCGGTCTCCCGGAACAGCTCCTCCGCGTACGACTTGACCAGGACGTGTGAGGTGAACCGGCCGTGGTCGTCCTCCGTCACCAGCGCGGCCTCCGCCAGCTCCATGAGGGACTCGCGGGTGCGTCGCGGCTCCCACGCCGACAGGCTCGCGGCCGCCTCGGCCGTGATGCCCGGCGTCAGCGCGACCGACAGCAGCCGGAACAGCCGGGCCGCGTCGGGACTCAGCTGCCGGTACGACCACGCGAACGTCGTACGCGGGTCACGCACGCCCCGCCCGCCGGGGAACGCCGCCAGCCGGTGGGCGTCGTCGCGCAACTCCGCGACGACCGACGCCAGCGACAGTCGCGGACGGGCGCTGAGCCGGGCGCCCAGGATCGCCAGCGCCAGTGGCAGCCGCCCGCACAGCTCGACGATCGCGTCGAGGGACTCGGCGTCGCCGCCGGTGACACGTCCGGTGTGGGCGAGCCGCCGTTCGAGCATCTCGCGGGCGACCTGCGGGTCGGGCAGATCGACCCGGATGAGGCGGGCGCCCCCGAGGGCGGCCAGGCCCACCTGCGGGAAACGACTGGTGACCAGCACCAGACTTCCGGCCGAACCCGGCAACAGCGGCTGTACCTGCGACGGGTCACGGACGTTGTCCAGGAGCACCAGGATCCGCTTCCCGGCCGTGAGGCTGCGGTAGGCGCCCACCAGCGCCTCCAGCGACTCCGGGGCGTCCGCCCCGCGCAACCCCAGTGCGTAGAGCAGGGAGCGCAGGGCTTCGACGGCAGTGACTCCCTCACCGTCGTCCTCGTGGCCTTGCAGGTCGAGGTAGAGCTGGCCGTCGGTGAACTTCCGGGCGACACGGTGCGCGAAGTGCGCGGCGAGGGTCGACTTGCCCACGCCGCCCATGCCGTCCATCGCGACCACCAGCGGACCGGTGCGGCCGGTCGTCGCGGCCACGAGGTCGTCGAGCGCGGCCAGTTCCGCCCGGCGTCCGACGAACAGCGGAAGATCGGGCGGCAACTGGGCCGGGACCACCACGGCGGGCGGCGGCTCGACCGGGACCACCACGGCGGGCGGCGGCTCGGCCGGGACCACCACGGCGGGCGGCGCCACGATCGGGGTCAGCACCCGCAGGTACGCCTCGCGCAGCCCGCGCCCCGGGTCGACACCGAGCTCGTCGGCGAGACGTTCACGAATCGACTGGTACACCGCCAGCCCTTCGGCCTGGTGATCGGCGCCGGCGAGCGCCACCATGAGACTCGCGTGCACGGGTTCGTGGAGCGGGAACATTCTCGCGGCCAGCCGCAGCGGCGCGAGCACCTCGCCCGGACGGCCTTCGGCCACCGCGATACCGGCGGCATCGACCGCCGCGTCGACGAACTGACCGTCGATGCCGGCGAAGACGGCCGCGGCCGCCGCGTTGTCCGCCAGGCCGCCGCCCGACGGCCCCTGACACAGCCGCAGAGCCTCCGCGTACCGATCGAGCGCCTCACCCGTCCGCCCAGCGGCGGCCGCCGCTTTCGCCGCCGTGACGAACCGGCCGAAGGCGGCCAGGTCGAGCACGTCGGGACCGGCCGTCAGCCGGTAGCCGTTGCCATGGAGAGCCAGGTACGACCCGGACGAGCGCGGCGCCACGCCGGGTTCCAACACCCGGCGTAGCGCACCGATGTACTTCTGGATGAGATTCACCGCACTCGCCGGCGGGTCCGTCATCCAGATCAGGTCGACGAGCTCGCCCAGCCCGACCGGCCGGCCGTGCTGCGCCAGCAGCAATGCCAGCAAGGCCCGCTGCTGCCGGGGGCCGGCATCGACCTCGGCATCACCCCGCCATACCCGTAACGGGCCCATGACCTGCAAGCGCAACCGAGCCTCCATCAGGCGCCCAGCCGGTGGCAGTGGCCGACCGGGGCGGGCGGCAGGTGGGCCCGCCCTCTCTGCCCCGCGACGACGCGCCGGCGCGTATCGATGTCGCCGACCCCGGCGCCATGCAGCGGCAGGGGAAACCAGCGGTCACAGTGGCCCTGCCACATGTCGGCGACGTCCAGGTCGGATGCGGTCACCGGTACAACTTACAGGTCCAGGGACGACCGAAAGATCGGCATCGGAGGACCATGAGAGCGAGATGAGTCCGGAAGCAGCGTCAAGCGTCCGGCGGAGACACACCGGCCGGGCGCCATGGCACCGCGCCAGCGTGTCCCAGGCTCCAGCCCAGCTTTTCGAAGGCGGCGATGTCGTCGTGCAGGCGCGGCAGCGGCGGTTCGAGGTCGATGAGCTCGAAGACGGTGACGCCGTCGAAGCCGATGGAGCGCAACGCTTCGGCGTACCGGGCGAAGTCGACCTCGCCCCGTCCCGGGGAGGTGTGGGCCCACCGGCCGCGCCAGGTGTCGCTCATGTGGGCGATCCGGATCCGGTGGCCGGCCGTGCGGACGCCGTCCAGCGGGTCCTCCTGGTCGATGGTGTTGGCGACGTCGTAGGCGATGCCGAGGTTCGGGGCGCCGATCTCGTCGACGACCTCCGCGAGCTGGGACGCGTCGCCGAGGTAGCCGTAGGGGCTGGTCTCCAGGGCGATCGTCACCCCCAGCTGCTCCGCCCGGTCCAGGAGGAGGTGCAGCGCCTGGTCGAGCCACCAGCGGCAGGCCTCGGCGGGCGCGGGGGACAGCGCGTGCCTGCGGCCCGGGATGAGGATGACGATCGGGGCCTCGAGGTCGTGGGCGAGTTCGATCTCGCCGAGGACGGCGTCGAGGCTGGCGCGGCGGAAGTCGTTGCTGGGGCTGATCAGGTTGATGTCCAGGAAGCCCGGGTTGATGGAGGTGACGGTCAGTCCGAGCGTGGCGAGCTCGCGGCGCAGTTCGTGGCGTTCGTACGCGCCGAAGCCGCTCGTCTGCAGGTGGGGCGCGGCCGTGGTGATCTCGATCTGCCGGAACCCGGTCGCGGCCAGGCCGCGGAGCGCGTCGTGGAACGGGGCCTGGTGCAGCCAGCTGTAGGTGGTGCCGCCGAGGGCGAGAGCGGGTCGGGTCATGAACGGTTCCCTTGGGTGTCGAGGTCGGCCAGGTACGGGCGAGCCGCCGTGGGCGGACCGGCTCGCCGCGGTGGCCGCGACGGAAGCGATCCCCGGGTGAACCGGCCGAAGCCGGCCACCCGCCCGCCGAGCCCTGCGAGGCCGCGTACGAGCGGGTGCCCGGGAAATGCCGCGCCCGCGAGCACGGTCACAGGGCCTGACCCCGCACTTCGGGGGTGAAGCCGGTGGGTGCCGTGCGCCTGCTGTAGTCCTCGGCCAGGTCCCGGCCGGAGGTCTCCGCCATGGACACGATCGCGATCAGGCTGATCACCCCGGCCGCGACGATGTACAGCGACACCAGCCACGACCCGCCGCCGGCGCTGATCACCAGGGCGGACGCGATGAGCGGGGCAGGGCCGCCGCCGACGATGTTGGACACGTTGAGGCCGAGACCCGCGCCCGTCGTCCGGTACCGGGTCGGGAACAGCTCCGAGTTGATCGCCGCGCTCAGCCCCCAGGTGGAGGCGTGCGCGACGGCCAGCGCCAGCGTCACGCCCACCCCGGTCAGGAAGATCGAGCCGCTTTCGAGCAGGGCGAACAGCGGGAAGGCGAGCGCGGTCATGGCCACGACCCCGAAGATGTAGACCTTCTTGCGGCCGACGCGGTCGGACAGCCGGCCGAAGAGCGGGATGGTGAACAGCTCGATCGCCGCGGCGACCATCACGCAGGTCAGAATGGCTCCACGGGGATAGTTCATGCTCGTCGTCGCGTAGCTGACCAGGAACGTGGCGGCCATGTAGAACCCGATGTCGGGCACGAAGCGGATGCCGATGGCGATCAGCACCTGCTGCCACGAGTACCTGAACACCTCGACGAGCGGGGCCCGGGTGGACATCTCGCCCGCCGCGGTGGCGCGCCTGAACTCGGGCGACTCCATGATCCGGACCCGGATGTACAGGCCGATGGCCACCAGGACGGCGCTGGCCAGGAACGGGATCCGCCAGCCCCAGCTCTGGACGAACTCGTCCGAGCCGAGACCCACGAGGGCGAACGCGCCGCTGGACATGAGCAGCCCGAGCGGCGAGCCGAGCTGGACGAAGGAGGCGAGGAAGCCGCGGTTGCCGCGCGAGGCGTACTCGGAGGCGAGCACGGTGGCGCCGCCCCACTCGCCGCCGAGGGCCAGCCCCTGGACCAGCCGCAGCGTCACCAGCAGGATCGGCGCGAGAACCCCTGCCGTGGAGTAGGTCGGCAGCAGGCCGATGGCGAACGTGGCCACGCCCATCAGCACGAGCGAGAACACCAGCGCCTTCTTGCGCCCGACCCGGTCGCCGACGTGGCCGAGGACGATGGCGCCGATCGGCCGCACCACGAAGCCCACGGCGAAGGTCGCGAACGCCGCGAGCGTGCCCAGCGCGGGGGAGAAGGTCGGGAAGAACAGCTTGTTGAGGACGAGCGCCGCCGCGGTGCCGTACACGAAGAAGTCGTAGTACTCCACGGCGGTTCCGATGACGCCGGAGGAGACGGCGGTGCGGACGTCCTTCGGGTCGGGGGAGGTCTGCGTCGAGGTCGGGTCGGTGGTCATGATGGTCTCCGCTTCGCAGGAGAGTCTTCGCAAGGGGGGTTTCGCAGGGGTGTCTTTGCGGGGGTGACTTCGCAGGGGTGACTTTGCAGGGGTGTCTTTGCAGGGGTGTCTTTGCGGGGAAGTCTTTGCGGGGAGTCGAAGGGGCGGCGGCTCCGGCGAGCCGCCAGGAGGTGTCAGGCGACGGAGCCGGCCCGCCGGCCGAACACCATTCCGGCGGTCAGGCCCGTGCCGCCCGGATAGTTGCCGCTGAACAGGCCGCCCAGCGCCTCGCCCGCCGCGAACAGCCCCGGGACGACGGTGCCGTCCTCACGCAGGACGCGCCCGTGGTCGTCGCCCTTCAGCCCGCCGAAGGTGAAGGTGATGCCGCAGGTCACCGGGTAGGCGTAGAAGGGCGGACGGTCGATCGGCGAGGCCCAGTTGCTCTTCGGGGGAGTCACGCGGGCGCGCCTGCCGTCCTTGACGGTGGGGTCGAACGGGCGGTCCGTCTCGATCGACGCGTTGAACTCCTTGACGGTGGAGGAGAGCGCGGCGGCGTCGATGCCGAGGCCGTCGGCGAGCTCCTCGACGCTGCCGGCCTCGACGACGCTGATGCCCGGCATGTCGTACTCCTCGGTGCGGAGCAGCGGCCGGAGCCTGGCGTCGTAGATCTGGTAGGCGATCGAGCCGGGCTGGCGCAGGATCTCCCGGCCGTACTTGGCGTAGGTGTAGTTGCGGAAGTCGGCGCCCTCGTCGAGGAAACGCCTGCCTTCGGCGTTGACGACGATGCCGAGCGGGTAGCTCTGCCGCGTGAGGCGGTTGGTCAGCTCGCGGTTGCTCTCGTTGTGCTCGGCGAGCGCGTCCCATGCCACGCTGTGGCAGGTCGTCCAGTCGCCGCCGCGGGCGGCGCCGAGTTCCAGCGCGCGGAGCAGCAGCTCACCGGTGTTGTACGGCGTGCCGCGGACCTTCGCCCTGCCCCAACCGGCGCCGAGGTGCTCCTCCCGCATCCCCGGGTCGGCCTCGAACCCGCCGGAGGCGATGATCACCGAGTCCGCCCGCAGCTCGCCGGTGACGCCATCGGCGCTCTCGTACCGGACACCGGTCACGCTCCCGCCGTCGCCGGTGAGGAAGCCCGTCACCTGGTGGCCGTAGCGGATGCCGACGCCCTCGGTCTCGGCGACGCGGGTGTGGTCGGCGACGAGGCCGACGCCGCCGCCGACGTTGCCGACGTGCAGGCCGCCCCAGAACAGGAAACCGCCGTCCTCCCGCTCGTACGCCTGCCGCTCGTACATCAGCCGGTACCGGACGCCCTTGGCGGCGAGCCAGCGGATCGTGCCCGCGCTGTCGCCGATCAGCAGCTCGGTCATCCGGGCGTCGTTGCGCCCGCCGGTCACCTTGACCAGGTCGGCGGCGAACTCGTCCGCGGAGTAGGCGGGCACCACGGTGCGGGGGTGCCGCTCGTCGGGTTCGACGAAGTCCAGCAGGTCGTCCAGACCGGCGTGCACGACGCGGGTCGCGCCCGCCGTGTAGTAGCTGTTGCCACCGGCCAGCTCGCGCGGTGCGCGTTCCAGCAGGACGACCCGGCGCCCGCGTTCTGCGGCGGCATGGGCTGCGGAGAAACCGGCGTTGCCGCCGCCGATGACGACGACGTCCGCGCGGTCGGGCGATTGTTCGCTCAACGTCTTGCCTTCCTCAGGAGTGCAGCAGCACCTTGGCCGCCTGCCGGGACTCGACCAGCTCCAGCGCGCGCCGGTGGTCCGACAGGTGCACGGTGTGCGTGACGATGGATTCCAGCGCGGGGGCGGCGCCGAGCCGGGCGGGTACGGAGGCCCAGGTGGAGACGTCGTAGGCGCGGGAGCCGACGATCGTCTGCTCGTTCCAGGCAAGCTGGGCGGAGGAGAAGCTGGCCTGTCCGGCCGGAAGCCCGACGCAGATCAGCCGCCCGCCGCGGCCGAGCAGCCGGGTCGCGGTGGTCACCGCCGGCGCGCTGCCCGCGGTCTCGAACACCACGTCGAACCGGCCGTACAGGGCCTCGACCTCGTCGGGGGCGGTGACGACCGCGGCCGCGCCGAGCTCCATCGCCCGCCGCGGGGCGTCCTCGGCCCTGCCGACCACGGTGACCCGCCGCCCGGCGAGCGCGCCGAGGGTGAGCAGGCCGATGGTGCCGGGGCCGATGACGCAGACGTCGTCGCCGGGGCCGAGCCGGGCGACGTCCACGGCGTGCGCCGCGACGGCGAACGGCTCCGCCAGCACGGCCAGCCGGTCGGGCAGGTCAGGCGGAAGGATCGCGAGGTTGCGCGCCGGCACGGTGAAGCGCTCGGCGAACACCCCGTCCACGTCGAGCCCGAGGACCTTGCGGCTCTCGCACAACATGGACCGGCCCCGGCGGCACCAGGCGCACGTGCCGCACGTGAGGTGCGCGCTGCCGACGACGCGGCTGCCGACGGGGACGGCGGTGCCCGGCCCCGCCTCCACCACGCGGCCGGTGTACTCGTGGCCGAGCACGAGGGGGAAGCTGGGCGCGTACCCGCTGCCGGGGCCGTAGTCCCCGTTGATCATGCCCAGGTCGGTGTGGCACAGACCGGCGGCCACCAGTTCGAGCAGCACCTCCCCTGCGGCGGGCCGGGGCTCCGGGACGTCGGCCCATTCCAGCCCGCCGGGGCCGGGTGCGGTTTTGACCAGCGCTTTCATCGCGTTCCCTCCGGAGCCTGCGGCCAGCCGAACGACGGCTCGGGGTGGGGGAGCGGCGGCAGCTCCCAGGTGGCCGCGGCCGGCGGGCCGACCGCGTCATCGACGCGCACGTCGACCACGACGGGACGGCGCAGGTCGATCGCGGTCTTCAGCGCCGCCCCGAGGTCGGACGCCTCGGTGACGGTGAGGCCCTCGCCGCCCATCGAGCGGGCGAGCGCGGCGAAGTCCGCCGAGTACGGCGTGCGGCTCGGGACGTGCTCGAAACTCGTGGCGAGCTGCCGGTCCGCGCCGAAGTAGAGCTTCTGCTGGTCGCGGATGGAGACGTAGCCGCCGTTGTTCCAGACGACCCAGACGGCGGGGATGTCGTACTCGACGGCGGTCGCCACGGCGCTGGGGAACATCAGGAAACCGCCGTCGCCGACGACCGCGACGCCGGGCCGCTCCGGCGCGGCGAGGTGCGCGCCCAGCACGCCGCCGACGCCGAAGCCCATCGAGGCGAAACCCCAGCTCTGCAGCACGGTGCGGGGCGCGTCGGTGCGCCAGTTCTGCACGATCCAGTTGTGGTGCACGCCCACGTCGCTGAGCAGGATGCCGTCGGCGGGCAGCGCGCCGCGCAGCTCGGCCAGCACCCGCTCCGGCCGGATGGGGGAGGCGTCGGAGTGGTCGTGCGGCTCGGTGTGCGCGACCCACCGCGCCCGCGCCTCGCCGAGCTCGTCCAGCCAGCGGCGGCGCCCCTCGGCGACCGCGCCGGACGGCGGGAAATCGGGCAGCCGCTCGCGCAACTGGGCGAGCACCTCGCGCGGCGAGGCGCAGATGCCCAGCGTGGGCGGGAAGTTGCGGCCCAGCTCCTGGGCGTCCACGTGGACGTGGACGAGTTTCGCGGGCGGGAAGGAGTAGGTGTAGCCGGGCAGCCACGAGCTGGTCGACCGGTCGTCGAACCGGGTGCCGAACGCCAGCACCAGCTCGGCGTTCCTGGCCGCGTGGTTGGCCTGGTAGGTGCCGTTGCGGCCGGTCGCGCCCAGCGCCAGCGGATCGCTGCTCGGAAATCCCGACTTGCCCAGCGGCGAGGTCGCGACAGGGAGGCCGTGCTCCCTGGCGAAGGCCAGCAGCTCGGCCTCCGCCTCACTGCCCTCCACCCCGGACCCGGCGACGATCACCACGCGGGCGGAGTCGCGGATGAGCGCGCAGGCCGCGTCGAGCTCGGCGCGCCCGGCGCCCGGTGCGGACGGCCGACGGGTGCCCCAGTCGGCGGGGTCGGGGACCGGCGCGTCGGTGCGGTCCACGAACACGTCCAGCGGCACGTCCAGGTGCACGGGGCCTGGACGGCCGCCGCGCATCTGCGCGAACGCCTGCCGCAGCATGAGCGGGAGCTGCTCGGCGCGGGTGGCCTGGTAGCTGCGCTTGACGTACGGCCGGAGCGCGCTGGGGAAGTCGGCCTGGAAGTGCCGCCCGGTCTCCTGGAACGGCCCGCGGTTGAACTGGCTCGTCGCGACGTTGCCGGTGATCGCCAGGAAGGCGGAGTCGTCCATCAGCGCGGAGCCGAGGGCGATGGGCAGGTTGGCCGAGCCGGGACCGCACGAGGTGAAGGTCGCCAGCGGCTGGTGCGTGATGCGGTGGTAGGCGTCGGCGATGAACCCCGCCAGCGACTCGTGGTGAACCGAGATCGTCGTGATCTCGTCCTGCCGCTCCACGAGCGCGTCCAGCAGGCCGAGGTCTCCGTGGCCGCAGAGACCGACGGCGTAGGGCACGTTCTCGCGGACCAGGTATTCGGTGATGATCTGTGCGCCGGTGAGGCTCACAGCTGACCTCCATGATTGATTCCGCTGGTAGGAGCACAGCGATCTCCATCGCATTGCATCACATGCAACGCCTTGCATGATGTGAGATGGTAGGTAGTGTCTGACTCGCACGTCAACGGTCGTGCGGGCGAAGGAGACCTGAATGAGCACAGCGGCACGCGCGAGCGGCCTGTACATCGACGGCGAGTGGCGGGATGCGGCCGGCCGGATCGAAGTTGTGGACAAATATTCCGGCGATGTGCTTGCCGGTGTGGCCGAGGCCACACCGGCCGACGCCGAGGACGCGATCGCCGGCGCGTACCGCGCCTCACACACCCCGCTGGGCGAGGGCGAGCGAGCCCGCATCCTGTCCCGGGTCGCCGACCTGATGGAGGAACGGGCGGATCGGCTCGTGGACGACTACGTGGGAGAGACCGGCTTCCTGGAATCCGACGCGCGAGGCGAGCTGCGGCGGGCGGTGGGCATCTACCGGCTGAGCGCCGAGGAGGCGCTGCGCGTCGCGGGCGAGCAGGTGCCGCTCGCCGCCACGCCCGGCAGCGAGAACCGCCTGGCCTTCACCACCCGCGTCCCCGTCGGCGTGGTCGTCGCGATCTCACCCTTCAACGCCCCCCTGTCCACCGTCGCGCACAAGGTCGGCCCGGCCATCGCCGCGGGCAACGCGGTCGTGCTCAAACCGGCCGAGAAGACGCCGCTGAGCGCGATCAACGTCGTGAACGCGTTCATCGACGCCGGGCTGCCGCCCGGCCTGCTGCAACTCGTGTGCGCGCCGGGCGGCGTGATCGGGCCCGCGCTGCTCGACGACGACCGGGTGCGCTTCTACACCTTCACCGGCTCCACCGCCGTGGGACGCGTCATCTCCGCCGGCGCCGGCCTCGCCAGGACCCACCTCGAACTGGGCTCCAACAGCGTCTCGATCGTCGCCGCCGATGCCCGGCTCGACGACGTCGTACGGCTGGTGGCGACGGCCGGCTTCCGCAAGGCCGGCCAGGTGTGCACCAGCGTGCAGCGCATCCTGGTCGAGCACACCCGCTTCGACGAGCTGACCACCGCGCTGGCCGACCGCGTCGCCGGGCTCAAGGCAGGAGACCCGCGGGCGGCCGGCACCGACGTGGGCCCGCTCATCTCCGAGGCCGCCGCCCGGCGCGCCGCGACCTGGGTCGAGACGGCGGGCAGATCGGCACGGCTGCGGGTCGGCGGCGAGCGCTCCGACAGCGTGCTCACGCCGGCGCTGCTGGCCGAGCCGCCCGAGGAGAGCGAGGTGCTGACCGAGGAGATCTTCGCGCCCGTCGTGTCCGTCGTGCCCGTGCGCGACCTCGACGACGCGATCGCCAGGGTCAACGCGGGCCGGTACGGGCTGCAGGCCGGCGTCTTCACCCAGGACCTCGACCGCGCCTTCCACGCCGCCCGCACCCTGCGCGTCGGCGGCGTCATGATCAACGACACCTCCAGCTACCACGCCGACGCCATGCCGTACGGCGGGGTCAAGGACAGCGGGCACGGCGTGGAGGGACCCCGGTACGCGGTCCACGACATGACCGACCCGCGCATCGTGGTGCTCAACCTGCGCCGGCCGGAATGAGAGGACATCGATGAGCGAGACCTACGACGTCGTCGTCGCCGGAAGCGGCGCCGCCGGGCTCACGGCCGCCCTGGCCGCGGCCACGAGCGGCGCGCGCACCCTGGTGATCGAATCGGCGGGCGAGATCGGCGGCACCAGCGCGCTCGGCGGCGGGCGCGTGTGGCTGCCCGCCAACGGCACCCCCGAGAACGCCGGTGACTCCGACGAGCTGGCGAACCGGTACCTCGACCAGATCTTCGACACCCGGTACGAGGCGATGATCCGCACGTTCGTCCGTGAGGCCCGCGTGATGGCCGCCTTCGTGGAGAAGCACTCCCCGCACCGGTTCGTCGTCTGCCCGAACTACCCCGACTACCACCAGGACCGCGCCGGGGCTACCCGCGGGGGGCGGTGCTTCGACGTGGCGCCGGTCGACCTTCGCGAACTGGTGCCCGAGGCGCGCGCGGTCCGGCAGCCGCCGGGGTACAGCCCGATCACCCACGCCGAGTGGGAGAAGTGGCGTTATCCGGCCGGTATGGATCGTGAGCTGCTCGCGGACAGGATGGAGCAGGGGATCCGCACCGGTGGGGTTGGCCTGGTGGCGGCGCTGCTCGACGGGGTCGTCAGGGCCGGAGCCACGGTCAGGACCGGCACCGCGCTGCTCGGGGTGCTGACCGGCGACGGCTCCGGTAAGGGCGACGGCCTCGGTAAGGACGACGGCTCCGGTGAGGGTGAGGGTGACGGCATTGTCACCGGCGTGCGGGTGCGCGACGGCGCTGTCACTGGCGTGCGGGTGCGGGACGGCGACGGTGAGCGGATCATCCGGGCGTCCTCGGTCGTGCTGGCCACCGGCGCCTTCGACGCGACGGACGAGCTGCGCCACCGGCTGCTGCCGGCCGGGCTCGGCGTGTCCGCCTCGGCGCCCAGCGACACCGGGATCGCTCTCACCGTCGCCGACGACCTGGGCCTGCCCGTCGACAACCTGTCCGAAGGCTGGTGGATGCCCATGGCGCGGCCCGAGGGCGACCTCGTCGACGGCCGGCCGTACCCGCGCGGCCTCGTACGCGAGCGCGGTGTACCGCGGCAGATCGTGGTCAACCGGCAGGGCCGGCGCTTCGTGGACGAGGCGGCGCCGTACAACGAGTTCGGCAAGGCCATGCACCGGCTCGAACCCGGCGACGAAGCCTACCTGATCTTCGACGAGGGCTTCCGCGAGCGCTACCCGCTCCCCGGGCTGACGCCGGACGGCCCGCTGCCGGGCCACATCGTCACCGGTGCGGACCTGGCCACCCTCGCCGCGCGCATCGGCGTGGACCCGGACGGGCTCGCCGCGACCGTCGAGCGCTGGAACGGCTTCTGCGCCGAGGGCGTCGACCACGACTTCCAGCGGGGCGCGAACGCCTACGACGACTACTACGGCGACCCCTGGCAGGAGGGCAACCGCTGCCTGGGCCCGATCGACCGGCCGCCGTACTACGCGATGCGCGTGTACTCAGGAGTGATCGGGTCCAAGGGCGGGCCCGTCACCGACACCGCCGGGCGCGCCCTCACCCGCGAGGCAACGCCCCTGCCCGGCCTGTACGCGGTCGGCAACGCCGCGGCCTTCTGGACCCGCGACGGCTACCCGGGGCCGGGAGCGACCCTCGCCGTGGGCATGACCTTCGGCTACCTCGCGGGCCTGGACGCCGCCCGCTGACCCGGAGCGGCGGACCTCGTTCGACCGCTCAGGCGTCGGGGTGGCGGACCTCGTTCGACCGCTCAGGCGTCGGGGTGGCGGGCCCGGCGACCGCTCAGGCCTCGGACCGGTCGGCGGGTCCAGAGGCGGTCGGTCGTTGAGGTGCCGGGCCGGTCGGCGATTCTGGGCCGGTCGGTCGTTCAGGAGTCGGGCCGGTCGGCGGTCCCGGGCCGGTCTATCCAGTCCGGGGCCGGCGGTTCCTCCGTGGGCGCCGCCGCCCAGCCCGGTGGCACGGTGAGCAGGCCGCGCGCCATGCTCGCCCGCCACGCGTACCAGCGCACCAGCTTGGTCAGGACCCCCATGCGGTCGCGGGTCAGCCGCTGCGCGGGCCCGGAGATGCTGATGCTGGCGTCCACGACCCCTTCGGGCGAGAAGACCGGCGCGGCCACGCAGCGCAGCCCCGCCTCCAGTTCCTCGTTGTCGAGGCTGTACCCGGTGCGGCGGATGCGCGCCAGCTCGTCGTGCAGCCGCTCGACCGTGCCGATGGTGTGCACGGTCCGCACCGGCAGCTCCGCGTCCGGATACCGCTTCCCGACCTCGGCGCTGTCCAGGCCCGCCAGCAGCGCCTTGCCCATCGAGCTGCAGTGCGCCGGCGACAGCTTGCCGGCCCAGGAGTGCATGCGCACCGTGTGCCAGCCGTCGACCACCTGCACGGTCTTGGCGACGGTGTCGTCGAGCACGGCCAGGTGCCCGGTCTCGCCGGTGCGTTCGACCAGCTCCCGCAGGAACGGGGTGACCACTGAGGCGAGATCCTGACGGGCGGCCAGCAGCGAGCCGAGCACGGCGATCCGCGGCCCGAGCGTGTAGTTGCCGGCCGAGGCCGCCACGAGGTATCCGGCCGAGGCCAGGGTCGCCGCCAGCCGGGACGCGCTGGACTTGTGAATGCCGAGTTCGAGGGCGATGTCGGTGATGCCGACCACCCGCCGGTCGGCGCTGAACATGTCGAGGATGTCCAGGCCCCGGCGGAGCGCGACGATCACGTTCTGCCCGGATTGCCGGTCCCCTCCGGCGGCGGGTGGGGTCCAATCGCCCATGCTTGAATCCTAGTCAGCGGCGATCGCGCTCAGGCACGCCGACGCCACCGCACCGGACATCCACCGGTCCGCGTCACCGTCCCGCTGCGTAGGCCGCGTCGAGCCGTCGCGCCGGTCCGCGTCACCGTCCCGCCGGGGAGGCCGCGTCGAGCCGCAGCGCCGGTCCGTGTCATCGGCCCGCCGCGGAGGCCGCGTCGAGCCGGGCGACGTCCTCTTCGCTGAGCCGCACCTGCCGGGCGGCGAGGAGGTCGCGCAGTTGGCCGGTGTCGCGGGCGGAGGCGATGACGCCGCTGACGGCGGGCCGGACGGCCAGCCAGGCCAGGGCGACGGCGGCCGGCGCGGCCTGGTGGCGGGCGGCCACCTCGTCGAGCGCGCCGAGCACCGCGTGGCCGCGCTCGTCCAGGTACGCCGCCGCGGCCTGGGCCCTGGGGCTGCGCACCGTCGCGCCGTCGCGGTACTTGCCGGTGAGGAATCCGCGGGCGAGCGAGTAGTACGTCATGACGGTCAGGCCACGCTCGCGGGCGAGGGGAATGACGTCGGCCTCGATGCCGCGCTCCATGAGGCTGTACTCCTTCTGGATCACAGCCGGGGCGTGCAGCCCCTCCCGCTCCGCCACGTCCAGCCACGCGGCGATCCGCTCCGCGCTGAAGTTGGACACGCCGATCGCGGCGATGAGCTTGTCGTCCCGCAACCGGGAGAAGGCCCGCGCGATCTCCTCGATGGGACGACCCTCCTCGTCGAAGTGGGCGTAGTAGAGGTCGATCGACGAACGCCCGAGCCGGGCGAGGGAGTCGTCGGCCGCGGCGCGGATGTTGTCGGGGGCGAGCCCCTGCCGGTGCTTCGACTGGCTCACCTTGCTGGCGATCGACACCGGCGGGCCGTCGCCGCGCCCGGCCAGCCAGGCGCCGATGATCGTTTCCGACTCGCCGCCGGAGTTGCCCGGGGCCCATTGCGAGTAGGAGTCGGCGGTGTCGATGAGCGTGCCGCCCGCCGCCACGTACGCGTCCAGGACGGCGAACGAGGCGTCGCGGTCGGCGGTCCAGCCGAACACGTTGCCGCCGAGCACGATCGGAGCGGGCTCGGCGCCGATGGCCGGATTGATCCCCTGCATGTCCATGTATTGCATAATGCCCAAACCTTTGCATAACCTGCAACACGTGCACGGCTCGGACCAGGCTGAAGTGCTGTTCTCCCCACTGTCCCTTCCCCGCGGCGCGGTGCTGCGCAACCGGGTCGCCAAGGCCTCGATGGAGGAGAACCTCGCGGCGCCCGGCCAGATTCCCGACCACCGCCTCCGCAAGCTCTACCGCGCCTGGGCCGCCGGCGGCGCCGGCCTGCTCATCACCGGCAACGTCATGGTGGACGCCCGCGCGATGACCGGGCCGGCCGGGGTCGTCCTCGACGCGCGGGCGCCGCTTCAGCCGTTCGCGGCCTGGGCCGCCGCCGCACGCTCCGGCGGCGCCGCCGCGTGGATGCAGCTCAACCACCCCGGACGCCAGGTGCGCGCCGACCTCGGCGGCGTCGCCTGGTCACCGTCGGGCGTGCCGATCTCCGGGGCGGGCGGCTTCGCCCGGCCGGTCGCCATGGACGACGACGACATCCGGGCCGTGATCGCGATGTTCGCCACCAGCGCGGCTCGCGCGATCGAGGCGGGCTTCACCGGTGTGCAGATCCACGCCGCGCACGGTTACCTGCTGTCGCAGTTCCTGTCCCCGCTCGCCAACCGGCGCACCGACCGCTGGGGCGGCCCGGTCGAGCGGCGGGCCCGGCTGCTGATCGAGATCGTGGCGGCCGTACGCGCGGCCATGCCCGCCCACGCCGCGCTCGGCGTCAAGCTCAACACGGCGGACTTCCAGCGCGGCGGCTTCCGGCAGCAGGACGCGGTACGGGTCGTCGAACTGCTGGGCGAGCACCCGGTGGACTTGGTGGAGTTGTCGGGCGGCAGCGCCGAGCGCCCGGTCATGCACGGAGCCGGCCTCGACGAGAGCACCCGGGAGCGAGAGGCGTACTTTCTCGACCTCGCCCACGAGATCGTCGCGGCCTCGCCGGTCCCCGTCATGCTGACCGGCGGCATCAGAACCGTGGAAGGGGCCCGTGAGGTCCTGCGCGCCGGGGTGGCCGTCGCCGGGGTGGCCACCGCCCTCGCGCAACGCCCCGCCCTTCCCCACGACTGGTTCCACGGACGACCCGCCCCCGAGCCGCTGCCCGCCTCGTCGGCAGCCGACAAGGCCACGGCCTCCGCCGCGAAACAGGCCGCCGTCCGCTGGATACTCCGCCGCGCCGCCGCCCGCGGAACCGCTCCCGAGACCGCCGACCCCGACGCCGCGCTGCGCCTGGACACGCGGCGCCGCGCCCGGCTGCTTCGACGCTACCGCGGCTGGCTGGCCGAAGCCCGCTGAGCCGGCCGCGCCTCGCCGCGGAACGGGCAGGGAAACCCGCTGGGCCTCCGAGCCGGCCACGCCGTGCCGCGGAACGGGCAGAGGAGCCCGCTAGCCTCCCGCCACCACGCCGACCTCCCACAGACGAGCGAAGTTCGCGGCGTACGCCTCGACGACGCCACGCTCGGACAGCTCGACCATCGCCTCGTCGTTACGCCGCAGCGAGGTGGCGTTGAAGTTGTGGCTGCCGGTCATCACCCAGCTCCGCCCGCCCGCCCGATCGGTGACCACGAGGTACTTGGAGTGGACGCGGCCGGCCGGGGTCGAGCCGTCGAGCACCCGCCGCCGCACGCCGGCGGCGTCCAGCGCGGCGGTGACCGCGTCGTCGGCAGGGCCGTGCACGACGCGTACCCGGCAGCCCGCGCTCACCAGCGCCGCGAGCCGGTCGACGATCGCGAGCCGGGTGGCGTCCCACTCGGACTGGCCGATCTCGACCCGGGTACGGCCCTTGGGATCGCAGCGGACCGCGCCGAGCCGCTCGGCGATCGGGTCCCGGCCGGCGACCGGGTAGAACTGGGCGGTGATCCGGCCGCCCCGCCCGCCGGCGGTGACGGTGGTGTCGTAGTCGGGGTTCTGCACCTCGGCGGCGAGGTCGTCGAAGTACTTGCCGTACCCCTGGAAGAGCCGGCGGTCGCCGGGCAGCACGACCAGGTTGTTCCAGTAGCTGGTGGAGTTGACGTCGGTGATGTTGTTGGAGGCCTGTACGACGACGTCACGCCGGCCGCCCGTCTGCGAGAAGAGCGAGAACTTGTTGTGCATGCCCTTGGTGCCCTGGCACGAGGTGGTGTTCCCCTCCGGGCTCAGGTGACCGCAGACGTGCACCCACGAGGCGGCCGACTCGTCGGTGCCGAGCGTGCTGATCAGCCGCGCGGCGGCGGGGTTGCCGATCTGGTAGCCGTCCATGACCATGCGGACCTCGACGCCGCGGTGGTAGGCGTCGAGCAGCACCGCCGCGTAGTCGGCGCCGGCGTCGCCCGAGACGACGAACTCGGCGATCTCGATCGACGACCCGGCGGGGGCCTGCTTGATCAGCGAGCAGATCCGTTCCACGACCGCGGTCGCGGCGCCGGCGACCGGGTCGTTGAAGGCGGCGCCGGTCTCGACCGGCGCCACGGCGGCGTTGCGGCAGGCGCTGCGGGCGGGCTCCGGCAGGGCGGCCTGAGCGGCGGGTACGTTGATCGTCTGGGCGGAGAGGGTGGTCAAGGCGGCGAGGCCGGCGAGTACGGCAGTGCGCAGGGTCATGGAGTGTTTCCTTGGGTGAGGGCGGGCGGGAAAGGCTGCTAGCCGACGGACACCTGCGAGAAGTCAGGCCGTCCGCTGACCGGCATCTCCAGGCCCTGGACGTCGTCGCGGACGGCGTAGTTGTTCTTCAGGTCCACCGGGAAGAGGCCGACCGCGTCCTCCCAGATGATCTTGTCGGCCTGGGCGTACAGCGTCTTGCGCTCGTTCTGGTCCAGCGACGCGCGCGCCTTGGCCAGGATCGAGTCCAGATCCTTGTTGCAGTAGCCCATCCGCTTCGCCTCGCAGGTGTACAGCCGGTTCAGCGTGAAGTCGGCGTCGCCGGTGCCGGTGGTGTTGGTCTGCAGGTTCATGTCCCACTGCAGGGCGGCGAAGTCCTTCAGCCAGGTCGCCCGCTCCTTCTCCTGCGGCTGCACCTTGATGCCGACCTTCTCCCAGGACGAGATGAACGCCTGCGCCATGGCCCGGATGTTCGGCCCGCCCGCCAGCGGCCACTGGATCGTGGTGGTGATGCCGTCCGGGTATCCGGCCTCGGCGAGCAGCCGCTTGGCCAGAGCAGGGTCGTAGGAGTACGGCTCCAGCTCGGCCGACCCGAAGACCGCCTGGGTGACCGGCGACCTGGCCACCGTGCCGAGGTCGCCGAACAGGTCGCCGACGACGCTCTTGACGTCGATGGCGTGCAACATGGCCTGGCGTACCTTGACGTCGCCGAACGGCTTGTTGTTCTGGTTGAACCAGACGAAGTAGTAGTTGAAGCTCGGCCCGATCCCGTACTTGATCCCGTCCACGCCGGACACCTCGGCCACCTGGTCGGGCGGGATCGAGGCGAGCACGTCCACCTCGTCGTTGTTCAGCGCGGTGATCCGGGCCGAGATCTCCGGCATGTTGAGGATCTGCAGCTTCGACACCTTGGCCTTGGCGCCCCAGTAGGTGTCGTTGCGGCTGAGCTCCACCTTGTCGTCGGGGCTGAACGAGTCGAACTTGAACGGCCCGGTGCCGACCGGCTGCTGCCAGTACGCGTCGCTGGTGACCTTGTCGCCCTGGCCGATGAACACCAGGGACAGGGTGCTGGGCAGGGTGCCCAGCGGCGCGGAGGTGCGGAAGGTCACCGTGCGGTCGTCGGTGGCGTCGACGGCGGTGATGGAGGCGAGCAGCGGGGCCAGCGACCCCTTCAGGCTGATCAGCCGCTCCACGGAACCCTTGACGTCCTTGGCGGTGAAGGCGCTCCCGTCACTGAACGTCACCCCCTCGCGGAGGTGGAACACCCACGTTCTGTCGTCGGGGCTCTCCCACGAGGTGGCCAGCTTCGGGGCCGCCTGGCCGTCCTTCATGACGGTGAGCGTTTCGAGCCCCTGCTGGACGGCGGTCTGGACGGCCTCTTCCGCGGGGTACTGCTGGACGTCGAGCGACACGGGGAACAGTTGCGGCGCGTAGCGGAGCACCTGCTCCTCGCCGGCGGAGCGGCCGGAGCCGCCGCAGGCCGCGAGACTCATCACCAGAGCGATGGCGACGAGGCGGTTCCCGGCCCGGGATCGTGTGATCATGGCCTCTCTCCTTGATCGGACGGCAGGGTGAAGGTCGCCGCCACGGGGTGGTGGTCCGATGGGGCGTTCCCGGACGAGAAGAAGTCGACGACCTCGCTGGCCCGGGTGACGATCGGGCCCCGGGAGAAGATCCAGTCGATGGCTTTGGACGGGGACCCCAGCGGGGACAGGCGCGTTCCTCTGCCGGTGACGAACGGCAGCGGCGACACCGGGTGGGTGACCGGCGACGTGCGTCCCAGCGCGGTGAACGAGTCGAGGAAGCCGCTGTTGCCGAGCACCCACAGCGGTTGCCCGATGTCGTTGACGTCCACCGTGAACAGGCACGCCTCGTCGCCGGCGATCTCGTCCAGCGCCGCGGCCACCTGCTCCGCCTGCCCGGTCCGCAGGTTGCGGCCGTCCTCCCGCTCCCGCGCGTGGCCCGGCCACGTCAGGTGCGCGGTGGAGAACACCAGCGTCCGCGCGCCGCCGGCCCTGGGCCGCAGCCGCACCCAGAACAGCCTGGCGCCGTCGTCGAGGATGCCGACGTCCCTGGTCCCGTGCTCCACGAGGTCGAACAGCTCCCGCCGCCACCACAGGTTGCTCTGCGCTCCCCATCCGGCGAAGTCGTCGTGCACCCGCTCGTGACCCGGCATGGCCTCGTCCACCACCGCGCGCGAGCGGGGGCGGAGCTCCTGGGTCGCCAGGAGGTCGGGCGGCCGGGTGGTGAACAGGTCGCGGATCGCCGGTTCTCGCTGCTCCAGATGCCAGTCGCCCCACAGGTTGTAGGTCATGGCGACAAAGGTGAACGATCCGGTCAGCATGCTGATCCCTTCGATTCAGTCGGCGCGCGCGGCCCGCGCGGCCCAGGCGGTCGGCGAGTTGTACTCGGCCACCGAGTTGTGCCGCTGTTCGCCCGCGTAGCCGATGACCGTCAGCGAGGTGTTCACCGGCGGGGCGAAGGCGAGGTGGCCGGGCGGCGGCAGGCGCAACGCGGCGGCGGCGGCCACCCGGATCGGACCGCCGTGGGTGAACACGACGACGGTCGCGTCACCGGCCGTCATGCCCGCGGCGTCGACGAGCGCCCGCCACACCCGCCGGCGCAGCTCGGCGAAGGTCTCACCACCGCCGCGCCGCACGTCCTCGCCGCGGCCGAGCGCCGCCAGCACCTCCGGATGCTCCTGCGCGATCTCGGTGAACGGCCGGCCCGCCCAGGTGCCGACGTCGGTCTCGCGCAACCGGGCGTCCCGCTTGACCTGGACGTCGAGCCGGCGCAGGTACGCGCCCGCCGTGTCCCAGGCCCGCGGCAGGTCGCTGGAGACGACCAGCTCAGGCGTCCCGAAGCGGGCCAGCAGCACGGCCGCGGCCACCTCGGCCTGCTCGCGCCCGGCGGCGGTGAGCCCCGAGTCGGCCTGCCCCTGGTAGCGCTCCTCGACGTTCCAGACCGACTCGCCGTGCCGGACGAGCACCAGCCGGATCCGGCCGCTCACCGGGAACTCCCCGCGGAGGCGGGCAGCTCGGGGAAGTGGCACGCGGAGGAGTGGTCACCCAGCCGGTCGGCGAGCGCAGGCTCCTGCGTGGCGCAGCGATCCCGGGCCTTCCAGCACCGGGTCCTGAACCGGCAGCCGGACGGCGGCGACACGGGCGACGGGATGTCGCCGGTGAGGATGATCTGCTGCCGCGGCGGCGCGGCCCACGGCCGGGTCACCGGCACCGCGGACAACAACGCCTGCGTGTACGGGTGCACCGGGGCGGCGAAGACTTGCTCCGTCGTGCCCATCTCCACGACCTTTCCGAGGTACATCACCGCCACCTCGTCACTGATGTGCCGCACCACCGACAGGTCGTGGGCGATGAACAGGAAGCTGAGACCCAGCTCCGCCTGGAGGTCGACGAGCAGGTTCAGCACCTGCGCCTGCACCGAGACGTCCAGCGCCGAGACCGCCTCGTCGCAGATCACCAGCCGCGGACGCAGCGCCAGCGCGCGGGCGATGCCGACCCGCTGGCGCTGCCCGCCGGAGAACTGGTGCGGGTACCGGTCGGCGTGGTCCGGGTTCAGCCCGACCCTGGACAGCAGCTCCCGCACCTCGGCGGCCCACCTGTCGCGGGGCACGACACCGGGGTTGACGAGCCAGGCCTCGCTGATGATCTGCTCGACGGTGAGCCTGGGGTTCAGCGACGCGTACGGATCCTGGAAGATCATCTGCACCTGCCGGCGCGCCCGCCGCAGGTCGGCCGCCGGGAGGGTCAGCAGGTCCCGGCCGTCGAAGAGCACCTGACCCGACTCCGGCGGCGCCAGGCCGATGACGGTGCGCGCCAGCGTCGTCTTGCCCGAGCCCGACTCGCCGACCAGGCCCAGCGTCCGGCCCGCGGGCAGGTCGAACGAGACGCCCGAGACGGCCTGGACGGCGCCCACCTTGCGGCGCAGCAAGGAGGAGCGGACCGGGAAGCTGGTACGCAGGTCTCTGACCGACAGCAGCGGGTCAGCCGGGGACGACGACATCGGCGACGACCTCCTTCGCGTGGTGGCAGGCGGCCCGATGCGACGCGGGCCGGGCGGGCACGGGCAGCAGCTCCGGCCGCTCCGCGCCGCAGACGTCGGTGGCGAAGTCGCAGCGGGGCTGGAACGGGCAACTCGCGGGCAGCCGCATGAGGTCCGGCGGCGAACCCTTGATGGGCGTCAGCCGTTCGCGCGGGCCGTCCACCGCCGGGATCGAGGCCATGAGGCCACGGGTGTAGGGATGCCCGGTCGTCTCGTAGACCTCGCGCAGGTCGCCGGTCTCCACGACCCGGCCGGCGTACATGAGCATGACCCGGTCGGCGACGCCGGCCACCACGCCGAGGTCGTGGCTGATGAGGATCATCGCCATGCGGTGCTCCGCCTTCAGCTCGGCGAGCAACGCCATGACCTGTGCCTGGACGGTGACGTCCAGGGCGGTGGTGGGCTCGTCGGCGATGAGCACCCTGGGCCGCAGGGCGATCGCCATCGCGATCATCACCCGCTGCCGCATGCCGCCGGAGAACTGGTGCGGATAGTCGTCGGCCCTGCGTTCGGCCGCCGGGATGCCCACCCGGTCCATCAGCTCGATCGCCTGGCGCCGCGCCTCGGCGCGGGAGGCGCCACGACGGCGCCGGAACAGCTCGCCGATCTGCGCGCCGACCCGGAAGACCGGGTTGAGTGAGCTGAGCGGGTCCTGGAAGACCATGGCCAGGTCGGTGCCGTTGAGCCGCCGGTTGTCGGACCGCGCGCGGGTCAGCAGATCCGTGCCGTCATAGACGATCCGGCCACCGGTCACCTGTCCCGCCGGTCGCGGAACCAGCCCCATCAGGGCCTGAGCGGTGACGCTCTTGCCGCTGCCGGTCTCGCCCAGGATGGCCAGGGTCTCCCCGGCGGCCAGGTCGAAGCTCACCCGGTCGACGGCGGTGACGGTCCCCGCCCGGGTACGGAAGCGCACCGTCAGGTCCCGCACCGACAACAGTGGATCGTCCATCACATGCTCCTCAGGCGCGGATCGAAGCGGTCGCGCAACGCGTCACCCAGCACGCCGAAGCTGATCACCAGGACGGCCAGGCCGATGCCGGGGATCGTGGAGATCCACCACGCGTTCGACAGGTAGTCCCGGCCGTTGGCGATGGTCAGCCCCCAGCTCGGCGTGCTGGCCGGGGTGCCGAGGCCGAGGAAGCTCAAGGACGCCTCGGCCAGGATCACGTGGCCCAGCTCCACGGTCGCGACCACCAGAATCGGCGCGATCATGGACGGCAGGATGCTGCGGATCACCAGATGCCAGGTCCGCGCACCGAGGGTGCGGGTGGCGTCGACGAAGTCCCGGCTCTTGAGCCCGAGCACCTGACTGCGGGTGACCCGGGCGAACGTCACCCAGTTGGAGATGGACAGGACGATGACGACGTTCACCACGCTCGGCCCGAGGATCGAGGCGATGAAGATGGCCAGCAGGATCGACGGGAAGGTGAGCTGGACGTCCGCCAGCCGCATCAGCACCATGTCCGGCCAGCCGCCGAAGTACCCGGCGGCGATGCCGGCGGCGACGCCGATGACGCCGGCGAGCACGAGCGTCGCCACACCGACGGTGATGGACACCCGCGCGCCCTGCAGCATCTGGGCGAGCACGTCCTGACCGACCTGGTCGGTGCCGAAGACGGCGGTGTGCCCGCCCGGCAGCACGGTGCCCGGCGGCTTCAGCCGGGAGCCGAGATCGGTGGCGACCGGGTCGTAGCGCAGCAGGATCGGCCCGACGACCGCGGCGGCCACGTAGCAGGCGATCACCGACAGCGAGGCGATGATGCGCACCCGCCCGATCCTGACGCGGGTCCTGCCCGCCGCCGGGCGGACGGCGTCGCCGACCGGCGGCGCGGCGGTCCGGGTCAGAACGTTCTCCGTTGGCCTGTCCATGGTCACCGTCCCAGCCGGATGCGCGGGTCGAGGTAGCCGTACAGGACGTCCACGACCAGATTGATCAGCACGAAACCGCCGGCGATCAGCAGGATCGCGGCCTGCACCACGTTGTAGTCACGAGCCGAGATGGAGTCGATGAGCAGCCGCCCGACGCCGGGCCAGGAGAAGACCGTCTCGACGATGACCGCGCCGCCCAGCAGCTTGCCGAACTCGAGACCGGCCACCGTCACGATCGGGATGAGCGCGTTGCGGATGGCGTGCACGAGGATGACGAGCCGTTCGGACAGGCCCTTGGCCCGGGCAGTCTGGATGTAGTTCTCGTGCACGACGTCGAGCAGGCCGCTGCGGGTCAGCCGGATCAGGACCGCGATCAGCGGCAGGGCGAGGGTGACGCCGGGCAGGATCAGCCGGTCGAGCCCGCCGTGCCCGCCACTGGCCAGCCAGTGCAACTGCCGGGCGAACACCAGGATGAACATGATCCCGATCCAGAACGACGGCATGGACTGCGACAGCAGCGCGAGCACCGAGACCACGCGGTCGGCCAGGCGGTTCACCCGCAGCGCGCCGAGCACGCCGAGCGAGACGCCGAGCACCAGGCCGATCACCATCGCCACGACGGCCAGTTGGAGGGTGAGCGGGAACTTGTCCACCACCAGGCCCAGGGCGTCACCGTGATAGCGGTAGGAATCACCGAAGTCGAACCGGGCCACGTCGCTGAGATAGATCCCGTACTGCACCATGACGGGGCGGTTCAGGCCCATCTGCTCGCGCAGGAGCGCGATCTCGTCCTGGGTGGCGTCGGAGCCGAGGATGAGCTGGGCCGGGTCGCCGGGAACCAGCCGGAGCACCAGGAACACGATGGTCACGGCGCCCCACAACACGAAGACGGCGAACAGTGTGCGCCGGATGAGGTACGCGGTCATGGCCGGGCCGATCGCTGTCGGCCGGCGTCCCGTTTCAGCATCGCCAGGCAACTCCTGGGTGAGCCAGGACGCGGCAAGCGTCTGGCGGTGAGGGGTGGGGTTCGAGAAGACCTGCACATTAACGTTAATGCGATTGACGGCTGATGCTAGGACTGGGGGGTGTGGCCGTCAAGGGTCCAGTCGCCCTCGACTGCTTGGCGAAGGTGCTTCGCGAGCCTGTTGAATGGCCGTTGACCTGCCTATACGGTTTCGCAAAGAATTCACCGCAGCGCCCGTCCAGGAGTGAGTTGGCTCCTTGGAGGGTTGACGGTCACTCACCATTAACGTTAATGTCCGAGCGCGATTCCGACCTGTGGAAAGCAGCGAGAGAAGGCACGCGAATGGCTGGGGGCCGGCGTCATACCTTGCGGGACATCGCCGCGACGTTGAACCTGTCGGTCAACACCGTCTCCCGCGCCCTGTCCGGAAAGGACGGCATAGGGGAGAAGACCAGGGCCCTGGTACGTGCCGAGGCGGAACGGGTCGGCTACGTGCCGAACTCCATGGCCAGATCGCTCGTGACAGGCTCCGCGATGACCTTCGGCCTGGTCATCACCAACCCCTCCAACCCGTTCTACGCGCAACTGATCTCCAGCATCGAGTTGCGCGCCCGGACCTACGACTACTCACTGCTGCTCACGGTCACCGAGGAATCGGCGGAGAACGAGACACGCGCCGCGGAGGCGCTGCTGCGATCCTCGGTGAGCGGCGCGATGGTCGTACCCGTGCAGGCGAGCGCCGATCCGTGGCGGCGGCTCAGCACGGTCGGCGTCCCCACCGTGCTGCTCAACCGCGACCTGCCCGATCTGGGCTACCGCTTCGTCGGCACCGACAACGAACTCGGCGGCTACCGCGCCACCGCGCACGCCATCTCCCGCGGCGCCCGCTCGATCGTGGTGCTGGAGGAGGACCTGCCGATCACCACCATCGCCGATCGGATCGCCGGCTTCCGCCGGGCCATGGCCGAGGCCGGCCTTGCCACGCCACGCGGCAGCGTCATGCGGGTGCCCACCCGCCGGATCGAGCAGGCCGCTCTGCCGTGGCAGCCGCAACAGGCCTACCAGGTGGCGCGCCGCATGTTACGCCGGGCCAGGCTGCCGGACGCGGTCGTGGTCGGCAACGACTACTTCGCGCTCGGCCTGTACCGCGCCCTGGAGGAACACGGGCTCAAGGCGCCGGACGACATGATGGTGATCGGCTTCGGCGACCACCCCTTCTCCGCGTTCCTGTCGCCACCGCTGACCACTGTCCGGCTGCCCGCTGCGGAGATCGGCAACATCGCGGTCGACCTGCTGCTGGAGGAGATCGCCGGCGCCCGCGGCGCCCGCCCGCTGAAGCAACTGATCGCACCCGCACTGGTGGAGCGGAACTCGACCCGCCGCCTCCCCGGGACGCCGGCCGGATCGCCCGGTCAGAGTGACCATCGGGCCTGCTCACCAGAGGTCAGCGGCTGATCGTCACCGGCACGCCACGCTGAGCCGGGCAGGCTTCCAGCCGAGCACGAGAGCCAGGGCAAGCAGCAGTTCGGCGAGGTCGCCGCCGTAGTACATGATCTCGGCAGCGCCGCGCCGCTGGTCCTCCGGCACGGGAAGGTCCACCGCGACTCCGGCGTACATGAGCTGCGACAGCCCGGCGTGCACCGCGATCGCCACGCCGAGCACCACCAGCCGGGCCGGCACCGGCGGGCGGCGCGGCGCGGGGTCGGGGCCGGCGATGACCCAGGCGAACAGGCAGCCGGAGAGCAGGAAGTGCAGGTGGACCGCGGCGTGCAGCCAGCCATTCGTCATCGTGTGCCGGAAGAGCGGCGTGCAGTACAGCACCACCAGGCCTCCCACGCTCAGCACCAGCGCGGTGACCGGATGAGCGAGGGCGTGCACGGCACGGCGGCGCAGCAGCGCGCTCAGGCGGCGGGCGCGGGCGGCGGGCAAGGCGCGCAGCAGCAGCGTCATCGGCGCGCCGAGCACCAGGCACAGCGGCGCCAGCATCCCGATGAGCAGGTGCTGCAGCATGTGGCCGCGGAAGTCGGCGGCGGCCAGCGCGGCGATCGGCCCCGTCAGGGCGGCGGCCGCCAGCGTCAGGCCGGTCAGGAACGCGACCACGCGCCACCGTCCGGAGCCGTGCCGCGCCGACAGGGTCAGGTAGCCGGCCGCGACCAGGGCGATCACGAGCACGACCGGGGACGCGCCTGCGTGGTCGCCGTGCTCCATCATGGTGCCGGCTCGGCGTCCCGGCACAGGTCGAGTGCTCCGCCGGTACGCTGCAGCAGCCAGCCGCCGATCACCAGGATCGCGCCGAGGAGCAGGAAGCCGAGGTCCCACCAGAGTTGGCCAGGGCCTGAGCGGACGTGGTGGATGCCCAGCAGATGGTGGTCGATCACGCCCTCGACCAGATTGAACAGGCCCCAGCCGACGAGCATCCAGCCCCACAGCGCACGAGAACGCCACACCCGCCCGCGCGAGGTGGTGACCCGGGAGTAGAGCAGCCCCAGCCCGATCAGCACCGCCAGCCAGGTGAAGGTATGGAACAGCCCGTCCCACAGCGTGTTCATCCGCAGGCCCGGCACGGTGTCGGCCGGATAGGGGCGCAGGCCGATGTTGTCGGCGCCGGCGCTGGTGAGCATGTGGTGCCACTGCAGGAGCTGGTGCAGCAGGATGCCGTCGACGAACCCGCCCAGCCCGACACCCAGGATGGTGCCGGGCAGCCCGATTCCGCGCGCCGTCACGGTCAGGGGTTCTTCCCCATGGCCTGGCGGATGACGTCGCGGATCCGGTCCATCATCGCGACCGGCGTGCCGACCAGGACGTTCTTGGTCGCCGACTCGGTGCCGGGGTGCGGGTGGGTGGGCGCCATCGCCTCGGCGGCCTTGACGCCCACGGCCATGGCGCGGCGCTCGGCCTCGGTGGTGTGGCCGCGGAGCTGGGTGAACTCGTAGCGTTCCTCGCTGCGGGCGTGCGCCTCCACGGCGGCGCGCAGCATGAGCAGGTTCTGCGTGAAGCCGGGGGCGTCAGGACCGGCCTGGTCCATCCGCATGAGCAGTTCCTTGGCCTCGTTCTCCTCGGCGAGCCGGTCGTCGACGACGCCGTCGCCGCCGTCGATCTTGTGGCGGGCGTAGGGGTGGACGATCTCCTCCTCGGCCGTCTCGTGCACGGCCAGCATCCGCACCAGCCGGGTGAACGCCTCCTCGCGCTGCCCGGCGGGTGCCTGCTCGACCTCGTCGAACAGGTCTCTGATCATCGCGTGCTGAGCCAGCAGCAGGTCGATGACGTCCGTCTCGGACATGGTCTCTGGCGCGGTTCTCGTCATGACGCTCCTGCCTACCCGGCGCTCGGCGTACCACTCCGGCGGCGTCGAGATCCTTACCGAGTGCGGAGGTTTCGGCGGGAGCGTGCAGAGGTTGGGCCGGGAAGCCTCGGGTAGGCGGGCACATCGCATGTCTCCGACCGCGAAGGAGCGGACGCACATGACCTTCAATCCACTGCGTGAGCGCGGCATCCCGCTGGACAAGCAGCTCAGGAACTGGAGGGAGCTGAACGTCACGCCGATCGACCCCGACCACGCCGACCCCTACACCCGGTGCCGGATCATCACGATGAACGGGATCGAGGTGGAGGCCATCCTGTTCAGCCACCAGCTCGCCCGGCACTGCCCGGACCTGGAGGTGAAGCAGCAGCTCGCCCGGGTTCGCTACATCGAGGCCCAGCAGCAGAAGGCGGTCAACTGGCTGCTGCCCGGCCTGGCCTCGGTGCTGGAGACGACGATCGCGTACGAGCAGGTGGCGGTGGACCTGACCGCCTGGGTGGCGCGGATGGAGCCGGACCCGTACCTGCAGCAGGCCTACCAGTTCGGCGTGCTGGAGGACTTCGACCACCTGTACCGCTACGCCAACCTGTACGAGATGATCGAGCACCGCAAGGCCGAGAAGATCGTCGACGGGCTGACCGAGGTCATGCCGGGCCGGCCCACCTACCTGCACCACCGCAATCCGGTGGACAACGTGCGCGAGCCGTACGACCGCGAGAACACCGCGCCGATCAGCAAGCTGCACGCGCTGACGATCATGTCGGCCGAGCAGCAGACGATGAACTTCTACATGAACGTCGGCCCCACCTACATGGAGCCCATCGCCCGGCAGCTCTACCAGGAGATCGGCCTGATCGAGGAGGAGCACGTCACCCACTACGAGTCGCTGGTCGACCCGGGCGAGAGCTGGTGGGAGATGCTGCTCAACCACGAGTACAACGAGTGCTACCTGTACCACTCGTTCATGGAGACCGAGTCCGACCCGAAGGTGAAGAACATCTGGGAGCTGCACCTGGCCATGGAGCTGGAGCACCTGCGGCTGGCCGCCGAGCTGTTCAAGAAGCACGACGGCCGCGATCCGGAGCAGGTGTGCGCGCCCGAGCTGCCGGCCCCGGTCACGTTCGAGCCGAACAAGGCCTACCTGCGGGAGCTGATCGCCACCCAGATCGACTACACCACGCTGGGCACCGGCTACGTGCAGGAGGCCCACGAGCGGTTCGAGAAGATGCAGGACGCCCTGATGGGCGGCGAGAAGGCGCCCTCGGAGCGGATCATCGACGACAACCGCGCCAAGGCCGGCGCGGAGTACCGGCTGCAGACCGAGGGCGAGCACCCGATCCACAGCCTGGCGGCCGACCGCTGACTCATCCGATGAGGTCGTGCTCTTCGACGAGGCCCCCGGAGCCCTGACGCGCGGCGTGTGCCGGTCGCCGGTCGCGGCTCCCTGCTGTGCCTGACCACGCGCGTGCCCTGCGCCGCCCGCGGCGCCGGCGCCCGATCGGAGCATGCGTACCAGGTCCGAGGCCGGATGGCGGGGAAGTACCGCAAAGGATCTAGTACCCTCACAAACCGGTGACGTAGGCGCATGCGTGTCGCCGGCAGCTCAGGTTGACGGGCAAGATCGAAGAGGCGGGACATGAGTGACACGTCGGTGAAGGGCTCGCGTTCCACCAACCCGGGGAACGCGGATGTCGGCGAGCAGGAGCTGCGGCAGCTCCTGGCAGGGCTGACGGCCGTCAGGGACGGCGATTTCCGCCACCGGCTGCCCGGGGACGCCGACGGGCTGCTCGGCGAGATCGCGTCGGTGTTCAACGGCATGGTGGACCAGCTCGCGTTGTTCACCTCCGAGGTGACGCGGGTGGCCCGTGAGGTGGGCACGGACGGCCGGCTGGGCGGCCAGGCCGACGTCCCGGGCGTGTCGGGGACGTGGAAGGACCTCACCGACTCGGTCAACGCCATGGCCGGCAACCTCACCGACCAGGTGCGCAGCATCGCCCAGGTCACCACGGCGGTCGCCCGGGGCGACCTGTCGCAGAAGATCACGGTGGACGCCCGGGGCGAGATCCTGGAGCTGAAGAACACCGTCAACACGATGGTCGACCAGCTCTCCTCGTTCGCCGACGAGGTGACCAGGGTGGCCCGCGAGGTGGGCACGGAGGGGCAGCTCGGCGGCCAGGCCAACGTGAAGGGCGTGGCCGGCACCTGGCGCGACCTCACCGACTCGGTGAACTTCATGGCGGGCAACCTGACCGACCAGGTCCGCAACATCTCCCAGGTGGCCACCGCGGTGGCGCGCGGCGACCTGTCGCAGAAGATCACGGTCTCGGCCCGGGGTGAGATCCTGGAGCTGAAGAACACGCTGAACACGATGGTGGACCAGCTCTCCTCGTTCGCCGACGAGGTGACGCGGGTGGCGCGCGAGGTGGGCACCGACGGCCGGTTGGGCGGCCAGGCCGACGTGAAGGGCGTCTCCGGCACCTGGAAGGCGCTGACGGAGTCGGTCAACGTCATGGCCGACAACCTGACGGCGCAGGTCCGCAGCATCGCCGAGGTCACCACCGCGGTGGCGCGCGGCGACCTGTCGCAGAAGATCCGGGTGGACGCCCGGGGCGAGATCCTGGAGCTCAAGGAGACCATCAACACGATGGTCGACCAGCTGTCGGCGTTCGCCGACGAGGTGACCAGGGTGGCCCGCGAGGTGGGCACGGAGGGCAACCTGGGCGGCCAGGCGACGGTCCGCGGCGTGTCGGGCACGTGGAAGGACCTGACGGACAACGTCAACGTCATGGCGTCCAACCTGACGAGCCAGGTGCGCAGCATCGCGCAGGTGGCGACGGCGGTGGCGCGCGGCGACCTGTCGCAGAAGATCACCGTCGAGGCCAAGGGCGAGGTCGCGGTTCTGGCGCAGACGATCAACACGATGGTCGACACGCTCAGCGCGTTCGCCGACGAGGTCACCCGGGTGGCCCGCGAGGTCGGCACCGAGGGTCAGCTCGGCGGGCAGGCCCGCGTGCCGAACGTGGCCGGCACCTGGAAGAACCTCACCGACAACGTCAACTCGATGGCCGACAACCTGACCAACCAGGTGCGCAGCATCGCCCAGGTCACCACCGCGGTGGCGCGGGGCGACCTGACCCGCAAGATCGACGTGGACGCCCGGGGCGAGATCCTGGAGCTGAAGACCACCATCAACACGATGGTGGACCAGCTTTCCGCGTTCGCCGCCGAGGTGACGCGGGTGGCCCGCGAGGTGGGCAGTGAGGGCAGGCTGGGCGGGCAGGCCGAGGTCGAGGGCGTGTCCGGCACGTGGAAGCGGCTGACGGAGAACGTCAACGAGCTGGCCGGCAACCTGACCCGGCAGGTCCGCGCGATCGCCGAGGTGACCAGCGCGGTCACCTCCGGCGACCTGACCAGGTCGATCACCGTGGACGCCGAGGGCGAGCTGGCCGACCTGAAGGACAACATCAACTCGATGGTGAAGTCGCTGCGCGAGACGACCAGCGCCAACGAGCAGCAGGACTGGCTGAAGTCCAACCTGGCCCGCATGTCCAGTCTCATGCAGGGGCACCGCGACCTGGCCACGGTGGCCGAGCTGGTGATGAACGAGCTGGCGCCGCTGGTCTCCGCCCAGTACGGCGCGTTCTTCCTGGCCGAGGAGAGCGAGCTGAAGCTGATCAGCGCCTACGGCTACCCGGTGGAGACCGACCGTCCCGACCGTTTCCGCCTCGGCCAGGCCCTGGTCGGGCAGGCCGCGAGCACGCGCAGGACCATCGCCGTGGACGAGGTGCCCGCCGGGTACGTGAAGGTCTCCTCGGGGCTGGGGGAGAGCCTGCCGGCCTCGCTCATCGTGCTGCCGATCGTGGTCGAGGAGCAGGTGCTGGGCGTGATCGAGCTGGCCTCTGTGCAGCCGTTCACGCCGGTCCACCGGACCTTCCTCGACCAGCTCATGGAGACCGTCGGCGTCAACCTCAACACGATCGTGGCCAACGCCCGCACCGACGAGCTGCTCAAGGAGTCGCAGCGGCTGGCGGTCGAGCTCCAGGCCCGCTCGGAGGAGCTGCAGAACCAGCAGGAGGAGCTGCAGCGCTCCAACGCCGAGCTGGAGGAGAAGGCGACGCTGCTGGCCCGCCAGAACCAGGACATCGAGACCAAGAACCTGGAGATCGAGCAGGCCAGGCAGGAGCTGGAGGACCGCGCTCATCAGCTTTCCCTGGCCAGCAAGTACAAGAGCGAGTTCCTCGCCAACATGAGCCACGAGCTGCGCACCCCGCTCAACTCGCTGCTCATCCTGGCGCAGCTCCTGGCCCAGAACCACACGCGGAACCTGACGCCCAAGCAGGTGGAGTACGCCGGGATCATCCACTCGGCCGGCTCCGACCTGCTGCAGCTCATCAACGACATCCTCGACCTGTCCAAGGTCGAGGCGGGCAAGATGGACATCAACCCCGAATGGGTCCAGGTTCGTCAGCTGCTCGACTACGTCGAGGCCACGTTCCGGCCCATGACCAGCCAGAAGAGCCTCGCCTTCCGGATGACGACGCTTCCCGGCGTGCCGTCCGAACTGCTCACCGACGACTCGCGGCTGCGGCAGGTGCTGCGCAACCTGCTCTCGAACGCCGTCAAGTTCACCGAGACGGGCAGCGTCGAGCTGCGCATCGAGCCGGCCGCGCAGTCGGAGCTGCCCCCTTCGGTGCGCCCGCACGGCGGCGCGCTCGCCCTGCGCGTGATCGACACCGGAATCGGCATCGCCGAACAGCAGCTCGAAGTCATCTTCGGCGCCTTCCAGCAGGCCGACGGCACCACCAGCCGCAAGTACGGCGGCACCGGGCTCGGCCTGTCGATCAGCCGCGAGATCGCCTACCTGCTCGGCGGCGCCATCACCGCGCACAGCACGCCGGGCGAGGGCAGCACGTTCACGCTCTACCTGCCGATCGCCCGCCCCGACTTCCAGGACCCGGCCGCCAAGGACACCACGGCCGAGCAGGCCGAGGAGAACACCGAACAGGACGAGGCGACGCCCGGAGAGCCGCGCTCCGCCGGGACGCCCGCGCCGCCCCAGCAGCGCCGCCTGCTGGTGATCGAGCACCGCGCCCGCGGGCTGCTCTCGCTGGTCGCCGAGAGCGTGGTGCACGAGCTGCCGCGCACCCGCGTCGGCGAGATCGAGCTCGTCGCCGCCGCCGGCGCTCAGGAGGCGGCGGCCACGCTGGCGGCCGCACCCTGCCACTGCATCGTGCTCGACCTGGAGATGCCGCAGCAGGCGGCGTACCAGCTCCTGGAGGCGATGGACGGCGACCCGGCGCTGGCGGGCGTGCCCGTGCTGGCCTACACCAACTGGCAGGCGGGCCCGCAGCGCGAGGCGCACCTGGCCAACCAGCCGCTCGAACTGCTGTCCAGCCTCGACGAGCTGCGTGAGCGCATCGCCCTGCACCTGACGGCCGAGCAGGTCGGCGACGTGCTGCCGCTGATGCGCTCGCAGGCGCCCGTCCAGGCTCCCGCCGGCGGCGAGGTGGACGGCGCGTTCAGCGGACGCACGATCCTGGTCGTGGACGACGACACCCGCAACCTGTTCGCGCTGACCAGCATGCTGGAGATGCACGGCATCCGCGTCCTGCACGCCGAGAACGGCAGGGAGAGCATTGACGCGCTCGTCGAGCACCCCGAGATCGACCTCGTGCTGATGGACGTCATGATGCCGGAGATGGACGGGTACGCCGCCACGGCCGCGATCCGCGCCATGCCCCAGTACGCCGCCCTGCCCATCATCGCCGTGACCGCCAAGGCGATGCCGGGCGACCAGGAGAAGAGCCTGGCCGCGGGGGCCAGTGACTACGTCACCAAGCCGGTGGACGCCGATCACCTGATCGAGCGCATCCGGCACTGGCTGACGGCCTAGCCCGCCCACCGGCCCCGCACCGCTGCGTCACCCAGCCGCGTCACCCAGCCGCATCGCCCAGCCTCGTCACCCAGCCTCGTCACCCAGCCTCGTCACCCAGCCTCGTCACCAGGCAAGGAGAGCCCGTGCACGACCTCCAGCACCCGGCCGCGCCGGATCCCGGCATGGCCGGTTCCCCGGCGCTTCCGGACGCGGGCGCGGCCACGAACGTCGGTCGCCTGGCGGCCACCATCGAACGGCTGCGCGAGGCGGTGCGGGAGGCCCAGCACGTGGCCGAGGGCCGGGCGCTGATCGAGGTGGCCAAGGGCATCCTGATCGAACGGCTCGGCTGCGGCCTGACCGAGGCCGCGCGGCAGATCGTGACGCTGGCCGAGCAGGCGGGCGTCTCGCCCATCGAGATGTCGGCCGACATCATCAACCACGCCGCCAGGGACCGCATCAGCGAGACGGCCAGGGAGTTCCTGAACGCGGCCCGCTCGCGTGAGGCGCTGGCGGCAGCCGAACGCGCTCACCCCGGCACACGGCCCGCCTCAGGCACAGGGCCCGCCTCAGGCGCAGGGCCCGCCTCAGGCACGGGGCCTGCTTCGGGAGCCGCCTCGGGAGCCGCGTCAGGAGCCGGTGCGGGCGTGGCGGTGCGCATGCGCAGCGCCGAGAACGGCATGCTCCAGGCCGGCGACGCGCAGGCCGTGGCCGAGTCGCTGCTGCAGCACGCGCTGACCCCGCTCGGCGCCACCGCCGTCGCCGTCTGGGCCGCGGGCCACGACGCCTCGCTCTCACTGGCCGGCTACGCAGGCTACAACGAGGCCGAAGCCGCCCGCTGGCGCTACGTGCCGCCCGGCGTGGCCACCCCCGCCCGGCGGGCGCTCACCGAGCGCAAGGCGATCTGGCTGCGCGCCCTGTCGGACATCGGCCTGCCTTCGATCGGCTGGCACGCCACCCCCGACGGGGGCCGCGCGTCGGTGCCCGCCGGCACCGGCGGCCGCGTGCTGGGCGTGCTGGAGATCAGCTGGCCGGAGCCGCTGGAGCCGCCGCCGCCCCAGATCGTCAAGCAGATCGAGGCGCTGGCCGAGCTCTGCGCGCACACGCTGGAGCGGCCCGTCGGCGCGCCCGCTCCGGCCCCGCCGTCGGAGCTGACCGATCTGGCCGACGTGCTGCCGGACGCCGCGATGGTGCTGCAACCCTGCCTGAGCGCCGACGGCCGGCTCACCGACTTCCGGATCCGCCACACCAACCGGCGCTTCACCGACCCGGCAGGGCGGCCGGCCGCGATGGTGACCGGTGCGCTGCTGCTGGAGGCGTACCCGCTGGCCGCTCAGGACGACGGCCTGTTCTCCAAGATCGAGCGGGTGCACGCCACCGGCGAGCCGTTCCAGTCCGACCGGGTGACGCTGACCGCGCTGGTCGACCAGGTGCCGCTGGCCAGCGTCGCGCACGTGAGCATCACCCGCCACGGCGACGACGTGCTGATGATCTGGCGGCTGCAGGACGAGGCCACCCGCCTGGCCAGCCTGCTCCAGCACGCCCAGCGCCTGGGCCGCATCGGTGGCTTCGAGGAGAACGCGCTCACCGGCGAGATCACCTGGAACAGCCAGCTCTACTCGCTGTACGGCATGGACCCGGGCGAGCCGCCCATCCCGCTGGAACTGCTGGCACAGCACGCCCACCCCGACGACGCGGTGGTGATCGGGCGCTTCCTGCGCACGGTGCTGCACCACCGCCAGCCCGCCTCCGCCGCGTTCCGGTTGCAGCGGCGCGACGGCATCGCCCGCCACATCAGGGTGGTGGCCGAGCCCGCGCTGAGCGACGAAGGGCATCTGCTCGCCATCCGGGGCGCGTACCAGGACATCTCCTCCCAGCACTGGACGGAGATGGCGCTCGCGGCCACCCGCGACCAGCTCGCCCACACCGAGCAGCAGGCGGCCGAGCGCAACCGGCTGGCGCTGCAGCTCCAGCGGGCCATCATGCCGGCCAGCCAGCAGCCGGTGGAGGCGTTCGGCCTCGACGTCGCCGTGCGCTACCGGCCGGCCGAGAAGGAGCACCTGGTCGGCGGCGACTGGTACGACGCCGTCATCCTGCCGTCCAAGAAGATCCTGCTGGCCGTCGGCGACGTCGCCGGCCACGGCATCGAGGCGGCCACCGGCATGGTCGTGCTGCGCAACGCCCTGCGCGGCCTGGCCGCCACCGGCGCGGGCCCCGGCCAGCTCCTGGCCTGGCTCAACATGGTCGCCCACCATCTGACCGAGAACGTGACGGCCACGGCGATCTGCGGCCTGTACGACCCTGACACGCACGTACTGAGCTGGGCCAGGGCCGGGCACCTGCCGCCCGTCCTGGTCAGGGACGGCCAGGCCGTCGAGCTGGACATGATCAGCGGCGTGCTGCTCGGCGCGCTGTCGGACATGACGTACGAGGAGAGCCAGATCCAGCTCGCCCCCGACGACGTGCTGCTCATGTACACCGACGGCCTGATCGAGCGCCGCGACCTGCCCCTGCACCAGGCGCAGCAGCAGCTCCTGCGCACCGCCACGCACCCGAGCACGGGCCTCGGCCAGCGGCTGGACCACCTGCTGACCCACAGCAAGTCCGACACCGACGACGACACCTGCCTCGTGGGCATTCAGCTTCACTGACAAGCGGGCCGCCCGTTGCGCGCTCCGGGGCGCGCTCGTGCGGGGGCGGCTCACCCGCCGGCGCCGGACGCCCCCTGCGTCAGCCCGCCGGTGCGGTGGTCATGGCGAAGGCGGTGGCGGCGAGAACGGCGGGATCGCGGAGAACGGGCAGATCCGTGCCCCGTTCGAGCTGCTGCAAGCCGAGCACCACGGCCAGCGCGAGCGCCCCGCGCCGCTCGGCCTCCTCCTTGTCGAACCCCAGCTCGCCCAGGAGCCCGGCGACGAAGTCGATCCTGCGGCGGGTCACGCGGGTGACCGCTTCCCGGACGCCTTCCCGTTCCGCCTCCAGGTAGAGGCGGCTCTCCCCGTCACGCCGCCCGGCCCGCGTCGCGACCGCGGTGAACAGCGCGCGCAGGCGGGCCGGCGGCTCGCTCTCGGCGGAGGCGATCTCAATGAACCGCTCGGTCTCCTCCGCCTCCCAGCGCTCCATGACCGCCCGGACGAGCTCGCCCCGGTCGGCGTGGTGCCAGTAGAAGGAGCCCTTGGTGGTGCCGAGGTCGCGGGCGATGGCCTCGACCCGTACCGCGTCGAGCCCGGCCTTGGTGAAGCGGGCGTAGGCGGCGTCCACCCACATCTTCGCGGTGATCCGCCCCGAACTCGCCATGCTCCATACGGTACCGTATAGTCGAGTTCCATACGGCACCGTATGGAGGCGTCATGAGAACACCGGTCTACTGGTCGTCCGCCCTCGAGGACATCCCAGCTCCCGACTACGCCGACGTGATCATCGGGGTGCTTCCGCCGGGAGCGCCCGACGACCCCCGGACGTGGGCCGACGGGATCTTCTCCCTGGCCGCCATGCCCCGCTGGATCGGCTGGGCCATGGCACTGCGCCAGGCGCTCGTGCCACTGCTCGGCATCCCGCGCGCGCCCCGCGACACGTTCGCCGTGAACCGCGTCGAAGGGGAGGAAGCGCTCATCTCCATGAACGACCGGCATCTCGACTTCCGCTGCGGGGTGGCCGTTGACACGGTGGCCCGGCTGGTGCGGGTCACGACCACCGTACGGCTGAAGGGATGGCGCGGGCGGGTCTACTTCTGGCCGGTACGCCTCGCGCATCCCGTCGTGGTGCGCGCCATGCTGCGCTCGGCCCGGCGCAGGCTCGTTCCCGGTGGCACGGATACGCCCGCGACCCGGCGAGTGCCACGTCGCTGACCTCAGGAAGCGCAGGCTCGGACGGCCGAGGCGGAGGAGGCTCCATCATCTCCTCGATGAGGACCTGACCCGGAGATACCGCGGCGACGAGCCACCCCTGGTGCAGCAGCAGCAGCAGGAGGTGGTCGCAGTATCGGGCGGCGAGGTTGAGATCGGCGGCTGGCCACCCCCGGCGTGCCGAACGCCTTGACCACCCCGATGCCGTTGACGAACTCGACCGCCGCCCCGCTCAGCCGGGTCAGCCACGCCATGAACTCCGGATACTTCGTCCCCGCCCCCGCCATCGCCCGCTGGTGGACGACCAGCCCGGCGACCAGCGGAACCAGGCTGATCAGCGCCATCCGCCAGTCCACGGCGAGCAGGTAGCCGACCGCGACCACCACGGGGCCCGCGGCGGCGGTCACCTCCACCACGGAGTGGGCGATGAGCTGGTGCAGCGCGGCGACGTCGTCCTCGACGGTCTTCTTCACGACGCCGGAGTTGCGGTCGGTGAACCAGCCGAGGGGGAGCCTGCGCAGCTTGCCCAGCAGCTCGCGCCGGATCCTGAAGGACACCCTGATGTCGGCCAGATGTTCGTCTCTCCGTTGAGCAGGCGTCGGCTGATCTCGACGACCGCGACGAGTGGGGCCATCCCGGCCAGGGCGCTGACCGATCGGCTGTGGTGCCCTGACCCAGGGTGGCACGGGCGGGGGCCAGTACCGAGGGGGCCGTAGATGCGGGCATGCGTCACCCTTCGCGGTCGATGTCTCGACAAGTCGAGGCAAATGAAAATCATTGTCGAACGGATTTGTAATCCGTCTCTTCGGGCGGTTCCGTAGACTGACCGCCGTGGAGAGGCAGTAGGTGTCAGACCCGACAATCGCCGCAGGACGTCGTCGCCCACCCGTCACAGGCACGGTCGCGTTATGCGCGGTCACCGTCCTGCTCACGGCGTGCACCGCCGCACGGGCACCCCACAGCGCACCCACCCCCGCCGCGCCCACCCCGGCCGCCACCACCGCGGCACCGCGTAAGCCCTCCCCGATCCGTACGGCCCAGGGCCGCGGCTGGCGACTGGCACACGTCGGCGGCAAGCGCGGAACCCGGCTGAGGGCGGTCGCGGCCAGCGGCCCGCGCGACGTGTGGGCGCTCGGCGCCCCGAACGAAGGCTCAGGCAAGGTGCTGCTCGTGCACTTCGACGGCAGGCGCTGGCGTGAGCACCCCGCACCCGGCCTGACGTGGAGCTTCGGCGATGCCAGGGGGTTCCCTGACCTCGTGGCGACCGGCCCGCGCGACGCCTGGATCTTCGCCACCGCCCCCACCCTGACCGCCCACCACTGGGACGGCGAACGCTGGACCCGGATCGCGCTGCCGGACCTGGACCACGACCCGGGCGAGCGAGCCGGCGCCGCCGCCCTCGCGCCCGACGACGTCTGGCTGGTGGTGGGCGATCACGCCGCGCACTGGGACGGGAAAGACTGGACGGTCATGCGCCTGCCGGCCTGGGCGACGTCGGTGTCGGCCGTGGCGCCCGACCAGGTCTGGGCGGTCGGCGGCACCGGCCGTCCGCTCGCCCAGGGGAGCACCGGCTCCCAGGCGGCGACCATGCGCTGGGACGGCCGATCATGGCAACTGGTCGCCACCCCGGAGGACCGCACGCCGAGCACCGAGATCAACAGCGAGGGCCGTCCGGACGGCAGCATCCCGAGGATCACGCTCACCCAGGTCGTCGCGCACGCTCCGGACAACGTGTGGGCGATCGGCACCCGCCAGGTGTTCGATTACGAGGACGGCAGCAGGCAGAGCACGATCACCATGCGCTGGGACGGCAAGACCTGGTCGTGGATGCCGGGCGCCGCCGGGGTCAGCGCCGCCGGCTCCGACGGCGCCGGCGGGATCGTCCTGGCCGTCTGGGACACCTCCGAAGGGGGCCTGAGCGGGACCATCCGGGTCGCGCCCGACGGCAGCAGGACCGAGCTGCCGCCGATGACCGGCGCGAACCGTGATCGCGAGCTCGACGTGTCCGCGCTGGGCGCGGTGCCAGGAGCGAGGACGGTCTACGCGGTCGGCGTCGCCTACGGCAAGGAGTTCGGCCCCATGATCGCCCGCTACCGCTGAGCAGGGCCCGCCCGAGGATCGGGTGGTGGGTGGCGCCGCTGACCGCGATGACGTCAGGGGCGGTGATCGGCCCGCGTGGCCGGGGGGTCGTCAGTAGACGTCGCGGACGTAGCGCCTGGCGGTGGCGAGCTGCTTGACGTAGGCGGCGGCGTCCTCGGAGGTGAGGCCGCCGTGCTGGACCGCGAGGTCGCGCAGCGCCTGGTCGACGTCCTTGGCCATGCGGCTGGCGTCGCCGCACACGTACAGGCAGGCGCCGTCCTGGAGCCAGGCCCAGAGCCGGCCGCCGTGCTCGCGCATCCGGGCCGGTCTTGGTGAGGGTGTGCCACTGATGCGGCAGACGCCCGGTGTTGAGCACGTACGGAAAGTCGTCGTCGGGCAGCTCGGCGGCGGGCAGGTGCGGCCGGGGGAAGAAGACCGTAGGAGAACGCGCCGGCGAACCCCATCTCGCACGCCACCCTGGCGATGATCTTCCAGTCGGGCAGCGCCTCGCCCACCGGATCGACGGCCTGGCGCAGCAGCGTCAGGTTCCGCTCAGAGTTGATCATCACGTCTTCTGTCTCGGCCCACATGGCGGCGGGCAGCACCACGTCGGCGTAGGCGTTGGTCTCGGTGGCGGCGAAGACGTCCTGGGTGACGACGAACTCGGCCGCCTCCAGCCCCGCGATGACGGTCTTACGGTTGGCGACGCTGGCCACCGGGTTGGTGCAGATGATCCAGCACGCCTTGACGTCGCCGTCGGCCATCCTGGAGAACAGCTCGACCGTGCCCTGGCCGACGTCGCTGCGCAGCGTGCCCGGCGCCAGGCCCCACAGGTCCTCGACGAACCGGCGGTCCTCCTCGACCAGGACGGAACGCTGGCCGGGCAGGCCAGGCCCCATGTAGCCCATCTCCCTGCCGCCCATCGCGTTCGGCTGGCCGGTCAGCGAGAACGGGCCGCTGCCGGGTCGGCAGATGGCGCCGGTGGCCAGGTGCAGGTTGCACAGCGCGTTGGTGTTCCAGGTGCCGTGGGTGCTCTGGTTGAGCCCCATCGTCCAGCAGCTCATCCACTCGCCGGCCTCGCCGATCCACCGGGCGGCCTGGCGCAGGTCGTCCTCGGGGATGCCGGTCAGCTCGGCGACCGTGGCCGGCGGGTAGTCGCGCAGGAAGTCCGGCATGGCCTCCCAGCCGCGCGTGTGCGCGGCGACGAACTGCTCGTCCACGTGCCCGTTCTCCGCCGGCAGGTGCAGCAGCCCGTTCAGCAGGGCGAGGTCCGTGCCTGGCCGGATGCGCAGGAACAGGTCGGCCTTGCCGGCGGTGGCGGTGCGGCGCGGGTCCGCCACGATCAGCTTGGCGCCGGCCTTGACCCGGTCCATCATCCGCAGGAAGAGGATCGGGTGGCAGTCGGCCATGTTCGCGCCGATGACGAAGAACACCTCGGCGCGGTCGAAGTCCTCGTACGAGCCGGGCGGGCCGTCCGAGCCCAGTGACAGCTTGTAGCCGCTGCCCGCGCTGGCCATGCACAGCCGCGAGTTCGATTCGATCTGGTTGGTGCCGACGAACCCCTTGGCCGGCTTGTTCGCCAGGTACTGCGCCTCCAGCGTCAGCTGCCCGGACACGTAGAACGCCAGCGCGTCGGGGCCGTGCTCGTCCAGGATGGCGCGCAGCCGCCGGGCGGTCTCGCTGATCGCCGCGTCCACGCCGCTCTCCTGCGGCTGGGCGCCGCGGTCCGGCCGGATGAGCGCCCGCTCCAGCCGTCCGGGAGCGGCCGGCAGGCCGGCGCTGGTGGCGCCCTTCGTGCACAACCGTCCGGCGTTGGCCGGGTGGCTCTTGTCCCCGGACGCCTTGACCACCCGCCGCCGCCCGTCCGGGCCGCGCGTGACGTCGAGCACGATGCCGCAGCCGACGCCACAGTACGAGCAGACGGTCCGCACCCGCTCCGTCCCCGCCCACGGCCCTCCTCCGTGAGGGCCGAGGCACACTACAGCCCAACGCCGAAAGGTCAGAAGGACGCGTTTCGCGGATGTCACGCGGGCGGGTCTCGGCTTGTTACATCGGGATCACCGCAGATGCGCCGTGGCCACAAACCTTTCCGTCCGGGAGGACGGCGGCTCCGGCGCGCCCATCCCGCCCCGGAGCAGGCTCAGGTGGATGCGCTGCAACTCGGAGGACGGGGCGACGCCCAGGTCGTCGGCGATGCGGCGCCTGAGCCGCTCGTACACGGCCAGCGCCTCGGCCTGCCTGCCGCAGCGGCCGAGCGTGCGCAGCAGGCGCCCCCACAGCGGCTCACGCAGCGGATGGCCGTCGGCCAGGTACTGGATCTCGGCGACCATCTCGGCGTGCCGCCCCTCGGCCAGGCCCAGGTCGATCCAGCGTTCCACGGCCGACAGGCGCAGCTCCACCAGGTGCGACGCCTCGGGCCCTGACAGCACCTCCGACTCGATGCCGTCGAACGCCCCGCCCCGCCACAGCGCCAGCGCCCCATCCAGCAGGCCGCGTTCCGCGGGGGTGCCGCGCGACCGCCTGGCCTCGTTCAGCAGCCTGCGGAAACGCAGGGCGTCCACCAGGCCGGGCTCCACCTCCAGCCGGTATCCCACGGCCGACGTGCTGATCGAGGCGGGCCCGAGCGCGTGGCGGAGCCGGGCGATGTAGGTCTGCACGCTGCGCCGCTGGTTGGCGGGCGGGTCGTGGGCCCACATCGCGACGGCGAGCTGGTCCGTGGAGACGGTTTCGCGCGCCGACATGGCGAGGACGGCCAGCATCGTCCGCAGCCGGTTGGGGCCCAGTTGCACCTGGACGCCGCCGCGCCACACCTCCAGGGGCCCCAGGACGGCGATGCGCAGGTCACCGGTCATGGGCCCGGTCGAACATGTTCTGCTGCTCCCATGCCTCCTGACTATGTCCGGCCGCCCCGGGCACGAACAGGGCACAACCAGGGCATCGACCGGCCATTGCGAGAACGACTATGGCAGAGGCGATGCCGCGATCGGCTTCAGATCGGCTTCACGCGTGACCGCCTTCCCGGTGAGGATGGCGGGTCCCGGCGGATGGTGGGACTGTGAAGGCAGGGCGACCCGCTGGAGGAGATCGTGGCACACGCCGAGCTGAACACGGACATGATCCTCGCCGCCGTCCGGGACCATGGGTTCGCGGCCTATGACGTCCTGGTCAAGGAGTACCCGTCGGAGTCGGTGGTCGAGGAGTTCACGAAGGCGGCCAGGTCGGGCTTCACCACCTTCGGCGTGGGGGTGCACCTGGCGTCGCTGACGGAGAAGGGACACAAGCGCCTCAAGGAGTTGTGAGGGCTACTCAGCCGACGGCGTACATGCGGATCACGACCTCGTCCTCTCCCGTTCCCTCGCGCGCCAGGCCGACGAAGACGGTGCGGGCGAGCCAGGCGTGCGCCGCCGCGTCGGTGCGGAAGGTGGGCGAGGTCCGGTAGTACACGCCCGCGTCGCTCACCCGCAGCGCGCCGTCGTACTGGTCGGGACTCCCGGCCCCTTCGTGGTAGTAGCCGCGGTTCACGATGTCGATGACGGCGCCGTCCTCCGCCTCGATGAGGTAGCGGGCGTTCAACCGGCAGACCTGGCCGCGCGTGTCGGACCAGTCGCCGCCGCCCGGCAGGACGGTTCCGCGCAGCCTGGGGCCGTCCACGGTGCCGCCGGCGATGGGGGTGAACTCGGCGCCCCCGCCGATGCGCAGGGTGGGGGAGAGGCGCGCGCGGATCTCGAACGCGAAGGTGAGGGCAGGGGCGAAGGACATCACGGGGTCTCCTCGTTCGCAGCGCCGATGCGCAGGCAGGACGGGCGCGGCCCGCCGACGGTGATCTCGCGGGTGGCGGGCTCGCCGGGCAGGCTCGCCCACGGGTCGGCCCCCGGGGGACATTCGGGAACGTAGTCGGGGAAGTCGCTGCTCATGAGGTCGAGGGCGAGCCGGTGCCCGGCACGCAGCCGGTACGCCACGCTCTGCAGGTCCACGATGACCTCGCCGAGCGGCGCGTCGAGCCGCACCTGCCCCTTGGCGACGAGATGGGCGGCTCCGCCGGGCGTCATGTCGAGCAGCCGGACGTGGACGTGCGCGCCGGCCGGAGCCGACAGGCGCAGCGTCAGCGTCACGACGCCGATCAGATCGACGTCCTGGACGGCATCGGGCCCGGTGAAGCGGAGCACGTCGGCGCGTTCCCCCGCGGCGGCCAGATCCCCCCGGTCGAACAGGGCGGCGAACGGGTTCGAACCGGTGGAGGGGACCGGGCCGGACGGGTCGTGGGTCCAGCTCAGCACGCTCGCGTCCGGCTCCGGCGACGTGGTGAGGCGCAGCGACCGCGACAGGTGGTACTCCAGGCCGGTGGCCTCCCTGGGCGGCCACGTGTCGCTCTCGTGCCACTCCCCGTGGCAGATCTCGTACCGTACGCGGGGCAGCCGCGCCAGCTCGCCGGAACGGCCGAGCACGGCGTCGAAGAACTCGACGGCCGGGTCGAGGTACCGGGGCAGCAGGCTGTCCAGCGCGGCCGGGCTGACCGCGTGGTCGTGGGCGGGGGCGACGGGGGCGTGGCCGAGCCAGTAGTTCTCGTGGTCGATGGCCTCCAGCCGCAGGCGCAGCCCGCCGGACCAGGCGGGGTCGCGGGACAGGGCGCGGACGTCGTGCCAGGACCAGACGGCGCAGTTGTCGAACCAGCCGATCGTGTACAGGGCGGGCACGGCCGGGCTCTCCAGCAGCGCCTTCAGCGGCGGCGGCACGAACCTGGACTCGCCCGCGAACTCGGCGTCGAAGCAGGCCGAGCGCTTGCCGATCCGGTCGAAGAACTCCTCGAACGTGGCCCGCAGCGGGCGGCTGCCCCAGTCGGGCTGCCACTCGTAGCGGCCCGGGTCCACGTAGTGGGAGGCGAGGTACAGCTTGCGGGTGGTCTGCTCGACGTCTCTGGTGCCGTCGCCGTACCGCAGGGTGGTGGAGAGCTGGGAGCCGGTGACGCGCGGCGAGATGGCCCGCAGGGCGGGGTGGCCGCTCATCGCCGCGGCGATGGCGGTGTAGCCGTAGTAGGAGTCGCCCCACATGACGACGTCGCCGTCGCACCACGGCTGCCCGGTGATCCACTGGATCGTGTCGTAGCCGTCGTCCACCTCGTGCAGGCCGAACTCGGTGGCCCCCTCCGAGCGGTACTTGCCCCGCACGTCCTGGACGACGACCGGGTAGCCGCGGGCCAGGAGGTAGCGGCTGATCCGCGGCATGAAGCAGTACACGCCGTCCTTGTCGTACGGCAGCCGCACCAGCACGACGGGGCGGGGTTCAGGCGGCTGCGGGAGGTAGAGGTCGGCGGCGAGCCGGACGCCGTCCCGCATGGGGATCATGACCTGGACGGCGTCGTCCGGCACGGCCGCCGGGCCTACACGATGGATGTCGAGCATGCGGATTCTCCGTCGGATGGAAGCCGGTCGAGCGCCCGCCGGTCCCTGGCCACCCGGTCGAGGTCCCACCCGGGGGAGGGGATCGAGTCGAGCAGCAGGCGGGTGTAGGGGTGCCGGGGGTCGCGCAGGACGCGCTCGGTGTCGCCGCGCTCCACCACCCGGCCGTGCCGCATGACGATCGCGGAGTCGGTGATGTGGCGGACGACCGCGAGGTCGTGGCTGACGAACACGTACGCGATGCCGGTGTCCCGGCGCAGCCCGTCGAGCAGGGTGAGGATCTGGGCCTGGATGGAGACGTCGAGCGCGGCGACGGCCTCGTCCAGCACGAGCACGCGCGGCTCGATGGCCAGCGCGCGGGCGATCGCCGCGCGCTGCCGCTGGCCGCCGGACAGCTCGCGCGGCAGCGACCGCCCGGCCCGGCTGCCGAGCCCGACCTGGTCGAGGAGCTCCCCGACGCGGGCCCGGTGCCGCTCGCGGGAGCCCGGCCGGTGCAGCCGCAGCGGCTCGGCGATGGACGCGGCGATGCTCCGGCGCGGGTCGAACGAGCCGTACGGATCCTGGAAGATGAGCTGCAGCAGGCGGGCCCGCCGTCGCCGGGTGCGGCGGGAGTGTCCGGTGACGACCTCGCCGGCCAGCGTGACCGTCCCCGAGGTGGGGCGTTCGAGCCCGGCGAGGACACGGGCGACGGTGGTCTTGCCGGAGCCCGACTCGCCGACGATGCCGAGCGAGGCGCCGGGCATCAGCTCGAAGCTCACCCCGTCCACCGCGACGACGGAACCGAACCTCTTCACCAGTGACGTGACGGCCAGCACGGGTCCGGTCACGGCGTCACCCCTCCCAAGTGCAGGCACGCGGCGGACGACGCCCCGTGCGGGCGGTGGGCGGGCACCCGCTCGGCGCAGTCGTCCCCGGCCAGCGGGCAGCGGTCGCGGAACGAGCAGCCGGGCGGGGACTCCGCCAGCGACCGCGGCCGTCCCGCGATCGCCTTGATCGCGACCTTGTCGCCGTGCACGGACGGGCTCGCCTCCAGCAGCGCCTTCGTGTACGGATGCGCGGGCGCGGCGAACAGCGAGGCCCCGGGGGCCTCCTCGACGATGCGGCCGGCGTACATGACGTAGACGCGGTCGCAGACGGCGGCGGCCAGGTCGAGGTCGTGGGTCACGAACAACATGCCGGTGCCGCGTTCCCGCTGGAGGTTCCGCAGCAGGCCGATCACCTCGGCCTGGGTGGTCACGTCCAGCGCGGTGGTGGGCTCGTCGGCCAGCAGCAGCTCCGGCTCGGTGGACAGCGCGCCGGCGATCACGACCCGCTGCAGCATGCCGCCGGAGAACTGGTGCGGGAAGCGCCGCAGCGCGCCTCGCGGATCCCGGATGCCGACCCGGCCGAGCAGGTCCGCGGCCCGCTCGGCGGCGGCGCGCGCGGGCACGCCGCGGGCGCGCAGCCCCTCGGTGAGGTAGTCGCCGATGCGGCGCACCGGGTTGATCGACGCGCGCGGATCCTGGAAGATCATCGACACGCGGGTGCGCCGGAGCTCGCGCAGCGTCCTGCCGCCTGCGCCGAGCACGTCCACGCCCGACACCGTGACCCCGCCGGTGGCCCGTGCCCCGCGCGGCAGCATGCCGAGGGCGGTGCGGGCGGTGAGCGACTTGCCGGAGCCCGACTCGCCGACCAGGCCGACGGTCTCGCCGCTCCGCACCCGTACGGTGACGTCGGCGAGCAGCGGCACGGCCCGCTCGCCCGCGCCGATGGAAAGGCCCAGCCGCGTGATGCCGAGCACGTCCTCGCCCATGCTCACGCTCCCTCCCTCTGGTCGCCGGAGACGGCCGCCCCGAGGTGCTCGCCCAGCACGTTGACGCTGACGACCGTCAGCATGACCGCGAGGCCGGGCAGCAGGCCGCTCCACGGCTCGCCCTGGAGGATGGCGCTGCGCGCCTCGGCGATCATCGAGCCCCAGTCCGCGTCCGGAGGCCGCACGCCGAGCCCGAGATAGGACAGCGCCGCCAGGTCCACCAGCGCGTAGCCGAACGCCAGCGCGCTCTGCGCGAGCAGGACCGGCAGCACGTTGGGCAGCAGGTGGCGGAGCGCCACCGTCAGCTCCCCGAAACCCATGACCCGGTAGCACTCCAGGTACGGGCGCGCGCCCTCCTGGATCGCCATGCTGCGCACCACCCGCCCGACGAAGGGCGTGTAGCCGACGGCCAGGGCGCAGATCGGCGCGGCGAGCCCTGGGCCGGACACCGCCACCACCAGCATCGCCAGCAGCAGGCTGGGGAAGGCGAAGACGATGTCCATGCCCCGGGAGAGCACGGCGTCGGCCCAGCCTCCCGCCCGGGCCGCGACCAGGCCGATCACGGTTCCCAGCAGCCCGGAGAGCAGCACCACGCCGAGCGGCGCGAGCAGCGAGAGCCGGGCCCCGTACATGATCCGCGACAGCACGTCCCGGCCGGTGGAGTCGGTGCCCAGCGGGTGCCCGTCCGTTCCCGGCGGCGCCAGCGAGTTCAGCAGGCTGGTGGCGGCCGGCGAGTGCGGCGCCAGCACCGGGGCGAGCACCGCGGTGACGGCGGCGAGCGTCAGGAAGGCGAGCGCGAGCGTGACGCCGAGCGGCCTGCGCCGCCGCCTGGCGCTCCTGGCCCGCAGCGCGGGGATGGTCAGCGTCATCGGGCCGGCCCGCCGGCGGTCACGCGCGGGTCGATGGCCGGCAACGCCAGATCCACCAGCGTGTTGACGAGGACGAACAGCACGACCGCGACCAGCGCGATGCCCTGCACGACGGGGAAGTCCCGCCGCGACACGGAGCTGACCAGCAGCGAGCCGACGCCGTCCACGCCGAACGCGGTCTCCACCACGGCGGTGCCCACGAACAGGCTCGCCACCAGCAGGCCGGCGATCGTCAGCATCGGCGCGAGCGCGTTGCGCACCACGTGCCGCCGGATGACCGCGCCGCCGCTCACCCCGCGGCCGCGCGCCACGTCCACGTGCTCGCGGCCCAGCTCGCCGGCGAAGGCCGCGTTGCCCACCCGGGCCAGGACGCCGAACGCGGCGATCGCCATGGCCGCCGCGGGCAGTGTGAGATGCCACAGCCGGTCGGCCAGGCCGCTGCCCGCGCCGGTGGCGGGGAACCAGCCCAGCCCGACCGCGAACAGCGACAGCAGCCCGATCGCCGCGACGAACGTCGGCGTGGCCGTGGTGACCGCCGCCACGATCGACGTCACCCTGTTGACCAGGCCGCCCTTGACCGCCGACACCAGCGCCACCGCTGAGCCGAACCCGATCGCCAGCGCCGCCGAGTACGCGACCAGCAGCCCGGACACGCCCAGCCTGCTCGCCAGCAGCGAGGTGACACCGGTCTGGTACGTCATCGAGGTGCCGAGATCCAGCCGGAACACGCCGCCGATCCAGTCCAGATAACCCTGGACGAGCCCCTGGTTCAGGCCGTACGCCTCGCGCAGGGCCTCGATCTGGCCGGGCGTGAGGCGACGCCCCCCGCTCACCGCCAGGACGGGGTCGCCGGGCACCAGCCGGAGCGCGCCGTAGATGAGGACCGAGGCGACCAGCAGGGTGACGAGCGCGGCGACGGCGCGCCGCCCGAGCCAGGCCGCGACCGTCATCACGCCCCTCCCAGCTCGGCCGCCCACGGCGTGTTGAGGTAGCTCTGCCGCGGCACCAGCCCGGTCAGGCCCGAGCGGTGGTAGACGCTGACGTACTGGGTCGCGATCGGGATGTTGACCAGGTCCTTCGCCATGATGGCCTGGGCCCTGGCCACCTCCTTGGCGCGGGCGGCCCCGTCGCCGGTGACCATCGCGGCGGCGATGGCGGCGTCGTAGTCCTTGTTGCGGTATCCGCCGAAGTTGTAGAAGTTGCCGGTCGTGAAGAACTGGTAGTAGGCCAGCGGCTCAGGGAAGTCCAGGTAGCCGCTCGACAGGAGCAGGTCGATGCCCGCGCGTGCCTGCGGGGAGGAGAAGACGGCGCCGAACTGCTCGGCGGTCAGCGGCCGCAGCTCGACGCGCATGCCCGCCTGGGTGGCGGCGTCGGCGACCGCGGTGGCGATCCTGTTCTCCTCCTCGATGGCGGGGGTGTAGGCGAGCACCAGCTTCTCCTTGGCCTTGGCCGACCCGGCGACGAGGCTCTTGGCCTTGCCGAGGTCCTGGGCCGGCTGGGGGAGCTTGTCGTACTCGGCCTGGTAGACGTCCTGGCCGTAGCCCCAGGCCTGCGGCGGCACCAGCGCCCGCAGCGGCTGCGCGGTGCCCCGGTAGACGGACTGGATGATGCCCTTGTAGTCGATCAGGGCGTGCAGCGCCTGCCTGGTGGCGAGGTCGGAGAGCGCGCCGTCCGGATTGATCACCGACAGGAACGTGGTGGCCAGGCTCGCCCCGTACAGCAGGCGGCCCTTGGCGGCGAGCTGGTCGTGGGCGGCGCGCGGGACGCTGAACTGGCCGTCCACGTCACCGCCGGCCAGCGCGGCGACCTGGGCGGCCGGGTCGGTGACGAACGTGAAGCGCACGTCCTTGACCTTGGGTTTCGCGGGGTTCCACCACGCGTCGTTGCGGGTCAGCGTGATGTGCCGGCCTTGCGCCCATTCGTTCAGCCTGTACGGGCCGGTGCACATGACGCCGCCCGTGGCGGTGCCGAAGCCCTTGCCGGACTTCTCGGCGTAGCTCTTCTGCACGACGTGGAAGGCGGGCATGGCGAAGAAGTTCGGCACGACGACGTCCGGCTTCTTCAGTTTGACGGTGATCTCGTTCTCGCCGGTGGCCTTGATGGCGTCCAGGTGGGCGGCCCAGCCGATCCAGGACGAGCCGAGCTTGGGGTCGAGGATGCGTTCGACGCTGTAGAGGACGTCCTCGGTGGTGACGGGATCGCCGTTCCAGAAGGTGACGCCCGCGCGCAGGCGGATCACGTACGTGAGCGGGTCGGGGTGCTCGACGGACGTGGCCAGGGCGGGCTCGGGCCGGTAGCCGGGGCCGAGCGTGAACAGGCCCTCGCACAGGTTGGCCACGATGGTGCTGACGGACTCGATGGCGGAGCGGGCCGGGTCCAGCGTCGGGGGTTCGCCGGCGGGAACGTTCCAGGTGATGACGCCGACCTCGGTGGTGGCGGCGGGGACGGACGTGGTGATGGCCGGGCCGGCCGCCTTCCGGGAGGCGTTGCCGCCGGCGCAGGCGGTACCGAGGATGCAGACGCTGAGGAGGACCGCGGTGAGGGCGGCGGGGCGGGGACGTCTCATGGGGGTGGGCCCTTCACGATCTGGGCGGGCGTTCAGTTGATGAGCAGGCGGACGAGCCGGTCGATCACGGGGGTCACGCTGTCGCTGTTCCAGCGTTCGGGATCTTCCAGGCTGGAGACGTAGAAGCCGCGCAGGACGAGGTGCACGAGGTCGGCGGTGAACGCGGCGTCGCCTGCCCCGGCGTCGCGGGCGGCGCCGGCCAGCAGGTCCCGGCTCTGCCGGGCGTCCTGCCTGAGCACCATGAGCGCTTCCGACTCGGGCTGCGCACGGCCGAGTATCTCCATGAACAGCCGTCGCAGCACCTGGTCGTTGCCGGTGGTCGAGCAGGCCCAGCGGGCGACGACGGCCAGCCGCTCGGCGGCGGGCGTCTGGCCGACGACCTGGCCGATCTCCCCGGCCCACGAGTGGATCGCGTGCTCGACGGCGTTGCGCAGCAAGGCCTCCCGCGTGGGCAGGTAGTTGGTGACGAGCGTCGTGGAGCCGCCGATCCGCTTGGCCACGGCTCTGATGCTCACGCCGTCGATGCCGTCGGACGCCACGATGTCCAGCGTGGCTTCCGCGATGGTCGCGAGGCGTTGGGTGAGGTCGATTTCCACCGGCATGGACGGGAGGCTAACCAGAACGGGCCTGAGATACAACACCGTTGTACATCTTTGTTGCATCACGTACTCTCCTCGGCATTCCCCCTTCGCCCAGGAGCAGGCATGGAACTTTGGCAGTGGTCCGCGACCGAGCTCGCGGCCGGAATCCGTACCCGGGAGATCTCGGCGGTGGACGTGGTGCAGTCCTGCCTGAGCAGGATCGAGGACGTCAATCCCGTGTTGAACGCCCTGCTCGACGTCCGACCGGAGGAGGCGCTGGCCGACGCGCGCCGGGCCGACGCGGCGGTGGCCGCCGGCGAGAGCCTGGGCCCGTTGCACGGCGTGCCGGTGTCAACGAAGATCAACACCGGGCAGAAGTCCCGGCTCATGAGCAACGGCCTGTCGGTCGCGGCCGGTGCGATGGCCGCCGGAGACGACGCGTGCGTCGCCGCCATGCGCGACGCGGGGGCGATCTTCCTCGGCCGGAGCAACGCGCCCGCCTTCTCGCTGCGCTGGTTCTCCGCCAACGACCCGCACGGCAGGACGCTGAACCCGTGGGACCACGAACGCACCCCGGGCGGCTCCAGCGGCGGCGCCTCCAGCGGCGTCGCCGCCGGCATGACACCGATCGGGCAGGGCAACGACATCGCCGGGTCGATCCGCTACCCCGCCGCCTGCTGCGGGCTGGTCGGCATCCGTCCGACCGTCGGCCTCGTGTCCGGCTGGACGGCCCCCGGCGACATGGAGCTGGAGGGCCCGCTGACCTTCCAGGCCTGGGCGGTGCACGGCCCGCTGGCCAGGACCGTCGCCGACGCGCGCGCGGCCCTGTACGCGATGGCGAGCCCGGACCTGCGCGACCCGTTCGGCATCCCCGCCCTGCCCGAGCCCGTTCCGCAGGCGGGCCCGATCCGGGTCGGGCTGGTGCGTGACGTGGGCATGGCCGCCCCGCACCGGTCCGTCAGCGACGCCCTGGACACCGCGGCGCGGTGGCTGAGCGAGGCGGGCTACGAGGTGGAGGAGCTGGAGCTGCCGTTGCTCGGGGAGGCGGCGCGGCTCTGGCACCTCCTGCTCGCCGAGGACACCAGGCCCCTGCTGCCCGGCATGCTGGAGATCGGCGACGAGGCGACCCGGCTGAACATGGCCCACTTCTACGAGGCCGCCGCGGAGTTGTGGGGCGAGAAGCCGGATATTTCGGCTTACATCCAGGGCTGGGCCCGCCGCGCGACGCTGATCACCCGGCTGCAGGAACTGCTCGGCACGAACCGCGTCCTGCTGACCCCGGCCTCGGCCGAGCCGCCGTTCGAGCAGGACGCCGACATCACCGACCCTGATCGGGCCCGCAGCCTGTTCGCGGCGCAGTGGCCGATGACGTCCGTGCCCGTGCTGGGCGTGCCCGCGGTCACCGTCCCGGTGGGGGTGACGGACGGCCTGCCGGTCGGCGTCCAGCTCGTCGGCGGGCGATTCACCGAAGGGCTCATCCTCGACGCCGCCCAGGCCATCGAGAACCGGGCGCCCCGCCTCACCCCCCGCCTCACGACCCGCCTCACGCCCTGCTGAGGGCGGCCCTCACCGGCCGCGCCCCCTCAGCCGCCGCAACCCGATGGACGCGAGGACCAGCGCCACCACGATCACGATCGGGCCGATGATCGCCCAGGTGGTGACACCGCTCATCACGCTGCCGCCGACGATTCCCAGCCCTTGCAAGGTCCACACGAGCCCGGTCAGGGCCAGCAGGACGCCGAGTGCGAGAAAGACATAAGCCTTGACCATGAAAGCTCCCGTTGGTGCTGTCAGGCGGGTGCCCGCGCCCCATCCTGTCGCATTACGCTGCGGACGTGAACGCCGACGAAGTCCTCGCCGTCTACCGCGACCTCGACGCCGAGGGCATCCCGGTCTGGATCGACGGCGGATGGTGCGTGGACGCGCTGCTCGGCAGGCAGACCCGCGAGCACGCCGACCTTGACATCGCCGTCGCCCGCGAGCACGCGCGGCGCCTCAAGGAGCTGTTCGCCCGATGGGGTTACGTGCCGCGGCCGCGGCAGGACATGACCGACTGGAGCTACGTCGTCGCGACCGGCGGCGGCAGCGCCGTCGATGTCCACGTGTTCGAGTACGACGACCAGGGCCGCAACACGTACGGGATCGAGTATCCCCACGGTGCGCTGACGGGCACGGGGGTCATCGCGGGGCAGGAGGTGCGGTGCGTCCGCGCCGAATGGATGTTCAGGTTCAAGACGGCGTACCCGCCCAAGGACAAGGACCTGGAGGACGTCCGAGCCCTCGGCCAGGCTTACGGGTTCGAGATCCCGGCCACCCACCGCCAGTGACCCGGCGATCGCTTTCGCCGTCACGCCTCGCCCGCCCGAGGAAAGGCGCGTACCGTGAAGGGTGACAGCGCTTGATCGCGTGTTTGTTGATCTGGCCGGACGGTGTCGCATGGTTCATGCCGACGCCCTGCGGCTGGCCGACCGCTCAACGAGGTGAGCGATCGGTCATCTGCCTGAGGGATGCTCCCTGCGAAGGTGGTCCGATTCACCGGACATCGCCATAGTGGCACACCATCGCCCGGAAAGGGTCCCGCTTAGGGAATGCCGTTCAATGCCTCATTCACATCGTCCTCTTGAGAACTCGGAATTCCAGGACCTGGCCTCGGTGCTGCTCCCGCTCAACCGGGAGATAGCCCGTACGGCCGCACTCCAGGCCGGCGCCGCCGCCCAGCGCGCGCGGGCCGCCGCACAACGCGCTCAGCAGGCCAGGGAACGCGCCCGCCACATCGCAGAACGCCTGGCACAGGTACGGCGCCGCCTGCGGGGGTGAAGGTGCGGCCCGGCGAACCGGCCGCTGGGTGATGAGCGGCCACGTGCTCGGCTACGCCGGGTTCACCCTGCTCGGCTCGGCGGGTCTCCGCCTTCAGTCTGCGAAGTACTGAAACGAGCAAGTAGGCCGTTTCTCAGCAATCTTCCTAGGCTAGCCGGTCACACAACTAAAACGTTCTATGGACAGCGCGAGCCTACCCTCCCTAGGGTGATGGCCCGTGACAACTGACACTGGCGCCTTTCCGCGTGAGTTCCGCTGGGGAGTGGCGACCTCGGCCTACCAGATCGAGGGCGCGGCCTCGGCCGACGGCCGGACGCCGTCGATCTGGGACACCTTCTGCCGGCAGCCGGGTGCCGTCGCAGGCGGCGAGACAGGGGACGTAGCCTGCGACCACTACCATCGGATGCCCGAGGACGTCGCCCTCATGGCCGGCCTCGGCGTGAACACCTACCGCTTCTCCGTGTCGTGGCCGCGCGTCCAGCCGGGCGGCCGTGGGCCCGCCAACGAGCGCGGCCTGGACTTCTACGACCGTCTCGTGGACGAGCTGCTCTCGGCGGGCATCGACCCGTGGGTCACGCTCTACCACTGGGACCTGCCCCAGGAGCTGGAGGACGCGGGCGGCTGGCCGGCCCGCGATACCGCCTACCGCTTCGCCGACTATGCCGGCCTGGTGTTCGACCGGCTCCAGGACCGGGTCACCTCCTGGACGACCATGAACGAGCCGTGGTGCGTGGCGATGTACGGCTACGCCGACGGCATGCACGCGCCCGGCCGCCGGGACCGCCGGGCGGCCATGCAGGCCGTGCACCACCTGCTGCTGGCCCACGGCGAGGCCGTGCGCCGGATGCGGGGGCGGGCACGCGACGACCACGAGTTCGGCATCACGCTCAACCTGACGCCCGCGATCCCGCAGGGGCCGGAGGACGTCGAGACCGCCCGGCGGGCCGACGGCCTCGGGATCCGCATGTATCTCGACCCGCTGCTGCTGGGGCGCTATCCCGCCGACGTCGAGGCGGACCTGACGGGCGAGGACATCCGGCTGCCCGTCCACGAGGGTGACCTGGAGGTGATCTCCGAGCCGCTCGACGTGCTCGGCGTGAACTACTACTTCACCGAGACCGTCCGCGCCGACGGCCGGAGCGTGCGCGAGGGGGCGACCACCGCCCTGGGCTGGCCGATCACCCCCGCCGGGCTGACGGACCTGCTCGTGCGGATGCGCCGGGAGTACCCGCCGGTGCCGGTGGTCATCACCGAGAACGGCGGCGCGTTCCCCGACCCCGCCGGGCCGGACGGCGTCGCCGACGCCGACCGGATCGCGTTCCTGCGCGACCACATCGCGGCCGTCGCGGCGGCACGCGCCCAGGGCGCCGACGTGCGCGGGTACTTCGTCTGGACGCTGCTCGACAACTTCGAGTGGGCGCACGGCTACAAGCCCACCTTCGGCCTGGTGTCCGTGGATCGCCGGACGCGAGCGCGGACGCTCAAGCGCAGCGCGCTGTGGTACCGCGACTTCATCAAGGACGCACGGGCATAAGTTCACAACGAGCACAAATCTTCACGGTACTGCCGCTTCCCGATCGGGGTGATTTGGTCTGGACGACTACAAATAGCTAGCATGTACCCGTGATGCAGGGTCGTGATGACGTACGACGGCGCAATCTCGCCACGGTTCTCGGCATCGTCCATCGTAGGCGGCGGGCGTCCCGGGCGGAGATCACTCAGCGGACCGGCCTGTCGCGCTCCAGCGTCGGCACCCTGGTCGCCGACCTGGAGCAGGCCGGCATCGTCACGCAGTCCGTCGGCGAGGAGCGCAGCGGCGTGGGCCGACCGTCCCCGACCGTGTCGCTCACCGGCCGCTACCTGGCGGCGGCCGTGAACCCCGACGTCACCGGCGTGCGGGTGGCCCTGGTCGATCTCGGCGGGCGCGTCGTGGACCAGCAGTTCCACGCGACCCGTGAGGCGCCGACGCCGCACGAGGCGGCCCACCTCACGGCCACCGCCCTGGCCGATCTCAGCCAGGGGCGGCCCGGCTCCACCGTGGTGGGCATCTGCGCGGCGATCCCGGGCCGCGTGGACAAGACCGGTACGACCGTCAGGTTCGCGCCGCATCTGCGCTGGGCCGACGTCGGGTTCGGCGCGCTGCTGAGCGAGTACACCGGGCTGACCGGGCGGGTGGCGTTCGACGCGAAGGTCGGGCTGCGCGCGGAGACCCTGTGGGGCCGCGCGCAGACGGCCAGGGACGTCGTCTCCTTCTACGGCGGCCCCGGCGGCATCGGCGCCGCCGCGCTCGTGGACGGGCGGCTGATCGACGGGTCGGCCGGAGGGGCGGCGCGGCTCGGCCACCTCATGGTCGCCACCGACGGCCCGACCTGCGTCTGCGGCAACATCGGCTGCCTGACCACCCTGGTCTCCCACCACCACCTGGCCGCCGCCTACGGGCTCGGCCAGGTCTCCCTGGCCGAGCTGCGGGCCGCCGTGCTCCGCGAGACCGCGCCGGCTCTGCGGAGCTTCCTCGACCGGCAGGTCGGCTATCTCGCCACGGCGTTGCGCATGTCCGCCTGGGCCTACGACCCCGAGCTGATCATGCTGGGCGGGTTCTTCGAGATCCTGCTGGAGGCCGGCCGGGAGACCCTGGAGTCCGCCTTCTCCGGCGGGACCCTCGGGCCGCTGGGCGGGCCGCCGGCGCTGACCGTGCCGGCTCTCGGGGCCGATCAGCTCCTGGCCGGGGCGGCGACCGAGGCGTTCTCCCCGCTGCTGCATGATCCGCTGGGCTTCACCCAAACGCACCAGGAGCAGGTGCCCGCGTCAGGCGGGCGGGCGGGTGGTTGAGGCGCGGCGCACCCGGATCGGGCGCCGGCCTCAGGCGGGCGTTTGAGCCCGCGGCGCGGCAGGATCGGGCGCCGGCCTCAGGCGGGCGGTTGAGGCCGCGGCGCGCCAGGATCGGGCGCGGGCCTCAGGCGGGTGGCCGGGTGGTTGAGGCGCGGGGCACCAGTGTGGGCGTCTGCGCGGGCTGCGATGGCACGTCGCGGCCGTCCATGACGTCGAACAGGGTGTTCATGGCCTGCGCGCCGAAGGCGAAGACGTCGTGGCTCATCGCCGACAGCGCGGGCCGGATGAGCCGGCAGAGCTGGGAGTCGTCCCAGGCCAGCAGCGACAGGTCGGCCGGGACGGACAGGCCGAACTCGTCGGCCACGCCGAGCGCGGCCACCGCCATGATGTCGTTGTCGAAGATGACGGCGGTGGGCCGGTCGGGAGCCAGCAGGAGGCTGCGGCAGGCACGGGCGCCCTGGTCGGCGGAGAAGTCGGCGATGGCGGTGCGGCCCTGCAACCCCAGCTCGGTGACGACCTCCTCGAACGCGGCGGCCCTGATGGCGGTGTGGCCGAGGTCGGCGGGGCCGCTGACCCGGCCGATGCGGCGGTGGCCCAGCGCGGCCAGGTAGCGCACCGCCTCGCCGACGCCGGCCGCGTCGTCCGTCCACACCGAGGCGAACGGCCCGGCCAGGCTGGGATGGCCGACCACGACCGCGGGCAGGCCGAGCCCGGCCAGGGCCGGCACGCGAGGGTCGTCGACCTTGAGATCGACCAGGATGCTGCCGTTGATCCGGCCGCCGCGCCACCACTCCCGGTGCACCTCGACCTCGTCGCCGCCCTCCATCACCCGGAGCAGCAGCGAGCAGGAGCGCCGGCTCAGCACGCTTTCGACGCCGGCGATGAACTCCATGTAGAACGGCTCCATGCCGAGCAGCCGGGCGGGCCGGGCGATGGCCAGCCCGACCGTGTGCACCGCGCGGCCGGACAGCGTGGCCGCGGCCTGGTTGGGATGCCAGTCGAGGTCGCGGGCGGCCTGGAGGATGCGCTCCCTGGTCGCCGCGGAGACGCCGGGGCGGCCGTGCAGCGCGAGGGTGACCGCCGTGGCCGACACCTTCGCCCGTGCCGCGACGTCCTTGATGGTCGCCTTGCGGCTCCCGGCCGCGTTCGTCCCCGCCACGTCAGTCACCCTACCGCCACCCGTACTTGAACGTGCAAGCGCGATGCCGCTGAACAACCCGTGCGCTTGAGGCGGCAGATGAGCTAAAACGTTACATGAAGATGGTCATATGTAGTCGCAGACACCAAACACTGTCCGGATGTGAGGCAATGTCGCCGAAACATTTGTCAACGACATGAACATATGGTTACGATCCCGCCCATGGAACGACAGCGGATCCGCCAGGGACACATCCGGGGCCGGCTGGTGTCCACCCCCGACGGCGAAGCGGCCGCCTACCTGGGCATCCCGTACGCGACCAGCCCGCGCTTCCTGCCACCCGGCGCCCCGCCGGAGTGGCGCGACGAGCGGGACTGCACCCGACACGGCCCCGGCGCTCCGCAACGGCCCGACCGGGCGACCGGCTTCGAGCTGAGCGAGACCGGCTGCCTCAACCTCAACGTCTGGACCCCGGCCGCCCCCGTCGAGGGCGCCCCCGTCCTGGTGTGGGTCCACGGCGGCGCGCACCTGTACGGATCCAACACGCACCCGCTCTGCGACGGCTCCCGGATGGCCGCCGAGCACGGCCTCGTCGTGGTGGCCGTCAACTACCGGCTGGGCGCCCTCGGCTACCTGACCCTCGACCACCTCCTCGGCCCAGGCCACGCCGACGCCGCCAACCTGGCCCTGCTGGACGTGCTCGCCGCCCTGCGCTGGATCCGCGGCAACGCCGCCGCCTTCGGCGGCGATCCGGGCAACGTCACCCTGATGGGCCAGTCGGCGGGCGCCGTCATGGTGGCCACCCTGCTCGGCATGCCGGCCGCCACCGGGCTGTTCCGCCGCGCGATCGTCCAGAGCGGGAGCGGCGAACGCGCCGGGAACCGCTCGTTCGGCACGGAACGCACCGCCGGCCTGCTGTCCCTGCTCGGCCTGCCCGAGTCCGAGGCGGAGCGGCTGCTCGAACTGCCCGCCGCCGCGATCGTGACGGCGCAGGAGCGGCTCATCGCCCGCAGATCGGCCGGCAGCAGCACCCTCGACCTGGCCTTCCGCCCCTCCGTCGACGGGCGGTGGCTGCCCGGCCTGCCCGTCCACGCCGTCGCCGGCGGGCTGAACGCCGACGTCGACCTGCTCGCCGGCACCAACCTGCACGAGGGCATCGGCTACGTGGACGTGCGCCGCGGCGAGGACGAGACGCTGCTGCCCGACCTGGAGGCGCGGCTCGCGGCCATGGACCGGCCGGGCGTGGACCGCTACCGCGCCGCCCTCGACGCCGACACCGGGCGCCGCAACAGCGCGGCGCAAGCCCTGGAGGCGTGCATCGCCGACCAGCTCTACCGGCAGCCGACACAGCGGCTGCTCGACGCCCGGACGGCGGCGGGCGCGACCACCTGCAGCTACCTCTTCCGGTGGGGCAGGGCCGGCCACTCGCTGGAGCTGCCCTTCATCTTCCGGCACGTGGACGACAGCGACGCCGCCCGTGCCGAGGTGGGGCCGGATCCGGCCCTTCCGGTCCGGGACTTCATGAGCTCGGCCTGGGCGAGCTTCGCCCGCACGGGCAAGGCGTGGGACGGCTACGAGCCACGGTCCCGCGCGACGATGATCATCGACGAGCACCCGCACGTGCGGCACGACCCCCGCGGCGAACTGCGGCGCCTCTTCGCACCCGCAAGCACCCCGAAGCCGCAAGCACCCCGAAGCCCGCAAGCACCCCGAAGCCCACGAGCCCCTGAGCACCTGAGCCCGCGCACCTGAGCCCGCGCACCTGAGCCCGCGCGCCCTCGGGCTTGCGAGCATCCCCTGACCCCGCGAGCACCCCCTGAGCCCGCGCGCCCCCGAAGGAGAAGGCACCATGGATCTACCCTCGCGACCCCTGCTGTCCCGTCGCGGACTGCTGGCGCTCGGCGCGATGACCCTCACCGCCGCCGCGTGCGGCACGGAGGGCTCGCCCTCGTCCGCCCCCTCCGCCACGGCGGCCCTGCCGCTCCCGACGCACAAGCCGCAACCGGCCGCCAAGGGCGCGGGGCTGGTGGAGAGCGCGGTGCCGGACATGCCGCAGATCTACACCGGCTCTCCCGCCGAGTACTGGACCAGCGTCCCCAAGCCGCCCGGCCGGGGCGGCCCCGTCACCACCTTCCAGATGTTGTGGTTCGCCCCGCCGGCGGCGACCGGCGCCAACCCGGTGTGGAAGAAGCTGAACGCCGACCTGAACGTCCAGTACACCCCCACGCTCGTCAGCCCCGACAGCTACAACGACAAGCTGGCCACGGTCCTGGCGGGCGGCAAGATCCCCGACCTGCTCTTCGTCCAGGACCAGGTGGCGGTCGCCGCCCAGGCGATCGAGGCGGGCGCGTTCGCCGACCTCACCGAGGCGCTGGCCGGCGACAAAGTGCTCAAGTACCCCAACCTGGCGAACCTGCCTGCCTACGGCTGGAAGAACTCCAGCAAGAACGGCCGCATCTTCGGCATCCCGCACGTGGACCCGGCCATCGCCAACGGCCCGACCATCCGCACCGACCTGATGCGGGCGGCCGGTTACAGCGCCCAGCCGGGCTCGGCCGAGGAGCTGCTGGCGATGCTGAGCGACATCGCCAAGCTGAAGCGGCATCACGGCAAGGACGTCTGGGCGATCGGCGGGCTGGGCACGTACCAGATCCAGGAGACCGTCCGCTGGATGCACGGCCTGGGCGCCGACTGGCGCCTGGCCGACGGCGGCAAGCTGGTCAGCTTCCTGGAGACCGACGAGTTCGCCGAGGTCGCCGGCTACCTCGCGAAGCTGTGGCAGGCGGGAGCGTTCCATCCTGACGCGCTGGCGCTCGGCTCCGACAAGCAGCGCCCCAAGGTCAAGCAGCTGTGGGTGGAGGGGCACTTCGCCTTCGAGTTCGATGCCCACCCGTGGCTGGCCTCGCAGGGCATGACGCAGGTCGAGGAGCACACCGACGGTGCCGCCGTGGACTTCCTGATCCCGCCGCCGGCCGCGGGCCGCACCCTGAAGGCCAGGCACACGCCCGGCTACTGGGGCATCGTCGCCATCTCCGCCGAGGCCGCCAAGGATCCCGCGCGGCTGGAGGAGCTGCTGGGCGTCTGCGACTACTTCGCGGCGCCGTACGGGACCAAGGAGGAGCTGTTCCTGGGCCGGGGGATCGAGGGCTACAACTACCGGCTCGACGGGCACGAGGTCGTGGACCTGGAGGACGACCAGGCCACCACGAACTTGCAGGGCCTGCGCTGGCTGGGCCCGCGCGCGCCGCAGTACATCTCCCTGGACCGCAAGAACAGCCACCGCAAGGACGGCCTGGTCGAGCAGCTCGAGCTGCTCACCAAGACGGCCGAGACCGACCCCACGGTCGGTCTGGTCTCCAAGGTGCAGAGCCGCAGCGGCGCCAGGCTCGGCCAGCTCAACGAGGACTGGCGCAACAAGATCGTCAGCGGTCGCAGCCCGCTGACCGCCATCAAGGACTGGCGGGAGGAATGGAAGAAAGCCGGCGGGGAGGAACTCCGCCAGGACCTGCAGAAGCAGCTCGGCTGACCATGACGGCGACCGGCACTGAACGTGCGTCGCTGAAGCGGCACCCACCGTCCGCCCCGCCGGCCACCCGTGAGCGGACGTTGTGGGGGAAGGTCAGGCGCGAGTGGTCGATGTACCTGTTCATCCTCCCCGGCCTGGTCTTCTTCCTGGTGTTCGCCTACGTCCCGCTGCTCGGCAACGTGATCGCGTTCAAGGACTACTCGCCCTTCCGCGGCATCCTCGACTCACCCTGGGTCGGCCTGGACAACTTCACCCGCATGCTCGCCGACAGCGAGCTGCTGGGCGCCATCGCCAACACGGTCCAGATCGCGCTGCTGCAGATCATCTTCGCCTTCCCCGCGCCGATCGCGCTGGCCCTGCTGCTCAACAGCCTGCTCTCGCCGCGCGTCAAGCGGATCGTCCAGTCGATCGTCTACCTGCCCCACTTCATCTCCTGGGTCATCGTCATCTCGATCTGGCAGCAGATCCTCGGCGGCGCGGGCCCGGTCGCCCAGCTCTTCGCCGATCTGGGCGCCGGCGGCGTGAACGTCATGGCCGACCCGGACACGTTCAAGATTCTGGTGACGTCGCAGGTCATCTGGAAGGACATGGGCTGGGGCACGATCATCTTCTTCGCCGCCATCTCGGCCATCCCGCAGGAGCTGTACGAGGCGGCGGCGGTGGACGGCGCCGGGGCCGGACGCCGGGCCTGGCACGTCACCCTGCCGGGCATCGTCCCGGTCACCTCGCTCCTGCTGGTCCTCACCGTGGGCAACGTGCTGACCGTCGGGTTCGAGCAGCTTCTGCTGCAGCAGCCCATCGTCGGCGCGGAGGCCGCCCAGGTGATCGACACCTTCGTCTACTTCCGCGGCATCGCCGGCGGCGACTGGGGCCTGTCGGCCGCGGCCGGCCTGGTCAAGGGCGTGATCGGCACCGTGCTGGTGCTGCTGGCCAACCGCGTGGCCAAACGGCTCGGCACCGGAGGGATCTTCTGATGGAAACGCGCCCGCCCTGGCTGGAACGGCCCTCCCCGCTGGTGCGAGCGGGCAAGGCCGTGGTGATCACCGCGATCGTGCTCGTCATGCTCTACCCGTTCTGCTACATGATCGCGATGAGCTTCGCCTCGAAGGAGTCGGCCACCAGCGGCTTCTGGCCGACGGCGTTCTCCCTGGACGCCTACACCTCGATCCTGGGCGGCGGAGTCGTCACCCGCGCCCTGCTGGTCAGCCTGTTCGTCACCGCGGTCGGCACCACGCTGTCGCTGGCGCTGACCAGCACGCTCGCCTACGGCCTGACCAGGATCCGCGACGTGCCCGGCGCGCGCGCCGTGCTCGTCCTCGTGCTGGCCACGATGTTCTTCGGCGCGGGCATCATCCCGAACTTCCTGCTGGTCAAGTCGCTCGGCCTGATCGACTCGCTGTGGTCGCTGATCCTGCCGGTGCTGATCTCGGCCTTCAACCTCGTGGTGGTGCGCAACTTCTTCATGAACATCCCGGCCAGCCTGCACGAGGCGGCGCGGATGGACGGCGCGAGCAACCTGTGGATCTTCCTGCGGGTGGTGCTGCCGCTGTCCAAGCCGGTCCTGGCGGTGGTGGGGCTGTTCTATGCCGTGGGCTACTGGAACAGCTTCTTCCACGCGCTCATCTACATCAACGACACCGCCAAGTGGCCCATCCAGGTGGTGCTGAACCAGTACGTCATCCAGGGCTCGCAGATCGCCAACCTCCAGGGCGGCAACGACATGGCCGTGCCGCCCGCCCAGTCGGTGCAGATGGCGGTCGTGGTGCTGGCCACCCTGCCGATCCTGGTGGTCTACCCGTTCCTGCAGCGCCATTTCGCCAAGGGCATGCTGACCGGGGCGATCAAGGAATGACCTCGACACGAAGGGGACGACACCCGATGGACACGACGCGGCCGCTCGGCGCCACCGGGCTGACGGTGACGCCGGTGACGCTCGGCGCGGCGGGCTGGCAGCGGCGCCACGACGGCTCCGGGCCGGCCCCCGAGGAGTCCGAGGCGCTGGCGGAACGGTTCTTCACCTGCGGGTTCAGCAGGGTGCTCGACACCTCCAACAACTACGGCGCCGGTCAGAGCGAGCTGCGGATCGGCGCCGAGCTGCGGCGTCGCGACGGGGCGCCGCCCGGCTTCCTCATCCAGACCAAGGCGGACCGCGACCCGGTCACGGGCGACTTCTCCGGCGAGCGCATGCGCGCCTCACTGCGGGAGAGCCTGACGCGGCTCGGTCTGCCCAGGCTGCCTATGTGCTTCCTGCACGACCCGGAGAACGCCTCCTGGGAGACCATCACCGGCCCGGGCGGCGCGCTGCCCGCCCTGCTCGACGCGCGGGAGGAGGGGCTGATCGGGCATCTCGGCATCTCCGGCGGCCCCGCCGGGCTGCTGCGCCGCTATCTGGCGACCGGCCACTTCGAGGCCGTGATGACGCACAACCGCTGGACGCTCGTGGACCGCTCCGCCGACCGGCTGCTGGACGCCGCGGCCGAGGCCGGCGCCGGGCTCTACAACGCGGCGCCGTACGGGGGCGGCATGCTCACCCGCTGGCCGATCGAGCGCACCCGCTACGCCTACGGCGAGGGCGGGCCGGCGCTCCTGGCGGCGGCCGGCCGGATCGGCCGGCTGTGCCAGGAGGCCGGCGTGCCCCTGGCAGCGGCGGCGCTGCAGTGGTCGCTGCGCGATCCGCGCGTCACCTCCACGGTCGTCGGCATGCTCACCGCCGAGGACCACGACCGCACCCGCGAGCTCGCGTCCGTCGAGATCGAGGACGGGCTCTGGGCGGAGATCGCCGCCGTCCCGCTCGACGAGCGGACCTGGCAGGACCCGCCGCACGAGCGGTGAGGTCAGCGCGTCAGCCAGTCGACCGCCCCGATCAGGATGGCCCGGTGCTCGGGGGAGTCGTAGGAACGCTCGTCGTGCCCCAGCGCGTCGTAGACGACCCGCCCCGCGTGGTGCTCGCGCGCCCACAGCAACGGGTGTTCGACGCCGTCGTGCCGGTGGTAGGCCAGCGGCCTGATCGCGGCGGAGACACGCAGGTGGCTGTAGCGCTCGTCCCAGACCGAGAAGTCCCCGATCGTCTCGACGATCTCATGCGCGCCCGTGTTCACCAGGACGCGGGCGTGATCGTAGGGCGGATGCATCGACTGCCCCTTGACCCACCGCCCGCCCAGGATCTCCTCCCACTCGGGAACCGTCGGAAAGGACGTCGCCGAGACATGCAACGCCAGCAGCGACCCGCCGCCCGCCATGTACGCGGCAAACCCCGCCCGGGCGGCGGGCAGCTCCGCCGACTCCGACCCGTGCGGCTGGGGGTCGCCCACGTTGACGACCAGCAACTCGACGCCCGTCAGATCGGCCAGGCCGCCCTCGACGTCCTCGACGACCTCCGCCTTCCGGCCGGTCCCGGCGATGAGGCCGGCGACGCGCGCCGAGGTGACGGCGAACTCGTGGTACGGGTCGGCGTACCTGCCCGCGCCGGACAAGATGCGAATCATGAACGTCTCCTTATCGTCGTTGAAAAGAACAAACTCGCGTGACGCCCCGGTTCCCCATTGTCGTTCTCGGGTTCCTGCAGACGCTGAGCACCCTCACCATCGACGTCTACCTGCCGGCCTTCCCGCAGATCGCCGCCGAGTTCGACGCCTCACCGTCGGCCGTGCAGCTCACCTTCACCGGCGCCATGGCGGGCATGGTCACCGGCCAGCTCCTCGTCGGCGCGTGGAGCGACTCCGCGGGCCGCCGCCTGCCCCTCATCGTCGTCACCCTCCTGCACGTGGGCGCCTCCCTGGCGTGCGCCTTCGCCCCGTCGATCGAGGTGCTGACGCTGTCCAGGTGCGTGCAGGGCTTCGCGTCCGCGTCCATCGGCGTCGTGGCCCTCGCCGTGGTGCGCGACCTGTACGCGGGGGTGCGCATGGTCCGCATGCTCGCCTCCATGGCCCTCGTCTCCGGGATGGCCATCGCCGCCGGGCCGCTGCTCGGATCACAACTGCTGCTCCTTGTGGACTGGCGGGGCGTGTTCGTCTGCCTGGCCGGCTACGGCCTCGTCCTCGGCGTCGTCGCCGCCGTCCTCGTCGGGGAGACGCTGCCCCGCGAGGCGCGGCACCGCGGCCGCGTCATGGAGCGCCTGCGCGGGTTCGGCGCGCCGGCGACCGACCGTCCCTTCGTCGGCCTCATCCTCGTGACGGGCTTCGCGTGGGGCGGCATGTACGCCTACCTGTCGTCCTCGTCGTTCGTCTTCCAGTCGGTCTACGGCCTGACCACCACCCAGTACGGCCTCGTCTTCGCCTCACACGCGCTGCTCATGCTGCTCGGCACCCAGCTCGGCGGCAGGCTGGCGCATCGGCTGCCGCTGCCCGTCATCGTGGCCGTCGCCACCGCGGGGTTGCTGCTCAGCACCGTGGCGATGGTGGTGAATGCGTTGCGGGACGACCCGGGGCTGCTGCTCTTCCTCGTCCCGCTCTGGTTCTTCACCTTCTTCCTGGGGCTCAACACCCCGTGCGTGCAGACTCTCGCGCTGTCCCGGCACGGCGCCGCGGCCGGTTCCGCCGCCGGGATGCTGAACGCGACCCGGCAAGGGCTGGGCGCCGTCGCCAGCCCGGTGCCGGGACTGCTGGGGCTCGCGGGCCTGGCTCCGCTGGCCGTGGTCATGGCGGTGGCCCAGGCGTTCGGCGTTCTCATCCTGTGGACGGTCGTGCGGCCCCTGCGGCTGGGCCGATCCGAGGGCCGGTGATCGCGGCGGTCTCCCCACCCGGGGAGACCGCCGCGATCCCCGTCAGCCTTCCGGCAGGATCCGGACGGTCGCCGCGGCGGGAGCGCTCACGCGGTAACCCCTGCCGGGCAGCAGGGTGACCGTGACCGTCCGCTCGGCGGGCGACATTCCGCGCCGGTCGAGCACCCGGACCGTCTCGGTGGCCGTGGTCTGCCCGGCCGCGAACGTGACGCGCCCGTCGAGCGGCGCGTAGTCCCGCCCGGCCCGCGTGTCACGGTCGTCGTGCACGACGTAGCGCACGGTCAGCGCCTTGCCCGCGGAGTGCGCGGGCCGGACGAACGTGAGGACCGCGTCGGTGCCTGGCTCGCGGCCGTCCGACGTGGCCTCCACGGAGACGCGCGGCTGCGCGTCGATGGCGTTGCGCCGGGTGGCCAGGCGCGGCACGTCGGCGGCGCCGACGCTGTGGTGGTAGAACTCGGCCATCGCCTCCGGGGTGTTGTAGTTCCAGGTGCGCACGCCCCACGGCATGGCGAGCGTCCAGTTCGGCTGGGCCGCCTGCTCGGCCTGCGACGGGAAGACGAACGTCTCACCGATGATCATCGGCTTGCCGTCGCGCTTCGCGATCGACTTCGCCTGCTCGTAGTGGCGGGCGGCGTAGCCTTCTGGGTCGTAGAAGTCCACCGACAGCACGTCGTAGTAGTCCTTGCCGGGGCTGAAGGACGACCAGTCGTCGGCGTCGTACTCGGCCAGGCCGCCTTCGAGCCCCTCGTAGCGGTCGAACTTCGGGTCACCGTCGGCCCAGCCGTAGTCGTCCGGCAGGTCCTGGATGTTCCACACCCAGATGATGTTGGACAGCCCCTTCTCGACCTCCATGTAGTCGTGGAACATCCGGTACAGCCCCGCGCTGCCGGTCAGGCCGGGCCGGCCGCCCCACCAGAACACGTGCTGGTTCATCTCGTGGAAGGGCCGCAGCAGCACGGTCACGCCGGCGTCCTCAAGCTGCTGGAGGTAGCGGGCGTACTCGTCCATGCGCAGCTTCCAGTTGCGGTTGAGCGGCGTGCCGTCGGTCATCAGCTCCTTCCACTGGTCGTTGTAGAGGTAGCTGAAGATCCGGTTCGGGCTGGGCAGCGTCTCGTGCGCCTGGTCGCCGCCCCAGCCGCCCTCGCGCTCCTGCGCGACGGTGTACTGCGGGGGCGAGACGTGGAACATGATCTGCACCAGGTCGCCGCCGGCCCACTGCCGCCGCACCTCGCCGATCATGTTCTGCCGGTACGGGACGGTGCCGCCGGTCAGGAAGTCGGCGCTGTACAGGGCCGGGTACACGCCGAACTGGTTGGCCACCCGCTGGTGCAGCACGTCGGCGTTGAGCGGGTCGGCGTACGACTGGTCGTGGTGCATGGCCGAGAGCATGCCCCTGCCGGTCAGGCCCTTCAGGTAGGCGGCCACGTCCACGCGCGGCGGCAGGTCGCGCACCCGCACCCGCAGGCTCACGTTCTGGTCCACGGTGAAGGTGACGCCGTTCTGGTGCAGCTTGAGCTGCTGGAGCCGGACGACCGTGCTGCCGTTGCCGGCGAAGTCGCCCTTGGGGGCGAACCGGTCGCCGGAGGAGGGCAGCACGGCCGCGTTGTCCGAGGTGTAGCGGGCCTGCACGATCCGCGCGCCGGCGGGCAGCACGGCGGCGTCGTTCAGTACGGTGAGGAGGTTGCCGACCCGGTCGGCCGTCAGCGTGCCGCCGGGGAAGGAGACCTCCGGCACGTACGGCTTCTCGTCGAGGACGAGCTCGATCTCGTCCAGCGTGACGCGTCCCTCCTGGACGTCGCCGACCTGGTTGACGTAGAGGGCGAACGACGTGATCCCCGCCGTGTTGATCGTCCCCGTGCCCGTCTTGGGGGTGAACGAGCCGATCGGGATCGTCAGGTGCTGCGGCTGCGCCGAGGCCGGGTCGAAGCCGGGCACCGCGTTCAGGTGCGCCTCGTAGGAGGCCCCGTCGGAGAGCTGCAGCAGCACGTCCTGGCCGGGCGTGGCGTTGGCGACCCACAGCTCGACGGCCCGCAGGCCCGGCCAGTAGCCGTTCACCGGCCGGGAGCGGCCCGAGTAGCCGCCGGTCAGCGTGTAGGCGAACTCCATGGCATTGCCGAGCCCGGCGCCGAACGGCGAGGGCACGAGCGTGGCGGTGTTACTCCCGCCGTTGGGGTTGGGTGCGTACGCGGCCGACAGGCGGGCGCTGTCGGCGTAGGCCGAGAAGTCGTCCAGCTTCTCCCGGTAGGAGTCCGCGGCCTGCGCGGCCGGGGCGGCCGCGCAGAGCGCGATGAGGGTCAGCAGGACGGTGAGCACTCTGCTCATGCAGGCAAGGTCCACTTCTGGTTGGCGTTGGTGGTGCAGCTCCAGATCTGCAGCGCGGTGCCGTCGGCCGGGCTCTGCCCGGTCGCGTCCAGACACTTGCCGGTGGCGGCGCTGGTCAGGCGTTGGGTGGCGGAGTCGTAGGTCCACCGCTGGTTGGCGTTGCCGCTCGTGCAGTCCCAGATCTGCACCTTGGTCCCGTCGGCGTTGACGCCGCCGGTCACGTCGAGGCACTTGCCCAGGGCGCGGATGGTGCCGTCGGAGCCGACCGTCCACGCCTGCGCGCTGCCGCCCGCGTCACAGGTGTAGAGCTGCACCTTGGTGCCGTTGGCCGGGTTGGCGGCGGCGACGTCCACGCACTTGCCGCCGATTCCCCTGATCTTCCCGGTGCCCGTCGTGCCGCCGCCACCGCCCGTGATGGTGAACTCGCCGCGGTTGTGGACGCGCGGCCCGAAGTAGCTCGCCTGCACGCTCGCGTTGGTGTTGTACGACGGGTTGGTCAGCCACTCGGCCCACACCATGAACCAGGTCCAGCGCGGCTGGGCGTTGAGCAGCGCCGGGCTGGGGGCGCGGCCCACCTCGGCCAGGGAGATCGGCTTGCCGCCGGCGACGTTGAGCATCGCCTGGTAGTCGGAGGAGGAGGGCTCCAGCTTGACCCACACGTCGAGCGAGGCCACGTCGGCGTACGACGAGCCCGGCCAGTACTCGCCGATGGAGCCCATGTTGACGTCCTTGACGTTCCAGACCCACACGAGGTTCGTCAGGCCCTGGGAGGTGTAGTAGTCGTAAGTGATCTGGTACAGCTTGCGGCTGCCGTTCGCGCCGGGCCGGCCGCCCCACCAGGACCAGCCGTCGTTCATCTCGTGGATGGGCCGCCACAGCACGGGCACCCCGGCGTTCTGGAGCTGGCGCAGGTAGGGCAGGGCCTCGGCGAGCCGGCTCTTGTAGGCGTTGTTGAGGCTCGTGCCGTTGGTGACGAGCTGGCTCCACTGGCTGTCCGACAGGTGGCTGAGCACGCCACCCGAGTCCCAGCCGCAGGTGGAGCCGGTGGTGGGCGGGCACATGTGCCAGGTCAGCGCCACCACGGAGCCGCCCTGCCACTGGCGGATGGCCTCGTTGACCATCGTCTGGCGGCTGGAGACGTCGGAGGAGGCGAACAGGAAGTCGCCGCCCCACAGGCCGGGGGTCTGGCCGGTGATGCCCTGGGCGACGCGGGTGTACTTGGTGGGGTCGCTGTTGGGCTCGCGGTTGTGCTGGCCCGACAGGGTGTACTGGCCGGAGATCCCGTTCAGGAAGCTGATCAGGTTGGCCCGGGTGGCGGCGGGGAAGGCCGACGCGGGCGTGGCCAGGCTCGCGACGGTGGCCAGGGCCACCGCCAGGGTCAGTAACAGGCTGCGGGGGGTGCGCATGGGGGGTTCCCTTCCTACGGGGTGGGATAGGCGGTGACCTGGTCGACGGTGAGCGTGCCGGTGCCCGGCGCGCCGCCGACGTAGAACGAGAGCTGCTCGAAGCGGGTCAGGTCGAGCGGGCCCGCGCCGGCCCAGCTCGGGTGGTCGAACTCGGCGAACGGGATCCGGACCACGCCGTCCGGGGCGGCGTCGAGGGTGTGCTCGAAGTAGACGCCGCCGGTGACGAACTGGACGGTGATCTTCGCGGCGGCGCCGGTCTGGGCGAGCCGCAGTTCGAGGCCGTGCTGCCCCCATACGTCCAGGGCGGGGGAGAAGGTACGGGTGACGCCCGCGTATCCCGCGCCGCCGAGCGTGTAGTCCAGCCGCAGGTCCTGGCCGGGGGCCAGCGACGGGGTGATCTGGTCGCCGCCGGGGTTGCGCACGTAGGCGGCGGCGAGCTGGGCCGAGTCGGCATAGCCGGTGAAGTCGTCCACGACGGCTGGGGCGGTGGGCAGCGGGCGGGTGGCGAAGGAGGACACCGCGCCGTGGGTGCGGCCGGCCGCGTTGGCCGCGGTGACCCGCCAGTGGTAGGTGACGCCGGGTTCGAGCTGCTCGGCGGGCTTGTGCTCCGTACCGGTGATCGCGGTGGCCGTCAGCACGGGGTCGCTCAGGTCGGCGTGCTCGGAGACGACGAGCGTGTAGAAGCCCGCGCCCGTGGCCGGGCTCCAGGTGAACGCCGGGGTGCCCAGCACGTCACGGGCGTCCGGAGCCGGGGTGAGCGGCGCGGGGGCGGCCGGGGGCGCGGAGACGGGCGCCGGGTCGGCCGACCAGAGGGTGGCGCGGGTCAGTCCCTTGCCGCCGCTCCACAGCACGCGGACGTGACCGGCGCCGCCGGCGTCGGCCGTCACCTGGCCGTCCTCGCTCTCGTGCCGCACGGTACGCCAGGCGGAGCCGTCGCCGGAGACCTGCACCCGCACGCGGGGCCGGCCCGACACCTCGAAGCGCACCCGCTGCAACCCGGGGCGGCTCCACGACATCCACGCCTCGCCCTCGGCGACGGCCGCCACCGGGGTGATGGTGACGTTCTCGTGGCCGTCGGCCAGGTCCGTCGTCTGCAGCGGGTCGATCAGCGCGACCTGCGAGCGGGCGACCCGCACCGGCTCGGACGCCGTGCCGCGGCGGCCGTCGCGGTCGACCGGGACGACCCGGTAGGTGACCTCGCCCGTCGCTCCCGTGTCGAGCCACGGCGTCTCGTTGTCGGTGAGCAGCCCCTGGTGGGCGGCGCTCCACCGGCCGCGCTGCGAGCGCTCCACGACGTAGCCGGCGGCTCCGGCCGCGCCGCGCCAGCTCAGCTCGTTGAGGCCGCCGCGCTTGCCCACCTGGACGATGAGCGGCGGCCCGACGCGCGCGGGACGGCCCCTCGGCGGGGAGACCCGGCCGGCGAAGGCGACCTGCGCCTCGACGGAGGCCCGCATGCGCTCGTCGTCGCCGGGATAGTGCAGGGTGAAGCCGTCGTCGTGCTGGACGAAGCCGCCCCGGTCGTGGTGGCCGAACAACGACCACGACAACATGCCGGTGACGTTGCGGTCCTCGGCCAGCGGGGTGAGCAGTTCCTTGGTGGCGGCCGTCGAGGCGTACTCGCCGCCGAGGTAGACCTTGCCCGCGCCGGTGATGGTGGCCGCGTCGGCGCGCACCCGCTCGGCGGTCGGCGGGTAGTAGTGCACGTCCACGATGTCCACGCCGGGCGCGGCGAGCGTGTCGGCGTCGATCTCGAAGCGGCGGCCGGCCGCGATGAGCTGGCGCGGCGCCCACTTCCTGAACGCGGTCGCGTTGCGGTTGATCCAGTCGAGGGTCATGCCCTCCAGCTCGTTGCCGAACTCCCAGGCCATGATCGTGGGGTCGGCGTTGTAGGCCTTGCCGGTCAGCGGGTTGACCCGGCGCATCACGTGCTCGGCGTAGGCCTGGTAGTCGGCGATCACCCGCTCGTCGGTGTAGAACGCCTGCGACGGCAGGCCGTAGGGGTCGGTGAAGTCGCGGTGGCCGCCGTGATAGTAGGACCACTCGTCGGTCAGCGGCAGGATCAGCCGCAGACCGATCGAGCCGGCGTAGGCGATCGCGTAGTCCACCGTCGCGAACGCCTCCTCGTTGAAGCCCGCCTCCTTCGACGGCAGGATCGACAGGGGGTTGCCGGTGGAGGCCAGCATGTGCGAGCGCACCACGGTCATGCCCATGGCCTTGGCCGTGTCGAGGGCGTCCCGGATGCGGAAGAACGTCGGGTAGGCGACGCCGCCGACGTTCTCGTCCAGCCCGAGCCAGTAGATGTTGGTGCCGGCGAAGCGGAACGGCTTCCCGTCGAGGCTGAGGCGGGAGTCGGCGCGGGTCACGAACCGGGTGTTCAGCGAGTTCAGGTCCGTCGGGGTGGGGGCAGCGTGCGCGGGCGGGGCCAGGGAGAGTGCCAGAACGACCGCGGCGAGGCTCGCCCATCGGAGGGATCGCATGGGGCTGGGCCTTTCTCGGATTCGGCTGAACGATTGCTTTACCGAATAAGTGCCCTGAAGATAGAACCGGTGCGACAACGATGTCAACGATCGGAAACACGGAAGACACGGTCGCTTAACGCGTTCAGTGGCCTGCCTGCCGCCGGGACGTCGGCAGGACTCTTGAGCCTCTCCACGACCTGCTGGTTTAGCGAAGACCTAAAACGGTCTAGACATGTTCAGGTGGGAATCGCTACCTTGTCGGACGTCTGGGGGCGTTTGTCCCATTGTCATGATCAAGGAGCAGGCAGGTTGACGAAGCAGAGTAGGTCGCTGGACTCGGGATGGACGCTCCGGCTGGCGGGCGGCCCGGCCCCCGCCGAGGTCGCCGGTCTGCGCGACGAGGCCGTGCCCGCCCAGGTGCCCGGCTGCGTGCACGCGGACCTCCTGGCGGCCGGGCTGATCCCCGACCCCTACCGTGATCTCAACGAGACCGAGGTGGCGTGGGCGGGCCGGGCCGACTGGCGTTATGACACCGCGCTGGCCGCGGCCCCGCCCGGCTTCGAGCGTACGGACCTGGTCTTCGACGGGCTCGACACCGTCGCCACGGTGTCGCTGGACGGGCAGGAGCTGGGCGGGACCCGCAACATGCACCGCTCCTACCGCTTCGACGTGACCGGCCGCGTGCGCGACGGCTCGGCGCTGTCGGTGTTGTTCACCTCGGCCTACACCGAGGCCGAAGGGCTGCGCGAGCGTCTCGGCGCGCGGCCGAACGAGTACCCCGAGCCGTTCAACTACATCAGGAAGATGGCCGCCTCCTTCGGCTGGGACTGGGGGCCCACCCTGGTCACCGCCGGCATCTGGCGGCCCGCGCGGCTGGAGAGCTGGAGCACCGCCAGGCTCGCCGAGGTCAGGCCGCTGGTCACCGTCACGGGCACCGGCGGCAGGATCGAGGCGCACGTCGAGCTGGAACGCACCGCCTCCGGCGCGGACCGCGAGCTGACCCTCACCATCGAGGCCGCCGGGCACACCGCTGTCCAGGCCGTCTCCTCCGGCAGCGCGGTGATCGTGCTGGAGGTGCCGGAGCCCGAGCTGTGGTGGCCGCGCGGTTACGGCGACCAGGCCCTCTACGACTGCGTCGTCACCCTGTCCGACGCCGGCCGCGTCCTGGACCGGTGGGAGCGGCGCGTCGGGTTCCGCACGGTGGAGCTGGACAGCGCGCCCGACGAGCACGGCACCGCCTTCACCCTGCGCGTCAACGGGCAGCCGATCTTCGCCCGCGGCGTCAACTGGATCCCCGACGACGCCCTGCCCGCCCGCATCACCCCCGAGCGCTACCGTCGCCGGCTGGTCCAGGCCGCCGAGGCCGGCGTGGACCTGGTCCGCGTCTGGGGCGGCGGCATCTACGAGGACCGCGCCTTCTACGACGCCTGCGACGAGCTCGGCCTCATGGTCTGGCAGGACTTCCTGTTCGCCTGCGCCGCCTACCCCGAGGAGCAGCCGCTGCGCGGCGAGATCGAGGCCGAGGCCCGCGAGAACGTCACCCGGCTCAGCCCGCACGCCAGCCTCGTGCTCTGGAACGGCAACAACGAGAACCTGTGGGGCTTCCGTGACTGGGGCTGGGAGCGGAAGCTGGCCGGGGAGAGCTGGGGCGAGGGCTACTACCTCGGGCTGCTGCCGCGCGTGGTGGCCGAGCTGGACCCGACCCGGCCGTACCAGGCGGGCAGCCCCTGGTCGGGCTCGTGGGACCACCACCCCAACGACCCCGCGCACGGGCCCTCCCACTTCTGGGAGGCGTGGAACCGCCGCGACTACAGCGACTACCTCGACCACGTGCCGCGCTTCGCCGCCGAGTTCGGCTGGCAGGCGCCGCCCGCCCATGCCACCCTGCGCGAATGGCTCGGCGACGACCCGCTGACCTCCACCTCGCCCGGCATGCTGCACCACCAGAAGGCCGAGGACGGCAACGGCAAGCTCGACCGGGGCCTGGCCCACCACTTCAGCGTGCCCGCCGACTTCGACCAGTGGCACTACCTCACCCAGGTCAACCAGGCCCGCGCCATCGCGACCGGCGTCGCCCACTGGCGCTCCCACTGGCCGGTCTGCGGCGGGACCGTCGTCTGGCAGCTCAACGACTGCTGGCCGGTGACCTCGTGGGCGGCCATCGACGGGGCCGAGCGGCTCAAGCCGCTCTACCACGAGCTGCGCCGCCTGTACGCCGACCGGCTGCTGACCTTCCAGAGCAGGGACGGCAACCGCGTGCTCGCCGCCGACAACCAGTCGCCGGACCCCTGGCAGGGCACCGCCGTCGTGCGCAGGCTGCGCGCCGACGGGACGGGCCTGGCCGAGGAGCACGTGCCGTTCACGGTGCCGCCGCGCTCGGTCGCGCTGCTGCCGCTGACGGCCGAGGTGGCCGAGATCAAGGACGCCGCGGGCGAGCTGCTCGTGGCGGACGCCGGTGACCTGCGCGACGTCGTGCTCGGCGGGCCCGACAAGGAGTTCGTTTACCCGCCCGCCGAACTCGACCTGCGTCTGGACGCCTCCGGCGGTACGCTCATGGTTGTGATCACCGCCCGCGCGTTCGTCCGCGATCTGCTGCTGCAGGCCGACCGGCTCGGCCCCGCGGCGACCGCCGACCGCGGGCTGGTCACGCTGCTGCCCGGCGAGAGCGTCACGATCACGGTGAGCGGCCTGCCCGACGCCGCCCGTATCGACGAGGCCGCCGTGCGGCCGGCGCTGTTCTGCGTGAACGCGGCGGAAGGGGTTCCCCGGCCATGAGAGCTGCCGCCCGCCCGGGCGGGAAGGTGACGATCGCCGAGGTCGCCGCGCGCGCCGGAGTGTCCAAGGGCTCGGTGTCGCTGGCGATGAACGACAAGCCGGGGGTGTCCGCGGCCACGCGGGAGAAGGTGTTCAAGGCCGCCCGCGAGCTGGGCTGGCTGCCCAACCAGGCCGCCCGCTCCCTGTCGTCGGCCTCGACGCAGGTCAGCAACGTGGGGCTGGTCATCGCCAGGCCGGCCCGCATGCTGGGCCTGGAGCCGTTCTACATGGAGTTCGTCTCCGGCATCGAGAGCGTGCTGGTGGAGCGGTCGCACTCGCTGCTGCTGCGGCTGGTGCACGACGTCGGCGAGGAGATCGGCGTCCTGGACGGCTGGGGCCGCAGCAAGCAGATCAGCGGCTCCATCATGGTCGACTTCACCCTCGACGACCCCCGCGTCGCGCCGATCGCGGCGCTGGGCCTGCCGGTGATCGCCGTCGGGCATCCCGACCTGACCGGCGGGCTGCCGTCGGTCTGGACGGACGACGGCGCGGCGGTCACCGAGGCGGTGCGTTACCTGGCGGCGCTCGGGCACCGGCGGCTCGCGCGGGTGGGCGGCCCCGCCACGCTCGGGCACAGCATGATCAGGAGTGAGGCGTTCGCCAAGGCGGTCGCCGACCTCAACCTGGAGCCCGGCAGGATCCTGCCCACCGACTTCTCCGGCGAGCAGGGCGCCCGCGCCACGCGGGCGCTGCTCGCCTCCGCCCAGCGGCCCACGGCCATCCTGTACGACAACGACATCATGGCCGTGGCCGGCCTGTCGGTGGCCACGGAGATGGGCGTGTCCGTGCCCGCCGAGCTGTCCCTGCTGGCCTGGGACGACTCCCAGCTCTGCCGGCTCACCCATCCGCCGCTGTCGGCCATGAGCCACGACGTCTTCGCCTTCGGGGCGGAGGTCACGCGCCGGCTCATGGACCTCATCGACAGCGGTCACGCCGAGGTGGGCGCGGTGCCGACACCCGTGCTCGTCCCGCGCGGCACCACCGCCAGGGCTCGCTGACCCCGCCCGTCACTGGGCGCGGCCCTCGCACGCCTCCCGGTTACTAAACCGCTCTAGTGATTGTTTTCCCAGCTCAACCTATGTCTCGATCGACGCCTGCACTGAACGCCTTGTAACGGTTATGTATCTTCAGTGCTTCGTCCCTTTTACGCCTAAACGCGACATGCCACTGTTCACCGCAACCACGGTGCTTCCCTTAGGAGATGGTGTGAGATGCGCAGACTTGCGCTGACCGGTCTGGCCCTCGCGGTGACCGCGGCGCTGGCCGCCGCCTGCGGCGGCAGCGGAAAGAGCACGGCGCCCGCCACGGCGGCGAGCGACCCGTCGAAGGTCTCCGGCGAGATCACCGTACTGACCAACCGCACCGACCTGGTGAACGACGGCACGATGAAGAAGTACGCCGACGACTTCGCCAAGGTCTACCCCGGCGTCCAGGTCAAGTTCGAGGCGATCACCGACTACGAGGGCGAAGTCAAGATCCGCATGAACACCGAGAACTACGGTGACGTGCTGCTCATCCCGAACAACATCGCCAAGGGCGACTACCCCAAGTTCTTCGCCCCCCTCGGCTCGGCCGCCGACATGTCCCAGAAGTACAAGTTCGTTCAGTCCGGCACGGTGAACGACCAGGTCTACGGCATCGTCTCCTTCGCCTCGGCCAACGGCTTCGTCTACAACAAGGACCTGTGGGCCAAGGCCGGCGTCACCGACTGGCCCAAGACGCCGGAGGAGTTCCTCACCGGGCTCAAGGCCGTCAAGGACAAGACCGGCGCGACCCCGCTCTACACCAACTACAAGGACGGCTGGCCGCTCAGCAACTGGACCAACGGCAACGGCTCGGTCACCTGCGACGTCAAGGCCGAGTCCGCGATGACCACCGGCGACCCGTGGGCCCCCGGCAAGGACCTCAACGTCATCGACTCCCTGCTGTTCAACGCCGTCCAGCAGCAGCTCACGGAGAAGGACCCGACCACCACCAACTGGGAGGACTCCAAGAAGTTCATCGCCACCGGCAAGATCGGCGCGATGTGGCTCGGCTCCTGGGCGATCCCGCAGATGCAGGCCGCCGCCACCACGGCCGGCCAGAGCCCCGACTCCATCGCCTTCATGCCCTTCCCCTCCCAGGCCGGAGGCTCGTTCTGCTCGGTGCTCAACCCCGACTACCAGTACGCCGTCAACAGCCACTCCCCGAACAAGGCCGCGGCGCGGGCCTGGCTCGACTGGTTCGTCGACAAGTCCGGCTTCTCCGCCACCAACCAGGGTGTCTCGCCCGTCCAGTCCGACCCGCTGCCCTCGGCGCTGAAGCCGTACAGCGACGCCGGCGTCAAGCTCATCGAGCTGGAGACCGACCAGCGCATCCTGGTCGACAACATCGACAAGGAGTCCGAGGTCGGGATCAAGTCGCCCGACTACCGGCAGAAGCTCATCGACGTCGCCCGCGGAGCCGCCAAGGGCGACCTGAACAGCGTGCTCGCCGACCTGTCCGCCCGCTGGAAGGCCGGCCAGCAGGCCGCCGCCTGACCTCCCCGCCCGGTGGAGGCCGCCGCCTGACATCGCCCGGTGGAGGGCCGGCAGGCCACCGCCGCATGACGTCCCCGCCCCGGTGGGAGGCCGGCAGGCCACCGCCTGACACCCCCGCTCGCGGCGCCGGCCCGAACCGGCGCGCCGGCGCCGCGAGCTGACCGAAGAAAGGCAGAGATGACACCGATCTCGTCATCCCTGAAGCGCGGCCCGGCGGGAGGCCCGCGACCGCAGGACGCGGCGCGGCACTCCCGGCAGCGGCCGCGCCGCCGCTGGAGGCAGGGCCTGACCCCCTGGCTGTTCCTGCTCGTGCCGCTGGCCCTGCTCATCACCTTCTCGTACGTGCCGATCATCAACATGATCGTCTACAGCTTCACCGACTGGGACGGCGTCAGCCCCGACTACACCTTCACCGGTCTCGAGAACTACTTCGAGATTTTCACCCGCCCCGAGCTGTTCAGGGTCTTCGTCGCCAGCGCCTACTACCTGGGCGCCGCCGTCCTGCAGATCGTGCTCGCGCTCTACTTCGCCACCGTCCTCAGCTTCAACACCCGCTTCCGCAACCTGTTCAAGGGCATCCTGTTCTTCCCGTACCTGATCAACGGGGTGGCCATCGGCTTCGTCTTCCTCTACTTCTTCCAGGAAGGCGGCACCTTCGACACGGTGCTGAGGCTCTTCGGCGTCGGCGGCGAGCACCTGTGGCTCGGCGACCCCGACCTGGTCAACTACTCGCTGGCCGGCGTCTCGGTGTGGCGCTACATGGGGCTGAACTTCGTGCTCTTCCTCGGCGCCATCCAGTCGATCGCGCCCGAGCTGTACGAGGCCGCCGAGCTCGACGGGGCCAACCGGTGGCAGCAGTTCCGCTTCATCATCGTGCCCAGCCTGCGCCCCCTCATCGGGCTGACCGCGATCCTGGCCATCTCCGGGTGCCTGTCGGTCTTCGAGATCCCGTACATCATGACCGGCGGCGCCGGCGCGAGCGAGACCTTCGTCATCCAGACCATCAAGCTCGCCTTCCGCTTCAACAAGACCGGCCTGGCCTCGGCCGCCGCCGTCGTGCTCCTCGTCATCATCCTGCTGGTGGCGTGGGTGCAGCGGCGGATCGTTCCGGAAGAAAGGGCGACCTCGTGAGCACCGCCGTCCGCGCCAGGGTGGCGAGCACCCTGAAGTACCTGTCGCTGATCCTGGCCAGCCTGGTCGTCCTGCTGCCGCTCGGGGTGGTGCTGCTCACCTCGCTGAAGACGTCCGACGAACTCGCGGCCGGCAGCGGCCCGCTGACCCCGCCAGGCGACTGGTTCAACCTGGCCAACTACTTCACGGCCTTCGAGAAGGGACGGATGGCCGAGGCGGCGCTCAACACCTTCGTCATCCTGGTGGTGTCGATCACCGGCACGGTCTTCATCGGCTCGGCCGCCGCCTACGCGATCGACCGGTTCACCTTCCGGCTGAAGAAGCTCGTCGTCGCCCTGTTCCTGTTCGCCACGCTCGTCCCCAGCATCACCACCCAGGTCACCACCTTCCAGGTGGTCGACCAGCTCGGCCTGTTCAACACCCGGCTGGCCCCGATCATGCTGTACCTCGGCACCGACATCGTCGCGATCTACATCTTCCTGCAGTTCATCCGGAGCATCCCGATCTCCGTGGACGAGGCCGCCCGCCTGGACGGCGCCTCCTCGTTCGCGATCTACCGGAAGATCATCCTCCCGCTGCTCAAGCCGGCCATCGCGACCGTCGTCATCGTCAAGGGCATCGCCGTCTACAACGACTTCTACATCCCCTTCCTCTACATGCCTGACCAGGGGCTCGGCACGATCTCGACGTCCCTGTTCCGCTTCAAGGGGCCGTTCGGGGCGCACTGGGAGAACATCTCGGCGGGCGCGATCCTGGTGATCGTGCCGACGCTGGCCGTGTTCCTGCTGCTCCAGCGCTTCATCTACAACGGGCTGACCCAGGGCGCGGCCAAGTGAGCGAGGCCCTGCCCCTGGTCACCGCCGTCCAGCCGTACGCGTGGGGCTCCCCGTCCGCCGGGCCGCCACCCGGTGACCCGGCGCGCACCTGCAAGGACCCGTTCCACAAGCCCGAGATGGTGTGCGCGCCCACCGGCTTCCACGGCCTGTGCGGGTTCCGCGCCCCCGGCGACGTCCCGCGGCTCGTGCTGGGCAGCGTGTACCGAGCGGTTCCATGCCTCTCCACGGAAGGGCGGCAGGCATGACGGTCCTCGCGCTCGACATCGGCGGCACGAAGTTCGCCGCCGCCCACATCACCGCCGGCGGCACGCTGCTGCGGCGCGAGGAGCGGCCCATCGGCCCCGCCCCGGCCACCACGCTGAGCGACCTGGTCGCCGACTTCCGCACCCCCGGGCTGCGCGCCGTCGGGATCGGATCGGCCGGCCCGCTCGACGTCCGCGCCGGAACCGTCTCCCCGATCAACATCCCGGCCTGGCGGGGCTTCCCGCTGACGGACACCGTCCGCCGGCTCGTGCCGGGCGCGGACGTGGCACTGGCCGGTGACGGGCAGTGCATGGCGCTGGGGGAGTGGTGGCGCGGCGGCCACGGCGCCGACTCGCTCCTGGGCATCGTCGTCTCGACCGGCGTGGGCGGCGGCCTCATCCTGGACGGCCGCCTCGTCCTCGGCGGGACGGGCAACGCCGGCCACGTGGGCCACGTGATCGTGGACCGCGACGGCGAGCCGTGCTCCTGCGGGACGAACGGCTGCCTGGAGACCATCGCCAGCGGCCCCGGCATGGTGCGCTGGGCCCTGTCCACCGGCTGGACACCAGCCCTTGACGCGGGCAGGCGGACGGACGCCGTCACGGCCAAGGACCTGGCCGACGACGCCCGAGCCGGAGCCCGGGTGCCGCTGGCGGCGTTCGAGCGGGCGGCCGACGCGCTCGCCACCGTCATACTCAACACCGCCGCCGTCGTCGACCTCCACCACGTCGTCATCGGCGGCGGCGTCGCGGCGGCGGGCCCGCTGCTCATCGACCCGCTGCGCGAACGGCTCGCCAAGCGTGCGGGCATGGACTTCGTCCGCCATGTCAAGGTCGCGCCGACCAGCCTGGAACGGGACGCCGGCCTGTACGGCGCCGCCGCCCTGGCGCTTCAGACGTCAGGAGGATGAACCCGGCGGCGGTGATCAGCACCTGAGTTGAAGCGTTTACACGGACATCATCGGATCATATGCGGTAGTTCGAGTCAAGGTTGCGCCCTGACGTAGAAACCGTTTAAATCCAGGTGTCCGATGGCGCTCACCCAGGAGACAGCCCGTGAGAACCCCCATCCTGCTCGCCACCGCCGCCCTGCTGACCCCTTTAGCGATCACCTCACCCGCCCTCGCCGCCACCCCCCAATGCACCGGCGACTCGCCCATCGTCTGCACCTTCGACGTCCCCACCGGCGACTACGACGTCACGGTGGTGCTGGGCGACAAGGAGTCCGCCGCGCAGACCTCCGTGCACGCCGAGACCAGACGCTCGATGGTGCCGCTCACCGTCACAGCAGCGGGCAGCTTCACCCGCCGCACCTTCACCGTCAACGTCCGCGAGCCGGAAGGCGAGCCCACCGGCCCCGCCGGAACCCCCGGCCTGACCCTGACCTTCGACGGCCCCAGCCCGCACGTGGCCAAGATCAAGGTCACGCCCGCCCGGCGGACCCGCCACGTCTTCCTGGCCGGCGACTCCACCGCCTGTGACCAGGGCGGTTACCCCTATTTCGGCTGGGGCCAGGCGCTGCCGTCCTTTCTGGGCCGCGGCCTGTCCGTCGTCAACCACGCCGACAGCGGCGAGAGCAGCGTCTCCTTCCTGAACGGCGCGGCCTTCTTCCCCGCGATGCAGCCGCGGATCCGGCGCGGCGACCTGGTGCTGATCCAGTTCGGCCACAACGACAAGAGCACGACGGCCGAGGACTTCCGCGCCAACCTGTCGGCCATGGTGGCCGGGGTGCGCGAGCAGGGTGGCGAGCCCGTGCTGGTCACCTCCATCGTGCGCCGCCGCTTCGCGGGCACCCAGCTCAACGACCTCGGCCTGATCATTCACGGCGGCGTGAACCTGCCCGCCGAGACCAGAGCGGTCGCCGCCGCCGAGAACGTCCCGCTGCTCGACCTCACCGCCCGCACCGAGCAGCTCGTCGAAGCCCTCGGCCCCGAGGGCTCCAAGCCGATCTACCTCACCGACGTCAACGGCGACAACACCCACCTGTCGGAGTACGGCGCCCACCAGTACGCCGCGCTCGCCGTCGAGGAGCTGCGCGCCGCCCACCTCGTCGGCGACCGGCAGCTCCAGCACCCCTGACCCGCGCGCATCCCCTCAGGAGAAGACGTATGACGGCACGATTTCGAGACGGCGGGCAGCGCCGTCTCAGGGCTCTGGCGCTCTGCGCGCTGACCGGCCTGCTCCTCGGCGCGACGGCGGCGCCGGCGGCGTCCGCCCCGCTACCCGCCACCGACGGCAGGGTGAGTGACGGCAGGGTGAGTGACGGCAGGGTGAGTGACGGCAGGGCGAGTGACGGCAGGGCGGATGACGGCAGGCCGGGCGCGCGGCTCATGGAGCGGCTCGACCGCGGTGTGGTGGCCGTGCGCTCGGGCGAGAAGGAGGTGCTGGTGAGCTGGCGGCTGCTCGGGCTCGACCCCGAAGGCGTCGGCTTCGACGTCGAACGCTCCACCGGCGGCGGCCCATACCGCAAGCTCAACAGGAGGCCGCTCACCGGCGGCACCAACTACGTCGACGCCACCGCCGACCTGAGCAAGCCCACCCGCTACCGGGTACGACCGGTCGGCCAGCCGCCGAGCAGGCCCTTCACCCTCACCGCCGGGCACGCGGCCGAGCCGGTGGTGCGGGTGCCGCTGCGCGCGGGCGGCCGGATCAAATTCGTCTGGGTCGGCGACCTCGACGGCGACGGCGCCTACGACTACGTCCTGGACCGCCAGACCGCCCCGCAGAAGCTGGAGGCGTACCGCAGCGACGGCACCTTCCTGTGGGAGGTGGACCTCGGCCCGAACAGCACGAACCAGAACAACATCGAGGGCGGCTCGGCCACCGTCGACGTCGGCCACAACGACGGCGTCACGGTCTACGACCTCGACGGTGACGGCCGGGCCGAGGTCGCCGTGCGGGTCGCGAACGGGGTCACGTTCGGCGACGGCAGCAAGCACACCGAGGCCGACGACGTCCGCCAGTCCATCGCCATCCTCGACGGCAGGACCGGCGCGCCCAAAGCGGTCGCCCCGGTGCCGGACGACTACCTCGCCGACGGCCCGATGTACGCCCGTTTCGGCGTCGGCTACCTGGACGGCAGGACGCCGAGCCTGGTCGCGTACATGAAGAACCGCATCGGCAGCGGCGGCTTCAACCTCATGTACACAGCCTGGAAGTACGACGGCCGCGCCCTGTCCAACCAGTGGAAGTTCCTGCGCGGCGACCAGGACCTGCCCGACGGGCACAACACCCGCATCGTGGACGTGGACGGCGACGGCAAGGACGAGGTCGGCGAGATCGGGTTCCTGCTCAACGGCGACGGCACCCTGCGCTACAGCCTCGCGCCGCAGGGCATCATCCACGGCGACCGCTGGTTCATCGCCGACATCGACCCGGACCGTCCCGGTCTGGAGGGGTACGGCATCCAGCAGGACCACCCCGGCGGGCTGCTCGACTACTACTACGACGCCGCTACCGGCGCGATGATCTGGCAGCACACCACCGACCAGCCTGGAGCGGACGCCGGCCGCGGGATGGTCGCCGACATCGACCCCCGCTTCCCCGGCATGGAGATCTGGTCGATCAACGGCGAGGTCAACTACGAGCAGGGCAAGCCGACGGGCCTCTACAACGCCGCCGCCAACCGGCTCGCCGAACCCGACACCACCAAGCAGCCGTGGCCGCACATGGGCGTGTGGTGGGACGGCGACCCGCTGCGCGAGCTGTTCAACGCCGACCCGTTCCCGGAACGGCGTGACGCCCGCATCGAGAAGTGGGACCCCGCCGATCCCGCCACGCCGCCGACGCTGCCCCGGGCGGTGACCACCTCGCAGTACGGCGCGGTCACCGCGCTGGGCAACTCGGTGTACCCGCTGATGGTCGGCGACGTCTTCGGCGACTGGCGCGAGGAGGTGGTGCTGACCAGCCCCGCCCATGACGAGCTCGTCATCTTCACCACCGACCGGCCGACCGGCCTGCGGCTCTACACGCTGGCCCACAATCCGGCCTACCGCAACGGCATGACCCTCAAGGGGTACCTGCAGTCCAGCAACGTCGACTATTTCCTCGGCCACGGCATGACCGCCCCGGCCCGGCCGGACATCCGCTACGCCGGATGACGCCGTGCTGAGCGAGCCCGCCCGCGCCGAGCGCCGGGCGGGCTTGTCCTCACCGCGTACCACGCTGTAACGTGCAGTTTCGTTCACGGTTATCGATAACAGCACGAAGAGTAGTCAGCCATGTCAGAAGCGCGAGCGACCATCTACACGGTTGCCCAGGCGGCTGGAGTCAGCGCCCAGACCGTTTCCCGCGTGCTCAACGGCACAGGTCAGGTCAGCGCCCGCACCAAGGCCGCCGTCCTCGCCGCGATCGAGGCGCAGGGCTACCGGCCGAACGCGGTCGGGCGCAGCCTGCGCGCGTCCCGCACCCCGATGATCGGCATGCTCGTCGCCGACGTCGGCAACCCGTTCTACGCCCGGCTGCACCGCGCGATCGAGCGCCGGCTGGCCGGCAGCGGCTACTCGCTGATGCTGATGAACTGCGACGACGACGCGCGGATCGAGCACCGCCAGCTTGAGCTGCTCCGCTCGTACCGGCCGGCCGGGCTGGTGATCGTGCCGTCGGTGGGCAGCTCGCTGACCGACGCGAGGCTTCAGGAGTTCGGCCACGTCGTGAGCGTGAGCCGGGTGCTCAGCGACGTGCACGTCCCGGCCGTCGTCACCGACGAGGCGGACGCCGTTGCCGCGGCGGCGTCCGAGCTCGTCGCGTACGGGCACGCCGGGATCGCCATCATCCTCGGCCCCCGCGAGGCGTCCACCACCCGAGCCCGTGAGCAGGGTTTCCGCGCGGCCGTGGACAGCCACCCCCAGGCCCGCGGGCTCGTGCGCCACACCGACGGCACGCGCCAGGGCGCGCAGGAGGCGGCCGATGCGCTGCTGCGCGCGCATCCCGAGGTCACCGGCGTGATCGGCTTCAACGCGCTGGTCACCGAGGGCATCGTCAGCGCCCTGCTGACGGCCGGGCGGCGCTGCCCTGACGACGTGTCGGTGATCGGGTTCACCGACGCCGGATGGATGACCCTGCACCGTCCGGCCATCTCGGTGATCGACCAGCCGGTGGAGGAGATGGGCGCCCTCGCCGGGCGCCTGCTGCTCGACATGGCCGCGGGCGAGACCGTCGATCCCGGCCCGCACGTCGTCCCGAGCACGCTGGTCAGGCGCGGATCGGTCGCACCGCCGTCCACGACGAAGGAACGCAGAGCATGAAGATCACAGCGGTCGACACGCACGTCGTCACCGAGAAGCTGAAGGTCCCGTTCGGCATGTCCCAGTGGTACTGGGAGGCGCGCAGCAGCTGCCTCGTCGAGATCACCACCGACGAGGGCGTCTCCGGATGGGGCGAGTGCTTCGGCCCCGCCGAGGGCAGCCGGGCGCTGATCGACTCGGTGTACGCGCCGCTCCTGCTCGGCGCCGACCCGTTCGAGCACGTCGCCCTGTGGGAGTCGATGTACAACCGCGGCCGCGAGTGGGGGCGCACCGGCGTGCCGATCGCCGCGATCTCCGGCATCGAGATCGCCCTGTGGGACGTCGTCGGCAAGGCGCTGGGCCAGCCGGTCCACCGGCTCCTCGGCGGGCGGGCGCCCGCCTCCTTCGACGCGTACGCGTCGGCGTTCTACTACGGCGGCGACTGGGCCGGCGACATCGAGGCGGAGGCGCGGCACCTCCTCGGCCAGGGATACCGGCACGTCAAGATGAAGGTCGGCGCCGACCTGCGCTCCGACCTCGAACGGGTGCACCGGGCGCGCGCCGCGCTGGGGCCGGACGTGCTGCTGGCCGCCGACGCCAACCGTGGCTACACCACCGCCGAGGCCCTCCTGTTCTGCCGGGAGACCGAAGCCGACGCGCTCTGGTTCTTCGAGGAGCCCGTCATCCCGGAAGACCTCGCCGGTTACCGCGAGATTCGAGCGGCCACCCCGGTGCCCATCGCCGGCGGGGAGTCGGCGTTCACCCGCTGGGGGTTCGCGGACCTGATCGAGTCGCGGGCCGTGGACCTGCTGCAGCCCGACGCCACCGCCTGCGGCGGCATCCGCGAGACGCTGCTGATCGCCGGGATGGCGAGCGTCCACGGCATTCTCACACTGCCGCACGTGTGGGGGTCGGCGATCACGGTGGCCGCCGGGCTGCACCTGGCCACCGCGCTGCCCGTCGTCACCCCCTCACTCGGCCGCACGCCGCCGGTCATCGAGCTCGACCAGGCGCCCAACTCCTTCCGCCAGACCCTCTCCGACCTCGCCATCGGGCCGGTGATGTCCGTACCCCAAGGACCCGGTCTCGGCATCGAGATCGACCGGACGGTCATCGAGGCCTACCGAGCCTGATCCTCCGACATATCGCCAGCGCCAAAGGAAACACCGTGCCACTCGATCCGCACCCCGCCGGCCCGCAGACCCTTCCCGCACCGGCACCGTCCCTGCCCCACAAGTGGCTGCGCATCGGCGGCCTCCTCCTGGTCGGCCTGTTCGTCGCCTACCTCGACCGCTCGAACCTGTCGGTCGGGATCAAGAACGTCGCCGCCGACCTCGGCTTCGACGGCGCCGAGTTCGCCGGCACGTCGAGTGTCGCACTGACGGCGTTCCTCGTCGGCTACCTGATCTCGAACTTCCTCGGCGGCTTCCTCACCGCCAAGATCGACGCCAAGTGGATCCTGGTCGCCACCGTCGCGGGCTACTCGCTGTGCACGTTCCTCATCGGGTTCGTGGACTCCGTCGCCGCCCTGGTCGCGCTCCGCGTCGGCGTCGGCGTGTTCGAGGGGATCTACTGGCCGCAGCAGTTCAGGATGGCCAAGGCGTGGTTCGACGAGCGTGAGATGACGCGGGCCAGCGCGATGATCCAGTACTACGGGCAGTACCTCGCGCTGGCGCTCGGGTTCTTCCTGCTCACCCCGATCGAGGCGGCGTTCGGCTGGCGTCCCATGTTCTGGGTGCTGGGAGGCGTCGGGCTCCTGGTCGTCCTGCCGCTGTACGCGCGGTTCCTGCCGGCCGCGCCCGCCGCCACCGCCACCGCCGCCGCCGCCCGTTCCGTTCCGGACGGCGGCGCGGCCCCGAAGCCGAAGCTCACCTTCGCCGCCTTCGGCGGCTGGCGGTTCGTGCTGCTCGTCTTCAGCTACTTCACCAACGGCATGCTGTTCTGGGGCATCACCCTGTTCATCCCGCTCATCGTGCCCACCTTCGGCTTCGCGACCAGCGTCAACGGCCTGCTGTCCGCGGCCCCGTACCTCGTGTCCCTGCTGCTCACCGTCCCGATGATGATCCTGGCCGACCGGACGGGACGGCGCGGACCCATCGCGGTCTCCGGGCTCGTCGTCGGCGGGATCCTGCTCGCCTGCGTCGCCATCACCGGCTCCGCCGTCCTGCAGTTCGCGCTGATCTGCCTCGGCCTGGGCTACTTCACCGCTGCCTACACGCCCAACATCTGGGCGATCGCGGTCACCGACCTGCCCGCCCACGCGGTGGGGCCCGCGACCGGGATCATCAACGGCTTCGGCGCCGGGGGAGGCGGCATTGTCGCGGGCGCCCTCGTCGGGGCGCTGCTGGCCGCCACCGGCACGTACGCGCTCGGCCTGTCCGTCCTCGGCCTCGTCGCCATCCTCGGCGGTCTGGCGCTGTTCCTCTACACCAGGATGCGACCGGCGCCGGCCTGAGCTCAGGCGGCTCCGACCTGGGCGGCGTGCCGCGTGGACGCCGCCCCGGACCGTGTTGTCGGTCCAGTCCCGCCCGACGCACACGGTGGCGCCCGATTCCGTCTCGCACTTGTACCGGACGTCCGCCGACGCGCGCGTGACGTTCAGGGCCGTCATGCGGCTTGGACGGGAGTGACATCAGGAGCGAGCGGCATGTCGCCGGTGTGCCGGGAGGCCTCAGCGTGGCAGTCGCGTCAGGCGGACGCGTACGGAGCCTCGTCCGCGGCCTCGCCGGTGAAGCCCCGCAGTTGCGGGCTGAGCGCGGCGACGACGGCGGTCAGCACGAGCAGCCCGCCCAGCACCACGACCGCCCCCGCCCCGCCCAGCGCCGCCGCCAGCGCCCCGCCGAGGACGGGCCCGAGCGGCTTGAGCGCCATCCCGCCCATGTTCAGCACCGCCCCCATCCGGCCGAGCATCTCCTCCGGCACCATCCGCGCGACCACCACGTTCATCACCACGTTCAGCGACGGCGTGGACAGGGTGATGAACACCAGCGGGACCATCGGCCACCACACCCCCCACGGCAGCGCCGTCGCCGCCAGCGCCGCGCCGAAGACGGCGACGACGGCCGTCAGCAGCCGGCCGGGCGGCAGCAGCCTGCCGATCCGGCCTGACAGCAGCGCCCCCGCCAGCCCGCCGACGCCGAGCGCGGCCAGCACCGTGCCGGTGACGCGGGAGTCGCCGCCGCGCTCGCCGACGAGCACGATCAGCGGGATCAGGAACGCCCCGCCCAGCAGGTTGAGCACCATCACCGCCGCGGTGGCCTCGCGCAGGCCGCGCTGCCGCCACAGCCAGACGACGGCCTCGCCCGCCTCCCCGAGCAGGCCGCGCCGCTCCTGCCGGGGCGAGGGCCGGTCCGCCGGGCGGCGCGGCACCCTGGCCAGCGCGTAGCAGACGGTGGCGGCCAGGAAGGTGACGGCGTCCACGACGAACGGCACTGCCCGCCCCAGCCCGTACAGCAGGCCGCCGAGCGGCGGGCCGAGCAGCCCGGCGGCGTGGGTGCGGGCCTCCTCCTGCGTGTAGGCGCTGTGCAACTGGCTTCGCGGGACGATCCCGCGGATCGCCGTGTCCAGGACGGGGCCGGTGAACGCGGCGCACAACCCGTCCAGCATCGCCAGCGCGACGAACTGCCACGCCTGCGCGTTCCCGGTCAGGACGAGCGCCGCCAGCAGCGCGGAGACGGCGGCCTGCAGACCCTGGGCGGTGACCAGCGTGCGGCGGCGGTCCCACCGGTCCACCCAGACGCCGGCCGGGAGCTGGATCAGCAGGAACGCGACGGTACGGGCGCCCGCGACGACGCCCGCCAGCCCCGGCGAGCCGGTCAGGGCCAGCACCAGCAGCGGCATGGCGAGCCTGGTCAGCTCGGAGCCGAGCTGCGAGACCGCGCTGCCGGCCCACAGCAGCTGGAACCGCGCGTTCTTGCGCAGTGGGACGGTGCCGGGCATGAAGGCTCTTCCTCGGGTACGACGGCGGGAACCCGGAGAAGCTACCACCATCCCGGCGCCGCTGACCTCACCCCAGGCCCGCCACCGGCAGCTCCCATACGCGCAGCGACCGCCTCGTGGCGACGTCCCACACGCGGGGGCGCCCGGCTCGACCCCGCCCGCCGTCGCGGATCAGCATGTCGCCGGGTTCGACGTCGCCGCGTGGGTCGCCCTCGTGACAGGCTCCGGTCGTCGAGGCTGCCGCTGGGCACGTACTCGGCGAAGACCGTCGGGACGACCACCTCGTAGCGGCCGTCGACCACCGGGCCGGGGCGCCGGGCGAGCGCCCCTTCACGTCCTCCGGCCATGCGCCAGCCCCTTGATCACGCGGCCTTGACCGCGGTCGTTGTGCGCACGCCGGGTGAACGCGACCCCGCGCTGAGGATGAACGCCGGCGGGAGGAACGCGGCCGGCATGAAGCTAACGCTGCGGTTGCGCCCGGTGGGCGCCTGCCCGGCCAGGCCCGCGCACTCCTCGGGCCGTGAGCCGGCGCAGGCCGAGCAGGGCGTAGCCCAGCACCACGAACGCGGCCAGCACGCCCGCGGCCGCCGCCGCGACCGTCGGCCGGCCGAGCCGCTCCACGTTCAGGAACGGGTAGACGTAGCGGCGGGGCAGGTTGGGGGCGGCGATCAGCACGAACGCGCCGTACAGCAGCGGATACCCCAGCCAGGCGAACGGCGCGGCCCAGCGCGCGGGGCGTGCCCGGTCGAAGGCGGCCCAGTCGGCGACCGCCATGACCGGCGTCACGTAGTGCAGCAGGAAGTTGCCCCAGCCGCGGGCGCCACCGCCGTCCAGGAGCACGAGCGGGTTCGCCAGGTCCCGGGAGACGTAGTTGACCAGGCAGGTGACCAGCAGGTACAGCGTCACCGCGCCCTTGACGGCGGTGGCGGCCGGTCTCTTGCGGCCCGCGACCAGCCGCCAGGAGTAGTACAGCGCGAGCATGACGTTGCTCTGCACCGTGAAGTACGCCCACGGACGGCCGATCGACGTCGTCAAACACACCAGGCCGGTCACGCAGGCGGCCACCAGGAGGATCCGCCACACCGTGATCCGGCCCGCGCGCATGTCCGTCACGAAGATCAGGCTAATGCCTGAAATGCCGGGCAGCGCCGCTCAGGCCGCTGCTGCTCGGGCGGTGCTGCTGGGGCGGTGCTGCTGGGGCGGTGCTGCTCGGGCGGTGCTGCTCGGGCGGTGCTGCTCAGGCGGTGCTGCTCAGGCGGTGCGCCTGCCGAGGTCGCGCAGCTGGTCCGGGCTGAGCGCGGAGACGTTCTGGTCGATCGGGGAGTCGGTGTACTGGTGGATCGTCCAGGACTTCCAGTCGGCGGGCGGGGTCACCATGCCCTTGTCCCTGCCGTAGTGCGCGACCCAGAGCGGGTAGCCGGACAGGCCCTTGCCGTAGGTGTCGGCGAAGTTCCAGCCGCTGTAGAACATCGGCGTGACGCCGGTCGCGGCCTTCACGTGCGACAGCCAGGCCTTGGCCCAGGCGTTGACCTGCTCGACGGACTGCCCGTCACTCGTCTCCAGGTCCAGCACCAGCAGGTCGCCGGCCTTGGCGGGCTGCGCGTTGACCACGGAGAGAAAGTGGTCGGCCTCGGCGATGGGGTCGTTGCCGGGGTGGCCGTAGTGGTAGGCGCCCCGGACGATGCCCTTGGCGCCGATCTCGCGCCAGTTCCTGGCGAACGAGGCGTCGCGGAACTCGGTGCCCTCGGTGGCCTTGACGATGCCGAACTGTGCAGGGCTGGCGTTCCAGTCGTAGAGCGGCTCGTAGTTGGAGATGTCCAGGCCGTAGGAGAGCGGCTGCTTCTCGTGCTGGATCTCGTGCGAGGCGACATGGTCCGTACGGGCGGCGTGTTCGGCGGCGCCGGCGGCCAGGGCCGTGCCGGTCACGCCCGCCAGGGCGGTGGCGCCAGCCAGGATCGCGCCGCCGACGGCCAAGCCGAAGCGTTCGGAGAGCTGGTTCTTGAGGGTGGTGGCAAGCCGGGGCTTGGGCATGAGGTGATGACTCCGGATTTCGGAACGACAGAAAGGCGTCATAACGCGCACTGTTGTCTATCGAAGGTACATATCAGCCCAAAAGCGGTGCAAATACGGCAAAGGGAATCCCTTAAGTGAGGGATTCCCTTTCCCGCCCCAGCCGGGGATTCGCAGCCGGGTAAATCTTTCCGGAAAGTGACGTCAGTGACCGCTGGTGGTGACGGGGCGACGCCCCAGGACCAGGCCGAGAGCGAGCATGACGGCGGCCAGCCCCAGGTGCAGCCAGTTGTCGGCCGCGTTGAGCGGGACGAAGTTGGCCGGGCTGTCGTGGCCGACGAGCATGCCGTAGATCCACAGCAGCAGGTAGATCGCCCCGCCGGCGATCAGGAAGTTGCGCGCGCCGCTCCAGCTCCGGGCCAGTAGCACGCCCGCCACGCCGAACAGCAGGTGGACGATGTTGTGCAGGATCGAGACCTGGAAGACGCCGAGCAGGTGCGCGCCGGACCCATGACCCGCGAACCGCAGGTCGCCGTAGTCGGTGGTGATGCCCGGGATGAAACCGAGCACGCCGGCCACCAGGAACACCACCCCGATGACAAGGGCCGCGAGCTGCACGGGGGAGCGGGTGGTGCGGGAACGCGGGGTGTCCATCTGAGGACCTCCCTCTTTGGGGGAACCCGCCCCCTACCCCCGCAGAGCCCCCTTGTATGCGAACAACCGTTGCCTTACAGTCGTAGCCCTACAGATGTTCACTCAATGGAGGAACCCCATGGAATGCCTGGACGCGGTGTTCGACGAGATGGCCGCAGCTACCGACCGCCTGCTCCAGAACGAGATCCCGGAGCTCAGCGCGCGCGAGAAGGCCCTGCTCTGCCTCACCGCCGACGTCTGCCAGCAGACCCTCGGCCTGCCCTTCGCCCAGCACGTCCGGATGGCGGCGGACAGCGGCGTGTCCGCCGACGACCTGCGCGAGCTGCTCCGCTTCGTCGCCTACGACAGCGGCTACCCGGCCGCGCTGTCGGCGCTCGCCCGGCTGGCCGAGCTGGAGCGGGAGCACGGCCTGCCCGGCCCCACCGGCCGGGAGCACGAGGTGAACGCCGGCGGCACGGGCAGCCCGCTGCCCGCCGCGATGCGGCAGGCCGTGGCCGCCCTCGACGAGCCCTTCAGCCGGTACATGGACCTGCAGTCGCGCATGCGGGGCGGGATGCGGCTGTTGTCGGTACGGGAGCGCGCGTTCATCACGATGACCGTGGACGTGCTCTATCAGACCTTGGCGGAGAGCTTCCGCGCCCACCTGACGCGGGCACTCGGCGCCGGGGCGACGCCGGAGGAGGCCCGTGCGGTCGTGCGGTTCTCGGCGCGGTTCGGCATGACCAAGGCGTGGCGGGCCATGCACGTGCTCGACACCCTGCTCGCCGAACTCACCGCCACGCCCGCCTGAGGCCCCTCTCGCGTCGGACGGCGGGCGGGGTCAGGCGTCGGCCTGCCGGGTGAGCAGCGTGAGCAGGCCCGCGCAGGCGTACGCGACCGCCGCCACCCAGGCGGCGTGGTGCAGCCCCGAGACGAAGGCGGCGGGCCGGGCCGGGTCGCCGCCGACGGCGCCCAGCGCGGCCACGCCGACCGCGCCGCCCGCCTGCCGGGCCGTGTTGTTCAGCGCGCTGGTCAGCCCCTCACGGCCGGGCGGCGCCGCCCCCATCGCCAGGGCCACCACGCTGGGGGTGAGCAGCGCCGCGCCGACGCCGATGACCAGCATGGCCGGGAACAGCGGCCCGTACCCGGATCCGGGACGCAGCAGCAGCAACAGCAGGAAGCCCGCGACGAGCAGGCCCAGCCCCGCCAGCATGACGGGCTTGGGCCCGTGCCGGCCGGTCAGCCGCCCGGCGTAGGCGGGCAGCAGCACCAGCGGCAGGAACAGCGGCAGCAGCGACATGCCCGCCTCGACGGGGCTGCGGTGCTGGACGGCCTGGAGGTAGAGGGTGAGCAGCAGCATGACGCCGTTGATGCCGAAGTTCATGGTCCCCGCCACGACCGTGCTGACCGCGATGGGCGGGTGGCGCAGCAGCGCGAGCGGCACCATGGGATGCGCCTGGCGACGCTCGGCGACGACGAAGCACACCCCGGCGGCCAGCGCGAGCGCCCCGGCGGCGAGCACCGGCGGGGCGGTGGGGCCGTAGCGGCCGGCCTCGATGACGGCGAACGTGACCAGCCCCAGCGTGGCCGTGCCGAGCAGCACACCCAGCACGTCGAACGGCCGCCGCTCAGGCGCGCTCTCCCGTACGGTGACCAGGACCGCCACGATGACGACGGCGATGACCGGCACGTTGATCCAGAACACCCACCGCCAGCCCAGCGCCTGCACGAGAAGCCCGCCGAGCACGGGCCCGGCGGGCAGCGCGAGGCTGCCGATGGCGGCCCAGGCGCCGATGGCGCGGGCGCGCCGCTCGCGCTCGGGGTAGAGGGTGGTGATCACGGCGAGGGTGCCGGGCAGGAGCAGCGCCGCGCCCACACCCTGCACCACGCGGGCCGCCACCAGCGCCCCGATGCCCGGCGCGAGCGCGCACGCCGCCGAGGCCACGCCGAACAGGACGAAGCCCGCCGTGACGACGCGCCGGTGCCCGTACCTGTCGCCGAGCGTGCCGCCGGCCAGCAGCAGGCCGGCGAGCGTGAGCTGGTAGCCGTCGATCACCCACTGCAGGTCGGCGACGTGGGCGGCGCCCGTGCCGCGCCCGATGGACGGCAGCGCCACGTTCACGATCGTCACGTCCAGCAGCACGAAGAACATGCCCGCGCACATCACCACGAAGGGCATGGTTCGTCGTTGATCCATGAGCCATCCCGTTTCCGCACCTGAAGGCAGGAAACGCGTTGAGGTCGCGCGGCTCCGGCCCGGACGGCTAGGGTGCCGCAGTGATCAAGGTGAGGGCCTTACGCGCCGCGCTCGCTCTCGTCCTCGTCGCGGCAGCCGCTCCGGGCAGCGCGCTCCTGCTCGAAAGCCGCTACGTGTCGTGCACGCACCTGCTCGGCGGCGGCCTGTCGGTCACCTGCGACGACCCGGCGACGGAGGCCAGGCGGCGTGAGCACCTGCTGGGCATCGGGGAGGTGAGCGGGCCGGGCTGCGACGGCATGGTGGCGGCCGGACCCGCGCCCTCGGACGTGCCCGTCACGGCCTGGGTGGGCATGGACCCGCCGCCCGCCCCTCCGCCACGGGCCACCGACCCGGCCGTGACCGCGCGGGTGAACGCCGCCTGGGACGGGATCGAACGCTGGCTGGGCGCCCACGCCTCCGCGACGCTGCGCGGGCTCGCCCGGCCCGCCGACCCCGGCGCCGTCGCGACGTGGGAGGGCTACGTCCGGGCGAAGATCCCCGACGCGCTGTACGCGTCGCTGATGCGGCACGACGGCGCGGACGGTTTCCAGCTCCCTCTCGGCCTGGTCCTGGCCACGGTGTCGAACTATTCCAGCATGCACAGCAACAACTGCTTCCTCCTGATCATGGGCGGCAGGCCGGGGGACGCCGATCCCGGGAGCGGGCTGTGGCACGGGAGTCTGATGCCGTTCGCGTCCTCCGGCGGGGGCGAGGAGCTGTTCATCGAGCCGAGGACCGGACGGGTGGGCCAGAAGCGGGGCGGCGAGCCGGTCAGGTACGACGGCCCGATGGGCTGGCCGTCGTACCTGGACCTGCTGGAGGGGGTGGCGAACGCGCTGGAGTCCGGCAGGCCGCTGCGCGAGTGGTATCCCACCGTCACCGCGGGCTGCGAGCTGCGCTGGTCGGACGAGCCCGCCCCGGCGCCACCCGCGGGCTGCGGGGGCTAGCGGCCTCGAACCGCCGACGAGGCACCGCGTGGGCCGGTGAAGCGCACGACGTTGCCGGACGGGTCGAGGAAGGCGCAGTCGCGCACGCCGCCCGCCCGGCTGATCGGCTCCTGCAGCACCTCCGCGCCCGCCGCCTCCACCCGCTGGAACGTGGCGTCGCAGTCGTCCGTCGTGAAGGCGAGGCGGCCCATCAGCCCCTTGCCCATCAGGCTCTCGATCGCCCGCCGGTCGGCCGGCGTGAGATCCGGGTCCGCGGCGGGCGAGGTGAGGAAGATCCGCACGTCCGGCTGGCCGGGAGGGGAGACGCTCGTCAGGGGCGGCCCCTCCGGCTCGGAGTCCTGGCTCACCTGGAAGCCGAGCACGTTACGGTAGAAACCGAGCGCCTCGTCGAGGTCGTGGACGGGCAGGGTGTACGACGAGAGCTTGAACTGCGTACCGGTCAAGGCCGTTCCTTGGTGGTGGCGAGATAGACGATGTCGAGGTCGCGGAGGCGGTCGGGGTCGGTGTCGATGGCGATGCGGGTGATCCGCCCGCCGCTGACGGTGAACGAGAAGACGGCCCTGGCCCGGCCGCGATGCAGCCACACGGCCGCGGGAACGCCGTCCACGAGGGCGAGCCTGGCGGCCTTGGCGCCGCCGGAGAAGAAGGTCGCCACCGCTTGGCCGCCGCGCATCTCGCCCACCACGACGTCCGGGGCGAGCACTTCGAGCAGCGCGGCGAAGTCCCCGTCGCGCGCGGCGGACAGGAAGGCCTCCACGATGTCGCGCTTGGCGGAACGCGCCGCGCCGGAGGCTCCCGCCGCTCCCTGCACGCGGCGTCTGGCCCGGCTGGCGAGCTGCCTGGCCGCGGTGGGGGAGCGGTCGATGATCGTGCCGATCTCCGCGAACGACACGGCGAAGACGTCGTGCAGGACGAACGCGAGCCGTTCCGCCGGAGTCAGCGTGTCCAGCACCACCATCAGCGCGACCCCCACCGAGTCGGCCAGCAGCGCCTCGTCCTCCGGGCCCGCGCGCCGGGCGTCCTGCGGGAGGTCCGGCTCGGGCGGCAGCGCCCCGGCCGCGTCTTCACGCCGGTTGCGGCGCGCCTCCAGCATGTTCAGGCAGACGCGGGCGACGACCGTCGTCAGCCACCCGGCCGGGTTCTCCACCTGGCCGGTGTCGGCGCGGCTGACCCGCAGCCACGCCTCCTGCACCGCGTCCTCGGCCTCGCCGGGTGAGCCGAGCATCCGGTACGCCACCGCGCGCAAGCGGTCCTGATGCTCGGCGAACCGCTGGCTCACCCAATCGTGCTCGACCATCTGTCACGTTCCTCCGTTTCGCCGGTCATACAGATTGACCGGCGAAATCGCATCGATGTGACCTCCGGGCCGGGCTCGGAAGATCATATACAAGGAGACGGAACGTGAAAGCGCATGTCAGCTCGATCCTGCTGGGCGTCCGGGACATGGACAGGGCCAAGCGGTTCTACACGGAGGGACTCGGCTGGAAGGTCAGGAACGACTGGGGCATCTCGGTGTTCTTCGAGTCGGACGGGGCCTCGCCCGTCGGCTTCTACCGGCGTGACGGGCTGGCCGGGCAGGTGGGCACGAGTGCGGAGGGCAGCGGGTTCAGCGGGCTCGTCCTGACGTACGTCGTGCGCAGCCAGGCGCGGGTGGACGAGGTCATGGCGGAGGCCGAGAAGGCGGGCGCCACGGTGCTCAAGCCGGCCGGGGCCCTGCCGTGGGGCGGGTACGGCGGCACGTTCGCCGACCCGGACGGCTACATCTGGAGCCTCGGGTACAGCGACCAGGGCGCCGACCAGCCGTACGCGGAGTAAGGCAGGCGAACCCCCGGCGCCGGCGCGGAAACGCCCCGGCGCCGGGCCCGAGCGGCCGTTCAGAGGCCGTGGATGCGCCGCCCCGTGACCTGCTGCGGGATGACCCGCACGTACAGGTGGCGCTCGCCGCCCGCCCACGGCGTGACCCCGGCGTCCGACACCTTGGCCACCTCCTCGTCCGGCACGTGGTGCGCGGCCCCCCGGATGAGGACGCTCCACCCCGCCCGCCGCACCTCGTCGATCCGATCCACCTGGAAGGCGATCCCGATGTCCACCCCTTCCAGGCCGCTGCGCAGATCCTCGTCCATGGCGCCGCCGCGGGCGGTGCGGAAGACGACGTCGCCATCGTGCAGGCGGTAGTTGACGGGCAGCACCGTCGGCCCGTGCGAGCCGCTGAACGCCACCCGCCCGATCCCGCCGGATCCGACCAGCCGCAGGCACTCCTCGGTCTCCAGCACCTCCAGGACCGGCTCGTCCGCCGCCGTCCCCTGCCCCGGCGGGCGGTCGTGGCCGCCGCCCAGCAGGTTCTGCGGCGTGGTCTCCAGCGCGGTGGCCAGCCGGGTCACCGTCCCGCTGTCGGGCGTGCCCAGGTGCGTCTCCAAGTGCTGAACGTATCCGGCCGACATGCCCGCACGATCGGCGACCTGTTCGAGGGTGAGACCGAGCCGTTCGCGGTGATGATGAATGCGACGTCCGAAATCGCCATTGCCCGTCATGGTGCCGCCCTTCCGCCGAAGCTCACAAAGGCGACACTACGCACGCGGCTCGGCGGTGGGCAGGGTCGTTGGACCTTCACGCCGGCGACCTCCGGCCCTGTCCAGGATGGGTACGGACATGATGCGATGAGAAACGACCAAGGAGGAGAAATCGTGATCATCGTGGGAGTGGACGGCTCCGTCGCGTCGCGAGCAGCCCTCGAATGGGCCGCGGGCGACGCCGTCCGCAGGGGCCTGCCGCTGCGGATCGTGCACGTCGTGGACACCTCGTGGTACCAGGTCGGCAAGCGCCCCGACGCCGTCCTGCCCGACACGGTCCTGGACGCGGGACGGCAGGTGCTGCGGGACTTCGAGGCCCTCGCCCGCGAGCGTCAGCCCGGCGCCGAGGTCAGCACCGAGCTGGTGCGGGGACAGCCCACCGAGGCGCTGCGCGCGCAGACCGAGAGCGCCGCCGAGCTGGTGGTCGGCAGCCGGGGGCTCGGCGGGTTCGCCGGCGCGCTGCTCGGCTCGGTCAGCATGCACCTGGCCGGGCACGTTCACTGCACCGTCGTGGTGGTGCACGGCGAGCACCTGCCCGCCGCGGGGGAGGTCGTGGTGGGGGTGGACGACTCGCCGGAGTGTGAGGCCGCCCTGGCCTACGCCTACGAGCAGGCCGAGCTGCGCGGCGCGACGCTCAGGGCCCTGCACGCCTGGCAGCTCCCCGTGCACGCCTACGCCCCCGAGGTCCCGTACGACCTCGACGAGGTGCGCGCCACCAGGATCCAGCTCGTCCGCGACCGGCTGAAGGACGCCGGCCGCGACCACCCGCGGATCAGCGTGATCGAGGACGTCCAGTGCGCGCACCCGGTGGACGCGCTCACCACGGCGGCCGAGCACGCCGACCTGCTGGTGGTGGGCTCGCACGGGCGCGGCGCCGTCGAATCGGCGCTGCTCGGCTCGGTCAGCCGGAACGTCCTGCACCACGCTCGCTGCCCGGTGGCCGTGGTCCGCACCTGAGAGCCCGCTCCCGAACGCCCTCAGCGGAAGCCGCGGACGTCAGTGAAGCCGCGGACGCCTCAGTGGAAGTCGGTGAGGCGGAACACCGCCAGCATGTCCGCCGCCCGCGACGAGCCCGTCGAGAAGGAGGCCTCCGCGCCCACCCAGCCGCGGAAGTTCCCGCCGTCGTCGATCACCTGCATGAGCGGCTTGACGTGGGAGTTGCCCGTGTAGCAGAACTCGCGGCGCTCCATCGCCAGGCAGGTGCACCAGTGCCACAGCGTGTCACGGCGGTCGGAGTCGGAGATCTTCGTCAGGTAGTACTGGATGGAGCTGACGTTGCTCTTCGTCCCGCCGCCGTAGCGGGGGCAGCCGCCGGACTTCTGGCAGGCGCCGCGCGAGGACGGCTGCAGGTACGTCAGGCACGACGTCGTCGTGGCGCACGAGCGGAAGGCGGACTGGCTGAACGGCTGGTCGTCCGAGGTGACCAGCCTGCCGCCGGCCCAGCTCGTGAGGTCCTGCCTGAGCGCGCCGCGGAACGCCTTCACCGAGCTCATCGCGCGCCGGGTGCCGATCGCGGCGTTGCTGCCGTAGCCGTAGCCGTGCGTGGCCAGGGTGCTGCGCCTGAGGTCGAGGCGGGCCAGCTTGCCGTCGGGGGAGCGGCGCACGTACCACTGCTCCGTCCACGCCTGGGCGATCTTCCACCGGATGGTGAGCACGTCGCCCGCCACCGTGTACGTCCCGCTCCGGCTCTCGTCGGGGGCGCCGGTGAAGCCGCCCGCGGTGAGCACCCGGCAGGTGCGGGCGCGCGAGGCGGATCCGCCCGCCTTGGTGCTGCAGCCCCCGTCGGGGACCATGCCGGTGCGCTGCCTGGCCTCGGGGCGGCGCTGCCACCACAGGTACATGGAGGCGCTGACGGTGCCGTTCGCGGCGAAGCGGTAGCTGCCCAGGCGGACCCAGTTCTGGCGGGAGGCGGCCTTCAGGTGACCCTGCGAGACGACGAACGTGGTCTTGCCGCCGGGGAGCGCGGCGATGGACGCGGCCGCCGGTCGGACGGGCAGGAGGGCGAGGGCGAGGAGGAAGGAGAGGATCGCCGCGGCGGTTCGCATGTATCAGGCTCCGGAGGGCTTGCGGGCTTGATCTGTCATCAACGGGTCACCGTACGCGATCTCCGCCGGGCATGTCCCGGAAACGGGCCGAGGCGCGTGCGGGCCCGCGGCCGTGGCGGACGCTCGCGCGGCCGCCGGTGGACGATCGGCAGGTAGAGTCCAGAATTGTGGAGGTCTACCTGCTGATCCTCGGGGATCACCTGCCGGATCCACGTACCGGACGAGCAGCTTCCGAGCCAGACCGCATCCGCGCCATCGTCGAGCAGGCCGTAGCGGCCGAACAAGCCGGCTTCACCGGCGTGGCCGTCGGCGAGCACCACTTCACCCGCTACATCATCTCCGCCCCTGAGCTGCTGCTCGCCACCATCGCGGCCCGCACCACCACGCTGCGCCTGTCCACCGGCGTCACCCTGCTGGCCCACCACGACCCGGTCCGCGTCGCCGAGGAGCTCGCCACCCTCGACGTGCTGTCCGGCGGCCGGGCGGAGCTGATCGTGGCGCGCGGGGTGTCCAAGGAGACCGACGTCGCCTTCGGCATCACCCCCTCCGACCTGCGGCCGCGCCTGCACGAGTACCTGCGCCTGCTGCTGAAGCTGCTGCAGGAGGAGGACGTCACCTGGCGCGGCACGTTCCGCAGCCCGCTGGAGAACGTGACGACGACGCCGCGCCCCGTCCAGCGGCCCCACCCGACGTTATGGGTGGGCAGCGGCTCGGCGGCGTCCGCCGACTTCGCCGCCGAGCTGGGCCTGCCGCTCATGCTGCCCAGCACCCTGCGCGACCCCGGCGTCTACCTGGACGTCGTCGCGGGCTACCGCCGCTACGGCCCAGGCCGGGTCGCGCTGCCCAGCCACGTGTTCGTCGCCGAGCGGGGCGCGCGGGAGCGGTGGCGGCCCTACCTGGAGGCGTACGCGTCGTTCGCCAGCCCCTGGCGCGGCGACGGGCGGGTGATCGACATCGACGCGCTGATGGAGGGCGCGGCGATCTGCGGCGACCCCAGCGAGGTCGCCGACCGGCTGAACGCGCAGCGGAAACTGCTGGGGCTGGACGCGCACCTGGTGCTGATCGACATCGGCGGCCTGCCCCGCGACGAGGTGCTCGCCGCGATCCGGCTGTTCGGCGAGAAGGTCATGCCCCAGCTCCGATGAGTTTCGCGGCCGGGCGGTGTCTACCCCTGTGCACCGTACGACCCGGACGACCTCAGTGAGGGATCATGACCACGAACGCACTCCCACCCGTCGCCGACGCCGAGACCTGGCAGCGCGAGCTCGACGCCCTGCGCGTCAGGGAGAAGGCCGCCACCCGCGAGCTGGACGCCATCGCCGCCCAGCGCCGCCGCCTGCCCATGGTACGGATGCCGGACTACGTCCTGGAGGGCGAGAACGGCCCCGTCCGGCTGGCCGACGTCTTCGAGGGCAGGAGACAGCTGATCGTCTACAACCACATGTGGTTCGAGGGCAAGGAATGGCAGTGCCCCGGCTGCACCGGCTACACCTCGCAGTTCACCCGGCTGGAGTTCCTGGACGACTACGACGCCCGGTTCGTCGTCGTCACCCAGGGCCCCATCGACGAGGCGCTCGCCTACAAGCGGCGCGTCGGTAACAGGATGACCTGGTACTCCACGGCGAACAGCCCGTTCGGCGCCGACGTCGGCGCGCCGCCCGCCGGCGGCTTCGCCGTCAACGTGTTCCTGCGCGACGGCGACACCGTGTATCGCACCTGGCACACCACCGGCCGGGGCACCGAGCAGCTCAGCCACACGTTCCCGCTGATCGACGTGCTGCCGTACGGGCGGCAGGAGGAGTGGCAGGACTCACCGGACGGCTGGCCGAAGTCGCCCACCTACACCCGGTGGGCCTCCTCCAAGGACATCGCCGCTCAATACGGCGAGGACCCCGCCTGACCGCCGGGCCGTCACGGCGGGCCTTCTCCCCGATCCGGGCCGCGATCGCGGAGTTCATCCGCGAGGTCGTGCGGAGGATCGGGGAGGCTCACTCCGGCCGCAGCTCCCGCCGGTAGGCGTCCAGGACGAGGCCGTGGAAGTGGTGCACCGCGTGCTCCGACAGCCCGGACCCGCCCGGGTCGAAGACGATCTTCCCCTGGGTGAACGCCGGTGTGCGCATCCCGCGCTGGACGCTCTCCACCAGCGCGATGTCCTCCACCTGGAGGACCTCGTCGATGTAGCGGATGCTGTCCAGCTCCGCCTCGTCAGGCTCGGCGGTCTCCAGGTAGAAGTCCCACGTCTCGCGGGTGCGCTCCGGCCCGTCGGGGACGATCTGCAGCACCATGAAGTTGCCCCGGCCCGGGTAGCGCAGCAGGCAGGTGTTCGGCCACAGCCACCACACGGCGTGCTCGGTCACCGTCGCCCCCGACACGTCGTAGGCGGTGTTCGCGGCCCGGCCCGCCTGCGCCATGTGGCTGGAGTGGATCCCGTACGTGGTGACCCGGTAGGTGCTCATGTCCACCAGGGACACGAAGTCCTTGTGCGCCACGTGGCAGTGGTAGCACTCCAGGAAGTTGTCGACGACGTTCTTCCAGTTGGAGGCGATGTCGTAGGTGAACCGGCGGGCGAGGGTCAGCTTGGCGACGTCCGGCGCCCGCGCCGCGATCTCCGCCTCCAGATCCCCCGCCTGCTCCCGCAGCGGCGCCGCCCCCGGGTCGAGGTTGACGTACACCATGCCGCCGAACTCGGCGACCTGGATCCGGTCCAGGCACACGGCCGAGGCGTCGAAGCCCGGCATGCCGCCGGTGTTGCGCGCCCGCCGCAGCCGGCCCGTCAGGTCGAAGTTCCACGCGTGGTACGGGCACACGATGCTGCGCCGCACCCCCGAGCCGGACAGCAGCTCGTGCGCCCGGTGCTTGCACACGTTGTAGAAGGCCCGCAGCGTGCCGGACTCGTCCCTGACGGCCACGACCGGCATCCCGGCCACCGTGCCCGTCACGTAGCCGCCCGGCTCCCTGACCTGCTCCACGTGGCACAGCCACTGCCAGGTACGGGCGAAGATCGCCCGCTGGTCCACGCCGAACCATCGCGGATCGGTGTAGGCGTCGGCGTGCAGGGACATCGACAGCGCGGGATCGGGGTCGTATCCGGAGGAGACGCGGGCGAGGGCGGCGGCGGGGTCGAAGGTCACCGTACCTCCAGGGCGTGCCAGGGGAGGGCATCGAGTTGTAGATCGAGACTAGCTCCCCGCCCCGCGTCACTGCCTGCGGTCGGCGCGCAGCCGGGCCGCCAGGGCCGCCGCCTGGGTACGGCGCTGCATGTCCAGCTTGGACAGCAGGTTGGAGACGTAGTTCTTGACCGTCTTCTCGGCCAGGAACATGCGCTCGCCGATCTGCCGGTTCGTCAGCCCCTCGCCGATGAGGTCGAGGATCTGCCGCTCCTGGTCGGTGAGCGCGGCGAGGGGGTCCTTCCTGGCGGCCTGGTCGCGCAGCCGCTGCAGCATGGCGGCGGTGGTCTGGGGGTCGAGCAGCGACTGGCCGGAGGCGACCGTGCGGACCGCGCCGACCAGGTCGGAGCCGTGGATCTGCTTGAGCACGTAACCGGCGGCGCCGGCCATGACCGCGTCGAACAGGGCGTCGTCGTCGGCGAACGAGGTCAGCATCAGGCACGCCAGCCCCGGCACGCGCGAGCGCACCTCGCGGCAGACGTCCACGCCGTTGCCGTCGGGCAGTCGCACGTCCAGCACCGCCACGTCGGGCATCAGCGCCGGGATGCGCGCGATCGCGGACTCCGCCGTGCCCGCCTCGCCGATCACCTCGAGATCGTCCTCGGAGTCCAGCAGCGCCGCGACGCCACGGCGGACGACCTCGTGGTCGTCGAGGAGGAACACACGAATCATGTCTGTGACGCTACCGAAGCGGTGAACAGGCCGAAAGGACCAAAGTCCCCCAGGCCGGTGGGCGAAGGTCCCGCGGCGCCGGGTCGTACGGCGCATGATCGCGGCTAGGCAAGCCGCTGGACCGATGCGAGACTGTTCGGCGTGGAGCCTGGGCAGAGCCCCCTGATGCCGCAGATGCGGCTCGACGAGCTGCTGGCGGAACTACAGGTCCGGCTGAACGCCGTGCTGTCCACCCGGGACCGGGTGCACGCGCTGCTGGAGGCGGTCGTGTCGGTCGGCAGTGACCTCGACCTGCCGACGGTGCTGCGGCGCATCGTGGAGACCGCGACCACGCTGGTGGACGCCAGTTACGGCGCGCTGGGCGTGGTCGGGCAGGAGAGCACGCTGCTGCAGTTCATCCCCGTCGGCCTCTCCGAGGAGGAGATCGCCAGGATCGAGCACTGGCCGCACGGGCTG
>NZ_VSEY01000033.1 GCF_008086045.1 Nonomuraea sp. PA05 | reverse complement strand
CGGCTCCCCGAGGGGGGGGGGGCGGGGCTGGCGGGGGGGGGTTTCCCGCCCGGGGGAGGGGGCGGCCGGGCGGGCGGGGGGCGTGCCCGCCCCAGCGGACGCCCGCCTCTGGAGCACCGCCGCCGCCACCCCGGACACGGTCGTCACCTGGCAGCGGGCCAGCATGACGCCGCAGGACGCGGTGCGCTGGCACGAGCTGGGCGCCGCCCCGCACGACGCCGCCCGCAGGCACCTGGCGGGCGAGCGCCCGCGCCGGATCCCCTGGCGGGCGCGGCTGGCCGCGCCGGAGCCCGCCGAGCCCGCCCACGAGGTGGTGGAGGTGCTGCGGCGGCTGCTGCGGGCAGGCGTGCCCGCCGACGTGGCCCGCGCCTACGCCGACGCCGGATGGGACGGGGCCGAGGCGGCGGAGTGGGCGCGGCGCCGGGTGGATCAGGGGGACGCGCGGGTGTTCCGGGCGCTCGGCTTCACGGCGGCCGAGGCTCGCGCGACCGGGCGGCCGGCGGTGGAGGTCATGGCCGCCTGGTGGGGCGCCGTCCCGCTGGAGGAGGTGGCGGCGTGGTGCGCGGCCGGGCTGACGCCCGGGGAGGCGGCCCGGCAGCGCGCGTCGGGCGTCACGGCGGAACAGGCGTCCGTCCTGCGGGCCCTGTCCGCCTTCGGCCAGTGACGAACTCTCAGTACTCGACCTCGAACGTGTGCGGCCCCAGCCCGTAACCGTCGCCGTACGGCACCACGTACCCCTGCTCCATCAGCCGCGTGAGGCTCGCCCGCACCTCCTCCTCCGTCAGGCCGGCCGCCCGCACGACCCCGCCGAGCTCGGCGCCGCCGCCGCCCGACTCCACGGCCTGGGAGGCGACGGCCTCGTACACGTAGATGTCCAGGTCCGAGAGGGCCTGAACGTCGTGACCTTCTGTCATGAGCGCTGCCTCGCTCCCTCCCTCAGCCGCAACGGGTCGACCTCGCGGTCGGGGTAGCGGCGGAGGTATTCGGCCTCCAGCTCGTTGGTGCGGGAGGTGTGGCGGTCGAGCGCGTCGTCTGACCCGTGGAAAAAAGTATCGCTCCGGGTCGTGTGCAACTGGCGCAGCTCGCGAACCAGATCATCGTCGCTGAGCTGGGCCGGATCGATTCCCATGGTCGTCATGCGCTCCCCCTACCCCAGGAACCCCCGACCAATATCTGTCACAATTCCTGACATAAAGGCATTGTTTGTAAGAGATCGTCGCCTTACCTTCCCGTTATGGACCTCGAGCTCAGGCACCTCAGGATCGTCCGCGCGGTCGCGGACGCGGGAAGTGTGAGCAAGGCCGCGTCCCTGCTCGGGCTGGCACAACCGGCCCTGACCGCACAGCTCAAGCGCATCGAGAGGGTGCTCGGCGGCGCCCTCTTCGAGCGTGACCGCCACGGCGCCAGGCCCACCCGCCTCGGCGAACTCGTGCTCGCCAGAGCACGCGTCCTTCTTCCCGCTGCCAAAGAACTGCAGGACGAAGCCGTACGTTTCGCTCACACCCCCTCCCCCGGCTTCCGCATCGGCGCCACGAACGGGCCGATACTCGGCGGGCTGGTCGACCGGCTCGCCGCGGAACGGAAGGTCAGCACGTACACGTCATGGTCGACGCACGAGCTGAACAGCATGGTCGAGCTCGGCCGCCTCGACTACGTGCTGACCGGGGCCTGCGGCGACTCCGGCACCCCCACCGGCACGCTGTTATGGGAGACGATCAGCCTCGATCCCGTCTTCTGCCTGGTCGGAGAGGAACATCCGGTGGCCAAGGAGAAGGAGGTGGAGCTGGCCGACCTCGCCGGAGAGCAGTGGGCGGTGACGCCGGGCGACGGCTGTTTCGCGGACTGCTTCGCGATGGCCTGCGCGCGAGCCGGGTTCACGCCTGGCACGATCTACGAGACCGACGTGCCCACCTGCGCCCACCTCGCGCAGGTCGGACGGGCCGTCGTGCTCTGCCAGGCCACCCACCAGGCCGCCCAGGGGCTGATCATGGTGCCGCTCGCGGGCGCGCCACTGCGCTGGCGGCAGCTCCTCGGCCGCCACCCCACCGCGCCCGAGGCCGCCTGGGTCGTCGGTCAGGCCAAACAGGCCCACATGGACGCCGTACGCAGGAGCCCGGTCTACTACGACTGGCTGGTACGAAATCCGGGTTACGGCACCGCTCCATAACACGGCGATAGGGGCAAAGTAATACTCCTCCGCGTCTGGGACCGCCGTTACCGTGACGGCACCCCCAGCAGCGAGGAGACACCCATGCTCCGCACCCCGGCGCTGATCGCGGTCGCGATCGGCGCGTTACTCGTGACGACGGCACCGGCCGTCGCCACCGCGAAACCACCGTCAGGCGTGGTCGACGCCCTGCAGCGCGACCTCGGCATCAGCAAGGAACAGGCGATCAACCGCCTGTCCAACGAGGCCCGCGGGAACGCCGCCGCACCGGGCCTGAGCAAGAAGCTCGGCGACCGCTATGCCGGAATCTGGTACGAAGGCGCAGAAAGCGCGCTCGTCGTGGCCAGCACGTCCGCCGCCGACACGGCCGCGATCACTCGCGCCGGCGCCACCGCCCGCGTCGTGCCGCGCTCGTACGCGCAGCTCACCGCGGCCAAGGAAAGCCTCGACCGCACCGCCCCGCCGGCCTCCGTGCACAGCTGGGCCGTCTCCCCGCAGAGCAACTCCGTCGTCGTCCTGACCAGCGACGAGCAGGCCGCCCGCACCTGGGTCGCGGCCAGCGGCCTCTCCGACCCCGCGGCCGTGACGTACGAGGCCTCGGCCGAACGCCCGCGCCTGTTCTACGACATCCGCGGCGGGGACGCCTACTACACCTCGGACGGCTACCGCTGCTCCATCGGCTTCGCCGCCAGGCGCGGCACCCAGCTCGGCTTCACCACCGCCGGCCACTGCGGCGCCAACGGGATCACCACGACCGGCTTCAACCGGGTGGCGCAGGGCACGTTCCAGATCTCGTCGTTCCCGGGCAACGACTACGCCTGGGTCGCCACCAACACCAACTGGACCGCCCCCGGCGTCGTCAACGGCTACAGCGCCGGCATCCTGCCCGTCCGCGGCTCCGCCGTCACCCAGCCCCAGGGCTCCATCTGCCGCTCCGGCTCCACCACACAGTGGCACTGCGGCACCGTCCAGGCACTCAACTCCACCGTCAACTACCCGGAAGGCACCGTCTCCGGCCTGACCCGCACCAACGTGTGCGCGGAAGGCGGCGACTCCGGTGGATCGTTCATCTCCGGCGACCAGGCCCAGGGCATGACGTCCGGCGGCTCCGGCAACTGCTCCGTCGGCGGAACCACCTACTTCCAGCCCATCGGCGAGATCCTCTCCGTGGGCGGCCTCACCCTCGTCACCTCCGGCGGCACCGACCCGCCGCCTCCCGGATGCCAGGGATACGAGGAGACGTACAGCGGATCACTGACCTCCAACCAGAACGCCTACCAGCCGAACGGCTCCTACTACCAGGCGACCGTCTCCGGTACGCACGCGGCCTGCCTCGATGGGCCCGCCGGGGTTGACTTCGACGTCTACCTGCAGAGGTGGAACGGGGCTTCGTGGGCCGTGGTGGCCAGCGGCACCAGCCCCAACCCTGACGAGACCATCACCTACAACGGGGCTGCCGGGTACTACCGGTACCGCGTGCACGCTTACAGCGGGTCCGGCTCTTACACGCTTGGCCTGAACCGTCCGTAGGGATCGGTCGTTCTTGGCGGACGAGCGGCGAGACGCGGGTCCTGACTGCCTGCGCTTCGTTGCTCGTCCGTCTCTGGTTGGGGGTGGGGGCGTGGGATGATGTTGGTAGAGGGCCTCTTTGTCCGGTCGGGTGGGCGCCATGGACGGGGTTGATGCTCTAGCCTTAGCTTGCGGTGGGCTTGGTGTGATCCTTCTGGGGCCTGCTGTGTGGTGCATAACTTCATCTAGGGGCGGTAGCTCAGCCGGTCAGAGCATCGGACTCATAATCCGTGGGTCGTGGGTTCAAGTCCCACCCGCCCTACCGATATCACCGCAGGTCAAAGGGCCTGTTTTGGTCGATTTTCCCCGATGTTCCCGCATCTCGCCATGCTGCAGTCGGCGTTCGATCATCTCCGCGCGTCCCCGTCGCCCACCAGTCCCGGCGTCCGTCACCATGCCACCAGTACGTCAAAGGGGGCGCGGGTGGCCAGAGTCATAGAACGCACGGCCAAGAACGGCGCGAAGTCCTGGCTGGTCAAATGGCGCATCGGCGGGGCAGGAACAGCAAGGAAGACTTCGAGACCTGCTACGACCGCCAGGTCGCCGATGACTTCGCCTCGCTGGTCACGCTCGGCGGCGAGAACCGGCCGCACGGCTACCCCAAGGGCTGCCACGGCATCGAAGACCCGAACTACGACCCTATGCAGGACCTTGAGATGCCGAGCTTCGAGCAGTACGCCCGCCACAACTACGCCACCCGCCTCGGCGCCTCCCCTTCCCGACACGTGATCAAATCCGTCGGGACGCACCGCGTCCGGCCCTAATCCGCCAGGTTCGAGCCGGTGTCAATATCAAGGACGTAATAGCGCCGGTTCCTCGCGTACTCCTTTCCGCCACGCTCGCCGGGCCTACGCCATCTGGCAGTGCTGGCGCACCCCGGCTTTGTCAGGGCTGCTCCCACCCTCCCCAGCATCACCTGGATCAGGCTGCCCTCGGCTTCACCACCCTGCTGCGACAGGACGATGGTGGGGGTCTCACCCCCCACTCGAACTCACAGCGCCTCATGGCGCAGTTGATCAAATTGACAGGTCCCGAGCTGACGAGTTCTCCACCGTCATGCTGGCCGTGCATCGTGCCGAGCCCATGCCGCAACGGCGGCACATCCCTTCTCCACCACGTCGATGCTCGGGGCAGGCCCACCCCGGCACACGCAGGACGGCCGTCGGCGAACGAGCAACACCAGAGGCGGCCCGCGCCATCGGCCCGCCTGCATGAGCCCAGGCTCGCGATGCATCCTCGCCTCGGCCACGAGCAACCACCACGGCCGCGCCAAAGCACGAGTCCGGGACATCACGGCCGGAGTGGGAAGGATCATCCTCCGATCGCCTGACAGCGGGCATGGGTGGGACGACGCGCCTGCGGCCGCTGGACCTACCCACGGTCATCGGCCGTCTCGCAGATAGGAGACCAGTGTCGCCACCGAGCCTAACTCGTGGGGACCGACCAGCCAGCGGCCGGGCGAACGCACCTCGACTGTGATGTCGGCGTGATGCTCTCTGATGCGGTATCCGGCGCGCTCCACCGCACGGGAAGTCCAGGCCAGCAGGTCGGCCGGGCAGTCGTGCGGTGCCGTGATGCGTGCGGTGGCCAAGTGGCGGGTGTCCCAGGTGAAGGTGCCGGTTCGTGGGTCGAAGGCGGCGGCATCGTTGAGCATGTGCTCCAGGTGTCCGGCCAGCCCGATCTCTTCCGGTGCGCCGCTGGCCAGCTCGTGCTCGGGAGTGATCAGCCAAACCGAGTCGGCGTGCCGCAGCATGTGCTCGACATCGTGGGTGGACATCAGGACGGCCAGGCCGTGCTCGTGCGTCAAGGAGAGCAGCAGTTTGATGAGCTGCAGCCGGGCGGCCACGTCGAGGAACGCGGTGGGCTCGTCCAGCAGCAGGACGGACGGTTGCTGGGCGAGTGCCCGCGCGATCATCAGGCGCTGCCGCTCGCCGTCGCTGAGCTCCGACACCGGCCGGCCGGCCAGGTGCCCGGCGTCGGTGGTGTCCAGGGCCTGCTCGATCACGCGCCGGTCGGTGTCGTCGAGCCGGCCGAACCATCCGGTGTGCGGGGCGCGTCCGAGTGCGACGAGGTCGTAGCCGCGCAGTTGTCCGGCGGCGACCCGGTCGGTGAGGACGATGGCCAGCTCGGCGGCGAGCTCGCGAGGGGAGAGGTCGGTGATGGGCCGCCCGCGCAGGTCGATGCGCCCGGCGAGCCGTGGCTGGGCACGGGCGAGGGTGCGCATCAGGGTGGACTTGCCGATGCCGTTCGCGCCGATCAGGCAGGCCAGCTCCCCGGCATGCAAGGTGACGTTGACGTCCGAGAGCACGGCGCGGCGGCGGTAACCCACCGTCAGGTCCGTGGTGGCCAGCCGTACGTCAGACACTGAAGCCTCCGCCGGTGCGGTTGATCCGCAGGAGAACGTGGAGCACGACGGGCGCGCCGAGCAGGGCCAGGGCGGCGTTGAGTGGCAGCATGAGCCCGGTTCCAGGAAGCTGAGCGAAGATCGCGGCGGCCAGGGCGATCATCGCGCCGAGCAGCGCCGAGCCGGGGATCAGCAGCCGGTGGTCGGCCGTGCCGAGCAGGCCCCGTGCCAGGTGCGGTGCGGCGATGCCGAGGAAGGCGATCGGCCCGGTGTAGGCGGTGACCGCGCCGGACAGCAGGGCCGTGGCGGCGATGGCGACGATCCGTACCCGCCGCGGGGACAGGCCCATGCTCTGGGCGTACCGCTCCCCCAGCAGCGACACGTTCAGCTGTTTGACGAAGAGGGTCAGCAGGAGTGTGCCCGCGGCCACGACGGCGGCGAGGACGGGAAGCTGGGCGGATTTCACGCCCTCGAAGCTGCCGAACTGCCACTGGGTGAAGGCCACCACGGCCTCGGGCCGGGCGAAGAACACCAGCACGTTGGTGATCGCGCCGAGGAAGGCTCCGACCATGATGCCCGCCACCAGGACGATGACCATGTTCCGCACTCGTCCGGCGATGGCCAGCATGACCAGCAGGACGGCGAACGCGCCCAGGGCGGCCGCGCCGACGACGCCGAGCCCGTGCAGCGGGGCGAGTCCCGCCAGCAGCGAGGCGCCCACGCCTGCGGTCGCGCCCTGCGGCAGCAGGAGCAAACCCACGCCCAGGCCCGCTCCCGAGGTGACGCCGAGCACGTACGGCTCGGCCAGGGCGTTGCGGAACAGCGTCTGCATGGCGAGCCCGGCCAGGCCCATCGCCGTCCCGGCGAGGACCGCGGTCGTCGCGCGGGGCAGGCGCAGTCCGAGGACGATCGCCCGCCAGGTCCTGCGGGCCGGGTCCTGCCCGCGCAGGATGGCGATGACCTCGTCCAGCGGCACGCTGACCGACCCCCAGGCCAGCGTGGCCAGGAATGCGGCCAGCACACCGGCGGCGAGCACGGCGAGGACGACGGCGCGGCGCAGGCTACTCGGCCGGAACATGCTTGACGAACTGGAGCTCATCGCCGCTCTTCAGGAGTTCCGGGTGCAGGAGGTTCACCATGTCGCGCAGGATCAGGTCGGCCTCCAGCGCGCCGTTGAGGAAGTAGTCGGCCCCTCGGGCTCCCACGCGATGGAACGTTCTGCCGTTCTCCAGGGCGGGCAGGCGGGCGAGCCGGTCGTCGCCGGCGATGTAGTCGGCTCCCGTCTTGTGCTTGGGGAAGAAGACCAGATCCATCCAGTAGTCGGTGTCGGCTCCTGCGTCGAGGAACTTCTCCAGTGACAGGGTCGCGATGCCGCCGCCGGGCAGGTCAGGCACCGGCTCCGCGCCGGCCTCGCGGATGAGCTGGGGCTCGAACCGCTCGCGCTGCCTGGTGGTCACCGACCCCGACTCGCCGACGGTGCCGATCAGTACCTTGGGTTTCTTCTGGCCGGCGACGTGCGCGTCGATCTGGGCGCGCAGCTTCAGGTAGCGCTCTTCGATCGGGTCGAACACCTGCTGGGCCCGCTGCTCGGCGTTGAAGAAGAGCGACAGGAACTTGATCTGCTCGGCCGCGCCGAGCGGCGTCTCGGAGTAGGGGAAGTAGAAGACGATCGGGATGCCGAGCTCTTCGATCTTGCTGAAGGTCTGGTCGTCCCCGGCGTAGTTGGTGTAGAAGTCGGGATCGGCGTCGGCCAGCGCCTCGTAGTTGACCTCGTACCCGATCTCGGCGACCTTGCCCGCCTTGATCCGCTCGGCGATCTTCGGCAGGTAGGGCGCCTCGACGTCCCCGATGAACGGTTCGGCGTAGCCGACGAGCGCGTCGGCCTTGCCGAGCTTCTCCAGCGACGCGTACAGGACGCTGCCGCCGTCGGCCATCGTCCTGACGGGGACCTCGATGACGGTGGCGCCCGCCAGCTCGCCGGTCAGCTCGGGTCGCGGGGCGCCGCACTGCAGCAGCACGTAGGTGCTGTCGATCTCGCGGCTTCCGGCCTTCGCGTGCCCGCCCGCCGCCTGCACCGTCGTCTTGAGCACCTTGTACGAGCGCTCGTAGCGGACCTGCCAGCCCTTGGCGTACTCGGCCTTCACCTGGTGGGGGAAGTAGTTCTTCTCGGCCGAGAACTCCGTCACGCAGCCGGGCCGCCCGGGCGCCGCCCGGGGCGGAGGGCCGGCGGCTCCGCACGCGGTGAGCCCGGCGGCCAGGAGTGCGCAGAATAAGCGTTTCATCCATTTTCTCCTCTGCTGTTGCACACCCGCGGGTGCCGGGTTAGCGTCCTTGAACATGACAACGGTTATCAAACCTGCGTCGACTCGGCAACGGGTTGCCCCCTTGACTCCACGGTTGTTACGTCTGGCCGCCGGCGCGCGCGGGTGGCTGGCGCTCGGTACGGCGGTGACGCTCGCCATCACCGCGACCCACGTGGGGCAGGGCATCGCGATCGCCCAGGCCCTGGCCGTCGTGTTCGCCGGACATCCGTGGCAGGGCGTGCTCGTTCCCTTGGCCGTCGTCGGGAGCATGCTGGTGACCAGGGCGGTCCTGCTGTGGGCACGCGAGCTGGTCACCGTGACCACCGGGCGGGCCGTGAAGAACTCCCTGCGCGGGCGCCTGTACGCCAAGCTCTTCGAGCTTGGGCCCGGTTACACCGCGGCCAACCGGACGGGCGCCACCCAGGCGACGGTGGTCGACGGCGTGGAGAAGATCGACGTGTACGTCAGCCGCTTCCTGTCCCAGCTGCTGGGCGCCGCCCTCGGCGCGCTGGCGATCCTGATCGGGCTCGTCCTCGTCGATCCGCTCGTCGGCGGCGTCCTGTTCGCCGGTGCGCTCGCGATCACCGCTACTCCCCTGCTGGCCCGGCGCCTGCAGGCCGAGCGGGCCGGCTGGTTCTGGGGGCTGTGGCGCCGGCTCGGCGCCGACTATCTCGACGTGCTGCAGGGCATGACGACGCTGAAGGCCTTCGGCGTCAGCCGCGAGCGCGGACGTGAGCTGGCGCGCGAATCCCACGAGTTCTACCGGGCCTCGATCGGTTTCGTGGCGGTGGCCAACCTGCGGACCGGCGCGATGGGGCTGCTGTCGGTCGCGGGTGTCTCCCTCGCGATCGGTCTGGGAGCCGTGCGACTGGCCACCGGGCAGCTCGACGTGCTGGGGCTGCTGCTGGTCCTGCTCCTGGCCCGTGAGGCGTTCCGGCCCCTGGAGGAGCTGCAGAAGGCCTACCACTCCGCCTACCCGGCCATCTCCGCCGCTGGTGGGATCCTCGAGTTGCTCGACGCCTCGCCGGCCGTCGTCGAGACGCGGCATCCGCAGCCGCCGCCGGCGTCTTCGTCCATCTCGTTCGATCGCGTGTCCTTCGGCTACAGGGACGGGCAGGACGTCATCGCCGGGCTGTCGTTCGCGGTGGAGGAAGGCCGGACGGTCGCGATCGTCGGCCGATCCGGCGCGGGCAAGAGCACTCTCGTCGCGCTGCTGCTGCGCTTCTTCGACCCAAGGTCCGGCCGCATCCTGGTCGGCGGGCAGGACATCCGGGAACTGTCCCTGGCGCGGTTACGCGGCCTGATCTCCGTGGTGGCCCAGGACACCTACCTCTTCCACGGCACGGTCCGCGACAACCTGCTGCTCGGCCGGCCGGACGCCGGTCCCGAGCGGGTGGAGGCGGCCGCGATCGCCGCCGGCGCCCACGGCTTCATCACCAGGCTGCCCGACGGGTACGACACCGTGGTCGGCGAGCGCGGCGCCACCCTGTCCGGCGGGGAGCGGCAGCGCATCGCCATCGCCCGCGCCCTGCTCAAAGACGCGCCGATCCTCGTCCTCGACGAGGCGACCTCCAGCATCGACTCGGCCAACGAGGCAGAGATCCAGCAGGCTCTCGACCGGCTGGCCGCCGGCCGTACGACGCTGGTCATCGCCCACCGGCTGTCAACCGTACGGGACGCCGACCGCATCCTGCTGCTCGACCACGGCCAGGTCGCAGACGCCGGCACCCACGCCGAGCTGCTCGAGCGGTCTGCGGGTTACCAGCAGCTCGTGGCGGCGCAGGCGGTGAGCCGATGATCTCCGGTCTCCGCCCCCTGCTGGCCGTCGTGCGGCCCTACCGGTTGCACCTGACCGGCGCCATCGGCAGCGGCGTGCTCGACCAGGCCCTCACCGTGGCGATCGCCGCGGTCGGCGCCTGGGTGGCCGGCACCGCGATCACCGGCGCGGGCGTGGCCGAGCTGCGCCCCGGGCTGATCGTGCTGGCCTGCCTGGTGATCCCCCGCGCGGTGCTGGCCTTCGTGGAGTCGCACATCGCCCACGACATGGCCTTCCGGATCCTGGTCGACATCCGGGAGCGGCTCTACGCGGGCTTCGAGCGGATCGCGCCCGCGCACCCCAAGGGGCACCGCTCCGGCGACCTGGCCTCCACGGTCATGGACGACGTCGAACGGCTGGAGGTGTTCTTCGCGCACACGCTGAGCCCGCTGTGCGTGGCGGTCGTGGTGCCGACCGGGTCGGTGGCGGCCCTGTGGTTCATCCATCCGGTGCTCGCCCTCGTCATCCTGCCGATCGCCGTCCTGGTGGCGTTCGTTCCCGCCTGGCTGCGCAAGCGGGCGACCGTCCAGGGCCGCGCGTGGCGGCTGCACCTCGGCAGGCTCAACGCCACCGCCGTGGACGGCGTGCAGGGGCTGCGCGAGATCGCCACGTTCGGCCAGGAGGAGCGTTTCCTGACCCGGCTCGGCGAGCACGGCCAAGACCTGCACGAGGCGCAGCTGGCCCACGGCAGCCGGGTCGGCGTCGAACGCGCCGTGACCGACCTGCTGATCGGGCTGGGAGTCGTCGGCGTGCTCGCCGGCTCGGCCGTCATGGTCGCCACCGGGGGCATGCCGGTGGTGCTCTTCCCGACCGCAGTCGTGCTGGCCGCCGCCGCGCTGGCACCCGTCACCAAGCTCAGCGACGCCGCCCGTGAGCTCGGCGTTGTCGCCGCAGCGGGCGAGCGGATCTTCGCGGTCGTCGACGCGCCCGCCATGGCCCCCGAGCCGGCCGCTCCGCCGCCGCTGCCCGCCCTGCCGCAGGCGCTCGATGTCTCCTTCCGCGACGTCTCCTTCCGGTACGGCCCCAGCCTGCCGCCGGCCGTTTCCGGCGTCACCTTCGACATCTCCGCGGGAGAGACGGTGGCGCTCGTGGGACACTCCGGCGCGGGCAAGTCGACGATCACCAACCTGCTGCTGCGCTTCTGGGACCCCGAATCGGGCTCGGTGCGAATCGCCGGTCACGACCCGCGCGACCTGTCCGACCAGGAGTTGCGCAGGCTGATCTCCGTAGTGCCGCAGGAGATCTACCTGCTCAACCGGACGGCCGCCGAGAACATCGCGCTGGGCAGGCCCGGCGCGAGCCAGGAGGAGATCGAGACTGCCGCCAAGGCCGCGCTGGCCCACGACTTCATCGTCGAGGAGCTGCCCGACGGCTACGACACCGTCGTCGGCGAATGGGGCGCACGGGTCTCGGGGGGCCAGCGGCAGCGCATCGCCATCGCCCGCGCGCTGCTGCGCGACGCGCCCATCCTCATCCTCGACGAGCCCGTCTCCAACGTGGACGCGGAGAGCGAGCGGCTGCTGGGTCTGGCCATGGCCCGGGTCCGCGCCGGCCGGACCACCCTGCTGGTGGCCCACCGGCTCTCCACGATCCGCACCGCCGACCGCTTGATCGTGCTCGATCACGGCAGGGTCGCCGAGATCGGCACGCACGCGGAGCTGGTGGCAGCCGGTGGCACCTACGCCCGGCTGGTCCGCCACCAGCTGCAGTAACCACCCACAGGAAAGGAGGTCAGCGCATGATCCGCGAAATCAGCACCGAACGGCGCCGCGACACCGTCGCGCCGCACAACCACAGCACGGGCTTCCGCGCCTTCCGCTGGAGCTGATCGAGGTGAAACCCGTGGGGCCGGCACACATCCGGCCCCACGGCCCCCGACGCGACAAGGATGCGATCTTGAAGCACATTCCGAGAGTCAACGTGGACGTACGTCCTCTGGGCGAGGACGCAACAGTGCTCATCACACCGGACGGCCGGATGTTCGAGATCGAGCGGCCTGCGGCGGACGTCGTCCGCGCCCTGGAAGACCTCGCCGCGACGCCACCCGGCGCGTCGCCGCCGTGGCCGGAACTGACCGGCCTGCTCGTCTCGACCGGCTCCCTCGTCGAAACCCCGCAGGCGCCCGTGCTCCTCGCCGATGCTGACTTACATCCCATCGTCACGAGGCTCGCCGCGCCTGCTGAGCAGACGCACCCCATCGGCGGCGATGTGCCGCTCGACCGGCCCCTGGCGCTGCTGACCACGCGATTCGACCCCGAGCTGCTGTTACGCGTGGACGACCAGCACACCGGACCGTGGACCTGCTTCTTCCTGGACCAGGGCAAGTGCTACTTCGGCCCCGCCATCGAGCCCGGCCGAACCGCCCCGTACCGGGACCTGCTGACCCGCCGGGCCTGCGTGACGCAGCGGCCGGACCTCGCCGACGCGCTCCTCCATCCCTCGCTGACCGGCGGCCTGCGCCCGCCTCCCCCGGACGTGCTGACCTATCTCGTGTCGATGTTCCTGGTCGAGCTGCGCCGCTGGCTGGCCGGCGAGCCCTGCGCCCTGGCCGGCAACGAGGTCGAGGTGGACCCCGCGGGTCCGGGCATCCGGCTCCATCCGTTCCTCCCTCTGCCGCGAAGCTCGTACCCGGAGGTGATCAACCACCGGATCACGGGTGCGGACCTGCTACTCGACGACCGCATCGGCATCGTGGCGGCCACCAGGGCCATCGAGCACGACGCGTCGATCCCGCGAGCCCTGACCACCGTGCAGGCCGACGTCGCCGATATGAACCGGCGTTTCCCCTGGGCCACCAACGTCCTGTGCGGGGCCAGCACCTTCGGCGACGTGGCCGGGGCGCGGGCGGCGGCGATCGGGGAGAGCGTGGAACGCTATTGCGCCAACTGGATCCAGCCGGAGCTGTTACGCAAGGCGTCCTACGCCAAGCTGCGGCAGGCCGGCGAGAACGCCCTCGCACCCGAGTCGATCGTCCTGTTCTCCGAAGCTCAGTACGCGGCGGACGGGTTCCCCTTCGTTCGCTTCGACGGCGACCTGCCGGTGCATTGGATCGCGGGCCGTTCCCTTACCCATGACCGGCCGGTCTGGGTGCCCGCCAGCCTGGCCTACTGCAACTACTACGTCGGGCCCTACTACCATGAGCCCGTCACGAACCCCCTGTACTACTCGGGTGTGGCGGCTGGGGAATCCTTCGACGACGCTGTACGGTCCGGGCTCGAAGAGGTGATCGAGCGGGACGCCACCATGGTCTGGTGGGCCCATCTGCCCGCCCTGCCGTCCCTGGAACCGACGCCGCGCCTGGCCGCGCTCTTCGACGGCACCCCCTGTCAGCGCGCGTGGCTGATTCAGCTGGCCAACGAGTTCGACGTCCCCGTGGTCGCCGGTGTCGTCGAGCACACCAGCGACCAGATCCTGACGATCGGCTTCGGCTGCCGCGACACCGTCGAGCTCGCGGCGGAAAAGGCCTGGGCCGAAGCATTGACACTCCAGGAGATCGCACGCGACCTGCAGAATCCGGACGGCCTGTACTGGGAGGCCGTCCGGGCCGGACGCAAGACGCGGCACTTCATGCACGAGTGGCGGGCCGACCGCGCCTACCTCGACAGCTTCCGCCCCGATTTCAGGGACGTCGGCGACCTGGAATGCCAGATGCAGGTCAACCTCGACCCCCGCGCCGTCGAGCGGGTGCGAAGCTGGCTGGACTCCGGAATCACCATCCCGGCTTCGTCCGTGTCCACGATGCCCGACCGCTCCCTGAGCACTTACCGGCAGCGGGTCGAGCAGGCCGGCTACGAGGTAATCGCCGTCGACCTCACCACCCCGGACGTCGCCGCGACCGGGCTACACGTCACCAGAACGCTCGTTCCCGGGCTGGCCGGCAACTTCGCCGCCGCCTTCCCCTACCTCGGCGCGGACCGGCTGCGTAACGCCGCGGTCAAGCTCGGCTGGCCCGCCAGGACAGAGCTGAACGTCTTCCCTCTCCCCCACGCGTGAAAGGAATGCCGACGATGAAAGACGCCGACGCCCTCAATGCCGTCGCCTACGGACCGGAATGGTCGGCCCGCTGGGAGGCGGAGTTCGGCGACCAGCCCGACACCCAGGACGCGGCCGACTACCTGGCCGGGCTGGCCGCCGGGCGGGCCGTGCTGGAGCTCGGCATCGGCACCGGCCGGCTCGCCCTCCCGCTGCTCGACCGCGAGCTGGCCGTGACCGGCGTGGACAACTCCCCCTGGATGCTCGAACAGCTGCGCGCCAAACCGCGTGGCGACGAGATCCAGGTCGTGGAAGGCGACTTCGCCGACGTGAAGGTCGACGGCGAGTTCGGCCTGGCCTTCATCTCCCGTTTCGCGCTGTCGGCGCTCACCACGCAGGAGGCGCAGGTGCAGTGCTTCGAGAACGTCGCCGCGCACCTGGCACCTGGCGGCTTCTTCGTCGTCGAGCTGATGGCGCCGGCCAGCGGCGTCCTGGAGAACGGCAGGGCCTGGGCCTCCAACGTCAAGCCCGACGCGGTCTCGCTGTTCGTCTCGACCGCCGACCACGTGACCCAGGAGATGCGCACCTGCCACATCAGGCTGAGCGAGAGGGAGGGCATCCAGCTGCGTCCCGGCGCGGTCCGCTACGTCTGGCCGTCCGAGCTCGACCTGATGGCCCGCGTCGCCGGCATGCGGTTGCACGAACGCTGGTCGAGCTGGGACAAGGCGCCTTTCACGGCCTCCTCGACCCGCAACATCTCGGCGTACCGGAAAGCGTGATCCGCCGTGGCCTCCCTTCCCGTCACCTCACCCGGATCGTGGGTCTTCTCCGGCGACGTCCCCGCGGTGTTCGTCGATCACGCCCGCCACTCCGTGCCGCTCTACGACGCCGGGCACGACCTCGTCTGCGACCTGTCCACCTGCTTCCTCGGCCGCGACCAGCCGCGCGTCGGCTATGAACTCGGCTCGGCCACCGGCCAACTCCTGCACCGCCTGGCCTCCCACGGCCCGGCCAACAGCGCCACTCACTGGATCGGGGTCGACCGTGAGGCCGCAATGGTCAAGGCCGCCCGCGAGCGCTGCGCCGATCTCGACAACGTCGAGGTCGTAGAGGGCGACCTCACCGCAATCGGCTTTCAGCAGTGCGACTTCGTGGTGGCGTACCTGACCATGCACTTCCTGCCGCCGGGGCATCGGCGGCAGGTGCTGCACCGGATTTGCCAGGCGCTCCGTCCCGGCGGGGCCTTCTTCATGTTCGACAAGGTCCTGGCGCCTGGCGCCCAGCTTGAGGACCTGATCACGACGCTGCACTACCGCTTCAAGCGCAACGCCGGACTGACCCCGGAAGAGATCCTCAACAAGAAGGAGAGCCTGCTCGGCGTGCTGCAGCCGGGCTCCACCAACGACAACCTCTCCGGCCTCAGGGAGGCCGGCTTCGCCAGCTACGGAACGATCCTGAAATATCTCGCCTTCGAGGGATTCATCGCGATCAAGTAGCTGCGGGCACGCGAGCCGAGGCGCACGTCAGCGGGCATCGGCGCTACGCACGGTCAGGATCCGGACGAGACGCTCCCCGCTGTGCCCGTCACGGCCGTGCCAGCAGCGGTAGTTGTCCAGTACCAGAATCTCGCCCTCGTCCAAGGCGAACCTGGGCAGCGTGGGCTCCACCTCCTGCGCGGCCGCGGCGAACCGGCCGATCAGCTCCCGGATGCGCTCGGCGTCCGGGTCACGGTGCAGCGGCACGGCCCCCTCGGTGCGGCGGACGACGCGCCGCCCCGTCCGGGTGGAAGCCGCGCCTGCTGGAAACCATGGCTGCGGCGGCGGGCGAGGAAGCCGACGGTCCGGGTGACCAGCACGATACCGAGACCTGCGGCGGTGACGGCGCCACCCGCTCAGGATGACCGGGTAGTTGAGCACGACAGAGTGATGGGTTACGAAATTACATGACAATGATTATCATTTACTGCGATCGCCGTCGGCTTCCGCTGCAAGGGATGGCCCCATGTCCGCTACCACGACCTCCTCGGCCCGAGAGACACCGTCAGTACTGGCCCCCGCCCGTGCCACCCTGATCGGCAGCGCCGTCGTGACCGGGATCAGCGCCCTGGCGGGGATGGCGCCCCTGATCGCCGTCGTCGAGATCAGCCGGCGCCTGCTCAATGGCGACACGGACGTGTGGCCGATCATCGTCGTCGCGCTGGTGGCCCTGGCCGTCAAACAGCTGGGCACCTTCGGCGCGGGCGTGCTGACGCATCTGGCGGACATCCGGGTGTCTTTCCGGATCCGCCGGAAGCTGCTGGGCAAGCTGCGCAGGCTGCCTCTCGGCTGGTTCACCGACCGCAACTCGGGCGTCGTGAAGAAGACGGTGGAGGACGACGTCGCCGCGTTGCACCAGCTCATCGCCCACTCGGTAGTGGAGGTGACGGCCGCCGCGGTCCCGATGGTCGTCGCGATCGGCTACCTGTTCGTCGTGGACTGGCGGATGGCGCTGGTCAGCCTCGTCCCGCTCGTCGCGGGGCTGGTCATGTACCAGCGCGCGATGGCCGGCGCGGGAACGAAGTACCCCGAGTTCATGGCGTGGCTGACCAGGCTGAGCGGAGCCGCGGTCGAGTTCGTCAACGGCATCGGGGTGGTCAAGGCGTTCGGCACGCCCGGCATGGCCGGCCGGCGTTTCCAGGAGGTGTCACGGAACTTCGCCCGCTTCTTCCTCGACTGGGCGAAGGCGACGACGACGGCCTCGGTCATCTCGGAGATCCTGCTGTCGCCGCCGAGCGTCCTGGCCGTCATGGCGGCGGCGGGCGGTCTCCTCACCGCCGTCGGCCAGTTGCCGCCGGTCAGCTTCATCGCGTTCCTGGTCTTCGGGACCGTCACCACGTCGGGCCTGATGACGGTCATGATGTCCGTCCATCCGCTGGTCACGGCGCTCGGCGTGGCGCGCGGCATCCGCGACGTGCTCTCCATGCCCGAACTGCCCATCCCGGCCGACCCCGTCGTTCCCGAGCCGGGCGCTCCCGGTCCGGTGGTGCGCCTGCGCGGCGTCCGGTTCGCCTACGGCGACACGGTCGCGCTCGACGGCGTCGATCTCGATCTGGAACCGGGCACGGTCACCGCCCTGGTCGGCCCGTCGGGGTCCGGCAAGTCCACGCTGGCCAAGCTGCTGCCCCGCTTCGACGACCCGCAGGAAGGCTCCGTGGAACTGCACGGGGTCGACCTGCGCGACATCGATCCCGCCGAGTTGTACCGGCATGTGGCCTTCGTCTTCCAGGACTCGGCGCTGCTGCGCATGAGCATCCGCGACAACATCCGCCTGGCCTGCCCCGACGCCGGCGACGAGGCGGTGCGCGCGGCGGCGGCCAAGGCCCGGATTCTCGACCGGCTCGACGAACTGCCACGTGGCCTGGACTCGGTGGCCGGCGAGGACGCGGAGCTGTCGGGGGGCGAACGGCAACGGGTGTGCGTCGCCCGCGCCATCCTGGCCGACCGGCCGATCCTCGTCCTCGACGAGGCGACCGCGAGCGCCGACCCCGAGAACGAGGCCCGCATCCAGGACGCGCTCAGCGAGGTCGCCCGCGACCGTACCGTCCTGGTCATCGCACACCGGCTGAGCACGATCCGCGGCGCCGACCGGATCGTCGTCCTCGACGAAGGCCGCATCACCGAACAGGGACGGCACGAGGACCTGCTCGCCCGCCAGGGCCTGTACGCCGAGCTGTGGGAGCACGACCAGCGCGCCCGCCAGGACGCCGCGCAGAGGCTGGAGGCCCGCTGATGATCGCCATGATCCGCTACCTGTCCGAGCTGCTCGACGCACGCGGCCGGCGCCACCTGCGCGTCATGCTCGCCGCCCAGGCCGGGCAGGGGGTCCTCCAAGGGCTGGCGTACCTGTTCGTCGCCCCCCTCGTGGGCGCCCTCACCAGCCCGCCGGTCGACTGGGGCCGCTTCTGGCTGTGGGCGGGCGCGATCGCCGCCTCGGTCGCCGTCCATCACGTCCTGCTGGCCTGGAGCACGTCTCTGGGGTACGTGGTCGGCACCGACGTGCTGACCGGTTTCCACGAGCGCCTCGGCAACCATCTGGCGACGCTGCCGATCGGCTGGTTCCGCGGCGACCGCACCGGGCCGATCGGGCGGATGCTCGGCAAGGGCACGATGGACGTCGCCAACATCCCCGCCCACCTGCTACGCCACGTCGTCGTCGGCGTCACCGCGCCCGCCACCATGGTCATCGGCAGTTTCGTGCTCGATTGGCGGATCGGCCTGGCGTTCACCGCCGGTGCGCTGTTGTGCGCGCTCGCGCTGCGGCTGCTCATGACGATCGTGCGGCGCAACGACGACGACTACGAGCACGACATCGGCGTCAGCGCCTCCCGCATCGTCGAGTATGCCCGCCAGCAGCCCACCCTGCGCGCCTACGGGGTTCTCGACCGGCCCGAGCTCGGCACCTTGGAGGAGTCCCTGGTCAGCCAGCAGGGCTCCCAGTCGCGCCTCACCATCCGCGGGGCGTGGGGACTCGTGGCGTTCTTCGGCGCGCTGCAACTGGTGGTCACGACCGTCATCGCGCTCACGGTCGTCTTCACCCTGCAGGGCACGATGACCGTCGCGGTCATGATCGGCCTGATGATCGTCACGCTGCGCATGCTCGACCCGATCTCCCAGCTCGGCGAGCTGGCCGGCACCGTCCAGGTCAACGCGGACGCCATCGGCAGGGTCAGGGCCCTGCTCGCGGTGCCGCCGCTGCCCGAACCGGCCGAGCCCGCCGAACCCGCCGGCACCGGCATCGAGCTGCGCGGCGTGCGCTTCGGCTACGACGACGGCCCCCTCGTCCTCGACGGCATCGACGCCACGATCCCCGCAGGCAGCTTCACCGCCGTCGTGGGCCCGTCCGGCGCGGGCAAGAGCACGCTGCTCAAGCTGCTCGGCCGGTTCTTCGACGCCACCGAGGGCGCGATCCTCATCGGCGGCCGGGACGTGCGCGACCTGGGCAGCGCGGGGGTCTCGCGGCTGACCGCGCAGGTGTTCCAGGACGTCTACCTGTTCGAGGGCACGATCGCCGACAACCTGCGCATGGCCGCGCCCGACGCCACCCAGGCCGACCTCGACCGGGTGGCGCGCGTCGCCCGTCTCGACGAGGTCGTCGAGCGCCTGCCCGACGGCTGGCACACCCGCGTCGGCGAGGCCGGCTCCACCCTGTCCGGCGGCGAGAAGCAGCGCGTCTCCATCGCCCGCGCCCTGCTCAAGGACGCCCCCATCGTGCTGCTGGACGAGGCCACGGCCGCCCTCGACCCGGCCAACGAGGCCGCCGTCGCCGACGCCCTCGCCGAACTGGCTCACGACCGCACCGTCATCGTCGTCGCCCACCGCCTGTCCACCGTGGTCGCCGCCGACCGCATCCTCGTCCTCGACCGGGGCCGCATCACCGAGCACGGCGACCACGACAGCCTCCTCGCCACCGGGGGCACGTACGCGCGCTTCTGGGACGAACGCGTCCGCGCCCGCGGCTGGCAACTCCGCAGACCCCGAAAGGAACCCGCATGATCGAGACCGTCTTCGACAGCGCCGCCGCCCACTACGCCGAGGTCTCGCCGCTGCTGTGGGGCCCCATCGGCGAAGCGACCGTCGCCGCCGCCGGCATCCGGCCCGGCGAGCGCGTCCTGGACGTGTGCTGCGGCGCGGGCGCCTCAGCCGTCCCGGCTGCGGAGGCGGCCGGGGCGCAGGGGCACGTGGACGCCGTCGACCTCGCCGGCGCACTCCTCGCCCACGGCCGCCGCCGCGCCGACGGCCTGCGGAACGTCCGTTTCGTCCAGGCCGACGTCACCACGTGGGAGGCTCAGGACGGCCTCCCGTACGACGTGGTGCAGTGCGTGCACGGCGTCTTCTTCCTGCCGGACATGGACGCCTCCGTCACCCGCCTGGCCGGACTGCTCCGGCCCGGTGGACGGCTGGTCGTCACCACGTGGGCGCAGGGCGCGATGGAGGCTTTCGGCCGCCTGTTCGCCGAGGCGGTCGCGCGGGTGCGCGAGACCCCGACCGCCCCGCCCGCCGGCAGCGAGGCGGCGTCCCGGCTCGCCACGGAGGAAGGGCTGGCCGCCTGGCTGACCGGCCTCGGCCTGACGCGGGCCACCGTGACCCGCGCCCCGCTGCGCATCCCCCTGGACGACGCACTCGCCTGGCAGGTCGTGCTCGGCAGCGGCTTCCGCGGCATGCTCACCGGCCTTCCGGACGCCGCCGTCGACCGGGTACGCGTCACGTTCGATCACCTGCTGGCCGAGCGGGATACGCGCGAATTGGACGCCACCTCCCTCATCGGGGCGGGCCTGCGCCCATGACCGGCGGCAGCGCCGACTCTTGACGGCCGCTTCCCCGTGTCCGTAATCTCTCGAAATGATTATGGTTATCACTTCATTACGAGAGGATGCGTGTGGCCGACGAGTACGAGCAATCAGCGGAATTCATCGATGTGATGATCGCGTCGCACTGGGCGGTCCTGGGGCCGCCCCTGGAAGAGGCGCTGCGCGGGGTCACCGATCCGGTGGTGGACGTGGGGGCAGGTGGCGGGCACGGCACCCGGGTGATCGCCGGGGCGTGCGGCGGTGAGATCGTGGCGGTCGAGCCGTCGCCTGGGCTGCGGTCCGTCCTGCTGGCCCGGGTGAACGAGGCCGCCGAGCTGCGTGACCGGGTGACCGTGCTGCCGGAGGGCCTGCTGGACGTCGACCTGCCGCCCCGGCTCGGCGCCGTCGTCGCCATGAACGTCCTCGGACACTTCTCTCCCGCCGACCGGCAGCGCATCTGGGCCCTGCTCGCCGAGCGCCTCGTCCCAGGGGGCCGGGCGGTGCTCAACCTGCAACCCCCCACCGAACCGGCGGCGGTGCCGCAAGCCCGGTCCGCCGACGTACGCCTGGGACGGCGACGCTACGAGGGCTGGGCCCGCGCGGAACCCACCGGCTCCGACCGCGTCACCTGGCACATGACCTACCGCACCCACCACGACGACCGGCTCGTCGGCGAGGTGACCGCCACCTACGACTGGTGGGTCCTCGACGAGCCGCAGCTCAAGGCGGAACTCGCCGGACACGGCCTGAGCCCCACGCCCACCGGCCCGGCCGAACTTGGCATGTACCTCATCAGCAGAGGAGACGCATGATGTACGAAGTGATCGTGATCGGCGGCGGACCGGCAGGGCTCAGCGCGGCGCTGGTGCTGGGCCGCCAGCGCCGCCGCGTCCTGGTGGTGGACGCCGGACAGCCCCGCAACGCGCCCGCCGCGGAGATGCACATGTACCTCGGCAGGGACGGCGGCTCCCCCGCACTCCTGCTGTCCGACGGGCGCGCCGAGCTCGCGACGTATCCGACGGTGGAGTTCCGGCAGGGACGCGTCACCTCAGTGGAAGGTGAGTCGGGCCGCTTCACGGTGACCCTGGCGGACGGAGAACGCGCCGAGACGTCCCGGCTGATGCTGACGAGCGGACTGACCGACCAGCCCGCCGATGTTCCCGGACTGGCTGAGCGGTGGGGCAAGAGCGTCTACCACTGCCCCTTCTGCCACGGTTACGAGACGAACGGCAAGGTACTCGCCGTCATCGGCAACGGCGCCGACGCGATGCTGGCCGCCTATGTCGCCGACCGCTACAGCGACGACGTGATCCTGTGCACGAACGGCCCTGCCGCCATGCCGGAGCCCGTCGCCGAAGTCATCAAGGCTCGCGGCATCCCGGTGAAGGAGACGCCTCTCACGGGCATCGAAGGTGACCTGGACGCGCTGACCCTGCGGTTCGCCGACGGGACGACACTGACACGCGAGGCCGTCTACCACCGTGCCCCCACCCGGCCCAACACCGAGCTGGCCGTGCGACTCGGCTGCGAGCTGCTGCCGGACGGCTGCGTCGAGGTGGACGAGTACGGCCGGACCAGCGTCGCCGGTGTCTACGCGGCCGGCGACGCCGCCCACCTGAAGGCCGTGCCGGATCCGGTGACGCTGGTGAGCCCGAGCGCCGCCGACGGCGTACGGGCGGCCGTGTGGCTGGAGCAGGAACTGTTCCGCGCGGGGCTGCCGGTGACGCTGGCTTGAACGGAGGGGCGGGAAACCGCCCCTCCGTTCAGAGCTTCGCCGCGACGAACAGGTGCTGAGCCGGGGCAGCCAGCGGCGAGGCGGCCCCCGGCAGTTCCAAGATCGGACGCAGCCCTGCCTCCGCCAGTTCGGCAGGCAACTCCCTTCCGGTGAAGAAGACGCGGCCCGTGCCACCTCGCCGGTCGCCCACGCCGAGATCCGGCTGACCCTCGCGCGGGGACATCAGGAACTGCATCGTGGCGAGCACCAGGTAGTGCTCGCGGATCGCCTCGGTCACCACCACCAGGCCACCGGGCGCCAGCAGCTCCCCGAGCCAGCGCAGCGACCGTCCCGCATTCCGGGCACAATGCAGGACGTTGGCGGCGATCACCACATCGGCGCCGCCGCGTTCCGCACCCTGGGCGACGAGATCGGCGTTGATGTCGAGCAGCGCGTAGCGGAGCCGGTCGCCGAACCGGTCCTCGGCCGCCATGGTGAAAAATCGAGACACGTCGGAGAACAGGTAATCCACCTCCGCGTCTCCGAGCCCGTCCAGCGCGGCTGCGGTGCTCCCTCCCGCTCCCCCGCCGAGTTCGACGACACGTAGTGGCCTCGCACGGGTGGCCGCGGCGCGAGCGAGGACGTGCCCAAGAGCGGCGTTCAGATAGGTGTTGCTGACGTTGTGCTGGTCCTTGCTGAGCGAGGTGAGCAGGTCACCGTCGGGAAAGAGCAGCGCCTGGGCCATGATCTCGTCCCGCAGCAGCTCGGGCAGATGGGCCAGGGCGGTGCGGAAGAAGACCGCCATCTCGTCCGGGTAACCGAGCGCGGCGCAGGCGCGTTCGAGGTCGTCCCCGTCGTCCCCGGCTCGCTCCGGTTCGGCCGTGGCCTCGTACCGGCCGCCGGGGTCGCGTCGTACGAGCCCTTCCGCGCTGAGGACCTCCAGCCAGCGTCGGACGATCCATGCATGCCGTGGCGCCGTACCGAGTGCTGCGACGAGCTCCTCGGCCGTCCGCGAGCCCCCCTGGGGCAGGACACCGCTCATCAGGGCGACCAGCGCCCGCAGGGCGATCTCGTCGAAGGTCCGGATAGCAGCCGGGAGGTGGGCGAGTGCAGTGTCGGGCACCGGTTGAGCAGCCCGATCGGCGGGCAGTCGCGCTCCCGTTCTGCCGGTCCGCGCAAGCGCGAGGCGTCCGGCGCGGTCGGCTTCCGCGGCACTCCCGGCCAGGCTGATCGCGTCCCGGCCCGCGCCGTCCGGGACCCGTGTGGTCAGTTGCCCGGGGATCGGCAGTCCCGCGCGACGGAGCTCTCGCCTGACCACCTCGACGAGCCTCGCGCGGGCGAACGCGCCCAGCGGCTCGTGCGGCCTGCCCACCCCGGCCAGCGCGTCGACGGGCAGGGCGGCGGCCTCCGCAGGCGACGCGACCTGCAGGAGCGCCGGGTCGGCGGGATCAAGGAACACCGCGCTGTCGGTGCCCTCCACCACCGCGCGCAGGCTCGCCCCGGACTCCGCTCCCGGAACGGACCGGAGGAGTCCGTTGGGGATGCCGGTCACCCGGACGGGATCGTCCCCGGCCACCAGTGCGGCAAGCGCGCCCGCCCGATCAGGTCCCAGTTCGTCCCAGGCGTGCACGGTGGCGGCGGGGCCGGCCGGCGCGTCCACGTGCAGTACGGCGTCGAACCGGTACCGGGTCAGCTCGGTGTCGGCCGTCAGGGTCTTGGCGTAGAGGCTGACGGCGACACTCCGGTTCGACCGCGCGGCGACGGCTGCCAGCGTCATCGGGTCGAACAGCAACTCGGTGTCGGCTGCGGCACGCGACTCCGCCGCGGCATCCGTCGCTTCCAGGCTGCGGCAGTGCTCCAAGAGCAGCCCGGAGTGACGTACGTCGCCGACGATCACGACTCCTCCAGGAGCTACAGCGTCGATCGCGTCGCGAAGCACTGCCGCCAGGTACTCCACACTCGGGAAGCACTGGGTGACGGAGTTGAGCAGCACGCAGTCGGGCCGTTCGCCGAGGTCGGCCAGAGCGACGCGGACCGCGTCGCCGTTGATCTCGTGCGCGGCGGCCCGCACCACCTCGACGCCGGGCAGCCCGAGCGTGCCGAGGCGGGCCACGACCGGCTCGGCGATGTCGGTCCCCACGTAGCCCTTGAGGTGGGAGTGCAGGCGGTGCAGCAGCTCGCCGCCGGAAGAAAGGGCGAACGTGACGGACAACCGGTCGGACGAACCCGCGGCCGACGAGCAGAGCTCGCAGGACGGCGGGCCGGGATCGGTCACCATCGCCTACATCGCCGAGTCCGCCGGGGTCTCCATCCCCACCGTCTCGAAGGTGATCAACGGACGGTCGGGAGTGTCGGCACAGACCCGTGCCCGCATCGAAGAGCTGGTCAATCAGTACGGCTACCGCAAGCCCACATCGAGCAGCCGCAACAACATCGTGGAGCTGGTGTTCCGCGAGCTTGAGAGCATGTGGGCGGTGGAGATCATCCGCGGGGTGGAGCGGGTGGCCCGCCGGGAACGCGCCGGGGTCATGGTCTCGGAGTTCGGCCTGCACGACTCCTCAGGCATGTCCATCGACGACACGGTCGGGCGTCGTCCGCGCTGCGTCCTGTCGGTGGCGCAGCTCTCACCGGCGGAGCGCGACCAGCTGAAGGCGAAGGGCATCCCGTTCGTCGTCTTCGACCCGATCGATGAGCTGCCGGACGACGTGCCGTTCGTCGGTGCCACCAACTGGAGGGGTGGCCAGGCGGCCACGCGGCACCTGATCGAGCTGGGGCACCGCCGCATCGCCATGATCAGCGGCCCGGATCACCCGTTCTGCCGTGCCCGGCTGGCCGGCTACTTCTCCGCGCTGACCGAGGCCGGCCTGCCCGCCGACCATGGCCTCGTCGTGCGCACCCTGCTCACCCGTGAGGACGGCTACGCCGCGGCACGTGATCTGCTCGCCCGGCCCGACCGGCCGAGCGCCATCTTCACCGCGAACGACCTGCAAGCGCTCGGCGTCTACCGGGCGGCCCGCGAGCTGGGATTGTCCATTCCCCGGGAGCTGAGTGTGGTCGGCTTCGACGACCTGCCGGTCGTGGCGTGGGTCGACCCGCCGCTGACCACGGTGCACCAGCCGTTGAGTGAGATGGCGATCGCCGCGACCGAGCTGGCGCTGGCCCTCGGGCGCGGCGAGGAGATCACGCAGGTGGGGTTGGAGATCGCGACCACCCTGACCGTCCGGGAGAGTACGGCCCCGCCAAGCTGAAACGAGGGCGCGGGCCTCGGCTGACGGGTGCCGCTTTCTGCTCGTGCACGCCTCGAGGGAACTGCTGTGCCACCGCTGGAGGGCTGGTGACCGGAGCAGGAGTGACGGCTGCTCGAACCTGGCCTTCGCCGAGCGGTGAGTGCTGGCCGATCGGGAGGACGACGGCGGACGGGTGTCTGGGATCGTGGAAGACCTGCTGGTCGGCGGCGCGCAGTATGGTGGCGGTGGCGCGGGTTCGCCGGTGCCGGGGTTGCGGTTGTGGCGAGGGAAGGCACCACTGGAGACCTGGACACGGATGCGGTGGCCGCGCCGGAACCGGTACGCCGTGGGCCACAGCCGCACCTGCGCTGCCGTGGTCGCGTCCGCATCGTGCAAGCTGACGAGCCCGTCGCAGACGTTGACGGAGCGACCGCCGGGATCGACGTCACACAGCCGGACGAAGACGTCGGCGTACGGCAGGCTGGAGCGGAAGTCGATATCGGCGCTCACCTCACCGATAACCTCCACGTCCTCCTTGAGCACGGACGTGGTGTAAATGAGGACGTCGGGCCGAGCCTCGAGGGCGGCGTTGTCGACGGGGCCGGCCTTCTCACCGAAGGCCATGCGCACGCCGCCGAGGGCAGTGCGCCTGCCGAGAATTCGATCCATGCAGGTCAAGCGGCATGTGAGTATTCGTGGAGGACACCGCCGAGCCGGGCTCGTCGGCGTATCTTCAGGTCGGTGATTCGCTCTGGATCTGTGATCGGATCGGGGACGGTACGCAGCGGCGCCGCTTGATCCAGGGCTTGGTGGCCCCGGGTTTTCGGGCGGAGATGGCCCCCTCGGCAACGTCGTGCGCATGGCACGCGGAGCGATCTCCTACCGACCGTCGCGCCCGGGCCGTGACGTGGTCATGCACGATGTCGTCAGCCTCGTCCCGGCCCAGCCGAGTGACATCGCCCAGCAGCTGCGGAAGGCCGCCGGGCACCGGCCGTACCAGCCGTTCGCCCTGCTCGTCGAGGGGCTGGTGATGGCGATCTCCCGGCCTCCTCCTTCAACGCCGCAGCCGGCTCGGCATGTGCGCGACGCCCCGCACCTGTGACGGCGCGGGGCAGGGCGGGCGTTACCGGAGCAGGGAGAGATCCACGGCGTCCGCCATCGCGGCGAAGCCGGCGGCGTTGGGGTGGATGTGGTCGCCCCTGTCGTAGGCGGGTGCCAGGGACTGTGGATCGAAGGGGTCGGCGACGGCGGTGGCGAAGTCGATGACGCCGTCGAACTCGCCGCTGGTGGCGATCCACGTGTTGACGGTCTGACGGTGGGCTTCGGCGGTCTCGGTGTAGCCGGAGCCGCCCTTGCGCGGGGTGATGGTGCCGCCGTAGATCATCGCACCCCGGGCGCGCACCTTGGTGATGATCTCCTTGTAGGCGGTGATGAGCTGGTCGGCGGTGGCGCCGTTGCGCAGGTCGTTGCCACCTTCCAGCAGGATGACGTGCGTCAGCCCCGCCCGGGAGAGCACGTCGCGTTCGAGGCGGTTGAGCAGGCTCTGGCCATCCTGGGCTGTGTCGGTGAGGACTCGGTTGCCGCCGATGCCGGTGTTCACCACCGCGGGGTGGCGGCCCGGCCCGGCCGCGAGTCTGGCCGCCAGCCGGTCGGGCCAGCGTTCGAAGCCGTCGACCTTGGTGCCCGAGCCGTCGGTGATGGAGTCGCCGACGGCCACCAGTGTGCCAGGGGTGGGGCCGTGGTTCACGGCGACGGCGTCCAGGAAGATCCAGCTTCGCATCGTGGCGGGGAAGGAGCCGCCGTCCAGGTCGCCGGTGTGGTCGCCGGGTTCGGAGACGTAGTTGGTCTGTACGGCCGAACGGTGCCAGGTCGCCGGACCGGTGGCGGTGGGCAGGTAGACGCTGACCGCCAGGTGCCGGCCCGTTCTGACGTGCAGACGGATCGGGTCGCTACGTACCGTCTGCCCCGCCGGGGCGGTCACCGAGGAGGCGCCGGAGAACGTGACCGGGCTCAGCGTCCCCTCCGCCAAGCTCGCGCCGCTTTCGCTGAGCGCGACCGTGACGGCGCCGAACGTGACGGGCTGATCGCCATGGGCGTTGGAGAGCTGGACCCGGACGGCGTTGCCACTGCCGCGCATGGGCACGACCATGCGGATGGTCTGGTTCTCGTAGAGCGGGGGGATGGCGGCGGCCGACGAGCGGTGCAGCGCGGTGGCCCAGGCGTCCACCCAGTGGCCGCCGGGATCCGCGTGTGCGGGGGCGGTGGTCAGCGCCAGGCCGAGGACGGCGGCGAGGAGGGCTCGGAACCTGATGACCGGTCTCACGGCAGCAGGACGTCGGTGACGAGCGGCAGATGGTCGGAGACGTCAGTGCTCACCAGCCAGGCCGAGCGCACATCGGAGCCCTTGGGCACGAAGATGTAGTCGAAGCGCCACGTGTTGGCCGCCGACAGTCCTTCGCCGACTCCGATTCGGGCCCACACGTCGTCATAGCGGTCCGTGAAGGTCGTCATGCCGGGGAAGGCGGGCACGGCGTTGGTGTCGCCCAGGAAGATGACCGGTTCCGCGGACTGGCCGAGCAGGTTCACGATGGCGTCGGCCTGTTCCTGCCATTCGGCGTCGCTGGTGTGCTGCATGTGGGAGTTGCCCAGCCGGACCCTCTTGCCCTGAATGTTGACGACGGCCTCCAGCAGCCCGCGCGGCTCACTGCCGGAGTACTGCGGAAGGCGGGTGTTGCGCGATTCGAGAATGGGCCAGCGGGACAGGAACGCCGTGCCGTACTGCCGTCGGGGCTGGCCCGCCTCCAGCGGGTCGAGGTCGATGTTGGGACCGTACGTCTGGTGCATGCCGAGCATCTTGGCCAGCTCGCTCGCGGTGTCGAGCCAGTTGCTGCGCACGCGGAAGTGCTTGTCGACCTCCTGCAGCCCGACGACGTCGGGATCGATCGCCTCGATGATCTCGGCAGTGTGCTCGAGGTCGAAGACGTTGTCCGGTCCCGCGCCGTAGTGGATGTTGAAGCTGGCCACGCGGAGGACTCCGCGCTTGATGCGGCGCTTGTCCACGGTCGCGGCGGCCGGGACGGCGGCCAGGCCGACTCCGGCCGCCGCGACCGCGCTCGCGCCGAGCAGACCTCTTCTGCTGATGCTCATGGTGGGGGGGTTCCTTCCTGTTCACGGTAAGCCGATGACCGGGAGACGTGACTACTTGAGCGCGCCGGACGTGAGCCCAGCGACGATCCGCTTCTGAAAGACCAGTACGAGGATGACGAGGGGGATCGTGACGATGACGCCGGCGGCCATCTGGGTGCCGAAGGGCGTGTCGAAGTCCGAGGCGCCGCCGAACTGGGCCACGCGTACGGTGGCCGTCTGCATGTCCGCCTTGCTGATCATGGTGAGGGCGATCATGAATTCGTTCCAGGTGGCGAAGAACGCCAGGATCGCGGTGGTGAACACGCCGGGGGCGGCGACGGGCAGGATCACCCGGCGGAAGGCCCCGAAGCGGGTGCAGCCGTCGATGGTGGCGGCCTGCTCCAGCTCGTGCGGCATCTGGCGGAAGAACGCGGTGAGCGTCCAGACGGCCAGCGGCAGAGCGAACGACATGCTCGGGATGATCATGGCGTGATAAGTGTTGATCCAGCCCAGCTCGGTGAAGAGCTTGAGCAGGGGAACGATCAGTAGCGCTCCGGGGAACATCGACGTGCCGATGATCAGCCCGAGCACCAGGTTCTTGCCGCGGAAGCTGAGCCTGGCCAGTGCGTAGGCGCAGCAGATGCCGAACAGCAGCGTCAGCACGGTGGTGGCGGCCGACACGACGAGGCTGTTGAGCAGCGCTCGGCCGAAGTCGCTGTGCCCGGAGAAGACCGCGGCGTAGTTCTCCAGTGACGGTGGCGACGGCCAGGGCGTGGTGCTGAAGATGTCCCCGGTGCGGCGCAGGCTGGAGACGATCATCCAGTAGAACGGCGCCAGGCAGTACACCACGATGACTCCGGCGGCCAGGGCTTTCTTCATGCCGCTCGCTTCCTTGATCGCGCGTCGGCGAGCAGGTCGGCGCCGAGCAACCGGACGAAGATCAGCACGATGACGGACACGTAGGTGATGAGCACGATCCCGTACGCGGCCGCGGGCCCGTATCTAAGCTGGGTGGCCTCGTCCCAGACCAGGGCCGGCAGGGTCTCCACCGAGAGCTTGCCGCGGCCGATCATCACGAACGGCAGGTCGAACATGGCCAGCGCGTCCAGGACGCGGAATAGCACCGCCACCACCAGCGCGGGCTTGACCAGTGGCAGAGTGATCCGCCAGAACGTCTGCCAGGCCGAGGCCCCGTCCACCTTCGCGGCCTCGTAGACCATGGCCGGGATGATCTGCAGCCCAGCCAGCACCAGCAGCCCGACGAACGGCGCGGTCTTCCAGACGTCGGCGATGATGACGGCGAGCTTGGCCTGCACGCCTTCGGTCGTCCACAGGATCTTCTCGCCGATGATGGCGTTGGCCACGCCGTCGGCCTGGAACACCCACCGCCACATCAGTCCGGAGATGGCCGTGGGCACCGCCCAGGGGATCAGGATGCTGGCCCGTATCAGGCCCTTGCCACGCAGGACACTGTGCATGACCAGCGCCATGGCGACGCCGAGCAAGGTCTCGAGCACGACGGTGGTGAGGGTGAACACCGTCGTGTTGGCCAGGGCGTTGACGAAGCGCTCGCCGAGCAGCCCGGCGTAGTGTGCCAGGCCGACGAACCGCTCGCCCTCGACGACGAAGCCGTCGGCGTCCAGGCCCTCCCCGCTGACGTACATCGACTCGCGGACCACGGCGAGCAGGGGGTAGAACACCACCAGGGCCAGCACGAGGAGGGTGGGAGAGATCATCAGTGCGGTGAACCACCGCGCGCCGCGCCTCATTGCTTGAGCAGCCCCGACAGTTGCTGCTGCAGCCCGGCCAGTGCCTGGTCGACGGCCACCTCGCCGGACAGCGCCGGGTAGACGGCGTTCTGAATCGCGGCCGTCACGTCGCCGTACTTCACCGCGACCGGCCGGGGCTTGGCAGCGAGCACGCCCTCCTTCAGGGAAGGGAGGTAGGGGTACTTCGCGACGAGTTCCTGGTCGTCGTAGAGAGCCGTACGCGAGACCGGGGTGCTGTTGATCGTGGCCCAGATCTTCATCTGCTCGGCCGAGGTGAAGAATGCGAGGAAGTCCTTGGCGGTCGCCTTGTTCTTGGAGAAGGCGGAGATCGCCAGGTTGGCGCCGCCCAGAGTGCCGCTGCCCAGACCGTCGAGACCGGGGATGGGGGCAACGTCGACCTTGCCGGCGAGCGGGCTGTCGGGGGCGTTCGCGGTGCCGTAGAGGGAGGCCCAGCTCCGCGCGAACAGCACCTTGCCCGATTGCAGGGCGTTCTTGACCTCTTCCTCCTTGAACGTGATGCCCTCCTTGGGGATGAGGCCGCTCTTGAATCCGTCGACGAGGAAGCTCAGGCCCGCCTTGGCGGCGTCGGTGTTCAGCGTGGGATTGCCGGAGGCGTCGACCACGGTGCCGCCGGCGGACTGCACGGCTTCGGAGAAGGAGACCGTCAGGCCCTCGTACTTGTCCAGCAGCCCGGCGTAACACGACATGCCCTGCTGCTTGGGGAGCACCTGGTCGCAGCTCTTCTTCAGCTCCGCCCAGGTCTTGGGAGCCTCGCTGAGCAGATCCTTGCGGTAGTAGAGCAGCCCGGTGCCGGTCAGCCAGGGGGTGGCGTACAGTTTGCCGCGGTAGCGGGCCGTCTCCAGGGTGGGCGCGAGAAACTCCTCGGTCTTGAGCGTGCCGTCAGGGACCGGGTCGATCCACCGGTTGGCGGCGAATTCGGCCGTCCACACCGCGTCCAGCATCATGACGTCCATCGCGTCGGACTTGGTCTGCGCGTTGTTGATGAGGCGCTGCCGCTGGCTGTCGGCGTCCTTTGGCTGGATGTCGAGGGTCACCTTCTCGTCGGGGTGCGCGGCGTTCCAGGCGTCGATGACCTTCCTGGTGGCCTCTTCGTGGCTCTGGGTGTCGGTGAGCGTGATGGGACCGCGCCCGTCGGCGCCTCCCGGCTCCTCGCTGGTGCCACATGCCGCCGTGGCGGCGAGCGCCAGTGCGCAGGTGAGCGCGAGCGCTCTGGTCATTGCTGCTCCTTCAGGGTGACGACGGTTCCGGTGAGGCGGGCCTCCTCGGCCGCCCACGCGATCTCGTGGCTGTGCAGGCTCTCGCGGGGATGGGAAAGGATGGCGGACGGGTTGTCGCCGGTGATCGCATCAAGGAAGGCCGTGACCAGGCCCTCGTCACCGCCGCTGTGCCCGTCCTTCGGTGTCTGCGGGTCGATGACCTCGGTGGCTCCGGTCACGAAATCGGTCACGGTGAGCAGGTCGCCGTCCCCGTCGATCGAGCCGCGGGTGCCGAAGATCCGGGTCTTGCGCGGCGCCTTCGGGGAGAACGCCGTCATGGTGAACGAGGCGGTCGCCCCGCCGTCGAACTCCAGGTCCACCACCTGGTGATCGACCACGTCGTTGTCGCAGGTGTAGACGCAGCGGCCGTAGGGGCCCTCGCGCAGCGCCCGCAGGACGCCTTCCTCGCTGGTGTCCTCGCTCAGGACCGACAGCGGCCAGCGCTCACCGCCGCCCACGAAGGGCAGATAGATACGCTGGGCGGCGTACGGGCAGTCAGCCGCCACAGCGCAGTCGAGGCAGCGGTCCGCGGCACCGGCGGGCTGATTGGCGGCCGTGAAGTGCTTGAGCCCGCCGAAGGACGACACCCGGGAGACCCTGCGGCCGGTCACGTACGCGAGCCAGTCCAGGTCGTGGCACGATTTGGCGAGCAGCATGAACGTCGCCTGGTCCGTACGCCGCCAGTTGCCCCGCACATACGAGTGGGCGTGGTGCCACCAGCCGACCGGCTCCAGGTGTTCGATGGTGACGATCTCGCCGATCCGCCCGCTGTCGAGCACCGCCTTCATCGCCCGTGTGTAGGGGGTGTAACGCAGCACGTGACAGACGGCGAAGAGCACCCCCGCCTTCTCGGCGGCCTCGACGATCCGCAGGCAGTCCTCCAGCCGGATGGCCATCGGCTTCTCCAGCAGAATGTGGTAGCCGAGCTCGGCGAAGCGCACCGCGGGCTCCACGTGCTGGGCGTCCAGCGTGGCGATGACCACCGCGTCGGCGATCCGCGGGCGGGCGGCCAGTTCCTGCCAGCTGTCGAAGCCGAGCGCGCCCGGGTGCTCGGTGAGCATGGCGTCGCGACGCCGGGCGTCTGGCTCGGCCACCGCGGCCAGCCTGGCCCGGCCGCCCATCGTCGCATACCTGGTGTACCTGGTCCCCCGATCGCCTGCGCCCACGAGGGCGAGGCCAACTTGCGACATGTTCCGACTCCAATTATGAGAAGATGCGACGTAAAGCTAGGGTTCGACCACTAAAACCGTCAAGGGGGATTATGAGAACATCCGACATAACTCATGACACCGCCCTGCTTCGCCGCCTCAACACCCGCGCCACACTGCACGCTCTCCGCCAGGGCGGCGCCCAGACACTGACCCAGCTCGCCCGCGCCGCCGGCCTGTCGCGGCAGACCGCCGAGGTGGCCCTCGCCGACCTGGTCGAGCGCGGCCTGGCGGAGGAGGCCGCGCCGACCGAAGGCGGTGCGGGCAGGCCGGCCAGGCGGTTCAGGTTCCGGGCGGACGCGGGCCATGTCGTCGGCGTCGACGTCGGCCCTCGCAGAATCCTGGCGATGCTCGCCGACCTCAACGGCGACGTGCTCGCCGAGCAGCGGCTCGACATAGACGAGCGCCTGCCCGCCGCCGAGCGTCTCGCGCTCGCCGAACGAGCCGCCACCGCCTGTGCCGATGCCGCCGCGGTCGCACGCGGCGGGGTATGGGCGGCCACGGCGGGCACCTCGGGCGTGGTCGACCGCTCGGGCATGGTGACGGTCTCCCACCTGATCCCCGGCTGGACGGGGCTCGATCTCGGGGGCCAGGTGGGCCGGTGGTTCGGCTGCCAGGGATTCGCGGCCAACGACGCCAACCTCGCGGCCGTCGCCGAGCACTGGCGGGGCAGCGCCCGCCACGTGGACGACGTGGTCTACGTCCTGTCCGGCTACCGGGCCGGTCACGGCCTGCTGCTTGACGGACGGTTGCGCACCGGGCGGACGGGCAGCGCGGGCGAGCTCGGCAGATTGCCCCTCACCGGCTGGGAGGACCCGTCCGTCGTGCTCGGCAGGGAAGGGCGCGGCGCGGAGGAGATCTTCGAGGCGGCGCGCGCGGGTGAGGAGCGGGCGCTCGGCGTGCTCGACAGGATCGCCCACGGCCTGGCCCGCGGCGCTTCCGCGCTCGTCCTCGTGGTGGATCCCGAACTGGTCGTGGTCGGTGGCGGATTCTCCCGCGCGGGCGAGTTGCTGCTCGAACCCATGCGCGCCCACCTGGCGGCGATGTGCCTGAACCCGCCCGAGGTCGCCCTGTCCACGTTCGGAGAGGAGAGCATCGCCCTCGGCGCGGTGCGCCTCGCCCTGGACCACGTGGATCGCGAACGGCTCGATCTGTGACCCCGCCGGACAGGCGGCGCGCGTGACCTCGGAGTTACTGCTCGCGGGTGTCTTCGCCCTCGTCACCGGCATGAACGACGGTGGTGCGTTGCTCGCCACCGGGCACAAACTGCCCACCGCACGGCCTCTCGCCGGCCTCGCCGTGCTGGTGGCGGCGGTCGCGCTGGTACCGCTGGCGACGCACGAGGTGGCGCAGACGTTCACCCGGCGGCTGGCCGTACTCCATGGGCCGGAAGGCAGGAGCGCGATGACCGTCGCCGTGATCGCGGCGCTGGCAGTCGTCCTGACGCTCAGCCACTACGGCCGGCCGACCAGCCTGACCCTGGCCATCGTCGGAGGACTGACCGGAGCCGGACTCGGCTGGGGACTCCCGGTCAACGGCGGTTCGGTGGCGCTCGTGCTCGCCGTCGGGCTCGCGGCTCCGTTCATCGGCGCGCTGGCCGCGCCGCTGATGTCCCGCCTGCTGGCCGCGCTGACCACCGCCATCGGGCTGCGGCGCTGGCACTGGGCTGGGCTCGCGCTGCTGTGTGTCGCCTACGCCGCCAACGACGGCCAGAAGATGCTGGCCGTCTTCACCCTCGCGCTGGGCATGACGGGTGCGCCACTGCCCGTCACCTGCGTGGTGGCCGTTCTGTTCGGCATCGGCGCTCTACGCGGCATTCCCCGGGCGGGCCGCACCCTCAGCCGCGAGATCATCGCCTCCCGCCCCCTGGACGGCGTCGCGGCCGAGACGGGGTCGGCCGTCACCGTGATCGGCTGCGCGGCGACCGGCCTGCCGGTGAGCATGACCCAGTCCATCGCAGGCGGCCTGATCGGCCTGGGCGCCGCGCGCGGTGGCGGCAGGGTCCGCTGGCACACGGCGACCAGGATCGCGCTGGCCTGGGTGCTGACCCTGCCCGCGAGCACCGCGCTGGCCGCCGTCGCCGCATTCGCGCTGAGGGAGCTGACAAGCCTGTGAGGCGACTGACCCGGGTACGGGATCTGCTGGCCGGACGGATGGACAGCGCACTGACGCAAGCGCTGCTCAACCAGCTTCAAGCCACCAAGGAGGGCGTCTGGCTGGCCCTGGCGATGACCGGCGGAGAGGTGGACAGAGCCCGGGCGCACGAACGGATGCGCTCCATCGAGCACCTGGGCGACACCGAGCGAGCCCGGGTGGTGGCGCAGCTGGAACACGCCCTGATCACCCCGATCGACCGCGAGGACCTGTTCCGGTTGTCGCGGGCCATCGACGACGTGCTCGACGCGCTGCGGGACTTCGTCCGGGAATCGTGTCTGTATCGAGTGTCGCGGCAGGTGCAGTTCGTTCCGCTGCTCGACCAGCTGCTCGTCGGCGTCGAGGCGCTGGAGGGCGCGGTACGCGCCCTGGCCGCGCGCGCTCCGGCGGTGGCACACGACGCCCTGGAGGCCAAGAAGGCCGGCGGCGCGGTACGCCGGATGTATCAGTACGAGATCGCCCGTATCTTCTCCGGCGAACTGTCGGCCGAGGCGATGAAGGAACGCGAGCTCGTACGCCGATTGGAGATCGCGGGTATGGCGATCGCCAACGCGGCCGACGCCGCAGCCGACGGTGCGATGAAGCGATGACGCGGCGCGGGCGGAGGCGATCGCGCTCAGACGGGCGGCGCCCGGTTCAGCCGGTCAGCCGCCGAATCGCTGTTCGACGTCGAGCGCAAGCACCGATTCACACCGGCGCGGCCGGTGCGGCGGCATCGGCGACGAGTCGCCCATGGCGATCCAGCATCTGCCCATCATCGTTTCGACCACCAGGAAGTCGCACGCGATGATCGCGTGGGCTTGTGCGGTCAGGAACTGCCGCCAGGTCGGCCCGGTCCGACGGGGTGCCGGATCGATACCGGCGGCGTGCAGGATCTCCCACACGGCGGCGGCCTCGATCGGGTAGCCCAAGCGCGCCGACTCGCCTTGGATTCTTCCGCGCCCCCATGTCGGGTTCTCCACGGTGATGGCGCGCAGCGACTTCGAGATGGACCACTGACGGCCAGGTGCTGAGCGGATGTTGCCGCCGCTGTCGGCACGCCTCCGGGACACAAGCTTGTTGCAGAGCTATGGTAATTGCGAGATATATGCAAGTACGAGATTTTGAGGAGAGATAGCTCATGGGGCAGTACACCCTTCCGGACATGCCGTACGACTACGCGGCACTGGAGCCCGCGATCACCGGCGAGATCCTTGAGCTGCACCACGCCAAGCACCACGCCGCCTACGTCAAGGGCGCCAACGACACCCTGGAGAAGCTGGCCGAAGCCCGCGACAAGAGCGAGTTCGGCGGCCTGGTCGGGCTGGAGAAGACCTACGCGTTCAACCTGTCGGGCCACGTGCTGCACACGATCTTCTGGCAGAACCTGTCCCCCGACGGCGGCGACCGCCCCGACGGCGAGCTCGGCGACGCCATCACCGAGCACTTCGGCTCGTTCGACGCCTTCAAGAAGCAGCTCACCACGGCCACCGCCACCGTGCAGGGTTCGGGCTGGGGCGTGCTGGCCTGGGAGCCGCTGGGTCGCCGGCTGGTGGTCGAGCAGGTCTACGACCACCACGGCAACGTCGGCATGAACACCACCCCGCTGCTCGTGTTCGACGCCTGGGAGCACGCCTACTACCTGCAGTACCGCAACGTCCGCCCGGACTACGTGGAGAAGCTGTGGGGCCTGATCAACTGGAATGACGTCATCGCCCGCTACGACGCCGCCCGCGGCGTCTGACGCGCACCCCCATGCCGGCGACGCCCGCCTGGCCACAGCTTGGTCCGCAGGGCCAGGCGGGCGCCGCCATCATCGAGATCCGGCTCGTCCCGGCGGCGGAGGTGACCGGCATGCTGGCCGCTGTCGCGGAGGTGGCGGGCCAGGTCTTCGCCCTTCCGCCCTGGTCCGAGCCGAGGGAGTCGGTCGCCGAACGGCTCGCCGCCGACCTGCACAGGCCAGGGTTGACGTTCGCGGCGGCGTTTCACGGCGATCAGGTGCACGGGTTCGCCTATGGTGTGCGCTGCTCCCGGCTCGCCCTGCTGGCCTCCCGGCTGCCGCGAGAGGACCTCACCCTCCGGGAGCTGGCGGTCCTGCCCACGATGCAGGGACATGGGCTCGGGGCGCGGCTGCACGACGCGCTGGTGTCGGCCGCTCCGGGAGCGTCGTGGTGGCTGACCACGCATCCGCGCGCGGGCGCGGCGCTCGGGCTGTACCGCCGCAGGGGCTGGCGCGTGGCAGCGCTGCTCAACGCCGGGGACAGGGTCAGGCTGATCATGCTGAAGCAGCCACTCACCGGTAGAGACGGCGGCCGGTAGCGCCCGGATTCCGGCGTCAAGGGATTGGTCCGCCGTTCTGGGCGGCGATTGGCTGTTGACCCCTCTGGAAGCGCCACCTAACGTGCCTATTGCGAATAACTCGCAATTGCGAGGAACCTGCAAGCTATCCACAAGGAGGATGGCCATGGCACACGTCGCATTCGAGGAGATCGAGGACTCCACCGTCTGCGTGAGGGCTCACACGCCGGCAGTCGACACCGCGTTCGCCTGGAACGAGGACGACGACAAGTGATCGACCGCGGGAGGCCGCGCCTCGGTCTCCCGCACCCCAGCCCCGTTCCCCGCCCGATTCCGGAGGCCAGCCGGATGACCCGATCGCTCCGCGTCGCCCCCGGACACCAGCTCACTCCGGGCGCCGACGGCGTCTGGCGCTGCCATGAGCCCGACGGCCGCGTGACCCGGATCCTCACTCCCGACACGCTGATGCGGCTCCTTCCCGAAGCCCTGGCAGGGACCATCCCGATCCAGGATGACCTGGCCGAGCTGCTGCAGGCCCTGGAGCGGCGCGGCGTTCTCGTCCCCCTGGAGACCGCTCGCCCCCTGACCGGGCACGTCGTCCACCTGACCGGGGAGTCCCTCCTCGCCGACCTGACCACCGCTCTCCTGCAAGAGCACGTCAAAGTGGTCCGCGGTCCGCTGGACTCCACCGACGGGGTGGACATGGTCGTCGCCTGCGCCGACCGGCTGCCCGATGCCGAATGGCGGCGCATCGACCGGCTCTGCGCCGACGCCGGCATCCCGTGGCACCGCTGCCATACCGACGGCCCGGCGATCCGGATCGGGCCGTGCACCATCCCCGGCCGCACCGCCACCTACGCGGACACCCGTGCCCGCCGGCTCGCCGCCGCCCGCCTCCCGGACGAGCTGCTGACCTTGTGGGAACACCTCGACCGCGATGACGCTCTGACAGGCGGACCGGAGCGGGTCGCGAACGGGCTCGTGGCCGGGATGCTGGCCGACGACGTGCTCTGCGTCCTGTCCGGACGGCCTCTCCCTGACGAGGGCCATCAGACCATCCTCGGGAGGTCGCTGACCCGCCGCCCCGTCCTGCCCCTGCCACGGCCGGGCTGGAACTGGACCGCCACGCCGGAGCAACTCGTCGACTCGGAGTTCGGCCTGATCACGCGGGTGGTGCGGGCGACGAGCGCGCTCGACTCCTGCGTCATCTACCGGGCCTACGTCTCGGCCACCGATCGCTTCGCCTCGTGGAAGGCCGACCGGGTGGCAGGCGGCGCCGCGTTCGACAAGAACCAGGCCAGGAAGGCCGCGATCGGCGAGGCGGTGGAACGTTACTGCGGCAACGCCGTCCCCGATGGCCTGCCCCGTACCGCGTACTCCGGTCTGGACGCCGAGGCGATCGATCCGGCCGGTCTCGCCCTGTACGCCCCGCACCAGTACGCGGCGCCCGGCTTCCCTTTCACTCCCTTGACCCGTGAGCTGCCCATCGAGTGGGCGACCGGCCGCGACCTGGTGAGCGGCAAGGACGTCCTCGTGCCAGCCACGCTGGTCTACCTCAACTACACGCGCCCGCCGCACATCAGCATGCACGCCAACGCCGGCATCGCCGCCGGCTCCAACCGGCAGCGGGCCGAGCGGTCGGCGCTGGAGGAGCTGTTCGAACGTGATGCCGTCACGCTGTGGTGGCTGCGCGGGGAGCAGGCCGTCCGCTTCATCCCTGACGAGCTGGCCCGGCCGGTCGCGGAGGCGGAGCGGCGCGGTTTGTCGGTGACCTTCCTGGCGATCCCCTCGGCGTTCGGCGTGCCGGTCATCGGCGTCTTCCTGGAGGATCACGCCCGGCAGGTCGTGGCCTTCGGCACCGCCTGCCGCTCCGCCCCGGAGACGGCGGCGGCCAAGGCCTTCACCGAGGCGGTGGTGTCGTACACCATGAGCCTCGGCCTGCTGGACGGTGACGCTCCCGTGTGGCGCACGTCCGACCACCCCTACCGGCCGTTCCGGGTCGACAGGACCTACCGGGACGCGTTCCGTCCCGACTGGCACGACCTGACCGACCTGGAACTCAACCTGCAGCTCTTCCTTGACCCGCGCATGCAGGGCCCGCTGCTGGACCGGCTGCGCCACCCGGTCGCGGGCCCGCGTCCCGCCGCCGTGGACCCCGACGACTACCTCGCGCGACTGTCGGAGGCCGGCCTCCGCGCGGTCTCGGTCGATCTGACCACCCCCGACGTGCGCGCCACCGGACTGCGCGTGGTGCGCGTCGTGGTGCCCGGCCTGTACGGCAACGCGCCCGCGGCCTTCCCCTTCCTCGGCGGAGACCGGCTCGCCACGGCCGAGCCGGTCCTCGACCCCCTGCCCTTCGCCTAAGGAGCACCCCGAGATGCGGATCGGACTGGCCCTCGGTTACCACGGGGAGCCGATGACGGAGATCCTCCCGCTGGTCGAGCACGCCGACCGGATCGGTGTGGACTCGGTGTGGAGCGTGGAGGAGTACGGCGCCGACGGCGTGAGCGTGCTGGCCTACCTTGCTGCCAGGACCGAGCGGATCAAGCTCGGCACCGGCATCCTGCAACTGGCCGGCCGTACCCCCGCCAACACCGCGATGACCGCGCTGACCCTGGACATCCTGTCCGAAGGGCGGCTGCTGCTCGGGCTCGGGGTGTCGGTGCCGTGGATCGTGGAGGGCTGGCACGGCGTCCCGTACGGCAAGCCGCTGGCCCGTACCCGCGAATACGTCGAGATCCTGCGCAAGGCGATCAGAGCGGACGAGCGCGTCACCCACGACGGCGAGCACTACCGGCTGCCCTATCACGGCCCCGGCTCGACCGGCCGCGCCCGCCCGGTCAAGGTCCTGCTCAACCCGGTGCGCACCACGATCCCGACGTATCTGGCCGGCATCGGGCCCGGCATGGTCCGGCTCGCCGGGGAGATCGCCGACGGCTGGTTGCCCGGCTTCTACTCCCCCGAACGCGAAAAGGTCATCACCGCGCCTCTGGACGAGGGTCTCAAGCGCGCGGGCCGGGATCCCGGCGAGGTGGACATCGTTGTGATCACGCACGCGGCTCGCACGCGCGATCTCGACAGGGCCCGCGACGAGTTACGTCCCCTGTACGCCGCCTACCTCGGCCCGGACGTGCCCGGTGTCCGCAACACCTACTTCGATCTGGCCCGCGCGATCGGCTTCGAGGCCGAGGCCGAGACCGTCCGCGCCCACCACCGCGAGGGGCACCGCGCCGAGGCCATCGCCGCCGTGCCGGATGCGTTGCTGGACGAGGTCGCCCTGCTGGGGCCGCTGCCCCGCATCATCGACAGGCTCGCGGCGTGGAAGGAGTCGCGGGTCGGCACCCTCGCGCTCATCACCCGCGACCAGGCGTTGCTGGAGGCGGTGGTCACGGCATGAGACGTCTACTCACCGTGGTGGCGTGTGGTCGTCTATTGCAACTTGCTTGCATTTGCGTCATATGAGCAGAATGTGGTGTTTTCCGCTTCACGATCATTCGACCGCTCACTTCCGGAGACTCACCGCATGAGCCGCCCGCCCCGCCCCGTCCCGCTCAGGCTGCCAGCCCTCGTGACGGCGGCACTCACCCTGGCCGCGTGCGGTCAGGCCCCCGCCCCGCAGCCACAAGCGGCGGCCCCGCGAACCGGGTTCCCTGTCACGATCGAGAACTGCGGGCGCGAGCTCACCTTCGACCAGCCGCCGTCCAAGGTGGTGACCGGCTACCACCCGTCCCTGGAGACGCTGCTCGCGCTCGGGCTGGGCGACCGGATCGCGGGGCGCACCTTCTTCGGCGAGAGCGCCTTCCTGCCCGGCCAGAAGGAGACCTACGACAAGATCCCGCAGATCGTGCGGGAGTTCCGGCTGCCGCGCGCCCTGCTCGCGCTGCTCGTCGGGGCCGGGCTGTCGGTCGTCGGCGCGGTGCTGCAGGACTGTACGTGATGAGCGCCGGCCGCATCGTGGCCGGCGGGCCGCCCGCGGACGTCCTCACCGCACTGATCTCCGAGGTGTACGGGGTGCGCGCCCTGCAACGCACCCAGCTCGTCTTCGAACGGCTCAAGGAGGAACAGTGATCCCCCGGCTGTTAGCGCTGTCACCGTCCATCCGATGGCGCCTGGCAGGGCTCGTCCTGCTGTTGCTGTCCATCACGGCCACCTACGTCGGCCAGGGCGTGCTCATCGCCCAGGCCCTGGCCCGGATCTTCGCCGGCCAGGGCGCCGACTCCATTCTCTGGCCGGTCGCCGCCATCGTCGCCCTGCAGCTCGTCCGCAGCGCCGCGCTGGCCGTGCGCGAGTCCGTCGCGCTGCGCACCTCGGGCGCGGTCAAGGCCGAGCTGCGCCGCCGTCTGACCGGCAAACTGCTGCGGCTCGGCCCCGCCTACGCCCAGCGCGGGCGCACCGGCTCGTCACAGACCACGCTGGTGGACGGCATCGAGACGGCGGACGCCTACATCGGCAGGTTCCTGCCCCAGGTCATCGCCTCCGTCCTCGGCGCGATCGCCGTGACCGCGTACCTGTTCACCCTGGACCCCCTGGTCGGCGGCGTGGTGCTGGCGTGCGCGCTGCTGCTGCCCGTGCTGCCGCTGGTGTCGGACCGGGTGCTGCGCGACCGCAACGCCGCCTGGTTCCGCGGCTACAAGGGCCTGTACGCCGAGAACCTCGACGCGCTGCAGGGCATGGCCACGCTCAAGGCGTTCAACGCCAGCGGCCGGCGCGGCGCCGAGCTGGGCCGCCTGGCCGACCGGTTCTGCCGCGACTCCATCCGCCTCATGGCCGTCGTCATCGGCTACGTCGGCGGCGTTGCGCTCATCACCGGACTGGGCACCGCCGTGGCGCTCGGAACCGGCGCGCTGCGGCTGGCCGCCGGCGAGCTGACCGTCACCGAGCTGCTCCTCATCCTGCTGCTCACCGCCGAGAGCTTCCGGCCGCTGAAGGAGCTGGAGTCCGCCTACCACTCCAGCTACAACGCCATCCCTTCCCTCAAGGCCGTCTTCGAGATCCTCGACACCCCCGAACCCGAACAGGGCACCACTCCGCTCGGGCTGACCGGCCCGCCCTCCGTGACCTTCGAGAACGTGACGTACACCTACTCGGGCCGTGACCGGGCCGCCCTGGACGGCTTCTCGCTCGACATCGCGCCAGGCGAACGCGTCGCCCTGGTGGGCCGCTCCGGCGCAGGCAAGACCACCGTCGCCTCGCTCCTGCTGCGCTTCTTCGACACCCCCTCCGGCCGGGTCGCGATCAACGGCATCGACGTGCGCGACCTGCCCCTCGACCGGCTGCGCGCCCTGGTCGCCGTCGTCTCCCAGGACACCTACCTCTTCCACGGCACCGTCCGCCGCAACCTCGCCCTCGCCCGCCCCGGCGCCACCGACGAGCAGGTCGAAGCCGCCGCCCGCGCCGCCCAAGCCCACGACTTCATCACCGCCCTGCCCGACGGCTACGACACCGTCGTCGGTGAGCGCGGGCTCAAGCTCTCCGGCGGTGAACGCCAGCGCATCGCCATCGCCCGCGCCCTGCTCAAGGACGCCCCCATCCTCGTCCTCGACGAGGCCACCTCCAGCGTTGACGCCGCCAACGAATCGGCCATCCAGCACGCCCTCGACACCCTGTCCGGCGGCCGGACCACGCTGATGATCGCCCACCGGCTGTCCACCGTCCAGACCGCCGACCGGGTCATCGTCATGGCCGACGGCCGCATCACCGAGGCCGGGCCGCCCGGCGAACTCCTCGCCGGTCAAGGCGCCTACGCCCGGCTGGTCGCCGCCCAGAACGGAGCCGCCCGATGACCGCCGCCACCGTCACACTCGCCCGTACCGGCGGCTCCCGGTTCCGCCCGATCCTGGCCCTGCTCGGCCCGCACCGGCCGCTGCTGCTGGTCGCGATCGCCAGCGGCATCGCCCACCACCTGGTCGTCCTCGCCTCGGCCGGCGTCGGCGCGTGGGCGGTCAGCCGCGCCATCACCGGCGCCACCGCCGAAGACCTGCGCGGCGGCCTGATCACGCTCGGCGTGCTCCTTCCCTTCCTGGCCCTCACGCCGTGGCTGGAGTCCTACCTCGCGCACGTGGCCGCCTTCCGCGTGCTGGCCGACGTGCGCGGCCGCGTCTACGCCGCCTTCGAACGCCTCGCGCCCGGCTACCTGCTCCAGCGCCGCTCCGGCGACCTCGGCAGCGCCGCGATCTCCGACGTCGAGCAGCTCGAACTGTGGTTCGCTCACACCCTCAGCCCGCTGATCAGCGCGGTCACCGTCCCCGTCGCCGCGCTCACCGCGCTGGCCTTCTTCGACCCCGCCCTCGCCCTGGCCCTGGCACCCGCGCTGATCCTGCTCGCCCTGCTGCCCGCCTGGCTGCGCAAACGCGCCGCCGACCAGGGCACTCGCCTGCGCGCCCAGCTCGGCGAACTCAACGCCGAAGCCGTGGACACCCTGCAAGGGCTGCGCGAGCTCCTCACCTCCGGCGCCGGCGAACGCCAGCTCGACCGCCTGCGCGAACAGGACGACAAGCTGCTCAAGGCCAAGCTCGCCCACGGCCGCCGCTCCGGCCTCGAACACGCCGTCACCAACGCCGCGACCACGCTCGGGCTGCTCGCCGTCCTCGTCACCGCCGCGCTGCTCGTGGCGGCGGACGGCCTGCAGCCGGCGCTGTTCCCCGTGGCCGTCGTCCTGGCCGCCACCACGTTCGCCCCGGTCATCGCCGTCACCGACGTGGCCCGCGACCTCAATCTGGTCCTCGCCGCCGGCGACCGCATCATGACCATCCTCGACACCCCGGCCTCCGTCACCGACCGGGTGCAGGAACCACCCCCCGGCCCGATCGAGCCGCGCGTCCGCTTCGCCGACGCCCGCTTCCGCTACGCCCCCGGCCTGCCCGAGGCCGTCGCCGACGCCACCTTCGCCATCGCCCCCGGCGAGACCGTGGCCCTCGTCGGCCACTCCGGCGCGGGCAAGTCCACCTGCGCCAGCCTCCTCATGCGCTTCTGGGATGTCACCGCCGGGTCCATCACCATCGGCGGACACGACGTCCGGGACTTCCCGCAGGAAGACCTGCGCCGCCTGATCACCCTCGTCCCGCAGGACGTCTACCTGTTCAACATCCCGCTGCGCGACAACATCCGCCTCGGCCGCCCCGACGCCACCGACGACGAGATCGAGGCCGCCGCGCGGGCCGCGCACGCCCACGACTTCATCACCGGCCTGCCCGACGGCTACGACACCCTGCCCGGCGAGCTCGGCGCCCGCCTGTCCGGCGGCCAGCGCCAGCGCATCGCCATCGCCCGCGCCCTGCTCAAGGACGCCCCCATCCTCATCATGGACGAGGCCGTCTCCAACCTCGACGCCGAGAGCGAGCAGGAGGTCTCCGCCGCCATGACCGCCGCCCGCCACGACCGCACCACCTTGGTGATCGCCCACCGCCTGTCCACCATCCGCACCGCCGACCGCATCATCGTCCTCGACGCCGGACAGGTCGCCGAGACCGGCACCCACGCCGAGCTCCTCGACCACGACGGCGCCTACACCCGGCTGCTGGCCGGGCAGCTTGAGGTCAGTGACGGTGGTGCGCCAGTCCTCTGAGGTCCCACCTCATCAGCGATCTTCCCACGCGGGAGCGCCACCACCTTCCCGCTCTACGCGGAGATGTCGTCCAGCCGTGTCATGGTCAGCGGGGCGAGTTCTTCCAGCGCCCCGGCGACGGGCGGATGGTCCAGCAACACCCGGCGCACCATGGCATCGGTGGCCAGCAGGAAGGCCAGGTGGCGGATCGCGTGGCTGGCCACGTTGGTGATGCTGATGCGCTCCGGCGTGGGTGCAGCCGGAGCGCTGCCCTGCGCGATGTCCAGAAAGGGCAGCTCCTCTGCGGGGAGGTGCGGCGCCGGGTCGGGGCATACGGCATAGGTCAGCACCACCTGCCCCTCCGGCCGGTGACGCCAGCTCGTCGAGTGCACGACCGTGGACGGCTCGTCGCTGGGCAGCCCGCCGAGCCGGCGGGCGACGTCGTCCGGGCTCTCGCCCTGGCCGGGCACTGCGGTGAGCCGTCGGTAGAACCAGCGTCCGCCGGACCCGACCCGGAGCATGAACGTTTCCACCGAGACCGGCGCGAGCTTGACGTCGATCTGATCAGTCACCGGCACGTTCCGTCCTCGTCGAATCGACTGTCCGCCATGGGCATCCGGAGATCCACAGTTTAGTGCACATCTATCGCAAGTACTTCTTCCATGCATCAGCGAACGGATGATGGAAGGGATGGGGTGTTCACGATGTAGCCCCCCTGACCGGCTTGCCTGCAGAGCCCATCAAGAACGGCGTCATGATGGGGACGTCGCTCGTAAGGAACACGTACCTTGGGAACCAGGATGGCAGCGGAGTAGTACTGGGCACGGGATCCGTTGGCGGCTCAGGACTTCACCCTCGGGACATCTCCGTCTCCACTGCAGCGAAGAACATCAAGGTGATCAAGAACGGGCTCGATCGGGCCAGATGGCTCTACCTGCGACTGGATCGTTGGAGAACGGCGCCTCGACACCCTGAGCAAGTGGATCTCGGACGGCTACGACGAGTTCCTCTTCAGATCGAACGGCGATACTACGCAACCTGCACCATCAAGCCGACAATCTGGCTCTACCACCCGAACTGGATATTTGCAGCCAACGCCAAGGTGCCCTTGTGGGCAAAGCCGAAATCGAGCGCGTTCCGAGCAGAAAAGACCCTCTCGTTCCCACCGTCCGATGCGACAGCGAGCCAATGGGCCCCTACAAGGAGCCCTCCGCCTAAGCGGAACGACTTTGGCACAGTAAAGAAGGACGTGCCAGGGCATTATGACGCGCCCCGCTTCCTCCCTGGCGGCGTCGAAATCCGTCAGAAAAGGCCCTCACCTACGTTGGGAAAGATGAACTGGCGCCGGATGGAAAAGGTGGCCGTTATCGAACCACGGTGGTTTGTCAAACCTACTACCCGAACTGGGTTAATCAAGGCAAGGAGTGTGATGAGTTCCCGTTCGCCTCAATAAAACAAGGGATGGGGTATGGCTTCGTGGGACTCGACGGCAAATGAGTTCTCTACGAAAACGCGTCAGCCCGTACAGTGAGAGCAGATCACAACCAGACGGCTGGACATAACCTCTGGCTCTTCTACGTCCGCTACCGCGTCGCCAACAGCAGCAAATTCTGGGTTAGCGTCAAGTAGCCGCCCGCGGAGCAGGTGCCCGATAGCATGACAGGACACCTGCTTCACCCCTCCAGGAGGCCTCCTCGTGCCCCACCCCACCGATCTGTACGACCTGCTAGTCGCGTTCGGCTTCGACAGCGAAGAATACTCCGGCTTCCATCTGATATGGGCGGAGGGAATAGGCGCCAACGAGCTGTGTCGGCGTTTAGGGGGTGATCCATCTAGTGCGTTCCGGTGCGACATCGACAACCTAAAGCGGCCTGAAGCGCAGAAAGGGCCTGCCATGTGGGCTGGCTCGACAAAGGACTGGACACAGGCCCTGCTTTTCAATCTTCCAACCTCCCCACTATCCTTCTTGACGAGAGTGTCACGCGGCACACGAGCGCTCAGCATCAAATGCGGCTACGACAACTACCGCCTGGACTGGGCGGTCGACGGGATCCTCGTCACCTGCTTCGCCATCAACTGGCCTGATGCGCGAGGAGGTACAGACCCGCACTCCCTCGACGCACTCATGGAGGATCTAGCCTTCCAACTGGATGACCCAGATGACGATGCGACCGAGAACCCAGTGACCATCGAGGTCAGCGTCACCTCCGCTCTGGAGTTGGCGGGTCGGATCACCGGACGCAGACTTGACACGAAATGGTTAAGCGCCGTCCACAGCAATTACTCACTCCAATCAAATTGATCAGCTCAATGCAGAGTGCGGTTCGCGAGCCTGCTCCATAATCCGCAGTGCGATCACATCAATCTTGCGTTATTGGCGAGAGGGCTCAACCGTCGATTTCGCCGATCTCGGATCTCATTGTCGCCCTTGCGCGCGGACTGTGTACGGCCTCCCAACCGCACCATGATCACCTTGGTCGTGCCCGTGTACGTCTGCACCTTCTGACCGCGCTGAGCCGCCTGGCTCTCCTCGGTCTCCAGGCTCTCCACCCGCACCTTGCCGGGCGCGAAGACCACCCGGCCCAACTCGACCTCGCAGTTTCTCGACATCCTTGCCCTCCACGCCGACCTTCCGTACATGAGCATGACCTGCTTGTTGTCCACCCGGTACAGCGACCTGCCCCGCGTCACCGTCGCCGCTGCGGGACAGCCAGGTAGTCGTGCCAGCCTGCCGGGCCAGGGCCGAGGTCACCGGGCCGTAACAGAGCTCGCCGTCGGCGTCCCTGGTGTCGTTCAACGTCTGCCTGGACACCGTCGTAGTGGCCGGCGGCCGAGCTGGTTTCCGCGGCGGCGGCGTCGCCGCGGAAGGCGTGGCCTCCGGCTCCGCCTCGCCGTCGATGGCGGGCATGCGCATCAAGAATCACCCGGGCCGGCGTCAGCCGCCTGCTGCTGGCACTTCTCCTCGGCGGCCTTCAAGTCCGGGTCCTCACCGGCCTCCTTGGTGATGCGCATCATGCTGCCCTCGGGGTCGGGGTAGGCCTCGACGCCGTTGTCGCGCATGCACCGGGCGAGCTTGCGCAGGTTCTCGGCCATCTGAGGGTCGTCGCGGATCTGCTGCCCGCCGCTGGGGGCGTACTGCCGGCACGCCTCCTCGGCGGCCTGGACCTTCTCCTGCGGCGCGTCGAACGTCATCGCCATCTTGCCGCTGGAGTCGGGGTCCGGCATGTCGATGCCGTTCTCGCGCATGCACTGGGCGAACTTGAGCGCCTTGTCCTGCGAGTCCGCGCTCGGCTGAGCGCTTGCCACGGCCTTGTCGCCGGCACCGCCGGACACCGAGGCCACGTCAGCCCCTCCCCCCTCACCGGAACCGCAGCCGGTCAGGAGCAGGGTGAGCGCGAACGGTGCCGTGACCAGCGCGCTGGATACCCGTCGTCGCATGAGACATCTCCTCCATCGAATGAGCGCCCGTTCGAGCAGGGATCAATATGGCGACGCCGGCATATGGAAGAGATATGGTCCGCCGATCGGCCGTCGATAGGTGCCGGTCGGTAGATGTGGTCACCCTCGAAGTTCCGTAGCGAGAGGATCACATCGATGAGGCGTGGAAGAACACTGGTCATGGCCGGGCTGGCATGCGCGGTGCTGTCGTTCGAGGCCCCGGCACTCGCGGCCGCCGAGCAGGCCGAGCTGGGAGACGTCCAGCAGGCGATCACCACCTTGGCCAAGACCGACGGCGTGGTGGGGGCCATCGGCGAGATGTTCGTCGACGGCAAGCGGGTGGACCGGGGAACGGCCGGTTCGCGCCTGCTCGGCGGCAGGGGCGGGCGTATCCCCTCGGACTCGCGTTACCGGATCGCGTCGCAGACCAAGCTCATGGAGGCCACGATGATCCTGCAGCTGGTCGGGGAAGGCAAGCTGAAGGTGGATGACAAGCTCAGCAGCCTGCTGCCGGAGATGGCCGAGCACGACTACGTGGATCGGGCCGATGAGATCACCGTGCAGCAGTTGCTCCGGCACACCTCGGGCATCCCCGACTTCGACGAGAGCGGGAAGTTCGACGTCTTCGACTTCACCACTGTCCACAAGCCGATCGACCTGGTCAAGGCCGCACGGACCGTCCCCCGGCAGGGGGACCCGGGGCAGTACCGTTACTCCACCACCAACTACGTCCTCCTGGAAATGATCATCGAGAGGGTGACCGGCCGCGATCTGGCCGGCGAGTTCCAGCGGCGCCTGTTCGCCCCGCTCGGCATGAAGCACACCTACCTGGCCACCAAGCCCTCCAAGCACATCATCAAGGGCCCGCACGGCCACGGCTACTACCCCGACGCCAAGGGCCGGCCACGCGACGTCGACCGGCTCAATGTCACCCCCGGCGCCGTGATCTCCACGGCGCACGACGTCAGCGCCTTCTACCGCGCGCTCAGCCAGGGCAAGCTGGTGCCCGCGGAGCTGGAGCGGCAGCTGCCGCGGCCCTTCCCCAACCTGTGCGGCGGCACGGTCTCCTCGGCCTCCGGCGGCCTGCCGGGGATCAGCTCCACCACCTTCTCCTCGGCCGACGGCCGCATCCAGCTCGCCATGGCCGTCACCTTGAAGATCGATAACGAGAAGGCGATGGCCGTCGGTGACGCGGCCGTCAAGGCCGCCGAAGCCGTGCTCTGCCCCAGCTGATGACCAGAGCCTTCCGGCGGCCACGCCTGCCGCTGGTGGCCTGGTGAACCTTCTCATCCGTCCCGGCCAGGAAAGAACCGTTGTCGTGAAACGTTGGACCAGGATCCGTCTCGGCGTGCTGAGCTGTGCGCTGATGAGCGCCGCCGTGCCCGGCGCCGCCGTCGCCGACCAGGCCGATCCGGCCGTCGAGTGGACGGCCTGCCCGTCCTACTCCGATGCGGCGATCGCCGCCATGGGCTATCCCCAGGAGAAGACCGCGGCGTTCCGTGCTCTGCGGGAGCGTCTGGAGTGCGGGACGGTGAGCGTCCCCCTTGACCACAGTGACCCGGCCGGCCGGAAGATCACCATCGCGGTCACCCGGCTGGCCGCCACGGACCAGGAGCACCGGCTCGGCGCGCTCGCTGTGGCGCCGGGCGGGCCCGGCCAGCCCGGATATCTGGATCCGCTCAGGGTCACGCTGAGCAACACCGACAGCGCGCGGCTGAACGAGCGGTTCGACCTCATCGGCTTCGACCCCCGCGGAGTGAACTACAGCACCAAGGTCGACTGCGCGGGCTCCGGGCAACTCGCCGGCAGCGCCGGGCCGCTGACGAAGGCCGCCGCCAAGCGGAGCTACGACGCCGAGGCCGCCGGCAACCGGGCCTGCGGGCGTACCGACCCGGCCTTTCTCGGGCAGCTCACCACCGTGAACGTGGCCCGTGACCTCGACCTGGTGCGAACCGCGTTGGACGAGCCGAGGCTCAACCTGCTCGGCGTGTCCTACGGCACCTGGCTCGGCGCGGTCTACCGCAGTCTCTTCCCCGCCCGGACCGGCCGCGTTCTGCTCGACAGCCCCGCCTCCCCCGGAGACAGCCTCGCCGCACACGAGGAGGCACGCGTACGCGCCACCGAGCGCAACTTCCCGCGCTTCGCCGCCTGGCTCGCCCGCCACCACCGGACCTTCGGCCTGGGCACCACCGCGCGGCAGGTCCGCGCCACCGTCCTGAAACTGGGCCGCGACCGCGACCGGAGCCCCAAGACCTTCACCGACCTGAGAACGCCCATCGACGGTGGCTCGATCGCCGCCCTGGCCGCCAGGACCTCACGCGAGTGGCCGCAGGCGGGCAGGGCCCTCGCCGAACTGCGGAACGCGACCGGCACCACCGCGCCACCCGCCGTCAAGCAACTCTTCGGCGCCCAGCAGCCCGCACCCGTCCCCGGCGCGACGGAATGGGTCAACATGACGATGAACCGCGCGGTCAAGTGCAACGAGGACCACAGCCGGCTCAGCTTCCCCGCCGCCTGGGCCTCCTACCAGCGACTGCTCAAGGACAACCCCGTCACCGGCCGCGCCTCCTTCTTCGGCGCCGGCTGTGCCGGCTGGCCGCTGCCGGTCCGGACCACCCGGCTGCGCCGCGGCGACGGTTCGCTGGTCCTGGCCGCGCACCGGTACGAGTTCATGTCCCCTTACGAGTACGCCGCGCGGATGCAGGCCGAGATCGGCGGCAAGATCTACACCATCGACGACGACGCGCACTCCTCGGCGCTGCGCGCATGCGCCGCCGACGTGGTCACCTACTTCACCACCGGCCGCATCGACCGGGGCTGCCCCGGCGCCGAGGTGCCGACACCCTGATGCGCGGCACGCCACTACCAGCGCCGCGCTCGCGCGGGACTCTCGAAGCAGACGCCGCTCCTGCTCAGCGGCAGCTTTCGCGGTATGCGAGCCCAGGGATGTAGGCCCGCCATTCAGCGCCGGTGAGAGAGCCACCCGCCCGCCGGCAGATCGCCTGGACGACGCCGGCAGGTCCGATGACGTGCGTGTGCACCTTCCCGTTCAGATCGAGGGTGACGACGCCGGCGCCGTCGGCGGTGAAGGCGATCGACTGGAGCTGCCCCGTCTCCGGGTCCTGCCCTCCTCCCGAGTCACGCAGCGTGCCGAGGCTCGTTCCGGTGACCGGGTCGAACAGCCGGACTCTGCCGTCCGTCGCGCCGACCGCGACGATGTCGTCACGAGGGGAGTAGGCGGCGACCGACAGCTGGTCGGAGTCGTCGCGGACGACCGGCCCCTGACGATGGCCCAAGGTGTTCCACAACGTCAGGCGGCCTCGGGAGTCCAGGACCACCACCCGGTCCCCCCGGTGGACGAAGAAGATCCGGATGCCGGCGGTGTCCCTGCCACCGGAGCCGAAGGGCCCGGTCACGGGCCGGCCGGTGGCGGCGTCGAGCAGCCGCTGGCCGGCTCCGGCGACGGCCAGCCGGCTGCCGTCGGGAGAGAAGGCCACGTCGTTCGTCTCGGGCAGCGCCGCGTTCCAGAGCCTCCGCCCGGCCTTCCAGTCCCATGTCTGAACGGTGTCACCACGTCCCTCGTCCGAGCCGCGCAGGACGAGCGCGAGTCGGCTGCCGTCAGGGCTGAAGCGCACCACGCTGATCTCCGGCTGTCCCTGGCCAGGGACGATCTCGCCCAGAACGGCCCGCGAGGCGACGTTCAAGATCTTCACCGTGCCCTGGTCCACCGCGGCCAGCAGCCGCCCGTCCTCGGTGAAGTACGCCTCCTCCATCGCGGGCAGCGCGCCCGCGGTCCTGCCGCTGCGCACGTCGCGCAGCCGGGGCCGGTCGCCGGTCTGGATCACCGCGACCTGCCCGCCCGGGGCCAGCCTGCCGAGGCCGATCGAGGCGGACGCGGGGGCGGCGGAGAGGTCGGAGACATCGACGGAGAAGACCCGGTCCTCCAGCAGGTAGCGGAACGTCCGGCCGTCGAAAGCCCCTTGGGGCCGCTCGCCGTCGGTGTTCGTGCTGCCCAGCAGCGGCGCCGTGGTGAGGAGCTGGGCGTCGGCCATCCGCCAGAACTGGACCTCGGTGCCGGTGACGGAGGCGAGCAGTTTCCCGTCGCCGCTGACCGTCACCGCGCCGCCGTTCCAGGTTCCCTGGGAGCCGGCACCGTCCTGGACGCCGATGTCCACGACGGACGTGTCCCCGGCGTTGGTCAACCGAACCGACTTCTCCTGCGGGGTCGCCAGCCAGGCACCGTCCGCGCTCGCCACCGTTCCGGCTACGGAGAGCCGGGTGTGCTCGCCGGTCCTCGGGTTCCACTGCTGCTTCTTGCCGGACGCCTGGAAGGTCACCGTCCGGTCGTCCACATGGACGATGTCCGCCCAGCCGTTGACGAGGTCGAGCGGGCGATCGAAGGTCCAGGTGCCGATGGCCTTCCCGCTGGCCAGGTCCCAGGCCCGGACCCGCTTGTCCGTCAGGACGGCGAGCATGCGGCCCGAGGGCGCCGGCGCCACCGCGGCCACCCGGTCCGCTGCCAGCCCGAGCCGCGCGATCCGGCCGGTCCGCTTGCCGGTACGCACGTCCCACACCTGCGCGGCGTCCTGGCTGACGCCGGCCAGGCGACGCCCGTCGGCGCCGAGAGCACGGAGCGTGTCGCCGGCGCTCATCCGGTCGGTGAACGTCGCCGCCTCGCGACCGGCGAGCGCCGTCGTCAGCGCCGCCCTGGTTTGCGGCGTGCGGTCCAGGCTCCACGCCGCCACGCTCAGCCTCATCGCCAGCATCGGATCGGTGAGGCGGGTCTGCTGGGCGAGCCCGGCCAGCCGGGTCGCCTCCGACCTGCGCAGCGCCGCGGTGACCTCCTCGGCGCGCCGATCGGCGACCGCGCCCTGCTGCACGGCCAGCCCGCCGGCCACCAGCGAGATCACCAGCAGTCCGCCGAGGCTGAGCGACACCAGCCGGGCCCGCTTGGCGCCGCGCCTGGCCAGATCCGCGCTCGCCTGCAGAAAACTCTGCTCCACCGGGGCCAGCGTGATGTTGCGCCGCGCGTTCGCCGCCCATCGCAGGGCGCCCTCCAGACTGCTGCCACGGAACAGGTCGCCGTCGCGCCGACCGGCCGCCTCCCACCGGCGCGCCGCCGTGAGGATCTCCCGGTGCACCGCCAGCCCGTCGCGGTTGCCGTCGATCCAGCGCCGGTACCGGGGCCAGGCGCGCGCCAGCGCGGGTCTGGCCAGCCGGATCTCATCACCCTCACCGGTCAGGAGGTAGCCGAACACCTCCAGGATCCGGCGGATCGCCGCCGCATCGGGCTGCGTTCTTCCCTGCAGCAGCTCGTCCCGGCCCGCCCGCCGTCCGATCAACTCGCCCCGCTCGTCCACGGTGACCAGCCGCAGGAACACCTCGGCGGCCAGCTCCCGCTCGGCCGGCCCGAGCATCGCGTACGCCTCCTCCGCCAGCGCGCCCAGCGCGGGATCGGCGGCGGGCACGGCGATCCCGGTGGCCTCGCGGCCGCCCTCGGCGAGCAACGTGGCGGTGTCCAGCCGCCCGCCGCCGCTGACCAGGGCGAGCAGCAGCTCGCGGGAAGCCGGCCGGTCGAGCGGATCCTTGGCCAGCGCGGCGGCCACCAGCGGCTGCAGCGACGGCGGCAGCACGCCGAAGTCGGGGCTGGCCGACAACACGCGATGCATGACCCCGCCCAGGCTCTCGGCCTGGAAGAAGTCGGCGCCGGTGGCCGCGAACATGATGATGCCGCCCCAGGCGAACACGTCCGCCGGCGCGCCCGCCCGCTGCCCGGTGAACACCTCCGGCGCCATGTACGTGGGCGTGCCCGACACCAGCCCGGTTTCGGTGAGCGACATCTCCGCCGTCCGGGAGATGCCGAAGTCGATCACCCGGGGGCCGTCCGGCCCGAGCAGCACGTTGTCCGGTTTGAGGTCGCGGTGGATCACCCCGGCGTCGTGGACGGCGGTCAGGGCGGTGGCGATGGCGGTGGCCAGCCGGTGCAGGTCGCCGCCCGCGAACCGGCGGCCACCGGCCACGACCTGGCGCAGGCTCGGCCCTTCGACGTACTCGCTGACGATGTACGGGCGGGACCCCTCCAACTGCGCGTCGAGCACTCTGGCGGTGCAGAACGAGGCCACCCGCTGCGCGGCCGTCGCCTCCCTGCCCAGCTGGGCGGCCTGATCGCTGTGCAGGACCTTGATCGCTACGCGGCGGGCGTCCTCGGTGTAGGCCTCGTAGACCACACCCTGACCGCCCGCGCCCAGCCGCCCCGCCAGCCAGTACGGCCCCAGCCGCTGCGGATCACCGTCCAGCAGTGCCGTCGCCATGCATCACCCCATCAATCGGAACCACGGGTCATTCGATGCACGCCATCCGAACAAAGTTCACAGCAGGACAACCCGCTCGTACATGCGCCCGCGGAACCCTCAAGCTCGTGTGCGCACACCGCCGACCGGCTCGTCAGCCCGGCGCCCCGGGCAGCGCTCCCTTCCGGGGAACAACAGGGACGGCCGCCCAGCAGCCTGTTCGCGCGCGCTCATGTGTCTGCGGGGTGACGCCGCCGTGGACGGCGTGGTCCTGCCGCTTCGAACAATCCTGGCGACTTCGCCTGTGCCGACAGCGCGGTGCGGCTCCCGCCCCCCGCGGGCCCGCGTTCATGTCCGTGCTCGTCCCGGTGACCTGTCCCACCGGGCGATGATCTCTGCGGGAGATCGACGGTGACGTCGAGGCCGCCCGTGGTGCGCGCGGTGACCGAGATGCGTCCCTGGTGGGCGAGGGTGACCGCACGCACGATGGACAGCCCCAGCCCCAGGCCGTCGGTGCGGACGCGGGCGCCCTGCCCTCGCACGAACGGTTCCAGCAGCGTCTGCGCCTCCTCGGGCACGAGCTGGGCACCGGTGTTGGAGATCCGCAGCACGACGCGCCCCTCCGCCGCACCGGTGTCGAAGGTCAGGTGCCCGCCGGCGTGGTTGTAGCGGATGGCGTTGTCGACCAGGTTGCCGATCATGCGTTCCAGCAGGACGGGCTCACCGGTGACCGGTGCGGGCCGCAGCCGCGAGCGGATGGCCACACCGGCGGTTTCCGCCCGTGCGGCGGCGGCGTCGAGGGCGGCGTCCGCGAGGACGGCCAGGTCAGCCCCCTCGTGTGCGCCGGGTCCTGCCTGGCTGCGGGCCAGCAGCAGCAGCCCGTCCAGGACGCGCTGCATGTGGACGACGGCGTCGCGCACGTCGCCGGCCATGGTGAGCAGCTCGTCCTGGCTGGGGTGGTCGTCCAGGGTGACGTCGATCGCCGTGCGGGCGGTGGTCAGCGGCGTACGCAGCTCGTGGGCGGCGTTGGCGGTGAACAGCCGCTGGCTGTCCAGGATGCGGTCGCGTTCGGCGATGCCGTGCTGGATGCGGTCCAGCATGTCGTTGACCGTGCCGGCCAGCGCCGACAGCTCGTCGGCGGGGGCGGTGACCGGGACGCGTTCGGTGAGGTTCTCGGCCGACAGCCGCCGGGCGGCCGAGGAGATCGCGCGGATCGGGCGCAGCACCCGGCCGGCCACCAGCCAGGCCAGCACGGCGGCCAGGACGGTCACCACGGCGAGTGCCAGCCCGGCCTGGGGCAGCAGCGCGGACAGGGTGTCGGCCTGGACCTGGTCGGCGAGCTCGCGCAGGTCCTGCGGCCGCGGCAGCAGCTGGAGGGTGCCCTGCGGGTCGGGACCGTCCGGGTCCAGGTGGGTGACGAGCGCGGGGCGCCGCTTCATCAGCAGGTAGGTCAGGCCGCTCAGCGCGGCCCCGGCGGCCAGCACGAGGCCGGTCTGCAGCAGCGCGAGCCGGACCCGGGCCGTCAGCCGGACTGCCCTCAACCGGACCGCTCTCAGCGGGACCATCCTCAGCCGGAGCACCCGTCAGCCGCCGATCCGATAGCCGGCGCCGATGACGGTCTCGATCAGCGGCGGGTCGCCGAGCTTGCGGCGCAGCGTCCCCACCGTGATCCGGACCGCGTTGGTGAACGGGTCGGCGTGCTCGTCCCACACCTTCTCCAGCAGCCTCTCCGCGCTGACCACGTCCCCACCGGCGGCCAGCAGCCGCTCCAGCACCCCGAACTCCTTCGGCGTCAGCCGCAGCAACCGCCCGTCCCGCTCGGCGCTGCGCCGGGCCGGATCCAGCACCACGCCACCGGCCCGCAGCACCGGCGGGCGAGCCGGCGCGCTGCGCCGCACCAGCGCGTGCACCCGCGCCACCAGTTCGGAGAACGCGAACGGCTTGCCCAGATAGTCATCCGCGCCCAGCATCAGCCCGCCCACCCGATCCTCCACCGCGTCGGAGGCGGTCAGCATCAGCACCCGCGACTCACCCCGCTGCACGAGCGCGCGGCACACCTGATCGCCGTGCACGAGCGGCAGATCCCGGTCCAGGACCACCACCTCGTACGGGGTCAGCTCGCACTTGTCCAGCGCGCTCCGGCCGTCCAGGGCCACGTCCACGGTGAACCCGTGCTTACGCAGCCCCGCCTGGATGTATCCGGCGAGGGGCTGCTCGTCTTCGACCAGGAGCACACGCATCCGGGCAGTATCGCAACGTCCACATATGAGCCACATATGGTGCGCCAGGCGGTAGAAGTGAGCACCCTCGAAGTGATCCCCGACCGCGCTGAACGAGACGTCGCGCCTCGGGCCTGGGCGAGGTTCTGGGGAACGACCAGCTCGGCCTGCTCAGCGACGTGCCGCGCGCAGTGCCCCTGGCCTCCATCCCGATCGCCACGCTGTTCGACGTGCTCACGCTGGCGCAGCTCTACGCGATCGCCGCCGGCGACCATCCAGCTGGCCGGTCGCCGGACAACGTGTCGGCCATGTCAATCGGTCGTGCCGGCGTGCACGGCGATGATTCGCCAGCCGTGCGTCTCGTCGTACAGCCACGTACGGGTGTAGCGCATCCTGGCCGCGAACGGCGCACCGGAGACAGTCCCTTCGACGGTGCCGAGGAACCACGTCACCCCAGTGCGCCCATCGGCGAGCACCGTCAGCTCCTCCTCGGCCACCTTCGTCATCACCTGTGTCCGAGTGCGGTGCAGCTCCAGGTCGTCCGCCTTGGTCGCAATATTCGCCCCGAAGGTGAAGATCAGCCGATCATCCAGCAGCCGATCCAGCGCCTCGACATCTCCAGCGAGCTGCGCGGCCTGGAGCCGGCGCTCAGCGTCCCGCAAGGTCTCCATCATGAGGTCCACCCTCCCAGCCGGCGCCGCATCCGCGCCAGGACGTTCACGCTCGGCTGATCTCGCCAGTCCGAGCCAGGGACTCCGATCGTCGGTGAGTGGGTGTCGGGTCTAGCAGGCTCCCGGCAGGCCGTCGAAGTGGTGCGCGGCGGCCTAGAAACGGACGGTCGCGAGTTCACATCTTTGCGATTCGCGACGGTGGAGAATTGAAGACACCTCTGATGGAGGGCCTGCGGATCAGCTCGTACGTAGGTGCCAGACGCGCTATGACGAACCCGACTCCCCCTGGAATGTCAAAGACCGCATACTTGAGACCGCCGATGTGCGGTTCTCCGGCTGGGGCGACGCGATCGGCATCAAGCCGCCTCCCGCCGAACTTGTGGCGACGCGCGATGAATTGGTCTTCCCCGACGAAGGTTGAAGCAGGTTAGCCGCCGTACCCGACCCGCGCCCGCCGGGAAATCGCTGCACCTACCGGCTGGCCGAGGCGATGACCCGGCACAACGTCCAGCACTGAGGCTGCTCCTGCAAGCAACTACGCGTCTCCAGCGCCTCCCCACATCGCCGAACGCGTGACCGGACTGTCCGGCGTCACCACCGACGACGCCGCCCAGTACGGCACGGCCGCCATCCAGAACCTCGCCCTCGATCGGGGACGTGCTCGAGTAACTGGAGAATTTGTCAGGGGTGCGTTCCTGGCGGTCGCTGAAACTTTCATCAATGCCAGTGCGCACAGATCCAACCGACAATCTCAGAAGTGCAGCACAGCGCCGCAGAATCTCGCCGAGCAACGTTCCTGCCTTGTGCCACAACCGTTGACAGTGGTCCTGGCAGCGATCACAGTATGCATGCTTGTAGATCTGCCAACAATTCGAAGACCAATCGAATGACTTCGTATCGCTCGAACAAATGCCCGCCCCTTGCAAGGAGAAGCATGCGAACAATCACTTTGCTCCGCCGATTCGGCCTCGTCTCAGCGGTGGCGGCCGGCCTGGCGACCATGCCCGTGGCCGCGCACGCCGACGGCTATGACACTCCCCGCAGCGCCACGGCCGTGGGGGCGGGCAACACCTACGCGGAAGGGATGGCGGCGGCCGAACGGCGGGCCCGGCAGGCAGTCCTCGCGGTCGGCCACGACTGCACCCCTGGGACCTATCAGAACTTCGGCATCTACACCTCTCCGGGTGGCGGCACATGGGTCTTCCAGTCCACCCACGAGGCGATGTGCGTCGACTGACCTGGTTTCCAGCGAGCCTCGGACATCCCGGTCCCGACCTGGAAGCCGCGGCGGATACCGCGCGCCGAGGTGGCGTCGCGGGCCTGGCCTAGACTCGTCGCCACCATGGAAGCACCGCGCGACCTCCCCTCTCACCTCTTCACCGCGTTCCAGGTCGTCGGCCTGCCCTGGCCGGACGTGCGGATCTCCCACTTCGACGGGGTGCTGGCCGAGCTCGGCGAGCACCCCGAAGCGCAGCGGCTGCGTGAGCACGCCGGCAAGCTGCGGAGGATCCAGGACACGTTCTTCGAGCACCTGAGCGAGCTGGCCGACGACCACGACGGCGACCGCATGCTCCTGGCCCGGCACAAGGACGAGCCCTGCGTGACCGGCATACGGGAAGGCTGGGCCGAGACCGCGGCGGCGATGCCCGAGTTCCACGCGGCCATCGCGACGTTCGCCCGGGGGCTCCTGGGTGGCCGGCCCGCCGTCCCCGATTACCTGGCCGCCGTGCCCGCCTGGGTGGAGAAGCGCCCAGGGCGCGGCATCCGCGACGAGCCCACCGCCGGTCGCGGCCCCGCCGCGGACGCCCTGCTGCGCTGGCGGGAGGACCCCTACGGGCCGCGGATCTGCGTGGTCACCGGCTCGCCCGCCGCCGGCAAGACCCGGCTGCTGTCCTGGTTCAGCTACTCCGGCGTCTGGGACTGGTCGGGCTACCCGGGCCCCGCCGAGGCGGCGATCTGCCTGCGCGGCATGGACGTGGACGACGCCGTGGGCGAGCTGGCCGGGCAGTTCAAGCTCGGCGACGCCGGCCTGGCCGCTCTCGACCGGCCCGTGCTCGTCACCGTGGCCGACGCCCATCGGAGCAACGACCCCGAGCGCGCGTTCGCCGAGCTCGTCCTTCCCCTGGCCGTCAACCCGCACGTCCGCCTGCTCGTGGAGCTCAGCCACCCGGACGCCGCGGAAGGTCTCGGCCCGCCGGCGTTCGTGCTGGATCTGGACGACCCGCGGGCCACCGACCGGGCCGCCTTCACCGCCTGGTACGACGCCGAGCGGGTGGCGCGGTCGCCGTTCACCGCCGGCCAGGTCTACCCCTCGCCGGGGCTCGCCGCGCTCGCCGCCCGCGCCGAGGGCGCCGATCCGGGTCCAGACCTGCCGATGGACGTGCGGGTGGCGCGTGCCTGGCTGGACGCCCTGTCACCGGACGCCCGCGCCGCCGCCGGCACGCTGGCCCTCGCCTTCGGCCCGATCGGCCTGTACACGTGGCGGTTGCTGCACTGCGGCCGGCACCGCGACGACCCGGAGGCCGCCGCCCGGGGTGTGGCGGAGGCCGCGGCCCGGCTGCCCCTGGCCGAGCCGCGGCTGCCCGCGTACGCCATCGGCCTGCCCTTCCTGGCCGAGGCCGTCGTCCCGCCCGCGGCGGCGCACGGGGAGCTGGCCGCCGTCATGCGCGGCTGGCCGGTCTCGGCCGAGCTGTCCCCTCCGGTGTACGTCAGCAACCACCTGGCCCATCACGAGCGCCTGGCGGGCGGACCCGGCGCCGTCACCCCGCTTCCGCTCCGCCGCCCTCCGGCCGGGGTCACGCGCGAGCTGCTGGAGGACCTGTACGGCCCGGAGGGCGTCGACCGGCCGCGCGACGACGAGATCCACCCCGCGATCGCGCATGCGCCCACCCGCCGTTTCCTGACCGAGGTCGGCCTGAGCGTGGACGGCCTCAACCAGCCCGGCTGGACGGGCGAGCATCGCCGCTTCGTCGAGCCCCTGACCGAGTTCTGGTCCGGCACCGTGGACGACCTGCGCGCCTGCGCGGGCCTGCCGGACGACCTCGGCGCGCTGTTCATGCTCGACGGGCTGGACAGCTGGTACCTCTTCCTCGACGGCCGCACCGGCGTGGTGTACGAGGTGCACGAAGCGCTGGAGACCGCCCGCGTCGCCCACCGCGACGTCGAGTCGTACGCCTACTTCGTGTACGTCATCCACCGGGAGCGCAGGCTGTGGTGCGAGGGCCGCGACGCGCACCGCGAGGCGGCCTACTGGTGCGCCGACGACCTCACGCTGGAGTTGCACACGTACGAGCCGGAGGCCATGGCGGGCGACGACGCCCTCTGGCCGCCGACGCTGGAGGACTACACGCTTCTCACCTAGACATCGCTGCCGCGGCCGCAACCGGAAATGCGCGATTTGCAGGGGTAGCGAAACAGTCCTCCACATCGCATGGTGTCTCGGCTAGCATCGTCAATCACTCGGATATTTCCGGCGGTGCGGGGTGTTACAGGATTGACGTACCAGGGGAAGGATCCAGCGAGAGAGTGGCCCGACACTCTCGACGTGGCCGAAATGCTGAAGGACGGCTGGCGTCCTCGCCCCTTCCGGCAATTCCTGCTCAAGGTTCACAGCCGCTGCAATCTCGCCTGCGACTACTGCTACGTCTATACGCTCGCCGACCAGAGCTGGCGCTCGAAACCCATGATCATGGACCCCGACCTGGTCACGGCCGCCGCCGGGCGTATCGCCGAGCACGCCGCGGCCCACGGCACGCGGTCGGTCCGGCTCATCCTGCACGGCGGCGAACCGCTGCTCGCCGGCCACGCCTACCTGCGCAAGGTCGTCGAGACGGTGCGTGCGGCGGCAGGCGACGAGCTGCGCGTCGACGCGATCGTGCAGACCAACGCGGTGCTGCTGGACGAGGCCGCCCTGCGGACGTTCCGCGAGCTCGACGTGCAGGTGGGTGTCAGCCTCGACGGCGGCAGAAGGGCCAACGACCGCAATCGCCGGTATGCGGACGGCCGCAGCAGTTTCGATGCCGTAGCCGACGCACTCGCCCTGTTACGCGGCCCGGAGTTTCGGTCTCAGTACGCCGGTCTGTTGTGCACGGTGGACCTCGCGAACGACCCTGTCGAAACATATGACGCGTTACTGCAATTCGCGCCGCCGATGGTCGATTTCCTGCTGCCGCACGGCACCTGGGAATCGCCGCCGCCGTATCGATCGCCGAACCCGGAGAACACTCCCTATGGCGACTGGCTGATCGCCGTTTTCGACCACTGGTACGGGCGCAGCGGTGAAACGGTCGTCCGGCTCTTCCAGGAGATCGTCAATCTGATGCTGGGCGGCGCGTCGGCCAGTGAGGCGGTCGGGCTGACGCCGTCCACTCTGGTGGTCATCGAGACCGACGGCACGATCGAGCAGACCGACTCCTTGAAGGTGGTGCGGCACGGCGCGCCCACCACCGGCCTGAACGTCGTGGACCATCCGTTCGACGCGGCGCTCGAACACCCGGGCATAGTGGCCAGGCAACTGGGCGCCGACGCGTTGAGCGACACCTGCCGCGCGTGCCGGTTCGGCAGGGTGTGCGGCGCGGGCCTCTACCCGCACCGCTACCGGCCCGGCACGGGCTTCCTCAACCCGTCCGTGTACTGCCCGGACCTCTACCGCCTGATCGAGCACATCCACAACCGTCTCGTCGGCGATCTCCGCCGTGCCTCTCGCTGAAAGGACCTGTATGCCTTCCAGGGATCACCGGTTACCCGACCATGCCCTGTCCGGGCTGGCCTCTGGAGGCGGTGGCGCTGACGCCGTACGCCACCTCGTCGCTCCGCAGCGCAGCAAGCGCCGGCTGCTCCTGCTGGGCACGGTGCGGATGGCCGCCATGACCGGCCATCCGCACGCGCGGGCCACCGAGCACGCCTACGACGTGCTCGCCGGAATCGAGAAGAAGAGCCCTGCGGCGGTGCGCGGCACGCTGGCGCATCCGGCGGTGGGCGCCTGGGCAGCGAGCGTCGTCCGGTCGCTGCGGGAGAGCGGCCCCCGCCCGGACGGACCCCATGGCCCGGCTCGGCTCGGTGCGGTGGCCGCCGTGGCCGCGATCAAGGCGGGGGTGCCGTGCGAGGTCCAGATCCCCGTGTCCGGCGGCGCCATCATGTTGCCGTCGCTGGGCCAGATCCAGCTCCGCGACGACGGCGCGGACGGGCTGGTGGACCTCGCCGTGCACGCCGACGGACGGGTGGAGGCCGGGAACGTGTGCCTGCGTCCGGGCGCGGTCCCGCAGCGCGGCTGGCTCCCGCTGCGGCGGCTGGAAACCGCGGACGCCGGTCTGCGCCTGCTGGTCGACGACCTCGACTTCTTCCGCTGGAGCAACGCCGACACGGTCGAGGGCCGCCTGCGGGAAACAGAGTTCCAGGCGTGGCGGGTGGCCCTGGACGCGGCCTGGAAGATGCTCCGCGCCCACCACTGGACGATCGCGGCGGAGATCCAGGCCCTCATCTCCGTGCTCACCCCGATCAAGGGTCCGGCGCAGGGCATGACGAGCGCCTCGGCGGCCGACCGGTTCGGGACGATCGCCATGTCCACGCCTCCTGACGGCCGCTGGCTGGCCTCCACGTTCGCGCACGAGGTTCAGCACAACAAGCTCAACGCGATCCTGGACGTGGTGGCGCTGCTGAAGCCCGACGAGGGCAGCACGGACTACGCGCCCTGGCGGCCCGACCCGCGTCCCCTGCCGGGGTTGCTCCAGGGTGCCTACGCCTTTCTGGGCGTGGCCGGATTCTGGCGGCGGCAGCGGGCCCACGAGGCCGACCTCCGGCCGCATGCCGAGTTCGCCCGCTGGCGGGAGGCCGCGCACCTGGTGACCGGCACCCTGCTGGACAGTGGCCGGCTCACGGCGCCGGGCGAACGCTTCGCCGCCGCGATGCGGCGTACCTTGGCGGCGTGGCTGGCGGAGCCGGTGCCTCCTGCCGCGCTGGAGAGCGCGCGGCGGGAGGCTGAGGCGCACCGGGCGACCTGGCAGGCCGCGCACGGGCGCGACCCCGTCACAGGCTGTACGAGTCGAAGTCCCAGTTGAAGCGGTTGCCCTCGACGGCGTGCACCCGTTCCGGGTGGGTGGGCGACATGTGTGTGTACTCGGCCATCGTCTGCTCGTACAGTGTCGTGGCCTCGTCGCTCCTTCCGATGGCGCGCAGATCGATCGAGAGGTTGATGGCGGCCGACAGTGACAGGCCGTTCTTGGGGCCGAGGAAGTCGCGGACGATCTCCAGCGTCCGTTGCCCCAGCTCGCACGCCTCCGCCGGGTCGCCGAGAGCCGCCAGGTCTCCCGCCAGATTGATGACACTGCTGCACGTGTAGACGTGCTTGTCGCCGAGCTGGGCGAGCAGGCCCTCATGACTCTTCTCGTCCAGTTCCCTGGCCTTCTCCGCGTCGCCGCGCAGGCGGAAGAGGAGAGCGAGGTTGAGCTGGCAGCCGTAGGTGAACGGATGCTTCTCGCCGTAGGTCTTCAGGTAGCGCTGGAACGCGTCCTTGGCCAGCGCCATGGATTCCTCGAGGCGGTTGAGCTGACGCAGGGTGTTGCTCAGCGCGACCTCGGCGGCCATGGTCTCCGGGTAGTCGGGGCCGTAGAGCTTGCTCAGCCGGTTGTGGGTGTCCTCGATGAGCTTGTACGCCTCCTCGAGATCGCCCATGCGCCTCTTGGCGATGGACAGGTCTCTCGCGGTGGCCAGGGTCAGGGGATGCTCGATCTTGAGCTCTCTGATGCCGTGGGCGTAGGCCTCCTCGCCCACGTCGCAGGCCTGCTCGTGGCGGCCGGACAGCCGCACCACGCGGGCCAGGTTGTTCCAGGTCGACTGGACGTCCCACTTGCTGACCCCCTGCCGCGCGTTGCTCTGCTCCACGTAGGCGAGTTGCTGCAGCTCCAGCGCGGACTCGTACTCGCTCAGCAGGGCGTGGTCGAGTGCCAGGTTGTTGTAGGCGCGCAGGGTCGTCGGGTCCTTGACCCCGAATCGCCGCTCGAGCGCGGCCAGCGACGCCTCGTCCTGTTCGCGGGCGTCCCTGAACCGGCCCTGAGCGCGCAGGTTCGCGGCGTAGGTGAGGGCCATGCGCAGGTAGTCCTCGTGCTGGGGCCCGAACACCTCGCGCATCAGCTCGAAGGTGTCGCCATTGAGGTCGAGTGACTCCTTGTTCGCGCCGAGCTGCCACAGCACGTTGCCCAGGTGCCGGCGTAACCGCAGCACGTTGGGGTCGCGGTCGGTTCTGGACGGGGTCCAGTGACGGAGGAACTCCTCCGCCATCGATCGTGCGGAGCTGTAGTTGGCCACGCGGTAGAGGTGGCGCACGACGTCGAGGGCGAAGGTCTGCACGGGCTCGTCGTTGCACTGGGCGAGGAGGGACGGGCCCACGTGCGGCAGCAGGAAGGTGAACTCCTCCTGGGTGGCGATGTCCTCGGGGTCGGTGGGGGCGCCGCTGGCCAGCAGCAGGTGCACCTCGTGCCGGAACGCCTCCTGCTGCTTCAGCTCCAGCGAGTCGCGCAGCAGTGCCTGCACCAGCCGGTGGACCTGGACCGTGCCGGTCTCGGGCTCGATCCGGAGCAGGGAGAAACGGCCCAGCTCGGCGAAGGCCTGGCTGCGCGTGACCGGGTTGGACAGGATCGGCCCCATCAGCTTGGCGCCGCTGTCTCTGGCGCGCTGGAAGACGAAGCGCGGGATCGGGTCGGGGCCGAAGAAGGCGAGGCATCGCAGCACCTCGGCCGCCTCGGGCATCCGGGTCTCGACCTCATGGACCGACAACTGCCAGGCAGCGGTCATCGTGTGCGGGTATTCGGTGGACTTGCCGAGCTTGAGCAGCTCCCCGGTCTGCTCGGCCAGCGACCGTACGTACTCGTCGGTGGACATGCCGGTCGTGTCCTGGAGGGCGGCGGCCTGCTCCAGCGCCAGCGGGAGGTTGCCGAGCTCGTGCGACAGATGCACGGCCTCGTCCTCCGGGACGTCGCGGCGCAGGCGCTTGCGCAGGAAGGCCACGCTCTCGGTGGTGGAGAAGACGTCTACGGACACGGTCTCGGCCACGCCGCTCCACCTGCTGTTCCTGGAGGTGATCAGCACGTGGCCGTCCTTGCTGCCCTGGGGGAGGAAGGGCTTGATCTCCTCCGGGTCGTCCGCGTTGTCGAAGATCAGCAGCCATCGGTCGACCGGGTCGCCACGCTGCAGGGCGTCGCGCACCGAGTCGGCGGCCTCCTCGATGCCCATGGTGCCCGCGGAGGGCAGCTTGAGGTCCTCGGTCAGCCCGGCGAGCGCGCTCGGGATCAGCAGCGGCTGGTCGGCGGCGACCCACCAGACGAGGTCGTAGTAGCCGCGATACGCCCAGGCGTACTCGATCGCGAGCTGCGTCTTGCCGACGCCGCCCAGCCCTTGCAGAGCCTGCGGAAGGGGCACGACGGCAGCCGTGGTGGTCTCCGCCAGGCTTTCCCGCAGCCCGTTGAGCAGGTTTTCGCGCCCGGTGAAATGTTTGTTTCGGCCTGGGATTTTCCGGCCCCAGATAGGGGGCATCCGGGGCACCGCCTGCGGAACGGCCTGCTCGTCCACGTCGCCTCGCCTTCTCCTGCGCCAATTGCGCAATTCTACGATTGATTCTGGCGCAGGGTGGTCACAGAATCACAATTGAAGCGTTAATCGGTGCGTCCAGATGAAATTCCGGTTTACGGGCGGCCGGAAACCGGGCCGGGGACAGGAGACTGCATGGGCGGCGAGCATGCCACTGGCGTCATCGACGTGGACGACGAGACCCTGGAAGACCTCAAGAACCTCGATCTCCCCGTGGTGGAGCGGGCACTGCAGCGCATCTTCGCGCCGAGCGAGCCGGAGGGCCTGCAGGGCTTCCAGTCGGCGCCCTGATCCGGCGTCCGGGAAGGTGCCACTACGGGCTCGTCCGCTGCACGTTGTCCATTGACACGGACGCCGCCAGGGGATGCGCGGTACGGTGAGGGCAGGGTTATCCATCTGCAACTGACCGGCGATGCTTTGCTAATCCAGTGAGGCGATGGTGGACGAATTGTTCAATCCCTACACAAGGCGGCGGAGCGTGGCATGACTTCCAGCGGCAAGGGTCTGGCACCGTTCGTCGGGCTGCAACCATTTCGCCGCGAGGACATCGCCAAATTTCACGGGCGCGGTGGCGAGATCGGCGAGCTGACCGAACGCTGGCAGAACAACCGGCTCACCATCCTGCACGGGTCCGCGGGAGCCGGGAAGACGTCACTGGTCGCGGCCGGGGTGCTGCCCAGGCTCGACCTGTCACGGTTCGACGTGCTGCCCGTGGGCGGGGTGAGGCGTCCGCCCTTCGTGCCCGTGGCGATCGACCCCGAGGAGGGCGACCCGCACGCTCTCGCGCTCCTCGCCTCCTGGTCGCCGTACGAGAACCCGCTGCGCTTCGCCGGCCTGACCATCTCCTCCTACCTGCGCTGGCACCACTGGAGCCCGGACGGCCGCCCGATCATGGCCGTACTCGACCAGGCCGACGAGGTCTTCACGGCTTTCCGCCGGCCGCCGCGTGACCACCCCCACCTGCTCGACCAGCTGAGCGACGCGCTCGCCTCCGACGACCTGCCGCTCCGGCTGCTCGTCGTGGTCGGCGACGAACAGCTCGAATCGCTGCGGCGGCACGACGGCCTGCGCGCCCACATGGATGAGGACACCTTCTTCCGGCTGCTTCCGATGAGCCCGGACGCCGCGCTGGAGGCGTGCTGCCGTCCGCTCGAAGCGATGGGCCACGTGTTCGAGCCGGGCGCGGGCGAGACGTTCGTCGACCGGCTGCGGGGCGCCGGCGCGGACCTGTCGGCCACCGTCGAGCCCTTGCACCTGCAACTGGCCTGCACCGCGCTGTGGGACTCCGTACGCGACCGCTCCGCGCCCATCGGCACCGACGATCTGATCGACGTCGACGACGTGCTGGGCAGCTTCACGCATCGAGTGATCAACGAGGTGGCCCGCGACCACCTCAGGGGGGACGCGGACAAGCTGATCGCGCTGTTACGGCCGATCGCCCGCCAGGACGACACGTGCGAGGAGCTACCGCAGCGGGTCGCCCAGTCCCTGACCGAACGACATGTGCTGCACGCCGGCGAGAAGTGCCGCTACGAGATGCCGGGCCGGCTGGTGGAGCCCTTTCTGCGCCGCGCCGCCGGCGTCCCGGCCCCCATGGTGGCCGACCGGCTGGCCGAGGCCGCCTTCGCGCTGCACCGGGGCTGGTTCGACGTCGCCGAACGGTACGCCCGCGAGGAGATCGGCCAGCGGCCCGGCAACAGGTCGCGGGCGCGGGCCGAGTCGCTGCTGGGGGATCTGGCGTACCTGCGCGACGACGTCGACACCGCGCTGGAGCATTACCGGCTGGCGGCCCGCCACTACGACGCGACGCCGGGGTCCGATCAGATCGTCGCGACGTATCTGACCGCCATCGGCCGGATTCTGCTCGATCGCGGCGCCTATCAGGACGCCGTCGCCCAGTTGCAGGCGGCGGCCAGGCGCAGCAGGGAGCCCGCCATCCAGACCGAGCTGGCGTGGGCGCTGTGGTACGTCGGCAGGGAGAGCGGGGCGGTGGACGTCCTCGACAGCGCACTGCGCCAGAGCGGCGAGCGGCCCGAGATCCTGCGGGCCCGGGGCGAGATCCTCTCCGACCTGGCCAGGCCCGAGCGCGCCCTGAGCGACCTCGGCAAGGTCAAGCCGCACGAGCAGCCCTCCACCCAGGCGGCCTACGCCCTGGCGCTGGCGCTGAGCGGCGACGTCCGCAAGGCGGTCGAGGCGGTGCCCCGGCTCGACGTGGACAGCGACGCGGCGACGCTCTTGCGTGCGGCCCGGGTCATGAAGGAGGCGGGGCGCGACTCGGAGGCGTCGAGGCTGGCGTGCCGGGCGCGGGAGAGCAGGGGGAGGCGGCCGCTGCCGCCCCAGCTGACGGAGGCCGCTGACCGGCTTATCGGTACTACTGCCTGACCGAAAATGGCCCAGCGTTTGTAACAGGCGCTACTGGAGTTGCTCTATTATCATAATGTGCCTCGGTTCTCAACCGTGTGCCATTGGGAATCAGAGGCCGCCAACGTCCGTTTCGTGATAAAGCGGTCACGGGCGTGGAGCGGGCTTCGTGGGTTATTTTAAAGACAATTCGCCCTTCGTGTGGTCCTGGGCGGGATCGACCTTGTCCATGCTGGGCAGCCGTACCATCGGGGTGACCTACCCACTGCTGGCGTACGGCCTCACACAGTCCCCCACCTCGATCGCCTGGGTCATGTTCGCATCCACGGTGCCCGGTTTCCTGTGGTACATCCCGGCCGGCGTGTGGATCGACAGGCTGGGCCCTCGCAGGGTCATGGTGTGGAGCGAGCTCCTCCGTGGCACGCTCGTCGCGGGGCTGGTGTTGTCGCTGGTCACAGGCGGTTTGACGCTCGAATGGCTGCTGCTCGTCGCGCTCGTCGAGGGAACGCTGTCCGTGCACTCGTCGGTTGCGGAGACGGTGCTGATCCCCTCCATGGTCAAGCCGGACAAGGTGGAGAAGGCCCTGGCTTTCCATGAGGCGTCCGTGCACGGCACGGTTCTGGCAGGACGTTCCCTGGGAGGCCTGCTACACGGAATTAGCCCAATTGTCGCATTTGCTACGAACGCAGTGATGCTTTTCGGCGCCGCGGCGACCTTGAGCCGAGTGCCTCGCGATATCACGGCCAAAGGAAGGCCACTGGGCGGGCTTTTTGGGGAGATGTGGGATGGTCTGACCGAATTGCGGAGAAATCGGTTCCTTCGTTCCGCGACGCTCACCACGGCATTCATCAATTTCATGGTTCAGGGCATGATCGTGGTATTCCTGTCGGAGGCGACGAACGCCCGCCTGCCCTCCGCTCTCGCCGGCACCATCCTGGCCGCGTCCGGTGTCGGCGGCGTCATCGGGGCGATCACGTCACTTCGCCACGGACGGACCGATCGGCGGCTCCGGCACCGGCCCGTCATGCTGCTGCATCTGTGGGCGTGCACGGCGGCCATGGTGATCCCGCTCGTCTTCCTGCAAGTCTGGTGGTCGTTCGCGGTCGCGCTGCTCATCATCGGGCTGGCCGGAGGGCTGAGCAACGTCACCCTGCGCACCGTGCTCAGCCAGGCCCCGCTCGACCGGGTCGCCCGCGTGGCCGGGGTGTCCCGCCTGGGCAGCTACAGCGCCGTAGCGCTCGGGCCGCTGCTGGCGGGCCTGCTGGTCGGACGGGTCGAGACCTGGGAAGCGCTGCTCATCCTCTGCATCCCGGTGGGCGTGCTGGCTCTGGCCATGACGATGAGGCCGGGGCTCAGGAGCGCCCTGGTGTCCGTGCCGACCGTGGAGGCCACCACGCTGGAGCTGGAGGCCGATCTGCGCAACGCGCAGGCCGCCGTGAGCACGGCGGAGGTCGCGCTGGGCAGGGCCCGGGTGGCCCTGCCGGACGATTGCGCTGACCAGCAAGCCGCATCTCGAACTGTCGTCGCATGCCGGCCGGTGGTGGCCGATACGGCGTTGGGCACCGATCAGACCACGACGAGGAGACGCCGTTCGCTGCTGCCCTCGGGCCTCACGGTGATCGTCGGCCTGGGCGTCATCGTGGTCGTGGTCCTGGCGCTGGCCAGGCCGACGCAGGGCCTCTCCGTCACGGACGCCAAGGCGGCGCCGGAATTTCTCGACGAAAGCCAGCTCTCCATCCCCCTGGAACGCCTGCCCACCGGCGCCTGGCCGGTCATCGTCGTCAATCCGGGCCCTGCCGCCGATGTCGAGGTGCGCGTCGCGGGACCCATCGCCGACGCGATCGCGCTGCACGGCGGTGGCCGGGCCCGCGTCCCGGCCGGAAGCACGGTGACGTTCACTGTCGTGCGCGGCACGCGGCCGCATGCAGGCAGCGGCCAGCTCGTCCTCATCTCGGGGGCCGGCGTCGACCGGTTGCGGGTGGCCGTCACGACGCAGCCCTCCTTCCTGGCGCGCTACCCGTTCGTGCCGGTCGTCGCCGGCGTCCTGCTGCTCCTGGGCATCGCGGCGGCCCCGCTCACCTGGTGGCGACGGCGGCGCGCGCGGCCCGGGGAGGAGCGCGAGCGACCCCGGGCGGAAGGTTCGCGTCCCCGGATCGAGCACGCGGCGCCCGGGGACGAGGCGGCGGCGGCACGACGCACCCCCGGGCCTGCCGGGCCTGCCGGGCCTGCCGGGCCTGCCGGGCCTGCCGGGTCGCGGGGTTTCACGCACAGCGACGAGCCTGTGAGGGGTGACGAGCTCAACCGCGCGGCCTATGTCCACCAGCTCGCCGCACTGGCCCGCGAGGCCACCCCTCCCATGGTGATCGGCGTGTTCGGCGAATGGGGCACCGGCAAGACCTCGATGTTGCTGCAGCTGCGCGAGCAGCTTGAGCAGGACGCGCCCAACTGCGCCCATGTGTGGTTCGACCCCTGGCGGCATCAGCACGAGGACAACCCGGTGCTGCCGCTGCTGCACGCCATAGTCAACGATCTCGACTTGCAGGACAGGGAGAACGTGCGCAGGACCTTACGGACGATCTCCGACGTGCTCGGCTCGCTCGTCCTGTCGGCCACGTTACGGATCAACCTGCCCGACGTGCGCAAGTCGATCGCGGACTACGACGCCGAGCACTTCCGCATCCGCTCGGAGCGCACGCGGCTGGATGAGCACCTCGGCGCCCTCATCGAGACCGCGCTGGCCGCGCACCGCAAGGAGCGCCTCGTGGTGTTCGTGGACGACCTGGACCGCTGCGACGCCGACCGGATCACCGGCCTGCTGGAATCACTGAAGCTGCACTTCAACCGGCCCAACTGCGTGTTCGTGCTGGGTGTGGCCAAGGCTCCGCTCATCGCGGCCGTGCGGGAGAAGTACAAGGACGATTCGGTGGGCGACTACCTGGACAAAATCATCCAGTTCCCCTTCGAGATGCCGCGGATGTCACCGGCGGACTTCGCACGATTCCTGGACCGCTTACTCGCCGGCACGGACATCGAACCCGCGGGCGGCATGCTGAAGTGCGCGTTGCCGCGCAACCCACGCTCGATCAAGCGCTTCGTCAACGTTCTCATCCTGCAGGACCGCGTCGCGAGAAGAACGCCTCCCGACCGCTACGACGTCTCGATCCTGGCAGCCGTCCTGCTGCTGAGGGACAGGGCGCCGGACACCTACGCACTGCTCATGGAGGAGCCGGCGCTGCTACGCCGCCTCGCCGAGACGACCGAGGCCCCTGAGGACTGGGGCGCGACCGTGACCGGCATCGCGGGTGAGCTACGCAGGATCTCGGACAGGGTGCCGCAGGACGCGAGCTCCTACATCGACCTGGTCCGCGACTCGCCCCAGCCCAGCGACCTCATCGCCGCGGAGTCGCAGGACGACGGGCAGCCGCCGGTCGCGTCCTGGCTCAGCCGACAGGAAGAGCTCCCGCTGCGAGGGCCGTTGGACGACCTGGCCGGAGCGGTCCGCGCGCAGGTGGACCGCCGGGTCGGCGACGACGGCCCGCTGATGGACCCGGTGGTCCGCTACGACGGCGAGGACACGCCGCGGGTCCGGAACCTGGACGAGATCCTCGCCCTGCGGACCGGCAAGTTGCTGCTGACCGGCGCGCCCGGGATGGGCAAGAGCGTCCTGGCGGCCAGGCTGGCGCGCCGGCTGTCGGAGCGGCGGGGCGGCCACGTGCCGGTGTTCCTGCCGCTCGCCGACCTGGAGGTCGAGCACTTAGCCCACGAGCGGGCATTGCCGGATGATGTGGTGCTGATGCATGAGCGGGCGCTGACGCACGCGCTGGTGGCCGCGTACGGGGTTTCGCTCGCCAACGCCAACGCCATGCTGGTGCGGCGGCGGCTCATCTTGGTGCTCGACGGGCTGGAGGCGCTGGCCCCGGACACGCGCGAGCAGTTCCTGCGGTGGGCCGAGCACACACAGCTCGATGTGATCATGACCGGCAGGACCGCCGCGGTGGCCGGGTTCGAGGCCGTGGAGGTGATCGGCGTGGCGGCGGCCGAGGCACGCAGGCGACTGGAGACACTGCTCGCCGCCCGCCAGGTCGAGCCGGACCGCTTGCTCGGGCTGACCTCCGAGCTGCTGGGTTCGCCCGCGCTGCTGGCGGTTCTCACCAGCGCCCCGGCGTGGATCGACGACCTGCCGCAGGAGCCGGTGCCCTTCGTCCCCTGGTTCGCCGACCGATCGCTGGCCGCGACGGCGGCGGCCGGATTCGACGCCGGCGCGGTGACCGGCGGGTTGGGCGAGATCGCCGCCGAGATGACAAGACGGCGGCTGGACACGTTCCGGGGCGACGACCAGGACGTGCGGACGATCATGAGGCGCGTGCACGTCCGCGCCATGGACGTGTCGCCGCTGCTCACCGCCGCCGCCGGGGCGGGGTTGCTGCGGCAGTCCGAGCCGGGCGTGTTCCACTTCGTCCATCCGCTGCTTCAGGAGCACCTGGCGGGGCGGCACTGACGGTCGGCCCCGCGTGGCGGCATTACTTCTGCCCGCGGCGCGGACCCCGCCGGGACGGCCCGGCGAGATCCGCGCCGTCCACGCGAAAGCGAGGCCCTTCAGTCGGGAAGATCGGGCGAGCCGGGCGTGGGCGGCATGCTGATGCCCTCCGCCGTCTCCCACTCGTCAAGGTTCATGAGCAGCAACTCGAAGTAGTCCCGCAGCTTGCCGCGGTACTCCTGGTTGGCGGTGCGCAGCCGGGCGGCCTCCCGCTCCCAGTTCTCCGTCCCCGGAGCGGCCTGCTCCTTGCTGAGCAGCTCGGCCCTGCGGTAGCGCGCGTCTTCGACGAGCTCTCGCGCGTACCGCTGAGCGTCCTGAATGTACTGGTCGGCGGTCTGCTGGGCCTGGGAGAGCAGTTGGGCGGCGTAGACGTGCGCCTCCTGCATCCGGCTGGCCACCGTCTGCGACTCCACGTGCCCCTGCTGCTCCACCCGCGCGAGGCCGGTTTCCCGCCGCGTCGGTGTCGCGGGCGTGGCGGGCGCGGCAGGGGTGGCCGGGGCGGCCGGGGTGATGGGGCCGTCGGGCTGGGGCGCGGGGATGGCCGAGGAGTCGGAGACGTAGCCGCGCAGCAGTTCGACCTCGGCCGCGAGCGCCTTCTTCTCCTGGGCCAGCCGGCTCAGCTCCTCCTCGACCTGATCGAGGAGATTGTTGACCTGGTCCTCGTCGAGGCCGCGGCGCCCGAGCGGGGCGCGGCGGAAGACGACGGCCCGGAGCTGGGCGGGGGTGAGCCGTTCGGCGGGGTGGTGGTGGCCGTTGGAGGAGGCCGCGCGCGGCTCGTCCCACTGCGGCTCCTCCCACGGGGCGCCGGTCGTCTCGCCGGGCTCCGACCATCCCGTGTTGCCGTCCTGCTCCTGGGCATATGTGGCGTGAAACTGTTCCACCGGGTCATTCATGAACGAACCTCTGTGACGGGGTGATCTTGCTGGCGAACCTTTCCAGGCGGATCCGGTTGTCGCTGAAACCGTTTCCGCGCAGGATCTCGACGGTGCTGTCGACCATGGCGGGCGGGCCGCAGACGTAGGCGTCGTACGCGTCCCACCGGCCGTATCCGGCGATCACTTCGCTGACCGTTCCCGAGGCCGCCAGCTCCGGCTTGTGGATGTCGGAGAGGGCGGCCCTGACGTTGAGCCAGGAGTACTTCTCGGACCAGGTGCGCAGGATGTCGAAATCGTAGAGCCCGTCCGGTTCGCGGGCTCCGACGAACACCGAGACCCAGGGCGGCACCGGCAGCCGGGTCACGTGTTCGAGGATGGCTTTGATCGGTGCGAAGCCGGTGCCGCCGGCGACCAGCAGGAGATTGCGGCCGGTGGTGGGGTTGAGGGTCAGGGTGCCGATCGGCGCGCCGAGGCGGACGAGGTCGCCCTCCTGGATCTCGCGCACCAGAGTGGCGCTGACCGCGCCGTCTGCCTTGACGTGGATCTCGATGGTGTTGTCCTGCCGGGGCACGTTGGCCATCGAGTAGTAGCGCCACAGGTTAGGCCACCGCGGCACTTCGAACGGCGCCGACTGCCCTGGCACGTAGGGGAAGGGCGTGTCGACGAGCAGGCGCAGCACGGCCGTGTCGACGGCCCTGCGTTCGTGGCTGATGACCTCGGCCGTCCACCGCGCGGGCCGTTTCATCGCGTCCTGCCTGGCGCCGTCCGCCAGCACCGCGGTGAGCGCGGTGAGGAACTCGCGCCATTCGCGTTCGAGGTCGTCGTCCCACAGGTTGCCCGAGAAGCGGTGCATCGTGTTGACGACGCTGGCGCACCAGTTCGCGTAGTGCTCGGCCTGCACGCCCATCTTGCGGTGGCTGCGGGCGAGCTGGTGCAGGTAGGGCGTGATCTCGTGCAGGGCGCCGGCGTGTTCGACCGCGAACGCCAGCGCCTCCATCAGCCGTTCCCGCTGGTTGCGCATGTTGACGGGGAACAGCTCGCGGTAGCCGGGGACGTTCAGGAAGAGGTCGGAGAACAAGTACAGCGGCACGCTGTCCCCGTATTTGGCGACCAGTTCGAAACTGTCTCTGAGTCGGGTGAAGTTCAAGCTGATCCCCCAGTTGACGTTTGTCGGTGCACGCGAGTCATTGGGCCGCCAGCGCCACTGTCGGAGGGACACGGGCGGCGCGGAGCGCGGGATAGATTCCGGCCAGCGCGCCGATCACCACGGTCATGCCGAGCCCGCCGCCGAACGCCCACATCGGCACCACCGTCGGCAGCGTGTTGAACTGCGCGTAGCCGAAGGTCGCCAGCGAGCCGAGCAGCACCCCGGCCCCGCCGCCGAACAACGACAGCAGCAGCGCCTCCACCAGGAACTGGTCGCGTATCTGTCCCCGGGTGGCGCCGAACGACCTGCGCAGGCCGATCTCCCTGCGCCGCTCCAGCACGGCGACCACCATCGTGTTGGCCACGCCGACCCCGCCGACGAGCAGGGCGACCGCGCCGAGCCCGAGCATCAGCCCGGTGAACGCGCCCGCGGCGGCGGCCTTGGCCTTCAGCACGTCCGACGGCCGGCTGACCTTGGCCTCGTTCGGGCTCTCCGGGCTGACGGTGCGGGCCAGCATGGCGCGGACGCCCTCCACCGCCGCGTCGGTCGACCGTTCGTACACGGTGGTGGGGTGGCCGTCGTGGTCGAGGTACTCCTTGGCGGCGGGGAACCCCATCAGCGCCGACCGCTCGATCTCCTCGGCCAGCGGCATCTTCTCCAGCACGCCGATGACGGTGAACCACCGGTTGCCGATCCACACCTGGCCGCGCGGGATGACCAGGCCGAGCCGTTCGGCGGCCACCGCGCCGAGCACCACCACGGGCTGGCGTTCGGTGGCGGCGTTGAGCCAGGTGCCGTGGCGTACCCTGCCGTCGAGGGTGGCCAGCAGGTCGAGGTCGGCGGCCTGCACCGTGATGCCCAGGGAGATGCCGTCGGGGATCAGGTCGTTGCGGCGCACGGTCGTGCCGGTGTCGGCGGTCTGGCCGGCGTTGGTGACGCCGTCGAGGCGTTTGACCATGGCGGCGGCGTTCTCCGGCAGCTTGACCGAGTCGCCGAAGAGGCTGTCGCCGGGCGAGACCCTGAGCAGGTTGGTGCCCAGCTCGTCGAGCTGGCGCAGCAGCTTCTCCTGGCTGGAGGCGGAGATGCCGACGACCGTGACCATGGTGGCGATGCCGATCGCGATGCCGAGCGCGGCCAGGATCGCCCTGGCGGGCCTGGCGCGCAGACCGGCCGTGCCGATCCTGGCCAGGTCGGTCGGCCGCAGCCGGGCGGGTCGCAGCGTCGTCATGAGACCTCGGATCTGACCAGCCCGTCGCGGACGCGCACGCGACGCGGGCAGGCGAGCGCCACCTCGGAGTCGTGCGTGATGATCGCGATGCTGATCCCCCGTGCGTTCAACGTCCTGAACAGCGACAACACCTCTGCCCCTGCCTCGGAGTCGAGGTTTCCCGTCGGCTCGTCGGCCAGCAGCAGCGGCGGCCGGCCCGCCACCGCGCGGGCGACCGCCACCCGCTGCATCTGACCGCCGGACAGCTGGTACGGCCGGTGCCCCAGCCGGTGGGACAGCCCCACCAGGTCGAGCGCCGCCGCCGCGCGTTCCCTGCGCTGCCGCCTGGACAGGCCGCTGTAGAGCAGCCCGTCGGCGACGTTGTCGAGCGCGGTCAGCCCCGGCGAGAGGTGGAACTGCTGGAAGACGAAACCGATGTAGCGGGCGCGCAGCGCGGAGAGCTGGCTGTCGGACAGCCGGCTGACGTCGTGCCCCGCCACCCGTACGGTGCCCGCGGACGGGCGGTCGAGGGTGCCGGCGATCTGCAGCAGCGTGGACTTGCCCGAGCCGGACGGGCCGACGATGGACAACATCTCGCCTCTGCGGATGGTCAGGTCCACGTTGCGCAGGGCGTGCACCCGGCCGTAGCTCTTGCTGACCCCGCGGATCTCCAGGATGTTCATCGGCCCGACACCGTGACCTTCATGCCCTCGGCGAGCCCTTCGGCCTCCACCTCGACCCGGCCGTTGCCGAACGCCCCCGTCTTCACGTGCACCCGCCTGGCCGACCCGTTCGCGTCCACGACCTCGATGCCGTAGCCGCCCTCCGGGACCGCCAGCAGGGCCTCCACCGGCACGGTGAGCACGTCCTCCGCGCGCTGCCTGGTGAGCTCGACGGTCACCGGCGCCTCGTCGAGCGAGCCCGCCGCCTTCGCCGAGACCGAGATCTCCACCTCGACCGTGGCGCCCTTCTCCTGGTTGTCGGAGCGGTCGGCCACCGTGGCCACCTTAGCCACCTTGCTGATCTTGCCGCTGACGTCCTTGCCGCCGGCCATCTTGACGGTGACCTTCTTGCCCTTCTTGGCAATGTCCTGCTTGTCGGCGTCCAGGTTGATCCGGACCAGCCGGTCGGTGGAGGTGACGTCCAGAATGGGCCGTACGGAGCCGACCTGGTCGCCCACCTCCACGGCGATCTTGCCGACGCGTACCGACTCGGGCAGGAACACCACGTCCGCCGGCGTCACCTCGCCGTCGCGTTCCATCCCGTTCTTCTTCTGCCACCGCTTCACGGCGCGTTCCGTCGCGTCGGTGAAGCGGTTGTCGACGGTCACGCCGCGGGCGTGACCGAGTGCCCGCAGGTTCTGTTCGAGCTGCTTGACGTCCGGGCCGCGCTTCACACCGTCCTTGAGCGTGCGGTACGCGGGGATCTTGCCGTACATGAGGACGCGGGCCCGGCGGTCCACGCTGTAGAGGCTCTTGCCGCGCTTGATCTCCTTGCCCTCCGCGGGCAGGCCGGTGATCGTCCCGGCCGCGGCGGACTTGATCGTACGGCTGTCGGCGTAGGTGAGCTTGCCGTCCACGCTCTCCTGGTCCACCAGGTCGCCCCGGGTGATCGTCTCGGTGGCGGCGGAGACCGGCCGCGCGGTCGGCGTGGGTTCCGGCTTGGCCTGCGGGCCGGTGCCGAACAGCGCCGCCGAGGCGAACACGCCGCCCGCGGTGACCGCGCTGCCGACGGCCGCGGTGCCCAGCGCGGCGACGACGCCCTTGAGCCGCCCGTTCATCCGGTGCCTCCCTGGCCGGGCAGCAGCTTGACGCAGATCTGCGCCGCCTTCTGCAGCTTGGGATCGTTCGGGTCGAGGCTCTGGTTGACCGCCGGCGGATCGGGCATGTCGATGCCCTGCTCACGCATGCAGCGGGCGTACTTGATGATCGCGTCCCTGGCCTTCGGGTCGTCGAAGGGGTTGGGGATCTGCGAGGTGTACTCCTCGCAGGCCTTCATCGCCCGCTGCAGGGTCGCCTGGTCCCCCTTGTACTGGTACGTCTTGTCCTCGGGCGATCCGGGGTCGGGCACGTCGATGCCCTGCTCGCGCAGGCACTGGGCGAGCTTCAGCAACGCGTCGTCGGGATCGACTGTGGCGGCGGGCTGCGCCTGCTTGGCCGGCCCTGCCTGAGTCTGCTTGGCCGCCTGCGCGGGCGGGGTGCCTGCGATGGCGATCGCGATGGGGTGCTGCTCGTCCCGCGCGGCGCACCCGCCGGCCAGCAGAGCGAGCGCGACCACGGCCAGGGTGACCGCTCTCATTTCGTACCTTCCCAGTTGAAGACGCGCCTGGTCACCAGGTTGACGACGAGGGCGGCGGCGACCAGCGCGGCCGCGGCCGGCCAGGTCTCCGACAGCCGCCCCACGTACGCGCCGAAGACGAAGTCGTTGAGCTGGGCCAGCGGGTTGACCGTGGTGACCTGGTAGAACCACGGCGCCACGCCCTCCCAGCCCTCGCGCGGCACGCCCAGCCCGCTGCCGAGGAACAGCAGCAAGAAGCAGAGCGGCGCGGCGATCCTGGCGCCGGCGCGGGGCATCCGCAGGCCGCCCAGCAGCAGCCCGGCGCTGACCGAGCAGTAGGTGACCACCAGCAACGCGGCCACCAGGCTCAGCGGCTGCCAGGTGCGCGGTGGTCCGTAGAAGGCGAACGTGACGGCCATGAACAGCGCCGTGGACGCCGCCACCAGCACGACGGCCACGACCGCCTGCGCCATGATGTACGCCCCGTCCCGCATGGGGCTGCGCCGCAACCGGCCGAGCAGCCCCGTGTCCCGCATCTCCGACAGGTGCAGGGTCAGCACCAGGATCCCCGCCGAGGCGGCGACCGTGCCGGCCATCTCGGGCAGCAACCGGTCGATGACCCTGACGCCCGGCATCGCGCCGAACTCCAGGGCCGGGAACGAGAAGCCGATGAACAGCATCAGCGCGAGCAGCATCGCGAACGGCAGCGCGAGCACGGCCAGCAACGCGAGCGGCGTGCGCACCAGCAGGGCCAGTTGCGCGCGGACGAGGGTCCAGACTGTGGCTGCCATGCTCAGGCCTCCAAGGCGGCGGGTTCCGGCACGGCCGACAACGTGAGATAGGCGTCCCTCAGCGTGGGCCGGCGGATCGACCAGACGCGGTCGCCGCTCATCGGCGCCAGCTCCTGGATGGCCGCCTCCAGCGCGGGGCGGGGGCCGTACAGGTAGGTGGCCGCGGCGCAGGGCAGCACGCGCACCTCAGAGAGGCGGTCCACCCGCAGGTGCGGCGGCACGCTCAGCACGTGCACCGAGCCGAGCAGCCCGATCAGCCGCGCAGGGCTGCCCTCGGCCAGTACGCGGCCGTCGCGCAGCAGGACCACCCGGTCGGCCAGCCGCTCGGCCTGAGCCAGGTCGTCGAGCAGCACGCACACCCCGCCGTAGCCGGAACGCAGCTCGTCGATCACGTGCTCGACCCGGTTCTTGCCGCCCTCCTTGAGCCCGCCGGTCGGGTCGTCGAGCAACACCAGCTCGGGATTGCCGACCAGGGCCAGGCCGATCATGACCAGCCTGCGCTGGCCGTCGCTGAGCACGCCGAAGCGCTTGGCCATCAGCGGCTCCAGGTCCAGCAGGTCGATCAGGCGGCCGGACAGGCCGCGCGTGCCGTACAGGCGGGAGAAGAGCCGCACGGCGTCGCCCACCCGCATCCGGTCGGGGAGCCGTTCGCCGCGCAGGGCGGCGCCCATGCCTGCGGGCCGCCGATCTCCCGGGCCGACCGTCGCGCCGAGCATCTCGATCTGGCCCGCGTCCGGCTCGGCCTCGCCGGCCAGGCACGCCATCAGCGCGCCCGCGCCGTCGCCAGGCGGGCCGACCACGCAGACGACCTCGCCGCGCCCGACCGTGAAGGACACCTCTTCCAGCGCCGGCGACAGGGCCAGGTCGGTGACGTTGAGCAGGGCCGTCATGACGCCGCCCCGGCGTTGAAGCGGTCGGCGATGGTGGCGGCCACCTCCAGGTACATGTCCCTGGTGGACGTGCGCAGCAGATCGAGATCCACCTCGGAGCCCTGCTCCAGGTGCGGGTCGAACGGCACGCCGATCACCGCGCGGCAGCGCTGGGTGAAGTGCTCCTTGAGCTCGGTGACGTTGACGGCGTTCCTGCGCGGGTTCTTCACCGCCGACAGCACCACGACGGCGCTGACGGCCAGGTTGCCGTGCCCGTGGGCCTGCAGCCAGTCGAGGGTGGCCGAGGCCGACCTGGCGCCGTCCACGGTGACCGGGCTGACCAGGACGATCTGGTCGGCCATGTCCAGGATCGCGCTCATCGCCGAGTGCAGCATGCCGGTGCCGCAGTCGGTGATGGCGATGGAGTAGAACTGCTCCAGGATCTGCGCGACCGCGCGGTAGTCATCGGCGTTGAACGCCTCCGAGATGGCCGGGTCCCGGTCGGAGGCCAGCACCTCCAGCCGGGAGGGGGCCTGGGAGGTGTACGAGCGCACGTCGGCGTAGCGCCAGAGGCCGCCCCGGTCGTTGAGCAGGTGCCGCACGGTGGCCGGCGACTCCATCCTGAGCTTCTCCGACAGCGTGCCGCGGTCGGGGTTGGCGTCGACGGCGATCACCCGGTCGCCCCGGTTGTGCGCGAGCGTCGAGCCCAGGCCGATGGTGGTCGTGGTCTTGCCGACCCCGCCCTTGAGGCTCATCACCGCGACCCGGAAATGGCCGGCGGTGACCGGTTGCCTGATGCGTTCGATGAGTTCCTGGCGGCGGCGTTCGGCCTTGGAGTCGCCGAGGTGGATGAGGCCGCCGCTGAGCGTGTGGATGGCCTTGCGCCAGCCTCCGGTGGGCGGGCGGCGTCTGGTGCGCAGCAGCCGTTCCGGTCGCAGGCTCTCCGCGGTCGTCCCCGCCACCGGCGTGCCGAGGTCCCCGCCGCTGCGGGGCGGCGGAAGGAGCGGCGCTTCCTGACCGCTCGGGGACGGCGTCTCCTGGCCGCTCGGGGGCGGCGGGAAGACGGGGGTTCCTGCGCCGTTCTGGAGCGGCGGGAAGAGCGGCGCCCCAGGGCTGCGCGGCGGCGGGAAGACCGGCACGTCACGCGCGGAAGGCTCCCAGACCGGCTGGCCGAGCGGGTTCGGCGGCGCCTGGAAGGCGTTCAGCCCCGGCGGCGGCTGGATCGGGCCCGGCGGCGGGCCCACGCTGGGCCTGCCTGACCGTTCCGGCGGGTCGCCCGCCGCGAGCTGCCCCGCCTGCCGGCCGTCGCCCGCGTCCGGCTCCCACCACTGGGGAGGTTCGGGAGGCGGGCGTTCCACTCCCTTGGCCACCCCCTTGGGCAGCCCCTGAGGGGGCTTCGGCGGCGGAAAGCGTATGGTGCGCGTGGCGTCCGGATCCACGTTGAGTTCTTCCCCGTTGACTTCCACCGTGACCTCGTCGTCCTCGCCGTGCATGATCCACCCGTTCGCGATCGCTACGTTCGGTCGTCGGAATGCGGCACAACCGGCCCGGCCGTCACCCGGCTGGGGCGGCTCCCCCCGTCCCGTATGCCGTGAACCAGGCCAGCGCGGTCGCCCTCAGCGCGCGGAACTCGGCCGTCCGCACCGGACCGGCGCCTCCGGGCGGACGCGGCAAGCCGCGCTCGCCCCCGGAGCCGGAGTCCCGCGAGGCGGCGGGAAGCCGTGAGAGCGGGTCGTCCCCGGTGGCCATGGAGGCGACGGACAGTTCCGTGTCCAGGTACCGGCCACCGGCGGCGACCTTGCGGATCGCCGATGCCAGTTCCTCGGCCGGCGCCTCCTTGCCGAGGAAGCCCCGCACGCCCACGGCCATCGCCCTGCGCAGGTAGTCCGGCCGGCCGATGCTGGTCAGGACCACGACCGCGCAGTGGGCGCCGATCCGCGGAGCGGCGGTCAGGCCGTCCACCCCGGTCAGTTCCGCGTCGAGCACCGCGACGTCCGGCCGATGCCGGCCGACCGCCTCGGCGATCTCATCGCCATGGCCGGCCTCCGCGACGACGTCGATGCCCTCCTCCATGGCGAGCAGGGTGACGAGCACCCGCCGGATCTGTTCGTCGGCGGCGAGTAAAACGCTGATCGGCGACGCGGTAGGCATACGACGAGTCTGACTCTGCGACATTTGCCCCGGTAGGAGCCTAAGTCATCGAGAGGATGTGACATCTATCATGCGGCTAATGTCGCAAATAGGGATTTTTCACGCATTAGGGGATAAATAACCGGACACCCCTTGCAAAGGCCCCTCAATTTATGGCAAGCCGAAAGTATGTTGCAAGTGGGATCAGTCACACTCGCGATGGCCACGATCAAGACGCCCACCAACCATGACGAGCTGTCTGTACGACTGATCGGAAGCGGCAAGGAGGCAGGTGCAGTTGATGCACTTCGGAATCCTGGGGCAACCGGCCATCTGGCGGCAAGACGACGAGATCAGGCTGACCACCCGCAGGTCACGAGCGGTGCTGGCGCACCTGCTGCTGAGCCCTGGTCACTCGGCCTCGGCCGAGAACCTCATGGACGCCATCTACGGCGACAACCCCGCCAAGAGCGCGCGGAACCAGGTCCATCGCGGGGTCGGCGAGCTGCGGCGCTGCGGCGTCACCATCGACGTGCAGGACAACGTCTACCGCCTCGACGCCACCCCCGACGCCATCGACGCCTTCGTGTTCATGCGCATGTACGACCAGGCCGGCAGGCAGACGAGTGAGGGCGAGCACGCCAAGGCCGCCGAGACCCTGGGCGCCGCGCTCAAGCTGTGGCGCGGCCCCGCCCTGTCCGGCCTGGACAGCGAGGCGTTCCTGACGGAGGCGGCGCTCTGGAACGAGCGCCGGCTGGCCGCCGTCGAGGCCCGCGTGGACGCCCTCCTCGTGCTCGGCCGCCACCGCGAGCTGATCGCCGAGCTCCAGCACCTGACGGACCAGCACCCCTTGAAGGAGCGCTTCCACGCGCAGCTCATGATCGCCCTCTACCGCTCGCACCGGGCCAGCGAGGCGCTGCAGGTCTTCACCGACTTGGCGGAGCGGCTGCGCGGCGAGCTCGGCACCGATCCCAGCCCCGCGCTGAGCGACCTGCGGCTGCGCATCCTGCGTCAGGACGTGGTGCTGGACTCGGCGGACCTCGACGCCGACGTGCCGCGGCAGCTTCCCGCCCGGCCTGGCGTGCTGCCCGGCCGCGAGGGCGAGGTACGGGGGCTCGTCGAGGCGCTGACCGAGCGGCGGACCAGCCCGCTCGTGGTGATCACCGGCTCGGCCGGCGTCGGCAAGACGGCGCTCGCGCTGGAGGCGGCGCACCGGGTGTCCGGCGGCTTCCCCGACGGGCAGTTATTCGCCGACGACCTGGGCGACCCCGCGCAGGTGCTGGCCGGCTTCCTGGTCGCACTCGGTGTGGCGGCCGAGGAGGTCCCGGACGGCGCGGGGGCGCGTGCCGCGCTGCTGCGCAGCGTCCTGGCCGTGCGCCGGGTGCTCATCGTGCTGGACGGTGTGACGGAGGCCGGGCAGGTGCTGCCGTTCCTGCCCGGACGCTCCGGCTCTGCCGTACTCGTGACCAGCGGCTTTCCGCTGGCGCTGCCTCGCGACACCGTCACGGTCGACGTCGCCGCGCTGGACGACCGTGCGGCCAGGGCCTTGCTGGCGACGGGGGCCGGGCCGCGCAGGATGCGGGCCGAGCCCGCGGCGGCCGACCAGATCGTACGCTTGTGCGCGGGGCTGCCCGCGGCGCTGAACATCCTGGCGGCCAAGCTGGCCGCCCGGCCGCAGCTCAGCCTGCAGCGCCTGGCCGACCGCCTCGCCGAGCCGTCGCGGATCATGGGCGAGCTGCGGCACGGCGGCGAGGGCATCATGTCCACGCTGATGCGCGGCTACCACGAGCTGCCCCCGAAGCCGCGCTCGCTGCTGCGCAGGATCGGCTACCACGGCATCCCGGAGATCACCACCACGACGGCCGCCGCGCTCGCCGACGTCTCTCTCGACACCGCCGAGGTCATGCTGGAAGAGCTGTCCGAAACCCATTTCGTCAAGCCACTTGCAAGCGGCTTCCGCTACCGCTGCCACGAGCTGATACTCGGCTTCGGCCACGCCCGCGCCAGGGCCGAGGAAGACCAGCGCGAGCTGGACGCGGCCGTCGATCGGGCCTTCGGCGCCTGGCTGGCCCTGACCGACGCCGCCCACGAGTCGATGCGCGGCAAGGACGGCTCCATCCCGCGCGGCACCACGCCCCGCTTCCGCCCCACCGGCGTGCCCGCCTGGACGGGGCAGGGCTCGGCCTGGTTCGAAGCGCACATCGACACCCACGTGGCCCTGGTACGACGGGCCGCGTCCAGGCCGGAGACCTGCTGGGAGCTGGCCGTGGCGCCGCTGGCGCTCTTCGAGGGCGGCGCCCATTTCGACAAGTGGCTGGAGTCACACCAGATCGCGCTGGCCGGCGTCGCCAAGGGGGCGAACGTCCGCGGGCAGGCGGTGCTGACGTACTCGCTGGGTTATCGCGCGCTGCTGGTGGGCGACCACATCGGCGCGGCGCGGCAGTTGCGGGAGGCGCTCACGCTCTTCCAGCGGCTGGGTGACGAGCAGGGCAGCGGGCTGACCCTCAACCTGATCGGCGACCTGGACCGGATGCACCACACGCCGGCGACCGCGCGGGAGACCTACCAGGAGGCGGCCGCGGCGCTGCATCGCAGCGGCGACGCGATCGCCGAGGCGGAGTCGCTGGTGGGGCTGGCGACGGTGTTGCAGAGCACCGGTGACGAGGCCGGTTCGCAGAGCTGCCTCGATCGGGCGCTCAGCCTGTGCAGGGAGGCGGGCAGCCTGCGCAGCGAGGCCAGGATCAGGCGGGCGGTGGCCATGCACGCGACCAAGGCGGGCACGCCGGAGAAGGCCTGCCCGGAGCTGATCGAGGCGCTGGAGATCGCCATTCACATCGGCGACCGGGTGGTGCAGTCCGACATCCTCCTCGATCTGGGGACGACCCGGATCCTGCTGGGCGACCCCAAGGCCGCCTTCGACGACCTGGCGACCGCCGAGGAGATCGCCAGGGCGGCCGGGATGGAGCGTACGGCCCGCCGCGCGAAGCTGGCCCGCGCCTTCATCAACGGCGGTGGCCTGGGCATCCACCCCGCCCCTCGAACCTGATCCGGGGTCAGTCCTGCTCGGTGTCGGCCGGGAGGTTCGTGGCGGTGGTCGAGACCATGTGCGGGCCGCCCTCCTCGGTGAGGGCGAACAGCGCGATGCCGGCGTCGCGGGCGACCCTGTCGAGCTGGGCCGAGACCAGGCCGCTGATCAGGAGCCGCTGCCCGTTGATCTCCAGAACCTGACCGCCGGCGCCGTTCACGGCGGTGGCGAGCTCCTGCGGCTGGTCGGACAGGACGCTGAGGGTGTGGGGCTGGTACCGGTCGACGAAGGCCGCGGCGGAGCCGCTGCCCACGATCTCGCCCTGCGCGATCACGACCAGGTCGTCCACCAGGTCCTCCAGCTCGGCCAGCAGATGGCTGGCGATGAAGACGGTGCGGCCCTGTCTGCGCAGGTCGCGCAGGACGTCCTTGATCCAGGTGATGCCCTCGGGGTCGAGGCCGTTCATGGGCTCGTCCAGAATGACGATCTCCGGATCGCCCGCCAGGGCGATGGCCAGCGCGAGGCGTCGCAGCATGCCGGGGGACAGTGAGCCGGAGCGGCGGCCGGCCACGTCGGCGAGGCCGACCTTGGCGAGCAGTTCCTCTGCGTCGGCTGTCGTGCCGGCCAGCCGGGCGGCCCAGCGGACGCTGTCGGCGGCCGATCTGGAGGGGTGGGCGCACTCGCCGTGCAGCACCGCGCCGGCCTTGCGGGCGGGGACGGGCCATTCGTGCAGGGGTTTGCCGTCGATGAGCGCGGCGCCGGAGGTGGGGCGGACGAGTTCGAGGAAAAGGCGGAGCGTCGTTGTTTTGCCCGCGCCGCCGGGCCCGAGAAAACCGGTGACGGCGCCGGCCCGCACCGAGAAGCTGACATTCTTCACGGCCTCGATCGAGCCGAATCGTTTCGTGAGGTTCTCCGCCTGCAGAATCGCCCTCATGCGCGACGGAACCCCGCTTCCTCTGCGACGGAGGCCGGGACGTCAAGACGCCGGTCAAGCGCCGCAATTCCCCGTAACAGTGCGATTACCAAGACAAAGTTGGTTTTGGGCACATATAAACACCAAGGTCAACATGGTGTCAACACCGGGGAACGGCCAGGGGCCGCGCGACCTCGGGTGAGGTCGCGCGGCCCCGTCACGATCAGCCGAGGTCACGGCGCTCGTGGAGGTACAGCGCCAGGCCCGCCGCGATCGCCACGTACAGGGTGAACATGCCGAGCCCGGGCAGCGCGCCCAGGCTGAGGTTGGCCGCGGCGGCGCCGACCGTCTTGAACGGCAGGAACGCCACCACCTCCGCCGGGATCGTGTAGACCAGCACCGCCTCGGCGGCCAGCGCCCAGATCAGCAGCGCGGAGATGGCTCCGGCGGTGTTCCTGAGCAGCATGCCGACCGCCGCGCCGAGCACGGTCGCCAGCGGCACGGCCACCAGGTGGGTGAGGATGAGCATGAGGCCGTCACCGGCCATCGGGTCGAACCGGCCACCCGCGGTGATCAGCCCGCCCACCCAGGCCGCGGCCAGCGCGATGATCGTGACGACCAGCGCGACGGCGGCCGCCGCCGTGAACTTGGCGGCCACGACCCGGTTGCGCCAGGGCGCCATGACCGAGGTGATGCGGAAGGTGCCGCTGCGCATGTCGCCGGTCGCGATCAGCACGCCCAGCACCAGCATCGCGTAGATCACCACCTCCATCGGCAGCGTGATGACCTGGACCGAGGTGCCGAGCCCGGGCACGTTGCCCTGCGCGTCGACCGAGCCGCCCACGATGGCGCCCCCGATGCCGGCCACCACGATGGCCGCGACCGCGGTGATCAGGTAGCTGCGCAGGGTACGGAACTTGATGATCTCAGCGGACAACAGATCAGCGAAACCCATGGTTCAGCCCACCTCTCCCTTGATCTCGGCCTTCTCGGCCGTGGCCGTGCTGAACGCCTTCTGCAGGCTCCGTTCCTCGCGCAGCTCGTAGATCGCGACGCCGGTGCTCTTGGCGAGCCGGCCCACCGCGTCCGGCTCCAGGCCGGTGACCTGCAGACGCTGCGCGTCGGCGAGGCTGACGAGCCGGCCGCCCGCGCTGGTGATGGCGGCGCCGAGCGCCTGCGGGTTGTCGCACTGCACGCTGACGGTCTGCGTCTGGTAGCGCTGGATGAACGCCTGCGCCGCACCAGCGCCGACGATCTTGCTCTGCGCGATGACGACCAGGTCGTCGACCAGGTCCTCCATCTCGGCCAGCAGGTGGCTGGAGACGAACACCGTTCTGCCCTGGTCCCTGAACTGCCGCAGCAGCCCCTTCATCCAGGCGATGCCCTCGGGGTCGAGGCCGTTCATCGGCTCGTCCAGCATGACCACCTCGGGGTTGCCCACCAGGGCGATGGCCAGCGCCAGCCGCTGCCGCATGCCCAGCGAGAAGCGCCCGGCCCGCTTGCCGGCCACCGCCGACAGGCCCACCCGCTCCAGCAGCACCTCGGCCTGGTTGTCCTTCACCCCGGCGAGCCTGGCCGCCCAGCGCACGCTGTCGATGGCCCGGCGGCTGGGGTGCGCGCACTGCGTGTCGAGCACCGCGCCGATCTTGCGGGCGGGCACCGGCCACTCGTGGATCGGCTTGCCGTCGATGTGGGCCGAGCCGCTGCTCGGGCGGTCCAGGCCGAGGAAGAGCCGCATCGTCGTCGACTTGCCCGCGCCGTTGGGCCCCAGGAAGCCGGTGATCGCGCCGGAGCGAACGGCGAAGCTGGCGTTGCTGACCGCGAGCACGGGTCCATACCGTTTGGTGAGGCCCTCTGCCCTCAGCATCGGTTTCATCTGATCTCCTGTTGTGTCGTTGTGCAGGTGTCGTGGCGGGTGGCCGCGGGTTCCAGGAACGGGAGACCGGTGCCGCCGCCCAGGGCGGTGTGCAGGGCGAGGAGCACGCCGGCCGAGCCGGTGGCCAGGTCGGCCGACAGCCGCAGCGCCTGCTCCCCGATGAAGGCGAGGTGACCGTCACGCGGCACGCCGTGCCAGGCCAGGTGCTTCAGGTGGCGGGCGAGCCTGGGCGAGTCCGGCCGCTCGCCCAGCCGGGCCAGCGCCAGCATGACCCCGGCCCGGCCCGCGAACAGCCCGGCGCCGGTGACGACGTGGTCGCCGAGCGCGCGGCGGAGGTCATCGAGCACCTCCAGCAGCTCCGGGTCGGGATAGTGCTCGATCAGCAGCCGCAGCACCATGGCCACGCCCGCGCCGCCCAGCTCCAGGACCGGCTCGCGCCACGGTGCGCCGATCGGCGCGGGGACGCCCGTGCCCGCGCCCATCACCGCCAGGTCGCGGCGCAGCGCCGCCTCGGCGTGCCGGAGCAGCGCGGGTTCCCTGCTGTCGGCGTAGAGCCGCAGCAGCAACAGCGCGGCGCCGCTGGCTCCGTGCATCAGCCCTGGCGGCGGCCCTTCCGACTTGAGCGGCAGGCGCTCGATGAGCAGCTCGGTGACCGCGCCGCAGTCCCGCCCGAAGTGCCGCAGGGTCAGGCCGGTCCCGGCCAGCCCCGAGTACAGCCCGATGCCCGGCACCCGGTCCAGCGGGATCGCGGCCGCGCGTTCGAGTGTCTCCAGCGCCTCCGCGGTGCGGCCGAGCCGGTCCAGGGCGTAGGCGACGCCGCTCAGCCCGTCGTAGAAGCCGGGCCGGGTCACGCTCCCCTCGCGCGAGCGGCGCACCAGCCAGTCGACCTGCTCCTCCGGTACGTCCACGCCGGCCTCGGCGAGCGTCCAGAGCACACCGGCCGCGCCGTGGGCGAAGGCGGCCCCGCCGCCCGGCAGGTGGAACTGCGCGACGTCGCCGGGAAAGAGCCGGTCCGCACGCTCCGGCGTGGCGGTGACCGCGATGCCGTCCGCGATCGCGGCCCGCAGCCCGGGCCAGGCCGCGGGGCCGGGCTCCGGCCAGTCCAGCGGCGGCCGGTCGGCGGGCTGGGCGACCAGGTCGTTCCAGTGCGGGGCGGGGCCGAGATCGCGGCGTACCCGCTCGGCGAAGTCCGCCGGAACGGGGAAGTACGTGGTGACGAGGTCCAGCAGTTGCTCCGCCTTGTCGGCGCCCCAGGGCAGCAGGGCCGTCATCGGGCAGAACATGGCCAGCCGGATGCAGCCCAGCCCGAAGCGGTCCACCTCGGCGCCGGTGTAGCTGGGCGGCGCCACGAAGCCGGGCGCGGCCATGACCTGGACCAGGTTCTTGTCGGCCTCGGTGGCGCCCTCCAGGTCGATGAAGGCGATGCTGTCGTCGGCGCGGACCAGGATGTTGGCCGGGTGCAGGTCGCCGAAGACGACGCCCCGCTCGTGCATCGCGGTCACGGCCTCCTCGGCCTGCCGCAGGATGTTCAGCGCCCACTCCGTGTAGGCGGCGAAGTCCGCGGCGGAGCGGTCGGGCCGCAGCAGCGGGTTGCGGCGGGTGATCTCCCTGCCCAGCGGCTCGCCCTCGACGTGCTCGCGGGCCAGGAAGTAGTGCTCGTGGCCGATCCGGTAGTCGATCACGCGCGGAATCCAGGGCAGGCCGGCGAGCCGCTCCATGGCCCAGTGCTCGCGCTCCAGGCGGGCGACGGCGTCGCGTCCCTCCTGGTCGAGCCCGGCCAGCGGCCTGGCCTCCTTCAGCACCACCGCCTCGCCGGAACGGGTGTCGGTGGCGTAGTAGACGCCGCCGCCGTTGGAGAAGTGGAAGGCCTTGGTCGCGCGGAAGGGGAAGTCGCGCAGCGTGCCCCTGTTGCGCGCGGCCAGCGCCTCGGTCAGGCAGTCGGGCAGCTCGGCCCACGGGGGCGGGCGGAAGGACGGGCCACGGACGTCGGGCACCAGATTGCCCTCAGGGTCCTCGACGCAGTAGACGGTCTCGCCGTACTGGTTCTGGATCGTGCGCTCGACGAAGGCGCCGTAGCGGACGTACAGCGGCCCGGAGCGCCAGCGCAGGTCGCTCAGGATGTGCGGGCCCCGCTCCCCGTCCAGCAGGTCGCCGAGCTCGTTGAGGATCTTCTCCAGTTGCTCGTCGTCACCCGGGTACAGGGTGGCGAACTTGCCCGCGCTGCCGCGGTCGGCGTACTTGCCGTTGCGCCGCCGCAGCACCGTCTCCGAGCGGAGGTACTTGAAGCTCACGCGGTGCGCGACGCAGTAGTCCCAGACCGCGGCCAGGACGCGCGCCGCGTTCTCCGTGGTCGCCGAGACGTGGATCTTCCAGCCCTGCCGTTGCACGCGCTCGACGGGCGCGTTGAAGATGATCCAGTCGGCGTTGTCGTCGCGTCTCCAGTCGGCGGGCATCGGTGTGGCCGCGTCGTGGGAGAACTCGGCGTCCGCCGTCGGCTCGACGACGTCGTAGAAGGGCTCTCCTGGCGGGCAGTGCCGCAGATACTCGATGAACTCCATCGCTCTTCCTTCTCCCCGTCACCAGGTGAGCGGCAGGTACGTCGCGACGAGCCACTCGCCGAGTGGCCTGGACCCGGCGTCGACCCGCGCCGCGCCGCTGCGCTCCCCCGGTGTCTCCCGCACGGTCAGCGGGTAGGCGGACACGGTCATCGGCAGGGTGCCTTCCGCGCGGATCGGAAGCAGCGCCGAGACCGGGGCGGTCGTGCTCGACGCCGTAGCGGAGGCGACCACGGCCGACCCCACCTGCTCGCGCAGGACCACGCCGTTGCGCAGCAGCCGGACCTGCGCCCCCCGCGTGATCGCCTCGTCGCCGCCCGGCACCACGAGTTCGAGCTGCCCCTGCCGGTAGTGGTAGCCGCCCGAGATCACGTACGGCACCTGCACCGTCATCAGCACGGCGGTGAGCCCGCAGGCCAGCGCCGCGATCACGCCCCCGATCCGCCACACCGGCGCGCCCGACGTCCTGGCCTCCTGCACGGTCAGCAGGAACCCGACCAGCAGCCGGCCGGCCAGCAGCAGCACGACGACCGCGATGACCACCGTGCCGAGCAGGCCGAGGCCGCGCAGCAGCTCGCCCCAGAGGGACAACGCCAGCACCCCGACGAGGTAGACGGGAAAGACCAGGCAGGCCAGCCCGTACGGCACCGCCCACCGCAGCCCGGGCAGCTCGACCGGGTAGGAGCCGCCGAACAGCAGCCTCGTGACCACCCGGCGGGCGTCGGCCATCGCCCGTTTGCGCAGGTCCGAGATGTCGAGGTGGCTCATCAGCGCCAGGTAGCCGTCGAGCTTGACGAACGGCAGCAGGTTCAGCAGCCCGCTGGCGTAGGTGACGACGGAGAAGACCAGCAACGCCGCCTCACCCGTCGGCAGCGCCGCGACGGCCGCCGCGCCCGCCACCACGAACTGGGTGGCCACCCCGGCCAGCGCCACCCGCACCCGCCGCTCCTTGCGCCCCAGCCGCCAGCCGTCGGAGACGTCGCAGAAGAACGCGGGCAGCAGGTAGAGCAGCATGACGCCCATCCGGCTCGGCCGCCCGCCGTAGTGGCTGAGCACCGCGCCGTGGCTCAGCTCGTGCAACACCATGACCAGGTACGAGCCGGCCGCCACCCACGCGTAGACGCTCAGCGGCAGCGGCGATCCGAGCGCCTGGGCCAGCGCGCCGCCGTTCAGCGCCAGGCTCACCGGCCCGGCCAGCGCGATCACCACCGCGGCCACCGCCCAGGAGCGGCCTGCCAGCGCGGCCAGCAGCGGCCGGCACCAGGCCAGCAACCTGGCCGGACGTAACAGGGTGATCTGCAGGGTCAGCGGGGGCACGTACTTCACCCAGGGGGCGGCGGCGCTGCGGCCCTGGCTGCCGTCGTCCAGCAGTTTCATCCGCTGCATCTCGCCCAGCGCGTAGCCGAGCGCCTGCGGCGTCCACTTCGGCCCCAGGTCGGCCAGCAGCTCGGCGTGATCCCGGTCGCCGTCGAGCGCGCGGCCCAGCCGGGCCATGTCCGCGCCCACCCGGATGTAGCGGCCGGGGCCGCGCTGGATGATCCAGGGGGCGCCCTCGTGCTCCGGCGCGTGCACCTGTACGTCGTCGGCCAGCCGGGGGCGGGCGGGCATGGCCGGGTCCAGCTCCTCCCGTTCCCTCCTGCCGAGCTTCACGCTCACCGCCCGGTCGCCTTCATGACCATGAGCGCGAAGAAGACCAGCGCCGCGACGCCGAGCACGGTCAGCACGACGATCTGCGTGATTCCCGCCAGGCTGCTGTTCATGACCAGGGCGAACGCGATGACACAGATCCCAGCCGCGATGATCAACCACACCGTGGACACGTTGCTCATTCCTTTCCTTCACCGAGCGGGAATTTCCTGCGAGGGCGGGCGGTGGCGGCGGATGACCGCCGCCACCGCCTGGTGCCATGCCGCTACGTCCGTCTCGGGCTCCTGCATCTCAAGCTCGAGACCGAGTGCCGCATCCAGTGATCAGCGCGCTCAGGTGATGACGCTGATGCTGCTCATCACGGCGGTCACGCCGTACGAGACCGCCGTGCCGACGGCGCTCACCACAGAGACGCCGGTGACGACTCCCCAGAAGGTCCCCCAGCCGGGGGCCTCCATGGCTTCGAGCTCCTGCATGCCCAGCTCAAGCGGGGCGTTGGCCAGCTCGTTCATGTGCATTCCTCCTCTCGGGAAAACGGGTGTCAGGTCGCCGCGGCCGCACTGGCGACCGCGCTGGCGAAGGCAAGGGTGCCGAGGGTGATGACGAGCCCCTGCTTGAAGCCGGACCAGAACCCGGGGGCGTCCATCGCCTCGAGCTCCTGCATGCCCAGCTCAAGCGGGGCAATCGCCAGTTCGTTCATGTGCCTCTCCTCCGATGTCAGGTCGCCGCCGCGCTGGCGATCGCGCTGGCGAAGACGAGTGTCCCGACAGTGATGACGACCCCCTGCTTGAAACCGGACCAGAATCCGGGGGCGTCCATCGCCTCGAGCTCCTGCATGCCCAGCTCCAATGCGGGAGTCAGGCTTGAGGTCGCCGCCATGTTCATCGCCACACACCTCCTCTCCTAGCCGTCAGCCCGCGGTCCGTCCGCGGGGGTCCTTGCCAGGCAGGGCGGCCACGGCATCCGGTGTGCGGATCACCTCGGCCAGCAACCGCCGTACCTCGTCCTTGGTCAGGCCGCCGAGCATGGGCAGCCCCGCGCCCCAGGCGCGCACGATGCGCGCGGCGATGGCGTCGAGCGCGTCCTCGCCGGCGCTCAGCCGCCGCTCCACCAGCCACGAGTCGATGAGCGCGGCCATCCCGTCCGCCGGGTCGTCCGGCAGCCCCTCGGGATCGACCGCCCGCAGCACCGTCCAGAGCCTGGCCAGCCGCCTGGCGGAGCCGAGCCGCCGCTCCCCGCCGGCGATGGCCCGCCACAGCGGCGGCAGCACGGCGGCGACGGCGCGCATCTTGCGTACGCCGAGCGCGCCCGAGACCTCGTTGGCGATCAGCCAGCCCTTGTTGGCGAACGCGGCGCGGCCCAGGTGGATCCACTCCTGGTGGGTGAGCCCGCTCAGCTTGGCGATCTCCAGCCGCAGCGCCCGGTCCACCGGCCGCCCGCCGCCGCGTGCCCGCCGCACCTGGTGCCCGGCCGTGACCAGCCGTACGGCGACCGCCTCGGCCAGCGCGTCCTCGGTGGGCAGGTCGGCGTGGTCGCCCACGTACAGGCTGACCAGGCGGAACAGCGCCTCCAGCACGCCCTCGGAGATCAGCTCGGCCGGCAGGGTGTCGGTGGCGACCGGGTCGAGCACCGCGATGTCGGGCCGCAGGCACTCGCCGGAGACCAGCCGCTTGCCCTGGGGGTACTCCAGGCAGGCCACCGTACTGAGCTCGGCGCCGGTGCCCAGCGTGGTGGGGACCGCGACGAGCCGCACGGCGCGCTCGGTGCCCTGCGGCAGCACGGTCATGCCGCTGCGTTGCGGGACCGAGAGCCTGGCTCGCGCGGCGGGGCGCTCGTACAGCAGGGTGAGCAGCTTGGCCTGGTCGAGCAGGGAGCCGCCGCCGACGCCGACGACCAGCTCGATCCCCCGCAGACGTGCTGCCAGGTCCAGGACGCCGGCCAGGGTGCCGGGGCCGGGCAGGACGGTCAGCTCCGCCTCGCGGCCGGCCTTGGCGACCTGGCGGCGGACGCGGGAGACGATCTCGCTGTCCAGCACGCCGGGATCGACGAGCAGGCTGACCCGCCTCGCGGAGCCCGCGGCCAGCCACGGGGCCAGGCCGTCGGCCCCGAAGAGGGTACGGGTCAGGCACTGCGTGCCCTGCTGCGTCATGCCGGGACCTCCCGGCCGCTGTAGGCCGACAGGCCGGCGCGCAGGCAGCCGAACAACTCGCTCACCTCGGCGCCCGTGTAGGTGAGCGCGGGCACGAGCTGCACGCCGTTGACGCCCGGGTGCACGACGGCCCCGGCGCGGCGGACCGCCGCGACCACGGCGGGCACCTCGGCCTGCGGCAGCTCCGCGCCGTCCGGGGTGCGCAGCTTGATCGCGCGGAAGCAGCCCATGCCGGAGGTACCGGCGACCATCGGGTGCCGCAGGGCGGCCAGTTCCTCATCGAGCAGGACGGAGACCCGCCTGCCCAGCGCCACCGCGTCCAGGCGGCGCATCTCGCCGATGGTCGCCAGGATCGCCGCGCAGGTCACCGGCGTACCCGCCTGCGTCTCCGCGTGCGCGAGCACCGCGCCGGCCTCGGTGAACGCCGCCGCCACCCGCCGGGACGCCACCACCACGGCGGCGGCGCTCACCCCGTTGGTCAGCCCCTTGGAGGCGAGCAGCAGGTCCGGCGGCTCGGGCCAGCGCTGGGAGGCGAAGAAGTCGCCGGTACGGCCGAAGCCCGTGGCCACCTCGTCGGCCACCAGCAGGAACCCGTGCTCGCGGCGCAGGCGCAGCAGCTCGGCCACGTACTCGCCGGTCAGCGGGACGGCCCCGCTGCCCAGCACCGGTTCGACGACGACCGCCGCCACCTGGCCGCCCTGGCGCTCCAGCAGCCGGGTCAGCTCGCCGACGTCGTTCGGCCCGACGTGCCGGACCAGCCGCTGGTCCACGCCGTAGAGCCGTTGCCCGAAGTCCTCGCCGCTCAGCGCGAAGGCCCCGAACGTCATGCCGTGGTAGCCGCCGCGGAGCCCGATCACCAGCTTGCGCCGGTCGTCGCCGCGCAGCGCGTGGTAGTGCCGGGCGAGCTTCATCGCCAGGTCGTTGGCCGCGCCGCCGGAGGTCGAGAACACCACCCTGGCGTAGTGGTCGGCGCCGCACAGCTCGACCAGGGCCGCCGCGGCGCGGCGCGCGTAGTCGTTCTCGTAGCGGAAGACGTTCAGGTAGGACGCTCTCGACAGGGCCTCGGAGACGGCCGCCGTGATCGCGGGGTTGCCGTAGCCGAGGTTGGTGTTCCACAGGCCGCTGGTGCCGCAGAGCAGCTCGCGGCCGCCGGCGAAGCGGATCCGCACCCCCTTCGCGGAGACCGCGCAGAGCTCGTCGAGTCCCTGCTGGTCCGGCGTCAGCAGCGCCGGCCACAGCGGTGCGGTCCCCGGCTCGGCGCGGCGGTTCCCGCTCGACACGTGGCGGTCTCCACTCGATGCGTGGCCGTTCCCGCTTGAGGCGTGGCCGTTTGCGCTTGAGGCGTGGCCGTTCCCGCTTGGTCGAGGTCGGTCTGCCACCTCCGCCTCCAGCAGGATGTCGCGGTGGCGGGCGCCGGCGTCGCCCAGCGCGTGCCGGGAGAGCACGGCCAGGCCCGCCTCGGCCAGCTCGGCCTCCAGCCGGTCGGCGGGGACCACGGCGACCGTGCTGGTCGCCACGGTGACGGGGCCGTCCTGCGGCTCGGCCGGGCAGATGGCCACCACGCGCCGGCCCGCCTCCGGGTTCCAGCGCTCGAAGAACCGGTACGACGTGCCGCTGACGCCGACGAAGGGCACCTCGACCTCGTGGCCGTCCACGGCGTCCAGCTCGACGGTGGACAGGACGAACCGGCCGCCGGGCGCCAGGTGCTCGCGGACCGTCTCGTACAGCGCGGCGCGGCCCTCGGCGTCGAGCAGGGAGATCGACGAGGTGCCGAGCACGATCACGGCGAAGCGGTGCGGCGAGGTGAACGTCCGCATGTCGGCCCGGACCAGCGTGCAGCGCTCGCGCAGGCGCGCCGGCGACTCCTCCAGGCGGGCGGCCAGCAGGGCCAGCATGCCTTCCGACAGGTCGACCGCGGTCACCTGCCTGCCCAGCGCGAGCAGCGGCAGCGTCAGCCTGCCTGAGCCGGCCGCGAGGTCGAGCACCGGGCCCGGCACGCGGCGGACCAGGCTGATGAGCTCGCGGACCTCGTGGGTGTCGGTGCCGGCGACGTCGTGGTAGACGGCCGAGCCGGTCAGGTCGTACATGTCGCACACGACCGCGCGCTCGCCCAGCTCCGTCACCAGTTGCCTGGCCTGGCGCGGCAGGTCCGTCACCAGCTTTCTGGCCTGGCGCGGCAGGTCCGTCCGGGGCGTCATGTCAGCCGCACCCCCGCCCCGGCGAAGTACTCGGCCACGGTACGCAGGCCCGCCGGGTCGGCGTGCTCGGCGGCGGCCTCCATCGAGCCGCACGCCAGCAGCGCCTCGGCCAGCTCGCCCGCGCGGTGCTCCACCTCGAACGTCCTGGCGGGCCACGGCTGGTGCACGTAGGCGGCGTCGTCCGTCCACAACAGCAGCGGCACGTCCGGCCTCGTCAAGTCCGCCGGGGCGGCGATCTGCTCCAGCGCGGTGGCCAGCCGGCCGCCGAAGCCGGAGACCCGCACGCCCGAGGCGCCGCGGAGGGTCAGGTCGCGGATGGCGGCCAGGGCCGCGAGGTAGCGGCCGAGCCAGGGGCGGGCGGCCAGCTCGGCGGCGCGCCGCTCCTCGGGGACGGCCGCGCCCAGGCAGACGGCGCACGGGTGGTCGCTTCCCGCGTTGACGCGGTGCCAGGTGGCGGTCAGGGTGGCCAGGTCGTCGCCGACCTTCCCGAGGGGCAGGCCGGTCGGGGAGGTGGACAGCTCGCCGTCGGGGCCCGCGTACAGGCGCAGCCGCGGCCCGTCATGCCCGGGGCCCGCAGCCTGGCCGTCATGCCCAGCGCCCGCAGCCGAGCCTCCGTGCCCAGCGCCCGAGTCCCCGCGCCCAGCGCCCGTAAGCGAGCCTTCGCGCCCAGCGCCCGAGTCTCCGCGCCCAGCGCCCGTGAGCGAGCCTTCGCGCCCAGCGTCCGCAGCCGGGCTGGGATGGGCGGCCTGGTCGCGACCGGCAGTCTCGTCGCGACCGGCGATCAAGCCGGGGCCGGGGCCGGGGCCTGCGCCGAGACCTGGGGCGTCGGCGAGGCGGACCGTCGGGTGGATGAGGAACTCGGCGAAGTGCCCCTCGGCGACGGCCCGGTCGGCGTCGGACAGGTAGAGCTCGAAGTCGTCCTCGCCGAAGACCCGGATGGCGGTGGGCCCGATCACGGACATGTACTCGCTGGTCGCGTAGTCCTGCGTCTGCAGGAAGAACGACTCCGACAGCGACATCTCCGCGCCGGGTTCGCTCAACGAGCCCTCGTACGGCACCACGACCGGCCCCGAGGCGTCCCCGGCCCCGTCAGGAACGAAGATCAGAGTTTCGGGCCCGGCCAGGCCGGACTCGATGACCGTCGTCAGATGGTCGGAGTTCTCCAGAACAATCGCGGATACCTCTTCGGGCGGCGCTGCGGTTCCCGCCTGCCCCGTCGCCCACTGCATCAGCAGGCGCTTCGTCCCGGCCAACGTCTTCCCCCGTCCCTTCCGTCGAACGGTTGCTCAGTTGAACGTGCCGCCAACCAGCGCCCCGAGCAGGGCCTTCAGCTCGTTCATGGCTTCTTTCTGGCCCTGGAGGTTGAACACCCCCGTGAGGTTGAGGATGATCTCGTCGGCGCCGACCCGCTCGTACTCCTTCAGCGCGGCGACGAGCTCGTCGAGGTCCCCGCTGAGGAACGCGCCACCGGCCACGGCGGCCTTGGCGTCGGCGGCCGGGTCCTTGCCCGTGACGTCCAGCCCGGCCTTGCGCAGCATGTCCACGTAGTGCGGGGCCTGAAGGTGCAGGGCGTTGCTGGCCATGGCCTGCTCGGTGGGCGTGCGGTCGGGCCTGGTCATCGCCAGGGGCACCATGGCCGCCAGCCGGGGCGCCGGGCGTCCCGCCTTCTCCGCGCCCTCGCGCAGAGCCGGCATGACGGTCCCGGCGAGGTAGTCGACCGGCGTGAGCCAGGTGATGGCCACGTCGGCCACCTCACCCGCGAGCCTGGCCATGTTCGTCCTGAGCACGCCGAGGCCGATCTCGATGGGCGGCGACACGGCCGGCGGAAGCATCGCCTTGCACTGGACGTACTCCCCGTGCACGTCCACCACACCGCCGTCCAGCAGCCCGCGGACCGCGGTGACGTACTCGCGGATCGCGCCGAGCTGGCTCCGGTAGCGCTCGCCCAGCAGGCTCTCCTGGAAGGAGATGGGCCCGGGGCCGAAGCCGGCGACCACCGGCTCGCCGGTCGCCATCGCGAGCGAGCGGACCTGCAGCGCCGCCTCGTACGGATTGCGCAGCGGCATCAACGTCACCCCGAGCCCGGTCGGCACCCGGAAACCGGCGCCGGCCGCGTACACGAACCCCTGGTGCGGCTCGATCAGGGTGGCCTGCCCCTGCCACAACGCGTGCGCGGCGGTCCACTCGACCAGAGCCGCGTAAGGAAGGATCTGCTCAGGGCGTCGCGGAACAAATGGAATCATCACCGAATACTTGGCCACTTTCGCTCCCCGTCGTTTTTTCACGTCGTGACCGCGCTCTTTTCTTACTCCGCGGCCTCTTCCCCGGCGCTTCCCCGGTCGCTTCCCCGGGCCGGTTTCTCCTGGTCAAGCCGGAAGTGACGGAGAGACATGACAGATGTCACACGGGACCCATGACGACGGCGACTATGGCCCGTCCGCCGCGTGAACGAGGCTGGCAGCAGCAGACGTCTAACATGTTCGATGTACGGCTGGTGCTCGGCTCCTGCATCGTCCGGCGCCAGCCGTACTTCCCGGGCCGAGGCCCGCAGGGAGGTCAGGAGGCCGATGCCGTCCACAGTCGTCTGGTCATGGGTGCTCGCGGGCGGCCTGATCAGCTATCTCGCAGTCGTCGCGCCGCTGCTCGGCCGCCGTTCCTACGAAAAGCTGGAGAAGGGCATCACCCCGCTCTCGCGCGGTCTCGCCCTGAGCATCGTGGAGCTGTGGGCGCTGGCCGCCGTCGCCCTCGTGGTGGTGGGGCTGTCGCCGTCCCTGGACCTGGCGGGCGTGGGCATCAGGCCGCCCGAGGACCCCAGCCTCACCTACGGCATCGCTGTCGCGCTGCCCGTCGCGATGGTGCCGCTGGTGCTCTTCATGCGCTGGCTGGTCAGGAACGGCGGGAAGGTGCCCGGGTCCGACGCCTACTCCGCCCTGCTGCCGCGCACCCCCCGGCAGCGGTGGCTGGCCGCCGGGGTCGCGGTCTCCGCGGGCGTCTGTGAGGAGCTGATCTACCGGGGCCTGTTCATCGCCCTGGGGGTGGCGCTCGGGCTCAGCCCGATGGCCGCCGCGGTCGTGGCGGTGGCCGTGTTCATGCTCGGGCACCTCTACCAGGGCATGTCGGGAGCGCTGCTGTCGCTGCTGGCCGGGATCGCGTTCACCGGGCTCTACCTGCGTACCGGCAGCCTGATCGCGCCGATCGTGGTGCACGTCCTGGTCGACCTCAGGTCCCTGGTGTTCACGCCGCTGCCCCAGGCGCAGCCCGCTCGGGTGGAATCGTGAGGTTCTCGGTCGTCTGCCCCACTTACAACCGGGGGCCGGCGATCGCGGCCACCGTCGAGTCGGTTCTGGCGCAGTCGCTGCGTGACTGGGAGCTGCTGGTCGTCTCCGACGCGAGCGACGACGACACCGACGAGGTGGTCGCCGGGTTCGCCCGCGCGGACGACCGGGTCAGGCTCATCAGGACCCACCGCCACGGACACCCCTCCGGGCCGCGCAACATCGGGCTCGCCGAGGCCCGCGGCGCATACGTCGCCTACCTCGACCACGACGACCGATGGGCGCCCGAGCACCTGGCGGTCCTGGCGCGGGCGCTGGAGGGCGAGCAGCTCGCCGCCACGGGGGCGACGCGGGTGACCGCCGCCGGCGACGTGCTGCACGTCACTCCCCCGCTGACGCTCTGCTGGCACCCAGAGCTCCAGGTCATGAACGCGATCTTCCAGCCCTCGCAGATCGCGCACGTCGCGGGGCTGGCCGAGTCGGTGGGCGGCTGGCGCACGAACGAGACCGGGCTGGAGGACTGGGATCTGTGGCTGCGCCTGACCGACGCGGGCGTACGATGCCGCACCGCGGCCGAACCCACCGTGATCGAGCTGGTCGACCCGTCCACCAGGCAGAGCCGGGTGACCGCCCGGCACGGGTGGGAGGTGGCCAGGTTCCCCGACGGGCGGGCGGCGCGGGCCGCGTACCGGGCGCTCAAGGACACCCGCCGGGTGGCCGCCGCGCGCACGGCACTGGAAACCGACCTGCGGGCCTGGTACGCCGCCCTCATGGAGAGCGGCCTGCTGGTCATCCCGCGAGGCTGGCGGGCGGACGCGCGGGAGGTCGACCGGGCGCTGCGCGAGGCGGTGGCCGCCGCGCCGATCGGCGGCCGTGAGCTCTGGCCGGACCTGGCGATCGTCCCGCGCGAGGATCACGTCGCGCTGGTGCACCTGATCTCCTGCGTCACGCAGGAGCACGCGGACCGCATCGGCACGCTGAACCGCCGGATCATGCGCCACCAACTGGAGCTGTACGCCGACGTCCTGACCTGCTAACCGTCGCTCGCCGCGATGATGTTGCCCATCGCCATGGTGGTGCTGACCTGCACCGCCGTACGGATGGCGTGCATGACCTGGACGATGGCCTCGCTGACCGCCGGGCCGGTCCACTGCCCCTCGGTGATCTCCGCGATCCGCTCACGCCGGGCGCCGGGGAACAACTTCTCGCCCAGCCCGCACGCACCCAAAAACGCGACCAGCACGCCCATCCGCTCATCGGGCGCCGCCCCGTCGAGGACGTCGCGCACCCGGCGACGGATCTCCCGCTCCACCCCCGGATCACGTTCCGGATATTTCGTAGTACGGAACAGTCCGAGCACCTTGCCGTGCTCCTCGCTGAGCACCCCGCGCTCGGCCAGCCGCTTCAGCAGGTTCCAGCGTCGCGTCGGGTTGGTCAGCCGGTCGAGCCACCACCTGACCTCGCGCGGTTCGGACGCCGCGATGTCACGCAGCACCTTGTCGAACTCGTCGTCACCGGTGGGCGTCGGGTCGAGGACCTCCAGGCGGCCCTCGGCGTGGCGGAAGCGGCCGGCGAGCGTGAGCTCGGCGAGTACGGCGGCTGTCAGGGTCACGTCCACCGCGACCTCACTGATGTTCGGCCTGCCGGTCTCCTCGTCGTGGGAGAGAAGGAGCAGTTCCTCTGCGATCGTGATGTCCACGCCCAAACCCTAACCGCACAGCCTTTCGCCTGCCCGCCTTCCGCGGTCTTGCGCCAGCCGCTGGTGTGCGGACGATCTGCTCGGCGGTCGAACGTCCATGGGCGGGGTCGGCCCGCCAGCGGCGGACCGGCCCCGGAGTCACATCAGATCAGATCGGCATATTTCCCGCTCTTGATGTCTGCGATGAATATTTCCCAATCGTCGGGAGAAAACTCGAGCTCGCGATATGCGGAGAGAGTCGAGCGCATCACGATTCTCCCGTTGCGCGGACGAACCTCCACGCAAGTTGAGTTGGAGGTGCATGTGGCGCTACGCCGCCAGCCCACTTCACTTACTGTCATTTCTTCGTCCAGATTTCTCAGAGGCTTGATGCCGAACGAGAGCCGGTTAAGCGCACACGAGCGATTTCGACCCTGAATATCGGAATCGGGAGCCTTGTTGCCATCTGCCGCATCTTCTCGTCAACGACCCTGCACTCAGATACCGAGCAGGGCGGACGCGTTCGCGTCGGATCACCGAAGCGGAGTTGTCGCACAGGGCCATCAGGCTGCTATGTGATGAGCCAACCCGATGTTGAGCCCAGGTCACGACTGCGACCTTACTCGCCCAACGATCTCTCAGGGCTTCTCCCCATCTTCCCCAAGAGGTAAACCAGACCCCACCGTAATCACAACTAGGCTAAGACCGCCCGATGTGACACTGTGTGAGCGTGCAACGTCCAAGACGACCGGCACAAGGCCGCCGGCTCTCACGCACGTTTCTGCTGATCACCCTGGTGGCAGTGACGGCCGGCGGGAGCGCGTTGACTCTCCTGTCTCCCGTCCTGCTCATTCGACTCGACCTCGCCCGAGACGCAGACTGGAACAAACTAAGCCAGATTGGACAAACTTACGGAGCGACTTCCGCCATACTTTCCGCATTTGCGCTTATAGGTGTCACAACCTCGCTCATCCTGCAGAGCAGAGAGGCTCGCGCCACCCGCCAGGAAGCCGCAAGGGGCTATCATGCGCAACTCATGGAAATGGCCATGGAAGATCCGACATATCTGGCTTGCTGGGGGGCTTTGGACCGCACGCGCCCACAGGACGAGCTGCGACAGCACCTCTACCTCAACCTGCTGGTCTCGTTCTGGGAGATGCGCTACGAGATCGGCGACTTACCTGATCACCATCTGTACGCGCTCGCCAGCACAGAACTGTTCACCACCATTCCCGGAAGGCAATTCTGGATCGAAGCTCGCACGCACCGTCTACAGGCGGCGAAGAGCCGGAAGATGCGCCGTTTCAACGAGATCCTGCAGAAGGCCTACCAATCCACTCCGGACCTTCCCTCTCCATCCCCTGGCAGGCCTGGCCGAGGAGAAACCGAGGTGGCGAAGATGGCTTCCGGCGTCATCATCGGATTCATCGCCGGATGGCTGGCGGGCTCCATTCGCAGAGCCGGTCACGATTATGCGGGGGTGCCGAGGGCCGGTGGCGGCGAAGCCGGCGGCCTGGGAACGGCGCAGCGGCGGCCACGCCCTCCTTGGCCGGGTTGAGTTCGCACCCCGCGCAGACGGCACTCGTTCCGCGGTCCGCCCGATCAGACCAGGTCGAGCCCGGCGAGCTGAGCCCTGCTCGTCACGTTGAGCTTGGGAAAGGCCCGGTAGAGGTGGTAGCTGACGGTCTTGGGGCTGAGGAAGAGCTGCGCCCCGATCTCCTTGTTCGTCCGCCCCGCCGCGGCCAGCCGCACGATCTGCAGCTCCTGCGGCGACAGCGCAGGCAAGGAGCCGGTGTCGGAGGAGGCGAGGCTGGTGTCGCCGGCGGCGCGCAGTTCGCCGCGGGCGCGTTCGGCCCACGGGCGGGCGTCGAGGCGCTCGAAGGTTTCGAGCGCGGCGCGGAGCTGGACGCGGGCGGCCTGCTTGCTCCGCTCCCTGCGCAGCCGTTCGCCGTAGACCAGCGCGGTGCGCGCCGACTCCCAGGGCCGGCCGCCGACCGCGTGCAGGCGTACGGCGGCGCGGAAGAGCTCGTCCGCCCGTTCACTGTCGGGTTCGAGCTGGGCGCGGCACCGGTGCAGGACGGCTTGTGCCCACGCCAGGCCGGAGGCCTGCGCCCAGGCCTCGTAGCGGCGCAGCGGCTCGTCGGCGGGCAGGCCGAGGCGGGACGCGGCTTCGATCTGGTCGGGGGCGAAGTGCACGGCCTGGAACTGGTTGCGCACGGGCCCGGCCATGGCGGCGTCGAGCCGGTCCAGGGCCTCGGCGAGCCGGCCCTGCCCCAGGTCGAGCAGGGCCTGGGCCCACCGCGTCCAGGCCAGGCCGTTGACGATGCCGTTGGCGTCGTAGCGCTCCAGCGAGGCGGCGGCCAGCTCGGCGCATCGGTCCGTGTCGCCCCGGGCGGCGGCGATCCAGGCGAGCATGCCCTGCATGCAGCCGGCCCGGTTCGGACGTCCCGTCCCGGCGGTCAGCCGCAGCCCCTCGCTCGCGGTGGCGGTGGCGTCCGTGAACCTGCCGAGGAAGATCTCGCTGGTGGCCAGGGTGATGTGCAGCACGGCGAGCTTGCTGATCTCGCCCGCGGTGCGGCATTCGCCGGCGGCGGCGCGGGCGATCTCCCACGCGGTGCTGAAGTCGCCGGTCTGGAGCGCGAAGTAGGCGGCGTTGATGCGGCGTGAGTGCATGTCGGGGATGATCCGGCTGCCGCCCGCCACCAGCTCCCGCATGACCGGCAGCGCGGCGGCGGGGCCGTCGGTCAGCAGCAGCGCCGTGCTCAGGGCGGCCTGTCTGGCGAGGTCCAGGTCGTCCTGCGGGCGCAGGTCCAGCTCGCGCAGCCGGGTGGCCGCCGCCACGATGCCGTCGGCGTCGCCGAGACGTTGCGCGTTGCGCGCCGCCTCGACCAGCATCAGCCCCGCGGCGGCACGGTCGGCGGCGGCCACGTCGGCGGCGCCGTCGAGCAGCAGGTCGTGTGCCAGGCGCGGCGCGCCCTGGCCGAAGGCGATCCTGGCGCGCAGCGTGGGGAGCAGCGTGGGGAGCAGGGCGGGGAGCATGGCGCGGGCCGACGCGTCAGGGACGAGGCCGGTGGCGGCGTCGAGGAGTCGCTGGGCCCGGTGCAGCTGGCCCTCCTCGGTGGCATCCACCGCGGCGGCGAGCAGCCGCCTTCCCTTCAGCTCGGGATCCTCGCTCAGCTCGGCCGCCCGCTCGAACGCGGCGCAGGCGCTGACGTTCGCGCAACGCTCCCTGGCCCGGTGGGCCGTCTCCTCCAGCGCTCGCGCGGCGGTCTCGTCCGGGCCGGTCGCGGCTGAGGCCAGGTGCCAGGCCCGCCGGTCCGGGTCGCCGGCCAGCAGACCGGCCAGGACCGCGTGCGCTTCCAGGCGCAGATCGTACGTGCTGAGCTGGAAGGCCGCGGCGCGCATGAGGGATGGGCGAACGCCGCGTGCCGTCCGGCGATCCTGATCAGGCCGGCCCGTTCGGCCGGATCGGCTCAGCCGGGGACGCCGGCCGTTTCCAGCCAGGTCTTGGTGCTGACCGGCCAAGACCGGGCGCTGCTCGACCCCACCCGCGAAACGGACGACCAGGCACGTAACAACACCAACACGATCGTCGGCATCGCCGCCGGTTTCGCCGGATTTATCGCCATATTCGTGGTGTCGTCCACGTTCGCCTTCGCGGTCGGCCAGCGGCAGCGCGAGTTCGCCCTCCTGCGCACCATCGGCGCGACGACCGGCCAGGTCAGACGCATGGTTTACGGCGAGGCGCTGCTGATCGCCGTCGCCGCCTCCGCGCTCGGCGCGCTGCTCGGCACGCTGGGCGCCCAGCCGATCATGGATTGGCTGGCCTCGCTCGGCATGGCGCCCGCCTGGCCCACCCTCTCCACCTCGTCCGTGCCGTCCTACGTGGCCTTCGCCACCGGCGTACTGGTCGCCGTGCTCGGCGTGGCCGTCGCCGCCTGGCGCGCCGCCAGGGTGCGGCCGGCGGAGGCACTGCGCGCGGCGGCGATCGAACCGAAGGCCATGACGGCCGGACGCTGGATCGCCGGGGGCGGCCTGCTGGCCATCGCGGTCGTCAGCATGACCGTCAACGCCGTCGGCGACCCGGACGGCGCGACCAACAACAAGACGTTCATGCCCATCGTCATGCTGCTCATCGCCGCCGCCGGGCTGCTCGCCCCGGTCTTCGTCCGCCCGGTGACGGCGCTGCTGGCCGCCCCGCTCGGCCGCCTGCGCGGTGCGGGCGCGCTCGTGGTCGCGGGCTGGGCGGGCGCCTCGGCGCGGCGTACCGCCGCCGTCGCCGCGCCGGTCCTGGTCACCGTGGCGCTTGCGGCGACCCTGCTGGGGGCCATGGCGATGACCGACGCCACGAAGTCGGCGATGCGGACCGCGCCCGTCCGCGCCGACTACCTGGTGCTGCCCACGGGGGCGGCCGGGCTCGACCGGCAACTCGTCGAACGCCTGCGTGCCGTCCCCGGCGCCGACGTCACCACCGTCACCTCGACCAGCCTCTACACCCTTGAGGGCGAGGGCTCGCAACTCATCGAGCGGCCCGCCGAGGCCGTCGACCCGGCCGCGCTGACCACCGCCCTGTCCGTGCCCGTCACCGCCGGATCGCTCGCCGGCCTGCGGGACGACACGATCGCCGTCTCACCCACCTGGGAGCTGTCCCTGGGGCAGCGCGTGACGTTGTGGCGGGCCGACGGCAGCCCGGCCACCCTGACGGTCGTCGCGCTGCTCGGCGCCCGATCGGCCGCGGACTCCTACGTCGCCACGGCGCACGCCCTGTCCGCCCCGCCGACGGCCGCGTACGTGAGACTGCGCCCCGGCGCCTCCCCCACCGAGGTCCGGCAGGCGCTGGAACGGGCCGCCGACGGACACCACGCCCGCGCCGTCACCAAGGCCGCCTGGGCCGCCGCCACCGCCACCGGCCGGCGCGCCTCCGCCAGCCGTCTCGGCCTGCTGGCGGTGCTCGGCATCATGCTGAGCCACACCGTGATCGCCCTGGTCAACACGCTGCTGATGGCGGCCCCTGACCGGGCGGGCGAACACGCCGCCCTGCGACTGCTCGGCGCGGCCAAGGCTCAGGTGCTGAGGTACGTCATGGCCGAGGCTCTGCTGGTGGTGGCGGTGGGCGTGGTCCTGGCCGCCGTCGCGACCGGGGTCGGGCTGCTCGGACTGTACGCCGCCTTGGCGCAACTGTCGGGGCCCGTGGCGATCGACGTGCCCTGGCGACCGGTCGCGGGAGTGATCGGGCTGTGCGGTGTTCTGGCGGTGGTGGCGGCCGTGCTGCCCTCCGGCCGGAGTAAGGGGGTGGCGATGCCGCGGGCCTGAGCCTCGATCCGGCGCGGTCCCAGCGCTGAACAGGTCAGGGTCTCCCGCATGTCAGCGGGCGGTCCATCGGCCCGTCAGCCAGGTCAGCGGCACGCGGATCAGGCACATCAGCAGGCCGGCGATGCAGTTCTCCGTCCCGCCTTCGCGGGTCCTGGACGAGGCGCATCTGGCCGCGGTGCGTGCGGCGCCGGCGGTGCGGGAGTCGACGCCGAGGGGATGGACGACGTCACCGACCAGTTCTTCCTCGGGCCCGATCTGGTCGTGGCACCCGTGACGGTGCGGGGGGCCGCCGAGCGGGTCGTCGTCCTGCCGCCGGGGCGGTGGCGAGGGGATGACGGGGTGCTGGTCGAGGGGCCCGCGCGGGTCACGGTGGCGTGCGGGCCGGCCCGTGTCCCGCGATTCGAGCGGCTGGCATGACCGGCGTACACGTCACGCCCGTCACCTTCGAGCACCATCGGGAGGCGTCCGGCATCGGCGAGCCCGCACCGCGCCTGTCCTGGACGGTCGTGACCGACATTTCCGGCTGACGGCAGGCAGGGTACGAGATCGAGCCGAGCGACGGGGGCACCACTGGCCGTGTCGAGTCCGCCGAGTCGGTGCTCGTGCCGTGGCCGCCGCGTTACGCCGCCGAGCATGCCGACCCACCTGGGCGGGCGCCGCCGCCGCGTTTCCAGTACGGCGACTGGCTCGACCCCGCCGCGCCCCCTAACCAGCCCGGCAAGGCCCGCACCGGCCCCGCGCTCGTCGCCACCGCCTACCACGCCCGCAGCGCCACGATCCTGGCCGAGACGGCGGCGCTGCTCGCTACCCGCGACTGGGTCCTTCGGCCTCGTCGAGCAGCGCGAACGGGCCGGCCGCCGCCTGGTCGAGCTCGTCGAGGCCGACGGCCACCGCACCGTCGCCGGGCTCGCCCCGGCCGCCCCCGGCCGCCCCCGGCCACCGCCGCCCGCTGGTACGCCCGCGTCCCGGCGGCGGTCTCACCCACGCCCGCGCCCGCCACGACACGCCGTACGAGCCCGCCGCTGTCTCCTGGAGCCGTGACGGCGAGACCCTCACCGTCACGGCCACCGTGCCGCTGGACACGACCGCCCTGGTGGCCCTGCCGAACTTGGCGGAGCGGGAGGTGGCGGCGGGCACGCACACGTTCGGCGCGCCTCTTTAACCGTCCGCGTCATAGGTCCAGCTTATCCTTTATATCCTACAGGTATAGTGGGTATATGGTCCTACCATCGATCACCATCGTCGGAGGCGGCGCGAGCGGCACCCTGACCGCGATCCACCTGCTGCGGCTCGCCCGCGCCACCGGAACTCCCGTGGCGGTCACCCTGCTCGACCAAGGCGGCCGGCACGCGCTCGGCCAGGCCTACTCCACCACCGACCCGCACCACCTGCTCAACACCCGCGTCGAGCGGATGAGCGCGCTCGACGACGACCCCGGCCACCTGCGGGCCTGGGCGCGCACCGAAGGCGTGCACGCCTACGACTACCTGCCGCGCGCCGTCTACGGCCGCTACCTGCGCGAGGTGCTGGCCGCCGCCGAGGACCCGCCCGCGCGCCAGCTCCACCGCGTCACCGGCACCGCCGTCGCCCTGGACGCCGACCACACGGTACGGCTGTCCGACGGCAGGCGGATCGGCGGCGACGCGGTCGTCCTTGCCCTCGGCAACCGCAGCCCCGCCGCGCTGCCGGGCGTGCCCGCGCACCCCCGCCACATCGCCGACCCGTGGGCGCCCGGCGCGCTGGCCGGCATCGATGACGGCGCGCCCGTGCTGGTCCTGGGCACCGGCCTGACGATGGTGGACGTGGCGCTCACCGTGACCAGGGCGCACCCTGACACGGTGGTGCACGCGCTGTCCAGGCACGCCCTGCTCCCCCGCCCGCACCTGCCGCGTCCTGCCCTGCCCGTCCCCGTCGCCATCCCCGACGGCCCACTGCGGGTCGCGGACCTGCTGACCGCCACCCGCCGGGCCGTGCGGGCGAGCGGCGACTGGCAAGGGGTGATGGAGGGGCTGCGACCGCACGTCCAGGAGCTGTGGCAGCGGCTCGGCGCGGACGAGCGGCGGGTGTTCCTGCGCAGGGTGGCGCGCTACTGGGAGATCCACCGGCACCGCATCCCGCCCTCCTCCGCGTCCGCCATCGAGGACCTGCGCGCGGCCGGGCGGCTGCGGCTGCTGCGCGGCAGCCTGATCTCGGCCGAGCCCGCCGCGAACGGCCTGCGCGTCCACGCCCGCCTGGACGACGCCGAGCCAGCCGCGAACGGCCAGCGTGCCCGCTCCCACCTGGACGACGCCAAACCTGCCGCGAACGGCCTGCGCGTCCACGCCCGCCTGGACGACGCCGAGCCAGCCGCGAACGGCCCGCGCGTTCACCCCGGCTCGGGCGGCGCCGCGACCGGTCTCGACGTCGGCTGGCTGGTCAACGCCACCGGGCCGGGCGGCGACGTCACGTCCGACCCCTTCCTCGCCGCCCTCATCGCCTCCGGCGCCGCCCGTCCCGACCCGCTGGGACTCGGCCTCGACGCCGATCCGGACGGCGCGCTGCGGGGGCCGTGTGAACGCCTCTTCGCCGTGGGCCCGCTGCTGCGGGGAAGCCTGTACGAGACGACCGCCGTCCCGGAGATCCGCGCCCAGGCGGCGGCCCTCGCCCCGCGCCTGCTGGAGATCGCCGCGCCTGCACAGGCCGTGGCCTGAGAGCCCGCCCGGGATGGAGCGGCAACACCCCCGGCGGACGATGCCGCACCACGGCATGACCGCGCACATCTCCGGATCCTCCCAGTCCGCCCAGGCCCGCTACGCCGCTGGCACCCGCGGAATCCTGGAGGCGTGGCTGGACGGCACCCCGATCCGGGAGGAGTACCTGATCGTCGAGGGCGGCGCGCTGGCCGGCGCCGGCGCCCATTCCTACTCCACCCGGAAGTGACCGAGGATCACCGGGCCAGGGGGCCGGTCAGGCGGGCGCGCGGAGGTGCGATTGAACCTCGTGGATGCCATGCCAGAGCGGCATATCGTGCCGCTACTGCGGAAGAATCTAGGTATTCATCCTCGAAAGTGCGGGCGGTATGATGGAGGCTTGTGACGACGTTTCGCTTCACGGAGATGGTCACCGAGATGCTCCGCGACGCGGTGACGGCGCACGTCGTCCACCTGTGAGGAGCCCCCTTGGTGTTCAGTCGGATGTCCCGATGGGCGATCGCCCTGCCTGTCGCGCTGGCGCTCGCGGGCCTGTCCGGCTGCGGCTCCGGAGAGTCGGCCACGTCCACGGCCTCCGGGTCCGCGTCCGCCGCGGCGAAGGAGCTGACGGTGTTCGCCGCGGCGTCCCTGACCGGGACCTTCACCGAGCTCGGCGAGGCCTTTGAGGCGGCCCATCCGGGCACCACGGTGAAGTTCAACTTCGGCTCCAGCGCCACCCTGGCCCAGCAGATCACCCAGGGCGCCCCGGCCGACGTGTTCGCCGCCGCCAGCCCGGCCACCATGAAGACCGTCACGGACGCGTCGCTCGCGGCCTCGCCGGCCACGTTCGTCAGGAACAGGCTGCAGATCGCCGTGCCCGCCGACAACCCGGCCAAGGTGGACGAGCTGAAGGACCTCACCGACCCCGAGGTGAAGGTGGCGCTCTGCGCCGAGCAGGTGCCGTGCGGCGCGGCGGCCGTCAAGGCGCTGGACGCGGCCGGGCTGCAGGTCAAGCCCGTCACCCTGGAGCAGGACGTCAAGGCCACGCTGACCAAGGTCGAGCTGGGTGAGGTGGACGCGGCGCTGGTCTACAAGACCGACGTCATCGCCTCCGGCGGCAAGGTGCGGGGCATCGAGTTCCCCGAGGCCGGCCAGGCGATCAACGACTACCCGATCGCCACCCTGGCCGACGCCCCGGCCGGTGACACGGCCCGGCAGTTCGTGGATCTGGTGCTGTCGCAGCAGGGCAAGGACGTGCTGACCAAGGCCGGCTTCGAGGCTCCCTGATCTCGCATGGAGGCATCTGAGTCGCGGCATCATGACAGCCGCCCGGCGGGCGCGCGTGGAGGACGCGAGCCCGCCGGGCGGACGCCGTGGATCCTCGTCGTGCCCGCGCTGGCCGGGCTGGCGTTCCTGGTGCTGCCGCTGGCCGGGCTGCTGATCCGGGCGCCGTGGCCGACGCTGCTGGAACGGCTGGCCGAGCCGCACGTGCTGGAGGCGCTGCGCCTGTCGCTGGTGACCGCGACCATCGCCACCGCGCTGTGCCTGTTGCTCGGAGTGCCGCTGGCCTGGCTGCTGGCCAGGGTCTCCTTCCCCGGGCGGCGGGTGGTCCGCGCGCTGGTCACCGTGCCGCTGGTGCTGCCGCCGGTGGTCGGCGGCGTCGCACTGCTGCTCGTGCTGGGGCGGCGCGGGCTGGTCGGGCAGTGGCTGGAGTCCTCGTTCGGGATCACGCTGCCGTTCACCACGGCGGGAGTGGTGGTGGCCGAGGCGTTCGTCGCGATGCCGTTCCTCGTGATCAGCGTGGAGGGCGCGCTGCGCGGCGCCGACCAGCGTTTCGAGGAGGCCGCCGCCACGCTGGGCGCCTCCCGCTGGACGGTGTTCCGGCGGGTGACGCTGCCCCTGGTGATGCCCGGCGTGGTGGCCGGGGCGGTGCTGTGCTGGGCGCGGGCGCTAGGCGAGTTCGGCGCCACGATCACCTTCGCCGGCAACTTCCCCGGCACCACCCGCACCATGCCGCTGGCCGTCTACCTGGCGCTGGAGACCGAGCCCGAGGCGGCCATCGTGCTCAGCCTGGTGCTGCTCGCCGTCTCGGTGATCATCCTGGCCAGCCTGCGTGACCGGTGGGTGAGCGCCCCATGACCCTGGACGCCCGGCTGGTGGTCACCCGGCCCGCCTTCACCCTCGACCTCGCCCTCGACGTCCAGCCCGGCGAGGTGGTGGCGCTGCTCGGCCCGAACGGCGCGGGCAAGACCACCGCGCTGCGCGCCCTGGCCGGGCTGACCGGGCTGTCCGGCGGGCACATCACCCTGTCCGGCAGGCCGCTGCACACCATGCCCGCCGAGAGCCGCCCGATCGGCATGGTCTTCCAGGACTACCTGCTCTTCCCGCACCTGAGCGTGCTGGACAACGTCGCCTTCGGGCCGCGCTGCCAGGGGATGTCCAAGGCCGAGTCGCGCAGCCTGGCCGCCGAGCTGCTCGACCGGGTCGGCCTGGCCGACCGCGCCGCCGCCCGGCCCCGGCAACTGTCCGGCGGCCAGGCCCAGCGGGTCGCGCTCGCCCGCGCCCTGGCCGTCCAGCCGGAGCTGCTGCTGCTGGACGAGCCGCTGGCCGCCCTGGACGCGCACACCCGGTTGCAGATCCGCTCCCAGCTCCGCCGTCACCTGACCGCCTTCGGCGGCGCCACCGTCCTGGTCACCCACGACCCGCTCGACGCCATGGTGCTGGCCGACCGGCTGATCGTCATCGAGGACGGCGCCCTCGTCCAGCAGGGCCCGCCCGCCGAGATCGCCCGCCGCCCGCGCACCGACTACGTCGCCCGCCTGGTCGGCCTCAACCTGTACCGGGGGGTGGCCGACGGCACCCGGGTCAAGGTGGGTGAGCTGCTGCTGCACACCACCGAGTCGCTGGACGGGGCCGCGTTCGTGGCCTTCCCGCCCGCCGCCGTCGCCCTCTACCGCACCCGCCCGGACGGCAGCCCGCGCAACCTGTGGCAGGCTCGCGTCGAGGGCGTCGAACGGCACGGCGACAACGTGCGCGTGCACCTCGACGGGCCCGTCACCGCCTTCGCCGACATCACGCCGGCCGCCGTCGCCGACCTCGATCTGGCTCCCGGCCGGCAGGTGTGGGTGTCGGTCAAGGCGACCGAGACGCACGCGTACCCGGCGTGAGCAGGACAGGGCCGACCCGCCGCCGCCCGCCTGCCGCTCAGTAGTGCCATGAGGACACCACCGCCGCCCGCGCCTACCCTTCTCGATCCTGCGGGCGGGGATGCGCGACCGGCAGGCGCACGGGAAGCCCGCGCAGCAGGACGTCGAGGAAGAGGTCGAAGCGGGCAGGGGTGGCACCGGCCTCCACGCCGGCCTGGCGGGCGCCGAGCCACTGGACGACGCCGAGCCCGAAGACGTACCAGCTCTGCTCGGCCATCTCCGGGCTCGCCCCGGCCGCACGGAAGGCCGCGATGACGCGGTCGCGCAGCCGCGCGAAGGAGTGCGGGTTGTGCGTGTGGGGCAGGGCGACGTGCACGGCGTAGCCGGGGACGGCGAGGAACTCGTCGTGCATCGACCAGGCCAGCTCGGCCAGCCACGCCTGCCAGGTGTCAGGGGCGGGGTCGGTCGTGGGCAGGATGCGGTCGACCACGACGTCGCTGATCATGTGGAACAGGTCCTCGCGGTTGCGGACCCAGCGATACAGCGCCGAGTGGGACACCCCGAGCCGGTCGGCGAGCTCGCGCATGGTGAGCGAGCCCAGGTCCGTGGTCAGCGCCGTGGCCACGATCAGGTCGCGGCTCAGCCGTGGCGGCCTGCCCTGCTTTCTGCCGGCCTGCGGCATCGTTCGCATCACCTCGCCTTGTCATGCTCATTCCAGCATTAGTGACCATTGGTCTCTAAGTGTGTTAGGTTCCCCTTACCTGAGTACGGCCGAGGAAGGGACGTCGTGATGAGCAGAAGGTTGTCCGAGGCCACCGCGAACCCTGCCGCAGGAGAAGCCCGCACCTCGATCATCGTCACCGCGCTGCTCCTCGCCTCGCTCGGCGTCGCGATCGCGCAGACGATCGTGGTCACGGCGCTGCCCGTCTTCGGACGTCAACTCGGCGTCCCCGCCGGCTCGGCGGCCTGGCTGCTGACGGCGTTCATGCTGTCCTCGGGCATCGCCACCCCCATCGCCGGACGGGTCGGCGACCTCTTCGGCCACCGCACCGTCATGATCGCGGGCCTCGTCGCGCTGACCATCGGCAGCGTCGTCGCGGGCGTGAGCGACCTGGCCGGCTCCTACCCTGGGCTGCTGATCGCCCGTGTGCTCCAGGGCCTGTCGGGGGGCGTCTTCCCCGTCGCGTTCGGCCTGGCCCGCAGGTCCGTTCCGCCGGGCCGGCTGCCCGGCGTCGTCGCCGCGCTGAGCGCGATGTTCGGCGTCGGCGGCGCGCTCGGCATGGTCGTCGCCGGGCCGATCACCGGAGCGCTCGGCACCTCCTGGCTGTTCTGGACCACCGCCGTCATCGCCACCGCCGCCCTGTTCTGCACCGCCTTCCTGCCCGGCCACGAACCGCACCAGGGGGCGCGGCTCGACCTGCTCGGCGCGCTGCTGCTGTCCGGCACCCTGGTGTGCCTGCTGCTGGCCATCAGCCAGGGCAGCGCCTGGGGATGGGGGTCCGCTGCCGTGTGGACGCTGTTCGCCGCCGCCGTGGTGCTCGCCGCGCTGTTCGTCGCCGCCGAACGCCGCGCCGCCGCGCCGCTCATCGACCTGCGCCTGGTGTACGCGCCGCAACTGCTTCCCGCGCACCTCGCCACGCTGGTGATCGGCATCGGCATGTTCGCCGCGATCACGCTCATCCCGCAGTTCACCCAGGCGCCCACGAGCACCGGGTACGGGTTCGGCGACAGCCCCAGCCAGACCGGGCTGCTGATGGTGCCCGTCGCGCTGTTCATGGTCGTCGCGGCTCCGCTCGGCACCCGGATCGCCCGGCTGACCAGCAGCCGTACCGTGTTCCAGATCGGCGCGGTGCTCGCCGGGGTGGCGCTCGCCGGGCTCGCCTTCGTGCACGGGGAGCGGTGGGCCTTCTACGTCGGCGGGGCCATGCTGGGGTTGGCCTACGGTCTGGCGTTCGCGTCCCTGGGGGCTCTGGTCGTGGGGGTTGTGGAACACCATCAGACGGGGGCCGCCACCGGCCTGAACACCATCCTGCGCACGATCGGCGGGGCGGTCGGGGCCCAGCTCGCCGCGGCCGTCATCACCGGCTCCGCTCCCGCCGGAGGGCTGCCCACGGAGGCCGGTCATACGGCGGCCTTTCTCACCGCCGCGTGCGTCGCCGCGGCGGCCGCGATTGCGGCGGCGGGGATCTCGCTCAAGCGTGCCGGCTGACGGGCAGGCGCCTTGGCCCGGCCCCGCGGGCTCGATGAGCGGGGGCCGGGCCGGTGGCGGGTCACGGTCCTACGCGCCGGTGATCGCCTTGTCGGCGCGCAGGGTCTGGGTGCGCGTCTGGAGGAAGGTACGCAGGGTTTTCGCCTCTTCCTCGATCTTGGCGGGGTCGGACTTCTCGTTCAGGTTGTACGCCGCGACAAGGTCGTTGACGAGGCCGGTGGCGGTGCCGCTGCCCAGGAGCTTGGTGTAGAGGGCGCGGTACTGCTCCTCGTAGAGCTTCTTGAAGGTGGCGTTCGCGAGGAACTTCTCCTTCAAGGGGTGGCCCATGCGCATCATCCCGCCGCCGCCACCACCGCCGGGCGGAGCTTGAGCCTGCTCGTTCTGCTGGTTCTGTTGTGGACGGCCTCGGCCGAAGCCCATGCTGATCGTGTCGTTCACGCCGCTCTCGGCGTTGCCGTTGAACGCGAGGTTCAGGTCCCAGGTGACGACCTTGAACTTCTTGGTGTCCAGGTCGTACCACAGGTAGTAGTTCTTGCCGGGGCCGGCCATGTCGTCGAAGTTGACCATCATGTTCTGCAGGACCAGGTAGCGGGCGAACGACTCCACATCCAGGCGATCGGCCAGGCCCTTGGCGAACTCGGCGTCCGAAGCCTCGTTCACCCACTTGACCAGCTCGATGACCGGCTGCATGTCCTTGCCGCCCACCTTGTTGATCTGCTTGAAGTCGGTGGTGTACTCGGTCTGGTCCTCGCCCTTGTAGGTGAAGGATCCCGAGGCCAGCGACTTGTACAGGACGCCGTCGCCGAGGGTCTCGGCGTAGCCCTCGTCCAGGTACTCCACCAGGAGGCGCGGGGTCGAGGAGCGGCCGTTGACGGTGAAGGAGCTGTAGGTGGAGCGCTGGGTCGGCTCGCCGGACGCGCCCACCAGGGCGATGCCCAGCGCCTCGTTCAGCATGGCCGTCGAGCCGGTCGAGGCGGGGCGGACGGCTACCTGGCTGTGGCCCTGGTAGCGGCGACCCTCCACGAACTCGTCGAAGCTGATCAGCCACGGGAGGTTCTCCGGTTCCTCGCCCTTGAGCTGAGCACCGAAGCCTCCGGGCCCGCGACCGCCGCCACCGCCCGGTTGCCGGCCGGTCTGCGGCTGGCCCGTCTGCGGCTGGCCCGCTTGGGGCTGATCGGCTTGGGGTTGATCGGCTTGAGACTGGTCGGCCTGAGGCTGGTCGGCTGGTTGTTGCCGGCCGTTGCCAGGCGGTTGGAAGCCGTCCGGAGGTTGGAAGCCCTCGGGGACGCCCGCGGGACGCCGCCCGCCACCCCCGCCCATGCCGCGCTGCGCCGACTGCCCCTTCCAGGTCAGCCCCATCAGCGTGGAGTTGCCCTTGAGCCGGACGCCCACGCTGGGGATGCGGGTGCCGTCGATGGTCAGGTCGGCCTCGACGTACTTCTTCTCGCCCTCCTTGAGGTACTCGGCGAGCATGTCCTCGTAGGCGGCGTCGGGGAAGGTGAGCGTGACCTGGTGCGGCACGGAGGCGTCGAACAGGTCCTTGGTGCCGGTCAGGTTGGTGACGACGGTGGCGGCCTCGGTGGTCTGCGAGGTGGTGACGTACGGGCGGATGGTCCCGCTGCCGAACACGCCCCAGCAGGCCGCCAGGAACGCCACGCACAGCGCGACCAGCTTCCAGTTGTGCCGGAGCTTGACCGGGATGCGATGTCTGAGTCTGGTCATGACCGCCTACAGGTCGGTCTGGTCGTATCCGGTCAGGACGGTGACCGACTGGCCGTGGTTGCGTTCACGCAGGGCGGCGATGACGTCCGCGGGCTCGCTGCCCTTCTTGATCTTGACGGTGTACATCAGCTCCATCAGCGCGCCCGCCCTGATCGACTCCATGCTGACCAGCTCGAACTCGTCGGTGTGGCGCACCAGCACGTCCTGGATGGCGTGCGTGTAGTCGTCGTCGGAGGGCACCTGGACCTTGACCACCTGGCGGCGCACGTTCAGCGCGAACCAGTTGAACCGGCTCATCAGCATGACGATCAGCGAGATGGCCACCGCGGCGACGACGGCCAGCAGGTAGAAGCGGGTGCCGACGGCCATCCCGACGCCCATCACCAGGAAGATGAACCCGACGTCGCGGGTCTCCTTGATGGCGTTGCGGAAGCGCACCACCGACAGGGCGCCGACCAGGGCGAAGGCGCGGGCGATGTTCGAGCCGACGACCAGCATGATGAGCGAGATCAGCATGCCCAGGATGACCAGCGTCTGCACGTACGACTGGCTGTAGGACACGTTGCGGTGCGTCGCCCGGTACACCCAGCCGATCATCGCGCTGAGCACGAACGACAGCGACATCGCGATCGCGATGTCCGCCACGCTGAACGTGCCGGACAGGTCCTGGAACGAGAAGTCCATGGGGGGTCAGGCCTCCGAGAGAATGCCCGGCCGGTCACGGCCGAGATCGTGGTCGAGGTCGAGGTCGTGGTCGGGGATGTGGAAGATCGAGCGGGGTGCCAGGCCGTGCGCCTCGACGCTCTGGCAGTACTTGGAGACCCGCACCACCTGGAGGTTGCGTTTGGCGGTCAGGTCGGTCAGCCAGTACGGCACCCGGTCGTTGGCCTTGACCTCGACGATCGCCTTGCGGGCCGGCACGATGAGCCGGTTGGTGGCGTCGGCGCCGAGGTGGAAGTCGCGGTCCCGGCCGCGGACGCGGTGATCGAAGGTGACCCGCAGGCCCACGTCGGCGTCACGGCCGACGTAGGCGTGCCGCTGGTAGCCGGTCATCGCCACGGCCCGCAGGTCCAGGCGCACCACCAGGTCGAGCACCTCCTCCAGGAAGGCCTGCTCGGAAGGGTCGCGCTCGACCAGTTGCCGCCCGTCGCACAGCTTGAGCGCGTCGGCGTACGGCAGCCGGACGCGGCGTTTCTGCGTCACCCGGTTGACCCGCTGCTTGATCTCGACGAACACCGGCGTGGCGGCGTCCACGGCGAACCGGTCGCCGTAGTGGCGCACCCGCAGCTTCCTGCGGAACTTCAGCCCCTCGATCTTCTCCCAGTAGAAGCGGAGCTGCCGGGTGTCGTAGTAGACGCTCCAGATGCCGTAGCCGGTGTCGCCGCTGTGCCGGTCGCGATCGAGGCGCTGCTCGATCTCCTCCCGCAGTTCGGCCGCCTGCGCCGCGTCCACCAGGTACTTGATCTCGTAGCGGTTGAAGGCGTGCAGCTTGCTCGGCGCGCGCAGCCGGTGGCCCAGCTCGCCGTTCACCTCGGTGCCGGACACCGGCTGCGCACCGCTGCCGCCTGCGGAAACGGCTGCCTTGCGGAACCTTTTCAGCATGTCCCTCCCTTCGTCAGCACACATCTGACAGCACGAAGCTGGGAATAATGTGTGAACCGCATCTGACGAGAGGGTTAATGGACGGGGTTGTCACTCCTCCTGGTGCTGGTGGGCATCTTGTCTCACGAGCCGCATCGGTAGAGGGTCTGGCCGCCTGGGGTGGGGGTCCGGCCCGGCAGGTCAGCGCAGCGCCGCGGCGAGGGTGCGCCACTCCTGCCGCGGGAAGGCGCCGGAGTCGGCGGTGATCACCTGGACGCACACGTGGTCGGCGCCGGCCGCGCGGTGCTCGTCCAGGCGGCGCAGGATCGCCTCCTCGTCGCCCCAGGCGAACACGTCGTCGAACAGGCGGTCGCTGACCGAGGCCAGCTCGTCGGCCGAGTAGCCGAGCCGCAGCAGGTTGTTGGCGTAGTTGGGCAGCGACAGGTAGCCGCGCAGCCAGCCGTCACCGATGGCCCGCGCCTCCTCCCTGCTCGCGCTGAGTATCACCGTCTGCTCCGGGAGCAGCAGCGGGCCGTCGCCCAGCGCCTCCCGCGCGCGCCTGGTGTGCTCGGTGGTGACGAGGTACGGGTGGGCGCCGCGGGCCCGCTTGGCGGCCATGTCGAGCATCTTGGGGCCGAGCGCGGCCAGCACCCGCCCGTCTGCCGGGACGGGCCGCTCGGCGCGGTCGAGCTCGTCGAGGAAGGCCGTCATCGCCGCCACCGGCTTGCGGTAGCGGGCCGGCTCCTGCTCGGTGTTGATCGCCACCGCGTGGCTCACGCCGATGCCCATGAGGAACCGGCCGGGGTACGTCTCGGTCACGGACGCGTAGGAGGCGGCGACGCCTGCGGGGTCGTGCATCCAGAGGTTGAGGATGCCCGTGGCCACGACGATCCGGTTCGTCGCCGTCAGCAGGTTGGTCACCGCGTCGAAGACCGGCCCGCCGGCGTCCGGCATCCACAGGGCGCTGTAGCCCAGCTCGTCCAGCTCCGCGGCCGCGTCGGCGGCCTCCGCGGGGTCACCGAAACGCAGGTGGTGACTCCACACGCCCACTCCGGAAAGATCCATCGCAACCTCCGCCAGGCCTCGATCACCAAGGGGCACAACCCTATCCAGGAAGATCGGCGCGCAGAAGCACTCGGCGCGAGCACGCTACCGGGTCGCGCGGTGCGGCGATCCGCTCCTCCGGCCCGCTACCCGGCCGCGCGGTGCAGGAGCCGGCTTCTGCCGTCCGCCGCCGTCACCAGCCCGCCGTAGGGGGTGACCAGGCCGGGGGCGGTCTTGACGTCCCAGCTCTGCAGGTTGCCGGGCACGACGTCGGCGGTGGGCAGCCCGAAGACCCGCCCGCCCGCGTACCCGTCCAGTTGCAGCCGCTCGGTCCGAGGAGGTCCACGGCCATCGCCACGGGCGCGGTCCCCTCTCCCTCGATCTCGGTGCTCTGGGCGGTGAGGACGAGCGGGCGCCCGCCGAGCGAGGCGACGACGGGGACGGCGGCCTGGTTCGGCACCGATCGCTTCTCGGTGACGGACCACAGGCGGTCCCCGGTCAGGAGATCGGTCGCGGTGAGGTCGCCGGTGTACTCGGAGCCGCCGGTGCGCTGGTTGACGAGCCGCTGGGTTGCGCAGGCACGCCCACCTGTCCCCCGGCCGGGAACGCACTTCCTCGATCGGTCATCCTGCGACGCCGCCACCGCCCTGTCGTTAGCACTGAGCGCATGATGTGTTGGCGTACAGCGCAGGCGCGATCCGGGCGCTCGGCTTCCGGCGGGGCATGCACGACACTGGCGGGGCATGGTCCCGCCGCACTGTCGCCGGCGCTTACCTCGTGGAGCGGCGTATGAGCACGCACGAACCGCACTGGGAGAACGGCCCGGCGCGGCCCGGCCCGGGCGGGCCGCCGCGACCCGCCGGCGCCTTCGTCGCCCGGATCAAGGCCGGCACCGTCGCGCGCAAGGGACGGGGCGGCTGTCTGATCTGGGCGCTGACGATCTGCGTCGGGCTCGTGCTCTGGCTCACCTCCTCGGACGACGAGGGCGTTGTCCACTCGTTGCTGTCCAGCGGCGGGTCGGTCGTGATGGGCGTCCTCGCGTACGGGCTGCTCGCCCTGATCGTCGTCGCCGCGCTCCTCGCCCTGCACGCGCTGGGCATGTTCCTGTTCGAGCTGGCCAGGCCCCGCTACCTGCGGATCTCGGCGGACGGCGTCGAGCTGGTGCGCGGCCTGCGCCGGGTGCGCTTCGCCTGGCCGCGCATCGGGTTCATCGGCATCGTGCCGGGCACCGGGCCCAAGCCGCGCGCCACCCTGATTCTGCGTCCGATGTTCGACTTCACGGCGCCCGACCCGTTCGCCGGGCAGCGGCTGTCCTGGACGACGGCGCGCTCGCCCTGGCGCGACAAGGCCACCGACACCATCGGCCTGTGCCTCCTGGACGAGCTCGTCACCACGCCGGGCCAGCTCGACGCCGCCCTGCGGCACTTCTTCCCTGGGCCGAGGCAGTGGTGAGGTCCGCCAACGCCGCTGACCAGCAACAAGACGACTCCTGACCTGATAACCGAATTGTCCGCGCCGCAGGTCCCCAGTGCATAATTAGGACGACCCGGAACTGTGGGGTCTGGCTTACGTGACCTGCGCGGGGTGGTGAATGTCGAGCAACGGCCCTTTGCGCGGCAGGCGCGGCGAGTGTGAAACGCTGGATCGGCTGCTCGCCGGCGCCAAGGCGGGTCAGAGCCAGGTGCTGGTGCTGCGCGGCGAGGCGGGGGTCGGCAAGTCCGCGCTGGTGGAGCACCTGGTGGCGAACGCGACCGGCTGCCAGATCCTGCGGGCCGTCGGCATCGAGTCGGAGATGGAGCTGGCGTTCGCCGGGCTGCACCAGCTCTGCATGCCGATCATGGGTCACCTCGACCGGCTTCCCGGCCCGCAGCGCGACGCGCTGGCCATCGCGTTCGGCCTCAGCGCGGGCAACGTGCCCGACCGATTCCTGGTCGGCCTGGCGGTCCTCAGCCTGCTGGCGGAAGCCGCGGAGGAGCAGCCGCTCGTCTGCGCCGTGGACGACGCCCAGTGGCTCGACCAGGTCTCCGCGCAGACGCTCGCCTTCGTCGCGCGGCGGCTGCTCGCCGAACGGGTGGCGCTGGTGTTCGCGGTGCGCACCACGGCGCAGGGCACCGCCGAGGTGCGCTCCTCGGCTCACGGCACCGCCGACGACCAGTTGCGCGGGTTGCCGGAACTCCTGATCCGGGGCCTGCGCGACGACGACGCCCGCGCCCTGCTGGACTCGGTGGTCCCCGGGCGGCTCGACGAGCGGGTCAGGGACCGGATCGTCGCCGAGACCCGCGGCAACCCCCTCGCCCTGCTGGAGCTGCCGCGCGGCCTCACGGCGGCCGACCTGGCGGGCGGCTTCGGGCGGCCCGACGCGCGACCGCTGGCCAGCCAGATCGAGCAGCACTTCCTGGGGCGCATCGAGGCGCTGCCCGACGAGACCCAGCGGCTGCTGCTGGTGGCCGCCGCCGAGCCGGTGGGGGACGTCTCGCTGCTGCGGCGGGTCGCCGAGCGGCTCGGCATCGGCCCCGCCGCCGCGTCGGCGGCCGAGGCGGCCGGGCTGATCGAGTTCGGCACGCGGACGCGGTTCCGCCATCCGCTGGTCCGGTCGGCGGCGTATCGGGCGGCGGGCTTGGAGGCACGCCAGGACGTGCACCGCGCGCTGGCCGAGGCGACCGACCCCGAGTCCGACCCCGACCGCCGTGCCTGGCACCGCGCCCACGCGGCCGTCGAGCCCGACGAGGCCGTGGCCGGCGAGCTGGAGCGCTCCGCCGACCGCGCTCAGGCACGCGGCGGCATCGCCGCGGCGGCGGCGTTCCTGCGGCGCGCCACCGAGCTGACCCCGGACCCGGCCCGACGCGGCGCGCGGGCGCTGGCCGCGGCGCAGGCCACCTTCGAGGCGGGCGCCCCCGACACCGCGCGCGAGCTGCTCGCCGCCGCCGAGATGGGCCCGCTGGACGAGCTGCGGCGGGCCCGGCTGGCCCGGCTCCGCGCCCAGATCGTCTTCGCCCGCAGGCGCGGCGGCGAGGCCCTGCCGCTGCTGCTCGACGCCGCCAAGGCGCTGGAACGGGTGGACGGCGCGCAGGCGCGCGAGGCGTACCTCGAAGCCATCGGATCGGCGATCTTCGCCGGCCGGCTCAACGGGCACGACAGCATGCCGCGAGTCGCCGAGGCCGCCCTCGCCGCGCCGCGCGGGGGGCAACCGCCCCACCTCCCGGACGCGGCCGAGGCCGCCCACGCCACGCAGCCCCCGAGCCTCGCGGACGCGCTGCTCGACGGCCTGGCCAAACGCTTCGCCGAAGGCCACGTGGCGGGCGCGCCGCTGCTCAAGCAGGCCCTCCAGGCGTTCCGGCGGGACCCGTGCGGCAACGGGGACGACATCATGCGCTGGCTCTGGCTCACCTGGCTGATCGCCGGCGACCTGTGGGACGACGAGACGTGGCACGAGCTGACCACGCACGCCGTCCGCACGGCCCGCCAGTCCGGCGCGCTCAACTACCTGCCGCTGGCCCTCACCTACCGCGCCGGCGTGCACGTGCACGCCGGCGCGTTCGACGTGGCCTCGGGGCTGGTCGAGGAGTCCGACGCGATCACGGAGGCGACCCGCAACTCGCCCCTGGCCTACGCCTCGCTGCTGCTCCTCGCCTGGCGCGGCGAGAACGACCAGGCTGCGTCGGTGATGCGGGCCAACGTCCGCGACGCGACCTCCTGGGGCGAGGGACGCGCCATCGGCCTGGGCGCCTACCTGAACGCCGTCCTGCACAACGGGCTCGGCCAGTACGAGGACGCCCTGGCCGACGCGCAGCACGCGGCCGAGCACGAGGACCTCGGGGTCTACGGGTTCGCCCTCGTCGAGCTGATCGAGGCCGCCGCCCGCTGCGACGCCCGCGACGCGGGCGCCGCCGCCCTGCGGCGCCTGGCGGAACGCGCCGACGCCGCCGGCACGAGCTGGGCGCGCGGCGTCCTGGCCAGGTCGAGAGCGCTGCTCAGCGAGGGGCGGGCCGCCGGCCCGCTGTACCGCGAGGCCATCGAACACCTCCAGCGCAGCCGCGTCGCCGTGCACCTCGCGCGCACCCATCTCGTGTACGGCGAATGGCTGCGCCGCGAGAACCGGCGCGCCGACGCTCGTGAGCACCTGCGTACCGCGTACGAGATGCTGAGCCGTTTCGGGGCGAAGGCCTTCGCGGAGCGTGCCCGGCGGGAGCTGATGGCCACCGGGGAGCCGGTGCGGCAGCGTGCCGCCGAGGTGCGGGAGGCGCTGACGGCGCAGGAGGCTCAGATCGCTCAGCTCGCCGCTGACGGGAAGACGAACTCGCAGATCGGGGCCGAGTTGTTCATCAGCCCGCGGACGGTCGAGTGGCATCTGCGGAAGGTGTTCACGAAGCTCGACGTGGACTCGCGGATCAAGTTGCGCGGGGTGCTGACCGGCTCCTGAGGGGTGCGGCGGCCTCGCGGCGCGCGGCGGCTCCGTGAGGGCGGCGGCCGGCCGGTGGGTGGGGCGTGGGGGTCAGCGGTCCGGTGGGGCGAGGGCGTGGGCGATGGCCGTGTCCAGGTCGCTGTGGTAGCCGGATCCGTAGGCGCTGTCGTAGGCGTGGTCACCGAGCCCGGTGCGGACCCGTTCCTCGCAGTCCCGGCGCGCGGCGACCCACTCGGGCACGCCCGCCTGCGACCGGCCGACGGTGTCCCAGAGCTGCTGCGCCAGCCCGAACAGGTACGCGGCGCGCTCCGGATGGCCGACGGCGGCGATCGCGAGCGCGAAGCTGTCGACGGCGACGCCGATCCCGAGTGGGTCGCGCATGCGGTGCTTGACCTCCAGGCCGGCGCGGGCGAAGGTCACCGCGTCCGCCGGACGGCCGCGCGCCAGCTCGGCCCTGGCGCGGACGATGTCGCCGTAGGAACGCTGCCAGCGCTCACCGTGCCGCTCGCACGCGACGCGCATCTCCTCCAGGACGGTGACGGCCTGCTCCACCTCGCCCGCGAGGATGTGCGCGTGGCTGAGCACGAGCCAGGCGATGAGCGCGGCCAGGGTGAGCTCGTCCTCGAGCCGGCCTGCGAGGTGCTCCGTGGCGATGGCCGCCGCCGCGGTGTGCTCCCCGCGGACCAGCGCGGACAGGATCGTCGCGACGAGCGCCCCCCGCAGCGCGCGGACGTCGCCGTACCGCTCGGCCACGGTGACGCACTCGGCGGCCCACGCCGCTCCGGCCGCGCCGTCGCCCTGGGCCGCGGTGAGGACGGCGTAGATCCACAGCGCTCTGGCGTGCGCGGGGCCCGGCTCGGGGGCGCGGGCCAGGGCTCGTTCCAGGTAGCCGTGGCCTTCCCTGACGGCTCCCGTGCCGTACCAGAAGAACCACAGGGTTCCGGCCAGCTCCACGGCGGTGTGCCCGTCGGGCTCGGTGAGGCTGAACTCCAGGGCGGCGCGGAGGTTGTCGTGCTCGGCGGTCATCCGGTCGTACCAGGTGTACTGGTCGGGGCCGATCCAGGCCGCTTCGCCCTCGCGGGCCAGGGCCAGGTAGTGGTCGCGGTGGCGTCGGCGCAGGTCGCCGGCCTCGCCCAGGTGGTGCAGCCAGAAGGCGCCGTACTCGCGGACGGTGTCCAGCATGCGGTAGCGCTCGCCGCCTCCGGTGGGCAGCCAGGCCAGGACCGAGACCTCGCACAGGGTGGTCAGCAGGGCGGGGATCTGGTCTTCCGGCAGGCGGTCGTCGGCGCACACGCGGGCGGCGGTGCCGGCGTCGAACGTCCCGGAGAACACGGAGGCGCGCGCCCACAGCAGGCGCTGCTCGGGGGTGCACAGCTCGTGGCTCCAGCCGATCGCGGTGCGCAGCGCCTGGTGGCGGGGCGGGTCGGCGGCGCCACCCAGGCCCTGAGCGACTGCGCTCGCGCCCCCAGCGGCATCGTCGGCGCTCCCGGCGGCGGCGTGGGTGCTCCCGGCGGCGTCGCCTTCGTCCTTGGCTTCGTCGAGAAGGGTCAAGCGGGTCTCCAGCCGGTCGGCCAGCTCCCTCGGGGACAGCTCCCCCAGCCGGGCCGCCGCCAGCTCGATCGCCAGGGGCAGCCCCTCCAGCCTGCGGCACACCCGTACCAGATCGGGCCGGTTGAACGGCGTCACCGCGAAGCCCGGCACCACGGCGGCGGCGCGGTCGGCGAGCAGCAGCATCGCGTCCCGCGGCCCCGAGCCGGTCGCGTCGGGCACCGGCAGCGGCTCGACCGTGACGGTCCGTTCGGCGAGCAGGCCGAGCGGGCGGCGGCTGGTGGCCAGGATGCGCAGCCCTGGCGCGGCGGCGAGCAGCGTCTCGGCGGCCTGCGCGCACGCCTCGATCAGGTGCTCGCAGGTGTCCAGGATCAGCAGCAGCTCGCGGCGGGCCAGGTGGTCGGCCAGCACCTCCAGCATCGGACGGGTGCTGCGGTCCTCCAGCGGCAGCGCCTCGGCGATCGTGTGCGGCAGCGCGGCCTCAGCCCCCGGCGACAGCTCCACCAGCCGCGCCCCGTCGGCGAAGCGCGCCGCCAGCTCGACGGCGGCGCGCAACGCCAGGCGGGTCTTGCCGACCCCGCCGGGCCCGGTCAGCGTCACCAGCCGTGACCTCTCGCACAGCGCTGTGACCTGGGCCAGCTCGTGGCCGCGCCCGACCATGCTGGTCGACTGCTCGGGCAGGTGCCCGATCCGCCGCACTGGTGTCACCGTCATTCACCGGTTTCGTCGCGAAGGGGCCTCGGGTCAGTGCGTTCTGATCCACTGGTCGATGCGGGCGAACGACAGCCCGCCCGACTCGTGCTGTGGCAGGTTGTGGCCGGTCTCCGGCATCACGACGGCGGCCAGGCCGGGCGCCGACGCGAAGTACTGCCTCTCGCTGGCGCGGACGGCGGCGCTGTCGGAGCAGTCGACGACCGGGCCGCAGAAGATCGCGTCCTGCTCGCCCAGCACGACGAGGACGGGGCGGCGCACGCCCCTGGCGTCGTTGACGAGCGGCGGCAGGGCGAGACGGGAGAGGGCGTCGGCGAGTTCGACGCTCGACACGACGTCCTTGTGCGCCTCGTCGTAGGCGATCACTTCGGGGTCGGCGGTCGGGGCGTGGTAGAACGAGGCGCCTCGGGTGCCCGGCCTGGTGGTCAGGTGGCCGAGGTCGGAGATCCGCCCCGCGAACTGCGGGTCCAGGGGCGCGGGGTAGAGGGTGGCGAAGGCGATCGGCGCGCCCAGGCCGAGGGCGGGCGGGTGCACCAGGCCGGTCACGACGAGCCGGTCGGCGTCGCCGTGGTCGGCCGTCTCCTTGATCGCGATCAGGGATCCGAGCGAGTGCCCGATCAGCGTCACCTCGGCGAAGCCCCGGCCGCGCAGCCACCCCACGACCTGGTGCAGGACGTCGGCGTCGGCGGGCACCGTGAGCGCGGTGCTGGGCGGCCTGGTGCTCTCCCCCGCTCCCGGCCGGTCGTAGGCGAGCGTGGCCCTGCCCGCCGCCGTGGTCCTGCGCACGTACGAGTGCGCCCCGGGGTTGACCGGCCAGTCCCAGTAGGCGGAGTTGTACGTGGCGCCGTGCACCAGGACGTCCACCCGTTTCACGCCGCCGGAGTAGGAGGCGGGCGCGCACAGCGTCCCGGAGACCGTGTGATCCCCGGCGGGGACGCGCACGACCGTGCAGGAAGCGGCGCCGTGCGCCGGGGTGGAGCTCAACGCCGTCATGAGTACGGCGATGAGCGCAATTCTTACGAGCGCCCGGCCCTTTGCGAACAAGGTGATCTCCTGACGGCGGCATCGCCATTTCTTTTGGCTGGCCGAACATACCGCAGAATTTCCAGGGAACGAACGCGTCCGGTGCGATTCTTTATATGGGACAATTCTCATTGTTCACAATAAAGAATGAATTGGCGCGCCTTCACGAGGCCATGACGCGCCGCATGTCGGCGATCGCCCGCAACGTCCCGCGTACGGTGCCGGTCACCTTCGAACGTCCCGCCCGCGCCAGGTAGTCGACGTCCACCTCCGCGACCCGCCACCCGGCCGCGGCGGCGCGCAGCACCATCTCAAGGGGGTAGCCGAAGCGGCGATCGGTCAGCTCCAGCGCCAGCAGCGCGGAACGCCTGGCCGCCCGCATGGGGCCGAGGTCGTGCAGCGGCGCCCCCGTACGGCGGCGCAGGATCCCGGCCAGGACGGCGTTGCCCAGCCGGGCATGCGGCGGCCAGGCGCCCGCGGCCTTCGGGACGCGCCGCCCCAGCACCAGGTCGCCGCCCCCGCCGAGCACCGCCGAAGCCACCAGGGGCAACTGGGCGGGGTCGAGCGAGGCGTCCGCGTCCATGAAACAGACCAGCTCCGCCGACGCGGCCAGCAACCCGGCGTGACAGGCGGCGCCGAAGCCGCGCCTGGGCTCGTGCACCACCAGCGCCCCGTGCTCCACGGCGACCAGCGCGGAGCGGTCCGTGGAGCCGTTGTCCACCACGATGGGACGGTAGCCGTCCGGCATGCGGCCCAGCACCCAGCCGAGCGCGGCCTCCTCGTTCAGGCACGGCAGGATCACGTCGATCGTCATGACCGGGCGAACTCCTTCATGCCCGCCTCGAACCCGATCTCGGCGCGGAAGCCCAGCTCGGACGCGGCCCGTTCGGGCGAGGCGACGATGTGGCGGACGTCCCCCAGCCGGAACTCCCCCGTCACCCGGGGATCAGGCCCAGCCCGTTCGGCGGCCAGCGCGACCGCCATCTCGCCCACGGTGTGCGGCGTGCCGGAGGCGACGTTCCAGGCCCGCAGCTCGCCGGGCGCGACGGGCGCCGACACGGCGGCCAGGTTCGCCCTGGCCACGTCGCGCACGTGGACGAAGTCGCGGAGCTGACGGCCGTCCTCGAACACCCTCGGCGACCTGCCCGCCTCCAGCTCGGAACGGAAGATCGCCGCCACGCCCGCGTAGGGGGTGTCGCGGGGCATGCGCGGGCCGTACACGTTGTGGTAGCGCAGCGCCGCCACCCGGCCGCCCGTCTCCCTGGCCCAGTTGGCGGCCAGGTGCTCCTGGGCGAGCTTGGTCGTGGCGTAGGCGTTGCGCGGGTCGGGGCGGGCGTCCTCGTCTATCTCCGCGCAGGTCAGCGGCTCGCCGCAGTGCGGGCACGCGGGGTCGAAACGGCCCTCCTCCAGGTCGCGGACGGTGCGGGGGCCCGGCCTGAGCCGGCCGTGTGCGGCGCACGCGTAGTGGCCCTCGCCGTAGACGACCATCGAGGAGGCCAGGACCAGGCGGGTGATGCCGTGCCTGGCCATGGCGGCGAGCAGGACCGCGGTGCCGTAAACGTTGGCGGAGGCGTAGGCGGGCAGGTCGGCGACGTCCACGCCGAGGCCGACCTTCGCCGCCTGGTGCACGACCACGCCGACGCCCGGCAGCGACGCGTCCAGTGCGCCGGGGTCGCGCACGTCGGCGCCTTGCCTCAGGTCCAGGCCGACGACGTCGAGGCCCGCCGCCCGCAGGGTCTCGGCCACGTGGCCGCCGATGAAACCGGCCGAGCCGGTGACCATCACTCTCACGCCGCCGACGCTAACCCGGCGTCCCGGCCGTGCTGAAGCCACGTTCGCGGTTCGTAAGGCTTCTTACGGAGCACGAACGGCAACCGCCACCACGGCCCTGACCAGGCATCGGCGTGCGAGGCTGCCGCCTGTGAGCCGCAGCACGCTCGCCACCGGCGGGCTTCTCGCCGCCCTGGCGGCCGTCCTGCTGAGGACGGTCACCGGGCCCGCCGGCGTGGGCTGGTACCTGCTCGCGTGGGCGCTGTTCGCGTCCGCCGCGTGGGTGGCCCGCCGCGTGCCGGAACGCCGGCTCGCCGCGCTGGTCGTCGGCGGCGGCATCGTCCTCGCCGCGACCGGGCTGGCGGCCCCGCCCAGCACCAGCACCGACTCCTTCCGGTACGTGTGGGACGGGCGGGTGCAGGCGGCGGGCATCTCCCCCTACGAACGCCCGCCGTCCGACCCCGCGCTGGCCGGGCTGCGCGACGGCTGGCTCTTCCCCGCCGGCTGCGGCGGCCTGTATCCCCTTCCGGACGGCGGCTGCACGCGGATCAACCGGCCCACCGAGCCGACGATCTACCCGCCGGTGGCGCAGGGCTACTTCCTGCTCGTCCACTGGCTGTCCCCGGACGGGGCGCGGCACCAGGTCCTTCAGGCCGGCGGGTGGGTGATGGCCGTGGTGGCGCTGCTGGTGCTGTGCCGGGTGGCGGGGGCGCGGCGGGCGGCGTTGTGGGCGTGGTGCCCGGCGGTGCCGGTCGAGGCGGTGAACAACGCGCACGTGGACATGCTCGGCGTGCTGCTGGTGGTGCTGGCCTTCGGCGCCGTACGTGGCGGCGCGGGGCGGGGCGCGCTGCTCGGGGCGGCGGTGGCGGCCAAGCTGCTGCCCGCGACGACCCTGCCAGGCGCCCTGTCGGGCGTGCTGTCCCGCGATCCGGTGAACGGTCGGCCGGGTTGGCGTCGGGCGGGCTCGGCCGTGGTGCCCGCCGGGCTCGTGGTGGCGCTGTCCTACCTGCCGTACGTCCTGGCCTCCGGCGGTTCCGTGCTGGGCTACCTGCCGGGCTACCTCAGGGAGGAGCGCTACGACGGCGGCGGCACCCGGTACGCGGTGCTGCGCCTGATCGTCCCCGACGCCTGGGCCCCCTACGCGGCGATCGCCCTGCTCGCCCTGATCGCCCTCCTCGTCCTGCGCCACGGCGACCCCGGCCGCCCCTGGCGGGGCGCGCTGCTGGTCAGCGGCTCGCTGCTGCTCCTGTTCACCCCCGGCTACTCCTGGTACGCGCTGCTGGTCGTCGCGCTGGCCGCCATGGGCGGCCGGTGGGAGTGGCTGGGCACGGCCCTGGCCGGCGCGGTCGCCTACCTCGACGGCGACCTCGGCCCCGCGTTCTACGCGGCGGCCACGCTGGCCGTGCTGATCGGCTGGGTGGCGCGTCTCCCCCATCGGGCCGGCAGGCCGCCTGCCGCCCCGCACCCCGTAAGGACTGAGCACACTGACTCACCAGATCTTGATCATCGCTAAGGAACCGCGGCCCGGCCAGGTGAAGACCCGGCTGACGCCGCCGTACAGCCAGGTCGAGGCCGCCGCACTCGCCGAGGCGGCGCTGCGCGACAGCGTGCGCGCCGTGGCCGCCGCGCCCGCCACCCAGCGGGTGCTCGCCCTGGACGGGCTGCCCGGACGCTGGCTGCCCGCCGGGTTCGTGGTGATCCCGCAGCGCGGGAACGGCCTGGACGAGCGCCTGGCGGCGGCCTTCGCCGACACCTACCGGCTGCGGCCGGACCCCGTCGTGCTGATCGGCATGGACACCCCGCAGGTCACGCCCGCCCTGCTGCGGGAGGCTGGGCAGGCGCTGGAGCGCTACGACGCGGTGTTCGGCCCGGCCGCCGACGGCGGGTTCTGGCTGCTGGGCCTGCGGCGGCCGGATCCGGCGTTGCTGCTGGGGGTGCCGATGTCGCATCCGGAGACCGGCAAGCAGCAGCTCGACCGGCTCGAACGCGCCGGGCTGGCCGTGCACCACCTGCCCGAGCTGATCGACGTCGACACCGCCGCGGACGCCACCGCCGTAGCCGCCGGAGCGCCCGGCTCCTGCTTCGCCACCGCACTGCGGGAGCTGAGCCGATGATCGGCGAGATGTACGCCGCCGCACCGTTGGAGCTGGGCCGATGATCGGCGAGATGTACGCCGACGCCCTGGCCGGTGAGAGCGTCGAGATCGAGTACGTGGACGGCACCCGCGTGCCGCTGGAGGCCGCGCGCTGGTTCGAGCCGATCGCCGGCGACGAGGAGCTCCTGACCCGCTGCGCCAGCCCCACGCTGGACGTCGGCTCCGGCCCCGGCAGGCTCACGGTGGCGCTGACGCGGCGCGGAATCCGTTCGCTCGGCATCGACGTCACCCCGCGCGCCGTCGCCCTGACCCGCCGCGCCGGAGGGCTCGCCCTGCTCAGGGACGTCTTCGATGACATCCCGTACAGCGGCCGATGGGCCGCCGCGCTGCTCGCGGACGGCAACATCGGCATCGGCGGGAACCCCGCGGCGCTGCTGCACCGGGTCAGGCACCTGCTGCGGCCGGGCGGCTCCGTCCTGGCCGAGGTCGCGCCGCCCGGCACCCGCAGCCGCGTCGACCGGCTCCGGCTGCGGCGCGGGCCGGTGGCGGGGCAGTGGTTCGGCTGGGCGACCGTCTCCGCGCGCGACATCGGACGCATCGCGCCGGCCGCCGGGTTCACCGCCGCCGACTGCTGGACGGCGCACGACCGCTGGTTCGCCCGCCTGAGCTGACCACGGACCGCACCCCGCACGGGAGACCCGTAACCCGGCGTGCGACCCTCGCCGCCCGAGCGCCGCATTCCCGGGCGATTCCGCCGTATACGTGCAGGATCGCCGTTGATCTGCCGAACGTGTATCGTCGGGAATCATGTTCCGCCCCCTGCACGCCGGCGAGCCGACCCACCTGGGTGACTACCGCATCGTGGGCGGCCTCGGCGAGGGCGGGCAGGGTGTCGTCTACCTGGCCGAGGACCCTTCGGGCGAGCGGGTGGCGATCAAGGTCCTGCACGCCAGGCTGGCGGGGATGAGCGAGGCGCGCGAGCGCTTCTTACGCGAGGTGGACGCCGCCATGCGGGTGGCGGCCTTCTGCACGGCCCGCGTGCTGGACGTGGCGGTGGACGGCGACAGGCCGTACATCGTGTCGGAGTTCATCGACGGCCCGTCGCTGGACGACGCGGTCCGGCAGCACGGCCCCAGGTCGGGAGGCGCGCTCGACCGGATCGCGGTCAGCACGGCCACCGCGCTGGCGGCCATCCACCGGGCCGGGGTGGTGCACCGCGACCTCAAGCCGTCGAACGTGCTGCTGGGCTCCGACGGCCCCCGGGTGATCGACTTCGGCATCGCGCGGGCGATCGACATGACCGTGACCGGGGGCTCGGTGGGCACCCCGACGTACATGGCGCCCGAGGTGATCGCGGGCGAGCCGGCGCAGCCCGCGTCCGACGTGTTCAGCTGGGCCGTGACCGTGGGTTTCGCGGCGACCGGACGCCCGTCCTTCGGCCGCGACACGCTGCCCGCGGTGATGTACCGCATCCTGCACGCCCAGCCGGATCTGGAGGGTGTCCCCGAGCCGCTGCGCTCGCTGCTCTCCCGCTGCCTGGCGAAGACGCCGCACGAGCGTCCGGCGGCGACGGAGGCGCTGAACCTGCTCCTCGGCCACGACCAGACCACGGTGACCAGGCCCATCAGCGGCAGCTCCGTCACCCACCCGCCCGCGGCCCCGTTCGCCACGAACCCGCCCACGAGCCCGCCCACGAGCCCGCCCACGAGCCCGCCCACGAGCCCGCCCACTGGCCCGCCGATGAGCCCGTCCACGGCCCCTCCCGCGGCGGCTTCTCCGTCCGGAACGCCTCAGACAGGCCCTCACCCAGCAGGAGCACCGCAGGCCGGAGCACCGCAGACCAAGGCGCCACAACCTGGAGCGCCCCACGTCTGGGCTCCCGGCGCGGCACCACCACCCCCCGACCCGAACCGCAGACGTTCCAGGCTCCTGGTGGTGGGCGCGGCCGCCTCCGCGGCGGTCCTGATCAGCGTGATCGTGGTGGCCCTGCGCGCCGGGGACTCCACGACGGCCTCCCCTCCGGCGACCACGACGGCGGTGGCGACAGCGCAGACGACGAGCACGCCGGAGAACACCCCGTCGCCGTCCGCCACCGCCCGCCCGTACGGCGAGAAGCTGGGCGAGGGCTCCCTCGGCGGCGAGGTCAACACCGTCGCGGTGTCCACGGTGGACGGGCAGCGCGTGGTGCTGGCAGGCAGCACCAAGGGCACGGCCAAGGCGTGGAAGCTCGGCACGTCCCCCGTCGAGCTGGCCGAGCTGAGGAACTCCGGCGGCGAGCAGAAGGACGCCGCCATCGACGTCGGCGAGGTGGACGGGAAGGCGGCCACGTTCAGGCGGTTGCAGAACGGCGGGGTGCTCGCCTCGGCGGCGGAGGGCGACGAGCCGTTCGGCCCTGCCTACCAGGGCCATCAGGACATGGTCTACGTGCTCGCCACCGCGCAGGTGTCGGGCAGGACGCTGCTGGTCAGCGGGGACGCGGCCGGGAAGATCCACGTGTGGGACCCGGCCACGGGCACGGACTCAGGCCCTCAGCCGAAGGCGCCCGGCGGCGATCCGGTGTTCGGGATCGCGACGGGCTCGATGGACGGCCGCCCGTTCGCGGTGACCGCGTCGGCGGACGACACCGCGCAGGTGTGGGATCTGGAGACCGGCGCCATGGGCGCCACCTTCCGTGGCCACGGCAACGACGTCTTCGCCGTGGCGACCGCCGCGCTGGACGGCACGCCGGTGGGGATCAGCGGTGGTTCCGACCGTGTCGTCCGGGTCTGGGGGCTGCGTGACGGCCAGGAGCTGACCTCGTTCCCGGGCCACACCGCCGAGGTGGCCTGCCTGGCGGTGGGCCGGGTGAAGGGCCGCGCGGTGGTCGCCTCGGGCAGTTTCGACGGCACCGTCCGCGTGTGGGATCTGCGCACCGGCAAGCTGGTCGGCGAGCCGCTGAAGTCTCCCGGCAAGGGCGTCTACTCGGTGGTGATCGCCGAGGACGACGGGCAGTCGTGGCTGGTGGCGGGCGACCGCGAAGGCAATGTCACCGGCTGGAGCCTCGGCCCGGCGTCCCCGTGATTGAGCGGCGCAAATCATCACAAGCGCGCGCCAATCGAATTCTCCATAAAACCCCTCTGCGGAAATCTCCCGCGCTGCGATAACCGCTGCCATAAAGTTCTCGGCGACATTCTGCCGAAGCCGAGGAAGATGAGCAGCGTGCGCATTCACGTCTGGGTGGCCGACCAGCACGACAGGGAGTCCCAGCGTTCGCTGATCAACACGATGCTCTCCGATCCCAGGCTGCACGGCGCCGGCATCTCGCTGCAGCCCACGCCGCAGGCGTCCGACACGATGGGCCCCGGCTTCGAGGTGATCCAGCTCGTCGTCGACAGCGGTTTCCAGATCGCCACGCTGGCCCTGGCCTTCGTCACCTGGCGCCGCGACTGCGACCGGGCGGCGGAGCTGGTGGTGCGGCTCGACGACACCACGCGGACGCTGTCCGGCCAGGAGCTGCTCGACGTGCCGGCCGCCGTGCGCGCGCTGAGCGGGCAGCCCGACCCGAGCCGGTCGTGCTGCGTGCTCGTCGGGGTGAGCCGCTACCCGCACCTGGGCGACCTGCCCGCCGTCGAGCAGAACTGCGTGGACCTGGCCGGTGCGCTGGTGGACCCGGGCATCTGGGGCGTGCCGTGGGAGAACTGCCGGATGGTCCTGAACCCGCAGACCCCTCGTGACCTGCTGACCCCGGTGGGCGAGGCGGCGACGGCGGCCGAGGACACGCTGCTCGTCTATTTCTCCGGTCACGGGATGTGCGACGCCGACGGCAGGGAGCTGCACCTGTGCCTGAGCGGGGCGACCCAGCCGGCCGCCGAGGCGGCGGCGACCGTGCCCTGGCGGGACCTGCGGACGATCCTGCGGGCCGGCCGCGCCAAGCACCGCGTGGTGATCCTCGACTGCTGCTACAGCGGCCTGGCCATCGGCGAGCGCGACCCGTCCGCCGGCCTCCTGGAGGCCGCCAGGGCCGACGGCATCTACACGCTGACCGCCGCCTCGAAGCACAGCCCGGCACTGGCTCCCAGGTCGGCGCGGCACACCGCGTTCACCGGGGAGATCATCAGCGCGCTGCGCGAGCCCCGGACGCGCGCGGAGTTCACGACGCTGGACGACCTCTACCGCACGGTGCGCGACGCCCTGATCCCCCACCAGCCGGAGCCGCAGCGCGAAGGCCCCCCGCACGTCGGGGCGCTGCCCTACTTCCGCGTCCCCCGGTCAGCCGACCCCGTGGAGGCGGCTGCGGCTCCCGGCAGAGAGGACCTGCCCATGCCGAAGCGCCGGCGCCTGTTCCTGTGGGCGGCCCCGCCGGCCCTGACGGCCGTCGCCGCCACGGTCGTGGCGGTGGCGCTGTGGCCGTCCGGCCCGCAAGGCCCGTGCTCGGCGGACACGAGACTCGTCGGCTTCTCCGACGACCTCGACAAGGTGCAGTACGGCGGCACCACGGTCGGCGGCCTGTCGGCGCTCACGATGACCGCCCCGTCCGAGGCCGTGAGCCTGACGGACAACTCGCCGCCGCGCCTCTACCACCTCACCCTGGGCGGCGACCCCCGCCACGTCGGGGTCAAGGGCATGACCACCCTGGTGCGCTCCGACGGGTCGCACTTCCAGGATCGTGAGTTCGACGGCGAGGGCCTGGTCCTGCAGCCGCACCACGTGCTGATCAGCTCGGAGACCGAGCCGTCGATCGTCCGGTTCGACCGGAGGTCGGGCAGGCAGAACGGCGCGCTGGACGTGCCGCCGCTGTACCGCGTGAAGTCGGGGGGTGGCGAAGGTCCGGCGGAGAACTTCGAGTCGCTGACCGCCACGTCCAACGGCAGGCTGCTGTACGCCGGGCTGGAGGAGCCGCTGTGGCGTGACGGCAAGGTACGCGGCCAGCCGCTGCTGCGGATCCTGCGTTACTCGGGCATGGCCGATCAGGGCTACACCCCCGACGGCCAGTACGGCTACAAGGCCGACACCGGCCTCAACCTCGTCGACATGGTGGCGCTGGAGGACGACGTGCTGCTCACCCTCGAACGGGGCTACATGGACGGCGTGGGCAACGCCATCCGCGTCTACCGGACGACGCTCGGCAAGAGGTGGGGCATCGGGTGGGACAACTCCCTGAGGAACGTGGAGGAGCAGGACTTCGCCGCCAAGACCCTGCTGGTCGACCTGGCCGCCTGCCCGGCGGGCGGCGCGCGGGCTCGTGAGGCCCAGCCGAACCCGCTCCTGCAGAACGTGGAGGGCATGGCGCTGGGGCCGGTCACGTCGGCCGATCGGCGGATGCTCTACCTGATCTCGGACGACAACCTCAGCCACCTCCAGACCACCCGCGTGTACAGGCTCGACATCCCCCTGTCGGGAACGCCGGAGAAGGCGCCCTGAATGCGAGAGAGCGCTCTCTTGACAGCAGCTCTCACGATGCCGGAGTGTTTCGGTAAACCCGCATCCGTGAGGACACCGCCATGGCACGCACCCCCCGTTCCAGAGCGTTACTCGCCGCCGCCGCCGCGCTGGCCGCGGTCATCGCCCTGCTCGCGCCGCCGGCCGGCGCCGCGAACGCCGCCCCCGCCCCCGGCCCGCTGGTCTGGTCCGATGAGTTCAACGGCGCCTCAGGCAGCGCAGTCGACCAGTCGAAGTGGCGCTTCGACATCGGCGGCAGCGGCTGGGGCAACAACGAGCAGCAGTACTACACCAGCAGCACCCGCAACGCCGCCATGGACGGCGCGGGCAACCTGGTGATCACCGCCCGCCGCGAGAACCCGTCCGGCTACCAGTGCCACTACGGAACCTGCCAGTACACCTCGGCCCGCCTGCTCACCTCCGCCACCTTCACCAGGGCCTACGGGCGCTTCGAGGCCCGCATGAAGCTGCCCCGCGGGCAGGGCATCTGGCCGGCCTTCTGGATGCTCGGCAACGACATCGGCTCGGTCGGCTGGCCCAACAGCGGCGAGATCGACATCATGGAGAACATCGGCCGCGAGCCCAGCACCGTGCACGGCACCATCCACGGGCCCGGCTACTCGGGCGGCGGCGGCATCGGCGCCGGTTACAGCATCGGCGGCGCGTTCGCCGACGCCTTCCACACATTCGCCGTCGACTGGTCGCCGAACCTGATCATCTGGTACGTGGACGGCGTCGAGTACCAGCGCCGCACCCCGTCCGACCTGGGCGGTAACCGCTGGGTCTTCGACCACCCGTTCTTCATGATCATGAACGTGGCGGTCGGCGGCAACTGGCCCGGCTACCCCGACGCCACCACCACGTTCCCGCAAACCCTGACCGTCGACTACGTCCGCGTCCACGCCCCGCCGACCAGCGGGTCCGGCGGCCGGATCACCGGGTACGGCGGCAAGTGCGTGGACGTCGCGGGCGCCGGCACCGCCAACGGCACCGCCGTGCAGCTCTGGGACTGCAACGGCACCGGCGCGCAGAGCTGGACCTGGAACGCCGACGGCTCCGTGCGGGCGCTCGGCAAGTGCATGGACGTGACCAGCGGGTCCACCGCCAACGGGGCGCAGGTGCAGCTCTACGACTGCAACGGCACCGGCGCGCAGCGGTGGACCTTCGACTCGAGCAGCGGGCAGATCGTCAACCCGCAGTCCGGCCGCTGCCTGGACGCGACCGGGGTCAGCTCGGCGAACGGCACCCGGCTGCAGATCTGGGACTGCTCGGGCGGCGCCAACCAGCGGTGGGCCCGCTCGTAACAGCGAGAGAGCGCGTTCTCACCTGCGCGGAAGCGAGAGAGCGCGTTCTCATCCGGCCACCTCGAAGAGGCGGTCGAGTTGCTCGTTGAGAGCGGTGAGCGAGGTGGCCGGAGCCTCGCCGAGGAAGATCGCCTCCAGCGCGGGCGTCATCAGCGCCGTGATGTCGGCCGCGTTGGAGGTCACCGGCAGCGGGAACGTGGTGCGGTTCTCGATGTGGTCGGTGAAGGCCGACACGTCCAGCTTCCGCTCGTTCTCGTTGTACCGGATGGCCAGCTCGGTGCCTGATGGCCGGGCGGGGAACACCACGCCCGACTGGCCGATGATGTTCTGGCACTGCTCACCGGACAGGAACTTCACCCACTTCGCGGCGTTCTCCGGCTGCTTGGAGAACGTCGTGATGGAGTCGGCCAGGCCGTTGAACATGGAGGCCCGCTTCCCCGTCGGGCCGATCGGGGTGGGCGCGACGCCGATGTCCAGCTTCCTGCCACTGGCGTCGGTGAGCTTGGTGAACGAGGCGATCGTCCACGACCCCGACAGGCCCATCGCGGCGATGCCGGACTGGATCTGCGTGTCGGGGGTGATCGCGTTCCTGCCGCCGATCGCGGCGAAGCTGGCCATGTAGCCCCTGCGCACGAGGCCGAAGTACCAGTTCAGGGTGTCCTGCACGACCGGGTCGTCCAGGTTGAAGCGGGTTCCCCAGGGGTTCTTGTCGGTGGCCTGCCAGCCGGCGCTGCCGGTGAAGGCCGACCACTGCGTCTGGCCCCAGTTGTCGCCGCCGCCGCCGTTGGCGGCCAGCCCGTACGTCTTCACCTTCGTCCTGTCGAAGCCGGGCTCGTCGCCGCGCACGCCGTTCTGGTCGATGGTCAGGTGCGCGATCGTCTTCTCGAACGTGCCGCCGTCGCGGGGGTTCCAGGTCAGCTCGTCAAGCGTGGCCGGGTCGATGCCGGCGGCCTCGATCGCGGCGTGGTCGTAGAAGATCGCGATGGTGTCCCAGTCCTTGGGCGAGCCGTAGCGTTTGCCGTCCTTGCCCTTCCACAGCTCGGCCAGGCCCTGCTGGTAGTCGGAGTCCTTGATGTCGCTGGTGGGGCCGAGGTCGTCGAGCGGGCGCAGCACCTGGAGGTCGACGAACTGGGGGAACTTGGCGAGCTGGTCGGTGAAGACGTCGGGGGCGGTGTCGGCGATGAAGCTGGCGGTCAGCTTCGACCAGTAGTCGTCCCAGCCGTACTGGGAGATGTGGATGCGCAGGCCGGGGTTCTGCTGCTGGAAGGCGTCCGCGCACTTCTGGTAGCCGGGCTGCTGGGAGGAGTCCCAGAGCCAGTATTCGATGGTGCCGGCGCCGCCGCCGCTGCCGCCCCCGCCGCAGGCGGTGGTCAGCAGGAGCGCGGTCAGGAGGAGTCGTCTGAGCATCACTTGATCCCGCTGAAGCCGATGGAGTTGACGATGCGGCGGGCGAAGACGAGGAACAGCAGCAACATCGGCAGCGCCGCCACCAGCGTGGCCGCCATCAGCCCCGACCAGTCGGGGCCGGCCTGCGGCTTCTGCGACTTGAACACGCCGAGCGCCACGGTCAGCACCCGTGACCTGTCGGTGTAGCTGACCATGAGCGGCCAGAAGTACTCGTTCCAGGAGGTGATGTAGGTGAGGATCGACAGCGTGGAGATCGGCGCCGCCGAGATCGGCAGGATCAGCCGGAAGAAGATCCGCGTCTTCGAGGCGCCCTCGACCAGCGCCGCCTCTTCCACCTCGCGGGAGATGCCGAGGAAGAACTGGCGCAGGAAGAACACCGCGAACGGCGTCATCAGCATGCTGGGCAGCGCGATGCCGAGCACGGTGTCGATCAGGCCGAGCTCCTTGATGAGCACGAAGTTCGGCAGCAGCGTGAAGATCGCCGGGATCATCAGGCCGCCCAGGAAGACGGCGAAGACCCTGTCGCGGTGCCGCCAGCGCAGCCGGGCGAAGGCGTAGGCGGCCATCGCGGAGAAGAAGACCTGGCCGGCCGTGACCATCGTGGCGACCAGCACCGAGTTGAGCAGGTAACGCCAGAACGCGATCGGCTGCCCGGCGCCGCCGGCGTCGATGGCCTCCTGACCGGTCTGGATGCCGAAGACGCGCTCGAAACCGCCCCACGAGAACCGCACGGGCAGCAGGCTGTCGCCGCCCGCGTAGAGCGCGTTGTTGTCCGACAGCGCGGTGCGCAGGATCCAGTAGAACGGGAACAGGCTGACGACCATCATCAGGATCATGAAAACCCAGCCCAGGGCCCGGCCGAAGTCGAACCGGGGCTTCGGCGGCGGCTCCGGGCCGGCGGCGTGGGCGTCGCTCTCGGCGGGCGCCGTTACGGTTGCCATCTCACCCTCCTGCGGCCAGGTCGGAGCTGCCGGCCCGGGTGAGCCGGTACTGCACGAACGTGATGATCATCAGGACGACCAGCAGCGCCACGGACATCGCCGAGGCGTAGCCGAACTGGAAGCGGTTGAAGGCGGCCTCGTAGATGTAGTACTGCAGCACCCTGGAGGAGTCGACGGGCCCGCCCCGCGTCGCGATCGCGACGGTGTCGAACACCTGGAACGAGCCCACCACGCTGATGATCAGCACCACCGCCATGACGGGCCGCAGCAGCGGCAGGGTGATGCTGCGGAACATGCGCAGCTCGCTCGCGCCGTCCATGCGGCCCGCCTCGTACAGGGTCGCGGGGATCGTCTGCAGGCCGGCGAAGATCAGCAGCGCGGTGTAGCCGACGTGCCGCCAGACGTTGATCAGCGCGATCGTCGGGATGACCCACGCGGAGTCCGACAGGAACGCGATCCGGTCCAGCCCGGCCAGCTCCAGCACCTTGTTGCCGATGCCGAGCTGGTAGTCGAGTATCCACAGGAAGACCAGCGCCGCGACCACGTTCGAGACCAGGTACGGCGTCAGCACCATGCCGCGCAGCCAGGTCCTGCGCGTCAGCCGCTGCATCAGCACCGCGATGACCAGCGCCAGCGCGGTCTGGACGGCGATGTTGACGACCACGTAGTAGACGGTCACGCCCAGCGCGTTCCAGAAGACCGGGTCCTGCGCCATGCGCACGTAGTTGTCGAGCCCCGTCCAGCGGGCGGGGGTGAGCAGGTTGAACTTGGTGAAGCTGAGGTAGATGCCCCGAAGCGTCGGCCAGAGCAGGAAGACCAGGAAGCCGATCAGCGCGGGAAGGATGAACAGGAGCGCCAGGCGGGTGTCGTCTCGCGCTCGTTCGGCGGTGCCGGTCGTCGCCGGCCTGGTGGGGGTGGCCATGGTGCCTCCTTCGCCGGTCACCGTAGACCCTGCGGCGAGCGGTTTCTACCCCGTCCTGTGCGTTCGACCGGTTCTTCCGGTCTTCAGACCGTTGGCGGCGAGATCGCCTTTCACCGTGAGTGAAAAGGTGGTGACATTTCGCAGCAGTTGCCGCAATGTTGGTAGTCGTCGATGAGTTTTGTCGGTGGTGCCGGTCAGTCTGTGTATGACCACTACTTCGTGTGAGACCGAAGGCCTGAAGGCCGGCCGTGACCGCGTAATGTCCGACAGCCCCGATCGAGGTGCCGTGTCCAGCCCACAGCTCGACTCACCTGCCGAATCCGCTGCCGCCGTCGCGGGTCGCACCCCTGCCGTCATCCGGCTGCTGGTGCTGGCCACGTTCGTGGTCATCCTGAACGAGACGATCATGATCAACGCGATCCCGCGGCTGATGAGCGCGCTGCACATCACCGAGCAGACCGCGCAGTGGCTCTCGACCGCCTTCATGCTGACCATGGCCGCCGTCATCCCCATCACCGGCTGGTTCCTGCAGCGGGTCTCCACCCGCGGCGCGTACGTCACCGCGATGGGCCTGTTCCTGCTCGGCACGGCGCTGGCCATCGTGGCGCCGTCGTTCGAGGTGCTGCTCGGCGCCCGGATCGTCCAGGCGTCCGGCACGGCCGTGATGATGCCGCTGCTGATGACCACGCTGATGCAGGTGGTGCCCGAGCAGGACCGGGGCCGGGTGATGGGCAACGTCACGCTGGCCATCTCGGTGGCGCCCGCGATGGGGCCGACGGTCTCCGGGGTGATCCTGCAGTTCGGGTCCTGGCGGCTGCTGTTCGCCGTGGTGCTGCCCATCGCCGCGCTGATCACCTGGGGTGGCCTGCGGAGGCTCAGGAACGTCGGGGAGCCGCAGAGCGGCACCATCGACTGGTTCAGCGTGCTGACCGCGGCGGCCGGGTTCGGCGGCCTGGTCTACGGCCTGAGCCGGTTCGAGGGCGGCGACGTGCGCGTGGCCGCGGCGATCGTGGTGGCCGGCCTGGTCACCGTCGCCGTCTTCGTCGTGCGGCAGTTGTCGCTGCAGAAGCGCGGCGTGCCGCTGCTCGACCTGCGCACCCTGCGCCACCGCACCTACACGGTCGCGCTCATCATGATGTCGGTGGCGTTCATGTCGATGCTCGGCTCGATGATCCTGCTACCGCTGTACCTGCAGAACGTGCGCGGGCTGAGCGCCCTGGAGACCGGGCTGCTGGTGATGCCGGGCGGCCTGGCGATGGGGCTGCTCGGCCCTACCGTGGGGCGCCTGTTCGACAAGTTCGGCGGGCGGGTGCTGGTCATCCCCGGCGCGGCCGGGATCATGCTCGCCCTCGCCGGCTTCACCCAGGTCTCGATGACGACGCCGTTCTGGCAGCTCCTCGGCATGCACGCGCTGCTGATGGTGAGCCTGGCCGCGACCTTCACCCCGGTGTTCACGCTCGGGCTCGGCGCCGTCCCGCCGCGCCTCTACTCGCACGGCAGCTCCATCCTGAGCACGTTGCAGCAGGTCTCGGCGGCTTTCGGCACCGCGCTCGTGGTCACCGTGATGAGCGCGCGGGCCGAGGCGTTGCGGGCGTCGGGAGCCACCGACGCGCTCGCCAGCCTCGGCGGCATGCAGCTGGCCTTCATCATCGGGGCGGTGCTGTCCGTGGCCGTGGTCATCACCGCGCTGCTCCTGCCCGCCCGGGCGGACCACGCGACCGAGGCGCACGTCCACGGTTAGGAGAGCCAGTTGGCGCCCAGCTCCTGGATGGTCTGCGGCTGTAGCCGTCCCTGGCCAGGCGGTAGCCGGAGTCGCCCTCCTTCTTGCCCGGGCGAGCGGACGGGCTCCCGCAGGGCCTGCGCGGCCTGAGGCCGGGTCAGCGCCGCCCTGGTGGTGGCGCTGGGGGTCGGACGAGGGGCGGCGGCGGTGATCGCCCCGGAGGTCAGGACACGACCGCGTCACCGGCCTTCCACCGGCGGTAGTCGCGCGGCGACACGCCGGTGATCCGCTTGAACGCGTTGCTCAGCGCGCTCACCGAGCCGTAACCGACCTCCGAGGCGATCACCGCCACCGTCTCGTCGCCGCGCCGCAGCCGGTCGGCGGCCAGCTCGATCCGCCAGCCGGTCAGGTACTCCAGCGGCCCCCTCCCGACGACCTGCTTGAACCGGGCGGCCAGCGTCGATCGGGACACCGCCGCCACCCTGGCCAGCTCGGACACCGTCCAGGCGTGGGCGGGCCTGGCGTGCACGGCGCGCAGCGCCGGGGCCACGATCGGGTCGGCGAGCCCGGCCAGCCAGCCGGAGCTGCCCTCCGGCCCCGCGCCGGCCAGGTGCAGGCGCAGCAGGTGGATCAGCATGACCAGCGCGAGGTGCTCGGTGACCAGGGTGGAAGCGAGCGGGCGTTCGCGCAGCTCGGCGTCGATGAGGTCGAGCGCCCAGCGCACGGTGGCGGCCTCGGCGGTGCGGCCGGGCACGTGGATCACCGGCGGCAGCACGTCAAGCAGCAGCTCCTGAGCGCGCTCGCCGAAGCCGAACCGGCCGCCGACGATGACCACGTCCTCGCCCTCGCCGGCGCGGGCCACGCCGTCGGTGGCCGCGCGGAAGAGCGGGCCCGCCGGGACGGGCCGCAGCCCCGGCCCGGCGGCCAGGGTGAAGGCACGCGGCCGGACGAGCAGGAAGCAGTCGCCCTCGGCCAGCTCGATCGGGCCGGGCACGCCGTCCACGGTGAGCAGGCACCTGCCGCGGCGCACCGCGTTGAACTTGACCCCGGCGGGCGGGTCGAACGACAGCGCCCACCTGCCGCCGGCGACCAGCCCGGTGGACAGGCGGCTGGTCGTGCCGACGAGGGTGAGCACGTCTTCCAAAGGATCGGCTTGCTGGACGTTCACGCAACTATGGTGGACCCGCAAGTATTCCAAGTCCAAATCGGGCTGCCTACGGTGGTGGTCATGACACTGATCACCACTCCCTTCAACGCCAGGACCACCGCCTCGGAGGTCCTGGCCGGGATCGACCTGACCGGACGGCGGATCATCGTCACCGGCGGCGCCTCCGGCATCGGCCTCGAGACCAGCCGGGCCCTGCGGGCGGCGGGGGCCGAGGTCACGGTGGCCACCCGGCGTCCCGCGCCCGGCGAGCGGGCGCTGGACCTGAGCGACCTCGCCTCGGTGCGCGCGTTCGTGGCCGGCTGGACGGGGCCGGTGGACGCGATCGTCGCGAACGCCGGGGTCATGGCGTTGCCTGCCCGCCAGATCGCCGCCAACGGCTGGGAGCTGCAACTGGCGACGAACTTCCTCGGCCACTTCGCGCTGATCACCGGCCTGCACGACCACCTGCGCCAGAACGGGGGCGCGCGGGTGGTCGTGGTGAGCTCCGGCGCCCAGTTGCGTGAGCCGTTCGACTTCGACGACCCGCACTTCGAGCGCCGCCCGTACGACCCATGGGCCGCCTACGCGCAGTCGAAGACGGCCGACGTGCTGCTCGCGGTCGGCATCGCGCGGCGCTGGACGGGCGACGGCATCGCCGCGAACGCCTTCGAGCCCGGCTACGTCCGCACCAACCTGCAGCGGCACCTGGACCAGGACACCATGCGGGCGGCCGGGCTGCTGGACGACGACGGCGGCCCGCTGGTCCCCGACTACTTCACGACCCCCGAGCAGGGCGCGGCCACCGCGGTGCTGCTCGCCGCCTCTCCCCTGGTGGACGGCGTGACCGGCCGGTACTTCGAGCACGACAACCAGGAGGCGGAGGTGGTGCGGGGCGGGCCCGACGTGATGACCGGCGTCGCGTCCTGGTCGGTGGATCCGGACGCCGCCGACCGCCTCTGGGAGCACGCGTCCCGATCAGTAGAGTAATGTTCGGTAATTGTGGGATCTGAGAGCAGCGAGCCGGCCGAGTACCGGCAGGGCCGGTTCCGTACACCGCCGGGGGCCACCGAGATTCTGCTGGTCCGGCACGGCGAGTCGGAGCCCGCGCGGCCCGACCGGCCGTTCCCGCTGGTGGACGGCCAGGGCGACCCCGGGCTCGCGCCCGAGGGACACGAGCAGGCCGAACGGGTGGGGCTGCGGCTCTCGGCCGAGCGCATCGACGCGATCTACGTGAGCTCGCTGCGGCGCACGTCCCAGACGGCCGCGCCGCTCGCCGCCCGCCTCGGCCTGACGCCGGTGGTGGACCCCAAGCTGCGGGAGGTGCACCTCGGCGAGTGGGAGGGCGGGCTGTTCCGGCGCATGGTGGCCGAGGGGCACCCGATCGCGCGGCGGATGTCCGCCGAGGAGCGCTGGGACGTGATCCCCGGCGCGGAGCCCGCCCAGGCGTTCGCCGAGCGGGTGCGCAAGGCGCTCGGCAGGCTCGCCGCCGCCCACCCCGACCAGCGGGTCGTGGTGGTCACCCACGGCGGGGTGATCGCCGAGGCGCTGGCCGCGGCCACCGGGTCGCGGCCGTTCGCGTTCCTCGGCGCGGACAACGCGTCGGTGTCACACCTGGTGCTGACCGAGGTCCGGTGGGTCCTGCGCCGCTTCAACGACACCGCCCACCTCGACGCCGCCTTCTCCACCACGGCCGCGCCGCCCACCTGAGCCCCCATCCCCGGGCCGCCCGCCTGACGCCACATCGCCGGGCCGCCCGCCTGACGCCACATCGCCGGGCCGCTCGCCTGACGCCTCGATCAGGCGGCGGTGCGCTGCCAGCAGGCCGTCCGGCAGGTCGCCCGGGGCGCACCAGCGGGCCTCCAGGATCTCCATCGGGTTGAGCCGTATCGTGCCGCCGCCGTCGTACGCGGCCACGTACGCGACCTCGACCCTGAGCCGGAACCCGCTCCCCAGGTGCACCAGCTCACCGACGCTCACCTCCAGCCCCGTCTCCTCCCGCACCTCGCGCACGACCGTCTGCTCGAACGTCTCCCCCCGCTTCGCCCCTCCCGTCGGCAGCCCCCACTGCCGGTGCTCGGGCCAGAACCGGTGCCGCAGCAGCAACACGTTGCCGCCACGATCGCGGACCACCCCCGTCACCCCGACCATGAACTTGGCCTGCGACAGGTAGAGCAGCCGCCACTGGACCGACCCGCGGATGCCGTGCCAGATCCTGGCGATCAGCCGCTTGCCCGGCCCGTCGGAACCGGTCGTCACCCCGCCCACGCCTCCTTGCCGGTGGTGACCGCGCCGCCGGTCCTGGCCGACTCGCCGATGGCGAGGCTGATCAGGTGGTCCTGGCACGCCTCGGCCAGCGGGTACGGCGCCGGCCCCTCCTGGCGGGCCCAAGCCCCCGTCCGCTCCAGGATGTCGGCCACCGCGAGGTCGTCGTCGGACAGTCCCGAGCCGTCGAACGGGTTGCGGTAGAGCACCCGGCCGTCGAAGCTGATGTGCTTCAGGTCGCGGAACTCCAGGCTGAGGTCCACGCCCGTGTCGCGCCTGATCAGGTGCGACTCCACCGGCGTCGCCGGGTCGAGCAGGCGCACCACCCGGTCGTCCACCAGCTCGCCGGTCGAGCCGCGCACCACGATGCGGCGCATCCGCAACGGGTTCCACCACTGGTTCTCGGTGAAGTCGTACAGGCCCATCCGGCCGCCGAAGTCGACCGTCGCGATCGTCGTGGTCAACTGCTGCGGCGTGCCGTCGCCCGTCCACCCGCCGGCCACCAGCGGGTTGGCCAGCGGCGCCGCGAACGCGCCCGCCCGCACCTCCGCCGCCTCGAACCCGACGCCCAGCAGGCCGCGGATCATCGACACCGCGTGGTACAGGTGGGTCGAGGAGACCTGGACCGAGGTCGGCTCGCCGATCACGCCCTCGCGCACCAGCGCCAGCCGGGCCGCGTGCCCGGGCATCAGCAGATACTGCTCGGCCACCTGCACCAGACCGGTCGCGCCCACGTCGCCCCACAGGGCGCGCAGCCCGTCCAGGTCCGGCGCGGGCGGCGTCTCGGCCAGGACCGGCATCTCGTGCTCGGCCACCGCGCGGATCGCGTCCGGCATCGCGGGCCACGGCACCGCGGCGGTCACGTAGTCGGGCCGCTCGTGCCGCAGCAGCTCGCCGACCGAGCGGAAGGCCGGCACGCCCCACTCGCCGGTGATCCGCGCGCCCGACTCCTCGCCGCGCGTCACGACGCCGCTGACGCGCAGCCGGTCGGGCAGCGCCGCGGCCAGCCGCAGGAAGAAACGGGTCCGCCGGCCGCCGCCGATCGCGCCGAACGTGATGGTCATGAAGGCAGGCCTCCTCGGGAGCCGGGGTACGTCGCAAGCAGCGTACTGGGCGGGCTTCCCGGCCCCGCCGACGTGCCGCGTGCCGGGCGGGTGGTCCGGCGGCCGACGGGCGGTCAGCGGGCCAGCCGGGGCAGCAGCACCGAGGCCGCCGTGATGCCGACCGCGGCGGCCAGGAGGAGCACCGCGAAGTCGAGCGGCAGGTGCGCGGGGATGCCCAGCAGCAGCCCGCGCAGCGCGTCCACCTCGTAGCTGAGCGGGTTGATCGCGCTGAGCGTCTGCAGCCAGCCCGGCATGGCCCCGGTCGGGTAGAGCGCGTTGGAGGCGAAGAACAGCGGCATCGTGATGGCCTGGCCGATGCCCATCATGCGGTCGCGCGTACGCACCACGCCGGCGATCGTCACCGACAGGCAGGAGAAGAACGCCGAGCCCAGCACCACCGCCGCCAGCACCCCCAGCAGGTGCAGCGGGTTCCAGCTCAGCCCCACGCCCAGCAGCAGCGCGATCAGCACCACCACCAGCGCCTGGACGATCGCCTTCACCCCGGCGGCGAACGCCTTGCCCGCCACGAGCGCCGCCCTCGGGGTCGGCGTGACCAGCAGCTTCGTCAGGACGCCCGAGTCGCGCTCCCAGATGATGTGGATGCCGTAGAAGATCGCGATGAACATCGTGGACTGGGCGATGATCCCCGGCGCCAGGTAGTCGCGGTACGGGATGCCGCCGGTCGGGATCACGTTGATCCGGGTGAACGTCTCCCCGAAGATCAGCAGCCACAGCGCGGGCTGGATCGCGCGGGTGTACAGCTCGCTGCGGTCGTGGCGCAGCTTCTGCAGCTCCACCACGCACATCGCGGCGACCCTGGCCGGGATCAGGCGCCAGGCGGGCCGGGTGCGCGGCGGGACGAGCAGCAGCCCGAGCCCTCCGCCGGCCGCTCCGGGCGCCTGCCCGTCAGCCGACGCGGGCTGCGGTGCGGCGGGTACGGCGGACATCGCGGAACTCCCCTCCCTTGTCGAGATCGTCGAGGCCGCTGCCGGCGACGTCGCGGAAGACGTCCTCCAGCGTCGGGGACGCGCCGTCGCCGAGCCGGGCGCGCAGGTCGTCGGTGAGCCGGCGGGGCGTGCCGAGCGCGCGCACCCGGCCCTGGTGCATGAGCGCGACCCGGTCGCAGTACTGGTCGGCCTCGTCCATGTAGTGCGTCGTGACCAGGACCGTCATCCCGCTGGCGGCGCGCACGGCCATGATGTGATCCCACACGCCGGTGCGGGCGATGGGGTCGAGGCCGATCGTGGGCTCGTCCAGGATCAGCAGGCGCGGCGAGCTGATCAGCGCCTGGGCCAGCTCCAGGCGGCGCACCATGCCGCCGGAGTACGTGCCCGCCATCCGGTCGGCGACCTCGGCCAGGCCCACCGCCTCCAGCGCCTGGGCCACGCGGGCGGCACGCTCGCGCCGGGGCACGTCGAAGACGCGGGCGAACAGCGCGACGTTCTCGCGGCCGGTCAGGCCGGCGTCGGCGGACAGTTGCTGGGGCACGTAGCCGAGCAGGCGGCGCACCGCCATTTTGTCGGTGGTCACGTCGTGCCCGAAGACCCTGACCATGCCGGCCGGGACGGGCAGGAGCGTGGTCACGCAGCGGATCGCGGTGGTCTTGCCCGCGCCGTTCGGGCCGAGCAGGCCGAACACCTCGCCGGACGTGACCGTCAGGTCCAGCCCGTCGACGGCCGTGGTACCGCCGAAGGCGTAACGCAACCCCGTGACCGTCACGGCGTCCTCACGCGCCCGGCCGCCGGGCCCCGGCTCCGTCAGCACGCCCTCGCCCGGCCGGTCGCCGTCGTGCGAGCCGGTCGGCGCGTCCTCACGCGGCCGACCGCCGGGACGCGGGTCCGTCAGCACATCCTCGCCCGGCCGATCGGCGTCGCGCGGGCCCGTGACGGGGGTCGTGTCCTCCTGGGGCTGATCGTCGTCACTCATTCCGGTGCCTCCTCTCGCAGGCTGTCGGCCAGCCTTCGCAGTGCCGGGAGGGCGGCGGCCAGGGCGGCCCTGTCGTCCTCGTCCAGCAGTTCCACGTGCTCGCGGACGATCGCCGCCCGCCGCTCCTGCCACGCCCGCAACCGCGCTTCGGCCTGGGGCGTGGGCAGCAGGCGGGCCGCGCGCCGGTCGTCGCTGCGCGTCTCCCGGTGCAGCAGGCCGGCGCTCGTGAGCTGATTGACCAGCGTCGAGACCGAGTTGCCCGCCAGGTAGAGCTCCTTGGCCGCGGCCGAGACGCTGATGCCAGGGTTGGCCTCGACCAGGCGCAGCAGCTCGGCCTGGGCGCCGCGGAGCGGGGGCATGGCCATCTGGCGGCGTACCCGTCGCCGGATCAGCCGGTTGAGACCGGCGATGACGCCCGCGAAGGCGTCGGAGAGGTCCTCCGCACTCATGCCCGGAATGTTAGCTCTGCTTACGAGGTATTGGGAAGTAGGCAGGTCAGACGGATATACCGGGACATAGGTGCGTGTGGGGGGTGTCTACTCGCCCAGGCCCGCGCGGCGGGCGCGGACCACCGCCTGGGCGCGGTCGGCGACCTGGAGCTTGGCGAAGACGGACGTCAGGTGGTTCTTGACGGTCTTCTGGCTGAGGAAGAGCGCCCGCGCGATCTCCGCGTTGGACCTGCCGGACGCCAGCAGATCGAGGATCTCCCGCTCCCGCGAGGTCAGCTCGGGAAACGGCCCGCTGCCAGGCCCGCTGGTCAGGAAGCGGCGGATCCTGCGCGCCACGCCCGCCCCGTACACCGCCTCTCCCCTGGCGACGGCGGACACGGCGGCGAGGAAGTCGGGGCCCGCGGTGCCCTTGAGCACGTAGCCGCGCGCGCCGGCCCGCAGCGCCGCGAAGACCGACGCGTCGTCCTCGCTCATCGTGAGGACGAGCACGCCGAGGTCGGGGCGGCGGTCGATGAGCCGCCGGGTCGCCTCGGTGCCGGACATGCCGGGCATGACGAGGTCCATGACGACCACGTCGGGTTCGAGGGAGAGCGCCAGCTCGACGGCCTCCTCACCGTCGCCCGCCTCGCCCACGACCTCGGCGCCGCCGACCTGTTCGAGCAGCGCTCTGAGGCCGTGGCGGAGCAGCGGATGATCGTCCACCAGCAGCACGCGGACGGGCCTCGCGGGTTCTGTCATAGGGGCAGCACCGCCTCCACGAGCGTCCCGCGCCCAGGCTCGGACGAACGTCGCAGCTCACCGCCCACCTCGGCGGCCCGCTCTCGCATGCTGCCGGATCCTACGCCCTCCCGCACCGGCACGGGCAGGCCGCGGCCGTCGTCGCGGATCCGCAGCAGCAGCCGGTCGGGCACGATCCTCGCGGTGATCTCCACGTTGGCGGCGCCGGCATGCTTGAGCGCGTTGGACAGGGCCTCCTGCGTGATCCGGTACGCGGCCACCTCCACGGCGGCCGGGAGCGCGGGCAGCGGGTCCGCGATCGTGACGGCGACGTTCGGCCCCGGCTGGGCGTCCAGCGCCAGGTCCTCCAGGGCTCCGGACAGGCCCAGCTCGTCCAGGGCGGGCGGGCGCAGATCGTGCACGATCCGCCGGACGTCCCCCACGATCGACTGGGTCAGCTCCCTGACGCCGGTGACCTGCCCGCGCAGCTCGGGCGGCGCCGTCGCCTCGATCACGTACAGTCTCAGCCCGATCGTGGTCAGGTCCGCGCCGAGGCCGTCGTGCAGGTCGCGGCGCAGCCGTCGCCGCTCCTCCTCGCGTGCCTTGACCAGGCGCTCGCGCGAGTCCCTGACCTCCGTGGCCAGCCGCACCGCCGCCAGCGCCACCGCCAGGTGCGGCGCCAGGTCGTCAAGGACCGCCAGGTCCGCCCTGGTCAGCGGCTCGCCCGGCGACCTGGGCGCCGCCCGCAGCTCTCCCTCCGTCCGCCCGCCGCTGAGCAGCGGGATGCGTACGCCGTCGTCCGGCACCCCGCCGAACATCGAGACGGGAACGCCCGCGGCAGTGACCACGGCGACGGACGGCAGCCGCAACGTGCGCGCCACCGTCTCCGCGGCGCCGTCGAGCAGCTCGGTCGGGGCGGCCGTGGCCTCCAGCCGGTGCCCCAGGTGGGACAGGGCCACGGCGGGCTCGCCCCGGTTCCCGAACAGCAGGCGGCCGACGGCCCGCTGCACGGCGTCGCGCACCGGCGCGAACGCCACCGCGACGACGCCGGTGGCCAGCAACGACTCCAGCACGCCGCTGCGCTCCCTGAACAGCGCGTTCAGGGTGGTGACGGTCGCCAGGTACGCGCCCAGCAGCAGCGCCGCCACCACGACGTACACGACGGTGCGCCGGATGAGCACCTCGATGTCGAACAGCCGGTAGCGGAAGATCGACACCGCGGTGGCCAGCGGCAGGGCCGGCAGGGTCAGCGCGAGCAGCCAGATCCCGGCGTACCAGGTGCCGCCGGTGTGGGTGGAGTCGATCAGCGCCGCCACCGCGATCGCGACGGCGGCCGGGAGCAGCGGCATGAGCTGGCGCCGGTCCTGCGCGCGCCGCACCCGCACGCCCAGCGCCACCGCCCCGACCAGGGCTCCCGCGCTGACCAGCACCCCGAAGCAGGCCGCGATGATCGAGGTGGGCACGAAGCCCACCGGGTTCGGCCGCTCGCTCCCCCAGACCCAGAGCAGGTCTCTGAACATCAGCACGACCAGCATCACGGCCATCGCCGCGACGAGCGCGCCCATCACCGGCCGCCAGCGCCGCGACGGCAGGCGGCCGTCCGGGAGGAACGCGGGCAGCAGGAACAGCGGCCCGAACCCGGCGAAGAACACCCAGTTGACCACCCAGGCGGCCAGGTCGGTGCCCGGCCATCCGTGGGCCTGGCCGTAGGAGCTGTATCCGCCCGCCAGCGCCTGCAACGCCAGCCCCGCGCCGCTCAGGCAGAACAGCCAGCCGATCGGGTCGCGGGACCGCCTGGTCACGATCAGGGCCCCCACCAGCGGGTACGTCAGGCCGACGGCGGCGTCGAGTATCAGGTAGGTGGCGTCGTGGACCGGGACGTTGACGGTGAGCACGGTGCCGATCAGGACGGCTGCCGCGGCCGCGCAGGGGATCACCCACGGCCAGGTGGAGAGGCGCACCCGCACATCGTCCCTTTCCCTCCCGAGCTGGGGCAATGGGACCAGGGTCCCGCTCGGGCCGGGACCTGGGAAGGACGTGACTCCGGGACCTCGGGTGGCTGCGATCCGGGACGTGCGGCGAACGGGGCGCGGCCTCTCGGGAAGGCGGGACCCGGTCGGGACCCCGCGCTCAGGCGGGCGGGACCGGCGGGCGGGTGGACTGACGGTCGTGCCCGGGGCGGGCCCGCCGTCCCGCACGATCCCCGAAGGAGAAGACCATGAACCTGCGTGTCCTGGCCGGTGGCCTGGTGGGCGCCGGCGGCATCCTGTTCGCCGTCGGAAACGTCCTGCACCCGCTGGAGCACAACGAGGCCGCGCACTCCGCCCCGACCTGGGAGGCGGCCCACCTCGTCTTCGCCCTGGGCGGCCTGCTGATCGCCGCCGGGCTGCCCCTGTGCGTCGCGCTCAGCCGGGAGTTGCAGGCGTCCAAGCTGGCCACCGTCGGCGCGGTGGTGCTGGCGGTCGCGTTCGCGGCCCTCGCGCCCGGCGCGTGGTTCGAGGCGTACGTCTCGCCGCTGCACGGGGCGGCCGAGCAGGTGGAGGCCGGGGGCGGGGGCGCGGTCAACGCGGCGGCCGGGATGGTGTGGATGGCGTCGCTGGTGGCGTTCGGGGCGGGGCTCGCTTGGCGCGGGGGTGTGCGGCCGGTGCGGCTGGCGGGGGTGGCGTTGCTGGTCGCGGCGGTGGTGCTGATCCTGGGGCCTGGGCTGCCCGTGGTGGAGGGGCTGGTGATCATCCCGGCTACGGTCGTGGCGGGGATCGGGTTGCTGGCGGTGGCGGTGGCGACGGCGCGCACGTCCGCCGAACCGGTGCCGGCCACCGTCCGATGAGCCGGACACCCGACCGGCGAGCCGCGTCACGCGACCCCGCACCCGGCCGGACGGACGCGTGACGCGCCGACCAGGCGCGCGCGCGGCAGACCGGCCGGGCGCACACCCGACGCGCCGACCAGGCGGGCGTGAGACGGACCGGCCGGGCGCACGCGTGACGCGCCGACCAGGCGGACGCACGGCAGACCGGCCGGACGGGCGCGAGGCGGGGCGGGTGGGGTGGGCGGGTGTGTCAGGCGTCGGTGTCGTCGGCGTAGATGTGCAGCCGCAGCTCCCGAGCCTTGGTCATGTGCTCCCGAGCAAGCCCGTAAGCCCGATCGGCGTCCCGAGCCCCGATCGCCTCGATGATCTCGGCATGCTCGGCGATGGCCTCGTCCCACCGCCCGGGCATGGACAGGGTGGTCTGCGGATAGCGGGTGAGGTGGTTGTTCAGCCGGGTGAGCAGATCGACGATGGTCCCGTTGTGGCTGGCGGCCCAGATGGCCTCGTGCACGGCCCGGTTGGCCTCGGCCATGGCGGCGGGCTCGGAGGCCGGGGTGGCGATCATGGCCTTCTGGGCGCGGGCGAGGCGGACGAGGTCGAAGTCGCTGCGGCGCTGGGCGGCGCCGGCGGCGGCGGTGGCCTCCAGCGCGATCCGCGCCTCGTAGATCTCGAGGATCTCCTCGGGGCTGCGGGTGCGCACCCGCATGCCGCGGTCGGCGCGTTCGACCAGGCCGTCCTGCTGGAGCCTGCGCAGCGCCTCGCGGACGGGCGTGCGGCTGGTGCCGTAGCGTTCGGCGAGCGTGACCTCCACGAGGGCCGCCCCTGGGGCGAGGGTGCCGTCGACGATCTCGGCCCTCAACCGGTCGTAGACCTCGGACAGTGTGTCCTCCTCTCCTCGCATCACTGGCAGAGCTGAGCATACCGTTGTATGCAGTCACTCGGAGTCCTGGTCGGCGCTCGCCAGAGTACGGCGGCGGCCACGCATGATCGGCAGCACCACCGGGACGAGCAGCGACAGCGCGGCCGCCGCCCAGAGCACGACGGTGATCGGGCTCGACACCAGGATGGACGGGTCGCCTTCCGACAGGATGAGCGCGCGGCGGAGCTGCTGCTCGGCGAGCGGCCCGAGGATCAGCCCCACCACGGCCGGGGCCGCCGGGATGCCCGCCTCCCGCATCAGCAGCCCGAGCAGGCCGAGCGCGCACAGGACGACCAGGTCCGCGGCAGTGCCGCCGGCCGCGTACGCACCGAGCGCGGAGAACATGATCACCGCGGCGTAGATGAGGTAGGGCGGGATCGTGAGCAGCCTGGCCCACACCTTCGCCAGCGGCAGGTTGAGCAGCAGCAACATCACGTTGCCGACGTACAGGCTGGCGATCAGGGTCCACACCAGCGGCCCCGACTCCTCGAACAGGGCGGGCCCCGGCTGCAGCCCGTACGACTGGAACGCGGTGAGGATCACCGCGGCGGTGGCCGAGGTCGGCAGCCCGATCGTCAGCAGCGGCACGAGCACCCCCGCCGCGGCGGCGTTGTTGGCCGCCTCGGGCCCGGCGACCCCCTCGATCGCGCCCCGGCCGAACTCCTCGCGGTGGCGCGAGAGCCGCTTCTCCACGGTGTAGCTGAGGAACGTCGGGATCTCGGCGCCGCCGGCGGGCAGGCTGCCGATGGGGAAGCCCAGCGCGGTGCCGCGCAGCCAGGCGGGCCAGGAGCGGCGCAGGTCGGAGCGGGAGAGCGTGGCGTGCCCGCGCAGCGGCTGCACGGTGGAGCGGCCGATCCCGGTCATGACGCGGGTGAACGTCTCCCCCAGCGCGAACAGGGCGACCACCACGATGACCACGTCGATGCCGTCGAGCAGCGACTCCACGCCGAACACCAGCCGGGGCTGCCCCGTCTGGGAGTCGATGCCGACCAGCCCGACGGTGACGCCGACCAGGAGCCCGGCCAGGCCCTTGAGCAGGTTCGGGCCGAGCAGGGCGCTGACCGTGGTGAAGGCGACCGCCATCAGGGCGACGTACTCGGGCGGGCCGAAGCTGGTGGCGAAGCCGGCGACGGCCGGGGCGAGGAACGTCAGCGCGACGGTGCCGATCGTGCCGGCCACGAAGCTGCCGATCGCCGCCGTGGCCAGCGCGGCGGCGGCGCGTCCCGCCCGCGCCATCCTGTTGCCCTCGATGGCGGCGATGATCGACGCGCTCTCGCCCGGGGTGTTGAGCAGGATGGAGGTGGTCGAGCCGCCGTACATGCCGCCGTAGTAGATGCCGGCGAAGAGGATCAGCGCGCTGGAGGCCTCCAGCCGGAACGTGATCGGCAGCAGCAGGGCCACGGTGAGCGCCGGGCCGATGCCGGGCAGCACGCCGACGGCCGTGCCGATCGTCACCCCGATCAGCGCCCACAGCAGGTGCGTCGGCGTCAGCGCGCCGGCGAAGCCCTCCAGGAGGGGCACGAGCTGCTCCATGTCAGAACCCCCACGGTCCGGTGGGCAGGGTGAGCCCGATGACGCGGTCGAAGACGAGGAAGGCCAGCGCCGCCAGCGACCAGCCGCCCGCGTACAGCCGCCAGCCGTGTGGCGCGCCGAGCAGCAGGGCCGTGACGACGAAGAGGGCGGCGGAGCCGGCGACGTAGCCGATGACCGGCAGCAGCAGGGCGAAGGCGACGAGCGCGACGGCCAGCGCGCCCACTCTCAGGGCCGCGTGGCTGCGCAGCGGGTGCCCCCGGGTGGCGGTGCGCAGGTCGCGCAGGGAGCGCAGCGCCAGCCAGAGGCCGGTCAGGGCGAGCAGCACGCCCAGCGTGAACGGCGCCACGGCGGGGCCCATGGCGCTGCCGTCGTCGGGCAGCCGGCGGGCGTCCGCGATCATCACAGGGCCGGTCACGACCATGAGGCCGCCGAAGATGGCCGAGCTGATGGCGGTTCTTCTGTCGCAGGTCAGGTCCGGCTCGGGTTCGGGGGGCGCCGTGGCGGTCTCGTTCGTCTCCGTGGTCACAATCCGATCTCCTTGAGAATCTGCGCCACCCGGCCCTGTTCCGACTGGACGAACTTCTCGAACTCGGGTCCTGCCAGTGCGGCGTCGCCCCAGCCGCGCTCGGCGAGCGCCTGGCGCCAGGCGTCCGTACGCGTCATGTCGAGCAGCATCTGCTCCAGCGCGCGCTCCTGCTCGGACGTGATCCCCTGCGGCGCGACCACGCCGCGCCAGTTCTGCAGCTCGACGTCCAGCCCCGACTCACGCAAGGTGGGCACGTCGGGCAGCGCGGGCAATCGCTCCGGGCTGGACACGGCGAGCGCCCGCACCTGCCCGCCCTTGATCTGCGGCATGACCTCCGAGACCCCCGAGATGCCGATGGTCGAGCGGCCGGAGAGCAGCGTGGTGAGCGCCTCGCCGCCGCCGGAGTGGGCGACGTAGCTGACCTTCGCCGGATCGGCGCCGACGGCCTTGGCCATCAGCCCGGCGAGGATCTGCTCGACGCCGCCGGCCGAGCCGCCTGAGATCGACACGGCCGGCAGGTTCCGGCGCATCGCGTCGGCCGCCGCCTTCATGTCCTTGAGCGGGGAGTTCGCGGCGGCCACGACGACCTGGTAGTCGGTGGTGAGCCGGGCCAGCGGGACGGTCTCGGACAGCGAGTGCGGCGAGTCGTTGGACTCCACCGCGCCGATCATGATGAGGCCGGTCGTCATGAGCTGGCTGGGGTCGCCGTTCAGCCGGACGAACTGGCTCAGCCCGATCGTGCCGCCGGCGCCGGCGACGTTGTACACCTCGCTGCGGCCGACGAGGTCGCGCAGCGCGGCCTGCATCTCCCGCGACGTCTGGTCCCAGCCGCCGCCGGGCGCGGCGGGCGCCATGATCCGTAGTTGTCTGCCGTCAAGTGCGCGGGTCACGGCGGAGCCCGCCCGCTGGTCGTCCGCCGGCGCGGTGGCGACGAGCGCACCGGTCGTGAGCAGCGCGACCACGAGTGGGGCCCACCGCCTGATAGGAGTCATCGAGCCCTTCACCGCTCCCCGAGTCCCGTTGTCAGAATCTATGGTGTACGACTGTATACACTCACATGCAATTGAGAACAAGACCTGGAGGGCATGATGCAACTCGGGAGCGACGACTTCGACGTGGTGGTGGTCGGCGGCGGCAACGCCGGGTTCAGCGCCGCGCACGCCGCCGCGGAGCGTGGCCGCCGCGTTCTCCTGCTGGAGAAGGGCCCCGAGCAAGGGGCGGGCGGCAACAGCTACTACACGGCGGGCGCGTTCCGCATCGTGCACGACGGCCTCGGCGAGCTCGCGGACCTGCTCGACCCCGACGCCCGGCACGCCGCCACCGTGCTGCCCTCCTACCCGGCCGCGCAGTTCGCGGCCGACATGGCCAAGGTCACCGGCGACCGCAACGACAAGGCGCTCACCGACGTGCTGATCAGCCAGAGCGCGGGGACACTGCGCTGGCTGCACGGCAAGGGGTTGCGCTTCCGGCTCATGTACGAGCGGCAGGCCTACCCCGGCGACGACGGCCGCCAGGTCTTCTGGGGCGGGCTGGCCGTCGGCAGCACCGGCGGCGGCAAGGGCCTCATCGAGCAGCACACGCGGGCGGCGCGGCACGCGGGGGTGGAGCTCCGCTACGGCGTGCGAGCCCGCGGGCTCACCCTCGAAGCAGGCCGCGTGACCGGGCTGACCTGGGAGGACACCGACGGCCGCAGCGGCTCGGTGCGCGCCGGATCGGTGGTGCTCGCCGCCGGCGGCTTCGAGGCCGACGCCGGCATGCGGCGCGAGCACCTCGGGGAGGGCTGGCAGCGGGCCAAGGTGCGCGGCACGCCGTACAACACCGGTGACATGCTCGCGGCGGCGATCGCCGCCGGAGCGGGCACGCACGGCGACTGGAGCACCTGTCACAGCGTCGCCTGGGACGCCTGGTACGCGGAGAACGAGAGCAACCGCGAGCTCACCAACCAGCTCACCCGCGGTGGCTACCCGCTGGGCATCGTCGTCAACACCGACGGGCGGCGCTTCCTCGACGAGGGGGCGGACTTCCGCAACCTCACCTACGCCGAGTACGGCGCGCGCATCCTCGCCCAGCCCGGAGGCGTGGCCTTCCAGCTCTTCGACGCCGCCACCCGGCCGAAGCTGCGGGCCGAGGAGTACGACATGCCCGGCGCGTCCGTCGTGACGGCCGGCACCCTCGACGAGCTGGCCGCGGGGATGGGGGTCGACGCGGCGGTGCTGGGGCGGACCGTCGCGGAGTTCAACGCCTCCATCGACCGGTCGGTGCCGCTCGACCTGTCCGTGCTCGACGGGCGGGCCGCCGCCACCACGCCGCCCAAGTCGAACTGGGCCGTTGCGCTGGAGCGTCCGCCGTACCACGCGTTTCCCGTGACGTGCGGGATCACGTTCACGTTCGGCGGGCTGCACGCCGACACGCACGGGCGGGTGCTCGACGGGCGGGGCGATCCGATTCCGGGGTTGTTCGTGTGCGGGGAGATGCTGGGCGGGCTGTTCAGCGGCAACTACCCGGGCGGGACCGGGCTCACCTCGGGCGCGGTGTTCGGCCGCCGGGCGGGCTCACTCGCCTGACCTGGCCTCGACCTCGGCCCTCGCCTGACGCGGCCTCGGTCCGGTCACTCGCCTGAGGCGGGCGGGCGGCCTGGGCGGTCCAGGCCGGCGGCCAGGTCGCCGATCGCCTGGTCGATCTCCTGGCGCAGGAGGTCCATGGGCGGCGTCTCGTCGGAGTCCCCGGCGTGCTCCAGCCACCGGCTCAGCACGACCCGCAGCGCCGTGAGGGACGTGGCCGCGCACAAGGCGGGATAGATCCCGATCGGGGCGGGCTGGAGGCGCTCGACGATGGCGTCGGCGAGCGCCTTCTCCTGGGCGGCCATCACGGCCAGCTCCTGCGGCAGCAGCGACGGCGTCCTGCGGATGAGCCTGCTGGCCCTGATGTAGTCGCGGCTGGCCGCATGGTCCTGGTCGAAGACGGTGAGCACCGCCTCCCGCAACGCCCGCAACACGGACTCGGCGGCGGGCCTGGCCCGGAACTCGGCGATGACCGCCTCCGCCCCGGCCGCGGCCGCCGCGACCACCGCCTCCTCCTTGCTGGAGAAGTAGTTGAAGAACGTCCGCAACGCGATGTCGGCCTCGGAGGCGATCCGCTCGACGGTGACGTTCTCCACGCCGTCGCGCAGCGCCAGGCGCAGGGCCGCCTCCCGCAGGGCGGCCCTGGTCGCCTGCTTCTTGCGCTCCCGCCGCCCGATCACGGCAGCGGGCACGGGGGCGTCAGGCATGGTCAGGCCCAGGTGACGGGCAGGGAGTGCACCCCGAAGATGAGCATCTCGTTGCGCAGCGGCACCTGGTCGGCGGGCACCGTGAGGCGCAGGTCCGGCATCCGGGTGATCAGCTCGCTCAGCCCGACCTTCATCTCGGCCCTGGCGAGCTGCTGCCCCAGGCACTGGTGGATGCCGTGGCCGAAGGCCAGGTGCGAGGCGCGGGGCCGGTGCACGTCGAGGCGGTCCGGGTCGTCCCAGTGGCGGGGGTCGCGGTTCGCCTCGGGCGTGGCGATGATCACCGTGCCGCCTGCGGGAATCTTCACGTCGGCGATCGTAACGTCTTCGATGGCCACCCGGCTGACGCCCATCTGGATGATGGACAGGTAGCGCAGCAGCTCCTCGATCGCGTTGTCCATCAGCGACGGGTCGGCGCGCAGCGCGGCGAGCTGGTCGGGGTGCTCCAGCAGCGCGAACGTGCCCAGGCCGAGCATGTTGGCGGTGGTCTCGTGCCCGGCGCCCAGCAGCACCAGGGCCACGTCGGTGAGCTGGGCGTCGGTCAGCGGCGGGTCGGCGTCGTGCACGAGCCCGGACAGGATGTCGTCGCCCGGCTTGGCGCGCTTGGCCGCCACCAGGCCCTGGATGAAGCCGTACAGCTCCATGCCGGCCTGCATGCGCTCGTCGTCGGGGGTGTTGGAGTTCAGCGCGATGGCGGTGCGCTCCTGGAACTCGGCCCGGTCGGCGTAGTCGACGCCGAGCAGCTCGCAGATGGCCAGCGAGGGGATGGGCAGCGCGTACGCGGGCACGAGGTCGGCCTCGGTGCCGGCGGCCCGCATGGCCTCGATGTGCTCCACGGCGATCTCGCGCAGCCGTGACTCCAGCGCCCGCATCCGCCGGACGGTGAACTGGCCGGTCAGCAGCCGCCGCAGGCGGGTGTGCTCGGGCGGGTCCATGAAGACGAACATGCCGTCGGTACGGGTTTCCACCTTGGGCGCGACGACCCCAGTCCCTGATGCGCCGCCGTTCGCCGCGGCGGTGAGCTGCTCGACCTCGTGCGGCTGCAGCTTGGTGACGTCGGGGTAGCGCACCCGGTCGGAGCTGAAGCGGGAGTCGGCCAGGACGGCGCGCGCCTCCTGCAGCCCGGTGACGAGCCAGGTGGGGGCGCCGTTGAGGAGCTGGAGCGGCTGGATCGCGCCCTGCCCGCGCCGCTCCCGCACGCCGGGCGGCGGATCGAACGGGCAGCCGCCCCTGTCCACCAGGTCCGCCGGCAACATCCGGCGGATCTGGGTCGGGGACTCCGTCACCCGCCCGTTCTGGCCCTCGGTCTGCTGCTCGCCGGAGATCGCCATCGCCACATCCTCTTCTCGGGCGACGGGCGACGGGCGACGCCGCGCGACCGCCCGTCGCCAAGCCAGGGTCGGAGCCACCCTACACGTCGAACATGCACGACGCGCATCAATGCACGCCGTGCATGTTCATTCGTCCTCTACAGCTTGTAGAGTGAGGCGCAATATCGGGCGAAAGGGTGGATTGTGCTGCGTTGGTTCCGGGCCGTTGCAGTGGCCGAGGCGTGCTCGTGGGCGGGGCTGCTCGTCGGGATGTTCTTCAAGTACGTGACCGAGACCGGCGAGCTCGGCGTGAAGATCTTCGGGCCGGTGCACGGGGCGCTGTTCGTCCTGTACGTGGCCGGGGTGCTGCTCTCGGCGCGCGAGGCGGGCTGGAGCAGGGGCGCGGTCGTGCTCGGGCTGGCCTGCGCGGTGCCGCCGTTCACCTCCCTGTGGTTCGAACGGCGGATGGCGGCGCGCACGGCCGCGGCAGGACAGCCCGCCTGACCCGCCGACGACGGGAGCGGCGTCCCGGTCAGCTCGGCGCACGCCGCGAGCAGGGCGTCCTGGAGGTCGTGGTCGCGCGGCCACGTTGTGGATCACCGCGTCGAACGGGCCCGATTCGTTCGCCTGCCGTGCCAGCGACCGCATCTCCTCGCAGCCGCCCGGCCATCAGGCCGAGCCCGTCGGCGGATCCGGTGATCAGAACGCGCGACAGGGTTCTCCTCGCTGGCCAAGAACAGCAAAACCCACAAATCTCAGCGTTACCTGGTGTTGTGGCGGACGCTGATCGCCTGGCCGAGGAGTGGAGATGGCAGACGTCGCCCTGACGATCGCGATCTTGGTGATCCTGGGGCTGGTCGCCGGGAGGAGGCCTGACGATGATCGTCAGCATGCCGGTGCGGCTCCCCGGGGTGCACTAGCCTTGCCGCCGTGAGTGACGGCAAGAGGCCTGGCAAGAAGGCGCAGAAGTCGGCGGAGACCCGGCGGCGGTTGCTGAGCGCCGCCGGAGAGCTGTTCGTGGCGCGGGGTTACGGCGCGACGACGTTGCAGGAGGTCGCCGACAGGGCGGGCGTGGCCGTGCAGACGGTCTACTTCGTGTTCGGCAACAAGCGCCGGCTGCTCAAGGAGCTGGTGGACGTCACGATCGCGGGCGACGACCTGCCGGTGGCGACGCTCGACCGGCCGTGGTTCCGCGAGGCCATGGCGGCGGGCAGCGCCGAGGAGCACCTGCGCGGCCACGTGGCGGGCACCCGCTCCGTGCTGGAGCGGGTGGCGCCGATGACCAAGGTGCTGGAGATCGCCGCGGCCACCGACCCGGAGGTCTCGGAGATGTGGCCGGACAAGGAGGACCCGCGCCACGTCGTGGCGACGGCGGCGGCGCGCGAGCTCATGGCCAAGCCGGGCGCGCGCGGGGAGGTGCCGGTGGAGGAGGCCGCCGACCTGCTCTACGGGGTGCTGAGCCCCGACCTCTATCTGCTGTTCGTCCGCGAGCGCGGCTGGACGCCCGAGCGGTTCGAGCGCTGGGCGTACGAGACGTTGCGCGCGCAGCTCTGCGCGCCCCGCCAGACCGTGTAAGGGGTTTTGACACAGTCTTGTCACGATCACCGTAACGGTAGGTCGCCTTCCCCTCATGCTCCGTTATGGTCCCCTCTTGTCCGCAATAGGGATGACCTTTACCTACATAGGAGGACCATGAGGGGCAAGAACAGAGCGACCACCCTGACCGCGGCCATGGCGCTCGCCGCCGCTCCCCTGCTGGGGGCCGCCGCCCCGGCCACGGCGCAGACCACGACCGCGCAGGTCACGTCCGCGCAGGCCGTCCAGAACCAGGCGCTCGACTGGCTCTCCCTCGATGCGCTCAGCGGCTCGAAGCTGGTGCAGCGGATCAAGGAGCTGCTGGGCAAGGGGTACGTCCCCCAGGCGCTGAGCGTGACCGACGCGGCCAGCCCGCAGTACACGTCCGTCTGGGTCAAGGACGCCGCCCGCAAGGTGAGCGTGCTGCAGGGCCTGTCGGCCACGGACCTGCCGCGGCGCATCGCGGAGCAGGCCAAGCTGGGTTACCAGCCCAAGCTGGTCACCGGCACGGGCACCGGCCCCGGCGCGGTCTTCGCGGTGGTCTTCGAGAAGACCACGCAGCTCGTCAAGTCGGAGCTGGCGCTGACCAAGGAGACCCTCGTCAAGGTCAACGCCGAGCTGAGCGCCGCCGGCTACAGCATCGCCTCGCTGGACGTGTACGGCACGGTGGAGAAGCCGCTGTACGCGGCCGTCTGGGTGGCGGGCGCCGCCACCGGCACTCTTCAGGTGACGCTCGGCCAGACCGTGGAGCAGCGCGGCCAGGAGCTGCTGGCCAAGGCGAAGCAGGGCCTGCGCCCGGTGCTCATGGCCGTCGGGCCGGGCAAGCTGTACTCGACCGTGTGGGCCAAGGGCGGCGCCACCGGCCTCAAGGAGTACCTGAGCCTGTCGAAGGTGACGTACGCGGTGAAGGCCGCGCAGCTCAGGACGATGGGTTACCGGCCGCAGATCGTGAGCGCGGAGGACGGCGTCATCGCGTCGGTGTGGAGCAGGAGC
>NZ_VSEY01000032.1 GCF_008086045.1 Nonomuraea sp. PA05 | reverse complement strand
CTGCCCGCGGCGGTGCGGAACAGCCGCAGGGCCGAGGCGAACCTGCCCGTGCTGACGGGGACGAACAATCGGGGCTCTGACATCTTTTTCCCTCCTGCGAAAGTCGTACATGAGGGACGCTAGAACCCTTTCCGGGCGCCTACCGCGATCACTACGCAATCCGGACGCTCGACCCCGGGAATCCTGACGCGACGTTGACAGCGCCGGCGAGTTCGGAGGGCAGCGGACCCGGCATCGTCCGGCGGAGCAGCCCGTGCCCAGGAGGATCGCGATCACCGAAGGCCGGCCCGCGCGGCACTCCCCTCAGGCGGGCATGCCGTGAGCGGGCGTGACTCGGTGCGGCTCGCGGTGGTGGCCGGCGCGTTGGGCGTGGTGTTCGGCGACATCGGGACCAGCCCGATCTACACCCTCCAGACGGTGTTTCCGTACGGCCCCACCATCCGACGACCCTGAATCTGACGATCGTCCTGCGACACGGGGTGCCGATGCAGCCGCGTGGCCGGTCGTGCTCCTGGTCGGGTTCGCGCCGCCGGCCACGCGGCCTGCAAGACAGCCGTCAGCAGCCGGTCGTCGCACCCAGACCCTCCGTGGACGGCTCGACAAGGGCGGGCCTGTCCGAGACGCGGAAGCGCATCCGGCACACCACCGCGTCCGTACGCCGCCGCAACGCCCTGGCCAGCACGGCCCCCCGCTGGTTCTGCAACATCCGCTGCCAGGCGTGCTCGGGCTCCACCTCGGCGATCAGCACGAACACGTGCGGCTCTGGCACCCGCCCCAGGTACTCCAGCAACGGCCGGTCCAGCCGCCGGTGAGCATCGAACAACTGCACCAGCTCGACCTCCGGCGCCCACCGCTCCCAGTCCTCGACGAACGCCCGCGCCTGCGCCTCGTCCTCGGGATGGGCGACGTTGACGGCCACCACCCGGTCGCCCAGCGACAAGGCCGCCGACAGCGCGTCCCTGGTGAGCCGGGACACGACGTGCACCGGCACCACCACCAGCGAGCGGCGCGGCCGGGGCGGCTGCGGGGTCGTGCCCAGCTCCAGCCGCCGCCCGATCCGCGCGTACGAGCGGTTGACCCACTCCATGCCCGCCACCAGCAGCGGCAGCGCCACCACGATCAGCCAGCCACCCTCGCCGAACTTCGAGGTGGTCACCACGACCGCGGCCACGCCGGTCAGCAGCGCGCCGAACCCGTTGAGCGCCGCCCGCCACCGCCATCCGGCGGGCCTGTCGCGTAGCCAGTGCCGCACCATGCCAGCCTGCGACAGCGTGAACCCGACGAACACCCCGATCGCGAACAGCGGCACCAGCAGGTTCATGTCCCCTCCGGACACCACCAGCAGCAGCCCGCTGGTGACAGTCAGGAACGCGATGCCGTACCTGTGCACCTGACGGTCGGCGCGCAGGGCGAAGAAGTGCGGCAGGTTGTTGTCGCCCGCCAGGAGCTGGGCCAGCACCGGCAGCCCGCCGAAGGAGGTGTTGGCGGCCAGCGCCAGCAGCACCACGGTGGCGAACTGCACCAGGTAGAACAGCGGCCCATCCCCCAGCGACGCCTGCGTGACCTGGGCCAGCACGGTGACCCCGGCCACCGGCGCGATGGCGAACTTCTCGATCAGCGCGGCGATCCCGATCAGCATGACCGCCAGCAGGGCGCCGAGCGCGACCTCGGCCCGCTGCGCCCTGCGCACGCGCGGCCTCCTGAACGACGGCACCGCGTTGGCGATGGCCTCCACGCCGGTCAGGGAGGCGCAGCCGTTGGCGAACGCCTTCAACAGCAGCAGCACCCCGACCGTCTGCAGGTTCGTGACCTGCTGCTCGACCGGGACGGCCGGCTCTCCCCTGACCAGCCCGGCCATGATCACCAGCAGGATCGCGCCCACGTAGATCACGGTCGGGACGATGAAGGCGCGGGCGCTGTGCGCGATCCCGCGCAGGTTCACCGCCGTCACCAGGGCCAGCACCGCCAGACACAGCCACACCGTCCAGGGCAGCAGCCCGGGGAAGGCCGACGTCAGCGCGGCCACGCCGGCGGCCACCGAGACGGCCACGTTGAGCACGTAGTCGATGATCAGCGAGGCTCCGGCGACGAGCCCGGCCCGCCGTCCGAGGTGGGTCTTGGCCACCCCGTACGCGCCCCCGCCCTCGGGGAAGGCGGCGATGACCTGCCGGTAGGAGAAGGTGAGCACGGCCAGCAGGGCCGCGATGGTCAGCGTGACCGGGATGGTGAACCCGAGCCCCGCGCCGCCCGCCAGCGCGAGCACCAGGACGATCGCCTCGGGCCCGTACGCGACCGACGCCATCGCGTCCAGCGACAGTGCGGCCAGCCCGCCGACGACGGACAGGCGATGCCTTTCGCCGGTATCGGCAGGCTCCTTGGAGGTGGACCGGGTTTGCAGAATGGACATGGATAAGGCTCCTGGAAAGGGGGTTTCGCCCTCATGGTGCCGCCGAGGCAGGCCCGGCCAAGTCCCTCCATATGCATTTCTGACGCCAACAGCGCGAATAACTACGCGAAATGTACGTCGGATCAGCCGACCGGGGCGTCCGTGAATGGCTGCCGGCTCGCGCGCGGCCCGGGCGACGGCGGGAGAGTCGTTGCGCAGAATCTTGCTGTGGTCGCTCGCGACCTTCGTGCTCACCTTGACGTTCCGAATGCGGGCACGCCGGCGGCGGCGATCTCGTTCAGCTCGATGTTGACCTCCGCGTGCTCGTCAGCACTCATCCGCGCCGCCAGGCCCAGCCGGGCGGCGATAGGGAAGAACAAGCGCATGCGGCGGAACGGCTCGCGGATCCGCTCCGCGCCGGCACCAGCCCGCCAGGATCGGCCGGTCCACACCCCTCCGCTGGAGGACGGCGTCGAGGTCACGGATGCATGCCTCGAACGAGTAGTCCGTCGAGCGCTTCGATCTGCCGCGGGCGCGTTCGTCGTGGGTGATGTGCCGGTAGTCGCTGCCCAGGTCGGCGTAGGCGCCGTTGAGGTGGACGACCGGGATGCCGGGGCCGCCGGTGTCGATCACGGCCAGCGCCGTATGCCGACCGGCATCATGCTGGTCCACTTCACATGGCTCGGACTCGCCATTGCCGGTGGAGACATCGGCCCCGGGCCGCGCCGATGGGCGGGCTGATGAGAATTCAGACTCGTTACTTCTCGGCCGTGCCGGATTCCCCGCCGATGGAATTCTGATGAATGTCCGCGTAGGTGCGTGAGTCCTTGATCAGGTCGTCGGCGAAGGCGGCGACGTCGTTGCCGATGAGTTCCAGGACTCCCTTGCCTGCCGCCGCGCCCGCCTCGAAGAATTCGAGAAGCTCCGAGAGCAGGTCGCCTTCAGTCAGCGCGACCGGCCCGACCTTGAAGTAGTACCGCTGGATCTCCTTGTAGACGATCTCGTAGTCCGGCGGGAGCGCCTTGACCCTCGCCAGGTGCGCCCGCCACTGCTTCTTGCCCTCGATGATGTCCTGGATGCCCACGTCAGCCTCCCAGCCGGGTCAGTTTCCTGGCGACGTTCCTGTTCAACTGCTCACGCCATCGGCCGTGAAAGGTCCGGGCCCCAGCCCCGCCGGCCAGTGCCGCGCAGAAGCCCGCGATGTCGTCGCCCAGCACCTCGTCGATGCTCTGGCCATCGGACGCCGTCTCCTCCAGCAGCCCCAGGGCGCCGTCGAGGATCGGCATCAGGTTGCGACCCGTGAAATCCCCGTAGATGAAGAGATGACCTATGATCTGTTCCCACGCCGCCCGGTGGTCGGCCGGCAACAGCGCGGCCCGGGCTGCGAACGCCTTCCATTCCCTGTTGAGATCGTTGCCGGTGATGGTGTCCCAGAAATTCATCTCCCGCCCTCCCTGAGCTTGTCGATCCGTGCTGAGACGTACTCCCATTTCGCCCAGAACGTCGCGAGTTCTGCGCGGCCCGCGTCGTTGAGCGCGTAGAACTTGCGGGGCGGCCCCTGCTCGGACGGGCGTTTCGTCACCTGGACGAGGCTCTTCTTCTCCAGGCGCAGCAGGATGGTGTAGACCGTCCCCTCGACGACGTCGGCGAAGCCGAGGTCGTTCAGCCGGCGTGTGACGGCGTACCCGTAGGTCTCCTCGCTGCCGATGATCTTGAGCACGCAGCCCTCAAGCGTGCCCTTCAACATCTCCGTCAGGTCGTCCATCGTGAGTCCTCTTCAGCACGCTCGGTACTCGGTAGCACCAAGTACCCCTATACAGTAGCACGAAGTAGTGGAGCGGCGGCGCGACAAGGAGGGGACTGCAGGTTGCTTGCCGGCGGGAACGTCGCCGTGCAGGCCACATGCCACACCGGCACGGTGACGGGCGATGCTCGAGCAGCGATGTCATGCGAAGTAGTCGCTGGCGGCGGGCATGGCCAGCAAGCTGATGACCACGAGCGAGCCGGCCGTCGCCAGGACGAGGCGAGCCGCGATCACGCCGCGGAACCAGGAAGGGTACGCCTTCGCGGCGGCGTCGACGAATGCTTCGACATCGAGGCTCCGCAGGCTCGGGTCGTCCGACTTACGGGCGACCGCTTTCAGGTATCGCGTGGTGAACACCTCTCCAGGCATGATCACGCATCCGAGCACGAAGACCACCCCCTGGAACATCCAGGACAGGATGCGCACAGTGCCGCTTCCGCTCAGGTCGAGCAGGGCGAGCACCACAAGGCACGCCCCGATGGACATCGCGAGGACGACACTGGCCCGGCTCGCTCCGAAGTCGATCCGGTGCCGAGCCAGGACCGCTGCCGAGATTTCCTGCCTGGCCACCTCGTCCTCGGCCGCCCTCTGCGCGACCGGACCGCGACGGCGGCCGACGGCGGGGATGACGAAGAAGGTGCCCGCGAGCAGGAACTGCAGGAGCGACGCGCACAGAACCACGACCGGTGTCACGATGTACCCTCCGACGACTTGCACAGTGTTCAAGTGCGAGCGTACGACTGGACTTGAACACTGTGCAAGTCTCGGCTCGAACGCTGTGCAAGAGCGCCCTATCCTGGGCAGGTGCCACGCGAGACGCTGACCAGAGACCAGATCATCCGAACGGCCGTCGAGCTGCTGGACAGCGAAGGCATCGAGGGCCTGAGCATGCGACAGCTCGGCACCCGCCTGAACTCCGCGGCGACGGCCGTCTACTGGCATGTCAAGAGCAAGGACAACCTCCTCGTGCTCGCCGCCGACGCGGTCTGGGAGGAGATCGAGCTACCGGATCTGGAGCAGGTCACCTGGCGGGCGGCGGCCACAACCATGGCCAAGGGGCTGTTCGCGATGATTCTCCGGCACCCGTGGCTCGTCCCCGCCATGAGCACCCACCTCCTGTACGGCCTCGGCAAGGCCCGCCATGACGATCACCTGCTCGCGGTCTACCAGGCGGCCGGCTTCACCGGACGGGACGCCGAGCAGGCCATGAAGACCGTCTTCACCTTCGTCCTGGGTAACGCTCTCGGCGTGGCCTCCGAAGCGGCATGGAGGGCGCGCCTGCGCCGCACCGGCGGCGACGAGCAGGAGCAGATCCGCACCATGGTGGCGCAGGCGACCGAGATCGCGATGCGGTTCCCGCGGCTACGCGCCCACAACGCGGAGCAGGGGGACGGCGCCCCCTCACCGGCCCCCGATCAGGAACTCGAGTTCGGGCTGCGCACGATCCTGAACGGCCTTCAGTCCGAGCTCGGCAATCGACCGTCGTGAGCCGGGCCAACCAGCCGCCGCATCACCCGGCGATGACCCGGTCCTCGGGTAGCTGGTAACGGCGGGTGCGGTCCTTCAGCGCCAGGGCGGAGCCCAGGATGAGAGGTCCGATCCTGCCGATGAACATGAGCAGCACCAGCAGGATCCGGCGGGCCGGCGTCGGTGTCAGCGGTCATGCCGGTGGACAAGCCGACCGTGCCGAACGCGGAGACGACCTCGAACGGCGTCTGATCCAGGCTGTGCGGGGTCAGGGCCATCAACAGGTAGGTGGACAGCGCGACCAGGGTCCCCGCCGCCGGCTGGACGCCATCGGAGCGGCTGGCCCGCTTCCTGGACGCCGGTGCCCCGCCGATTCACGTCGGCTTCAGGCAGCTCCTGCGACCGGGGTCGGAGCCGGATGGCGTCCTGGTGATCGAGCAGGCTCCGCACGCCTGGCTGCTGCCGCGCGTCTGCGTCGCCGTGCTCCACGGCGGCATCGGCACGGTCACAAGGGCGCACCGGCCCAGCGCCGGCAGATCGCCAGCACCTGCTGCTCGGTGGGCTTCTCCACCAACGGCGTCCCGTCCGGTGTGGCACGTAGCCCGTCGAGCAGGACCTGCAGGTAGCGGCGGTACAGTCCCGGGCGCACCTGGACGGAATGCTGTGCCAGGTCGGTCACCAGCCACAGGATCATCGTCACGTCGTCGCCGGCGACACCGTCACGCAGGTCGCCCTCGGCCCGCGCCCGGTCGAGCAGGTGCCTCATCACCTCCGCGACGCGTTCGACGGTGGGCCTGGCGAGCCGCCATGCGCCGCCGCCGAGTGCCACGTCGCGCAGCCCGAGGTTGTCCACCAGCAGCTCGGTGATGCTTCCCAGCAGGAGTTCGAGGCCGTCCCAAGCCCGTCCGGCCTCGCCTGCACGCTGGGCGACCTGCGCCAGCTCGGCCAGCGGCTTCTCCAGCGCCGCGTGAATGAGCTCTTCCTTGTCGGTGAAGCGCCGGTAGACGGTGCCGACGCCCACGCCGGCACGGTGGGCGACCTCGTTGAAGCCGACGGCGATGCCGCGCTCGGCGAAGAGTTCCTGAGCGGCACGCACGATGCGATCCCGGTTGCGCTCCGCATCCCGGCGCAGGGCGCCATGCCGCGCCGGCTCAGGGGCTTCGGTAGGTCGCGGTGTCACGCCTCGAAGCGTACCCCTAAGCGGATAGATGGGATCAACATCACAGCCAGCACTCGGCATGAAGCGGATGCTCGCTATCCGTTTCTCGCTAGAGTGCGGAAGCGGATAGCCACCATCCGATTTTTGAATCCCCCGTCAGACGCAGAAAGCGAGTGCACGATGGCCGAACTGCTCTACCGGCTGGGCCGGTTCGCCGCCCGGCGGGCCTGGTGGGTGATCGCCGTCTGGGTCGTCGTGCTCGGTCTGGCCGTGGGAGCCTTCCTGGCCTTCGGCGGCGCCATGAGCTCGACGATGACCATTCCCGGCACGCCCACGGCGCAGGTGACCGACCGCCTCAAGACCGAGCTTCCCGTGGCCAGCGGCGGCACCGGCCAGGTCGTCCTCCACTCCAGGAACGGCGCGGAGATCACCGCCGACCAGCGCGCGAGCGTCAGCGCCGCGCTGAAGAAGGTCGCCGACCTCGACGGCGTGGACCAGGTCGCCGACCCGTTCACCTCCGCCGATGCGCGCGCGGACCAGGCGAAGAAGCTCACAGACGGCTTGGCCAAGATCGAGGACGGCCGCGACCAGCTCGGCAAGGGCCAGAAGCAGCTCGACCAGGCCCGCAAGCAGACCGAAGCGGGAATCGAGCAGATACAGGCGGGCATCGCACGGGCCGGCTCGAACCCGCAGTCCGAGGCGACCCTCACCCGGCTCAAGGCGGGCATCGCCCAGCTCGACGCGCAGCAGGCCGAGCTCGACAAGCAGAGCGCCACCCTGGAGAAGTCCGAGCAGCGCCTGTTCACCGGACGCGACCTGCTGACCATGGCGGAGGGCATCCGCACCGTCTCCTCCGACGGCTCGACCGCGACCGCGACCGTCGTCTTCGACCTGCCCCAGCAGGAGGTCACCCCGGAGACCAAAAAGGCCGTCACCGAGACCCTCGACGGCGCGCTGCCCGACAGCGTCACCGCCGACTACTCCGCCGAGATCGCACAGGGCGAGATCTCGCTCGGCGGCGTCGGCGAGGCGGTCGGACTGATCGTCGCGGCGATCGTGCTCATCGTCATGACCGGCACCCTCGTGGCCGCCGGGCTGCCGATCCTCAACGCGCTGTTCGGCGTGGGCGTGGCGGTCGCGGGGGCCATGGCACTGTCCGGAACCATCGAGATGACGTCGGTCACGCCCATCCTGGGCGCCATGCTCGGCCTGGCCGTCGGCATCGACTACGCGCTGTTCATCCTGCACCGCCACCGCCGCCAACTGAAGGCGGGCATGGCCGTGCAGGAGTCCATCGGGCTGGCCAACGGCACCAGCGGCAACGCCGTGGTCTTCGCGGGCAGCACCGTGCTCATCGCGCTGCTGGCCCTCAACGTCACCGGGATTCCGTTCCTCGCGCTGATGGGGACCGTCGGCGCGGTCGCGATCGCCGTCGCGGTGGTCCTCACGGTGACCATGACGCCGGCATTGCTCGGCCTGCTCGGACACCGGCTGCTCCCCCGACGCGACAGGAAGTCCGCCGATCAAGCCCCCGTGCGCACCGGGTCTCCGGCGGCGCCCAAGCACGTGCAGCCGATGACCATCGGCGGTGCTCTGCTGCGTATCGTGATCGGCGTCGGCGCGCTGGCCCTCATCGCGCTGCCCGCCGCCTCGATGCGCCTCGGCCTGCCCACCGGCGCCTCCGAAGCCGCCGACTCCACGCAGTACCGCGCCTACACCACCATCACCGAGAAGTTCGGCGCCGGCGCCAACGGCCCCCTGATCGTGGTCGCCGACCTCGCCAAGGGCGTGACCGGGGACGACCTCACCGCGGCCCAGGCCGACCTCGGCAAGCAGCTCATGGACGTCGACGGCGTGACCGCGGTCGCCCCCATCGGCGCCAACGACAAGGGCACCGTCCTGGTCTTCCAGGTCGTCCCGGCCGGTGGGCCCACCGCGGAGTCCACCGGCGACCTCGTCCACGACCTGCGCGGCCGCACGCTCGACCTCGGGTCCGACGACGTCTCCATGTCCGTCGCGGGCAGCTCCAGCGCCAACCTCGACATCTCCGAGAAGCTCTCCGACGCCCTGCCGACCTACCTCGCGCTCGTCGTCGGCCTGTCGCTGCTCATCCTGATCGTCGTGTTCCGCTCGATCCTCGTGCCCCTCATCGCCACGGGTGGCTTCGTCCTGTCGCTGTTCGCGGCGCTCGGCGGCGTCACGGCCGTCTACCAGTGGGGCTGGCTCGGCAGCGTCTTCGGCGTCACCGATCCGGCGCCGATCCTCAACTTCCTGCCGACCCTGATGGTGGGCATCCTGTTCGGGCTCGCCATGGACTACCAGCTCTTTCTCACCTCGGGGATGCGCGAGGCCTACGCGCACGGCGCTCCCGCCCGGCAGGCGGTCACCGAGGGCGTACGGGCGGGCCGAGCCGTCGTCACCGCCGCCGCGGTCATCATGATCTCGGTCTTCGGCGGGTTCATGTTCTCCCACATGACGATGATCAGGCCGGTCGGCTTCGCCCTGGCCTTCGGCGTGCTCCTCGACGCCTTCGTCGTGCGGATGTGGATCATTCCGGCGCTCATGCACCTGGCGGGCGACAAGGCATGGTGGCTGCCGCGCTGGCTCGACCGAATCCTGCCTGACGTGGACGTCGAGGGCGCCAAGCTGGAACGCCACCACCAGCCCGCTCCGGCACGGGTCCCCGAGACCGCCGCGCGCTGACGACAGACGGTGGAGCGGGCGGTCAGGGCAAGCCCTGAGCGTACGCGGCCCGGCCGGTTGCCTGGACCGCCCGCTCACGATCGGCAGCACCCGATCGTCCAGCATGCCCCCGACGCGCTGGCTGACCAGCGCCGGCGGGGTGACCGGTCAAGGCGACTCATGGACCCCGGCGGGTCGAGTTCCGGACCTCTCCTCACCGGCTGCGGTCATCTACCTGGCGCAGTCGTGAGGCGACCGGTCGCCGCCAGGGCCTCGGGGAGCGGGCTGGCCACCGCGGAGACGCTGCACCCCTCCCCGTTGCCAAGGGGGCGTCATGCTCATCGGCGCCGAACCGCACCTGCCCTATGACGGGCCTCCGCTGTCGCGATTGGACGGGAAGTGCCGGTAGACGTCGAGTAGTCCCGTTTTCGCAGGTCGAGCGGTAAGTGCCTGCGGCAGTGGCTCGCCGATGCGGTCGGCCTCGGCGTACAGGCTCAGAATGCCGTGAACGTACTGGCGGCTGATGTCGTGGCACTCGCGCGGATCAGTACGCTGAGCAGGTCGATGAGCTCGGCGGTGGTGGCGCTCTCGCCGAGCAGGGGGAAGATCCGTTCGATGCTGTGGCGATGCGCCTGCGCGTTCAGATCGGTCATGGCGTCCGTCACCAGCGTGACGTTGTAGCCGTGTTCGTAGGCGGCGCGGGCGGTGGACTCCACGCCGATGCTGGTGGCGATCCCGGCCAGGACGACCTGGGTGACGCCACGGCGGCGCAACCGCAGGTCGAGGTCGGTGCCGTAGAAGGCGCTCCAGGCGCGTTTGGTCACGGTGATGTCGCCGGGATGGCCGGTCAGGTCGTCGACGATGGCGTCCCAGCCCGCGGGCAGGGGGCCGGGCGGGCGGGGGATCTCGGTGCGTCCTGGAGCAGCGTCCGATCCGTCCGCGCGGGCCGTGACCCGGACCAGGACGACCGGAGCGCCGTGGCGGCGGAAGGCGTCAGCCAGTTCGACCGCGCGGGCCACCACCTCGGCGCCGGTGTAAGGGCTCGCGGGGCGGCCGACGACGGCGTTCTGCAGGTCGATGAGGACGAGTGCGGTTGCTGGGTCGATCGTGGTGACAGGCATGAGAAGCCCCTTTCCGGGATGCGGTGATGTGTCCGGGCGTCAGAGCGGGCCCTCCCTCCCGGCCGGCGAGGTCCGGGAGGGAGCCCTGTTCTCGGAGCCCCGTGCCGTGGAACTTCGAGAACTTCGAGAACAAGGTCAGGGCGGGTCATCCGTCCGGCTCACGGGCGGGTGTCGAGCCACTCCTGGAAGGCCGGGCCGGCGAGCTTGGCGTGCGGGCCGGGCAGGAACCCGCCCTCGGCGGCGATGTCGGCATCGGGCATGCCCGAGCCGTCAACGCCGACGACCTTGACGCCTCGGCGGGCGCCGAGGAGCGCGGCCGCCTCCGCCAAGGTCTCCTTCCGTGGACCGGCGATCTCGGGGACAGGCGTTCCTGGAGCGGGCTCTGCGGGGTCGAGGGCCAGATCGACCAGCTCCTCGGCCACGGCACGACAGGCCACGAGCTGCGTGGGCAACGCCGGGATGTAGGCGACGTCGCCCTGCTGCCAGTCCAGGAGCTGGCCGACGAACTCGTGGAACTGCGCGGCCCGCAGGATGCGGACGGGGAGCGGGCCGGACAGCAGAGCTTCCTCGTGCGTCTTCTTGGCGGCCAGGAAACCGGCGGTGGCCTTGTCGACGCCGATGATGGACGCCATGGCGATCCGGGTGACCCCGGCGTTCTGCCCGTACTCGTGCAGGTTGCGGGCCGACGTGCGGAAGAACTCCCTCGCCGCCTCCTCCTCGGAGGCATGCCATGAGGCGACGTCGATGATGACTTCCACCTCGGTGAGGGCCTCGGCCAGGCCCTCGGCGGTGATGACGTCCACGCCGATGGCCCGGGACATCGGCACGACCTGATGCTCCCGTTCGGTGAGGACGTCGACGACGTGGCGGCCCAGCCGCCCGGTGGCTCCGGCCACTGCGATCCTGCTCATCTCGGTTCCTTACTCAGCCGGTGTAGTTCTGGCCGGGGGGCATGCCGGGGATCGGCTTGGCGATGAGCGCGGCGGGGGTGAAGAACCCGATGTGGGCGATCGCCATGATGAGCGTCCACAGCGCCTTGTCGTCGTACTGCGCGGACGCCTTGGCGTACAGCTCGTCGGGGACGCGTTCCCCGGACGGGTTCGGGGTGAGGACCGCCTCCACCAGCTCCAGCGCGACCCGTTCGGCGTCGGTGAAGCAGGTGGCGTCGTGCCAGGTCGCCACGGCGGTGATGCGCTCATCCGATTCCCCCGCCTGGCGGAGGTTGGTGGTTTCCCTGATGGTGAAGTACGTGCTGCCGAGGATCTGGCCGGCGCGCAGCTGCAGCAGGTGGACGGTGACCTGCGGAATCGAGCCGTTCTTGAGTACCTGGTGCAGACCTCCGGCGACTTCCGCCATCTCGGGGACGAACGGGAGGGGGTTGGGCATGCGCGAGCGCAGGTCGCCCGTCGTGGGTGCGGACATGGTGAGGATTCCCTTCTTCAACTCAATTCGTGGTGCCGGCCACAAGACGACGGCCGCCCGCCTCCCGTAACAAGGGCTGACCTGTGATGTGAACCACCCGTGGCAGGTGTTACAGAACGGTCCGCGGGGGCGTCTCGTGCGTGTGATAGAGCTGAGTGCGGACAGGCAGGGGCCAGACATGAGTGAGAGCAGCGGACGGACGACGGACGCACCGGGGCCGCTCGACCCCGCCACCGAGGCGTTCCTCGCCCATCGCAACCTGCTGTTCACCGTCGCCTACGAGATGCTCGGCTCGGCCGCCGACGCTGAAGACGTCCTGCAGGAGACCTGGCTGCGATGGTCCGGCATCGACCGTGACAGCGTGCGGGAGGAGCGCGCCTACCTGGTGCGGATCGTCACCCGGCAGGCACTGGACCGGCTGCGCGCGCTCGGCCGGCGCAAGGAGTCCTACGTCGGGCCGTGGCTGCCCGAGCCGTTGCTGACCGCACCCGATGTGGCCGAGGACGTGGAGCTGGCCGAGAGCGTCTCGATGGCGATGCTGCTGGTGCTGGAGACGCTCCAGCCGATCGAGCGTGCGGTGTTCGTGCTGCGCGAGGTGTTCGATCTGGAGTACGACGAGATCGCCGAGGCCGTCGGCAGGAGCCCGTCCGCGGTCCGTCAGCTCGCCTATCGGGCGCGGGCCCACGTCGCCGCGCGCCGGCCGCGCGGCGCCGGCTCCCCGGCCGAGCACCGGGCCGCCCTCCAGGCCTTCCAGCGAGCGGTCGAAACCGGCGAGTTGCAGAGCCTGCTCGATGTCCTCGCGCCGGACGTCGTCGCCCTGAGCGACGGCGGCGGTGTCAAGCATGCCCTGCTGCGGCCCGTCGTGGGGGCTGACCACGTCGCTCGCCTGCTGGCGGTGGGCTGGTGGAAGCGCGATGGGGAAAGGTCCGTCGAGCTGGTGCAGATCAACGGCGGCCCGGGGCTGCTCGTCCGCGTCAACGGCGAGATCGACGGCGTGGTGGCGGTGCGCGTGGAGCACGGGTACGTCACCGGCGCCTACCATGTGCGTAATCCAGAGAAGCTGTCGCGTATCGACCAGCAGACCGTGGTGACCCGCTGAGAACCGGTGCGTGGGTCCGGCGCCTGGCAAGGGATGCTGGACGCGCACACGGCGACGGTGTGCCAACACGCGAGGTGTTCCGGTAGGTTCGTCACCTGCTGCTCAAAAGATCACGGAGGAGGCCCTCCAACAGGTAACGGTCATGACCGATGAACGCTGGTCCTGCCTACGGAGGGTTGCGCGATGGAACTGGGCATCAAGATCTTGGGCCCGTGGGAGCTGACGGCGGACGGCGCCGCGCTGTCGCTGACCGGCAGCCGCCGGATCGGCCTGCTGACCCGGCTGGCACTGAGCGCCGGCCGGGTGGTCACCCCCGATCAGCTCCTCACCGATGTGTGGGCGGAGAGCCGGGCGGCGACAGCGCCGAAGCAGCTCCACATCGTGGTGTCGAAGCTCCGCGAGTTCTTCGCGCTCCAGGGGCTCGACGAGGTCATCGTGACCGCGCCGGGCGGATACTGCCTGGACGTGCCACCCGATCACGTCGATGCTCACCTGTTCATGAGGCTGGTACGCGAAGCGCGTGCCGACCGGGCCCGGGGAGAGTTCGTCACGGCGGACAAGGCGTTCCGGCAGGCTCTGGTCCTGTGGCGGGGAGAGGCCCTGGCGGGCATGTCGGCGGAGTGGGCCGGGATCGAGGCCACCCGTCTGACGGAGGAACGTCTCACCGCCCTGGAAGATCATGTCGATCTGCAGATGGCGGCGGGTGATCACCATGCGGTGATCCCGGATCTGACCGTCCACATCGAGGCGCACCCGCTGCGGGAGAGGCTGCACGCGCAGCTGATGCTGGCGCTCTACCGCGCCGGACGGTCGTCGGAAGCGCTCGCGGTCTACCAGGAGACTCGCCGCGTCATGATTCAGGAGCTCGGCATCGAGCCGAGTGCCGAGCTGCGCCGGCTCCAGCAGGCGATGCTCGCCCGTGATCCCGTCCTCGATCTGACCGTTCCCGCGCAGCAGGTCACGCTCGCCGGCGCCGTCGCCCCGGCCGAGCTTCCCGCCGGCACCCGCGCCTTCACCGCCCGCGAGGCCGAGCTCGCGTGGCTCGGCAAGGCGCTCACCGGCCCGGAAGCCGGCACGCCGGCGATCGTCGCCATCGACGGTCCCGGCGGGATCGGCAAATCCGCGCTGGCCGTGCATCTGGCGCACGCCGTCGCCGGCCGTTACGCCGACGGCGTTCTCTACATCGACCTGCACGGCGCCACCGACGGCCTCCGGCCGCTGTCCCCGTTGGAGGCGCTCGGCCGGCTGTTACGCTCGCTCGGCCTGGACGGCTCCGCCGTACCGACCACGGTCGACGAGGCCGCGGCCCGCTACCGATCCCTCACCTCGGCGCGGCACGTGCTGCTCATCCTCGACAACGCCCTCGACGCCCGCCAGGTCCGCCCGCTCATTCCCGCCGGGCCGGGCTGCGCGGTCGTCATCACGAGCCGGCAGGTTCTCACCTCGGTCGACGGGGCGAGCCAGCTGAACCTTCCCGGCCTCGACCCGTCCGAGTCCACCGCGCTGCTGGCCCGTATCGCCGGCCCCGGCCGGGTTCACGCCGAGCCGGAGTCCGCCGAGCGGATCGTCCGGCTCTGCGGGGGCCTGCCCCTCGCTCTTCGCATCGCGGCGGCACGTCTGGCCGCCCGCCCTGACTGGACGCTGTCCTACCTCGCCGGCAAGCTCGCTGACGCCACCAGCCGCCTGGACACGCTGGAGCACGCCGACCTGGCCGTCCGCGCCTGCATCGCCGTCAGTTTGCAACACCTCCAGGAGGAGCCCGCCGGGCAGGACGCCGCCCACCTGTTCGCCCAGCTCGGCCTCCTCGACACGCCCACCCACACCCCGTCGGCCACCGCCGCTCTCGCTGATCGGCCCGAGCGCACGGTGGCGGACGCGCTGGACCGCCTCCTGGATGCCCGGCTGCTCGAATCGGCGGGGCCGGGCCGCTACAGGACGCACGACCTCGTCCGCCTCTACGCCCGCGAACAAGCGGACGACATCATCGAGGAGAACGACCGGGTGGCCGCCACCCGCCGCGCGTTGCACCACTACCTCGCCACGGCCAGAACGGCCAGCCTTCTGCTCGATCCCACCTCCCCCATCGTCAGGGACCTCCGCGCCGACCAGCCGGGCCTTCGCCTGGACACACCGCTGGAGGCGATCGACTGGATCGAGCTGGAGCGCGACAACCTCATCGCCGTCGCCCGGCAGGCCACCGGCCGCCCCGACGATCCCGGCACGGTGGAAGGCCTCGCCGCCAGTCTCAACAGGCCGTTCAGCCACAGAGGCTGGCTCGCCGATCTGACCGAGATCCATCACCACGCCTTGCACGTGGCCGCCCGGACCGGTGACTGGGCGGGCCAAGCCCGCGGGCACAACCACGTGGGCCTCATCCACAAGAACCAGGGTCGCTTCGAGCTCGCGGTCGAGCAGTTCGAGCGTGCCCTCGCGTGCTGGGACCGCGCGGGTCTGCCCCTGCGTAAGGCGGGCACCCTGCACAATCTCGGCACGACCTACGGCAAGCTGGGGCGGTTCGACGACGCGCTCGCCACCCAGGACGAGGCGGCGGCGACAGCGACAGCCAGTGGCCTGCGCGACTACCAGGCGATGATCCTCAACGGCCGGGCCGCGGTGCTGATCAGGATGGGCCGGCTGGACGACGCGATCGACGCCAGCCGGCGAAGCCTGGAGATCTGGGCGGAGTTCGACAACCCCTACGGCGAGGGAGCGGCGACCGACACGCTGGCCGACGCCTGCCGGCGCGCCGGCAGGCTCGTCGAGGCCGAGGCCGGCTACAGGAGGGCGGCCTCCCTCCACCTCAAGGCCGGTGCCCGCGCGCTGGAGGCCGGTAGCCTGTGGGGGCTCGGCGACACCCTGCACGATCTCGGACGGCGGGACGAGGCCCGGCAGTGCTGGCACCGGTCGGCCCGGATTCTGTGCGACGTGCATCTCCTCACCGAGGAGGAGCTGGAGGTCCTGCTCGCCCAGGACCTCCCCGAAGTTCCCGACCCCGTCAAGCACTTGAGCGCGGGAGCCCGTTGATCAGGTGGAAGCCGCCGGGTCGAGATGGCTGCGGCGTTCTTCCGCGGTCAGCTCGCGGGTACGGCGCGATCGGGCGAGGTCGAGCACCGTTCCGGCGGGGCCGCACACCTCGCAGGCGCGGGTCCGGACGAGGCTGCCGCCCAGACCGGTCGCCAGCGAGCGGCCGAGGAAGATCTGCGGGCTCAGCCCTCTGACGATCCGGCTGCCGTCAGGGCTGAAGACGGCGAGACCGCCGGTCGCGCCCCAGCCGGTCAGCTCCAGCGGTTCGCCGCCCCCTGCTGCCCGCCAGAGCCGCAGGGGGCCCGCGGGTTCGTTGGTGACCAGCCAGGTGCCGTCAGGGCTGAACCGCACTTTGCGGACGGTGCTCTCGGCGCCGTACAGCACGCCCGCGGGCTCGCCCTGGCCGCCGGTGTCCCAGAGCCGGATGGCTCCGTCCGCGGCCGCGGCGGCCAGCCGCAGCCCGTCCGGGCTGAAGGCGAGGCCCGTGATGTCCTCCGCATGGCCGCGAAGGATCTTCGGCTCGCTCTTGCCGGTCAGGTCCCAGACGACGACGGTGTGGTCGTCACGGGCGTCGGCCAGCTTCATGCCGTCCGCGCTGAGTGCCACGTCGCCGTCGGCGCGGCCGGTGGGCGGGCGCTGCCAGCCGGTGACCGCGGTCAGCCCGCCGGACGGGGAGATCTGCCACACCTGTGGTTCGGTGCCGGAGGCGCCCGCCACGATCCGCTTTCCGTCGGCGCTGAACACCAGGCCGGCCGGGAGGCCGCGGAAGGGCGCGGGTGTGGTGACCGGCGCGCCGGGGTTGGAGAGGTCCCACAGGCTCAGGGTTCCGGCCCGGCCGATGCCCGCCAACCGCCGGCCGTCAGGGCTCAGCGCGACGTGGTAGCCGGCATCACTCGGGCCGCGCACCTCGGCCGGGGTCGCGCCGCGCCACACCTTGATCTGGACGTCCCGCGAGGTGAGGAGTGAAGCCGGCCCCGCGCTGACCGCCACCGTGCTCGTGTCATCGCTGAGCGCCAGGGGCCTGCCCTCGCTCGGCGCCGGGTCGCCCGCCGTGACGTCCCACGTCCGCAGGGAGCCGTCCGCGTCGACGCTGACCAACGACTTCCCGTCCGGGGTGAACGCCGCCCCGCGCGGATCCGCCTTCGGGCGGCGCAACACCAGTGGGTCGGCCTCGCTGCCCGTCGTCCAGACGCGGATCAGGCCGTCGGCGCCGTAGGTCGCCATGCGGTCCCCGGCCGCGGTGAACACCAGGCCGTTCAGCTCCGGGACGTGGCCGGCCAGCTCGACCTGCGGGATCCAGTCGCCGGCCGGCGTCTCCGTCGCGTCCCAGACACGGGGAACGTCGCCTTCGACGGTCGCGACCCATGGTCCGCGCGGGGCGAAGGCCACCTGCTCCGGCTCGCCGCGCGTGGCCGCGCGCTGCAGAACGGGCCGGTCACCGGTCATGTCCCACACGCGCAGCGGCGATCCGCTGCCGCCGGTGGCGAGCAGCCTGCCGCTGGGGCTGAACGCGACGCTCCTGACCTCGCGGCCGGGGACGCTGAGTTCGACGGGCTTGGAGCTTCCCGGCTTCCAGATGCGCACGCCGTCGCTGTGCGCGCTCGCCACCGTGCCGTCCCGGCTGACGCTGACGCCGTTGACGACACCGTCCAGGGTCCCCAGAACCGTGGGCGGACCGCTTGAGGCCAGATCCCACAGCAGCAGCTCTCCCCCGGCGTCTCCCGTGACGAGCTGCCGGCCGTCCGCGCTGAACGCGGCGCTCTGGATGCCGTCCGTCCGATCCGCCTGGAGCACATGGTCGGCCCGGCGCGGCGCGGTGCCGTCCAGGCTCCAGATCTCCAGGCTGGCCGGGCCCGACCCGGCGCCCCAGATCGCGAGTTTCCGGCCGTCCGGGGTGGCCGTCGTCCCTTCGACCCTGCGCAGGCCGGTCGGGGTGGAGCCGCGCAGCCGGGAGTCCGCGGTGGCCTGGCGGAGCACGAGGTCGGCCTCCGGGGTGGGCTCCGCCTCGTACGCCTCGATCGCCAGCAGCAACGCCAGTTCCGGGTCTTGCTGGAGCTGGCGGCGCGCCTCGGCGGCCAGCCGCACCGAGGCGGCGCGCTCGCGCTCGGTGCCCCTGTCGCCCACCTGGACCACGACGAGCGCGGCCAGCACGATGACCACGACGGCGGCGACCGGCAGCCCGCCGAAGGCGAGACGGATGCGGCGGCGGGCTCGGTCACGCTCGGCCGCGCTGGAGCGGCAGGCCGCCAGGAAGGTTCGCTCCAGCTCGTTCAGCGGCACGAAGCTCGCCTCGCCGTCCCAGAAGGCGAGGCGAGTGCCGCGGTACAGGTAGTCCTCGCCGCGTCCGTTGCGGGTCCACTCGGCCGCGTCGGACGTGAGCCGCTGGTGCCGCAGCAGGGCCTCACGGTCGGCGGTGAGCCATTCCCGCAGCCGGGGCCAGCCGGTGAGGAGCGCCTCATGCGCGATGTCGACCAGGTCCTGGTCCACGACGATGAGCCTGGCGGCGGCGAGCCGGTCAAGGACCGCGTCCAGCTCGCCGGCGGGTCCGATGCCGGCGAGCTCGTCCCGGTCGAGGCCGCGGCGGGTGTCGGAGCTGCCCGAGCCCAGGGCGACGAGCCGCAGCAGCACGGCGCGGAGCAGCAGCCTCTGGTCGTCTTCCAGGTCGGCGTACAGGTGCTCGGCGGTCCGCGCGATCGCGCCGGACACGCCGCCCACGGCCCGGTAGTCCGCCAGCGCCAGCGTGTCCCCCTGCTGCCTGCTCCACGTTTCGCGCAGCGCGTGCGCGACCATCGGGAGCGCGCCCGTCTGCTCGGCGGCCTCGGCGACCACGGTGACCACCAGGTCCGGGTCCACGCTCAGCCCCGCCCGGGCGGCGGGTTCGGTGATGATGGCGCGCAGCTCCTGCTCGGACATGGGTCCGACCGGCAGGTGAAGGCTGTCGAGAAGGGCCGCGGCCATACCGGGATGCGACAGGCAGCGCTCGTAGAAGTCGGTGCGGATGCCGATCACCAGCGCCGGGCCGTCCTGACCGCTGACGAGCTCGCTCAGCGCGTCGAGGAAGCCGGCGCGTTCCGGCTCGTCGGCGCAGAGCGTGAACGTCTCCTCGAACTGGTCGATGATCATCACATCGGCGGCGTCAGCGTCGGAACTGGGCAACCGGGACAGCGGGTGCACGCCCGGCGTGAGCAGCGTGACGGTGGTTCCGTTCGCCATCAGCCGCGCGGCCAGCCCGGCCCGCAGCAACGAGGACTTGCCGCTGCCGGTGGCGCCGCGGACCACCGTCAGCGGTCCCTGCTTCACCGCCTTCAGCAGAACGTCGAGGAGGTCGTCCCGGCCGAAGAACAGGTCGGCGGCGTCGACGTCCAGCGGAAGCAGGCCGGGGTAAGGGCAGCGGCGCTGCGACCGTTCGAGTTCGGCCGCGACCAGCTGCCACTTCCGCTCCCATTCGGCGGGATCGCCACCGCAGGCGACGGCGTACGCCAGAGTCGCCTCAAGAGTGGGCAGCCGCGTGCCGGTGGCCGCCTCGGCGAGGGTGCTCCGCGAGAAATGCGCGCGCTCCGCGAGCAGGCGGTAGCTCGGTCGCCCGGCCTCGTCCCTGAGCCGGCGCAGTTCCCAGGCGAGCCGTTCGACGGGACCGGCCAACGGATCCACCGGCTGCTCAGGCCGCCCCAATGTGCATTCACCTCTCGTTGTCCGGAGTCTTCGCCGCGTTGTCCTGAACCCACGAAGGGCCATTTCGGACATCGCTGGACCGCCTTAGACCTTAGATCTCCAGCACGATCAGAGGGGGTAAATGATGAGATTTCACGTACTGGGATCTTTGGAGATCCATGCGGGGGATGCGGCCGTCGACGCCTACGTGGACCGGGCCGGGCTCCTGTGCGGAGGCGTTCACGTCCGGCGCGACGTCGGGGCCGGTCCCGAGTCCCGCCTGCTGTGCCTGCGCGGCCGGTTGGGCGATCCGGCCGCCGGGGCGACCCTGTCGCGCGATGGGCAGGCCGACCAGGATGGAGACCTGGACGCCCCGGTCCAGGTCTTCGACGTCCACGCGGTGGCGAACCACCTCGGAGAACGGCGGAGGCCGGCCGGGCGGCCTGGGCGTGGTCGTCGCACGCCTCGGTCGAGCGTCCGAGGTGCCGGACCGAAGTGGTGATCCGCCCACGCGGGAGGTGTTCGGCCTCCACCACGCCCAGATGAGCGAACGTCGGCTCCAGGCCGCCGGCGCGCGCCTCGGTCCCATAGGCGTGGCCCTGGCGGGTCCGGGGTGATCCACGAGCCGGTCCCGATGGTGCGGGCGGTCGCGAAGTCGGCCGCCCACCTGTTCTGCGAGCCGGCCGCGACGCCGTCGACGCGGACGGCGAGCTGGCGGTTCCGGCTTGGGTAGGCCTGCTGAGCGCTTGCCGAACACGGCGATGTGCTCAGCCCTTGATCGCCGGCAGCGCTCGAAGGTTCCGCCACAGCACGGCGATCCTGGTCCACTTCACCGGGATCGACCGTGCTGGAACCGTCTGCGCAGGCCACAAGGACACGCATGATGACGGCGCCCGCATTCGGGTCATGGCCAGCACCCGTGACGAGCCAGCGCTGTGCCCGCTGCGAAGCGCCGGCCGGTCGGGGCCTGGCTGCACCGGCCGGACGTTCATCGATGCCCCGGTCGACGACCGCGGGTCTCCCACGTCTCCCCTGACACTATGCTGCCGTGATGATCCACTTGCGGCTGTTACCCGCTGCGCTGTCCGCTCCCCTGCTCCTGCTCCTGGTCGCCACGGCGCCCGCGACCGCCCAGCCACTCGACGACAGCGACGTCAACGTGCCCGATGCCGGCGTCGTGCTGCACGAACGAGACGGCGATCCCTGGCGGGTGACCGCCTTCAGCAAGGAGGTGTCGTCGTCGCACCGCGCCGCCTATCTCCGTTCCGCCGACGGCATCTCCTTCACGAAGAAGAAGGGGTACGACGAAGTCATCCCGGCGCCGAAGGGCGGAAAGGCCGCGGGCGTGCCCTACTCCTCGCCCGGGGCGTTCGACTCTGTCGTGATCTTCGACGACAAGGGCAAGGCCAAGCGCATCCGTACAGTACGCAAACCGCTCAGCACCGCCTCCCCTGCGTGGACGCGGGACGGCCGCAAGCTCGTCCTCAGCATCCAGAAGGACGGGATCACCACCGTCGGCTTCGTGATCGTGGACACCATCACCGGCACCTCCAAGGCCGTCACCGTCCGCGGCGTCGAGGAGCACGCGACCTTTCGATGGACTCCGGACGGCCGATACCTGACCGCCAACTTCTGGGACCAGACATGGGACGTGCGGGTGCTCCGGCAGGACGGACGGACGCATCGCACCCTGCGTGACGTCGGCATCATGCATGGCGCGGACTCGTTCTCGCCCTCGGGCAAGCAGTTCCTCACGCTGCGCCTGTCGATGGAGACGTCGAACCTCTGCGTGTGGGACTTCGCCTCGGGCAAGCTGGTCAAGCGGGTCAACGACGGGTCGAGGGCATGGACGATCGGCTGGTGGGACGATCGGCATCTGGCCATGGTGACCCGCGACGACCACGACGACCACCGGGCAGTGGTGACGGACCTGGACGGGGACGTCACGCGCGTGCTGGCGACGTTCTCGGCGAAGGCCAGGCAGGAGTGGGTGGATCTCGTTTACACACCTGGCCGCTGAGGCAACGGCCGCGCTTGACCCGGATTCCTTCGCCAAGCTGGAGAGCCCGCACCTGAAGCCGCCGACGGCGGTGGTCGACCTGTTGCTCGACCTTCGCGTGCCCTCTGGTGGTATGGATCCACGGCGGCGCCTTCCTCTTCGGCGACCGGAGATTCCTGCCCGAGACCGTGCGACCGGGTTCGGTGTTCGACGCGCTCATCGAGGCGTTGTTCCCCGCCCAACTCGACGGCGTCAAGGCCGCATTGACCTATCTGCGAGCCTCCGCCGGGGAGTTCAATCTCGATCCCGGCCGCATCGGCCTGTGGGGTGAAAGCGCGGGCGGCCATCTTGCGGCGCTGGCCGGGCTCACCGACAGCGCGATCTCTGCTGCCGGCGGCGGGCGTGAGCTCAACGTTCCTGCCGGTCGGGGGAGCCGGGCACATGTTCACGGGCCACGACGACATCGCGGACCTCATTGCCGTCTCAGTGGCATTCCTCGCGCGGATCCGACCCGGACCCGCCCATGGCAAGACGACCTACACGCGGCTGTCCTGCTTGGCGTCGGTGCCCGCACGGCCGCCGTCGTCCGTGATCTTGAGCTTTCGTACGGCGGGAACCAGCACGTAGGGCAGGAAGGCCGCCGCGGCGCCGAGGCAGGAGATCCACAAAAGCTGGTGAACGGTGACGGCCTCGCCCAGCAGTCCGCCGACGACGCCGCCGAGTGGCAGCGAACCCCACGTGAGGAAGCGGAGGCTGGCGTTCATCCTGCCGCGCAGGGCCTCGGGGCAGATCGCCTGGCGGTAGCTGCCCTGGGCGACGTTGAGCATGACCCCGGCCAGGGAGATGAGCGCCATGCCGATCGGGAAGAGGGCGAGCCGCCAGCCTGGTCCCGTGAAGGCGACGAGCACGAAGAGCGGCATGAGGAGGACGGCTGCGCCGTACATCGTGGGGCCGTGACCGAAGCGGGCGATCACGCGTGGCGCGAGGAGCGCGCCGAGCAGGCCGCCGGCCCCCGCACCCGAGATCATCAGGCCGTAGGCAGCCGCGCTCACGCCCAGCTCCTTGACCAGGTACAACGGCTGGACGATGGCCCAGATGCCGCTGGTGAACATGTTCATGGCGCCGACGAGGCCGATCAGGCGCAGGATGGGGTGGCCGAGCACGTAGCGCAGGCCCTCCATCAGGCTCACGCGCTCCCCGGAGGGGGTCTCCTTGGCCTTGACCGTCGCCAGCAGGGTGGCGGAGATCAGGTAGCTGACCGCGTCGGCCACGATGGCGATGGGCGCCGTGAGCACCTGCACGAGCCAGCCGCCGAGCCCCGGGCCGAAGAGTACGGCGAGGCTGCGCACGGACTCCAGGGCCCCCATGCCCTTGGGCAGTTGCTCCTTGGTCACTATGGAGGGCAGGAAGCTCAGATGGGCGACGTCGAAGAAGGCCGTGGCGGTGCTGACGATCACGGCGACGGCGTAGAGCTGCGCCAGCGTGAGCACGCCGAACAGCGCCGCGATCGGGATGGACGCCAGGGACACCGCGCGCAGCACGTCGGCCGTCACCAGGATGGGCTTCCTGCGCAACCGGTCCACCCACACGCCGGCGGGCAGCCCGAAGAGGAGGAAGCCGAGCATCTCGGCCGCGCTGAGCAGGCCCAGCTCCAACGGGCCCGCGTCGAGCACCAGCAGCGCGACCAGCGGGAGGGCCACGCGCGTGACGTGGGTGCCGAACTGGCTGAAGCCGTCGGCGGTGACGTAACGACGGAAGTCGGGGGGCATTTGATCCACCCTAGAGTGTGTTGGCGATCATGGATCGGGGCACGCCGCATTGCGGGACCATCTCGCCGGTGACACCGCCTTGCGCGTTGAAGGGCGGGTCAGGGCGCCGCGTGCGTTGCCGGGCGCACCGGCGCGGAGCCCGCAGGCCCCGCGCCGATGATCATCCAGCAGGATCAGCCCATCCCGCCCAATCCGCGGAGAACGGCGTCGATGAAGTCGGCGATGTCGTCGCCGAGCTTTCCGCCACGCAGGCCGAGGTTCGCGACCGCTCCCTTCTTGGTGTTGATCTCCACTTCGATCTCCTTCGGTTTGAAGAGCCGCTTCTCTCCCTGGCCGCTGCCCCCCGGGCCGTCGCCGCCGCGCCCGGAGAGGTTCGACGGCGGCCTGCCCTGCGGGTACATGCGCCCGTTGCCGTAGACGGTGTAGGACTGCGTCGGCTGGGCGCTGCCGTCGTTGCGGTAGACCTGGCTCGGCCGCGGCCTGGCCGGCTGTCTGGTCGCCTTGGACGGTGCCGGCCGTTGCGTCGCCCTGCGGCTCGTCGGCCGCCGCGCCGGCTGCGAGCGCGCGTGCTGGATCCCCGCGGGAAGCCGGCCCTGGCGGTGGTTGCGAGCGCGGGCGTTGAGCGCCTTGCGCCGCAGGTGCGCCGCCTCACGGGCCTTCCTGGCGGCCTCCCGCCTGGCCCGTGCCGCGGCCCGCCGCCTGGCGGCGGCCTCGCGAGCCCTCCTGGCGGCCTCTCTCGCCGCCCGCCTGGCCCGCTCCATGGCCTTCTTCTTGGCCCTCTCCGCCGCCCGCTTCCTCGCGGCCTCCCTGGCGCGCTTCTTGGCCTCCTCACGCGCCCGTTTCTTGGCCTCCTCCAGGGCACGCTTCCTGGCCGCCTCCCTCGCCCGGCGCAGGGCCTCCTGCCGCAGCCTGCGCTGAATGAGCTTCTTGGCCAGGTATCGGCCGCCGATGACGACCGGCACCCAGATCCACTGCCCATCGGGGTCGCTCATGGAGACCGGGCTGTTGTTGGCGTAGGAATAGCCGTTGAGCTGCTGCGGATCCGTGTCGTCGATGAGCGGGTCCACCGACAGGAACCGGCCGTGCACGGGATCGTACTCGCGGGCGCCGAGGTGCACGAGCCCGATCGAGTCGTCCTTGGTGCCGCCGACGAATCCGCGCTGGCCGGGCCACCACGGTGGTGGTGTCCCCCTGTCCTGGCCGAACGGGGTCTGCCGCCGTACGGCCAGATCGCCGTTGCCGCCGTTGACCACCGCCTGCGCGGTGCCCTGGTGGTCGGAGGCCATGAAGTAGACCCGGTTGTCCGGCGTGCGCACCGCGACGGGCTGGTCGTTGAAGGTGTAGTAGCGGGTCTGCTCGACGGCGTCCTTGGCGAAGTCGAAACGCAGCTCCATGTCGTCGATGTAGAGCGTCGCGTCGGTCGGCGTCTTGCGGATCAGCCGGTCGCCGTCGGCGTCGTACACGAACGAGGTGGTCTTGCCGGCCTGCGTCACCGACTCCAGATTGCCCTCGGCGTCCCAGACCAGGCTCTGGTCGGCGGTGCCGACCTTGCGGCGGGTGGTGTTGCCGGCCTCGTCGTAGGCGAACACGTCCGAGCCGGCGCTCTGCAGCGCGTGCGGCTGCTTGCCGCCCGGCGCCGGGTAGGCGTAGTCGCGGACGGTCTCCCCGACGCCGCCCCAGGCGTGCTTGGTCTCCTTGGTCCGGTTGCCGACGGAGTCGTAGGCGTAGCTGACCGCGTACGGGGCGACGCCGCCGATCTTGCCGGACTCCGGCCTGCCACCGGCGCAGTCGTCGGTGGCGGTCCACGCCGAGGTCAGCCGGCGCAGGCCGTCATAGGTGAAACACTGCGTGTCCTGGCCGCTCGCCCTGTCGGCGATCTTGGTGATGTTGCCGGCCGCGTCGTAGGTGTAGTTGATGTCCAGGTCGGTCTTGGCCGCGCCCTCCCTGTCCAGCCGCATGCTGCTCAGCCGGCGGGTGGACTCGTCGTGGGTGTAGGTGAGCCAGGTCTTCCTGCCCGCCTCGCCCAGCTCGTACTGGAGGGTCTCGCCCGTCTTGGAGTAGCGGGCCGCCCCCACGTACGTGGACAGGCCGGTCATCTTGACCGGCTGGCCCAGCTCGTCGTAGGTGTAGGCGACCGACTCCTCCGCCAGGCCTCCTCCGGCGGGGAAGGTCACCGACTGCACCTGGTCGTCGAGCGTGTAGCGGGTGTTGAGCTGGTAGGTGCCGGCCAGCTTGCCCTCCCGCGCGGGGATGGTCACGCTCTCGCGCAGCGGGCGGTAGTCGGCGTCGATCGCGGTGATCTCGGCCTTGTACGCCTGCCCGCCCACGTACCGGATGGCGGCGTTGAGGTGCCCCTTGGCCAGCGCGTCGTACTTCCACTCGGCCAGCAGCGGCCCGGAGGAGGAGCCCTCCCGCAGCTCGGTCGTGCGGCCCAGCGTGTCGTAGCCGTACCACAGCGTCTTGCCCCGGGCATCCGTGGTGGTCACGACCTCGTCGGAGTCGTTGTACGTCATCGTCGTGACGCCCTTGTCCGGGTCCTCGGTCCTGATCTCCCGGCCGCGCAGGTCGTAGTGGTGGCGCCACACGTTGCCGGCCACGTCGGTCACCGTGGCGAGGCGGCCGGCGTGGTCGTAGGTGTACTTGGTGGACTCGTACTCGCCGGTCGGGGTCGAGCCCTTGTACTGGCGCAGCTCGATCAGGCGGTCCTCGGCGTCCCCGATCCGGGTGGTCGCGATGCCGCCCTGCGGCGGCGTCAGATGGACCCGGTCGCCCTCCTGCTTGATGGTGACCCGGTACTTCTCCGCGCCCTTGGACTTGAGGACCTGGGCCTCGATCTCGCCCGTTCCGTCGAAGGTCGACACGACCTGGTTGGTCACGTCGGCGTCGGCGACCGCGAGCAGGTCCGTGGCGGGGGTGCCGGTGGCGAAGTAGCCGGTGTTGGCCTTGTACTGCTCGCCCTGGGAGTTGTAGAAGGTGTCGGTGATCGTGCGGCCGTCACGCAGGGCGGGATCCGTGCTCTGGTCATCCCTGGGCGCGGGCTCCTGGGTCTGGCGCTCGCGCATCAGGCCGTCGTACAGCTCGTGGCTGACGGTGTAGCCGCCGTCGCCGCGCAGCGTCTTCGTGGTGACGACGCTCGGGCCGTCCGCCCGGGTCACGTAGGAGTACTCGGTGCTGGGAGACTGGCCGGCCTCCTTGCTGCGGTCGGGCTGCCAGACCTTGACGAGGCGGCCGAGCGCGTCGTGCTCCATGTCGACGCGGCGGTTGTTGGTGTCGATCTCGGTGACGGGCTCCTCCCAGGCCGGCTCGAGCCTGGTGCGCTCGACGTGGCCGAGGTGGTTGGTCTCGGCCAACTCGGTGGGCAGGGCGCCCGTGGCCGGGGAGTAGGTGGTCGTGGCCTTGGCGCCGTCCACGCCGGTCTCGCTGGTCTCGCGGCCGTAGGCGTCGTAGGTGTGGGTGCTCTCCGTGATCGTCGTGCCGTCCTCGGAGACGAGCTGCTGGACGGCGGTCACATCGCCCTTGCTCGGCGCCTGCCCGTGCGCCTTGCCGTCGTACGCGACCTTCTCGTCGGAGATGATCTCGCCGGCGGCGAGCGTGGACACCGCGGTGCCGCAGCCGGCGGCGACCTTCTGGATGCGGCTGGTGTAGTCGAGCAGCCAGCTCGTGTCGTTGCGGGCGTAGGTGTAACGGACGCACTCGTCGTCGGCGGAGGTGGACAGGTCGCCCTTCTCCTCGACCTGCGTGAGCAGGCCCTTGGCGTCGTACGAGCGCTCCTCGCCGGTGCGCCGCCACTTGCCGCCCGCGATGGCCGTGCGGGTGACCATGGACTTGGCCTCGACGATGTGCGCGCTCTTGGTGATGCCGCCCTGGGTGGACTCGGCGGTCTTCAGCGACCACGGCTGCTCGGCGACCGCCTTGAGCAGGGCTCCGCCGTCGCCGTCGTACAGGATCTCCTCGCGTTCGAGGCCCGAGTACTGGTCGAGGTCGTCCAGCTTGACGCCCTCGGAGTCCTCGACCTGCACGCTGCGCTTGGTGCCGTCGGCCTGCTTGTCGCCGTGCATGCCCCGGAAGTAGCGGTACTCCGTCAGCGTGCGCTTGCCGTCCTGGCCGTCGCCCTCACGGACGCGTACCCGGCCGAACCCGCGGAAGTCCGCCCACGTGCGGTGCTCGGGCTTGACCAGGATGTTCTCGGCGTAGCGCCAGGCCGCGCCGTCCAGGTACTCGTAACTGGTGACCACGCTGGGCGAGGCGGCGACGCGGTCCGTCTCCACCGTCTGGGCCACGACGTACTTGTGGAACCAGTCGGTGACCTCCGTCTCGTCGGGCGGCGACCAGCGCTGCGGGAAGCACAGCCTGGTGTTCTTGTCGGCGGCCGGCAGCTCGCCGGGCTTGCACTCGGCCGCCTTGTAGTTGACGCGCAGCTCGCCACCGGTGCCGTTGTCCACGGCCTGGACGCGCCACTTGACCAGCGGGGCGCGGCCCTCGGTCGAGTCCACCCTGTTGGGCAGCTGCACTCCCATGAACGTGGTCCTCGGCAGCGTGATCGTGCCGCCCACGTGACCGGTCTGCTGGACGGAGGCCAGCCAGAGCGACGGGCTGAGGCCGTCACCCGTGGCGGGGAACTGATGCGTCAGCGCCCAGGAGTCCACCGCGTAGTACTGGCCGGCCGGGTCGCGGACCCGCGTGGTGACCTTCACCAGCCGTTTGCGGCTGAAGAACACCGGGGTGAGGCGGTCGGTGCACTTGACGCCGGAGTCACAGATCCGGTCGAAGGGGACGTCCGGCCAGTGCTTGGCGGTGTCCTTGTTGAGCTGGTCGGCGGCGCACGTGACGGTCCCGCTGGGCAGGCAGCGCTCGGCCACCTCGAACAGCACCTGGGACGCCGGGGCCTTGGTGAACAACTCGCCGGACAGGTAGCCGTAGTCGATGCGGGTCAGGTAGGCGTCGCGGACGTAGGAGGTGCCCAGTTCGGGCTTGGAGTTGCGGCCGTAGTGGTTGGTCGCCCGCTCGTACCAGTACGTGGTCGCGTTGCCGTGCGGGTCCACGACCAGGTCCAGGTTCCACCGGTAGGCCTGCTGGCACCAGGCGTTGGCCGGGGTGCTGTTGTAGCAGGGCTCGCCGCTGTTGTTGCCGAACACCGGCACCGTCTGGACCGACTTGGTCTCGCCCTTGCCGCTCACCCAGCCGGGCAGGCGGTTCAGCCCGAAGGTGTACTGGGTGCCGTCGGCGGTGGTGACCCGCCAGTACTCGCCGTTGTTGTCGCCGTTCGTGGCGCCGGTCAGGTACTCGATGCGGGTGCCGTCGTCGCGCTTGGGCCGCCACTGCTTGGACGTGGCGTCCTTGATCAGCTCGATCGACGAGCCGCCCAGTGACATGGCCGCGTTCTCCTGGTCCCAGCACAGGTCGCCGGTCTTCTTGCCGTCGAGCGTGCACGACTTGTAGCGGCGCTCGATGTAGCCGCCCGGGTTCAGCTCGAAGCCCTCACCGGCCCAGGACGGCTGGTTGTTGGTGGAGGCGGTGCGGCCGTCCACGCTCTGCGAGGAGTAGCCGAGGGAAAGCTCCGGCTCCTCGCCGCCCAGCGAGGGCGGCGTGCGCATCCCGTAGCTCCAGCTGAAGTCGCCGGACTGCGTCCCGACGCTCCAGTCGGAGGAGGGGGACAGCGACGTGGCCGAATGGTCGCCCGCCGGGCCGGAAGCGGCGGCGGTCAGCGCGTAGACGGCGCCGGTCTCCACCTCGGCGGTCACCGTGCCGTCCTTGGCGTTGTTCTCGCTCTTCACCGGTTGCGATGCCGCGCAGTTCGTGGCGGCGGCGTCGAGCGCGCACTCGTCGAGCTTGACCAGGCGCAGGCGGGCGCCGTAGTCGCCGCCGTACGCGTACCGGAAGCCCGAATAGTCGATCTCCAGGCGCGTCTTGCGCGGGGTGGCCTTGGCCGTGGCGGCGACGCTCTGGCCCGGCGACACCCGCATCGCCAGGCCCAGCCGGTCGGTGTCGAGCAGCTCGACGCTCACCGGCTCGGCCGCCGTCGCCGTCCTGGCCTTGTCCGTCGCCGGGGCCAGCCGCACGGGGAAGCCGGCCGCCAGGGTCCTGGCCGCGGCGCCGCCCAGCTCCGCCTTCTGTGCCCTGGGCCAGGTGACGGCCGGCGGCGCCTGCCACGCCTGCTTCTGCACGGGATCGGCCGCCGGCGCCTGGACCGGCACGCTCGTGCCCTTGACCGGCGTCTCCTTCTGGGTGACCGGCGCCGGGCGGGAGGCCGCCGCGGCCGGCATGGCCTGAACGAGAGGGACGATCAGCAGGAACGAGAGCGTGAACGCGATCCTGCGGGGCCAGGGGGATTCGGGTCGGGGTTCCCAGAAACGGTTCCAGGAGGTGTCGGGAATGTCGAGTTCGGCGGGGGGTTGGGCCCGATTCCAACGGGATTCGGGCAGCTCTAATTCATCCGGCAGATCCATGAACCCTCTCAAAGGGGTGGGTGGGGGGTGTTGTCTCACTCGGCGATGTTCCCGGCGCTCAAGCACACCGTGACCGATCCGTGCACCATCCGCATCAGCGCCTCGCCCATGCCGAGCAGGAGGACGCTCGGACGAGGGCCCGTCCAGCGCCTCCTCGTTCACCCTTCGATGATCGGATTGTCGCCCGCGCCCATCAGCGACCCATGCTTCTGATCATTTAGCTCAGAAGCTCGTCCCTCGTGCGTCGCGGGGTCACCGCTGCTTGCCGTAGACGCTGACCTCCGACAGGTGGAACGACAGGTTGGCGCTGTTATGAGTGCCCATCACCCGCACGTAGCGGGCGGCGGCCTCCGTGGTCATCGTGTCGCCCGCGTCGGCGGCGGGCTGGGGACCCCGCCGGCCGCCGATGGTGTACCAGGTGGTGCCGTTCAGGCTGCCCTCCAGCCGGTACTCGTAGTACCGCTCCCCCGCGACGTAGGTGCGCACGTTGACCCGGGAGAGGTCGTTGACCGCCCCGAGGTCCACCTGCCACCAGGTGCTGCCCCAGTCCATCTGGCCGGCGAAGTACGGGGAGTTGGCCCGGTTGCCGTCGTTGGCGTGCTCAGGGCCGCGGTTGGTCTCCCAGCTCAGCGCCTTGACCGGCTTGTTCAGGCTGCGCAGGGTGTCCGCGGCGCTGTCGCGCGCGGTGGAGGGGGCCGCCACGGGGTCGGTCAGCACCGCGATCGCCTCCTGGCCGGTGTGACGGTTGGCGGCGCTGACGAAGAGGCCGGCGTCGAGGGTGGCCTCCGCTCCGGGGACGCGCGCGGACCCCACCACCGACCAGTTCTTGCCGTCGGTGCTGCAGGAGCCGGTGAGCCGGTCGCCGGACTTGCCGATGCGAACCCATACGGGCGGCGCGAACCCGCCCGTCTCGCGATAGGAGTCGAGCTGCCCGTCGCTGTTGGAGTCCCAGCCGAAGACGCAGCCGCGGCCGGGGGTGACGGCGATGTTCGCGTAGCCGGCGGACCCGGTGGCGGCCAGGTCATTGCTCACCACCAGCCCGGATCGGGTCCAGTCGGCCGCGCCGTCCTGCCGCTGCACGATGCTCGTGAGCTGCCGGCCCGCGGCCAGGGCGTCCTTGCGGTAGGCGGTGGCGAGCTCGTTGGTCGCCCGCCACAGGTCCGCGCCGCCCGCGGCGATCGCGACCCCGCCGCCGACGGGGGCGAACTCGGCCGGTGCGCTGGCCATGGTCCGGTACGAGGCGGGGGCGGCGCCGCCGATCAGCAGGTGCGTCACGGCCTTCTCCGGGAGGGCGTCCGGCCCCCAGGTGACGGTGGCGGTCAGCGCCGGGGTCTGGCCGGGGGTGGCGCCGGCGGGGACGGTCACCGTCCAGGACGCGGTGAACGTCTCGCCGGCCGCCACCTGATCGGCGCCGGTCGGGGAGGCCGGCTGCACCTGGTAGCCGTCCGGGGCGTCGAGCCGGAGCGCGACCTGCCCGGCGGGACGCAGCGTGTTGCCGTTGGTGAAGGCGGCGGTGACGCGCACCGTGCCGCCCGGCTTGACGCCCCTGCGGTCGGCGCCGACGCTCACCGAGCCGTACGGCAGCGCGGCCACCTGGCCGGCCTCGGCGTAGGCGTCGCCGCTCGGCTCGGCGGCCAGGTCGGTGCCGGCCCTGGCCCAGTCCTGGGCGACGGCCTGCCAGTCGATCGGCGCGGGGTACTCCTTGCCTGCGCGCAGCGCGGTCGCCAGGCTCGCGAAGAACAGTTCCCATCGCTTGGCGTAGTACTGCCCCACCAGGCCGTGCATCTCCCGGCGGGCGTAGTCCTGCAGATCGGTGCCGGTGGCCCAGAGCGTGACCAGCGACTTCAGGTTGTAGTCCAGGGTCGCCGCCTCGGCCGGGGTGGCGGCCTGCCTGCGGGCCTCGGCCTGCCAGGCACCGAGCAGGAAGTTCTCGTCGGTGCCGAGCAGCCGGTCCAGCCGGCGTGTCCAGTCCAGCCACTGGGCGGTGAGGGTCTCGAAACGGTCGAGGTCCCGGCTGCGGTAGGCGGCGCGGATCTTGGGCAGCAGCAGCCGGCTGTGGTTGGCCAGCACCTGCCTGGCGACGTCGACCAGGTCGTAGCGGTAGGCGCCGGAATGGCGCAGCCCCTCGCCGACCCGCAGCAGTTCGTCGAGCGCCCGGTCGAAGGCGGCGATGTCGTACGGCAGCGGGTAGCCGGTGTTCGACAGGCCGGGCTCGTCGTCGTACAGGCCGGTCACGTGCCGGCTGTCGGCGGCGGCGGGCCAGGTGTAGACGGTGTCGAGCAGGATGCGCCAGGCCGCCTTCGCGTGCGCGTCGTCGCCCCCGTACCGGGCGGTGGCGTAGCCGTCGAACCAGGCGGGCAGGTCGGCCGGGCCGTCCTGCCAGGGCAGGTCGGCGAAGAAGGCGACGGCGGCGGGGTTGTTGTCGATGGCCTCGGGCATCAGCGCGATGCCGTTCATCGCCGTGCCGGGCTTGGCGCGCCAGGCGTGGAACTTCTCGTTCCAGACCGTCAGCCGGGCGCCGAGGTTGAAGTGGCCGCCGAAGTTCCAAATCGTGCCGAACGCGTAGCCGGTGCCGAGGAAGTCCTTGTCCCTGTCGGTGATGCCGGGCTCCTCGCTGATGCCGTCCACGATGAACATCTTGCTGCGGTCGATGGCCTGCAGCGTCGCGGGAAGCGGGTTCTTCTGCCAGCCCAGGATCGTCCACAGCGCCTTGGGGTGGGCGGTGTTCAGCGCCCGCTGCACCGCCTGCGAGGCGCGCGCGACGTCGACCGTGCCCGCCGTGCCGCCCTCGTGCAGCAGGTCCATCTTGTACATGGTGCTCGCGCCGAACAGCTCGTTCTGCACCTGGTAGAAGCGGGCCGCGACGCGGGTGAACAGGGCGTTCGTCGGGTCGAGCCAGTGGGGGCGCGGCAGCCGGTTCCAGGTGCCCTGCGCGACCGTGTTGGCCGTGGGGTTGCGGGACTTGAAGTCGGCCGGCACGGTGCCGAAGTAGCCGGGCAGCACCGGGGTCATCCCGAGTTCGCGCAGCCGGTCGGTCATCTTGCGGCCGAGCTCGACCCGCCGGTCGATGAGCTGCTGGGAGATGGGGCCGTCGGTGCAGCACATGTTCTGCAGCAGCCACCACGCCTGGTGGCCCGGCTGCGGGATCCACGCGCGCATCTCCTGCGCCGAATAGCCGAACTGGGTGAAGGTGCGCTGATAGACGGCCTCCTGGCCCTCGTACACGAGCACCTCGTTGATGCCGTGCAGCGCCAGGACGTCGATCCGCCGCTGCCACTCCTCCCAGCTCAGGTACGGTCCCGCGTAGCCCTGGTTGGTGTCGTTGAGCGCGAAGCGGTGCTCCACCGAGGAGTCCTCGGCGATGGGCGCCCCGGGGAGCGGAAGCCGCTCCGGCAGGTTCGTCTGGGAGCCGTTGATGGAGACGTCGGCGTGCGCCACGTGGCGCAGGTAGTAGCCGAAGCCGGTGAGCTGAACGGCGGGCGTCGTGCCGGCGACCACGAGCCCGCCGCCCTCCGCCGACACCTCGAACCGGTCCGGGCCCGTGCCCCTGTCGATCGTGCGCAGGGTGACCTGCTGGGCCCGCGACGCCCCGATCAGCCGTTCGAGCGCCTGCGCGGCGGGCGACTCCGCGCCGGCGGCTGCGGCGGGCGATTCCGCGCCGGCGTCCGCGGCGGCGGGCATGGGGACGAGGGACGTGGCGAGCAGCGCGAGCACTGCGGCGATGGCTGCCAGGGGCCAGGGTAAGGCGGTGGCGGGGCGGGAACGGGTCATGGGGCGAGCGACCTCCGAGCCGGTGAGCAGATGTCGATCATGCGATCAGTGTGATCCACAACGCCGGGCTCGACACCCTTTGGACCCTTTTCGTCACGAGGCGACACCCCAGCCGGATCCGGACTCAGGGCATCCCGGCCTCCATGGAGGCGGCGGCCAGGGCCTTGATCTGGGGCGCGTCGTCCGCGAGGAGGAACCCCTCGGCGACGGCGTCGTCGGTGGCGGCCTCGAAGGCGGGCAGGTAGCCGTCGCCGTACAGGCCGTCCAGGATGGCCGGGGAGAACGGGACGGTCAGGCCGAAGAGCCTGCCCAGGACGCCGCCGTCCGGGCTGATTCCGGTCAGTACGGCGGTGGGAACCTCCATCCAGGGCGTGCGGACCCCGCCGAGCGCGTTGCCGTGGTCGTCCCGTTCCAGCGCGGGGCCGGGCACGGTGGCCAGCGGAGGAGCTTGCGGCGGCGCGACGTCCTCGCGCACCCACTGGTCGAGCCGCCGGATCGCGGCCTTGGCGACGTAGTGGTGCTGAGGGCCGGAGTTGGCCAGGTGCCGCAGGTCCATGCCGATCACGCGGGTGGTCGGGGCCAGCGCGGCGGCCAGCTCCGCGGGGGTGGCGTGGGTGAGGTCGAGACGGCCGGTGGTGTTGAGGTAGGTGTCGGCGTGCGAGGCCCCGGCGAGCTCCCACACGCGCAGGTTGGGCCCGTCGGGCCGCCTGGCCCCCGCGTACCCGGCCGTGATCACATCGGTCTCCGTCACCAGGGCGAGCACCGGCACCCGCGGGTCGGCGCGGAAGGGCACCGGCGTCCCGTCGAGACCTGACGCCGCCGGCCGCCGCGACGGCACGAGGGCCGGGGCGATGCCGATGCGGCAGTGCGGCAGGAACCCGTCGTAGACCTGGGCGATCGGGTCGACCTCGTTGATGTAGGTGGTCAGCATGTAGGCGCCCAGCGACATCCCGGCCGCGATGAGCCGCGCGCCGGGGAACAGCTCGCGGACGGCCGTCCCGGCCTGGGAGAAGATGTCGTAGGAGAAGTCGTCGCCGGGGTGGTCGAGCATCCCGTACCGTTCCGGGTTCGACGCCTTGAGCCCGCCCGGGGCAGGGCCGTCCACGGGATGCACGCTGCCGGTGACCCCCAGGCACTGGGCCGACACCCCGGCCCAGACCGTGCCGCTCCGTAACAGCTCGTCGTGGACGTACTGCCATTCCACGCCGGCGTCCATGAACGAGGAGACGTTGAACCACTCCACCACCACGGTGCCGCTGAAGTGTTCGGGTCTGCGTACCAGGATTCGGGTCACGTACGGGGCCACTTCGTCGGCGTACGAGGCGGCCGTGCCGCGCAGCAGGTACTCCTCCTCGGTGTAGCCCGTGGCGAGGCCGCGGGCGACCTCGATGGCCTGGCCGTCCGGGCATCGTTCGAGATCCATGGGCGGGTCTCCTTCGTGTCGGGCCTGTCAGCCCGTCCTTGACGTGTCAGGCCCGTCAGCCTGCCCTTGACGCAGCGAGGTGTCAAGGGCAGGCTGACGGGGGTCAGACGTTCGCCCGGCGGAGGCGTTCGGCTGCCTGCGCCCGCAGCGCTTCGCCGCCCGCCGGGGAACCACCGCACAGGGCCATCTCCCGGGCGTTGTAGGCAGCCATCCACACGCCGGCCGCCCACGCGATCTCCAGCTCGGCGGGTGTGAACACGCGCTGCCCAAAGTCCTGGTAAGCCACCAGGAACGCCTCGGAGCTCTCGATCGGCGCCAGCGTCGGCGGCCCGGCACTGGCGAACGACCCGCTCGCCGCCCCCACCAGTGCCGCCTCCGGCTGCCACGCCAGGCTGTCCCAGTCGTGCACCGCCCACAGCCGCCGGCCGTGCCATCGCAGATTCTGCGCCTCGAAGTCGGCATGTCCGAGCACGCGCGGCAGACCGGCGGCCAGCAGTCGCCGCCGGGCCCGCTCGGCCGCCTCGGCGATGTGCTCGGACACGACACTCTGGTCCAGGCCGTCGAGGAAGTCGATCGCCGGCCACGTCCCGGAACCGGTCCCGTCCCAGCGCACCCAGGGCGGATTCGGCAGGGGCGGCGCGACGACCAGGCCGGCGAGTTCGGCCATCAGGCGAGCGAACGCCTCCGCGCACCGCACGGCGATGTCCGGCGAGTCCCCGTGCAGCACCTCACCGCCGGGCCGGCATTCCTCAGCGTGCACGGCCAGCGCACCGACACCGACCACCGGCGTCAGCGGCCGGGCACAGGGAAACCCGCGCTCGGCCAGCCGGGCCTGCGCCGCGACACACGACGCCGCCCGGCCGTCGTCGGCACGCGCCTTGACGACCACGTCCCGGCCATCGGCCAACCGCAGGCCGAACACCACCGAGACCTGTCGCGACCGGAACAACACGCCGGCGGGTTCGCCGCCCAGCTGGTCCAGACACCAAGCCGGCAACCATTCCGGCAGCTCGTCCAGGGGCATGTTCACGACTGTGCCATGCGCGCGGCCCAGCGGGGGACATGGGTGCTGAGGTCAAGGCTCGGCTTCGTTCGTCCTCGTCGCCCGGCACCGCGTGGGGCGGTCAGGGCTCGGGAGCGGCGCGTACGCGGTCGATGCGTCGGTGCCGGGGGCGTTCCTCTGATTCGCGATCAGCGCGGGCATCGGGCTCAGGGGCGCGTGGCGGTGGTCAGGCGGGCGAGCGCCAGCCTGCTGGGGAACGTCTGGACCTGCGCCATCCAGCCGCATCCCGCCGCCGAACTACAGGTGTGAGAAGAGTCCTGGCGTTGCCGCCCGTCATGGACGCCGGCGAACCCGCAGGTCAGAGCTGATACACATTCGATCGAGCCGGAGGAGTCTCCTTGCGCACTCCCGCAGCCCCGTCGCGATCCGCCGGCATCCCCGCTCGCGCACTCACGGTGCTCACCGCCCTCGCCGTGGTCCTCGCCGCGGCCTTCGTGGTCGCCCCTGGCACGCTGGCCGCGAGCAGGCAGGACGGCGGTTTCGCCGATCAGCGCAGCCTTGTCGAGACGCTCGGCAAGGCGTTCGCCGAGTACTGGAGGTCCGGCGACCGGGATCTCTCCCCGAGCTTGGCGAGGGTCGTCGATTACTGGTCCCGTTACCACGTGGCCAAGGCCGTGATCGCTGCGATCTTGCTGATCGTGCTCGTCGCGCTCGGCGTTCTCCTCTGGAAGGCGTTCCTGAGGGCCGACGCGAGGGCGGGCAGGAGGGCCGCCCTCGCGTCGGCCGGCGTTCTCGTCACGATGCCCGCACTGTTCTCACTGCTGGTGGTGGTGGCCAACGTGCAGGGCGCGGTGGCGCCCTTCGCCTCGCTGATGTCGCTGCTGCCGGTCGGCGCCGCCGACACAGCGCTCGCCGATACGATCGGCCAAGTCAGGCAGCAACTGGCCGAGCCCGTAGGAGCGGGTCGCCGGACCCCGGCCGCCCTCGAGGTGATGATCAGCGACTATGCGCTGTACCACGTGACGCTGGTCGTGATCGGTTTCGTCGTGGCGGTCGCGTTCACCGGCCTGAGCGTCGTGTTGTGGACGAGGTCCGCCAGAACCGGGTCGTCCGACAGGCGGACCAGACGCGTGCTGAAGTCGTACGGCGTTCTTTCGGCGATGTCGTCGCTCATCATGTTCGTCGTCGTGGTGGCGAACATGACCAACGTAGCGGATCCGGCGCCGGGGCTCCTGGCCCTGTTCGACGGCGGACGGTGACGCACGTCGGATCGCCCCTCGGTGATCGCGTCCACGCCTAACCCTCCGGCAGGCCGGGGGCGATCGGGATCACGAGGTGCGTGCCGCCGGCGCCGACGAAGACGGTCTGGTCGGCGACGGCGAAGTCGTCGCCGGTCACCCCGGCGGGGTCGGCCATCGTCTGCGGGTTGCGATCGAAGCGGGGATGGTTGGACGAGGCGATCTGCAGGCGGAGCCGATGCCCTGCCGGCACCACGTGCGCGATCGAGCCCAGCGGCAGCCAGTAGGACTCCCGCCGCCCGGGTACGAGTGCGACGGCGTCGCCGCCGTGCCGGTAGCGCGCTCGCAGGATGCCGTCGACCAGCCCGGCCGATCGGCCTGCCGGGTCGACCTCGGTGAGCCGGGCCGTCCAGTCGCAGTCCTCGGCCGAGGATGCCGCCTCCAGGTGCAGGACCACCTCGCCCGCGATGGTCAGGCCGGTCTCCAGCGGCGGCGAGGTGAGCACGAGCACGTCGTCGCGGGCCTCGATCGCGGCCTGGTCCTTGGGCCCGGAGTTGCGGGCGACGAGCAGCCCGGGCAGGAACGTCACCCCGCCGGTGGTCGGCACCGGGTTCGCCGGGTCGGACCGGTAGGTGAGCGTCGCCTGCTCGCCGGCCGGGCCCCCGCCAGCGACTCGATGATCCACAGCAGGACGAACCCGAGTTGCAGCGCTCCGCCGCGGTAGGTCCAGCTCTCGTATGGGGTGCGATGGCGCGCAGGCCCTCCGGCGCGGCGGAGGCGGCCAGCAACTGGGTGGCGCCGATGTAGGAGGCGCCGTACACGAACACCTGGCCGTCGCAGAAATCCTGCTCCAGCAGCCAGGCGATGGTGTCGGCGCCGTCGGCGGCCTCGTGCGTGAACGGCGCGAAGTCGCCTTCGGAGGCGTATCGGCCGCGCGTGTCCTGCACGACGACGGCGAACTGGTGGAGGTGCTGCTGGACGCCTCAGCGCCGGTCGAGGACCGCTGTCACGCCGCGAAGTCGCTGGGTCTGACCCGGTCGGCGCCCGCGCGGGTGATCGCCGGATTCGACGGCTCGCTGCAGGTCATCGCGGCTAACACGGAAGCGCTGCAGGTCATCGCGGCTAACACGGAAACGCCGCCGGACGGCCCGCGGGCCGGCGTCGGTCCCGCCGTACCCCTGCTCGAGCTGCCGCAGACGGTCGCCGCCGCGCGGGCGGCGGCGCGTTTCACCGCCGACGGCACCCCCGCCGATCCGGGACCGCGGGTCGTCCACGCCGAGGACCTCGGCGGCCTGATCATGCTGACGGCCGCGGTGGACGCCGGGCTCGGGGCGGGGCCCGACCTCGCCGCGGTGGAGCGGACGGCGGCGGCGGCCCCGTGGATGCCGGCGACCCTGGACATGCTGGCCGGCGGGGCCGGCCTGCGCACGGCCGCCGCGTCGTTGCGGGTGCACCACTCCACCCTGCACGAGCGGATGGCCCAGGCCGAGCGGCTGCTCGGCTGGTCCCTGCGCGAGCAGCCCGGCCGCCTGCGGCTCACCTTCGCTCTCATGTTGCGCCGGTTGCACCGCAACTCCGAGCACGGTCGCTAGCGTTTGAACAGGCGTGGCGCCAGGTCGATGAGGTTCTTCTGCCACACGTCCCAGCCGTGCGGCCCTGGGGTGACGCCGTCGAACTCGTAGCGGACACCGAGGTCGTCCATGGTGGTCAGGGAGGTCATGAACAGCGGGTTCACGAAGTCGGTCCGGTCGCCGACGTACAGGCGCAGCAGCTTGGTGCCGTTGTTGATCGCCTCAGCGTCGACGCCGGCGTCGCTGCCGAACCATGCCGAGAACACCGCGACGTAGCCGAACCGTCCAGGAAACGCCTTGAGCACGCCGAACGTCTGCGCGCCTCCCATGGAGAGCCCGGCGAGGGCCTGCTGCGAGGGGTGGTCGGAGACGTGGTAGCGGGCGCGCGCCGCCGGGACGACGTTGTCCAGCAGTTCCTTGTTGAAGTCGGGCACGTTGCCGTTGCCCATCACGACCACCATCGGCACCAGGTTCCCATCGAGGAAGTGGTGGTCGAGGATCTGTTTGGCGCGTCCCATCTCGACCCAGTCCGTGTGGTTCTGGCCGCCGCCGTGCTGGAGGTAGAAGACGGGGTACGGCTGCGCGCGGTCCGGGTCGTAGCCCGGCGGGGTCCAGACCAGGGCGGTGCGGTCCTGGTTCGTCACGCTGCTCCGGTACGTCATGCTCTCGACCTTGCCGCCCTGACCGGCGGGAACGTCCGTGAGCAGGCGTGCCTCGGGCCCGTTGACGAGGAAGGTGCTCCAGTTCGGTTCGGTGGTCACCTTCGCCGGGTTCGACGCGTCCTTGACCGGGACCCCGTCCACGAACCACTGGTAGTAGTAGAACCACGGGTCGAGCGGGCCCATGGTGACCCGCCACCGATCGCCCTGCCGGGTCATCGGGACGCGCAGCCAGCTGCCGTTGCGGCCGTTGTTCGCCCACACCGTGACGCGCCGGGCAGCGGCGAACGCGGTCGTGGTCTCGAAGGTGACGAAGCCGTCCTCGGTCACGAACGGGGTCGGGGTGGTGCCGGGCGCCGGTGGGGCGAACTCGCCCTTCAGCGGCCGGTGACCGGCGCTCGGGCCGTGGTCGCGCACCTTGCGGAACAGCCGCGGCACGAAGTCGATCAGGTTCTCCTGCCAGGCGTTCCAGTTCGCGCCGGCGTCGGGGTTGACCCCGTCGAACTCGTACCTGACACGGGCGCGGTCCAGCGTTCTCGTCAGGCGGGCGGTGGCGTTGTAGGCGGGGTCGGTCACGTTCCCCGTGTACAGGCGCAGCAGCTCGACGTGGTGGCCGGTCACCTTGACGTCGGTCAGGAGACCCGAGAAGGAGCCGGCGTAGGCGAATTGTCCCGGGCTGGTCAGAGCGGCACGCAGCGCCTGCGCCCCGCCCTCGGCCACCCCGGCGATCGCCTGGTGCGCCGGGTCACGGTGGACACGGTAACGGGCGGCGACCGCCTTCCGGAGACCTCGCGGATCGTCGCCGTCGCTGATCACGACCACCATCGGCTCCATGGCCTTCCGGAGCGACAGGTTGTCGAGGATCTGCCCGGCCCGGCCGAGGTCGAGCCAGTCGGTGGCGCTCCAGCCGTCGCCGGACTGCAGGTACAGCACGGGATGGGTCTTCCTGGCCGCGTATCCGGGGGGCGTCCAGACCCGGGCCTTGCCTCCGGCTCCGTAGGTCAGGGTCTCGATCTTGCCGCCCTGTCCCTCGGGCGCGTCCGCCAGCAGGCGGGCGGCGTCACCCGGCACGAAGAAGGTGCTCCAGAGCGGCTTGGACGCCACCGTGGTGTCGTTGGTCGGGTCCTTGAGGACCTTGGTCTCGTCGCCGGTGACCTGGTAGGAGTACAGCCCGGGCCTGAGCGGGCCGAGAACTCCTGACCAGACGTCGCCCCGGCGGGTCAGACCGTACTCCGCCCAGGCGGAGGAGGGGCCGAAGTTCCCCTCGACGGCGAGTTGCGACACCGGGCCCGCGGCGGCCTCGACGGCGGCCGCCGGGACGCTGAAGGTCGCGAAGCCGTCCTGCGAGAGGTTCAGCCACGGCGCGTCCGCGGACGCCTGCGGCCCCGGTGCGAGCAGCACCGCCGCGATCGCGATCACTCCGGCGGCGATCGTCGCCACCAGTCGGCGCCCGCCCTGGTTGCGTGCGAATGGCATGCGAGAACTCCCCTTCGAAGGCTCAGGTGCCGTTCTGGCCGGCGTCACACGTTCGTGATCGTCCACTGGTTGTTGGTGCTGTTGTTCGGCGCCCACATGGCCACGGTGGAGCCGGCGGTGCCGTTGCCCATGCCGTCCAGCGCGGTGCCGGTGCCCCGGTTGATGATCTGGTGCCGGCCGTTGCCCGTGCTGTTGAGCCGCCACTGCTGGCCTGTGCCGCCGGTCCAGGCCGACTGCCGGGCGCCGGCGCCGTTGGCGGCGTTGCCCCAGCTGTCGATGACCATGGCGTTGGTCCGGTTGACGATGCGGTACCAGCCGCCGCCCAGGTCCACGAGCTGCCACTGCAGGTTGGTGCTGCCGTCCCAGTTCCACTGCTTGAGGTTCGATCCCGAGGCGACGTTTCCGCCGCTGTCCAGCACCAGGCCGGTGGTCGCGTTGGCGATCCGCACGTAGCTCGCCGGCGCGGGGCCGGACCCGGTCATCCGGTACGTGCGGCCGGCCTGGCCGGTCAGCCTGATGACGTCGCTCTCGGGTGCGGCGACGGTGACGGTGGCGCCGGTGGTGGTGTCGACCACCTCGTAGGTGCCGGCGAAGATCCGGTTGCGTACGTTGACCGCTCCGTCACGATCGAACCTGATGAGGATCTCGCCGGCCCCGCCGGAGCTCCACGTCGCGTCCACGGTGTGGCCGCCACGCCCCCGAAGGCCCCGTACCTTGCCGTTCGGCCAGGCCGGCGGCACTGCCGGCAGCACGTGCAGCTCGCCGTTGTGGCTCTGCAGCAGCATCTCGGCGATTCCGGACGTGGCGCCGAAGTTGCCGTCGATCTGGAACGGCGGGTGCAGGTCGAACATGTTCGGCGCCAGCCGGGCCGTCGTCACCAGGAGGCGCAGCAGCGCGTGCGCCCGGACGCCTTCCTCCATCCGCGCCCAATAGTTGATCTTCCAGGCGAGTGACCAGCCTGTCCCGTCGTCACCGCGCAGTTCGAGGGTGCGCCGCGCGGCGGTGAACAGCGCGGGGGTGCCGCGCTTGCTGATCTGGTTGCCGGGATGCAGGCCGTAGAGGTGGGAGATGTGCCGGTGGGCGGGCTCGGTCTCGATCCAGTCGTACAGCCACTCCTGGATGTTGCCGCGCGAGCCGATCCTCATCGGCGGGAGCCGGTCGCGGGCGGCCAGGACCCGCGTCCGGAAGTCGGCGTCGACGCCGAGCGTCTGAGCCGCCTGGGCGCAGCCGTTGAACAGGTCCCGCAGGATCTGGTTGTCCATCGTGGGGCCCGCGCAGACGCTGACGCCCGCGTGGTGGGCGAGTTCCGGAGAGTTCGACGGGTTGGTGACCAGATGGCCGAGGTTCGGTTCCTGCACCAGCGTGTCGAGGAAGAACTGTGCGGCGCCTTTCATCGCGGGGTAGTACCGCCGCAGGAACTCCAGGTCGCCGGTGAAGCGGTAGTGGTCCCAGACGAGGGTGGCCAGCCAGGCGCCGCCGGTCTGCCACATGCCCCAGAACGCGCCGTCCACGACCGACGTCCCCCGCCACGCGTCGGTGTTGTGATGGGTCACCCAACCGCCGGCGTTGTACTGTACGCGGGCCGTCCGGGCGCCGCTGACCGCGAGCTCGTCGAGCATCGCGAACACCGGCTCGTAACATTCGGACAGGTTCGTCGTGTCCGCCGGCCAGTAGTTCATCGGCAGGTTCGCGTTGATGGTGTATTTCGAGTCCCACGACGGCGTCAGCGAGTCGTTCCAGATGCCCTGGAGGTTGGCCGGCTGGGTGCCCGGCCGGGAGGAACTGATCAGCAGGTAGCGGCCGTACTGGAACAGCAGCGCCGAGAACTGCGGGTCGTCGGTGTTCGCGTGCTGCGCGATCCGCACGTCGGTCGGCTGGTCGGCCGCCGCGGTCCGGCCCAGGTCCAGGGTCACGCGCCCGAACAACCGCTGGTGGTCGGCGACGTGCCGGCCGCGCAGGTCGTCGTAGGTGCTGCCGGTGGCCGCGTCCAGGTGGCGCCGCGCGATGCCCTGGTGGTCGCCGTCGACGTCACGGTAGGTGCGGTAGCTGGAGCCGATGGAGATCAGCACCGTCACGCTGTCGGCGGACCTGACCTGCAAGGTGCCGCCGGAGCTGCTGACGGTGCCGCCGTCGGCGACCGCGCGGGCCAGCGCGAGGAACCGGACGGAGCCGGCCACTCCTTCCATGTCGCCCGAGATGCCGTCGAGCGCGATCGTGGTCCCGTCCGGGCTGGAGCGGGTCGTCCGCTGCGGGCTGCCGAAGGTCGCGGAGAACGTGATCGAGCCCGGCCGGTCGGCGGTCAGGCGGATGGCGATCACCTGGTCGGGCGCGCTCGCGAGCGCCTCACGCCGGTACCGGACGCCGTTGTGCAGGTAGGAGACGGCCGTGGTGGCCGTGGTGAGGTCCAGATACCGGTTGTACTCCGTGACCCCGGCCGCGCTGCCGAAGCCGAGCCGCAGGTCGCCGACGGTCTGGTAGGCCAGCTGCCCCACCGGGGTGCCGCGCATGTTCTGGTCGATCAGGGTCTGGGCCTGGCTCCACTGGTTCTGGAAGACCAGTTGCCGGATCTGCCCCAGTGCCGCCGCCCCTCGGGGGTTGCTCTGGTCGTACGGTCCTCCGGCCCACACGGTGTCCTCGTTGAGCTGCAACCGCTCGGTGTCGGTGTTGCCGAACACCATGGCGCCCAGGCGGCCGTTGCCGATCGGGAGCGCGCGCAACCAGTCGGTGCCGGCGCTCTCGTCGTACCACAGGGCCAGATCGTTCGCGGCGCTCACCTCGGGAGGGGGCGCCGTGGCGGCCCGGGCAGCGGCCGTCCAGCCCAGCGGTGACATCGCGGCTCCTGCTCCGGCCGCGCCGAGCTTGAACACTTGCCTTCGGGATAAGTCAGCCATCTCGACTCTCGTTCGTCCGTCGGCTACTGGGCACGAACACGTCACGGACCGCGGATCTCCTGGAGGAAGGTAAGGGCCTTGACTGCGGCCCGTCAACCATGGCCGGGACAGAAACTTAATGAGGCGGCGATTCCTGATGGTCAGGGCCATGGACCAGCGGAAGGCTGGCCAGCACTCGGGTCGGGCGTCCCTTCTTGGGGGTTGACGACAACTTTCAGGCAGCAACTTAACTTTTCAAGATTCGCAAGTTACTCTGTTGCCCTCTGGTAACTTCTGTGAAACTTTCAGAGACGCGGCACGGTCCCGCTGGGGGTGAAACTCCAGGCGGGAAGGCACTGGGACGGCATCGCCCGTACCGGTGGAGCCGCATCTCTTTTGACGCCGGGCCGAACCGTCGGATGTACTCCGCCACAACGCAGCGAACGGAGGAGGGCGACGCCATCAGATGTTAGCGCTAACAACGGGCGCGGCGCGGCCGGTCATCCTCCCTTTCCGAGGAGTCCCGCATGTCCTTGAGCCGCGTCGGCGGCACGCCTTAGGGCGCGCAGGTCGTGCTCGCCGACGACCACGGCTCGGACAACAACCTGTGGAGGTTCGTATGAGGCGCGTGCTGGCGATCCTGGCGTGCTTATCGCTCGTGAGCCTGCTCCTGACGCCGCAGGCGTCGGCCGCGACGGTCGATCCGAACGCGTGGTACGTGCTGGTCAACCGCAACAGCGGCAAGGCCCTGGACGTCTACAACCTGTCCACCAGCGACGGCGGCCGCATCACCCAGTGGACCCGCAACAACGGCAACCAGCAGCAGTGGCAGTTCGTCGACTCAGGCGGCGGCTACTACCGCGTCAAGTCCCGGCACTCCGGCAAGGTCCTGGACGTGTCCGGCGCCTCCACCGCCAACGGCGCCGCCGTCGTGCAGTGGGCCGACCACAACGGGACCAACCAGCAATGGCGCCTGGCCGACTCCCCCGACGGCCACGTCCGGCTGATCAACCGCAACAGCAGTAAGGCCCTCGAAGTGCAGAACGCCTCCACCGCCGACGGCGGCAACATCGTCCAGTACGACGACTGGAACGGCGCCAACCAGCAGTGGCAGCTCGTCCCCGTCACCGGCGGCAGCAGCTCCTACACCAACCCGGTCGTCTGGCAGGACTTCGCCGACGGCGACATCATCCGGGTCGGCGACGCCTACTACTACTCGGCCTCGACCATGCACTACTCGCCGGGCGCGCCGATCCTGCGCTCTTACAACCTCGTCGACTGGGAGTACGCCGGCCACTCGGTCCCGAGACTCGACTTCGGCTCGAACGCCTACGACCTCAACGGCGGCCGGGCCTACGTCAAGGGCATCTGGGCCTCCACCCTGAACTACCGGCCCAGCAACAGCACCTACTACTGGCTCGGCTGCGTCGAGTTCAACCGCACCTACGTCTACACCGCCTCCGCCGTGGACGGCACGTGGACCAAACGCTCGCAGATCGGCAACTGCTACTACGACGCCGGCCTGCTGATCGACACCGACGACACCATGTACGTCGCCTACGGCAACGGCACCATCAGCGTCGCCCAGCTGTCGGCCGACGGGCTCAGCCAGGTGCGCGCCCAGCAGGTGTTCCAGACCCCGAGCAGCGTCGGCACCCTGGAGGGCGCCCGCTTCTACAAGCGCAACGGCTACTACTACATCTGGCTGACCCGCCCGGCCAACGGCCAGTACGTGCTGCGCTCCACCTCGCCGTGGGGCCCGTACGAGATGCGCCAGGTCCTGCTCAACCTGCCCGGCCCCATCTCCGGCGGCGGCGTCCCCCACCAGGGCGGCCTCGTCCAGACCCAGAACGGCGACTGGTACTACATGTCGTTCGTCGACGCCTACCCCGGCGGACGCGTTCCGGCCCTCGCCCCGATCACGTGGAGCGGCGACTGGCCGGTCCTGCAGACCGTCAACGGCACGTGGGGAGCCACCTACCCGAAGCCGAACATCCAGACCAGCCGCACCGTCGCGCCCATGACCGGCCCCGACACCTTCACCTCGGCCGGCCTCGGTCACCGCTGGGAGTGGAACCACAACCCCGACACCAGCCGCTTCTCCACCGGCACCGGCCTGCGCCTGCAGACCGCGACCGTGACGAACGACCTCTACAACGCCCGCAACACGCTCACCCACCGCATCCAGGGCCCGTCCTCGACCGCGACCATCGAGCTCGACTACTCCCAGATGGCCAACGGCGACCGCGCCGGGCTGGCGATGCTGCGCGACCAGTCGGCCTGGATCGGCGTCAAACGCGACAACGGCGCGAATCGGGTTGTCATGACCAACGGGCTGACCATGAACAGCTCCTGGCAGACCACCGGCACCGGCGCCGAAGCCGCGAGCGCGAACATCTCCGGCGGCCGGATCTGGCTGCGGGTCAACGCCGACATCCGCCCCGGCTCCGGCAGACAGGCCCGCTTCTCCTACAGCACCGACGGCACCACCTTCACGAGCCTCGGCCCGGCCTTCACGTTGAACAACGCCTGGCAGTTCTTCATGGGCTACCGCTTCGGCATCTTCAACCACGCCACCCAGTCCCTCGGCGGCGCGGTCACCGTGCGCCGCTTCGACCTCACCACCCCCTGAGGAGACCCTGTGAAACTCCGATCCATTCTGGCGACGGTGGCCACGTTACTGGCGAGCCTGCTCATCGCCGTGCAGCCCGCCGACGCGGCCACCGTCGACACCAACGCCTGGTACGTCCTGGTCAACCGCAACAGCGGCAAGGCCGTGGACGTCTACAACCTGGCCACCAACGACGGCGCCCGCATCACCCAGTGGACCCGTAACAACCAGAACCAGCAGCAGTGGCAGTTCGTTGACTCCGGCGGCGGCTACTACCGCATCAAGTCCCGGCACTCCGGCAAGGTCCTGGACGTCTACAACTTCTCCACCGCCAACGGCGGCTCCATCGTGCAATGGTCCGACCTCAACGGCACCAACCAGCAGTGGCGGCTGGCCGACTCCGACAGCGGTTACGTGCGCTTCATCAACCGCAACAGCAACAAGGCCCTCGAAGTGCAGGGTGCCTCCACCGCCGACGGCGGCAACATCGTCCAGTACGACGACTGGGGCGGCGCCAACCAGCAGTGGCAGCTCGTCAAGGTGGACGGCGGCACCGGCAACCCCGGCCAGTGCGACCTCCCGTCGAGCTACCGCTGGACCTCGACCGGCGCGCTGGCCCAGCCGAAGTCGGGCTGGGTCTCGCTCAAGGACTTCACCGTCGCCCCCTACAACGGCCGCCACCTCGTCTACGCCACCACCCACGACACCGGCACCCGGTGGGGCTCGATGAACTTCACCCCGTTCACCAACTGGTCGGAGATGGCCTCCGCCAGCCAGAACACCATGACCAACGCCACCGTCGCGCCCACGCTGTTCTACTTCGCGCCGAAGAACGTCTGGGTGCTCGCCTACCAATGGGGCGGCCCCGCGTTCTCCTACCGCACGTCCAGCGACCCGAGCAACCCCAACGGGTGGTCCGCGGCGCAGACGCTGTTCTCCGGCAGCATCTCCGGCTCCGGCACCGGCCCGATCGACCAGACCGTGATCGGTGACAGCACGAACATGTACCTGTTCTTCGCCGGCGACAACGGCAAGATCTACCGCGCCAGCATGCCGATCGGGAACTTCCCCGGCAGTTTCGGCAGCACCTCCACCGTGATCATGAGCGACACCACGAACAACCTGTTCGAAGCCGTCCAGGTCTACAAGCTGCAGGGCCAGAACAAGTACCTCATGATCGTCGAGGCGATCGGCGCGCAGGGCCGCTACTTCCGCTCCTTCACCGCCACCAGCCTCAACGGCTCCTGGACCCCCCAGGCCGCCACCGAGAGCAACCCGTTCGCGGGCAAGGCCAACAGCGGCGCCACCTGGACCAACGACATCAGCCACGGCGAACTGATCCGCACCAGCGCCGACCAGACGTTCACCGTCGACCCCTGCAACCTGCAACTGCTCTACCAGGGCCGCAGCCCCAGCTCCGGCGGCGACTACGGCCTCCTGCCCTACCGTCCCGGCCTGCTGACCCTCCAGCGCTGACCCTCCAGCGCTGACCCTCCTGGGCGGCCCGGATCTCCGGGCCGCCTCTCAGGGGTCAGCCCTTGAAGGCGCCGTCCATGATCCCGGCCACCATGCGTCTGCCGACGAAGACGAACAGCACGATCAGCGGCAGGGTGGCCAGGAACGAGCCGGACATGGCCAGGCCGAGATCGATCGTGTAGCTGTTCTGCAGCGCCTTGATGGCGATCTGCGCGGTGTACATCTCGGGCGACTTCAGCACGATGAACGGCCACAGGAAGTCGTTCCAGGCGGTGACGAACCCGAGCAGCCCGAGCACGAACGCGGCCGGCCGCACCAGCGGGAACGCGATCCGCCAGAAGATCTGCCAGGTGCCGGCCCCGTCGATGCGGGCGGCCTGGAGGATCTCGTCGCTGATGGTGGTGGCCAGGTGCTGGCGCATCCAGAAGATGCCGAACGCGCTGGCCAGCCCCGGCACGATGAGCGCCTGCAGCGTGTCCACCCACCCCAGCGAAGAGATGATCATGTATTGCGGGATGACGGCGAGCTGGGTCGGCACGGTCATGGTCAGCACGACGATGAGGAACAGCACGTTGCGCCCGCGAAAGCGCAGCTTGGCGAAGGCGAACCCGGCCAGCGAGCAGAGCAGGGCGTGTCCCACGCCGATCGTGCCGGCCACGACGAGGCTGTTGAGGATCGAGCGCACGAACGGCACGGTCGAGAACACGAGCCCGGCCAGGTGGAAGAAGTTCCCCCCTGGCACGATCTCCGGCGGCAGCCTGGTGGCGGTCGCCGTGTCCGTCGTGGCCACCACGAACATCCAGTACAGCGGGAACGCGCAGGCCAGCGTGGCCGCCGCGAGCAGCAGATAGGTCCACCAGCGGACCCGGTCGGCCTTCTTCATCATCGCTCCGGGCGGATACGGGCGGACAGGACGTAGTTGAGCGCCGCGACGGCGATGATCAGCACGAACAGGGCCACGCCGATGGCCGCGCCGTAGCCGAACTGGAACTGGCCGAAGCCCTGCTCGTACAGGAAGAGCGTGAGCGTCTGGCACTGCCGTACCGGACCGCAGGTCAGCGGCGCGGAGCGGGAGGCGAGCAGCGGCTCGGTGAAGATCTGCAGCCCGCCGATGGTGGAGGTGACGATGGTGAACACGATGACCGGGCGCAGCGACGGGACGGAGATGTGCCGGAACTGCTTCCAGGCGCCGGCGCCGTCCACCGCGGCGGCCTCGTAGATCGTCCGGGGCACGGCCTGCAGCGAGGCCAGGTAGAGCAGCGTGGTGTAGCCGAACCAGCGCCAGGTCACCATCACGGCGATCATGGCGTGGCTCCCCCACACCGACTGCAGGAAGTCGATCGGCCCCACACCGGCGAGCCCGAGCAGCCAGTTGAGCAGGCCGTAGTCGCGGTCGAACATCTGGGCGAAGACGATCGTGGTGGCCGCCACCGAGGTGATGTACGGCACCAGCATCGACATGCGGAAGAAGACGGCCAGCCGCAGCCTGGCGTGGTTGAGCAGGTGCGCGAGCACCAGCGCCACCAGGAGCTGCGGCACGGTGGACAGCAACCAGATGCTGATCGTGTTCCAGGCGGCGTTCCAGAACCGGGGGTCGGCGAGCAGCCGGCTGAAGTTGTCGAAGCCGATGAAGACGTGCTCGCCGATCGGGTTCCAGTCGAACAGCGCGATGTAGAAGGTGAACAGCAGCGGGAACAGCCCGAAGACCGCGAACAGGAGGAAGAACGGGGCGATGTAGGCGTACGGGGCCACCCGCTCGGCCAGGCTCTGCCGCACCCGCCCCTCGGTCTCGGGCATGACCCGGGGCGGGCTGAGCGTCGTGGTCATGTCACTTGCCGATCGCGGTCTTGATGTTGGCCAGCGCCGTGTCCCAGGCCGTGGCCGGGTCGCCCTTGCCCTGCTCGACGTTGGTGATCGCGTTCAGGAGCTCCTGGCCGATGGCCGCGCTCTCCGGCCCGATGAGGAAGGGCTTGAGCCCGAGCAGCGAGTCGGTGTAGATCTTCCCGATGGGCGCGTCGGAGAAGAACGGGTCCTTCATACCGAGGAGCTTCGGGTCCTGGTACACGGACGGGGTGGTGGGCAGCGCGCCGACGTCGACGAAGTGCTGGAGCTGGCCCTCGGGCGACTGCATCTTGGAGATGTAGTCCCAGGCCGCCTTCGGGTTGGCGGCGCCCTTGGGAATGGCCAGGTAGCTGCCTCCCCAGTTGCCGGCGCCGCCGGGGATCTTGGCGATGTCCCACTTGCCCTTGGTCCCGGGGGCGTTGTCGCGGATCTGGCCGAGCAGCCACGACGGCGCGGAGATGACGGCGTAGTCGCCCTTGCCCATCGCGGCGCTCCACCCGTCCTCGAAGGAGCTCTGCTTCGCGGTGATGCCGGCCTGCGCCGCCTTGATGCCCAGGTCGAACGCCGTCTTGACCTGCGGGCTGGTGGCGTACACGACGTTGCCCGAAGGGTCGTGGTACTTCTCCGGGCCCTGGTTGACGGCCTGGTAGAAGACGCTGGTGCCGGCGTTGTCGACGAACGCCTTGCCGGTGGCGGCGGTGTACTTCTTGCCGGTCTCGATGAAGGCGTCCCAGGTCGGCCAGAGCTTGCTCACCTCGTCGCGGTCGGTGGGCAGCCCTGCCTCCTTGAACAGGTCGGTCCTGTAGGCCACCGCCATCCCACCGACGTCGGTGGGAATACCGATGATCTCGCCCGTCTTGGCCGTGGGCTGGCTGATCACCCAGTCGAGGTAGTCACCCTTGATCTTGTCGGCGCCGTACTGCCGCAGGTCCTGGAAGTTCTGCGGCTGCTGGACGAACTTCGGCAGGTCGTCGCCCTGGATGAGCACCAGGTCGGGCACCTTGCCGCCGGCCAGCGCCGTGGTCAGCGCCTGCGCGGTCTCCGTGGAGGTGCCCACTTCGGTGAGCTTCACCTGCACGCCTGGATTGATCTTCTTGTAGTCCTCGACGGACCGCTTCTGGTTGATGCCGCTGAACGACCAGAACTCAAACGACTTGCCGTCGCCTGAGGGTTGCGTCGCGCCGCCACCACCGCAGGCGGCGGTGGTCAGGACGAGCGCTGCGGCGAGCACGATCGGGGTGGCGGTACGGAGCTTCACAGGTCATCTCTTCCTGAGCCGTACGGCCCATGGACGGGGGGTGCATGAGACTGTCGCTACTCTGAAACTTTCGGAAGCAATCACGATAGTTAATTCGGGGACCATACGTGCGGTGTCGGAAACTCGTCAAGAACCTGCTCGCAAGAACGCCGAAACGTGAGCGCTGAAGCACCGAAACCGGTCGCTAGAATCCCGGCATGAGCACGGCCGCTGGCCCGTCCGACGACGGCGCCGCCCCATCCCCGCCGTTGACCATCGCGCAGCTCGCTGAGCTGGCCCACGTCTCCATCGCCACCGTGTCGAAGGTCGTCAACGGCCGCGCCGAGGTCGGGCCCGAGACCCGGGCCCTCGTCGAGCGGCTCATCCGTGAGCACGGCTACCGGCCGCAACGGCGCCGCACGACCGCCACGCCCCTGGTGGAGCTGGTCTTCCACGCGCTGGAAGGCGAGTACCCCACCGAGATCGCCAGAGGGGTCGAGCGGGTGACGCGTAAGCACCGGCTGGCCGTGGTGCTCTCGCAGCTGCACCGCCGCGACACTCCGGGCAAGGGCTGGATCGAGGGCGTGCTGAGCCGCCGTCCCACCGGTGTGATCTCGGTGTTCTCCAGCCTGACCGAGGCTCAGCGCGAGCAGCTCGCCACCCGCGGCATCCCGCTCGTCCTGCTCGACCCCAGGGGCGATCCCGCACCCCAGGTTCCTTCGGTGGGCGCGAGCAACTGGAACGGCGGGCTGCTGGCGACCCGCCACCTGCTCGACCTCGGGCACCGGCGCATCGCCGCCATCGCCGGGCCCGGCCACGCCCTCCCCAGCCGGGCACGGCTGGACGCCTTCCGCACCGCACTCGACATGGCCGGCGTCCCCGCCGACCCGGAGCTGATCGGCCGGGGAGACTTCCTCGTCGAGGGCGGCCTCGCCGAGGCCGAGCGCATGCTGCGGCTACCCGAACCGCCCACCGCCATCTTCACCTGCAACGACGGCCAGGCCTGCGGCGTCTATCGCGCCGCCCACCTGCTCGGCCTGCGCATCCCCGACGACGTGAGCGTGGTGGGCTTCGACGACCTGCCCGCGGCCCGCTGGATGAACCCGCCGCTGACCACCATCCGTCAGCCACTCGCCGAGATGGCCGCCACGGCCACCGAGATGCTGCTCAAGCTCGCGCGAGGCGAGCTGCTGACGCAGCATCGCGTGGAACTAGGCACAGAACTGATCATCAGGGAGAGCACCGCACGGCCGATCGGCTGACGAAAGTTAATTAACTTCGGCCGAAAACTATCCTTGACAGCTTTCGGCGCGGCGACCTAGCGTGTCGCCCAGGCCGCGAACCGCACTCGCGAAGTCAACGCTGACAACGCGTGACGCCGAGGAGTTCCCCACGTATGAAGCCGCTCCCCCAGCCCACGACCCGCCGCCGGAGGGGAAAGAATGGGGGCCACCCGCCGAGCGCCGTTCACCGGTCATGGCCGACGTCGCCGAACTCGCCGGCGTGTCACACCAGACCGTCTCGCGGGTGCTCAACGGGCATCCCAGGGTCCGCGCGGAAACGCGGGCGCGGGTCCTGCACGCCATCGACGTTCTCGGCTACCGCCGTAACATGACCGCGAGGGCGCTGGTCACCCGCCGCTCGCACAGGCTCGGCGTGGTCAGCTTCGACACCATCCTGTACGGCCCGGCCAGCACGGTCCACGGCATCGAACGAGCGGCCAGGGAAGCCGGCTATTTCGTCACCATCATGAGCCTGCGCACCATCGACAGGGCCGGCGTCAACGAAGCCATCGGCCACCTGGCCGCCCAGGGAGTGGACGGCGTCGTCGTGGTCGCACCGCAACGCGCCGCGGCCGAGGCACTCGCCGACCTGCCCGCGGGGTTGCCGGCGGTGGCGGTCGAAGGCCGCCACGAAGGCCACGTGCCGGTGGTCAGCGTGGACCAGTTCGCGGGCGCCCGGCAGGCGACCGCCTACCTGCTCGGCCTCGGTCACGAAACCGTCTGGCACGTCAGCGGACCGGACGACTGGCTGGAGGCGGAGGGGCGGCGCGAGGGCTGGCGAGCCGCGCTGTCGGCTGCCGGACGGACGGTTCCCGACCCGCTGACGGGCGACTGGACCCCCGCGTCCGGCTACCGCGCCGGCAGAGCTCTGGCCGGCCGCGTCGCCGACGTCACCGCGGTACTGGTGGCCAACGACCAGATGGCGCTCGGCCTGCTGCGGGCGTTCTCGGAGAGCGGCGTCCAGGTGCCCGGGCAGGTGAGCGTGGTGGGCTTCGACGACATTCCGGAAGCGGCGTACTTCACTCCTCCGCTGACCACGGTCAGGCAGGACTTCGGCGAGGTCGGCCGCCTCAGCATCGGCCTGCTGCTCAAGCAGATCGATCCGGCCGGGACGTCCGGCCACGAGCACCTGGTCGTCCCCCCGCAGCTCATCGCCCGGGACAGCACCGACAGGGCGAGAACCGCCCGGCTCCCCTGATCGATCCCACCGGCGCGCCCGACGTTCAGGCGCAGGGCGTGAGTCCGCGGAACATTGATCTTGACGAGGCGGCACCGCCCGCCCTGCCGCCCCGCGTGACTAGACTGCCGCCATGACCACGGAGTCGTCCCCCCTCACCATCGCCCAGCTCGCCGAGCTGGCCGGTGTCTCCACCGCGACGGTCTCCAAGGTCGTGAACGGCCGCTCCGAGGTGTCGGCCGAAACCCGTGCCACAGTGGAGGAGCTGATCCGCCGGCACGGCTACCGCCGCCAGCGCCGCCGCTCCACCCCGACCGGGCTGGTGGAGCTGGTCTTCCACGCGCTGGAGGGCGACTACCCCGTCGAGATCACCAAAGGGGTGGCGCAGGTCGCGCGGCAGCACGACCTCACCGTGGGCATCTCGGACCTGCGCCGCGACCCCGACGCCGCGGACGAGTGGCTGGAAGGCGTCCTGCGACGCCGCCCGAGCGGCGTGATCGCGGTGTTCTCCGGCCTGACCGAACCCCAGCACGAACAGCTCGCCCGCCGCGAGATCCCCCTCGTCCTGCTGGACCCGGCCGACGCACCCGCGCGCACCATCCCATCCGTCGGCGCCGGCAACTGGAACGGCGGCCTCACCGCCACCCGCCACCTCCTCGAACTCGGCCACCGCCGCATCGCCATCATCACCGGCCCCGACAACGCCCTGGCCAGCCGCGCCCGCCTCGACGGCTACCGCACCGCCCTGGACATGGCGGGCGTGCCCGCCGACCCGGCGCTGATCGGGCGCGGCGACTTCCTCATCGAGGGCGGCCTGGCCGAAGCGCACCGCCTGCTCCGCCTGCCCGACCCGCCCACCGCCATCTTCGCCACCAACGATGGCCAGGCCATCGGCGTCTACCACGCCGCCCACCAGCTCGACCTGCGCATCCCCGCCGACCTCAGCGTCATCGGCTTCGACGACATGCCGTCGATACGATGGACCATCCCGCCGCTCACCACCATCCGCCAGCCCCTCACCGACATGGCCGCCGCAGCCACCACGATGCTCCTGACCCTGGCCCAAGGCGAGCCGCTGCCGCAGAACCGCGTCGAGCTGGCCACCGAACTCGTCGTCCGCGAAAGCACCGCTCCTCCCCCACCTGCCTGAGCGTGGAAGCGGCAGGCATGGGCGGGAGCGATGTCATCAGCCGACGCGGGTCCAGCGCTGGTTGGCGGCGGCGTGGCAGGTGTAGATCTGGAGCTTGACGCCGTTGGCCGTGGAGTAGCTGGGCACGTCCAGGCACTTGTTCGCACCCACCGCGGTGATCGTGCCGTCGGTGTTGAAGCGCCATTGCTGGTTGCTCTGGCCGTTGCAGTCCCAGATGACGACGCCGGCGGCGTCGGCGGTGCTGCGGTTGGCCACGTCCAGGCACTTGCCGCCGTAGACGCGCAGCTCACCGCTCGCGGTGGGTGTCCACCGCTGGTTGGGCTGCCCGCCGCAGTCCCAGATCTGCGCCTGCGCGCCGTTCACCTGCGAGGCGCCGGAAACGTCCAGGCACCGGCCCGAGCCCACACCTTTGATCGCGACCCCACTGGGGGTGCCGTCCCCCGGCTGGCCGATGCTGCCGGACACCGACTGCAGCGCCGCGTACCAGGCGGCGGCCATCTTGTCGTAACCGCCGGCGGTCGGGTGGACGCCGTCGATCAGGTCGGAGGTGGTCAGCTTGCTGTGCATGTCGACCAGGTGGACGTGCTTGCCGCTGCTCGCCTTGCTCTGGACGATGCCGGGAACGGCCGCGTTGAACGTGCGGGCGGCGGCTTCCTGGCCGGCGTTGGACAGCGGGATGATGGTCGCGACGAAGACGTCCGCGTCGGGCACGGCCGCGGTGATGTGGTCGATCAGCGTGGACAGCCGTTGCGGGGCGCCGGCCACGTTGTAGTTCTGCAGGATGTCATTGGTGCCCAGGTGGAGCAGCACCGTGCGCGGGGTGTGCGTACGCAGCCAGCCGGTGACGCTGGCGTCGATCTGGTCGATCCGCCAGCCCGGATGGCCTTCGTGATCGTGGTCGCCCAGGCTGCCCGGCCCGTTGAACTGCGAGCCGACGAAGTCGATCGTGTAGCGTCCGCCGGCCAGGCGTTGCCATAAGCCGATCCGGTACCCGCCCGGCACCTGCGTGCCCTCGGTGATCGAGTCGCCGAGCGGCATGACCCGTACTCCGCCGTTGGACTCGGCGGCGGCCGCCCTCGCGCTCATCACGGTGCCGGCCACCAGCAACGCCATTACGGTGAGCACGGCGGCCCACCTGTCCTGCCACGACCTCTGTGCTGCGGACACCAGGACCTCCCTGTGGTCATGTCTGTCATCGCTGATGTGCTACGGCGGACTGCGGCGCCATTGGGTTCAGGTGCGGGTCCAGCGTTGGTCGGTGCCGCCGTGGCAGGTGTGGATCTGGAGCCTTGGAGTAGCTCTGGGCACGTCCAGGCACTTGTTCGCACATACCGCGGTGATGCTGCCGTCGGTGCACTGGCTGTTCTGCTTTGTTAGCGCTAACAATTCTGGCGATGGACCTCTCACGTCGTTGAAGGTGGTGAGACGCAGCAAATCCGATACCGAAAGATACTGTCAAGAGCACCGTAGCTTGCGTAATCCCGTTAGGGCCGCGACCGAACAGGCCCACCTCGCGCTATTGCGTGGGAACGCGGCCGACCTGCGGAAGGATGGCCGTGAAACTTCCATGAGCGCTGCAGGGAGAGATCCTGACCGAAGCTCCAAGCTCTGCGCTCTACCAGCACAACCGGCACAGGCCAGATCGGACGTCGCCGAACGTTTCGATCTGTTCCTTGACAACTATCGAAGAAGTGCCAAACTGGGTGCCCGAAGTGATCTCTCCTGCCGTCCCACACCTGAGGTGTGCGTCAAGCGCGTCCGGCGGAACGGAATTCAAATTCCCTGCCCCTCAGGCAAGGCCGCCGATCGACAAGGAAGAGAAGATGACGCACAGCGACGGTGTGACAGATCCACCGGCAGCCGCATACGCCGAGGCTCCGGCCACGAGAATCAACCCGCACATTCCTCATCCGGCTCGCATATATGACTACCTGCTCGGCGGCAAAGACCACTTCGCCGCCGACCGCAAGGCCGCCGAGGCACTCATCGAGGTGTCGCCTGGCACGCGCGAGGGCGTACGCGCACATCGCGCCTTCCTGGGCCGGGCAGTGCGGTATCTGGCGGCCGAGGCCGGCATCACCCAGTTCCTGGACATCGGCACCGGGATCCCCACCCAGGACAACACCCACACGATCGCCCAGGAGACCATCCCCGAGGCCCGCGTGGCCTACGTGGACAACGATCCGATCGTCCTGGTCCACGGCCGCGCACTGCTGACCGGTGACCCCGCGGGCATGACCGACATGATCGAGGCGGACCTGCGCCGGCCGGAGAAGATCCTGGCCGATCCCGCGGTCCAGCGCGTGATCGACTTCACCCGTCCCGTCGGCGTCATCCTGGCCGGCGTCATGCACTTCATCACCGACGAGGAAAAGCCGTACGAGCTGGTCGAACAGCTCAAGGCCGCGGTGCCCGGCGGCAGTCACCTGCTGCTGTCGCACATCACGCTCGACTTCACCGACCAGGTGCGCCGCGAGGAGTTCACCAAGCCCTACGACAACAGCACCGCCCCCATGGTGCCGCGCACCTTCGACGAGACACTGCGCTTCTTCGAAGGGTGGAACCTGGTGGACCCGGGCCTCGTCGAGGTGGTGACATGGCGGCCGGATCCCATCGAGTACCAGGAGCAGATTCCCGGCGGTCACGCCTGGGCCTACGGCGCTCTGGCCCGCAAGCCGTGAGAACTCGGTGCGTGAGCCGGGTCGGACCACGCACCTGGCTCCCATAGACCCCGAACGTGGGGTTGAGGAGCGCGACGAAATCGATGCTGTTCCCGCACAGGTGGATCGGAACTTGAATAACGTTTCCGGAAAGCACACCCGGCGGCAGGGCAATGCCGATGATGCCGGCCCTCGGCAAGCGGCTCGGAGTCATCTCGACGGGCGATTATCGTGCTTCCCGCAGGGATCGGAATAGGCGTCTCACCCAGCTACGCAGACATTCCCGAATATAGGGTCAAGAAGTCCGACGATGTTGATACACGTTGACCGGGGCGTCGGAGTCCGCCATCATGCCTCCCGGATTCGACAGGTTGTTGATAGTGGACGCCGGGCCGGATGAGATGTCAGTGAAGTGATCTCACACAGACTGTCTGGCCCCCCGGACGGGGCGGCAGGCCCCCGTCGGGCCGCAGAAATCCTGGACGTCGTCGCCGGCCAGCCGGGGATCGAGACTCCGTCCCGCGTGAAGCGTTATCCCCGAGCGGAGTTCGGCGTGCGGCTTGGCGGACCTCCACCATTGACAGATTGTTCAGGGTTCCCGGGGAAATGGCCGGATGTGGTCAGCTGCTGACTCGTGACGGCCGCTGCATTCGGGGTGAATCTGGTGGTGTTGGCGCGCCATCGACCCCTGCTACGTCAGAACGAGAAAGGGGAACGGCACATGACCAGTATCTCCGGCGAAGGCGGCATCCAGGGTCCGTTCATGCTCGTTCACGAGGTCACCGGCACGTACCTGCAGACCGACAACTACAACGACGACCTCGAACAGGCCGTGCAGACGTGGAACCTCGACCCGGTCATGACGATCAAGGGCTTGCTGGGGCACCTGTGGTACATCGAGCCGGCCGGCGACGGCACGTACGTGATCAAGAGCTTCGAGAACAACCGGTGCCTCGCCGCCGGTGTCAATGAGAAGGACAATCCCCGGCTCAAGAATCCGGACAGCGCGAACGAGCGGCAGAAGTGGTTCATTCGCCGGGTTCACGGCAGCGACGCGGTTCCGAATGACGCGGACTCGTACGCGATCATTCCGAAGGTCTACCCGGGGTACGCGCTCAGCACGCAGAGCAACGTCCTCTCGAACAACGTGTACGTGGTTCCCACGTCCATGTGGGAGGGACCGCCCTCCATTTCGCAGTATTGGAAGCTGGTGCCGCATCGGTAAGGCCGCGTGCCGTCGCCCGGCCCGCCGAGCCGGCGATCGCCATCACCATCGGGATGATCGCGGCAGGCGGCCTGCCCAACACGGGTGATAGGTCGGTCAATACGCCCACCGCGACGCCTGGCGTGTCCTCCAGCCAAGTGAGCCAGCCCGAATGGCATGGGCAGGGTGTGGTGGTGGGTCCATGCGACGTCCGCCCGGGAGGTCTTGGAGACGTTCGCGGAAGTGGAGGTCATCGACAGTCCGCAGGCTGTCGACCGGGCTGAGGGACGTCCGTACCAGGCGCTCCCGCGGCCGTTCTCGACGCGCCACCGGAAGGTGTGGCGTGGCCGGCTCCGTCGGCAGGTCCTCGGCCGTCCTGCTTGGACCGGAGATGTCGTGGGCGGCCACTTCCGGTCCCTCCTTCCCCGGTGGCCCGGTCAGCTCGCCGACCTGATGGGATGCGTCAGGCGTTCTCGCGGGTCCGGGTTCTCCGAACGGAAGAAGTCGCCGTAGCAGGGAAAGTCCAGCCGCAGCGCCGCGCTCCCCCGCCTCCGCCGTCCGGAGCGGCCTGCCGCCCCTTCCTGTTGTGACTCGCCGAGTGCGTCGGCTCTTCCTTCTCACCTCAGCCGGGATGTCACCGGTACGTGCCCGATCACCGAGTTCAGCCGTCGTGGTCGTGTCACCTCTCCCGCTCCCCGGCGGACACGGAGGCGCGCCCGCGGCGTCACAGCATGAGCTGCTCGTTTCGCCTGCTGCGCCACTCGACCGTCACCACGGTGGCGTCGTCCTGAAGGCGGCCACGCTGGTGCTCCATGATGGTCTGGATCAGCCGGCGCAGCGTCTCCGGAGCCGACATGCCATCGGCCTCGCGCCGGACAATGAAATCGATGAAGCGCTCCAGCCCGAACAACTCCCCCTTCGGGCTCTGCGCCTCGATGACGCCGTCGGTGTAGAACAGCAGCCGGTCCCCCGGTTGCAGCTGGTAGCGCAGCAGACCGGTGCGGACGCCCAGCCCGAACCCCATCGGCGGGTCGGGCTCGCCGTCCAAGCTGGCGACCTGCCGGCCTTCCCGCAGCACCAAGGGGGGATGGTGGCCCCGGTTGACCCAGCTCAGCCAGCCCGTCCGCAGGTTCAGATCCGCCAGGATGCCGGTGGCGAAGCGTCCGGTGAACTGCTCGGCGATCGCCGCGTCGATGGCCTCGGTCGTCGCGGCGAGGTCCTCGCCCTGGCGGCGGTTGTTGCGGCAGGCGCCCATGGCGATGGTGGCGGTCAGCCCGGCGGAGGTGTCGTGCCCCATCGCGTCGAAGATTGACACGTGCAGCGTGTCGCCGTCGATGGCGAAGTCGTAGGCGTCCCCGCCGACCTCGTACGCCGGCTCCAGCGCGGTGCTGACCACCACCCGGTCGTTGGCGAAGGTGCCCGACGGGAGCAGGTTCCACAGCACCTCGGCCGACAGGGTCATCGGCCGGGCGCGTACGAGGCGGGCGTAGGAGTCGCTGTGCGCGCGCTTGCTGATCACCAGCAGCGCGACCAGGGAGGCCAGCTGGGCGGCCAGCAACTCGGCGGCCGGCGCGCCCGGCGGTACGCTCACCCCGAGCACCCCGACCCGCTCGGTGCCGTCCAGCAACGGCACCCACAGCCGCTGCGGCCCCTCGCCCGCCGGCGGCGGCTGCGCCGCCTCTCCTTCGGCGGGGTCGGCCACGTGGCGGGCATGGACGATCTCCGAATCGCGATAGGCGCGGCCTGCCACCGTGGTGTCGATCCCGATCGGCTCCAGCGGTTCGCCGGACGGGTCACGCTGCCCTGGCAACGGCACCAGATGCTGCTGCTGCAGGTCGGCGACGTACACCGTCGTCTGGGAGAACCCGACCCGCCGCGCGTGCTCGGCGACCAGGCCCGGCACCTCCTCCATCGCGGACAGATGATTGACCCCCAGCAGACCGCCCAGCATCCCCTCGCCGTCGCCTGCCATCGCGGTGCCTTTCCTAGGAGAACCGTGCCATCACCATAGATCGTCAGCTCACGTCCGCGAATGACCGTCCAGCGCGCGGACGCTCCGGCCTCGCACCCGTCGCCGCCGCTCGGACAACCCTTCCAGCCCCGGATCGCCGTTTCGCGCCTCGGACTCCTCCTTGACTTCACAGCGCCGGTGACGCAGCTTTATGAACTATCTAGTCCGTACTTTCTGGACGGAGTCCTCGATGCGCTCTCTTCTGGCCTGCCTGTTATCCCTGATGGCCCTGCAGCCGACCACCCTCCACGAGCCCGGCGCCCCGACGGTGACCGGCCCCATCGCCACCGGCGCCGGGCCTCGCGACCATCCGTTCTTCGCCACGGACCAAGACCTCCGCAGGGCCGGCTACATCGAGGAGGAGTACTTCATCGAAGGCACCGCCAGCCGCTACACCACTCCTGACCAGGCCACCGGAACGGTCATCGACACCGGGCACCCCTACCGGACGCGCATCGTCGTCCGCCGCCCGCTCTCGCCGAAGCGGTTCAACGGCACCGCGATCGTCGAGTGGTACAACGTGACCAACACCTTCGACTACGAGGTCATGTGGTCCCGCTCGTTCCGCCACCTGCTGGACGAGGGATACGCCTGGGTGGGCGTCAGCGCCCAGCGCAACGGCGTGCACACCCCCGCCGGTCTCAGGACGTGGAACCCGGCCAGGTACGGAAGCCTCGACCTGACCGCCGGCGGCACCGTCACCGACGACGGCCTCGCCTACGACGTCTTCACCCAGGCCGCCCAGGCGCTGACGGACCCCCGCGGCGCCCGCCCTCTCGGCGATCTCAAGGTCAGGACGCTCATCGCGACCGGCCAGTCGCAATCGGCCTCCCGCCTCGCCCTGTACGCCAACTCGGTGCACCCTCTCACGCCCGTCTACGACGTGATCACCATCGTGGACGGTGGCGTGCAGATCCGTCCCGACCTGGCCACGAAGGTCTTCAAGACGGCCAGCGAGTACGACGTGCTCGCCAACCAGGCCGCTCGCCGCCAGCCGGACACCGGCCATTACGCCTACTGGGAGATCGCCGGCGCCTCGCACTCCGACCGGCACGCCTACCTCGTCAACAATCCGATCCGGCTGCGTGACGCAGGCGTGTCGGGCCTGCTCGCCGGGCCCACCGCGCCCTGCGTGTCGCCGGCACGCAGCAACGTCCCCTACGAGTACGTGCTGAACGCGATGTTCGACCACGCCGTGCGCTGGGCGCGGGAGAACCGGCGGCCGCCCGCGGCGCCGTACCTGGAGATCACCGACACCACCACCAGCCCCGCCACCCTGACCCGGGACGCCTACCAGATCGCACGCGGCGGCATCCGGCTGGCGGCGGTGGATGCTCCGACGGAGCGCAACACCGGCTGGAACATCGGCCTGACCGACGCCACCAACAGCGCCTGCCGCCAGGGCGGCACCTGGATCCCCTTCGATGAGACCACCCTGAACGGGTTGTATCCCGGCCACCGCGACTACGTGAGCAAGGTGCGCCAGGTCACCCAGCAGAACCTGCGGGACGGCTTCATCACCCGGCGGGATGCCGACAGGACCATCCGTGACGCCGAACGTTCCACCGTGGGCAGGTGAGAGGGCGGGCGGACAGGCGGCGATCGTGAGCGGGCGCGCGAAGGCGCCGTCAACGAGGCGGCACCGTTCGGTTGCCGGACATCCCTGCGCCTGCTCCGAGTCTCCGACGCGCGGCGCCGGCTCGCACCATGCGCCGCGTCATGCGAGGCCCCGACCAGCAAGAAGGGCCCGGAACCAAGCCCCTCCCGGGGCGCCGTCTAGGCCGCCGCGGTGGGTCCCGTCCGCCGGGCGGTCGCGTCGAGATGGCGGCGTGCGGCGGTGATCGCGAGGCGGGCGTGCTCCTTGGCGCCCACCTGGGCCACGAGGGTCGCCCGTGGGATCTCCAGGGCGTACGGGATCCCGGGCGGCAGGGCGCCGAGGATGCCGTGCACGTCGAGGCCGCCCTCGCCGGGGAACAGCCGCTCGAAGCGCGCGGCATGGATGATCTCCTCCTGGGTGGCCGGCGCCGCGGCGGGGGCGTCGCAGACGTGGGCGAAGCGGAACCACTCGGGTGGCAGCTCCCGGAGCTCGGCCACGCTGGAGCCGGAGCGCGCGAAGTGGATCAAGTCGATGAGGATGCCCGCGTTGGGCTGGCGGGCCTCTCGCAGGACGCGGACGGCCCCGGTCAGATCGCCCGTCTGGGTCCACGAGGGGAACTCGAGGTCGATGGTGAGGCCGAGCGGCCTGGCCAGCTCGCACAGTCGCGCGAACCTGTCGGCTTTGCGGGTGAAGTCCGGATCGGGGAGTTGCGTGATGACGTGGCGGGCCCCGAGTTCGGCTCCCGCTTCCAGGAAGCGCAGGAAGCTCGCCGGGTCGGCCTCGGGCGGGATCCTGGCCAGCTCGATGTCGAGCACCTCGATGCCCGTGGCCGCGAGCCGGACCTTGGTCGCCCGCATCAGTGCGGGGTCGGTGGCGAGGGGGTGATGCGGCTCGTGCGGGGTGACCTTGGTCATGCGCAGGCCCACGTATCGGTAGCCCGCGTCGGCGGCGGCGCTCACCAGTTCGGGCGGGGACAGGCTCAGCGCCGTGAGATGCGCCAGTGAGTAGTCGTGCGCCCCCTCGCCGCCGGCGACGGCCGAGGGCTCCTTCAGCGTGGTCAGCCGGCGCCTGCGGTGCGCGGCCATGCGCACGGCCGCGCTGTTCGGGGCGCCGTAGCCGGAGTACTCGCCCACCCGCTGCACCACTTCGAAGAAGATCCGCGCGCCGAGCATCTCGGTGTAGAAGTGCAGGTATTCGCCGTGCTGATCGCTGTCGTACAGGATGGAGTGCCGCCTCATCGCCGCCAGGAGCGCCGGCGACAGCTCCAGGCGGGCGTCCAGATCGTCGTAGTAGTTGTCGGGGATCGGCAGCAGCGGCGCGCCGAGGGCGCGCATCGCCCGCGCGGTGGCGATGGCGTCGTCGGTGGTGAAGGCGATGTGCTGCGGGTTCGGCACCGCCGGAGCCCAGTCGCCCCGTCGGAGCGGCGCGGTGTTGAGGCTGATCCGGACGTGGTGCTCCGGATCGGTCGCCCCTCTGCTACGGATCAGCCCGAAGGGCGCGGGTAGCGTGGCCGTCTGTGTCTCCCGCAGGCCGAGCACCGCGTGATAGAACAATGCGGCCTGCTCGAAGTCGTCGACCGATTCGGTGAGCGAGACGTGATCCGTCCCGGTCAGCAGGCCGTTTCCGTGCTCGGCGCGGCCGGTGGGGGCGAAATCGCCCAGCCAGTCGTCCTCCCCGCCGGTACGGCAGAAGAAGACGGCCGTTCCGTCGGGGGCCGCCACGGAGTCGAGGTCGGCCTCCTCCACGCGCCGGGCGCGGGGTAACACGGGCGCCAGCAGCCGCTCGGCGCGCCGGGCCGAGCCTGCCGGGTCGGTGCTCTCCACCGCCAGCGCGCAGATGGCCGCGGTGCCCGGCGGCACCGTTCTCTGCGGGGCGAAGTTCAACAGCAGCCGGGCTCCGCCCTGTGACCACAAGTGCACCGGCTTGGAGCGATGCCGGCCCGTATGGGTGAACCCGAGAGCGGTGAGCGCCCGCGCCACGCTCGGGCCGGAGATCTCGTCCACGGCCAGTTCGGTGAACACGAGACCGTCCAGCCGCGGGGCCGGGGGCAGGTCGCCCAGCCGAACCCGCTCACGGACCGCCACCGGGCCGAGGGTGCCGACCGTCTCTTCCAGCGACAGCAACGAGCGCATCGCGTCCACGGCGACCTGCCGGGGATCCGCCTGCCGGCACACGTCGTTGAACACCTCGATCGACAGCGGGCCGTCGTACCCGCCGGCCAAGGCGTGGCCGACGAAGCCGGCCAGGTCGAAGACGCCTTGCCCGGGGAAGAGCCGATGGTGTTCGCTCCACTCGAGTGCGTCCATGTGCAGCCGCGGGGCGTCGGCGAGTTGCAGGTGGAACACCTTCGGCCCGGGAACGGCCCGGATCGCGGCGGGGTCGTCACCGCGGGCGAACACGTGGAAACTGTCGAGGCATAAGCCAAGCGCGGGGTGATCGGCGCGCTGGACGATCCGCCAGGCGTGTTCGACCGTGTTGACGAACCGTCCCCAGGCCAGGCCCTCGTAGGCGATGCGCAGGCCCCGCCCGGCGGCCCGGCCGGCCAGGGTGTGGAGCTGTTCCGCGGCGAGGTCGTCGTCGTCGACGGCGGTCGCGGACGTCGTCGAGCAGACCGCCATCGTGGTCGCGCCGAGTTGCTCCAGTACGTCGAACTTTCGCTCCGCCCGGCGGAGGTTGACGTGGAAGGTCGCGGGCGGTGCCGCCTCGAAGTCGTGAAACGGCTGGTAGAGGTGGATGGACAGGCCCAGGTCGGCGCACTCCTGCCGGATCCGGCTCGGCGACCAGTTCGACACGATGAGGTCGTCCTCGTAGATCTCGATTCCGCTGAAACCCGCTGCGGAGGCGGCGACGAGTTTGTCCTCCAGCGTGCCGGACAGGCAGACCGTCGCGAGCGCGAGGGGAAGGCTTTCGGAGCGGCGGCTGGGGGAAGTCGGCATGCCGTGATCCGCGGTGAGCATGGGCGTCTCACCTTCTTGGCGTCGTAACGAACGAACTAGATACTTACTTATATGCCTTGCCGCCTCCCGATGGAAGGGGCGATGCGGCTACTGGGCGGTCCACTAGGCGGATTCGATGGCCTGACAGGCAGAGTCACGCGATGACGGCCGCTCACAGGTGAGCGACGTGCGTGCGGCCCGGCTCGGAGGGCTCGGGAAAGTGGCAGGCGACCCGGTGTCCCGTACCGGTCAGCGCCGGCTCCTGCCGCGCGCATCGGTCCTGGGCCTTCCAGCAGCGGGTACGGAAGCGACAGCCCGACGGCGGGTTCGCCGGGCTGGGCACGTCATCGGCGAGCACGATCCGATTTCTGTCGCCGCGATGGCGCGGGTGCGAGATGGGCAGGGCAGAGATGAGCGCCTGGGTGTAGGGGTGCGCCGGCCGGGTGAAGACCTGCGCGGCCTGGCCCTCCTCCACGATCCGGCCCAGGTACATGATCGCCACGGTGTCGCCCAGGTGCCGGACGACCGACAGGTCGTGCGAGATGAACAGGTAGGCAAGGCCAAGTTCGCGCTGCAGCTGGGCGAGCTGGTTGACGATCTGCGCCTGGATCGAGACGTCCAGGGCCGAGACGGGCTCGTCCAGCACCAGCACGCGCGGGTCGAGTGCGAGCGCCCTGGCGATGCCGACGCGCTGGCGCTGGCCGCCGGAGAACTCGTGCGGGTAGCGGCCGGCCTGCTCGGGCGACAGGCCGACCAGCTCCAGCAGTTCGCCGACCCGCCGCCGTCCGCCGTCGCGGTAACGGCCGAGAGTGCGCAGCGGCTCGGCGACGATCTCGTGGACGGTCAGCCTCGGCGACAACGACGAGTACGGATCCTGGAAGACGTACTGGATCTCGCCGCGCAGCGGGCGGAGCCGTCTGCGGGACAGGGCGGCCAGGTCGCGCCCCGCGTAACGGATCCGGCCTGAGGTGGGCTTGGCCAGACCCACGACGAGCCGGCCGGTCGTGGTCTTGCCGCAGCCGGATTCGCCGACCAGCCCGAGGGTACGGCCGGCGTGCAGCTCCAGGTCCACGCCGTCGACGGCTCGAATCGGCCCGGTCCGCCCGCGCAGGACCCCGCCGCGGCTGGGAAAGTGCTTGACCAGGCCCTCGACGGCCAGCAGCGGCTCCCCTGCCCCCTCGACGGCCAGGACGGGTTCCCCTGCCCCCTCGGCGGCCGGGCCGAGCTCTCTCACGCCAGCTCCTCATGGAAGTGACAGGCCGACAGGTGACCGGCGGCCACCGTGACCGGCCCTGGACGGTCTGCCCGGCAGGCGCCGCGGCCGGCGCTCAACGCGCACCGCGGCTCGAAGGCGCACCCGGACGGCGGCGCCTGCGCGGTGGGCGGGCTGCCGCCGATCGGCGTCAGGCTCTCCGTCGGCCGGCAGCCGGGCCGGCTGGCCAGCAGGCCGCGCGTGTAGGGGTGGCGGGGAGTGGTGAAGATCGCGTGTACGTCGCCGTGCTCCACGACGCGGCCCGCGTACATGACCGCGACCCGGTCGGCCAGCTCGGCGATCACCCCCAGATCGTGCGTGATGAGCAGCGCCGAGGCGCCGGACTCCCGTCTGGCGGTGTCGAGCAGGTCCAGCACCTGGGCCTGGCTGGTGACGTCCAGTGCGGTCGTGGGTTCGTCGGCGATGAGCAGGTCGGGCTCGTTGGCCAGCGCCATCGCGATCATCGCGCGCTGGCGCATGCCGCCGGAGTACTCGTGCGGGTGCCGGCCGCGACGGCCCGCGGGATCGGCGATGCCGACGCGGGCCATCAGCTCCAGTACGCGATTGCGCACGGCCGCGCGGCCGAGGCGCGGCTGGTGCAGCCTGATGGCCTCGGCGATCTGCGCGCCGACCGGGACGACCGGGTTGAGCGCCGTCATCGGGTCCTGGAAGATCATCGCGATGCGGTGACCCCGGATGCGGCGCAGCCGGGCCGCGGGCAGGGCCAGCAGGTCCTCGCCGGCGAAGCGCACGCTGCCGCGCACCACCCGTCCCGGCGGCCGTACCAGACGGAGCACCGACAGTGCGGTGACGCTCTTGCCCGAGCCGGACTCACCGACCACGCCGAGGATCTCGCCCGGCGCGATCCGCAGGCTGACTCCGTCCACGGCGCGCACCGCGCCGCCGGGCGTGGGGAACTCCACCGCGAGGTCGTCGATGGCGAGCAACGGCGTCATGCGCGTGCTCCTCGCGGGTCCACGGCGTCGCGCAGGCCGTCGCCGACGAAGTTCACGGCCAGGACGGTCAGCGCGATGGCCAGGCCGGGCGGCAGCCACAACCACGGCGCGGTCTGGATGAGGGTGAGATTCTGCGCGTCGGCCAGCATGTTGCCCCAGCTCGCCTGTGGCGGCCGTACGCCGAGGCCCAGGAAGGACAGCACCGCCTCCAGCAGGATGAGCTGCGCCACCAGCAGCGTCCCGGCCACCGCGACCTGCGGCAGGACGGCGGGCAGCACGTGGCGGCCGATCACCGTCAGGCGTCCGGCGCCGAAGGTGCGCGCGGCCTGGACGTACTCCCGTTCGCGCAGCGACAGCGTCAGCCCGCGCACCACGCGGCAGGTGGTCGGCCAGTTGCACGTGGCGAAGACGAGCACCAGCATCGCGGTGCCCGGCCCGAGCACGCCCGCCAGCGCGACGATGACGACCAGCGTGGGAAAGGAGAGCACCACGTCGGCGACGCGCATGACGACGGCGTCGAGCGCTCCGCCGAACATGCCGGCCAGCGCGCCCAGCAGTGAGCCGATCGCGATCGCCGTCAGCGACGACACAAGCCCGACCAGCAGCGACACCCTGGCGGCGTGCACCAGCCTGGCGAACACGTCGCGTCCGTAGAAGTCGGTGCCGAACGGGTGCGCCGCCGATGGCGGCTCGCGGAAGGCCGCCAGTTCCATCGCGTTGGGGTCGTACCCGGCCACCAGCGGGGCGGCCAGCGCCAGTACGCCGGTGACGGCGAGGAACGAGGCTCCGGCCAGCGCCATGCGGTTGCGCAGGAAGCGCCGGGCGGCCGACGGGTACGGCCCTCCCGGCACGGCGGGCGTGACGTCCGCCGTCATGACACACCGATTCTCGGGTCGGCCACCGCGTTGAGCAGGTCGGCGGCGAGGTTGCAGATCAGCACGAGCACCGCGGCGTACATCGCGAAGCCCGTCACCACCGGATGGTCGAGCTGCCCGACCGAGCTGACGGCCAGTTGCCCCATGCCCGGCCAGGCGAAGACCTGCTCCAGGGCGACCGCCCCGGCCAGGAGCTGCGGAATATAGATCATCGTGACGGTCACGAGCGGGACAAGCGCGTTGCGCAGCGCGTGCCGCAGCAGCACCCGGGCGGGACCGGCGCCCTTGGCCTCGGCCGTGCGCACGTAGTCGGCGCTGAGCTCGGTCAGCAGCCCGGCTCGCACGTAGCGGGTGAACGGCCCGGCGACGGACAGGGCCAGGATGGCCGCGGGCAGCACCAGGTGGGCCAGGATGTCGGCGCCGCCGCCGTCGCCCGGGGTGGACATGCCGGAAGACGGCGCCCAGCCGAGCTTCAGCGAGAAGAGGTAGATCGCGGCGATGCCCAGGAAGAAGCTGGGCAACGAGATCATGCCCAGGCCGGCGACGGTCGTGATGTGGTCGATCGCGCTGTCGCGCCGGGTCGCGGCCAGGGTGCCCGCCGCCACGGCCAGCGTCAGGCCGATCGCCAGGGCGGCGCTCATGAGCAGCACAGTGGGCCCCACCCGCTCGCCGAGCGCCTCGGCCACCGGACGGCCGCTGACGAAGGAGTAGCCGAGGTCGCCGCTGAGCGCGTCGCGCAGCCAGATGCCGTACCTGACCACGACCGGCGCGTCCAGTCCGAGTTCAGCACGTCTGGCGGCGATGAACGCCGACGTGCCCGAGGCCAGTTGCTCGGGGTCGACCATCGTCAGGACCGGGTCGCCGGGAGCGGCCCGGACCAGGAGGAACACGCCCACGCTGATGAGCAGGAAGACCGCCGCGTTGATCAGGAGCCGGCGCGCGAGGTAGGCGAGCATCAGCCGGCCAGGCTCCACTCGTCGGCGTTCCAGAAGCCGGTGGCGGGGTCGCCGCTGGGTCTGAAGCCGCGCAGCCGCGAACCGGCGGCCCACAGGATGTCGGGGTTGTACAACCACGCGTAGGGAACCTGGGCGTTGTCCTTGATCGCCGCCTGCTGGTAGAGCTCGGCGCGCCGGTCCTGATCGGTACGGGCGTCGGCCTGGGCGGTGAGGGCGTCCAGCGACGGGTCGCAGAAGTCACCGACGTTCCCGCCCCTGGGGTAGAAGGCGGCGCAACTGAGGATGGCGGCGCTGCTGGAGGGGTCCACGGCGTAGCCGCCTCCGCCGAAGAGCGCCAGGTCGAAGGTGCGCCGGTCGTAGGATTGCAGCAGTTCGGCCGCTTGTACCGGCTTGAGCTCGACGCTCATGCCCACCGCGCTGAGCGCGGCCTGCACCACCGTGGCCGCCGCGTCACGGTCGCGCTGGCCGGGGATCCAGGACAGCGTCATCGTCTCGCCGGCCGTCCAGCCCGCCTCGGACAGCAGGGCCCTGGCCTTGGCCGGATCGTAGGCGTACTCCTCCAGCCCGCCGGGCAGCGCCCAGGAGACGACGAACGAGGAGTTCTGCACCCGGCCTCTGCCTGCCAGGATGTTGGCTACCAGCGCCTTGCGGTCGATCGCGTGGAGGATGGCCTGCCGCACCCGGGGATCGGCGGAGCGCCGATCCTTCTGATCGCTCTGGTTGATGGCCAGCCGGACGAAGCCGGGGCTCGGTTTCGCCGTGACGGTGACGCCCTTGAACGCTTCCACCGTCCGCAGGTCGGTCGGGGAGACCTGGACCAGATCCAGCTCGCCGGTGCCGAGTTGCGCGGTCGCCGCGTCGGAGCCGATGGGTTTGAGGAAGATCGCGGGGATGGCGATGGGTTTGCGGTAGTGCGGGTTGGCGGCCAGTTCCACGTACTGGTCGGTCTTGTGGCGCACGAAGGTGTACGGGCCCATGCCGACCGTCGGGTGGGCGAAGAAGGCACTGTTAGCGATCTTGTCCACCGGCTCCCGGCCGAGCACGTGCTCGGGCAGAATGAAGGCGAACGGCCCGGCGATCAAGCTGAGGAATCCGGCGTTCGGCCTGGTCAGGTTGATCACGAAGGTGTGGTCGTCCGGGGCCTCGAAGGTGGCCGCGGCCAGCTTGCCCGCCATCGCGCTGCCGCTCCCGGGGTCGGCCAGCAGTTCGTAGGTGAACAGCACGTCCTTGCTGCTGAACGGCTTGCCATCGCTCCATGACAAGCCCTGGCGCAGGTGGAAGGTGATGCGGTCCTCTTCCACCTGCCAGCGGGCGGCCAGGCGTGGCGAGTAGGCGTAGGAATCGTCGACGGTCAGCAGGTTGTCGAAGATCAAGGTCATGACCTGCTGGTCGGGACCGCTGGGGGGATCCAGCGGGGAGAAGCGCTTCGGCTTCTGGTACAGGTGGAGGTTGAGTGCGTACGGCGAGCGGCTCTGGGACCGGGCGTTCGTCGGGTCGGAGCACCCGGCGGCAAGCCCGAGGACGATGACGGCCAGGACACCTGACAAACGGTTCATAGGGCCTTTCTGAGCGGCCGGGCCCGGAGGTCTCCCGCAGCGGAAAGTCACTATAAGCGATCGTCTGGATTCTCTCAGTGACGGAGGCTTCGCACAAGTGCCATGACGGTCATCAGGGCGAGCGGCCCTCAGCACCAGGGACGGCCGCGGGCCTGGCCAGGGCGCCTGGCCGGGGGCGCACCAGCCATCTCCCGCACGCAGCCACGTCGTCTCCGTGCGGTTATGGCGGCACCGGCATCCGCATGCCGCGCATGAACTCGATCATGGAGCGGTGGGTGCCAGAAGTGCCTAGTAGGCGCCGGATCGGGTCTCGCCCCAGCCCGTGAGGTGGTCGGGAACCGGCATCCCCGCGGGCACGTATTCGTCCGGCACAGGGGCCCCCGCGGCGATGCGGAGCGGGAGCCGGCCCGCCCAGACGGGCAGTGACCTGTCGGCGGGCGCGTCGCCGGCGTCACCGGTGCGTACCTTCGCCGACGCCTCGACGATCGGGACACTGACCAGGAGCACGGAGCGCAACTCCGCGTCGGTGAGCGGGCGCAGGAACGGAAGCCGTCCCGGAGTGATCTTGTCGATGAGCGCATGCATCCCCGGCAGCACCTCGTCGAGATCTTCGACGGCTCGCCCCTCCCCCATGACGACGGCGGATCGGTAGTTGACCGAGTTCTGCAGAACGCTCCGCCCCATCACCACGGAGTCGATCACGGTGGCCTCGACGCAGACGGGGGCGCCCTCGGCGACCTTGTTCATCATGCGGTTCTTCCGCGCGCCGTGGATCAGCAACTGGTCGCCGACCCTGACGTGCAGCGTCGGCAGGACGACCGGGTCTCCGCCGTCCACGAAGGCGACGTGACACAGCATCGCCTCGTCGAGAATCGAGCGAACGAGGTCCAGGTCGTACGTCCCGCGCGCGGGACGACGCCGGATCCTCACCCGGTCACTGGCCGGGGCCGTCTTCTGGGACTTCGTCATGACAACGATGCTCCTAAACCTGGGCTCGCGGCTCCAACGACCAGCGTCGGAATCTTCACTGCGGCTCTTCGGCAGGTGTAGCAGCAGCCCGGCGGCGCAGGACGATCGGTCCCGCAGGCACTGCGGCGCACGCGAGCACGGCCCGCGAACCGGGCGGGATCGGCGGATCGACCAGGTACGACACCTCGCCGTGCACCAGGTCGAGCACGCAGGTGCCGCAGGCGCCCGATCGGCAGGCGGACGGAACGGGCACCTGGTGGTTCTCGGCCAGTTCGAGCAGCGTGCCGTCCGCGTCCGTCCAGGTCGCCGCGACGTCCTCGGGGAGGTAGGTCACCTGGTGCGGTCCCGGATCCGGTGCGGGCCGCCGGACGGGCGGTTCGGTCGCGGGCGAGAAGAACGCGTCGGCGTGGATGCGGTCCGCGTCCACGCCCGCCGCCCGCAGGGCCTCGGACACCGCGGTCACGAAGCCGATCGAGCCGCACACGAGCGTGTCCGCGCCGTCGGGCATGAGTTCGACGAGGTCGCGCGGGCCGGGGCGGCGGGCTGCCGGGCGGGTCTCGAAGAGCCGCGCCGTGCCGCCGGTCCGCCGGACGCCGTCGGCGACCTCGGACCACAGCGCCGCGCTCCGCTCGTCCGCGTCGACGTGCAGGACGGTGAGCGGCCTGGGGACGGCCTCCCCCACCGTCTCCTCGACGGCGAGCGGCCTGGGGGCCGCCTCCGCCGCCAGTTGCCGCACCGTGGCGGCAACGGGGGTGATGCCGATCCCAGCGCTCACCAGGTACAGCGGCCGCCGTTCCGGGGAGAGCGCGGGAAGCCCGAACGGGCCCGTGATGAGCAGCCGGTCGCCGCTGACCAGCGACGCGAGGCGGTTGGAGACTTCCCCGCGCAGGCGCACCGTGATCCGGAGCCGTCCTGAGACGCTGTAGGCGCGCCAGGTCAGCCCGCCGTCCGAGGTGGGCAGGTGAACGCGCAGGTGCTGGCCGGCGGCCACCGGCAGGCGGAAGGGGTCGCGCAGCCACAGGCTGACGGTCCTGTCGTCCTCGCGCACCGTTTCGAGCACCTCCGCCTCCCGTGGCCAGGACGCGTCGGCATGCCGTACGGTCTCGGGCGGGTCGCCCACGGTCACCGGCGCGCCCTTCCGGAGCCGGGCGGGGCGGGGCGCGGCCAGGCGCGCGTAGACGCCCAGGTTCGGGTGGCCGAAGGCGCGGGTGAGCACGGAGGGGAGCTCGATGTCCCGCTCGCCCGTGACCAGGTTCGCGGACGTCGCGCGGCAGCGGCCGGTATGCCTGGTCACCTCGACCTCGCAGTCGCCCAGCCGGACGCGCCGGCCGACCCAGGCCAGCTCGGCGAACGCGGGCAGCCCGTCGAGATGGACGTTGGCGCGGAACCGCCGGAAGTCGAGGTCTGCGGCGAGCGCCCGCACCGTGGCGAGGTTGACCAGCGAAAGCTCGGTGTCGGGCAGATCCCACAGAGCCGCCCCGTCGCCCCGGACGAGCCTCAGCCCGGGTTCGCCGAACCACGCGCCGAGGAGGTCTTCCGAAGGCCGGTCGGAACGCACCGGCGGCCCGTCAGGGTGGGCGAGGTGGCGCAGCTCCACCACGCCGGACCCTGCCATGGTGACCGTCACCTGGGTCATGTCGGGGTCGCGTGCCACCTGCTTGAACGCCGACCGCGGCCGCCACGCCGTCCTGGGCGGCACCTGCTGGTCGCCGCGCGCGATCGCCAGCGAGCGGTCGTGCCGCAGGCCGGTGCCCGGCAGGACGTCGGCCTCGTCGAGGGGCACGCCACGGGCGCCCTTCACCGGGTACACCCACAACGACGCGATGTGCCCGGTCATGGCTGGTCGCGGTAGCTCGGCGGCCGGTGCTCGCGGAGGGCGGCGACGGCTTCCCTGGAGTCGGGCTCCCCGGACAGGCGGCCGGTCATGCGCTGCTCGAACTCGTAGCCCGCCTTCAGGTCCATGAACTCGATCGTGTTCAGCGACTCCTTGGCATGGCGGAGCGCGGTGAGGCTGTGCCGCGTCATCTTCCCGGTGAGGGCGAGCGCGCTGTCGAGCACCTCGTCGTCCGGGACGACGCGCAGCACGGAGCCGAACCCGACCAGGTCGGAGGCGGGCCATGGGTCGGCGGTGAAGTACATCGCCCGCATGATCGGCTGCGGTACCAGCCGGGCGAGGTGCGCCCCTCCGCCCATCACTCCGACGCTCACCTCGGGCGTCCCGAACCTGGCGCTCTCGCCGGCGACGATGACGTCGCAGGAGGCGGCGATCGCCAGCCCGGTGCCGAGCGCCGCCCCGCGGACCGCGCCGACCACCGGGACGGGGCAGTCGTAGATGGCGGCGAAGGCGTCGCGGACCAGGCGCATCCGCCCGGCGGAGTTTCGCGGGTCGAGAGTGAGGAACTCGTCGAGGTCGTTGCCCGCGCAGAAGTGTTTGGCGTCGCTGGTGAGCACGACCGCCTTCGTCGCCGGCAGCCTCTCGTCGAACCGGCCGAACAGGTCGCGGATCTCCTCGTACATGCTCAGATTCACCGCGTTGACGGGCGGCCGGTCCAGCGTCACGACGGTCGTGGCGCCGAACTCCTGAAGAGAAAGATACATTCGGGTCCTCAGCAGATGGGCAGGACGATGTGCGAGGGGTGCGAGGCGTCCCGGTGGACGGTCTGGGTCGCCGAGACCGGATCGCCCGGCGCGCCGCCCAGGTTGGTGTTCCGGTCGAACCGCGGGAAGTCGGCGGAGCTGATGTCGACGCGGATGCGGTGCCCGGCCTTGAACCGGTTGGCGGTGACCCACATGTCGATCTCCAGCGGGTAGATCTCGCCGGGCACGAGTGGTTCCGCGCCTCGTTCCAGGTCGCGGTACCTGGCCCGGAGCAGGCCGTTCACCAGCTGTACGGCCCGTCCGTCCGGAGTCACGTCGCTCAGCCGTACGGCGAAGTCGGTGTCCACGGCCGACGAGCTCACGTAGAGCAGCGCCCGGAGCTTGCCGACGACGTCGACGTCACGATCGAGCGGCTCCGTGGTGTAGGTGAGGACGTCCTCGCGCCGCTGCACCGCGCTGACGTCCACGCTTCCCGGCGGGTAGACCCAGGAGACGATGTGGCCGCCGACCGTGGGGGTCGGGTCGAGCGGGTCGTAGACGTACTGGTCAGCGGCCTGCCGCTGGTCGGGGGCCGTGGTCTTCAGCGTTCCGTCCGCGCCGAGGTAGAACGGGGTGTCGACGGCTTCCGGGAGGGGCCAGTCGTCGGCGGTGCGCCACTCGTTGGCGCCCATCAGGTAGTAGATGACGCGCGGCCAGTCGTCAACGGAGCCGTCGCGGACGGCCTGATACCAGGCCAGCGTGAAGTCGACGCTGCTCCAGTGGTTGTGCCACAGCTCCTCGTGCTCCCCCATGCCTTCCTTGTAGCCGGGAAGGTTGTGCGCGGACGGGGTGACGATGATTCGGGCCTGGGAGCGCAGCGGCTCCGGCGCGTGCTCGCGGAGCAGCTCCCACGTCTCCAGCGCGTCGTTGACGAACCAGTCGTACCAGCCGGTGCGCAGCAGCGGGATCGCCCGCAGGCCGGCCACCTGCGCGGCAGGGTCTACGGCGGGCAGGGTGTGCCTGTCTATCGAGATGCCCTGGCCGAAGATCGGCCCGATGCTCTCGACGTCGAGCATGGTGACGTGCGATGACCCCGTGAGACCACGGACGAACTCGGCGCGTTCCGCGCACGTCAGCGAGCAGTAGCGGGCCCACAGCCAGGCCTGCGCCTCGACCGTCGACAGCTCCTTGAGCTCGGGGAACGTCTGCGACAGCTCGGCTAGCCGGGGGCTGACGAACGGCTCGTTGAAGAACCCCGTCGCCCACGTCTCGTCCAGCATCATCGGCTCGAGCTGCCAGAACGGCAGGTCCGACTTCTCCTCGCCGTGGCCGATGGTGCGCGCGAGCGCGTTGACGACCATGTGGTACGAGGCGGTCTTCACGCCCACCCCGAGGCCGCTGACCTCCGGCACGATCGTGGTCATCTTCGGGTGTGTCGCCATCGGCCACTGCACCTGACCGACGTAGGAGCCGCCGACGGAGCCGATGAACCCGTCGCACCAGTCCTGCGCGCTGACCCACTCGACGAAGTCGTGGCCGTCGTCGGGCTCGAACAGGTAGAAGTCGTGGTCGTCCGGCTCGCTGTCGCCCGTGCCGCGCAGGTCCTGCACCGCCACCGCGTAACCGCGGCGGGCGAACGACATGAACGGCGCCACCAGCCTGTCGGCGTCCCGGCCGTACGGGGTGCGCACCGCGACCACGGGTGCGGGCAGCCGCGGCGGCAGGTAGAGATCCGTGGCGAGCCGGACGCCGTCCCGCATCGTCACGGACACCGTTTCGAGCCGGATGTCAGCCGCCGCGAAGGTGGCGGCCGTGCGCGGCTCCCTGCTCTTCAATATGTACTGGAGCTCGTCGGACACGGTCATCTGGCCGGTGCTCCCATCACATCGCGGAGAACGCGGAGCACGTTCTCACCAAGGACCTTGCGAATGTCCTGCTCGGCGAAGCCACGCCGGACCATCACCTCGGTGATCTTCGGCAGGTCGGAGGGGCGTGAGATCTCGGCGGGCACGTAGGGGTGGCCGCCGGTCGGGGCGCCCACCCAGCCGCCGAAGACGCTCTGGTAATAGTCGTCGATGAAGTCGGGCCCCAGGCCGACGTGGTCGATGCCCGCGACCTCGGCGATCCGCTCGATGTGGTCGACGACGCGTTCGGCCGTCGGCGCGGCAGGGTCGATGAAGAACGGGATGGCGGCGGCGACGCCGATGACCCCGCCGAGTCCGGCGATGGCCTTGAGCTGCTCGTCGCCCAGGTTCCGGTGGCTGTCGGCGATGCCGAGGCACGCCGAGTGCGTGGCCAGGAACGGCCGCGTCGCCAGGGACAGCACGTCCTCCACACCGGCGATCCCGAGGTGGCTGATGTCGAAGACGATGCCGAGCTCCTCCATCTCGCGCAGCGCCGTGATGCCTTCCGGGGTCAGCCGGCCGCGCGAGGTGGAGTCCAGGCCGCTGCCGTCGGCGAGGAAGGTGCGGCCGAAGTGCGCTATGGAGATCACCCGGACCCCGACGCGTGCCATGGTGCGTACCAGTGCGGGGTCCTGCCCGACGGCGTGCGCGCCCTCAAGGGCGATCACCAGCGCGATGCGTCCTGCCGCGGTGGCGGCGTCGACGTCCGCGCCCGTCAGGCAGACCGTCACGTCGTCGCGGTGTTCGGCGGCGAGTTCGTGGATCCGTTCGACCAGCAGCAGCGTCCTGCGCAGCGCGCCCTCCGTCTGGAACTGCTCCTCGAGGCAGATCGGCAGGACCTGCACGTCGACACCGCCCGCGCGGAGCTCGGGCAGCCAGTATCGGGCGAAGTGGTCTGGTTGTCCCCTGCGGTCGAAGTGGTCGACCAGCAGGATGAGGTCGTTGTGGGTGTCGACCACGACTGCGTCGTCGTGGAGGCTGCGGGAATCCGTCATGACGATCTCCTAGATCAGGGTTGCTGGATCGCTGTTGCCGCCGCACACGATCACGGCGACGCGTTCACCGGGCCGGGGGACGTAGCCGCCGCTGGTGAGCGCCGCGAGGGGCGCGGCGGCGCCCGGTTCCGCGCAGATCCGCAGCTCGTCCCAGAGGAGTCGCCGGGCGTCGAGGATCGTCTGCCCGGGCACGACCACGACGTCGTCGATGGCGCGTTGTGCGATCTCCCAGGCGATCGCGCCGATCCGGCTCGCTCCGAGCGCGTCCGCGGCGACACCGCCGACGCCGATCGTGACCCGCTCACCCTCGGCGCGGGCGGCGGCGAGCGTGGGGGATCCCTCGGCCTCCACCGCGACGACCCTGACGCGGCGGCCGTACCAGGCGGCGGTCCCGCCGACGAGACCGCCGCCGCCGCAGGCGACGAGCACGGTGTCGACATCCGGGCACTGCTGTTCGAGTTCGAGTGCGACGGTGCCCTGTCCCGCGACGATCTCCGGCTGGTCGTAGGCGTGCATGAGCAGGGCTCCGCTCTGCGCCGCGCCGCGTTCGGCGGCGACGGCCGCGTCCGCGAACCCGGCGCCCACCTGGTGGACGCGCGCGCCGTACCCGTGCAGCTTGGCGACCTTGACCGCGGGAGCCGTCTCCGGGACGAACACCTCGACGGGGTGACCGAGCCGCCGGCCCACGTGCAGCAGGGCGAGCGCGGCGTTGCCGCCCGAGGCGATGACCAGCCCGGCAGCGGGCACCGGCCGGCTCAGCGCCCGGTTGTACAGGCCGCGCGGTTTGAACGATCCAGTGTGTTGCAGCAGTTCGAGCTTGAGCACCAGGGAGGCGTCGACGCCGAACGTCCCCCGCGCCACCTCGATCAGCGGCGTCCTGCGTACGTGCCCGCGGATCCTCTCCGCGGCGGCCTCGATGTCACCGGGCGCGGGAACCATCACAGGGCCCGGGAGATGAGGTCCTTCATGACCTCGTTGGTTCCGCCGTAGATCTTCTGGGCGCGGGCGTCGACGTACAGCCGGGAGATGAGGTACTCCCGCATGTAGCCGTAGCCGCCGAACAGTTGCAGGCAGCGGTCGGTCACGTCGCACTGGTTCTGGGTCAGCCACCATTTGGCCATGGACGCGGTCGCCGGGTCGAGGGTGCCCGCGCAGAAGTTCTCGACGCAGTCGTCCAGGAAGACCCGCGACGCCCGCACGATCGTCGCCAGCTCGGCGAGCTCGAACTTGACGTGTTGCATGGCGAACAGGGGCGCGCCGAAGACCTCCCGGGTCTTCGCGTAGGCGATGGTCTCCTCCAGCGCGCGTTCCATGGCGGCCACCGCGCTCACGGCGATGACGAGGCGCTCGCGGGGCAGCTCGCGCATCAGCATCCCGAAGCCGGCGCCCTCCGCGCCCAGCAGGTTCTCCACCGGGACGGGCACGTCCTCGAAGAAGAGCTCCGCGGTGTCCTGGCTGTGCAGGCCCAGCTTGTCGAGGGTCCGGCCGCGCCGGAACCCCGGTGCCGCCGCCGTCTCCAGGACGAGCAGCGAGATCCCGTTCCTCCCGGCGGCCGGATCGGTCTTGGCGACGACGATCACGAGGTCGCACCGGGAGCCGTTGCTGATGAACGTCTTGGAGCCGTTGAGCAGGTAGTGGTCGCCGTTGCGGGTGGCGCTCGTCCTGACGTTCTTGAGGTCGGTGCCCGCGCCGGGCTCGCTCATGGCGACGGCCCCGATGAGGTCGCCGCTCGCCATTCCAGGCAGCCAGCGGGCCTTCTGCTCCTCGGTGCCGTGCGCGACGAGGTACGGGGCGACCACGCCGCTGTGCACCTGGAGGCCGAGCCCGGTGTCGCCGGCCCTGGCCTGCTCGCTGAGGACGACCGCCTCGTGCGCGAACGTGCCGCCGCCTCCGCCGTACTCGTCGGGGACCTCGCAGCAGAGCAGGCCGAGCGCCCCGGCCTTGAGCCAGACCTCGCGGTCCACGTGCTTCTGCTGATCGAAGCGTTCGAAGTGAGGGACGACCTCGGTCCTGAAGAAGTCGCGAGCGACCGCGCTCAGCGCGGCGCCCTCGTCATCGACCCAGCGCGGCCGGGCGGCGGTGGTGGTGGTGCTCATCGGTCTCCTCAATTGACGGCCCGGTCGGCGGCGTCCCAGAAGCGTGCCCGCAGTCGCTTCTTGTCGATCTTGCCCAGCGGGGTGAGCGGCAGGCCGTCCACGAAGTCGAGCCGTTTCGGCGCGTGCACGGGCCCTTTGAGCTCGCGGACGTGGGCGATGAGCTCCTCGGCCGTGGCGGTCGCGTCCGCGGTTCTGACGACGAAGGCCGTCACCGCCTCGCCCCACTTCGGGTCCGGAACGCCGATCACCGCCGCGGCGGCCACGTCCGGGTGCGCGGCCAGGGCGTCCTCGACCTCGCGCGGGTAGACGTTGAACCCGCCGGTGATCAGCATGTCCTTCTTGCGATCGGCGAGGTACAGGTAGTTGTCCTCGTCGAAGCGGCCGATGTCGCCGGTGTGCAGCCAGCCGTTGCGCAGCGCCTCCGCGGTCAGCTCGGGCTGCCGCCAGTAGCCGTCCATGAGCAGCGGCCCGCGGACGCAGACCTCACCGAGCTCGCCGACCGCGCAGGGCTGGTCGTGGTCGTCGAGGACGGCGACGTCCAGCGCGGGGTGCGGCTTGCCGCAGGAGGCGAGCCGGCGCAGCTCGTGATCCTGCTTCGAGAGCGTGGTGACGGTGTTGGGCGCCTCTGTCTGGCCGTAGAACTGCACGAACACCGGGCCGAACACGTCAAGGGCCTGTTCGAGGCGGTCGGGTGACATCGGGGCCGCGCCGTACAGGATCGTCCGCAGGCTGGACAGGTCCGCCGGGTGCGCGGCGACGTGGTCGAGCAGGACGTAGATCATGCTCGGGACGAGAAAGGTCGCGGTGATCCGCTGGGTCCGCACGATCTCGCAGAACTCGGCGGGGTCGAAGCCCTTCGTGAGCGTGATGCTGCCGGCCTGATGGAAGATCGCCGGCGCCATGCCCGCGAGCGCGTGCGTCAGCGGCGTCGAGCCGAGGAAGCGCAGCTCGGTCGGGAGCTGCCAGTGCGCGACGGAGAGCAGGACGTGCGTGACCAGGGAGCGGTGCGAGAGCATCACGCCCTTGGGGCGGCCGGTGGTCCCTCCCGTGTAGGCGAGGAAGGCGATGTCACTTTCCCGCGCCACCGTGGGGATGTCGTCCGTGTCCGGCTCGGCGGCTGCCAGGGCGTCGAGGCCGAAGACCCGCGGCGGGGTTCTCAGCTCAGCCGCGAGAGTCTCGGCGTACCGCGGTTCGTCGGCGATGAGCGCCGCGATGCCCGCGTCCTCGCACACGATGGCGTGGTCGGCCGGCGATCCCATCGCGTGCAGTGGCGTGTAGCGCGCGCCGAGGGACTGCGCCGCCACCATCGCGGCGAACGCCTCGGGCCGGTTCGGGGCGATCAGTGCGACGCCGTCGCCCGGCCGCACCCCGCCGCCGCGCAGCGCCGCCGCGATCCGCGCGATCAGCCGCCGTAACTCGCCGTACGACAGGTCTCCGTCCGGGGTGGCGAAGGCGACCCGGCCCGGATGCCGCTGGAGTGAGCGCGAGACCAGGTCGACGATGGTCGGCCTGCGACGCGGGTCGTTCACCGCTGCACCTCCGCCTCGAAACCGTCGAGCAGATGGCTGATCCCGAACATGTACTGCCCCTCCAGATCTTCGGAGACCACGTCGCTGAGCCGCCTGACCGGCGAGTCCGCGGGCGTGTCCGCGTGCACGAAGTTGTCGGCCACCTCGCGGGCGAACTCCTCGCCGCCGCCGCCGCGGAAGCGCGAGACCTCCCAGGCCAGGGCGCCGATGATGTGGTTGCGCAGGGCCATGAACCCGCGGATCGAGGAGTCCTCGTCGAAGCCGGCCTCGTGCAGCAGGGAGATCATGTCGAGCCCCACGGAGGCCGCGGCCGGGCCCCGTACGTAGGTCGCCAGGACGATCTCGACCAGCGCCGGGTGGCGCAGCGCGCAGCGGCGGACCTCGAGCGCGAACTCCTCCAGCCGCACCCGCCAGGGCCGCCCGTCCTGGACGATGGCCGGGATCTCGGACACCGCGAGATCGGCGACGGCGTCGAGCAGCTCCTGCTTGTCGTGCAGGTGCCGGTAGAGCGACATCGGGCTGCCGCCGAGCGCCTCGGCGACGCGAGCCATCGTGACGCCGCCCAGCCCGTCGCGGTCGGCGATCTCCAGGGCCGCGGCGACCACCGCCTCCCGATCCAGCGCCCCGCGCGGCAACCGCGCCGACGTACGCACCTTGCGCTGAGTCGCCACGTTTCCTCCTCGGCTCTTGCACCGGTGTTTGCGTATGACCATAGTGTACGTATGTACGACAGTGAAGTGAAGAGTCTCTGGCTCCATGGAGGCACCCTCGTCACGGCCACCGGAAGCGACCCGGAACAGGCCGGGATCCTCCTTGAGGCAGGCCGGATCAGCCGGATCGGCGGAGCCCCGCCGCGCGGGGCCGAAGTCGTCGACTGCACCGGCCTCACGCTGACTCCCGGCCTGATCGACGCACATGTCCATCTGGGCATGGCCAGCCCGATCCTGGACAGCGTCGGTTACGACATGTCCGTAGCGGAGATCGCGGCGGACATGTTCGCCAACTGCGCCCGGACGCTCCGCACGGGTTTCACCACGGTGCGGGACTGCGGCGGCATCGACGCGGGACTCGTCGGCGTCGTCGCCTCGGGCAAGATCCCCGGCCCCAGGATCGTGCAGTGCGGCCCGATCCACTGCCAGACGGGCGGGCACGGCCACTACGCCTCCGAGTGGGAGCCCGCCGGTCTGTGGAGCGGCAGGGAGATTCCCGGCCTGCGGACGCTGGCGATGCTCTCGGACGGCCCCGACGAGATGCGCAGGAACGCACGCGAGTCGTTCAGGCGCGGCGCCGACTTCCTCAAGCTCTGCGTCACGGGCGGTGTCATCTCCAAGCATGACAAGCTCACCGACACCCAGTTCACCTTCGAGGAGATCGCGGCCGCCGTCGCGGAGGCCACGGCTCGCGGCACCTACGTCACCGTCCACGCGCACAACGTCGCGGGCATCCGCAACGCCGTACTGGCGGGGGCCCGGTGCGTCGAGCACGGCACCGGCATCGACGAGGAAACCGCCGCGCTCATGGCCGAGCGCCAGGTCTCCCTCGTGCCGACGCTGACCGCGGTCGAGGCGGTCATCAGGAACGGGCTCGGCCTGCCCGGCGAGTTCGCCGAGCGCGCGGCGCGGGTGCGCCAGGCGATGATCGACGGGCTGCTCGCGGCCAAGGCCGCGGGGGTCAGGATCGGTCTCGGCTCCGACGTCATCGGCCCCGACCAGAGCCGCAGGGGCGAGGAACTCACGCTGCGGGCCGCGGTGGAGTCACCGATGGAGGCGCTGATCGCGGCCACCCGCGTCAACGCCCGGCTGCTCGGGCTCGACAACGAGATCGGCACACTGGAGGTGGGAAAGCGGGCGGACATCGCCGGGTTCACGGCGAACCCGCTGGAGGACCCGAAGCTGTTCGCCGATCCGGAGAACGTCGCGGTCGTGCTGCGGAACGGGGTGATCGTGAGCTAGCGTTCGCCGCCGAAGACGGCGACGAACGAGACGAACTCGCCGGGCAGCCCGCCCATGTTGTGCGCGAGGCCGAGCCGCGGCGAAGCCAGCTGGCGCGGGCCGGCCTCGCCGCGGAGCTGCAGCCACAGCTCGAAGATCATGCGCAAGCCGCTCGCGCCGACCGGATGGCCGAAGGACTTCAGCCCGCCGTCCGGGTTCACCGCCAGCGTGCCACCGAGGTCGAAGTCCCCGTTGAGCACGTCCCGCCAGGCCTGGCCACGCTGGGAGAAGCCGAGATCCTCCATCAGGATCAGCTCGGTCGGCGTGAAGCAGTCGTGCACCTCCGCCATCGAGAGCTGCTCGCGCGGGTTCGTGATCCCCGCGTCCGCGTACGCGAGTTCGGCGCACCGCACGACCTCGGGGAAGGACGCGTACGCGACGCCCGGGGTGACGGCGCCGTCGCTCATCCCCGCGTGCAGCGACATGCCCTTGAGGTAGATCGGCTTGTCGGTGTAGCCGAGCGCGTCCTCGGCGCGGACGATGATCGCGGCGGCGGCGCCGTCGGAGACGCCCGAGCAGTCGAACACGCTGAGGTCGCCGGCGATCCTGGGCGCCCTGTCGATCTTCTCCTTCGGCACCTCGGAGGTGTACTGCGCGCGCGCCGGGTTCCTGGCGCCGTTGGCGTGGTTGCGCCAGGCGATGTGGGTCAGCGCCCTGCGGATGTCGCCCGGGTCCACGCCGTACGCCCGGCTGTAGGCCGCGGGCAGCATCGCGTAGGCGGCCGGGTTGCTGATCTCGGCGGCGGTGTTGTCGCCGGGCAGCGCGTTCAGCGTCAGCCCCGAGTAGCCGCTGTCCTTGACCTTCTCCACGCCGACCGCCATGGCCACGTCGTAGATCCCCGCCGCCACGGCGAAGGCGGCGTTGCGGAAGGCGTCGGAGCCGCTCGCGCAGAAGTTCTCCACCCGCGTCACGGGGCGCTCGACCTTGAGCGCCCTGGCCAGGGGGAGCCCGGCGTGTCCCGAGGCCACGGTGGCGTACCAGTAGGCCTCGACGTCGTCCTTGCGCAGGCCGGGGACGGACGCGATGGCGTCCAGGGCAGCCTCGATGAGCAGATCGTCGGCGGATTGGTCCCACAGCTCGCCGAATCGGGTGCACCCCATCCCGACGATGGCGACGCGGTCGCGCATGCTTCCAGTCACCGCTTGGGCCTGGCCTTCCAGAAGTAGTTGGGGACGCCGTCGAGGACGTACGTGCGCCGGAACGTCATCTCGACCTCGGCGCCGTCGGCGATGCCGGCCGGCGGGACGTCGGTGAGCTCCAGCAGGAGCCGCCCCGTCGTGCCGAAGTCGACCAGTGCCGCCGTCGCCGGGGGCGCCGGGCTGTCGGACACGCCGTCGGCGGCCTGCGTCACGACGGTCCCGGTGAGGCCGGCGACGCTGAACGGCCTGGCCTGGTCGACGGCTCCGCACGCGCACACCCGCGCGGGCGGCAGGTAGACCTTGGCGCACGCCGAGCACTGCGAGCCCGCCAGCCCGTACTTCCACGCGCTGTTGCGCAAGGCCGGGGCCGGAGCGACGGCGGGACGTGCCGGCCTGCGGGCGGGTTCGCGGCCGAGCGCGCCGCGCCAGGTGAGGTACTGGTGGTAGCCGATCTCCTGCCCCACCCTGTCCGGGCTCCGGCGGCCGTCTTTCAGCACCCGCAGGAGCAGGGCGTCGGCCCCGCCACCCGCGGAGACGACGAGGATCGTGTCGCCGGCCTTTGCCGTGTCGAGGGCGCCGGCCAGGAGCAGGCCGAGGTCCGCCGCGCCGCAGTAGCCGGTGTTCTCGCGGTGCGCATCCTGCACGTCCGCGCCGCCCGCCGCGCCGATCGAGGCTCTCAGGGAGCTCGCCAGGCGCCGGTTCAGCGTGGAGACCAGGGCTGTGACCGGTGTCCCCGCCTCTGCCACGATCTCCCGCACGGCACGTGCGAGCACATGGTGGACGAGGCGGTCCTCGCCGAGCAGCGCGTAGCCGGTGCCGGGAGCCCGCCAGGCGTCCATGACCTCCAGCGGCACCGACACCGACCCGATCACCTCCGCGACGGCATCTCCGGAACCGAACAGGAACGCGGCAGCGCCGTCACCGCCGTCGGACTCCTCCGCCGACCCAGGCCGCCCCGTCCGGAGGTCGGCCAGTACGGCCACGCCACCCGTCCCGGCGGCCACGCTGAGCGCGCCGAAGCCCGACCGCAGCCCGGTCAGGTCCAGCGCGAAGACCCGGCCGTGCATCCCGGTGGCGGCGTGCACGATCAACGAGCAGGACTTGTCGAGCAGCGGCGGACTGGTCGTGGCGAAGTACAGGTTGTCCGCGTCACCGATCCCCGCGCCGAGCGCGCGGGTGGCCGCCACCGCCATGGAGACCGCGTCCTCGTCGTGCCCCGCCACGGTCCGCGCCCCGGAGCCGCGCGGGGCGCCGGTGAGCGCGGCGCCGATGGCGGCGCGGGCGAGCCGGTAGCGGGGCAGGTACGTCGCGTAGGCGAGCAGCTTCGCTGTCATCGGCTCAGCCGCAGACCGCTTCCATCACGCGGACGAAGTTCTCGCCGAGCACCTTGGCGATGTCCTCGTCCGACCAGCCGCGCCCGACCAGGCCGCGGGTGATGTTGGGGAAGTCGCGGTAGTCGTCGAACCCGACCATCTGCTGGGTGGCGACGAGACCGTCCTCCGGCCGGAACCCGGTGTCGGCGAACAGCGGCTGCACCAGGCCCTCGAGCATCCACCCGGGCAGTTGCAGCGGCCAGTCGGTGCCGATGGCGACGTGGTCGACGCCGGCCACCTCCGCGACGTACTCGACATGGTCGAGCATCGCGTCGATCGTCACGGTAGGCCCTTCGGCCAGGAAGAACGGGACCGTGACGATGCCGATCACGCCGCCGGTCCCGGCGAGAGCGCGCAGTTCCTCGTCGGTCTTGCCGCGCGCGTGCGGGAACACGCCGCGCGCCGCCGTGTGGGAGGCCACGACCGGCTTCTCGGAGACCTCGCACGCGTCCAGCGTCGTCTGCCGCCCGACATGGCCGGTGTCGACGATGATGCCGAGCTCGTTCATCGCCTTGACGCTGTCCACGCCGAACCTGGACAGCCCGGCGTCCGTGCGCTCGGTGCAGCCCACGCCGACCGAGGTCATCGTGTTGTAGGTGAGCTGCGTCATCCGCAGCCCGGCGTCATGCGCCCAGGCGAGCACGTCGAGATCGCGCCACGGCCCCAGCATCACCTGCGAGCTCACCAGCCCGGCGTGGGTGCCGGACTCGTGCGCGGCGCGGATGTCGGCGGCCTTCAGCGCCTTGGTCAGCCAGGGGAAGGAGTCGAACTGCTTCTGCACGAACGAGAACGTGCGCTCGCGCACGTGCTGGTCCTCCGACAGCTCCACCTGCCGGTTGCCGCAGGTGATGCCGCTGTCGTCCCAGCACTGCCGCACCTCGTCCATCCGCCCCGCGATCGCCCGGCGGATCGGCGCCTCCAGCCCGTCGGCGAAGGTCCCCAGCATGTCGTGGGTCTTCTCGAAGCGGGCCCGCAGCTCCTTGTTCATCTCCTCGTCGAACACCCGGTAGCCGACCGGCCCCTGGAACAGGGCGTCGACGATGACGCATTCGCGATGCAGCCGCGCGGCACGCTCCTCCTGCGCCTCGTCGAGCCCGAAGTCGAAGGTGCCGAACTGTTCTGCCATCAAATCCTCCCGTGGTCGCCGATGCGGCGGACGAGCTGGTCCATCATGAACAGGAACTTCGGATGCCCCGCGCCGTCGTCGCCGACGCCGTACGCGAAGGGCGGCTGGTCCGGGTGGTCCGCCAGGACCAGGCCGTGCGCGCCGGCGGGCCGGACGCGGACGGCGGCGGGCCCGGGCCGGTCCCGCGTGAGAACGTCTTCGGTCCACCTCGGCGCGCAGGCCAGCGCGTCACCGTCGCCGGTGATCGGGATCTCGACGCCCCAGCTCCCGTAGACGCCGTGGTAGCGGGACGCGTCGGCGGGCGGGCCCGACAGGTCGGGCTCGTCCTGCGGCGGCAGGCCGAACCGCTTCTGCACGATCGCCTCCGCGAGTTCCTGGTGGAACGGCATCGAACCCGGTCCGCCGTTGGCGAAGGCGATGTAGGCGGCGCCCAGGTCCGGCACGGCCGCGATCATGGCCACCCCGCCGTAGGAGCCGCCGCCGTGCGTCAGGACGACGCGATCGCCGTGCTGTTTGCGCAGCCAGCTCAGCCCGACGGAGCCCGTTCCCGGCACCGGGAAGTCGAGGTGGTGGGCGGCCATCTGCTCGACCGCGCCGGAGCCGAGGAAGTGCGGGCCGCCGGGCAGGTGGGTCCGCACGAACGCCAGCGTGTCCCGCACCGAGGTGATGAACGTCGTGCCCGCCGGGCCGAGGCACTCGGGCAGCAGGAAACGCTTCGTGGGGACGTATCCGGCCGCGCCGGGATAGTGCCCGATCGCCATGCGGTGGAGGATCGCCTCCTTGGCCGTGAACATGCTGCGCTCCAGGCCGAGCGGCGCGAACAGCCGCTGCCGCATCGCGGCGGAGTAGCCCTCGCCGGTGACGACCTCGATGATCCGGCCGGCGAGCACGAAGCCGGCGTTGTTGTAGGAGAAGTACTCGCCCGGCTCGAACAGCTGGCCCTTGTCGCGCAGCAGCTCGACGAAGTTCGCGATCGCCTCGTCGCTCTCGCCGACGTCCGCGATCAGGATCGCCGCGTCGATGCCGTTGGAGTGCGTGACGAGGTGGCGCACGAGCAGCGCGTCCGCCACGCCGGGCTCCGCGAGCGCGAAGTCCGGCAGGTAGCGCTTGACCGGCGCGTCGAGGTCGACGAGCCCCTGCTCGACCAGGGACATGAGCAGCGTCGTGGTCCACACCTTGGTGATCGAGCCGGTCAGGAACAGCGTGTCGGGCGTCATCTCGACCCCGCTGTTGAGATTCGCGATGCCGGCGGCTGCGGTCTCGACCCGGCCGTCCTCGACCACCCCGACCACGGCGCCCGGAATTCCGTGCCGCGCCACCAGGTCCTGGACGAGCTCCTGCAGTTCCGTCACGTGCGACTCCGTTCCCAGTCAGGCGATGACGTATATGCGTAAACTATGGTGATACGCCTGAGGCTGGCAATACTTCCGCACCCTGTCGAAAGGCGCGGCCAGGATTCCCTTCCGCTGTCGGTCGAAGCTCCGGATGCCGCCGGGGAGGCTCGCTGGCATGACCTCCGACTTCACCCTCCTGGCCACCGGCGCCTCTTCGGGGCAACCCGTCGCGTGCGTGCAAGCCACGGCCGTGGACCACGACCTGACCGACGCCGTACGACACGACTACTTCGTGCGCAGGGGCGGGGACCCGGCCTCGATCGTCGCGGTGCTGAGCCCGCCGACGTCACCCGGGTGCGACGACCGGCTCGTCTTCGTCGTCTCCGACGGCATGATCGGTGGCTGCGGTGAGGCGACGATGTTCGCCGCCGCCGTCCGCTCGGGCGGCGAGGGAAGCAGGCGCACCTTCGAGACCGCGGCCGGGCCCATCGAAGCCACCGATCGCGGCGCGGGAGTCGTGCGGCTGCGCCTGCCGGAAGCGAGCGCGGTGCCGCGCACGCACCTCGCCGACGCCGGTGATCGCAAGCTGCGCCTGCGGACCGTCACGGTCGGGGGCAACACGTTCGCTGCCCTGCCCGCCGCCGAGCTCGGGTTGCGGCCCGTCGAGCCGGCGGCGGCGGAGCTCAGGCGCGCGGGCATCGACCTGCTGCGCCGTCTCGACGGGCCGGGGCTGCTCCTCCTCACCGAGCCGGTCCTGGCCGGCGCGACGAGCAGCGCGGTCGTCTGGGGCGACGACATCCTCAACCTGGGCCCCTGCGGCACGGGCACCGGCGCGCGGATGATCCTCGCGCTCCATGACGGGGAGCTCGCCGCCGGGGACGAGCTCGTGCACCGCAGCCCGTACGGCCACGCCTTCCGCGCCCGGGCCCGCGGCGCGGGCCACGACAGGGTCAGCGTGGACATCGAGGGGACCGTCGTGTGGCGGCCGGCACGTCAGACCTGATCGTCGAGGCGGCCGAGCAGCCGGGCGACCTTCAGCCCCAGGTGGAAGGCCAGCCGGTCCTCGCCGCTGGCCAGCTGGACTCCGGTCAGCTCCTCGATCCGCTGCAACCGGTAGTAGAGCGTCGTGCGATGGACGAACATCTGCTCGGCGGTGAGCTGGACGTCGCCCGCGTTGTCGAGGAACGCCTCCAGCGTCACCGCGAGCTGCTCCCCCTTCGGCCCCCCTCCAGCAGGCGGAGCAGCCCGCCGGGGAGGGTGTCGGCGGTGAGCTCGGCGGGCGGGATGAGGGTGAGCAGGCCGTACACGCCGAGCCTGTCGAAGGACGCCATGCGTTCGAGGCCGCGCACGTTCCGGACGACCCGGGCCGCGCGCTCGGCCTGGCGGTAGGAGGCGTGCACGCCGGCCAGGTCCTCGACGACGTTGCCGATGCCCGCGACAGGCTCGACGCCGGGCAGGTCGGATTCGAGCTTGACCAGGAGCTCCTCGATCAGCGCGTGCTTCGCGGCACCGGCGAGCAGCGGATCCTTGTCCGACAGCAGCAGCATGCCGTGGTTGCGGCGCACCAGGCTGATGTGCCGCCGGTCGGAGAGCCTGCCCGTGACGCGTTCGAGCCACGCGCCGAGGGAGCCGCGCTCGGCTTCGAGCAGTGGCCGGTCCTCGGCGCGCAGGCTCACGAACACCACGAACGCCGGCTCACCCGCGACGAACAGCTCCTCGTCGACGAGTTCTGCGGCGGCGTGCGCCCGGGCGGCGGCGTCTCCCGGGACCACCAGGTCGCGCAGCAGCTCGCGGGCCCGGCTGCGGTGCAGCTCGCCGGCGAGCTGGTCGCGCTGCATGATCACCGCGATCATGTCGACCGAGTTCAGCACCGTCTGCAGCTCGGACTCGCCGAGCCGGTCGTCCCCCTCGAGGATCCAGATGAAGCCGAGCAGTGTGCCCTGCTGGCGCACCGGCACGCACAGCCGCTGGGTGGAGGCGCCGATCTCCGGGTTGACCGGCGGGCGGAAGGGGCCCGGCGCGGTCCTGGCGCCCGCCCCGAAGATCCATTCGCTGACCGCGGGCCGTACGTCGCGCGTGAGGATCGACTCCTCACGGAGCCGGTCCATGCCCGGGTACTCGTGCGAGGAGAAGGCGAGCTGACGCAGGCTCTGGTCATCGACTGTGACGTTGCGTCGCAGGCGCTTGCCTAGGGCGTCGAGCAGCCTCTGGAGCTCACGGGTCACAGTCATGAGGCTACTGCGGGGGTGCCGGTGAGTTCGCGATCGCGTCCGCGAGCGACTTGTCGATGTCGTTCCTCCAGGTACGGAACACCTCGGCGTCGTAGGCGTGGGTGAAGACGGCGAAGTCGCGGGCCGTGATGGCGTCGGCGACGATCGGCCCGACGAGCTCGACGTCGATGGGCTCGCCCATCTCCGGCGGGAAGTACACCCAGTCGGCGATGCTCTCCCTCGGCGCGCCCGACACGCTCGCCGACTCCCCCAGGTTCGTCCGTACGCGCCCCGGGCACAGCACCGAGACGCCGACGCCGTGCGGCCGGAGATCGCGCGCGAGCGCCTCGGAGTATCCGTAGGCGGCGAACTTCGAGGTGATGTACGGCGCCGCGCCCCAGGCGAACGCCCAGATGCCCGCCACGGAAGCCGTGTTCACCACATGGCCGGAGCCCCGGGCGACCATCGCGGGGACGAACGCGCGGACGCCTCGCACCAGGCCGAGCACGTTGACGTCGATGATCCGCTGCAGATCGGCGACCTCCATGCGCCAGGCGGGCCCGAGCGTGGCGATGCCGGCGTTGTTGCACAGCACGTCGACCTGGCCGAAGCGGTCGATGACCGCGTCGTGCAGGCGTCCCACCTGCTCATCGCTGGTGACGTCGCAGGAGACGCCCAGGGCGTCGGCCCCCAGCGCCTCGATCGAGGCGACCGTCTCCTCGATCCGCGCCGCGTTGACGTCCGCGACGGCGACGGCCGCCCCGCGGCGGGCGAGCTCTTCCGCGATGGCGCGCCCGATCCCGCTGGCGCCGCCGGTGACGACGGCGACCTGCCCGTCGAAAGATTTGTCGTTCATCGGTCCCGGCTCCTATTTCGTTCGCTTCGCGATCTCGTCGTGCATGGTGACCAGCGCCGCCGCGATCCGCGGCGGGAGCTTCGACCGGTCGCCGAAGCTCCTCAGCCGGCCCTTGGTCTCGAGGTCCCGGACGATCTCCGGCAGCGCGGGGTCGGTGGAAAGGGCCCGGACCAGCCTGAGCACCCCCTCGTAGTCGGCCTCGATCCAGAACGTGGGGTCTGCGACGCGGCCGGGGCCGATCGCCACGGCCTTCTCACCGATCTCGACGTGCCACGTGAGCGTCGTCTCCCCGTGGGCGAGCAGATGAGCGGGCGGGTTCAGGTACTCCTCGTAGAAGGCGACCTGTACTCCCGTCACGTCGACGCCCTTGAGCGTCTCCTCGACGACCTCCCGCAGAGCGCTCATCCACTGCTCGCTCCCGGCCTCGAATCTCTCTGTCACCTGATTCCTCCTCATCGCCTGATCGCGGCTTCGCCCGCCGCGGGCAGGTCAAGCCATTCGGGTTCCGGGCGCGGGGCCGAGGCGAGCAACTCCGCCGTGTAGGGATCGGTGGGTGACTGGATGACGAGATCAGTGGCACCCGACTCCACGACGCGGCCGCCCCGCATCACGTAGATCCGCTCGGTGACCTGGCGGACGACGGAAAGGTCGTGGGTGATGAACAGATAGCCGATGCCCTGCTCGGCGCGCAGGCCGTTGAGCAGGTTGAGGATCTGGGCCTGGACGGAGACGTCGAGCGCCGACACCGATTCGTCGCAGATCAGGATCTTGGGTCTTGCCGCCAGAGCTCTGGCGATCGCGACCCGCTGCCGCATCCCGCCCGAGAGCGCCACCGGGCGCTGCCCGGCGACGGCCGCCGGGAGGCCGACGGAGGACAGCAGGCGATCGACCTCGGCGCCGACGTTCACGTCCTTCGCGGCGTAGGTCGAGACCGCCTCCGCGAGGGTCCAGCCGATGCTCCGCATCGGGTTCAGGCTCGAGTACGGGTCCTGGAAGACGATCTGGACCGTGCCGCGGACCCTGCGCAGGTCGGCCCGGCTCAGCTTGGCCCAGTCGCCGACGTCGACGCCGGCGATCGTCAGGGTTCCGCTCGTCGCCTGTTCGAGCCCCACCAGCACCCGCGCGAGCGTCGTCTTGCCCGAGCCGGACTCCCCCACCACGCCGATGCTCTCGCCCTCGCCGATCTGGAGGGAGACGTCCTTGAGCGCCTGGAAGGCGCCGAAGGTCTTGGACAGGTCCCGCACGGAGATGACCGGCGCGCTGGGCTGCGGGCTCTCGACGGGGGGCGCCTGCGCGGCGGCCCGCTGCCGCAGCGCGGCCATGTGCGGCCGCACCTCGGGGAGGCGGACGCAGGCGGACCATCGATCCCGCGCGACCTCGGTCAGCGGTGGATCGCCCTGCCGGCAGGCGTGGTCGGTCCAGGTGCAGCGGGGTGCGAACACACAGCCTCCGGCCACCTCGTCCGGCGCGGACACCGAGCCGGGGATGGCGACGATCTCGCCGACCCGCCGATCGATGCGGGGCTCGGACAGCAGGAGCGCCTGGCTGTAGGGGTGCAGCGGCTCGGCGTCGAGATCCGCGGCGTCGGCTGCCTCGACGACGGATCCGGCGTAGAGGACGTAGACCCGGTCGCACATGGCGAAGGCGACCCTCAGGTCGTGCGTGATGAGGACCAGGCTCATGCCGCGCGCGGCCTGGATCCGCTTCATCAGGGCGAGGATGGCCCGCTGGGTCGTCATGTCGAGTGCGGTGGACGGCTCGTCAGCGATCAGCACCCTCGGGTCGCGGGCGAGCGCGGCGGCGATGGCGACGCGCTGCCGCATCCCGCCCGACAGCTGGAACGGGTAACGATCGGCGACCGCGGGATCCTGGATGCCCACCTCGGCGAGCCTGCGGACGGCCTCCTGCCTCCGCTCCCTGCGGCTTCCGCGGTGACCGAGCGATTCGCCGATGATGTCGCCGCAGCGCATGACCGGGTTGAGCATGGTGAACGGGTCCTGCATGATCAGCCCGATCTCCTGCCCCCTGATCGACCGCCGCCACTGCCGCTCGGTGAGGGAGAGCAGGTCGCGGCCGCCGTAGCTGACCTCACCTGTCGCCGTGAGGCCGGGCGGGAGCAGCCCGGTGGCCGCCCGGACGGTGATCGACTTGCCGCTGCCTGATTCGCCGACGACGCCGACGGTCTCTCCTGGCTTCACGGTCAGGTCGATGCCGGACACGAGGGTTCTGTCCCCGTGCGTGATACGAAGATCGGAGATGGAAAGCATCAGCGTGTCCCCCGATTCGACAGCCGCTCGTAGAGCCAGTCCCCGATGAGGTTCGTCGAGGTGGCCGTAAGGACGATCATCAGTCCGGGAGCGAGCGCCGCGATCGGGTTGTCGAACAGCAGCGCCTGGCTCTCGGAGAGCATGAGGCCCCAGTCGGGAGCGCCGGGCGGGACGCCCAGGCCCAGGAACGACATCGCGGCCAGGACTCCGAGCGAGCTCGCGAACACCAGGAAGCTGTTCGCCACGGAGACCGGGGAGACGTTCGGCCAGATGTGCAGCAGCATGATGCGGCGGTCCGGGACGCCGAGAGTCTTGGCCGCCTCCACGTACGGCCTCGGCACCTGCTCCAGGGTCGCTCCGCGCACCACGCGGGTGTCGAGCGGCACGGTGAGCACCATCAGGATGGCGACCGTCGGCCAGTAGCCCGCGCCGACCGCACCGACCGCGACGATCAGTACGAGCAGCGCCGGGATCGCCCACATGAAGTCGACCCAGCGCATGATGAGCGCGTCCACGCGGCCGCCGCGGTAACCGGCCAGCAGGCCCAGGCCGTTGCCCAGGACGAACGATCCCACGGCGATGGCCAGCGGGCCGAGGAACGCCGACCGGGCGCCCGTGATGACCCTGGAGAAGGTGTCTCGCCCGAGGATGTCCGTGCCCAGCCAGTGCTGCCCGGACGGCATGGCCATGATGTCGCCCAGGTTCTGCGCATCGGGGTCGTGCGGGACGAGGAGCGGGCCGAACAGCGCCATCACCACGATGGCGCCCACCAGGCCGAAGCACAGCCCGATGATCGGCCCGGGCGCCTTGCGCCTCCGCTTCGCCCGGACCGCCACCGGCGGTCGGCCGGCGGCGAGGTTCACACCGGCCATGTCAGGTCCCCATCCGGATACGCGGGTCGACCGCCATGTAGATGAGGTCGGTGAGGAGGTTGGCGCCCATGACGAGCGCCGCCGTCAGCAGTGTCACTCCCTGGATCATCGGGATGTCCTCGGCCACCGCCGACTTGACGAGCAACTGACCGATCCCCTCGACCGAGAACGTCACCTCGACGAGCACCGCCCCGATGACCAGGGAGGTGAGGACGAGCCCGCTGACAGTGATGACCGGGATGAGGGCGTTGCGCAGGGAGTACCGGAAGAGGATCCGCGGGACGGACAGGCCCCGCGCGCGGGCGAAGACGATGTAGTCCTGGTCCAGGACCCTGGCTATCGACGATCGGGTGTGCTTGACGACCAGGGCGCAGGTCGCCGTGGCGAGCGCGATCGCGGGCAGGGTGAGGTGCCAGAGCGTGTCGAGCCCGCCGGCTCCCTGGCCGAACACCGGGAACCAGGGGATCTGGATCGCGAACGCGTACAGCAGGACGACGGCCGCGACGAACGCCGGCGTCGACATCCCGACGACCACCCCGCCCACGACCGCCCGATCGACCGGGCCGCCGCGCTTGACCGCCGCGAGGATGCCGAGGCCCACTCCGCTGACCATGGTGATGACGAACGCGTAGAGACCCAGCAGCAGCGAGGTCGGCAGGCGGGACGCGATCTCCTCCGACACCGGCAGCGTGGTCTGGATCGACGTGCCGAAGTCGAGGCGCACCGCGTCGGAGAGCCAGATCCAGTACTGCTCCATGAAGGGCCTGTCCAGGTGGAACTCCCTGGTCAGCGCCTGCACCGTCTCGGGAGAGCGGGGCCTCGGGCCGAGCAGGGAGTCGATCGGGTTGCCCGGTGCCAGGTGCAGGAGGGCGAAGACCACGAACGAGACCACCGTGAGCAGCACGGCCATGCCCGCCAGCCGCCGGCCGACGAAGACGAGGCGCCCTGTCATCGCGCGTATCCGATCCCCAGCGCCCAGGGCCGGTCGAGCGCGAAGAACCCGTTGAAGGTCGGCCAGGAATACCGGCTGGACAGCGCCAGTGTCGCCTCGGGCAGGAACAGCGGCACGAAGGGCACGTTGTCGGCGAACTCCCTGTTGAGCTGCGCGTAGATGTCGAGGCGCTCGGCGGCTTCCGTCGTCGCGAAGCCGTCCGCGATGAGCTTGTCCACCTTGGGGCTGCTCCAGTTCGTCGTGTTGAACTTGCCTTCGGCCGCGTTCGCGCTCCCGATGGCGAAGTCGTAGGCGGCGCCGGGGTCGGCGGAGGTGCCGCCTACGGTGGTGACGAAGGACGGGACGGCCTTGCGGTCGGGGCCGATGACCTTGGCGACGGCGGCGCTCGGCGGCTGCACCTCGAGCTTGGCGCGGATGCCGATCTTGCCGAGCTGCGCGACGACCGCCTGGCTGACGTTCCTGAAGGCGCTCGAATCTCCCGAGGTGAGGGTGACGTCCACGCCGTCGGGGAACGCCGACTTGGCCATCTCCGCCTTCGCCTTGGCCAGGTCGTGCGGGTAGGTGGGCACGTCCGCGAGCGCCTGCTCGACCTCCTGCGCCGAGCCGAGCTGCTCAAGGAGCTTGGGCGGGATGAAGTAGTCCGACGGCTTGGCGTAACCGCCCCAGGCCTCGATGAGGGACTGCTTGTCGAGCGCGTAGGCGACGGCGCGCCGTACGTGCAGGTCGTTCCACGGCGGGACGAGCGTGTTCATCGAGAACTGGCCGAACGAGCGCGTGTCCGGGGCCGTGACGAGCTTGGTGTTCGCCGTGGAGGCGAAGGCGCGGTTTCCCTGGGGGAAGTAGACGTCGAGCTGCTTGGCGCGGAACGCGGTGGCCGCGCTGGTCTCGCTGGAGAAGAACGTCCAGGTGATGCCCTGGATGGGCACGCGGCCACCCCAGTAGGCCGGGTTGGCGGAGAGCTTCGCGGCGCTGGTGGGGTCGAACGTGTCGAGCTTCCAGGGGCCGGTGCCGACGACGCCCGTTCCGGGCTGGCCGTAGGTGGGCTTGTTCTTCTCGTAGAAGCTCTTCTCGAAGATCCCCAGCTGATTGCGTGCGGGAACCAGCGCCCATGCGGCGTTGGGTTCGCTCAGGGTGACGCGGACCGTGTACCTGTCGGTCGCCTCGATGCTCTTCAACGCGGGCGGGAAGTTGTAGGCGTTCGTCGATCCCGGCTGCCGGTAGACGTTGAGCGCGTACGCGGCGTCCTCGGCTGTCAGCTCGTTCCCGCTGGAGAACTTGACGCCCTTGCGCAGCCGGTAGACGTAGGTGGTCGGCGTGGACTGCTCCCACGACTCCGCGAGCCAGGGCTTCAGCTCACCGCTCGGATCGCGGATCAGCAGCGGCTCGAGCACGAGGTTTCCCAGGCCGTGATAGCCGAAGGCGCTCTTGGTGTAGTCGAGGGTGGGGACCGACGCCGAGCCGACCCGCAACTGTGCGATGGCCTGACCTGCCGCGCCGGAGCCGCCGCTGTTCGCGCCCGTCCCGCAGCCCGCGGTGACGAGAGCGACTGAGACCATGACGCCGACCATGACCTGGGTTCGCTTGATCATGGCGGTCTCCCTTCCTTGAGGACTTCTCCGTGTCCGGCGAGGCACTGTCGCGTATCGGCGGACACTACAGACGTACGCATGGGTGTAAGTCCTGGCAGGGCCGTTACCACGTCGCACGTGATCGATGATTGCCCGTGACGGCCGGAGGGTCGATCGACAGCCGCAGGAAATGGCAGGCCGGGTTTTCGACGGTTCGCGCATGCCCGTCGCCGGCAGCGGGCCACCGGGCCTTCCTCCGGTATGACGGCAGCGCGCCGGCCGGGGGCACCGCCTCCGCGTTGATCACGCTACAGTGCCCGGGCCTCCTGTTCACGACCCGGCCGCCGAACAAGGTCGGCGGCCGCCCCGGGCCACTGCGGGTGGCCGAAGGTGAAACCCGCCCCGAGCAGCCGGCCGGGCACGAACCCGACCTCATCCAGGGCGATCCTCCCGTCCTGGCCGAAGGCGACACGCCCGACCCACGGCGTGGGCGCACGGGTGCGGCACCGGTTGTGGCGGCCGGGACTGGGCCGGTGGCGCGCCGGGCCGGCGCGGACCCCTGTCCGTAGAGCGACCGTACAGAAGGTCATCAACGAGCCGGACGAGGCCGCGGCCCAGCACGACCGGAGGGCACCTCCCGCAGCCTCGACACCGACGGCGCGGCCCGGGAGCACGGTCGCCGCGGCGGGGTCGGCCGCTTGCCTCTCGTGTCGACCAGACCGCCCCCAGCGCCAGCGGAGTCAGACCAGGCCCAGGAACAGGGTGGCCGCGACCGGGGCGAGGTACAGAACGGGAAAGACGACCGTCCTGTACGAACGGGCCCTCAGCACCGTGATGACGGCGCCCAGGAAGTACACCACCAGACCGATCCCGGCCGCGACGCCGATCGCAGGCACCGCCAGCCCTACGAGCAGGCCCACCGCGCCTGCGGCCTTGGCCACGCCCAGCCACGGCCACCAGGACTCGGGCACCCCGTACGCGATCAGCGGCTCGGCGACGAAGCCTGCCCGACGCAGCAGCGAGAAGCCCGAGAAACCGACCCAGGCGGCGGTCAGCACGGTGACGACAATGAGAATGGTGGACATTCGATCTCCTTGAGAGTTGAATCACGACCACTGGTACGGATCATGGACATGCGGCGACACTTCAGCGGCACGAGTCCGCAGTGAGGCCCGTCAGGCTTGATCACCGTCCGCGCCCGTACCTGCGATGCGCTGCCCGAGGTCATCCGTCGGGCGAGTGGCGGCATGGCCGCCCCTGTGGTCGGGGCGCAGGGGTGGGGACGACGAGATTCGTCCCGAGAACAGGACGTTCACGACGGCTCCTTGGCAACGGGGTGTGTACTACCAGGTTCGGGCCTGCCCGCGTGGTGAACAACGACGATTCCCGCCACGGATCGATTAGCGATAGGTTCACGATCGGGGGGCAAGATGGAGCTGCGGGACATCGAGATTTTTCTGACGCTGGCCGAGGAGCTGCACTTCGGCCGTACCGCCGAACGCCTGCACGTGACACCGTCGCGGGTGAGCCAAGCGATCAAGAAGCAGGAGCGCCGGGTCGGCGCCGCGCTGTTCGCTCGCAGTAGCCGGCACGTGGAGCTGACCCCGATCGGCCGCCGCCTTTTCGAGGACCTCCAGCCGATGTACCTCGGCATGCGCGAGGGCCTCGACCGCGCCGCCCGCGCCGCCCGGGGAAAGACCCAGGTCCTGCGCATCGGCATGACCAACGCCAACCACCAGGACCTGCGCCCGCTGCTGGACGCCTTCGAGGCCGGCCGTCCCACCTGCGACGTGAACATCCGCCACGTCGACTTCAACGATCCCTTCGGGCCGCTGCGAACGGGGGCCGTCGACGTGCAGGTCGCCTGGCTGCCCGTCCGGGAGGCCGATCTCACCGCGGGCCCGGTCGTGTACATCGAACCGGTGGTCCTGGCAGTCGGCGCCTGCCACCGGCTGGCGGCCCGGACCTCGGTCTCCTACGAGGATCTGGCCGACGAGGTCGTCATGGGCGGCGCGCGGCCGGATTACTGGCGCGAGGCGCTCGTCCCCCGGCGCACCCCGAGCGGACGGCTGATCCCGATCGGTCCCATCGTCAACAACTCGGCGGAGATGCTTCCCCTGCTCTCCAATGGAGAGGCCGTGTCGCCCGCCCACGCCCACGCCGCCCGCTACTTCCCGCGTCCCGACATCACCTACGTGCCCATCCACGACGCACCGCCCGCACGATGGGCGCTGATCTGGCGCACCGCCGCCCAGTCCGACCTTGTCCGGGACCTCGCCCACACCGCCACCCGCCTCGGCCCGATCATGTCCCCCGAACTCACGGATCGCGCCATCCACCCCTGAACGGTCAGCACGGCACGAACCTCCCGCTCGCTCTCCGGCATCGTCGGCTTCGGTGCCCTGGTCGCCGGTGGCCCGGCCTGGGGCCTCGCCGCCGCAGGGTGCTGCTGCCCGCCCCGCGAACGCCGCTCGTGTGATGCGCGCCTCTCTTGCCCCCCGGCAGCGGACGATCGATACTGCCCACTACCGGGGGGAAAGCGCCAGGCACCATCACCGTCCACGACCAGGGAGTGATCGCTATGGCCTCTCCGCGCCGCTACGTCCCCTCACGCCGCGACCTGCTGAGGTCCGGCATCTCGCTCGGCGCCGCCACGGGTGTCGCCGGCGTCGGCACCGCCGACGCCTCGGCCGCCTGGGAGCCGCCGCGCGCCCAGGGCGAGCGCAGCATGGTGAACGTGCCGTTCGAGGGTTTCGAGAACGTCCGCGTCGGGCTCATCGGCCTCGGCAACCGGGGCGGGAGCCAGGACGTGCGCTGGGGCGCCGTCTCCACCGTCACCGCCGTGTGCGACATCCGTCAGGAACGGGTCAGCCGCACCATCGCCCGCATCATGCAGCAGGGTTTCCAGGACGTCGAGCCGGTCGGCTACTCCGCGGGCGAGCAGGACTTCCTCAAGCTCGTCCAGCGCGACGACATCGACCTGATCTACATCGCCACGCCGTGGGAATGGCACTACCCGCAGGCCGCGGCGGCCATGGAGCACGGCAAGCACGTCGCCGTCGAGCTGCCGATCTCCCCGCACCTGGACGAGATCTGGAGCCTGGTGCGCACGTCCGAGCGGACCCGCAAGCACTGCATGCTCCTGGAGAACGTCAACTACTTCCGTCCCGAGCTGCAGATGTTCAACATGGTCCAGGCGGGGCTCTTCGGCGACCTGCAGCACGGCTCCGGCGGCTACGTCCACGACCTGCGCTGGCCGTACCTGTTCGGCGGCGCCTACCACCCCGAGTACTGGCGGCGGCGCTGGCAGACCCGGATGAACGCCCTGCACTACCCGATGCACGGCCTGGGACCGGTCTCGGCCGCCATGGGCATCAACCGCGGGGACCGCTTCGACGAGCTGGTCGCCGTCGCCTCCCTGCCCAAGGCGCTGGCCCTGTTCCGCGAGGAGGACCCGCGGGTGACCCCGGACCACTCGTCCTGGCAGGACAAGCCGTACATCTCGGGCGACCGGCACACCTGCTTCGTCACCACCGCCCGAGGCCGGTTCATCCGGGTCGAACACGACGTGAACTCCCCCCACCCGTACACCAGGGAGACCACGCTCACCGGCACGCGCGGCTCGATCGAGCTCGACAACGCCCGGGTCTACCTCGAATCGCTCGGCCACGACGACCACACCTGGCGGACCGGCAGCGCCTACACCGCCATCCGCCAGCAGTACGACCACTGGTTATGGCCGTTGCTGGAAAGGCTGGCCGACCAGTACGGCGGGCACGGCGGCGGCGACTTCGTCTCCATCTTCCGCCTCGTGCAGTTGATGCGGCTCGGCATGACGCCCGACATCGACGTCTACGACTCGGCGGCGTGGTGCTCGGTGATCCCGCTCAGCCACGAGTCGCTGAGGTCCGGACGCCTGCGTCCGGTGAAGGTGCCCGACTTCACCCGCGGCCATTGGAAGGAGGCCCGCCCCACCTTCGACCGCCCCCAACCGGAGGACCCGCAGCTCAGGGCCGGGTCGACCGCCGGCCGGCGCGCCACCGGGATCATCGAGCCGGGCAGCAGCGAGGCGAACGGGGACGCCGATCCCGCACCGGGCGCCCGCAGCGGCCCGGACGGCCAGTGACCCGAGGCAGTGCACCTGACGCCTTGCGCCGACGCCCCTGACGCCTTGTGCCGACGCTCCTGACGCCTTCTGCCGGTGCCCCTGACGCCTTCTGCCGGTGCCCCTGACGCCTTCTGCCGACGCCCCGTGCGCGGCAGACCCGGCGTGCCGACCGCGCCGAAGCCGCGTCGGCGCGCGGACCCGGGGTCCACGCGCCGGAGACGTCAGGCCTTTTCCCGCTTCGGGAGCTTCCACCCGGGACGGGGGAAATGGCAGGTGTAGCCGTTGGGGTACTTCTGCAGGTAGTCCTGGTGCTCGGGCTCGGCCTCCCAGAAGTCGCCCGCCGGGGTGACCTCCGTGACGACCTTGCCCGGCCACAGGCCCGAAGCGTCGACGTCGGCGATCGTGTCCTCGGCGACCCGCTTCTGCTCATCGTTGGTGTAGAAGATCGCCGAGCGGTAACTGGTACCGATGTCGTTGCCCTGGCGGTCCTTCGTCGAGGGGTCGTGCACCTGGAAGAAGAACTCGAGCAGCGCACGGAAGTCGGTCTTGTCGGGGTCGTAGACGACCTCGATGGACTCCGCGTGGGTGCCGTGGTTGCGGTAGGTGGCGTTCGGGACGTCGCCGCCGCTGTAGCCGACGCGCGTGGACACGACTCCGGGCTGGTGGCGGAACAACTCCTCCATGCCCCAGAAGCAGCCGCCGGCGAGGATCGCCTTTTCGGTGGTCACGTCGTCTCCCAACTTGTCGTTGATGTCACTCGTGCACAGGGTCCGGTAGTCCCCATACCCTTCCCGCTCCAGGTCACCGCGGTGGATGAACCGCAACGACGCGGAGTTGATGCCATGGCGCGCCCTGGCTGGAGGACCGTCGTCGAGGACGTGACCGAAGTGGGTGTCGCCGTGCAGCGAGCGGACCTCCACCCGGATCATTCTGTGACTCAAGTCCTTACGTTCGACCACGTTCGTCTTGGACGCGGAGATAGAGACACTCCACGGGCCGCGTCTATTCCTGGGGACGCCGCACGATCGAGTCCAGGTTTCGGCGTCGATGGACTGCCGGGCCCTTATGCCTGGGCGGAGATGTCCAGAGCCGTCCCGTACAGACGCGAGACGTGCAGCCTGATCACGACGCGGCGTTCGTCCACCAATTGCCGGAGAAAAGCGGCCTCCTCCGCCGGGTCCTCGAAGCCTGGGGTGAGCGCCAGCAGTTCCCTGCCGATCGCGTCCCCGGGTTCGGTGGTTTCCTCTGAGACCTCCGCATCGCCCTCGGCGACAGCGAAGGACCAGACGTCCGGCCCGTTCACGTGCAGGGCGACGCGGGGGTTGGCGCGTACGTGACGCGCCTTGAGCCGGTCTGCGGTGGTGGAGATCCGGACGATCCGCTCGCGGGGCTCCCAGTGGTACAGAACGGTGGACAGATGCGGGTGGCCGCTGCGTTTCACCGTGGCCAGCGCGCCGAACTGCTGGTCGCCGAGCAGGCGGGTGAGTTCGTCGTCGGCGAGGATGCGGGGCGCAGGACCGGCGCCCTTCTCGTTGTCGGCCATAGGAATCAATCCCTGTCGTCGCGGGGGTGTGAACGGATCAGGAGAAACCATAGCAGATAGTTTTGTTGCAGACGATCCATTAAAGGACTAGTCGGGGTGCGGGGCAGGGCGTCACTCCGCACATAAACGGTCAAAGTTCGACAAGAGATGGCATGTCACGCGAATGGCGCTGAAGCTGTCATCCTGCGTCCCGCCGGGAAGTACGAGCGATCCATGCCGCCGCACCCGAAGGTAACGGCAGCGTCCCTGCTCAAGCGCCCCGCATGACGTCATGAGCACGCCGGCGTTCCAGGGGCTGTCCCTTCTCGCCCACCAGCACAGCGCTGACAGTGTCCGAAGAAGGGACGCAGGGCACATGAGCATCGACAGACCGGGCCGGTTGTACCCGCGTTCGCTGCGCGCCCGCTTCGCCCTGGCCGCGGGGGCGTTGTCCCTGGTCGTTCTCACGGTGGTCGGCGCACTCGCGGCGTACGGCGTCCGCAACAGAGTCGCGGCGGACATCTCCGAGCAGGTCCATGTGGCCGTCGTCGACTGGGTCAGCAGGATGCGCCCCGGCTACCTTCCGCCGCCGAATCCGGCCAGGCCGACCGCGCGAGACCGGTATCTCCAGCTCGTCGACTCCCGCGGGCGTGTGGTGGTCGCCAACGCCGCCGCGGCCGGAAAGGCGCCGCTGAGCACGCTCAAGCCGGCAGCCGGTCACGGCATGCAGGACATCACCGTCTGCCCGCCCTGGAGCGAGGGCGAATGCCTGCTGGTCACCGCCCTGCGGCTCGATCCCCGGATGCCGGATGCGCCGCTGCCGGGCGGGGTGCACTACATCTACGCGGGCACGGTGCAACCCGTCGTCGTGGCCAGGTACTACCTGGAGGCGGGGTTCGGCGCCGCGGTGCTGATCGGGTCGCTGGTGGCCGCCTGGGGCACCTGGATGGTGGTCGGCCGGACCCTGCGCCCGGTGCGGGCGATCAGCACGAAGATGCGCGAGGCCACGGCACGGGACTTGAGCATCAGGGTTCCGACGCCGCCGCACGAGGACGAGATCGCCGAGTTCGCGCGCGCCTCCAACGCCTACCTCGATCGGCTGGAGAAGTCGGTGACCGCCTACCGCCGGTTCGCCTCCATGGTCTCGCACGAGCTGAGGTCCCCGGTCACCGCGCTGCGCATCCAGGCGGAGGAGGCGCTCATGTACTTCAGGGAAGTGGACACGCACGCCGCCCTGCAGAACACGCTGCGCAGCGCGGAACGCCTTGAGGCGATCATCGATGACCTGCTGGCCTACACCCGGGTCAAGCACGGTGCCGCCGCCGAGGCGTACCAGCCGCTCAGCCTGGCCGCTCTGGCCAGGGACGAGGTGTCCGCGCTGCCGCGCGACGGCATCCCGATCCGGCTGCGGGCGGTCAGCGATCCGACGGTGGACGGCTCGCGTGTGCAACTGGCCCGCGTGCTGAACAATCTGCTGGCCAACGCGCGACGGCACGCTCATTCTCACGTCGAGGTGACTGTCGGGCAGGACGGCCGGCAGGCCGTGGTGACCGTGCAGGACGATGGCGCGGGCGTCGCCGCCGAAGATCGCAAGCGCATCTTCCAGCCCTTCGTCCGGCTGACGGACGGGCTGCGCCTGGACCCTGGCGGCAGCGGGCTCGGCCTGGCCATCAGCAGGGAGACGTGCCAGGCCCATGGCGGGTCCCTGTCGGTCGAGGACTGTCCGATCGGCGCGCGGTTCGTCGTCCGCCTGCCGCTGGCAGCGGCCGTCAGAGAACCCGCGGGGCCCGGATCCGAATCGGACGGCGGGCGCGGATCAGCGGGGCGGCGAAAGAGGTCTTGGTGAGGTGTTGGCCTCGTTCATGCCGTCATCAGAGCGGCGCGTGCACCTCCCGCTACGGCACATGTGCTCGACTGGCCCCATGAACGCTTGGCACGATTGGCCGATCACCAAGCGCGTCACCCTGTTCGCCGGGGCGATGGCGGCGCTGCTGTCCGCCATGCTGGCCGCCGCGGTGATGCTGGCGATCCACCGCTACGCCACGGAAGACCGGATGAGCGAGATCGCCGCGGACGGTGGCCGCGTGGCGTACGAGGTCGAGCACGACCAGGTACGCACACCTCTGGTGGAGCACGCCGACCGCAACGTGCAGATCGTGGACGCCACGGGCACCGTGGTCGCCTCGACACCGCAACTGCGGGGCCGCCCGCCGATGGCCGGCTTCACCCCCATCCCCCGGACCGTGTCCACCGGTGTCGTCTGCGGCGGGCTGTTCGCGGGCCAGGGCTGCCACATCGTGGTCGCGCAGTCGGCCTACCGGCAGGGACAGGACTGGATCGTCTACAGCTCGGGCCCGACGGTCCCGCCGTATGTCACCCCGTGGCTGGCCGCGACCGTGCTCGGCGTCGCGGTGTTGATGGCCGTGGCGATCACCACGCTCGGCCATCGAATCGTCACCACCGCCCTGCGGCCGGTGACCGCCATCCGCGCGGAACTGGACACGATCAGCGAGACCTCCGACCGCCGGGTCCCGCTCCCGCCGAGCCACGACGAGATCTACGACCTGGCCGGCAGCGTGAACCGCACCCTGGCCCGGCTGCAGGCCGCGATGGGCCAGCAGCGTCACTTCACCTCCAACGCCTCGCACGAGCTGCGCACCCCGATCGCGGCGATCCGCGCGGAGGTCGAAGACGCCCTGTACGCGCCCGAGGACACCACCGTGCCGAGGCTGAGCCGCACTGTTCTGGCAAGTCTCGACCGCATCGAGGCGATCGTGGGCGATCTGCTGGACATCGCCCGCATGGAGGCGGACCAGCCGCTCCAGCGCGAGCCGATCGACCTGGCCGCGTTCGTGACCGGGCAGTGCGGCGACCGCCGTGACACGCCCCTGAACGTCACCTGCGACCTGGAGCCCGATGCGGTGGTGAGCGCCGACCGGGCCGCGCTGTCCCGGCTGCTCGGCTCCCTCCTCGACAACGCCGAGCGGCACGCCGCCTCCACCGTCACGATCACCGTCCGCCGCGAGCCCTGGGCCGGGCAGAACGCCGTACGCTCACCCCACGGGGTCGCCCGCCTGGAGGTGCTCGACGACGGGCCGGGCATCGAGCCGGACAAGCGTGAGATGGTCTTCCAGCGCTTCGCCCGCCTGGACACCGCCCGCGACCGGGACGCCGGCGGCACCGGCCTGGGGCTGACGGTCGCCCGCCAGATCGCGCAGGCGCACGGCGGCACCCTCGACCTCGACGACAGCAGCAGCGGCGCGCGGTTCGTCCTGCTCCTGCCGCTGATGTCCGACGCGCAGGCGTTCGCCGGCGGACGCGAGAAGGACCGCCACCCGAGCTGAGCCGAGAGCGTGGCGCGGCCGCGGCCCGCGTGGTCCGGCCTGCGCGGGCGCTCACTCCAGGGGCAGCGGGCGGCGCGGCACGGGCGCGGTGTGGATGAGGGACGTGGTCGTCTGGCCGTACGGGGTGAACAGGTCGAGGATCGGCTCGAGCTCGTCGACCGTCCGCAGGTGCATCGTGAAGTAGAAGCAGTCGTCGCCGGTCATCCGGTAGCACTCGACGATCTGGGGAACCTCCTGGGCGATCTTGGAGATGCGCTGGAGCTCCCTGATCGCCGGCCGGATGCGCACCATCACCGTCACCGGGAAGCCCAGGGCCCGCGGATCGACCTCGGCGCGATAGCCGACGATCACCCCGTTCTCCTCCAGCCGCTGGACTCTGTCGGCCACCGCCGGCGCCGACAGGGCGACCCGGCGGCCCAGCTCGGCGAAGCTCACCCGGGCGTCGGCCTGCAGCTCGGTGAGGATACGAAGGTCGAGGGCGTCGATTTCCCTCGGTTCGTAAGTCCGCTCGGGCCGGATTCTACGATTCGCCATTCTCCTAAATTACGACTTGGCCGACGATATCGTTCATGTCGCTCACCGGCCCTCGCGCCGTCCTCTCCGCGGCGCCTCCCTGGACCTACTTCATCGGAAGCGCCGTCTTCCATTACCTCGGCCCGGCCTTCGCCGTGCTCCTGTTCGACAGGCTCGCCCCGCTCGGGGTCTCGGGCCTCAGGATCTGGAGTGCCGCGCTCGTCTTCGCGCTCTGGCGCCGTCCCTGGCGGACCCTCGCCCGCCTCGACGCCCGCGGACGCCGGACGATTCTCGCTTGGGGCGCGGTCCTCGCGGCCATGAACGTCTGCTTCTACCTGGCGATCGATCGCGTGCCTCTGGGTACCGTCGCCGCGATCGAGTTCCTGCCGGTCATCGTGCTGGCCGCGCTCGGCGCCCGTACGGTACGCAACGTCGTGGCGCTCGTGGCCGCCGTCGGCGGCGTCTACACGCTGACCGGCATCGGGCCGGTCGGAGAGCCCCTGGGCTTGGTGTTCGCCTTCGCCAACGCGGTGCTGTTCGCCGCCTACATCGTGCTGGCCCACCGTACGGCCCGGCGGCTGCGCGGCGTCGGCGGCATCGACGGGCTGGCCGCCGCCATGCTCGTCGCCTGCGTGTTCGTCGCGCCGGTGGCCGTGGGGCAGGCCGCGCCGGCGCTGCTCGACCCGGTCGTCCTCGCCGCGGGGGTCGCGGTGGGGATCTGCTCGTCGGTGATCCCGTACGTGTGCGACCAGCTCGCGATGGCGCGCATGTCCAGGGCGACGTACGCGCTGCTGGTGGCGCTGCTCCCGGCCACGGCGACGGTGATCGGCGTCGTGGTGCTCCGCCAGTTCCCCTCGTTCGCCGAGCTCAGCGGCGTCGCTCTCGTGGTGCTCTCCGTCGCGCTCCACAGCGAAGCCGCTCCGGTCGCGGCGAAGACCACACTTCCGCACGAAGGCAAGGCGACATGCGCTACATGAGGCTGGGCTCGTCAGGACTGCAGGTCTCCCGGATCTGCCTGGGCATGATGACGTACGGCGATCCGGACAACTGGGCGTGGATGTTGCGCGAGGACGCGGCCGAGCCGATCGTACGGCGTGCGGTCGAGGCCGGTGTGACGTTCTTCGACACCGCTGACATGTACTCCGGCGGCGCGAGCGAGGAGATCACCGGGCGGCTGCTCGGCAAGCTCTTCGAGCGCCGCGACGACTATGTCCTCGCCACGAAGGTCTACTTCCCCATGGGGCCCGGCCCGAACGACCGCGGGCTGTCCCGCAAACACGTCCTGGCCGCCATCGACGCCTCGCTGACCAGGCTGGGCACCGACCATGTCGATCTGTACCAGATCCACCGCTGGGACGACGAGACGCCGATCGAGGAGACCATGGAGGCCCTGCACGACGTGGTGCGGGCCGGCAAGGCCCGCTACATCGGCGCCTCCAGCATGTACGCCTGGCAGTTCGCCAAGGCGCAGCACGCCGCGCGGACGGCCGGTTGGACCGAGTTCGTGTCGATGCAGAATCACTACAACCTCGTGTACCGCGAGGAGGAGCGCGAGATGCTCCCGCTCTGCCGGGACCAGGGGGTGGGCGTCATCCCGTGGAGCCCGCTGGCACGCGGCCTGCTCACCGGGAGCCGCCACCGCGACGGCCGGCGGCGTACGGTGCGATCCGGCAGCGACCTGCTGGCCGGCAGCATGTACACCGACGCGGACTTCGACGTCGTCGACGTGGTGCGCGCGGTCGCCGCCGAGCGAGGCCTGCCGCCGGCGCAGCTCGCGCTCGCCTGGCTGCTCGGCAGGCCGGGGGTGACCGCGCCGATCGTCGGGGCGAGCAAGGTGGGCCACCTGGACGACGCGGTCGCGGCGGTGGAGGTGTCGCTGAGCGAGGAGGAGACGGCCCGGCTGCAGGCTCCTTATCGGCCGCACCAGGTCATCGGCCACTCCTGAGTGCCAGGCCTACGGGGCACCCCGGTAGTCGTAGACAGCCGCCAGTTCACCTGTTCACGGCCCGAGGCGAGGGCGCCGACCCTCCGCCTCGGTCACGCATACCAGTCATGTGACTGAGGCGGAGGCCACCGGTCCGAAACTACCGTCGCCCTCATGAAGCTGATCAACGATCATCTGGCGGTCGGGGCACGCCTGGTGCCTCCGTCCGACGACGGATTCCTCATGCTGGCCGGCGAGGTCGGCGGCTGGCGCGGCCCCTTCGCGACCGCTCCCACCCAGTTGGCCACTCGGCTGAAGGCTCTGGCTTCGACGGTCGAGGCCTGCGAGGCGAACGTGTTCCGCGCGATCCTGCGCCCGCCCGGCGAAGGCGATGAGCTGCTGACCGCCCGGGGGCTCCAGCCGGCGCGCTACGACGTCGTGGTGCTGATCCGCGCCGCGAGTGTGACGGCCGCCCTGGAGCTGCGCGAGAGTCCCGCCTGCAAGGAACTCGCCGAGACGCTGCGTACGGCCGCCCGCCGCACCCATGAGATCGTCGCGGACAACGCCGCCCGGCTCGGCGACGTGGACCACACCCGGGATGGCGCCTTCCTGTTCAACTACTTCTACGCCGACGACCGCGAGCGGCTGCTCAAGGTGTGGGAGTACACCGCCGGGTGGTTCCAGGCCAAGACCGCCCTGCCCGACTCCGCGCTGATGCGTCCGCTGGAGGGCGAGCCCGGCGACTACGGCATCATCAACCACGCGAGCTGGCCGAACCTGCGGACCTTCCTTCCCGGCCTGCTCTTCCGGCCGACGTTCCGCAGTTTCGTGCTGGCCAACTTCAAGGCCAACGGCATCGCCGCGCAGCCGATCATCTACCGCCGGGTGTGACCCGCCCTCAGGCCGGATCCGGCAGCCGGACAAGCTCGGCGCGGGGCTCAGGAAAACTGGGCGGCGATCTCCCGGGCGGTCGCTCCGGTGACGGCCAGGCGTGCACGCCGACCAGGCACCGCGCCACACCGGCTGGCCCACGTCCGCGGCCGGGGCCAGGGCCAGTCTGCGGCTGCTGCTCAGCGACGTCGCGGAGGGCGCGAGATCACCCCGGGATTTACGTTAATTAACGGACATAAGTTCTCGAACAGGAACTGCCCGCCGAAATTCCCGGCGAGTTTCCCCTGCGGCCGGGATATCCTCGCATGAAATAGCGTCGGACGACTGTCGAAAGTGAATCCATGCGAAACGCCCTCTTCGGGATCGGCGCTCTTGGGCTCCTTACCGCCCCGGGCGTCCTCGCCATGGGTTACGCACACTCCGGACCAGCCGCAATCACCTGCGAAATGGGCGGAACAGGACAACTGGCCGTGCAATCGCCCTCGATCGTCCTGGCCGGCACACCCGGTACCACACCGTTTCAGGTGCGACTTGAGCTGGGTGGCGGCGGCGGAACCGGCGTCCAGAGCATCCCCGCTCAGGTATCCGGCAGTGTCACGTTCTCCTTGCGGCCCGGCGAGCAGTTCGAGGATTATGACAATCGCACGGCAGCCGCAACGGCCTCATTGGTGGTTCCCGTCCAGGGGATGGCGGCGGGCGATCGCGCTTTCTTGAATGGTTCCGGCAACCTGAATGACGGTAGCTGGAAAGCCGTCCCCGGCACATATCGGCTACATGCCGAAAACCTCGCGCTCAGCATTCCCGGCGGGGGAACTTGCCATGTGAGCGACATCGAGCCGGTCGGCGAGTTCTTCGTGCAGCCACCCGCCACAGGCGATGGCGAAGACCCGGCGTTGTCACTTCTGGTGGCGGCAACAGGCCGAATCATGATGGCGCTTGTCATCGTAGCGATCGGGGTCTTCCTCTACGCGAACAGACCGCAAAGATTCAGGCGCGCTCGAAAGCCGCGCACGGACGGCCCCCGCGGCCCTCGATCCGAGCAGGCCCGCGCGCCACGCAGGCTGCCGGAGCCTGCCGGTTTCGAGTCCCAGCCGCACCTGCGCCTCTTCCGGGCCTTCACGTCGATCGCCGGGGGCTGCCTGCTCACGCTCGGGCTCGTCGTGAGCTGCGTGGTCGACCGGCGCACCACGCTGGACGATCTGCCTGCCTTGCCGGGCCGTCCGTCCTTGCCCGCGCCGGAGAGCGGCAGGCCGACGGCCGCCCCCTTCCACGCCGGTTCCGGGCAGGAGCCGCCCAGATCGCCGTACTCCAGAGCCTGGCCCACTCCCCCGCCCCCTCCCCGTCCTCCCGCGCTGCGCGACAGGTGACCATGACCAGGCAACCGCACGTTCACCTTCTGCCGGCCTGCCGGCGGCAGCGCCTGGCGCTGCTCGTCCTGCTGTCACTGCATGCGTTGGTCGCGCTGACCATGGTGCTCAGCCAGGTCCGTCCTCCGCAGATCGACGTGGCGGAAGCAGGCATTCCGGAGCTGACGAAGGTCTCGAACTTCCTCGCCTCGCTCGTCTATTGGCAGTACCTGCCGGGCTGGGCGCTGCTGGCGGGGCTGTCGGGCGCTGCCTGGGGGCATCTGCGGTACGCGAATTCCGGGCGCGCATCGCCGGACCGTCGTGAGCGGGTGGCGCGGCGATACCGCAGGGCCCTCGTGATCACGCTGCTTTCGCTGCCTGCCTTGAAAGTCCAGTCCATTCTCGACCTGATCGTCTGGCCCGGCGCGCACACGCTGGCCTTTCTCGTGTGCCTGCCGACGACCGTGTACGCCTTGTGGCTGGTGCACTGCATGCAGCGCTTCCGGCGGGTGCCCGTGCCGTTGCTGCTGACCGCCCTGGGGTGGGGAGCGGTCGTCGCCGCCGGCTTCGGCTTGACCATGAACGAGTGGTGGAGGTCCTTCTCGACCCTGCATTTCCCGCTCCCGGACAACATTCTGGACGCGACGCGGCTGAAGGACATCGGCCTGCCCATGATCTCGGGATTCTTCGAGGAACTCGGCAAGGGGGCAGGCGTGGCGATCCTCTTCCTGCTCTATCGGCGGCACTTTCACTCCGTCGTCTCCGGCGTCGTCATCGGCGCCGCGACCGGGCTCGGCTTCAACTTCGTCGAGAGCGTCACGTACATGGCCGCCATGGACGGGTCGGGCGCCGGCTTTCACTTCTGGGCCCGGCAGGTCGCCGGGCTCATGGCCGCGCACACGGCGTTCACCGCCATCACCGGCGCGGCCTTCGGCATCGCCAGGCAACTGCACAGCCGTCCGCAGCAGATCACCACGATCGCCCTGGGCTTCTGCACGGCGGCCGGCGCGCACTTCTGCAACAACGCCATGCTGGACTACATCACCAAGGAGTCCCACAAGTGGTTCACCATCGGTGACACGGTCAACGTCCTGGTGCTGATGCCCGCCCAGTTGCTGCTGTTCCAGGGCCCGCTGGTCGTCCTGTACGTGCTCCTTGTGCGCCGTGGACTGCGCAGCGAGGCAGCGGGCCTGCGCGTGGCGCTGGCCAATCTGCCGGACGCCTCCCGCGACGCGATCACCGAGCCGGAAGCGGCAGTGCTGCTCTCACCTGCCCGGCGCTTCCGGCTCAAGGTCGACGCGCTGCGCGCCGGGGCGAACCTGCGCCACGGCATCGCCGCCTACCTGCGCCTGGCGCGCTTGCACGCGGCGCAACTCGAACTCGCGACGGAACACTGGCATCGCCTGCGTGGCGAGGCCGACCCGTCCGCGCCGGACGAGGCGTCGTCGCGGGCGCGCGTCCAGGCGATCAAGGCCGTTCTCGCCGGGAACGGCGCGTAATGGCCGGGCGCGGTCCCGTCCACCTCCACCATCAGTCTCAAAGGATCGTGATGCACGAGCGTACGCGGCGGCTGCTGGCGCAAGGCCTGCTCACCGTGGTGGGAGCGATGTGGTTCCTGCTGCTCAGCGCTCCCCCCGCGGCGGCCGGCTGCGGCACCGTCACCTACGAGCAGCGTCAGCAGCCCGACCCGCCCAAGCCCGCGAACACGTGGATCATCCAGGACTGCGACCAGACCGTCCCCGCAGTCGCCGCCGGTCTCGCCTGCGCCTTGGGCCTGGCCGCGACCGGCCTCTACATCCGGCGCCTGCACAACGACGGCGCCGGCGAGATCGCACCCGCCGGGCAGGCAGAGGTGCAGGTCATCGGTCCGGACGAGGTCAGGCACGGCGACGTGGACGGTGATGTCGTCATCCGGGGCGGAACCCTCGTGGGTCACGTGTCCGGCACGGCAGTGATGGTGGAAGGCGCGACCTTCGTCGGAAATGCCAAGAACCTGGTCCAGATCGGCCGGCGCAACAAGGCGGTCGGTAACGTCGACGGCAATCTCGTCCAGGCCCGATCAGTCCTCGGACGTGTCCTGGCCAAAGGTCGTCAGCTATGGCCACTCGACTGAGACCGGTCGAGGCATCCGGCCAGATGGGCTTCGCCGGTCACCGGGAGGCGGGCCGCCGACGTCAAGCAAGCTCCTGATCCGGAGCGGCGCCGGCTCGATCGTCCGTCAGGTACTGATCCGACCGGTACGCACGGATCTCCGCCGCCCGGGCACCGATGTACTTCTCGAGCAGGTTGCGCACGCGGATCTCGGCGAGCGAGCCGAGGTTGTCGTGGATGGCCAGGAAGAGACCGCGGGCGGCAGGCAGCGGCCAGTCGGGCGGGAGCAGAACGGTGGGCAGCGCCGGGTCGGTGTCGGGGAAGATCCGCCACGCGTCCATCACCTTCGTCCGCGCGACCAGCGCCTCGGAGATCCCCACGGCTCCCGCGCGGACCCGCTCCAGCAAGGGCGTGTAGCCGACGATGAAGTCGTCGTATCGGGCGCGCAGACCGTCCAGGTCGTAGGCGGCGAGCGGATCCCGGCCGCCGAACAGGGCGGAGTCGAAGGTGACGAGCATCAGCGCCGCCGCCGTACCGACGGACAGCTCCGCCAGGACCCGCGCGGCCACGTCACGGCGGTCGCCCGGCGCGATGAGCACGCCGTCGAACAGGGTCGCCATGCCGATCTCCTGCAACCGCACGCGGAGGACGCGTCGCTGGTCGCGCTGCGACTCCGGCACGGAGAACGCCACGACGGTCCATTTCCCGGTGTCCGGCACGGGAGCGGCGCCGAAGGCGAGGAAGTGGCGGATCCGCTGGTCGTGCACCTGGCCCGCCTTGTCGGTCAGGCGATAGGACGTCCGGCGGCCTTCGCGTACCGGCTCGATCAGGCCGCGCCTGGCGAGCCTGCTCAGCGTGCTGCGCGCGCTGGCGGCCGTGATGCCGAACTCGGCGAGCAGGTGCACGATGGCCGCGGACGGGATGGGGCTCCGCTCGGCGAAGTCGTAGTCGCCGAGCAGCGTGGCCAGCAGATGCTGGGGGTGCGCACCCGCCTGGAGGCGCGGCATGTGCACTGTCTCGAGCCTCGCGTTCACCGACGGAAGTATATGGTTTCCGGCCGCCCTCGGAACGCAACCCGCGGTGGAGGCTCGACGTTTGGCAGAACGGGCGTTGTCGCCCCTGCTGATCAACACTGATCGCGATCATCTCACGCAGCGTCTCTCCCACGGAGGACACCACCCCGCGCGGCCGCACCACCCCGCCGAACGACTCGACACCGGATCCCAGGAGGCAGCACCCCCCTTTATGTGGCACATCTATTTACGCTCGATGTGCTTTGTGTTACACATATGAAAATCCTCCGGGCGCGGCCCGCCTGCCGAGCAGGGCCGCCGTCCCCCAGACCTCTCTCTTGGGGTGCCCAGTGCCACATCGACTGACGGCCGCCGCCAGCGCATTGATCTTCTTGTCCGCCGCCTGCTCCCCAGGCGCCCAGACCCAGCAGGCCGCTCAACCGGCGCCCGGCAAGGGTGGAACCGCCACCGTCGTCCTGGGCGTCGAAGCGGTCCGCGGGCTCGACCCCGCCCAGTTGTTCAACCTCACCCCATCAGGGGACGCCAACCGCCTGTCGGCCATCTTCGGCCTGCTGTTCTGGTCGGATGCGAGCACCGGCGAGGTGAGCCCCGGCCTCGGCGAGAGCCTGACGGCCGCCGAGGACGGCAAGGTGTGGACGATGAAGCTCCGTGCCGGCCTGAAGTTCAGCGACGGCACGCCACTGGACGCCGAGGCGGTCAAGTTCAACTACGACCGCATCGCCGACCCGAAGACCCGCTCGCCGCTGGCCCCGCTGGTCAAGGGCGCCACGTTCCGGGCGAGCGACGAGCGGACCCTGGTCATCGAGCTGGCCAGGGGCAACCTCGGCTTCGACCACGTCGTCGCCACGAGCCTGGCGTTCGTCGGCTCACCGGCCGCGATCAGGAAGGACGCCGCCGCGTTCGCCCAGCGGCCGGTCGGCGCGGGCCCGTTCATGCTGAGGGAATGGGTCCGCGACGACCACATGACGCTGACCCGCAACCCCTCCTACCACCAGCAGGGCGCCCCGCTGCTGGACACCCTGACCTTCAAGGTGATCGCCGACCCGGCGCAGCGGATCAACGCCGTGGCCAGCGGGCAGGCCCAGGCGGCCGTCCCCGGCTCCGACCTGTCCTTCGTCCAGCGCGCGAAAGGCTCCGGACTGCAGGTCACGCAGGCCGCCGCGGGCGGCGGCCCGATGCTGATCTTCAACACGGCGCGTGCCCCCTTCGACGACGCCAAGGCTCGCAAGGCAGTGGTCCTGGCCCTGAACACCAAGGAGATGGCGCAGATCGTCGACCCCGGCTCCACGACGCCCGGCAGTCTCTACGGCGCCTCCTCGCCGTTCCGCCCCGCCGCGAGCGTCCTGCCCGCCCAGAACGTGGCCGAGGCGCAGCGGCTGCTCGACGAGCTCGCCGCCGCCGGCGAGCCGCTGAGCTTCACCGTCTCCATGCCCGCGAGCGGGTTCTTCCGCCGCACCGCCGAGTACCTGCAAAGCCGCCTCAGCACGCTCAGGAACATCAAGGTGGAGATCGAGGTGCTCGACAACGCCGCGCTGGACCGCAAGGTGTTCACCAACCGCGACTTCGCGCTGTCGGCGCAGATCGTGCCGGTCGCCGACCCCGAGCCGAACCTGTACAAGCTGCTGCACAGCGGCGGCCAGACCAACTACATGGGCTACGCCAACGACGAGGTGGACGCCGCCCTGGACCAGGGCCGCGACAGCGCCGACGAAGCCACCCGGCGCGAGGCGTACACCACCGTGGAACGGCTGGTCATGACCGACCTGCCGGTGCTGCCGTACCGGTCGCAGATCGCCTACACCGTGCACAGCGCCAAGCTGACCGGGCTGACGCTGCAGGGTGACGGCGCGCTGCTCTACGACCGGCTCGGGCTGGGCGGGAGCTGAGGCATGGCCGTCGGCACCCTCGCGGCAGCGCGAGCAGGCGGGCCGCGCGCCCGGCTGGGCCGGGCCGCGCGGCGGGCCGCCCACCTGGTCGCGGTGCTCCTGCTGGTCACCCTGGCCGCGGCGGCACTGGTCGAGCTCATCCCTGGCTCCCCCGCCGTCGCGATCCTCGGCCCGTCCGCCACGCCTGAGCAGATCGCGGAGCTCGATGCCGCGTACGGCTTCGACCGGCCCTTTCCCGAGCGCTACCTGGACTGGCTGGGCGGCCTGCTGACCGGCGACCTCGGCCGGTCCATCCAGTCGGACCAGCCCGTGCTGGCCACGATCCTCGAACGGCTGCCCGTCACGCTGGAGATCGCCCTGCTGGCGGTGGGGATCTCCCTGCTGATCGCCATCCCGCTCGGCGTCCGGACGGGCTCGCGGGTCGGCGGCGCGCTGGACCGGGCGGTCACGGCGGCGGCCTCGGCGCTGATGTCGATCCCGGTGTTCGTGGCCGGCGTGGTGCTCATCTACCTGCTGGCCCTGACCACCGGCTGGTTCCCGGTGTCGGGATGGGCGCCGCCGTCGGACGGGATCGCGGCGAACCTGCACTACGCGCTCCTGCCCGCGGTGGCCCTGGCCGTGGGCGAGACGCCCGCGCTGCTGCGCCTGCTGCGCGGCGACGTCGCGGCCACGCTGCGGGAGGACTTCGTCCGTACGGCGGCCACCCGCGGGCTGCCCCGCCGCTACATCCTGTTCCGGCACGTGCTGCGGCCGTCGGCGCTGCCGCTGGTGACGATGGCGGCCGTGGTGTTCGGCCGGCTGCTGGCGGGCTCGGTGGTCGTGGAGAGCCTGTTCGCGCTGCCGGGGCTGGGCGGGCTCGCGCTGCAGTCCATCCCGGCCAAGGACATCCCGGTCATCCAAGGGCTGGTGGTGCTGGTCGCCATCACGTACGTGCTGGTGAACGCCCTGGTCGACGTCGGCTACACGGTGCTCGACCCGAGGACACGATCACGATGACGGCCGCCACCGCCATCCGCGTCGCCGTCCGTCGCCGTCCGCGCCTCGCCACGTGGGCGGCCGCGAGCTGGCTCGCGCTGCTCTCGCTGCTCGCGCTCGGCGCGGGCCTCCTGCCGCTCGTCGCGCCGGACGCGCCGGTGGGCGGGCCGAACCTGCCCCCGTTCGCCGCCTTCCCCGAGGTGCTCGGCACCGACGGCATCGGGCGGTCGGTGCTGTCCAGGCTCGTGTACGGGGCGCGCATCTCGCTCGCCGTCAGCCTCGGGGCGACCTTGCTGGCCGCCGTGGCGGGCGGCCTGCTCGGGGTGCTGGCGGCCTACCTGCGCGGGGTCGCGGAGTCGGCCATCGGCGTCCTGCTCGACGCGATCCTCGCCTTCCCTCCGCTGCTGCTCCTGCTCGCCCTGGCCGCGGTCGTGCGCCCGGGTGTGGGGACGCTCGTGGTGAGCCTCGGCCTGCTGTTCGTGCCGCCGTTCGCCCGGCTGGCCAAGGCGGCGGCGCTGTCGCGGCTCAGCCGGGAGTACTTCGTGGCGGCCCAGGCGCTCGGCGCCGGGCACGGCCGGCTGCTGTTCCGCGAGCTGCTGCCCGGTTGCGTGGCCCCGGTGGCCTCGTACGCCGTCGTGACGGCCGCCATGATGATCATGATGGAGGGGGCGTTGAGCTTTCTCGGCGTGGGCATCCCGCCACCTGCCCCGAGCTGGGGCGCGATGATCGCGGCCGGCAAGGACTTCCTGGCCGTCGCGCCCCAGCTCGTGCTGGTGCCGTGCGCGGCCATGTTCCTCACCGTGCTGGCGTTCAACACCGCCGGCGAGCGGCTGCGCGCGTGGGCGGGTGAGGTGTCATGACGCCACCTCTCCTCCAGGTACGCGACCTGCGCTGCCACTTCCCCGGCGAGCGCGGCGTCGTGCGGGCCGTGGACGGCGTCTCGCTCACCCTCCCCGGCGGACGGGTGCTCGGGCTGGTCGGCGAGTCGGGCTGCGGCAAGTCCACCCTGGTCCGCGCGCTGGTCGGCGCCTGCGCGCCGGAAGCGGAGATATCCGGTTCCGTCGCCCTGGCGGGCGCCGAGCTGACGGCCATGCCGCCGGAGGCGCGGCGCGCGTTCGTCGGACGGCACACCGGCATGGTCTTCCAGGACCCCATGTCCGCGCTCAACCCGGTGGTGCCCGTCGGCCGGCAGATCGGCGAGGCCGTACGCCACCACCGCGGCCTGTCCCGCACGGCTGCCCGCGATCGCGCGGCCGAGCTGCTGGAACAGGTCGGCGTGCCCGATCCGGGACGGCGGCTGAAACACTATCCGCACCAGTTCTCCGGCGGGCTGCGCCAGCGGATCACCATCGCCATGGCACTGTCCTGCGACCCCGCCCTGCTGATCGCCGACGAGGCCACCACCGCCCTGGACGTGACCGTGCAGCGGCAGATCCTCGACCTGCTGGCCCGCCTGGCGGCGGAGCGGGGCATGGCGCTGATCCTGGTCAGCCACGACCTCGGCGTGATCGCCGGCCGCGCCGACGAGACAGCCGTCATGTACGCCGGCCGCGTCGTCGAGCACGGCCCCACCCGCGAGGTGTTCGCCCACCCCCGCCACCGCTACACCGAGGCGCTGCTCGGGGCCATCCCCCGCATGGACACCTTGCCGCACGCCCGCCTGCGGACGATCCCCGGCGCGCCGCCGGACCTCGCGGCCGCACCGGCGGGCTGCGCCTTCGCGCCCCGCTGCCCCGCCGCCGTCCCCGCCTGCGAGGCCGGGCCTCCCCCTCTCGCGGGGGAAGGGCACGCGCACGCCTGCCTGCGCCCGGCCGGCGGGGCCGAGATCACCGCCGGCGCGCGGCGGGAAGGAGAGGAGTCCCCATGACGGCTCTGCTGCGGGTGGAGAACCTGGTCAAGCGGTTCCGCGTGCCCGGCGGCACGGTCGAGGCGGTGTCCGGGGTCGGATTCACGCTGCGGCGCGGGCAGACGCTCGGGCTGGTGGGCGAGTCGGGCTGCGGCAAGTCCACGACGGGCCGGGCGGTCCTGCAACTGCCGCCGCCCGACGAGGGCAGCGTCCGCTTCGGCGGGACGGAGCTGACCACCTTGTCCCGTCGTCGCCTGCGTGAGCTGCGCGGCCGGCTGCAGATCGTCTGGCAGGATCCCCGCTCCGCGCTGAACCCCGGCCGCAAGGTCCGTGACCTGGTGGCCGAAGGGCTGGTCATCGCCGGCCAGGATCGCCGGGCGGCCGGCGAGAGGGTGGACGCCGCCCTGGCCGAGGTGGGCCTCGACCCGGCGGCGGTGGGCGGACGGCGGGCGCACGAGTTCTCCGGCGGGCAGTGCCAGCGCATCGCCATCGCCCGTGCGCTGGTGCTGGGGCCGGAGCTGCTGATCTGCGACGAGCCGGTCGCCTCGCTGGACGTCTCCGTGCAGGCGCAGGTCCTCAACCTGCTGCGGGACGTCAAGGACAGGCACGGCCTGTCGCTGCTGTTCATCTCGCACGATCTCGGCGTGGTGCGCAACGTGAGCGATCGGGTCGCGGTCATGTACCTGGGCCGGATCGTGGAGATCGGCGAGGTCTCGGCGGTGTACGCCAGGCCCGCCCACCCCTACACGCGCGCCCTGCTGGACGCCGTGCCCGTGCCCGACCCGGACGCCCCGCCGCCGGGGCCGCCGCTGACGGGCGAGGTGCCCTCGCCGCTGGACCCGCCGTCCGGCTGCCGCTTCCGCACCCGCTGCCCGCTGGCACAGCCGGTGTGCGCGGAGCGGACGCCGCCGCTGCGCGACGTCGGCGACGACCATCAGGCGGCCTGCCACTTCCCGCTCACCGGCGACGACCACCAGGCGGCCTGTCACCTCCCGCTCACCGGCGGCACCACATGAGCGGGGCCGCATGAGCGGGGCCACCGCCGGGCTGGCCGGATTCGCCTCGGGGCTGGCCTTCGCCGATCTGCCGCCGGAGGTGGTGGAGCGGATCACCTGGCACCTCCTGGACGCGGTCGGCGCCGGGCTGGCCGGCTCGGCGAAGCCCTGGAACGCCGTGGTCCGCCGGTACGCGCTGCGCGAGACCGCGCCGGGTCCGTGCACCGTGTACGGCACCGGCGCGACCGCCCGTCCCGAGTGGGCGGCGCTGGCCAACGCCACAGCCGGGCACGGCTTCGAGATCGACGACTACGCCCTGCCCGCGCTGGCCCACCCGGGCTGCGTCGTCGTCCCCGCCGTGCTGGCCGTCGGCGAGGAGCTCGGCGCGGACGGCCGCGAGGCGCTGGCCGCCGCCGCCGCGGGCTTCGAGACGGTGGTGCGGTTCGGGCTGGCCACGACGCCCTCCCTCACCTCCGACCGGGGCTTCCACGTCACCGGCGTGCACGGCGTCTTCGGCGCGGCGGCGGTGGCCTGCCGCCTGCGCGGGCTGGATCCCGGCACGACCGCGTCGGCGTACGGGCTGGCGGCCAGCCAGGCGGGCGGCGTGACCGAGTACACGCGCTCGGGCGGCGAGGTCAAGCGCCTGCACGCGGGCCTGGCCGCGATGGCCGGCATCCGCTCGGCGACCCTGGCAGGGGACGGGTTCACCGGGCCGCGCACCGCCGTGGAGGGACCGCGCGGCCTGCTGCGCGCGTTCGCCGCCCACGCCCGCCCGGCCGCGCTGACGGACGGGCTCGGCGAGCGGTGGGAGCTGCACGGGCTCGCGCTCAAGCGGTACTGCGTCTGCGCGGGCATCCAGGCGCCGCTCCAGGCACTGGCCGAGCTGCGTGCCGAGCTGCCGGATCCGCGGGAGATCGAGGAGGTCGTCGTCGGGGTGGACGACGCCACCCGCGCGCACGTCGGCGCGGCCGGCGCGGATCCGCGCGACATGACCGAGGCCCAGTTCAGCGCCCGGCACGCGGTGGCCATGCACCTCGTGCTCGGCGGCAACGGCCCCGAGCACTACGCCCGGCTGGAGGCCGCCGGGTTCGACCTGCCGGAGGTCTCGGCGCTGGCCGGACGCGTCCGGCTGGAGCACGACGCCGAGGCCGAGGCCGCCTTCCCCGCGCGTCTGCTGGCCAGGGTGCGGGTACGGCTGCGCGACGGCCGCGAGCCCGCCCGGCTGGCCGAGGCCCCCGGCAGCCCCGGCGCGCCGATGCCGGGCGAGGAGGTCGAGGCCAAGTTCCTGGGCCTGGCCGGCGGGGTCATCGGCGATCGCGCCGCCCGCGCCGTACGAGACGCCGTGCGGGCACTCGCGGACGGCGGCCCGGTCGCGGCGGTGCTCGAAGCGACGAGGAGGAAGGCATGAACGACGAGCTCACCCTGTACGCCGTCGGCGACGTCGGCCCGGAACGCCCCGACCCCGACACCCTGTTCACCAGGACCGGCCCCACGCTCAGCGGCGGCGACCTGGCCTTCTGCCAGCTCGAGATGAACCTCACCGACCGCGGCAGCCGCCTGCCCCAGGTCCGGCACACGGCCCGCGCGGCCCCCGCCACCGCCGGGTCGCTGCGGCGGGCCGGGTTCGACGTGGTGTCCTGGGCCGGCAACCACTGCATGGACTGGGGCGCCGACGGCTTCTTCGACACCATCGACGCTCTGACCGGCCAGGACATCACCGTGCTCGGCGTCGGCCAGGACATCGCCGCGGCCCGCGAGCCACGCGTCGTCGAGCGGGCCGGGACAAAAATCGCGTTCCTGGCGTACTGCAGCATCCTGCCCGCCGACTACTGGGCGACCGAGCGGCGGCCGGGCTGCGCGCCGATGCGCGCCCACACCGTGTACGAGCCCACCGAGCCCGACCAGCCCGGAACCCCGTGCCGGATCCTCACCTACCCGCACCGCGACGACCTGGCCGCGCTCGTCGAGGATGTCGGGCGCGCGCGGGAGAGGGCCGACGTGGTGATCGTCAGCCTGCACTGGGGCATCCACTTCGTGCCCGCGGTGCTGGCCGACTACCAGCGCGACGTGGCGCACGCGGCGATCGACGCGGGCGCGGACCTCATCCTCGGCCACCACGCCCACATCCTGAAGGGCGTCGAGGTCCACCGGGGCAAGGCGATCTTCTACAGCCTCGGCAACTTCGCCATGGACCTGCCGATGACCGCCGAGCACGCGGCCAGCAAGGGCTTCCGTGAGCTGCTGAGACTGCATCCGGGGTGGGAGCCCGACCTCGGCAGCACGTACAACTTCCCGCACGACTCGCGCAAGACGGTCGCGGTGCGCTGCCGGATCTCCCGGGACGGCATCGGCGAGGTCGCGATCCTGCCCGCCTACATCGACCGCTCGTCCCGGCCCGAGTTCCTGGAGCCGGATGACGCCCGCTTCGCCGAGGTCGCCGCCTACCTCCGGGAGGTCGGCGAGGACCAGGGTCTCACCACGCGCTTCGATCCGGACGGCGACGCCCTGATCGTCCGAACGGAGGAATCATGATCTCTCGGTTCCGGTCCGCGGCCGCCGCCGGCTGCGCGGCCCTGCTGCTCGCCGCCGGCTGCGGCTCAGGGGAGGCGGGCGGCGGCCCGGCCGCCCCCGCCGACGCCCCTCCGGCTCTGCGCTCGCTCATCGAGGCGGCGCAGAAGGAGGGTGAGCTGGTCTGGTACAGCGTCCCGGCGGAGAACATCGCCAAGGCCGTCTCGGACGACTTCGCGCGCGAGTACGGCATCAAGGTCAAGTTCATCCGGCTGACCTCCAGCGACCTTGCCCAGCGCTTCGCCGCCGAGGCGGAGAGCGGCAAGCCCGCCGCCGACCTGTTCGTCGGCTCCTACACGCCGTTCGTGCCGCAGGCGCTGGCCAAGGGCTGGACGGTCAAGCTCGCCGACGCGGACATCCCCGGCTACCCCGGCCGCTTCTCCGGCGATTACCTGCTGCCCGGCGCGGGCACCGCGGTGATCCAGATCCAGCCGACCGGCATCGCCGTCAACACGCAACAGGGCACGGACGCCGTCCAGGACTGGCAGGACATCCTCGACCCGAAGTGGAAGGGCAAGATCATTCTGGTGGATCCGCGGACGTCCGCCGCGTACACCCCGTTCTGGAACCTCATCATCAAGGAGTACGGCGAGGAGTACCTCACCAGGCTCAAGGCGCAGCAGCCGGTGGTGGCCCCCGGGGCCGCGCCGGCGACGCAGCAGCTCGCGGCGGGTGAGGCGGCCATCGTCATGCCCGCCGTGCAGTCCATCGCCGACGACCTCAAGGGCAAGGGCGCGCCCGTCGGCTACGTGCAGCCGCCCGCCTCGACCGGCCCCGAGATCGTGCCCGGCCTGGCGGCCAAGGCCGCCCATCCGAACGCGGCGCGGTTGTTCGTGCACTACCTCATGAGCGCGGAGGGCAACAAGAAGCTCAACGCGGTGCCCGGCTCCGGCTCGCCGCTCGACCCCGCCACGCTGCCGGCCCGCTACGCCTTCAACCGCGACCTGTCCGGCACGCCCGCCGAACGCATCAACACCCTGCTGGGCCTCACGTGAGGGTCACGCCCTTCCAGGTCGCGGGCATGCTGCTGGCCCTGGCGCTGGGCGCGCTGGCGGTCTACCCGCTCGCCCTGGTCGTGGTCCGGCCGTTCTTCACCGGCGGCCGGATCGACCTCACGCCGATCCGCGAGACACTCGCGCAGCCGGAGTTGACCACCCTGCTCTGGCACACCGCGGTGGTGGTGGGCGGCAGCGGGCTGGCGGCGATGGTGATCGGCTCGGCCCTGGCCTGGGTGAACGAGCGGACCGACGCCCGTATGGGACTGCTCACCGACGTGGTGCCGCTGGTGCCGTTCCTGCTGCCGCCGATCGCGGGCGCGATCGGCTGGTCGCTGCTCGGCTCGGAGCGTTCCGGCTATCTCAACCAGCTCCTGCGCGCCCTGGGCGGCCCAGGTCCCGTCGACGTCCACTCCTGGTACGGCCTGATCTTCGTCTACACCATCTACCAGGTCCCTTACGTCTTCATGATCGTCTCGGCGGGGCTGCGGAACACCGACGCCGCCCTGGAGGAGCAGTCGCGGGTGAGCGGCGCCGGCCCGTGGCGCACCCTGTGCCGGGTCTCGCTGCCCGCCGTACGGCCCAGCCTGGGCGCCGCCGCGCTGCTCGTGGTGTGGACCGGCTTCGGGCTGTTCTCCATCCCGGCGATCCTCGCGCCCCAGGCCGGGCTGGACATCCTGTCGGTACGGGTGGTGCAGCTCCTGTCGTTCACCTACCCACCGGAAACCGGCGTGGCGGTCAGCCTGAACCTCGTCGTCATGCTGGTCGTCACCCTCGTCTGGTACGCCCAGACCCGGTTGCTGCGCAGCTCCCGCACCGCCGGCCTGGGCGGCAAGGGCGCCAGGGCCCGCCCGCTGCGGCTGGGCCGGTGGCGCGCGCCCGTGCGGGCGGCCGTCGTCGCCTACCTGGCGCTGACCTCGGTGCTGCCGCTCGGCGCGCTGGTGCTGGTGTCGCTGACCGGCTTCTGGAGCGGCGCCGTGAACTGGTCGCGGCTCAACCTCGACGCCGTCGTCCGCACCCTCACCGACACCGCCACCCAGGAGGCGCTGATCAACAGCCTCGTGCTGGGCGTGCTGTGCGCGACGATCGGCGTGCTGGCGGCGGCCGTGGTGTCGGTGCTGGTCAGGCGGTCGGGGCGGAGGTCGGGGATGCTGGTGGACGCGGCGATCAAGTTCCCGCCGACGCTGTCGCACCTGGTCGTCGCGGTCGGGTTCGTGCTGGCGTTCAGCGGGGCGCCGTTCCACCTGGGCGGCACGCTGTGGATCCTCATGCTGGCGTACGTGTCGCTGCACATGCCGCAGGCCACCACCGCCTCCGACGCCGCGGCCGGGCAGGTCGCGCCCGAGCTCACCGACGCCTCCCGGATCAGCGGCGCCGGGCAGGCGCGCACGTTCCGCCGGATCACGCCGCCCCTGATGGCGCCCGGCCTGCTGGCCGGCTGGGCGCTGCTGTTCGTCACCATCGCCGGGGACATCAGCGCCTCGGCGATCCTGGCCGGCACCGGCAACGAGGTGGTGGGCTTCCGCATCCTCGAGGTGTTCGCCAACGGCGACTACGGCATGCTCGGCGCGATCTCGATCCTGCTGACGCTGGCGACCTCGCTGGTCGTGCTCCCCGTCACCTGGTACGCCCGGCGCCGCGGCGCCTCCCCCCTCTCCCGAACCCACCCCTGAGGACTTCGATGCAGGAGACTCTTCCCCGCCGGGCCACCACGACGTCCGCCGTCCGGCTCGACGGGGTGCGCAAGCACTTCCGGCGGGCCGACCGCACGCTCGCGGCGGCCGTGGACGGCGTGTCGCTGGAGGTGGCGCCGGCCGAGATCCTGGTGCTGCTGGGCCCGAGCGGCTGCGGCAAGACCACGCTGCTGCGCTCGATCGCCGGTCTGGAACGGCCTGACGCGGGGCTGGTGGAGATCGGCGGCCGGACCGTCTTCGACGCCGCGCGCGGCCTGGACGTGCCGCCGGAGCGGCGGGGCCTGAGCATGATGTTCCAGTCGTACGCGCTGTGGCCGCACCTGTCCGTGTTCGACAACGTGGCCTACCCGCTGCTCAGCCGGCGCGGCGGCCGTCCGCCCAAGAGCGAGGTCGCCGCCCAGGTGGGGCAGGCGCTGGAGCTGGTCGGCATCCCCGAGCTGGCCCGGCAGCACCCCGGCGAGCTGAGCGGCGGCCAGCAGCAGCGGGTGGCGCTGGCCCGGGCGCTGGTCGCCGGGGACGGGCTGATCCTGTTCGACGAGCCGCTGTCCAACGTGGACGCCAAGGTACGCGAACGGCTGCGCGTGGAACTGCTCGCCATGCAGCGCAGGCTCGGCTTCGCCGCCGTGTACGTCACCCACGACCAGACCGAGGCGATGGAGCTCGCCACCCGCATCGCCGTCATGCGGGACGGGCGGGTGGAACAGCTCGGGCCGCCCCGCGAGATCTACGACCGGCCCGCCACCCGGTACGTCGCGAACTTCGTCGGCATCGCCAACGAGATCCCGGGCGAGGTGGCTTCCATGCGGGACGGGCGGGCCGTGCTCCGCACCCCGCACGGGCCACTGACCGGCGACGCCGGGCCGTTGACCGGCGCCATCGGGCCGTTGACCGGCGCCATCGGGCCGCTGACCGGCGCCATCGGGCCGTTGACCGGCGTCGCCGGGCCGGGGCTGGAGGAGGGCGCGGCCGCGGTGGCGGTCTGGCGGCCCGAGCACGGCCGGATGAGCGCGGACCAGCCGGATGAGCCCAACCGGTGGCGGGCCAGGCGGCGCGTCTCCATGTTCGCCGGCCCGCACGTCGAGCACCACCTCGACGCCGGCGGCCTCGCCTGCCGCCTGTGGTCCGGCAGCGGCGGCGCGGGCGAGGAGCAGGAGGTGTGGCTCAGCGTGCCGCCCGGCCGGCTGCTGATCCTGCCCGCCTGACGACACCGTCCTCAGCCGGCTGCCGACCCCGCCCGCCCGAAGACACCGTCCTCAGCCGGCTGCCGACCCCGCCCGCCCGAAGACACCGTCCTCAGCCGGCTGCCGACCCCGCCCGCCTGAGGACGCTGTCCTCCAGCCAGCGGCCGACGCGCTCCGCCACCTCGCCGCCGTTGTAGGTGCGGGTGTCGACGTTGTCGGCCTCGATCTCGATGACGGGGAACCCCGCCGACTCCAGCGCCCGCGCGGTGAAGTAGCTGCCGCGCGGATCGTCGGAGACGAGGTGCACCACGCCGTCGATGCCGTGCAGCCTGGCCTCCTTCACGTACCACTCGCTGGACCAGGGCGGCGTGTAGAGCTGGTCGGTGAAGGCGGCGAAGCGGGCGGCCAGCGCGCGCATCGGGTCGTCGCCGTGGCGGATGTAGCCGTCCGCGGCGATGGCCAGGTACATCGACCAGACGAAGACGGCGCCGTACTCGTCCTGGAAGCGCTGGTAGAAGCCCATGTCGTACCAGAGGCCCCGGCCGATCCACATCAGCCGGGCCCGCTCGCCCGGGCAGGCCGCCTGACCCGCGTCCACCCGCTCGCGTACCTCCTCGTGCAGGCGGCGGGCGGCGTCACGGGCCCACTCCGTGCCGCGGTGCCACTGCGGCAGCATGACGGCGGGGATGCCGTCGGCGACGGAGATCGGGGCGGGCCGGGTGCGGGCGATGAGGTCGCGCGTCCGCCTGTTCCACTCCTCCTGCTCGTTGACCAGCGCCATCACCTCACGGAAGCGCGACTCGCGCAACCGCCTGCCGGTGGTGGTCTCCAGGAACCTGACTAGACCTTCCAGCTCGGCGGTGAGCAGGTCGAGGCGGGCCGGGCCGATGGCCTCCTCCCAGCGGTGCGGCATCAGCTCCCACCAGTTGGCCGGCACCTCGTTCTCGGCGGCGCTCTCGAGAGGGTAGAAGGTGACGCCGGGCTCGCGGCCCCAGAGGTCGAAGATCTTGCGGGTGACGTCCCCTGAGGCGTCGCCCACCACGAGGTCCGGCTTCGGCAGGCCGCCCCACGGGCCCTGCCCCGAGTCGTCGAAGGCGGAGGCGAGCGTGACCGCGTTGTACTGCTCGGAGTGGTCGGGCAGGCCGCGCTGCCGCAGCAGGTCCAGGTAGTGGCCCGACTGCTGCTTGGCGGCCACGATGGACGCCCACCACTGGCTGACCACGTACGGGATGTCCATGGCGCGGAAGATCTCGTGCGGCACATCGGCGTTGACCACGGCCAGCGGCTCGCCCGCGGCCACCCGCGCCCGCAGGCCGGCGAACCACTCGCGCTGGTGCCTGCTCGCCTCGGCGGCGCTCGCCAGCCTGCTCATGCGTCCTCCTCGTGCGACCTGGCCGGACCGGGACATCCGCTCATGCGTCCTCCTCGTGCGACCTGGCCGGACCGGGGCATCCGCTCATGCGTCCTCCTCGTGGGACCTGGCCGGACCGGGACATCCGCTCATGCGTCCTCCTCGCGCGGGGCGGCCAGATCGGCCTTGTGCAGGGCGGCGAGGTCGGCGTGCCCGTAGTCCTGCCGGTCGAGCAGCACGGCGGGGATGTCGAGCGCAGCCCGCTGTGCCGGGAAGTCCCAGGCGGGCGCGTCGTCACCGGTCCTGGCGTAGGCGACGAACAGCTCGGCCCCGCAGCGGCGCGCCGCCACGGCCGCGTGGGCGGCGCGCTCGGCGGTGGTGGCGCGGTGGGCGGTGGGGCCGTACTCGTGGTAGTGCTCGGCGAGCGCGTCCAGGCCGCCGCCCCCGACGAGCCGCTCGGCCTGGGGGTCGCCGAAGGAGTGGTCCTCGCCGACGATGACGTGGCCGTCGGCCTCGATCGCCCGGTAGACGTGTGCCGTGTCGTGGTCGGAGCCGCTCAGGAACACCCGCCGCCCGTGCCGTTCCGGCAGCCCGTCGGCCTGGGCGAGCAGCTCGCGCAGCAGCCTGACGTGCTCGGCCGGCGGAAGCGGGGCGTTGGCCGCGGCCAGGAACTGGGCGCCGGTCAGCCGGGCGGGCGAGCTGCGGCGCAACCCGGCCACCGCCGCCAGCAGCCGGCGGCGCTCGTCGTGCGCCGCGATCGCGACGGCGAGGCGCGAGGCAGCGAGGTCCGGTTCGGCGAGATCCGGGGCTGCGAGCGCTGGGGGGCGGCCGGTCCAGGCGGCCAGCCGGGCGGCGAACTCGCCGATCCGGCGGTGGTTGTAGCGGGCGGTGGTGCGGTGCGGCAGGTGCAGGATGTCCACCAGGTACGGCTCGGGCACGCCCGCGCCCGGCTCGACGCGGCGCAGCTCGCGCAGCGCGTAGAACAGCCGCAGGGACGCCTCGCAGTCGTGGCCGACGACGACCCGGTCGAGCTCGCCGTACGCGCCGTTCAGGAGCCGGGTGAGGATCGAGCGCGCCATGGGGTCCACGCCACGGCCCAGGTAACGATCGCCCAGGACGGAGTCCGCGCCGGGGTCGCCGGTGAGGCGCACGGCGTGGAACCCCGCGGCGGTCAGCAGCTCGACAGGCACGTCCGCGCCGACGTATCCGATCACGGGGCCGCTGGCGGGGCCGTCGATGGGGCCCTGCCCACGTGAGGACCGGGCGAAGGCGTCCTCAAGGGCCGCCAAGGCCGCGACCACGTCAGATCACCCCGTCCTCGACCAGCCCCTTCAGCTCCTCGTCGGTGTAACCGAGCAACCCGCCGTAGATCTCGGCATTGTGCTCCCCCAGCCCAGGCGCGGGCCCGTCGAGCGCGGCCTCGGCGGCCGAGAAGCGGATCGGCACGCCGGTCCCCACCAGCCCCGCCACGTCCCCGTGACGCGGATGCTCCAGCGGCACCACCTCAGCCCGTTCGAGCACGAGCGGGTCGCGTACGGCCGCGACGGGGTCGCGGACCTCCGCCGCGGGCACCCCGTGCCGGGCGAGGAGGCCGAGGACCTCGGCGAGCGGCCGGTCGGCGGCCCAGTCCGCGACCATCGCGTGCAGCCGGTCGGCGCCCGCCACGCGGGCGTCGCGGGTGGCGAAGCGCGGATCGCCGGCGAGTCCCGGCCGGTCCATGGCGGCGAACAGGCCGTGGGCGAAGGCGTCGGTCGGCCCGCACAGCGCGAACCAGCCGTCCGCCGCCGGGAACGTGCCGAACGGCGCCAGCCTGGGCACGGTGGTGCCGGTGCGGGCGGGCAGGCCGAGCCGTTCGTAGGCGTCGAACGGCTCGCAGGCGACCAGCGAGGTGAGCGCGCCCAGCATGGAGACGTCCACGTGCTGCCCGCGTCCGGTGGCGTCGGCCTGGAGGACGGCGGCCAGCGTGCCGATCACCGCGTAGAGCGGCGCGACCAGGTCGCCGACGGGCAGTCCGAACCGGACGGGCGGCTCGCCGGGCGCGCCAGCGGTCATCATCACGCCGCTGAGCGCCTGAACGATGGTGTCCATCGCCTTGCCCGAGCCGGGCCCGCCCTGCGCGCCGAAGCCGCTGATGGAGGTGCACACGATGCGGGGGTTGATCGCGGACGCCCAGTCGTGGCCGATACCGAGCCGTTCCGTGACGCCCGCGCTGTAGTTGTCGACCAGGACGTCGGCGTTGCGCACCAGCCCCGCCAGCAGGTCGCGGGCCTTCGGATGCTTGAGGTTGAGGGTGACGCCGTGCTTGCCGCGTCCGCGCAGCAGCATCGACACCGACATGTCGTCCGGCTCGCGGCGGAGCGTGGTGAGGCCGTCCGCGCCGACGTACGGCGAGTTGCCGCGCGAGCTGTCGCCGCCGGTCAGCGGGTTCTCCACCTTGATGACGCGGGCGCCGAGCCCCGCCAGCAGCAGCGTGGCGTACGGCCCGGCCAGCGCGGTCGTCAGGTCGATCACCGTGCGCCCGGTCAGCGGTCCCTCAGCCACGCAGCACCACCTCGCCGCCCTCCCAGCCGAACTCCGCCGCCAGGCCCGCCCGGCGGGTGATGTCCTCGATGTACGCGGCCACCCGCCGCCCTTCCCCGCAGTCGCCGAGCGGTGTGGGACGGCCGGCGTCGTCGATCCAGCACGGCACGAACCCGGCCGAGACGAGCCCGTCGCGGTCGAAGCGGCAGACGGCGACGGCGGTGTTCCTGCTCTCGGGATGGAAAGGGTAGAACGGCATGCCGGGATCGGGGGCGAAACCGTACAGCTCCTTGCGGCGGCGCGCCCAGTCGGCCCGCTCCCCCGCGTCGCCGAGCGCCGGCGTCAGGGCGTGGGTGACGGTGACGAAGTTTCCCAGACCGTGGTAGATCGGGCGGCCCCGGTACAGCTCGATGCCGCGCATGATGTGCGCGTGGTGGGCGAACACGGCGTGCGCGCCGGCGTCGATCGCGGCGCGGGCGACGGGCCTTTCGTACATGGCCAGCGCGGCAGGGGTGTGGCCGACGCCCTTGTGCAGCGAGACCAGCACGACGTCCGCCTCGACCGCCAGCGCTTCGACGTCGGCGGCCATGCGCTCCAGGTGGGCGGGGTCGGCGAAGGTGTAGACGGCGGGCGGGCCGCCGGGGCTGGCGTGGTCGAGCTCGTAGTGGGTGAGGACCTTGAGGTAGGCGCAGCCGGGCTTGCGGGAGGTGGCCCACGACTCGCGCGGGCCGACGCAGTTGTAGCTGAGCACGCCGACGCGCAGCCCGCCGCGCTCGACCAGGGCGGGCCTGCGGGCCTCGTCCAGGGTCAGGCCCGCGCCCGTGGTGACCAGCCCAGCCTCGGCCGCGTACTTGATCGTGTCGGCCACGCCCTGGTCGCCGGCGTCGTAGACGTGGTTGCCCGCGAGGGTCACGACGTGGAAGCCCGCCCCGGCGATGGCGGTGAGCGCGGCCGGGTCGGCGGGCGGCGCGGGGACGTCGGTACTGACCTGGGCTGTGGAGGTGCTGTGCGGCACTTCCACGTGGCCGATCACGACGTCGCCGCGCCGCAGGGTCTGCGCGGCGGGGGCGAAGAACGAGGCGGGGTCCGGCTCGTCCACGACCAGGTCGCCGACGGACATCACAGTGATCATCGGGCGTTCTCCTCCTCAAGCAGCCGCTCCTGCGAGAACCGCGACAGGAACGCGCGCAGGCGCGGTGACCCGGGCCGGTCGAAGATCTCCTCGGGCGTGCCGGTCTCGGCGACGCGCCCGTGCTCCATGAAGACGCAGCGGTCGGCCACCTCTCGGGCGAACGCCATCTCGTGCGTCACAATGATCATGGTCATGCCTCCTGCGGCCAGGTCGCGGACGACGCTCAGCACCTCGTCCACCAGCTCGGGGTCCAGCGCGCTGGTCGGCTCGTCGAACAGCATGATCTGCGGCTCGGTGGCCAGGGCGCGGGCGATCGCGACCCGCTGCTGCTGCCCGCCGGACAACTGCCGGGGGTAGGCCTCCGCCTTGCCCGCCAGCCCCACCCGCTCCAGCAGCCGCAGCGCCTCCTCGCGCGCCTGCTCGGGCGCGCGGCCGTGCACGGCGACCTGCGCCTCGGTGAGGTTGCGCAGCACGCTCCAGTGCGCGAACAGGTTGAACTGCTGGAAGACCATGCCCATGCGGCCGCGCTGGGCCGCGACCCGCCGGTCCGGCAGGGGGCGCAGGTGGCCGCGATGGTGCTCGTAGCCGAGCAGCTCGCCGTCCAGGTACAGGGCGCCGCCGTCGATGCCTTCGAGCTGGTGGACGCAGCGGACCAGGGTGGACTTGCCCGACCCCGACGGGCCGATCACCGTGACGACCTCGCCCTCGTGCACGTCCAGGGTGACCCCGTCGAGCGCCGCCTGGTCGCCGAAGCGCTTGCGCACGTCGTGGACGCGCAGCACCGGGCTCATCGCTGCCCCCTTCCGTAGTGCCGCTCCAGGCGCCGCTGCCCGAGCGACAGGACGGTCACCACGGCCAGGTACCAGGCGCAGGCGACGATGAGCAGCGGCACGATCTGGTAGGTCCTGTTGTAGATCACCTGCACGGAGTAGAGCAGGTCGGCCATGGCGATCACGCTGACCAGCGAGGTGCCCTTGAGCAGGCTGATGAACTGGCTGCCGGTCGGCGGGATGATCACCCGCATGGCCTGCGGCAGCACGACCTTCAGGAAGCTCTGGCGCGTGGTGAAGCCCATGGCGCGGGCCGCGTCGCGCTGGCCGCCGTCCACGGCGAGGATCCCGGCCCTGACGATCTCGGCCATGTACGCCGCCTCGTGCAGCGTGAGCCCGAGTACGGCGGCGGTCAGGGAGCTGATCACGGCGTTGGTCGGCCACGAGGCGAAGGTCGGCCCGAACGGGACGCCGAGCGAGACGCGCGGCAGCAGGTAGCCGAGGTTGAACCAGAAGATGAGCTGGACCAGCGGCGGGATGCCGCGGAACACCGCCACGTAGACGCCGCACGCCCAGGCGACCGGCTTGAATCCGCCGAGCCGCCCGGCCGCGAGCAGCACGCCCAGTCCGCTGCCCAGTGTCATGGCGATGACGGTGAGCAGCAGCGACATGCCGAGCCCCGCGAGGATGTGCGGGTCGAGCAGGTACTCGGCGACGACCGGCCACTCGAAGCGCGGGTTGGTGAGGAGGAACCAGCCGAGCTGGGCGGCGAGCACGAGCAGGACGGCTCCGGCCAGCCAGCGCAGCGGGCGCACCCGCGGGCGGGCGGCGGCCACGTCGGCGAGCCCGCCCACCTCGGCAGGCCCGCGCACATCGGCGAGTCCGCTCACGTCGGCGGGCCTGCTCATTGGGCCGCCGCGGTGTTCAGCTTCGGCTCGTCCACGGCCACGTTCTTCAGGCCGTACTTGTCCACGATCCGCTGGTACTCGCCGTTCTTGAAGATCTCCTTGAACGCCTCCAGCATGACCGGCCCCAGCCCGCCGGCCTTGGGCACGAGCAGGGCGAGCTGGTCGATGCCCGCCCCCTGCTCGTCGGTCTGCGTCACGTACGTGAAGGCGTCCTTCTCCTTGGCCATCGCGTCGATCGCGGCGCTCTCGGTCATGCCGGCGGCGTCCGCGCGGCCCGACTTGGCGGCCAGGATGGTGCCGTTGGTGTCGGCCAGGCCGATGAAGGTCAGCGCGGCCTTGCCCTGCTGGGCGCACCACTCGCTGAGGCGCTTGGCCTGGTCCTCCACGACGCTGCCCGCCGTCCCGGCGACGCGCTTGCCGCACAGGTCTGCGGAGCTTGCGACGGCGGCGGAGCCGGACTTGGGGATGAGGTACGAGGTGCGGCTGACCATCCAGACGATGGCGTCGAACTGCTTCTCGCGCTCGGCGGTGTCCTTGACGGGGCCGTTGAAGGCGTCGTAGCGGGAGGCCAGCATGCCGGACAGCGCGGCGGGCAGGCCGTTGACGATCGAGATCTCGGTGCGGACGCCCAGGACCTTGCCGAGGGCGTCCTGCAGCTCCTTGTCGATGCCGGTGACGGTCTTGCCGTCGTCGGCGACGATCCGGTAGGGCGGGTGGGAATCCCCGGCGAATCGGATGACGCCCGCCTCCTTGATGGCCTCGGGTAGGCGGCCGGACAGGGCTGTTCCGCCGGCCGCTCCGGCCGGGTCGCCGCCGGTTCCACCGCAGGCCACGGCGGTGGTGAGGGTCAGGGCCGCAGTGGCCGCGCGGGTGATCCTTGGCAATCTCATGATGGTCCTCCCGCGACCCGCCAATGATGCAGGTTTGGTTGCGATCGACGGTTTAAATGTCACATCTACGACTGCACTCATGTCAAGGGGTCGCGGTGCGAAAGGGAGGCGGCGCGTGGCCGGGGAGATCAGCGAGGGGCGAGCGGCAGGCCGGTGCGGTGGTGCGCCACCAGCTCGGCCAGGGCCGGCTCGAACTCGCCGACGATCTGCTTGACGCGGAACTCGGCGAGCGGGCCGAGGGTGTCGTAGATCTCGACGAACACGTCCCTGGCCGCGCTCCTGGGCCAGCCGCCGGGCAGCAGCTCGGCGGGCAGGTCGGGGTCGTGGTTGGGGAACGTGCGCCAGGTGTCCATGATCCCCGTACGCGCCACCAGGGCCTCCGACGCGCCCACGGTGCCGTTGCGCACGCGGGTCAGCAGCGGCGCGTACTGCGCCGCGAAGTCCTCGTAGGTACGGCGGAGCTGGTCGAAGTCCCACGCCTCCTGCGGCGCCCGGAAGCCGGGAAGGTCCAGCGCGCGGGCCAGGAACACGGTGGCGACGGGCACCCCCAGCTCCGTGAGCACCGCGGCCGCGGCATCGGCCTCGGCGGTGGGCGAGACCCACAAGCCGTCGTACAGCGGGGCGAAGCCGAGCCAGCGCAGCCGGGAGCGCAGCGCGTGACGCAGGTCGCGCTGCTCCTCGGAGACGGAGAACGCGGCCACCACCCACGTGCCGTCCCAGGCGCCCTGGGCCAGGCCGAAGGACATGATCCGCTTCCGTCCGTCCTCCAGCACGTCGGCGGCCCGATCGGTCAGCCGGTAGTAGGTGCGCCGCCCCACTTTGGACGACTCCAGCAGCTCCCTGCGGGCCAGCCGCGACAGCGCGGCCCTGGCGGCCACGGCGGACACGCCGAACTCCCCTGCCAGCCGCACCAGCGCCGCCGACGGCAACTGCTCGGACCGGCTGATCCAGTAGTCGCCCAGCAGCGTCGTGATCAGGTGTTGCGGGGGCGCGCCCGCCTGGAAGCGGGGAAGATCGACGTCACCCGCGTCGGCCCACGCGCCGTCAGTCACTGTAGGAGTATAAGCATTACGCTTCCGCATACCCATGCAATCGATTCGTCGTGCGTTCTCAGGCGGGCCGCAGCCGTACCGGAACCGAGACCGCGCCGATCTCGGGCATGCGCGCGCTCTCGATCGGCCCGCTCACCTCGATCGCCGACGCGCGCCGCAGCAGCTCCTCCAGCGCGATCCGCATCGACAGCCGGGCCAGCGGCATGCCCGCGCAGGCGTGCCTGCCGCGGCCGAAGGCCAGGTGCGCGGCGATGTTGGGGCGTCCCAGGTCGAACGTGTCCGGGTCGGGGAAGACCGCGGCGTCCCGGTTGGCCGAGGCGTAGACGAGCGTCACCGGCTCGCCTGGGCGGACCAGCCGCCCGTGCAACTCGATCTCCCCGCTGACGGTGCGGGCGAAGCCCCGGTAGGGCGTGTACAGCCGCAGGAACTCCTCCAGCGCGGCAGGCAGCAGCTCGGGGCGGGCGCGCAGCTCGGCCTGCAGCTCCTGATGCCGCGACAGGTGCACGCAGATGGAGCCGAGCAGGATGGGCGGCGCGACCATGCCCACGACCAGGCACTGCCGCAGCGCGCCGACGATGTGCTCCTCCTCCAGGGGCCGCCCTTCCGGGCGTTCGGCCAGCAGCGAGCTGGCCGGGTCCTCCTCGACCGGACGCGGGCGCAGGCGCCGGTCGCGGACCAGGTCGCGGGCCATGGCGTACATGCGCTCGCTGGTCTCGTTGACCACGTCCCGGTCCAGGGAACGCCAGGCCCGCACCCAGCGCGCGGCGGTGACGGCCAGCTCGGGGGCGAGTTCCGGATCGAGGTTCAGCCACTCGGTGGTGACCCAGGCGGGGAACTGGGCGCCGAACTCCTGCGCGACGTCGCCGCCGCCGCGTTCCAGGAGCGGGGTCAGCTCGCGTGCGGCATGCTCGCGCAGCCGCGGCTCCAGGCGGGCGACCCTGGCCCGCTGGAGGGTGCGGTCCAGAGCCCTGCGGTACGGCGTGTGGGCGGGCGCGTCGTAGTTGAGCGGCGGGCGGCGCAGGCCGCGCGGGTCGCTGGGCACGACGGCCCGGACGCTGGAGATGAACGTCACGGGGTCACCCGCGGCGGCGGCCACGTCGGCGTAGCGGGTCAGCGCCCAGAAGCCGCCGTACCTGCCGCTGCGGGCCACGGGGCAGGAGGCCCGCAGCCGGGCGTACGCCTCCAGGCTCTCCTCGGGCGAGCCGGCCTCGTCGGGATCGAAATCGTCGCCGGGGTCAAGGCCGGCGTCGGGGTGGGGGTCGGGGCCGGGAAGCTCCGTCATCGGGCCGCCGCCGTGAAGCGCATCGGCACGGAGTTGGTGCCCCACTCGGCCCAGCTCGCCATCCTGATCTCGCCGCTCACCTCGAACGCCGACGTCCGCGCCAGCGCCTCCTCCAGCGTCGTGACCAGCATCATGCGGGCCAGCGGCGCGCCGGGGCAGGTGTGCACGCCGCCGCCGAAGGCCAGGTGCCTGGCCAGGTTCGGGCGGTCGAACCGGAACGTCTCACCGTCGGGGAAGATCCGCTCGTCGCGGTTGGCGGAGGTGTACACCAGCGCGATCGGCTCGCCCGCCTTGATCAGCCTGCCGCCGAACACCACGTCCTGCCGCGCCGTCCTGGCCATGCCCCGGTAAGGACCGTACAGCCGCAGGAACTCCTCGACCGCCGCGGGGATGCGGGACGGGTCGGCGCGCAGCAGGCCGGCGAGGGCCGGATCGCCGCTCAGGTGCACGAACATGTTGCCGATGAACACGCTGGGCGCCACCATCCCGGTCACCAGCAACTGCCGGACGCAGCCCAGCACCATGTCGGGCGGCAGCGGCTCACCCTCGTACTCGGCCGTCATGAGGGCGCTGGTGAGGTCGTGACGCGGGTCCAGCGGGTGCGCGCGCCGCTCGTCGATCACCGCCTGCGCGATCTCGTACAGGCGGCGGCTCAGACGTACGACGCTATCTGTGTCGACAAGCTGAATAGCTGCTACATATGAGGCGCTGATCTCCTTGATCAGCTCTGCCAGATGGTTCGGCAGATTGAAGAACGCCGCGAACACATGCGCCGGGAACTTCTGCGCGTAGGCGACCGAGACGTCCCCCTCGCCGGCCTCGACCAGAGGCCGCAGCAGCCGCACGGCGCACTCGCGCACGCGCGGCTCCAGGGCGCTCATCCTGTCGCGGGTGAAGAAGCGGTTGATGACCCGGCGGTAGGCCGTGTGCTCCGGCGGGTCGAAGTGCAACGGCGGGCGGCGGCCCGTGAACGCGAACCTCGGCACCGTGTTCTGCACCGACGTGGTGAACAGGTCGCGGCCGTCGAGGACGCGCTTGACGTCCTCGTAGCGGAACAGCGCCCAGAACCCGCCGTCGTAGGTCGTGCTGTGCGCGACCGGGCACGACGAGCGCAGCTCCTTGTAGTGCTCGTGGGCGCTGGTGAAGGTCTCGGGCGCGCGGGGGTCGAAGTCGTGGGTGAGGTCACGGCCGGGGTCGGTGTCCTGGGGCGGCGTGGTCATCAGCACCCTTCCTCTGCGCTCACAGGGTCAACAGAGACTTCTCAGACATTAGACATTTATAGTTACGTACGTCAATCTCACTGCACGAGCGCCACAAGGTAGGGAACACCCCACCACCGATGGGCGGGTGGGCTGCAATGCGCCCCGCCGGCCAGTGCGGCATGGTCGGTGTCGACAGACTTCCTCGGATGGCTGGAGGAGCCGTGCCGAGTTCAGCGAACCGCGCCGTCAGCCGGCGCGCCGTACTGGGTGGCGCCATGGCCGGCATGGCCGGCGTGGCGGGAGGCGGACTGGGGCCGGCCTGGGCGGCGCAGGCCCATGACGTGCCAGGAAAAGGGGATCCGGTGGACGCCGTCGCGTCTCGGCTCGACAGGGACCTGATCGCGTTACGCCGTGACCTGCACCGCAACCCCGAGCTCCCGGGGCAGGAACGGCGGACCGCCGCGGTGGTCGCGCGGCGGCTGCGCGCGGCCGGTCTCGACGTCACCACGGGCGTCGGCGGGCACGGGGTGGTCGGGGTGCTCGAAGGCGCCCGTCACGGCCGTACGGTGGCCTATCGCGCGGACATGGACGCGGTGCCGCCGGGTGACCAGTGGGGAGGAGACGGGCAAGTCGCCCACTTGTGCGGGCACGACGTGCACACGGCCGTGGGCGTGGGGGTGGCGGAGGTGCTGGCGTGCCTGCGCGACCGGCTCGCCGGCGCGGTGATGTTCGTCTTCCAGCCCGCCGAGGAGTCGCTCTCCGGCGCCGCGGCGATGCTCGGCGACGGCGTGTTCGCCCGCGTCCGGCCGGTGGAGATCCATGCCCTGCACTGCGGCCCCTACCCGGTCGGCGAGTTCGCCGTCACGCCCGGGTACGGGTATCCCGGCCAGGACCACGGCGTCATCACGCTCACCGGTCCCGACGCGATGGAGCGGGCGCGGCGACTCGAAACCGATCTCGGCGCGCTCGGCACGGTGTCCCCTCCGGCCACTCCCGAGCAGCTCGAACAGCTCATGGCCGACGTGCAGACCCCGGACGGCCCGCTGAGCACGTTCGTCTTCATGCTGGCCCAGGCGTCGGACGCCGGAGGTCAGGCCGAGGTCCAGGTGTCCTACCGCTGCTGGCCGGAAGAGCGGTACGTGCAGGTCCGTGCGGACGTCGGCCGGCTCGCCCAGGCGCACGGCGCGACCGCGGTGTTCCCGGACGACCCGTTCCCCGCCATGATCTGCCCCGAACGGGAAGGCCGGCAGATCGAGCGATTCCTCCGGCAGGACGCAGGGCGCGACCGGGTGCACACGCTGCATGCCGCCGTCCCGTTCAGCGGGGAGGATTTCGGGCTGTTCCTGGATCTGCTCCCCGGCACGTACACGTTCCTCGGCGTCCGCGCACCCGGAGCCCCCGCCGAGACGAGTTTTCCGCACTTCGGCGCCTTCTCCCCGGATGAGCGGGCGATCGGCCACGGCGTCCGCGCGATGGCGCGCTGGCTGGCCGGTCGCACCGATCGCCGGTAGTGAGCACGCGGCGACGGGGTGCGGGCCGGGCGCGCTGACGATCCGCCTGCTCTCAGGAGCCCGGGGTCAGGCCGGACAGCAGGTCGGCCGCGTCCAGCAGGCGGGCCTCGCCGAGGGCGTACGGGTACAGCGCGTACGCCTGCGCCCCCGGCAGCTCGACGTCGCCCGACACCAGCGCGGCCAGCTCCACCTCGTCCAGCGGGCCGTCGAACGCGGGGGCGTCGGCGCGGGCGGCGAGCCGGGCCGCGAAGTCCGGCACGCCCTCGTCCGGACGGCGCTCGTACCGGGTCAGGGAGCCGTCGCGGCGGCGCACCACGACGTCGGCGGCACGGGCGGCGGCGTGCCAGCACCCGACCTCCCACATCGTCACCCGGTGCTCGAACGCGCTCTCCAGCGCCCCGCCCAGCGCGGCCAGCTCGTCGGCGCTGCCCGCCACGTTGTGGCCGTAGCCGGCGGCCGACAGGTTGAGGTCGGCCCAGCGCATCGTCCGCGTCCAGAGGTCGGCCACCAGCGGCACCAGGATCTTCGCCGTGCCCGCCAGATTGAACCGCTGGCGCACCGCCACCGGGTCGAACAGGCCCCGCGGGCGCTCCATGAAGCCGGCGAAGCCGCGGACGAGCTCGTCGAACGGCACGTCGTTGTAGCTGAACACGACCGGCACCAGATAGCGGGCCCGCAGGTTGCGCACGTTCACGTCGATGAACTCGGACGCGCCGAGCGGCACGGGGGCCGAGGTCAGGTCGCCGGAGTGGGTGAGGCTGTTGCCCAGCCGCAGCCGGGTGTAGTCGCACAGGCCCGCGAACCTCCAGCCGTCGTCGTAGACGGCCACCGAGAGGTCCAGGTCCACCCGGGTGCCCGGCGGCTCGGCCCAGTGCAGGAAGAAGCGGAGCTGGTCGGCCTTGGGGATGGGCTGGACGCTGCCCCTGACGAGCCGGACCAGGGCCGCGCTCGCCGCCCGTTCGGACGTGGGCGCGACCAGGTCGGCGAGCCCCTCGTCCAGCAGCGCCCGGCGCAGCGACGGCAGCTCGCCTGCCCGGCGCAGCAGCTCTTCGGTCAGGACGCGTTCGGCGGTCAGCACCACCTCGTCGGGCAGCGCCGGCCGGTTGTCGGGGACCGTCCACATGCGTGCGGCGCCACCCCTGGGCAGGAACAGCCGCGCCCCGCCGGGCGGTGTCCTGACCTGCCCGAGCACGGCCAGCAGCACCCCGGGCGCGACGCCGCGCACGGCCTTCTCCAGCACACCCAGCGGATCCACCCCGGCCGCCTCCGGCAACCCGGCCTCGCCGCGCGCCGCCGGAGACCCGTGTTCGCCATGCGGCCAGGCCTCGCCGGGTGCTCCCAGTGGCGCGACTTCCCCCGGCGCGACGGCGGGCGTCATCGGGGCGGCGCCGGTCTTCACCCTCTGCCCCGTCCCCGCCATCACCCGCACCGGCGGCGGCCCTGACGGGACGGGCGCGTACGTCAGGCGCAGCACATGGGACAACCGGCGCAACAGCTCCCCGGGGCGGCGGCTCAGCAGGGCGGTGGCCTCGGCGTGACGTCCTTCGGCGAGCGCCTGCTCCACCCGGCTCGCGAACGTCCGCACCCGCACCCGCCCGTCCCGCACCTCCACGTCACGATGCCCGTCGGCGCGGGCGAGCAGAGCGCGGCCGAAGGGTGTGGCGGGGTCGAGCCGGGTGCCGCGCAGCGCGGCGAACGCCAGCGCCGCCTCGGGGAAGCGCGCCTGGTGCTCGTGCGGGTGCAGCACCTCGGCCAGGTGCTTCCACTGCTCGCGGTACCGCAGCAGGTCTTCGAGCAGGTACGGCAGCGCGTCCAGGCGCGCCAGCACCGCCCGCCGCACCGCCCTGGGCAGCGACCGGCGGCGCTCGGGCGCGACCCGCAACCCTGGATCGGCGTCCATCAGCGCGTACAGCACGCGCAGCACGTCGGTCGCGGTGCCGGTGTGCCGGTCGAGCAGCTCGTGGTCCGCGCCCTTGCGCAGCGCCCACGCCACCACGGCGGCGAGCGTCTCCTTGACCGGGATCGGCTCTGCCAGCCACGAGAGCGACCGCGGCCACTGATCCTCCAGCAGCCGCTCCAGGTCGGCGCGCTCGTGCGGCGGCATCGGCGTGCGCCGCGCCAGCAGCTCCGCGGCCAGCTCGCGGCACGTGCCGGACGGGTCGGCGCACAGCCGCAGCAGGACGGTGGTCGTCACCGCGTCCCTGGTCGGTGTGATCTCGCGCTCCGACGGGACGAGGAAGGGGTCGTCTGGGTCGATGCGGCGGTGGCAGATCGGGCAGGCGCTGAAGTCGGAGCCGTCCCAGCAGGTGCGGCACACGAGGTGCGCGCATGGCGAGACCGGGTGCACGACGCCGGACTCGCCGCACAGCACGCAGGGCCGCTGTGGGTTCTGGAGGAGCAGGGCGAAGACGCGGCGTACGTAGAAGTTCGTCGTGTCGGCAGGCACGCTTTCCGGAAATTTCCGGAACAGGGGGACGTGGGAGTCGTTGACTCCCAGCTCCTCGCGCAGGCCGTGCAGCAGCCGCCGTCCCACGATCGTCAGGTCCGTCACGCTCAGCCCGCACAGCTCCCTGTACAGCTCCCCGGACACCACGAACCCGAGCTGCAGCAGCTCGAACTCCAGCGCCGCGACCCCCGACGGCACGTCCGCCGGCACCATGCCGAGCCTCCTGGGCAGCTTGCCGACCGGCAGCGGCAGGCGGCGGCCGGTGGCCAGCAAACCGGGCGCGACCAGCCTGCGGCGTCGCAGCAGAACCTCACCGGAACCGTTCACCACACCCCCGGAAATCGTCGAAGGCCGCGCGGGAGAATCCGCGCGGCCTGCTCGTGACGGAGAGCGGGCACGCTGTTCATTCTGGAAAGGAAAGAGAAGGAAGCACACCCAGGAGCCGTCTGATCGGCACTTTACTGGCTCGGCCCAGGAAATGCCGCACATTTCCGCCTTGCGCCCTTCCGTGACCTTCGCGCGACCGCCCGCCGCTCGTGCGCGCCTGCCGCGCCGGAACGTCCGGTCCGGCCCGTTCGTCGTCATTGCGTGACCCTCTTCTCCGGGCTTGACGATCGGCTGCGCGAGGCGGCCGCCAGAATGCACCGCGCCGAGCACGTCCGGCGCCTGCGTGAGACCACCGCGCAACAGATCGAGGACGTCCGCAGCACCTTGGAGGAGCTGGAGGCCGAGCTGGCCAAGGAGGAGCGTGACGTCGCCCGGCTGGAGGGCGGGCTGTCCGCCGTCCTGGCCCGCCTGCTGGGCAACCGTGAGGAGCGGATGGAGCGCGAGCGCGCCGAGGCGGTGGTGGCCAGGCAACGCGTGGACGGTCACCGGGCCCGGCTGGCGCAGCTCGAAGCCGACGCGGCGGCGGCCGCCGCCGAGCTCGCCGTGCTCGACCCCGCGTCCCGGGAGTATGCCCGGCTGCTGGCCGAGAAGGAGCAGCAGCTCATCCGGGGCGGCGGCCCTGGTGCGCGCGAGCTGGCCGACCTCGGCGCCGCGCTCGACCGGTTGAGCGCGGACCTGCGCGAGTGCGAGGAGGCCCGCCAGGCGGGGCAGGGCGCGCACGAGGCGCTCGGCGTCGTGCTGCGCTTTCTCGGCTCCGCCAGGGACGCCTCCACCTTCGACGTGCTCGGCGGCGGCCTGATCGCCGACGCCTTCGAGCACGACAGGCTGACCAGCGCCGACAAGGCCGCCTGGCATGCCCAGCGAGCCTTGGACGTCTTCGCCCGCGAGCTGGCCGACACCGGAATCGCCGCCCGGCCGGTGATGCCGAAGGTGGACACGCGGTGGTTCGTGGACGCGTTCTTCGACAACATCATCAGCGATGTGCTCAAGCATCAGCGCATCGAGAAGACCAGGGCCGAGGTGAAGGATCTGGTGCGGTGGGTGCGCGAGACGGGGGCGTACCTGAAGGCGCGCCACCGCCAGTTGCTGGCCGAGCACTCGCAACTGATGATCAGGCGCAGGGAGCTGCTGCACCCCGCCCTGCCCCCGCCCTGCCCCCGAGCTGATCGCTAGGGCTGCCGGGCCGTACGACCCCGGTCGCAGACCGGGCGTGAGAGGTCATACCGAGGTCGCGCATCACTCTCCGCATTGAGGCCGTTGTCCGGACGGAGTCTCTCCGCCACGGTGATCAACATGACGGAAACCGTGTTTCTCCGCCTGTCCCCCGCGGAGCTCTCGGCCTTCGCGTCCGCCGTCATGCTGGCACTGGCCCGCTGGCTGCCACCCGCCGCGCGCCGGCCCGCGACCTGGGCCGTTCATCTGGTGCGCTCCCAGGTGAGCAGCGTGAAGGGGCCTTCTCTGCGCTGCCGGATGACCGGGGCGTCGCCGGTCAGGTGGAATCCCGCGGAGGCGGCGACTGCCTGGCTGCCTTCGTTCGCGGGTTCGATGCGGAGAAGGATCCGGGTCATGCCCCAGTGCTGGAAGCCGTGGCGAGTCATCAGCTCGACTGCCCGCTTGGCCAGGCCCTGCCGCCGGTACTGGGGGCCGATTCCGTAGGCGATCTCTCCTTCGCCCGGGTTTCCCGTAGGGCGGATGAGGACCTCTCCGCGTGGCCGATCGTCCTCGGCGGTGATGGCCAGATGGATGCCGCGCCTCTCCGCCATGGTCTGGTGGGCTCTGGCCAGGTATGCCGTGGCGGCGGCCACGTCGAAGGGAGAGCGGAGCGGGGTCCAGCGATCCATCTCTGGATCGTCGAAGAGCTGCACCATGACCGGCAGGTCCTCGTCCGTCCACTCACGTAACCGGAGGCCGAGCCCCCGCACCTCACGTGGTCGTAGCTCCGCTGGGCCGGTGTCGGGCATGGACGTCTCCTTGGGTCGTCGTTGCAGGCGCGCATCGCGAGCTGAAACTGTACCGGGGTTAGGTATGCGTGGAGAATTGGAGGGAGAGGTCATCCGTGTTCGGCGTGCCGCCCGTGGTCGGTGACCTGGGCATCGAACCAGGCGTGCAGCGCCTTGAGGAGTGCCGGGTCGGAGGTGGTGTAGGTGATCTGGGCCCCCGCGGCAGCCTCCGCGTAGCGGATGCCGATCCGGTCATGGCCCGCCTCTAGCTCGCGCAGGCCGGGCATCTCGCCGCCGTGGATGGAGGCGGGGTCGCCGTAGTCGCCCTCACTGAAAGCCGTCGCCTCGGCGGTCAGGTGCTCGCGGATCAGAGCGACCTGTTCGGCGTCGGCCGGGTCGTCGGAGGTGACGGTCTGCACGCCGCCGGTGGCGGCCTTGGCGAAGCGGTGCGTGGTGCGCTCCAGGTCGAACGGCATCACCGTCCGGCTCTTGGCCGCGATCTCGGTCAGCCGGGCGTCCGCCGCCTGCCGCTCGTTCCGGCTGATGAGCACGTACGCCGTCGCGGCGGCGACGACCAGGGCGAGCGCGGCGAGGAGCGCCTGGACGCGTCGATTCTCAAGTTTCATCGATGGCCTCCGTGAGGATGGTCAGGGCGCGCAGCACGTCGGCACGCTCCCCCTCGGGAACACGGTTCAGAACGGCGGAGAACCGCTCAGCTCTGGCCTCGGCCAGACGGGCGGCGGCCTTCACTCCGTGCGAGGTGAGTTCGACCAGCACGCCGCGCCCGTCATCGGGCGCGGGGGTGCGCTGGGCCCAGCCACGGTTGATGAGCTGCGTGACCAGCCGGCTGGTGGTGCTCTTCTCCAGCCGCAGCCGGTGCGCGAGCTCGCTCTGGCGCAACGCGCCGTCCCTGGCCAGCTCCCCCAGGGCATGCGCCTCCGAGGTCGGGATGGGCTGCCCGCACGGGGTCTGGTCCGGCTGGTGGAGACCGAAGGCCCGCACGAACCGGGCCACGGCCTCCTGGAGTTCGCGATCATCCGCCATGGTTCGACCATACAACCACATGGTTGTAGCGAACAACCAGATGCTCGCCTGTCGTGGGTGGCGACGAAGCGCGACCGGGCTGCCCGGCCGGGGAGCCCGGCGAGCGCACACCGCATCCGGCCAGGGCGGCCCGCCGCGGTGCGTCAGATCACAGGAGGTCTCAACGCCCTTGAAGGCGCCGCTGCTTCCGGCGTTCCCAGCTGTTGGGGTGCCGGATGACCACACCTCCCGCGCCTCCTGAGCCGGAGAGGCGGATCAGCGGCGTCCTGGGCAGGCGTTGCGGCGTGGTCTTGTCCTTGAAACCACCGATGCCCCCGTCCATGCGGGAGGTCTCCGCGGCCCAGCCGTCCGGGATGATGATCGTGATGCCGGCCATCTGTCCCTGTGCCTCGATCTGGATCTCGGGCAGCCGGCATTCGGTTTCGGTGAAGTCGAGCTTGACGGCGCCCATGCCGCCGTACACGGTGATGCGCCCGGGCACGTCCCAGCGGCCGGAACGTGTCAGACCGTGCATGCCGCCCTTGAGGACCAGCGGTTCCTGGTTCACCGGGACGTCCGGCGGCAGATCGGCGGTGAGAGGAGCCAGATCCGCGTACGTCTTGGCGTTCAGCGCCAGCCCCAGCCGCACGTCCAGCTCGCCGAGGTCGATCCGGCCCTCGGCCGCCGCCGTGTTCAGCCGTTCTACCACTGCTTCGCGCTCGTCATGCGAGACGCGCCACTCGTCACGGCGGACAGGTTGTTCCGAAGGCCCAGCAGACATGTCCCCATGATACGGAGATATGGGGCTCGGCGAGGCTCCAGGCGGCGGCGCACGACCGCGCCGATCGGCGCTGAACCTTCCGGCGCCGGGCTCCGTCTGACTCTTGTGAGCCGGATCCTGCTCGTCCTCGTGCTGCTGGTCCTGGCCGGGTGCGGTGCCCCGGTGGAGCTACCGCGGGTCACCGAGCCCGCCCGCTCGGTCGAGGAGGTGGCGCACCGGCTGCGCGCGTTCGAGCTGCGCGGGGAGAGCCCGTATCCCGCGGTGGGTGATGTCTTCCAGTTGTGCCTGGGCACGATCGACACCCGGGCGCCCGCCGAGCCGCAGGCGTTCCCCGTCCTGGTCGCTCGGCTGAAGACCGACCCGCCCGTCCACGCGCGGTTCATGCTGATGCCGGACGCGTCGCGAGCGGCCCGCCTGGTGGCCCAGGCCGCAGGGACGGCTCGCGGCTGCGCGGGCACGGCGAGCGGCACCCTGGGCGAGGGGATGGACGCGGAGACGGCCGTGTCCGCCTTCGAGCGTGGCGGCTGGTCGGGCACGCAGGTCATCACCAGCGGGCGGGCCGGCAGCGATACCGACGACCCGTTCTTCTACAAGCCGTTCACCACGGGACAACTGGTGGTGCACCAGGGCGCGTGGGTCGTCGAGCTGGGGTGGCACCTCGGTGGCGGCTTCGGGTCCCCTGACTCCGGGTGGGCCGGGACGGGGCTGAAGGTCTCGGAGTCCGTGCTGGCCGTGGCCGACGGCGCCGTGACCGCGCCGCGCCCTCAGGACCGGCTGACCCGGGCGGTCCGCGCCCTGCCCGATCCCGGCGCGTACGGCGAGCGCGTGCAGGTCTGGCCGCAGCCTGGCAGGCCGCGCCAGTACCGGGAGAACGGGGATGGGCCGCCGATGAGCAACGACATGTCCTGCGGCACCTCGTCGTCCAGAGAGCAGGTGCCCGGGTTCGTGCCGTCCGTGGAGCGCTCGCTGCTGGGGGAGGTCGCCGTGCACGAGATGGTGTCCGTGGCCCGTGACGAGCAGCAGGCCGAGCAGGTGCGGAGGGGCTGGCTGCATGACGGGACGGGCTCCTCGGCGCCGGATCCCTGCGCCTATTCCGATCCGGGATTCGTCCACAGCGAGGAGACCGAGGCGAGGGGCGTCACGCCGTCGGTCACGGCCTTCCGGCACGGGGGGTGGACGGGAGAGATCGAGCGGTTCGCCGCCCGCCATCCGGAGGCGACCGCCGCGTCCGGCTATCGCGACTCCTATGCTCACGTGGCGGTCGCCGTGCGGAAGGGGGCGATCGCCGTGCACCTGCGGTGGCAGGGGCCGGGAGGGGTGGATCCGCGGCAGGCGTTCACGCGCGGCGAGTCGGCTCTGAAGCGCACACTGGACCGGCTCGCAGCAGTCGGCTGAGAGGGGCGGGACGACGACCCGCAGGCGGCGCAGAGCGTCAGCCGGTCGCGACAACCTCCTGCGCGACGCCGCCCCTGACCGACAGTCTCCGTACGTGTCGCACGGCGATGATCGGCACCGTCACGCCGATCAGGTTGCAGTACGCCACCGCGGCGTAGAAGCCGTCCGCGCTGCCGGCGGCGTGTGCCGCCACCGCGCCGACCGCGACGATCAGGCCGAAGTAGACGGCGTTGAGCACGATGGCCAGGAAGCCGCCACCGGTCTCCTCCATGACGGTCAGTGCGGCGAGCACGGGCCCCTGGACGGTGTAGGTGAGCGCCACGGCGCCCAGGTAACCGCCCGCGGCCGCGGCCACCCCTGCGTCGCCGCCCATCAGCCGCGCCAGCGGGTCGTGCAGTGCCCACACCAGCGCCGCGATCACCACATAGGTCACGACGGTGACCTCGATGCCACCGCGCATCGACGCACGGACGCGCCGCCATTCGCCCGCGCCGCGTTGCTGGTTGATGGTGATCGCCGTGGCTGTGCCCAGGACCATGCCCGGCAGCAGCACGATGTTCTGCAGCGTGGAAGCGACCGTGAACCCGGCCACGGCGTTCTCCCCGTAGCTCCCGAGGACGCCGATGACCGCGAAGTTGTACGCCGCGAGCACGAAGAAGGACAGGGCGATGGGCACACCGATGCGGCGCAGGTCGGTGAACACCTCGCGCCGCCAGATCCGGGCGGCCGGCGGATGCCACAGCTCGGTGCGGCGCAGCAGCGCCAGGCCCATGGCCAGGCCGGTCAGACCCGCCGCCGCCTCGGCGATGGGCACCGCCGCGATGCCGCTGCCGGCGCCGAGCCCGAGGCCGGCCACGAGGCCGATCCGCACGCCGGCCGTCCAGATGACCAGGACGGTGGCGTGCCGCACATACCCGTAACCGCGCAGGCCGGCCGCGCACAACTCCGCCCCGACGGCCAGCAGACCGGCGGCGCTGGTCCAGCGCAGGAACGAGGCGAACGTGTCCCGCAGCGCGGCGTCCACATGAAGGAGACCGGGGAGGGACGGAGCCGCGACCGCGAGGACCAGGAACAGGGCCGCGCCGAGCCCGAGCCATACCCTTGCCAGGCTGGCGACGTTCGACATGACGTCCTGGGGGCGCCCGGCCCCCTTGCTGATCGCGGCGGCGACCTGGCCGCAGACCGCGAACCCCACAGTCAGGGCGAGGACGATGAGGCTGACAGGCTGATACAGGGAACGCACATAAATTGCCTCGCCCCCCATATACCCCAGAATGGCGATGATTCCGAGCTGGGCAGCGAAATTGAGGGACCCGGCCACAAAAAGAGGGACAGCGAGGCCGGAGATGGCTCGCCAAACCGCCTTTCTGGTATGAGCAGCCAAAGAAAAACCTCCGGGAACGCGAATTGATCTGTGGGACGATAGCCAGATTCATCGATGAATGTCCATAGCGGCCCCCACCGGTCCAGGCGTTGCACTCAGCTAGAGGCTCATTGCACCAATCCATGGGGGTTGACCTGCTGAAACGACTTCTGCGAGTTGTCACATCGTTGGGCAGGACCCTAACGTTCCCTCCATGAAGAAGGTCGTTCTCATCACCGGCGCCTCAGCCGGCATCGGCAAGGCCACCGCGCTCGACCTCATCCGCGCCGGCCACCTCGTCTACGGCGCCGCGCGACGCGTCCCCAACATGGACGACATCCGCGACGCCGGCGGGCACGCCCTGCCCCTGGACGCGCGCCGCCCGGCAGACCTGGAACGCGCCGTCGAGGCCGTCATCGCAGAACAGGGCCGCATCGACGTCCTGATCAACAACGCAGGCACCGTCCTGCACGGCGCGGCCGAGGACATCCCTCTCGACCTGGCGCGCGACCAGTTCGAGGTGAACGTGTTCGCTCCGGCCCGGCTGACCCAGCTCGTCCTGCCGCACATGCGCGAGCAGGGGTCCGGCACGATCGTCAACGTCTCCTCCATCGGCGGCGAGATCGCGCTGCCGCTCGGCTGCTGGTACTACGCGACCAAGCACGCGCTGGAGGCCTACTCCGACAGCCTGCGGATGGAGGTGGAGCCGTTCGGCATCGACGTCGTGATCATCCAGCCCGGCATCATCAGAACCGGGTTCGAGGACCACACGGCGCGGGACCTCCGCGAGATCTCCGGCACGACCGCCTACGCGCGGATGGCCGAGGCCATGGCCGTACGCGCCGAGTCGCAACTCGGCGAGAACACCCCGGCCAGCGACCCTGGTGTCGTCGCCGCCGCCATCCGCCAGGCCGTCGAAGCCGGCAAACCCGAGACGCGCTACGCGGTCGGCTACATGGCCGACAAGCTCCTGGAGCTCAACAGGACGTTGCCGGACCGCGAGTTCGACGAGCTCCTCACCAGCGCCACGTAGTAGACCGCGGCAGGACCACGCTCCAGATCGGCACACCGCTCCGGGCTGAGCCTTCCACCGAAGGACGGCACCGCCGTAGCCCGGCCCAGGCATGTGAGCACGGGTGTCCTGTCCATCGGCTCGCAGGTCAGCGGTCCTTGGCGGGCTTGTGGTGGACGACCGCCTTGTCCCCTCTCCCCGGGTACGCCATGATCAGCAGCCGCTGGGTGCCGTCCGCCTCGCCCTTCCAGGGGAACCAGGCCATGTGCACGCGGATGCGATAGTGCCCCTTGCGGCCGTTGAGCGAAAGGTCGGGCAGCTCGGTGCCGCTCAGCCCGTCCATGAACCGCATCTCGCCGCTACGGTTCTCGAAGCCCACCTCGACGACGTGGTCCCAGCCCTTGGTCTCGACGGGCGGGCGGCGCGTATACGTCTCGAGCGTGACGCACACGTGGTAGTCGGAATGGGTCCAGATCGCCACGTGACCAGGAGCGACCTCGACAGGGCCGACGCTCGTCCCCTTGCCGCCGGAGGGCCCCTCGTCGTACAGGTCCAGCCCTGCCTCCGGCCACTCCGGCTCGGCCAGGCGCTGCGCCCTGGCCGGCGGGATGAGGGGGCGGTGGCGAGGGGTGGCGTCGCACTTGCGCCGCTCCTCGGCCGCGAACTCCTCGTACTCCCGCTCCTGGGCCGCCACTTGAGCGGCGACGGTCGCGTTCGCGGCCGGGCAGATCCCGGCGAGCACCCCGCTCAGATCGCGGACGCTCACCCCCTCCGCCGCACGCAGCCGGGCCAGCTCGCGCGGGTCGTCGCGGGTGTAGGCGCCGCACAGGCGGCGGCCGTGGCCGAGCAGCACCTGGTCGGGGGTGGTGTCGGCGAACGCCAGCGCCTTCTGCTCGCGTACCGCGCAGATGAACGCGCGGGGGCCGGTGGGCGGCACGGGTTCCACCGGTACGCCGTCGGCGTCCCAGGGGTCGCGCGGCGAGCAGTCCTGGGCCGTGGTGACGGGGCCGCGTGACTGGTCGGCGGCTGGCAGCAGGCACAGGGCGGCGGAGGTGGCCAGCGCCGTCGCCAGGAGGTGGTGCCGCAGGCGGGCGGCGGGCGGGGCGGCGTACAGCAGGAGCAGCAGGACGGCGGAGGCGGCCAGGGCGGCGCTGTACCACAGCGGCGAGAGGCCGAAGGCGATCTCGCCGTTCTCGCCGGGGGTGAACAGGCCGTCCGGGTACAGGGCCAGCCGCTGCCCGGTCGTCTCGGGGATCAGCTGCCAGTCCGGCTCGCGCTCCGTGGTGAGCACGCTGACGACACCCGCCGCGGCGGCGATGACCAGGATCGACATCGTCACCCTGAGCAGGGTCCTGGTCCTGCGGACGACCGCGAGGAGGATCAGCACGGCCGGGGCGCCGACCCCGACCAGAACGTCCACGACGACCCAGAGCACGGTTGCCGGGTAGCCCACGTACCCGTGGAACAGGTCGTCGACCAGACCTCGGGGGCCGGTCCACACGGGCATGCCGCCTGCCAGGTTCACGGCGGCGGGGATCAGCGGCAGCGCCACGGCCACGGCGGCGAGCGGCCACGCCCGCGCCGGCGCGACACCCGCCGCCGGAGCAGGGGGCGGCACGGGCGGGCTGCCCAGTTCGTGGGCGGAACGGGCCTGCCACGCCGTTCCGAGCACGCCCAGGGTGGCCATGACCATGAGGAGCACCAGGTCGTGGTCGACGTTCCCGCCGCCGAACGAGATGAAGGAGTGCCCGCCGTACGACAGCAGCGACAACATCGCCCAGGCCAGGCCCATCCGCACGGTGCCCCGGCTCCAGCGCGGATCCCTCGCCTGCCCGGCCAGCACCGGCACCAGCCACAGCAGGTAGACGAGGTTGCCCAGCCGGTACGGAGTGAGGTAGCCGCCGATCTCGTACTGGCCGAGGCCGTACAGGACGGTGGCGGCGCTTTCCGCGCACACGTTCACCGTCCCCGCCACCAGCCCGAGCAGCCGCAGCCACCGAGGCAGCGCCCCGGCGAGCACCATGAAGAACAACCAGATCACGGCGAGCTCGAGCAGGTCGCCGGGCAGTCCCGACCACCACGCGTACGGGATCGGCAGCCGGTACACCAGCGTCCAGGCGATCCCGACATACAGCGCCACCCGCAACAGCCGCACCGGCCGGTCGTTGAGCGCCGCCGGCCCGGCCGGCCGCCCACGCAGCACCTGCCAGTACGCCCACCCCTGCAACACTCCGGCCGCCACCAGGAGCAGCTCCACCCACCAGGTGTAGGGCACGAACTCCGTGTCCCATCCGGCGCCGACGACCACGCGCAGCGGCGCCGGGTCGCCGGTGGTCCACGCGATCACGCCGCACGCGGCGACCGCGGCCACATAGAGGGCGGCGGCAACAGCGGCGAAGGGGCCGAAACGGTAGCGGCGCACGGAACATCCTCGAAGAACGAGCGAACAGGTCCGGACAAAAGGCGCCCAACCCTAGCGGTCCTCAAAGAAGTCGATCAACCGGCGACGCGGCCTGTCCCCCTCTCAGGGCGGGCTCACCTGCTCTCCCGCTCCGGCATGATCTCGCCCGGCCCGGCGGGCTCGCCGATCTCCCACGGCCGGGGCCACTGGCCGGAGGGCGGCGGCGGACCGGCGATGCCGAGATCGCGGCGGGCACTGGCGTAGAAGGCGTCGCGGGCCCGGCTCACCGCGCTCACGGCAGTGACCCAGCCATCCGGGTCGCCGCGCATGCCCTTCGCGTAGAGCTCGACGTTCCAGACCGCTTCGTGCCAGGTGCGGGCCGCGGCCACCGTCGCCGCGTCGCCCACCAGGAGCACCGACTCCCACTCGGCGGCCCGGTTGGTCTCGGCCTCGTCGAGCTGGGCCAGCCCCTCCTCGATGTCCATCGGGTTGCCGGTGCGGGGTAAACCGCGGGCGGCGCCGATGCGCTGGGCGAGGTGGATCTGGATCTTCAGGAGGTGAGCGTAGCGGGCGTAGCTGTGGAAGCGCTCGTTGTCCCATCGTTCGGTTCTCGCGCGGCGCCAGCGTCCGCGCTCGGTGAGGCTGGAGGCGGCGTAGGAGCCGACCGCACCGACGACGACGCCCAGGAGAGCGGGTAGCTGGTCAACGAAAGGCATCGTTTCTCCTGTGATCAGACGAGTCGCCGAAGCGGACTTTCCTGACGCGGCCCGAAGAGGCAGCCGGCCCACGCACGCCACAACAACATCAACGCCGGACGGGCAGGCCAGGTTTCCGTGGTGGCGGCGATCCCGACCACAGCTCGAGGGGCGGGAGCACATGGTGCTCCCGCCCCTCGCAACCGACCGGCTTGCTCGTGCTCAGCTACTGATGAGCGCGCTGGAGTCGAGACAGCCGGAATGGGGAGTCGTAGCCGTCACGTAGTACGAACCCCAGAGCCCGCCCGGCGCGTCACCGGCTTCCGGCACCTTGCCCGTCAGAGTCTGGCCGGGACCCGCGCCCCGCCTTTTGACGACCGCGTGATTGGCCGGCGACAGCAGCCGCCGAAACAGCCGATACCTTCTTCACCGCGCCTTCCTCCTCATCTTGTGGAGACCGTTCAGCATCCGTCGCGATTTCCCCAGCCGCCCACGACCGAGGCCTGCTCCGGCGCGAGGGTGCCGTTCGTCTTCTGGCGACCCACCCGGACCGTGATGTAGCAGACGCGCAGGGACGTCGAGGGCATGCTCACCTCGAACCACTTGTCGACGCCGTTGCACTCCAGCTGCGGCGGGTGCGTCTTGATCGGCTCATAGTGGAATTCGTCCACATAAGCGGCTGCGCAGTATCCGTCGGTGGCGAAGTCCTTGAGCGGGAACCTGACGGTCACCCGCGCGCCGTAATCGGTCCAGTAGAGCTCTCCCTCACCGATGCGCGCGACGTTCCTGCGGACACCGTTGACGTTTCCCTGGTGAATGAAGTAGGGAAGGGGGTCACGGTGCCAGGAGTCGGCGCCGGTTCCCGTACGGAAGCTCTGCCCCGCCGCCGGTGGTGAGGCGACGAGGACGAGCGGAACAATCACCACCAGACTCAAGGCGATCCGTCGCCAATTGACGAGTGATGTTCGCCATCGGCTTTTTCTCTGTTGCATCCGCGCCTCCTGAAGAGTTGACGCACGCGAGTCGCTTCACAGAAGAGACATGGGCCTTTCATCGCCGCGGCCGAATTGCGTGATTTCCTCAAGAAGAGGGTCGGGGTCATGGCTGAGCCCGGTCAATGTCTTTTGATGCAGGTCGAAATTCACAGCTCACGCACGAGGTGGGGCGGGCGACGGCGGCGCCCCGGGCGTCCTGCGTCGCCGGCCGTCGTCGTGGCGGGCCGGCGCGGTCACGCTTCGCGACCCGTCAGACCGGAACGCGGCCGTGGTCACCGGCACCCGGCAGGGCGCCTTCGAGCACGTCGCGGAGCTGCGACCTGGCCGTGATCCCCAGCTTGGGAAACACCCGGTAGAGGTGGGAGCCGACGGTGCGCGGCGAGAGGTAGAGCCGGTCTCCGATCTCCCGGTTCGTCAGGCCGCGCGCCGCGAGCTGGACGATCTGCTGTTGCTGCGGGCTGAGCTCGGTGAGGGCGCCGGGCACCACGCTGGTGGCGGCCTCGATGCCGGCGGCGCGCAGCTCCGCCTTCGCCCGCTCGATCCAGGGCCGTGCGCCGAGCCGCTGGAAGGTTTCGAGTGCCGTGGTCAGCAGCGGCCGGGCCTCGGCGATGCGCCGTTGCCTCCGCAGCCACTCACCGTGGTCGAGCAGGGTCTGTGCCCGCTCGAACGGCCACTGCTCGCCCGCGTCGCCCGCCAGCGCCGCCTGGAAGTGCGGTTCCGCCTGGCCGGGTTCGGCGAGCAGGGCGCGGCCTCGGGCGAGCAGCGCGGCGATCCGTGCCGACGTGCCCGTGCCGAGGCGCCGCGCCGACCGCTCCAGCAGTGCGGCGGCGTCCTCCCGCCGTCCCCTGCGGACGGCCGCCGCGGCGAGTTCGGCCAGGACGGTGTAGGAGACGTGGTAGTGAACCGGATCGCCGTCGTCGGTGAAGGCGGCGCGGAACTGCGCGTAGGCGGTGTCGTAGTCTCCCTCGGCCACTGCCGCCAGGCCTAGGGCCCGTCGGGCGGAGACCGCGATGGAGCGGCTCTCCAGCGGATCGACGAGGGCCAGCGCCCGTTCGGCGCCGCGCCGCGCCTCGGCCGCCCGGCCGAGCAGCGCGAGCGCCGTCGCGTCGAGCACCTGCGCGCACGCCTCGGCGTGGTCCAGCCCGGCCGCGGCGGCAACCGCCGCGATCTCGGCGGCCACCGCGCGGGCCTCGGCCCACCGGCCCTGCTCCAGGTAGGTCCAGCCGACGGCGCTGCCCAGGCCGTCCGGCAGCGCGCCGCGGGCCTGCCACCGGTCGTACGCCTCGTCGAAGGTCCGGGCGGCCAGGGCGGTCTCGTCCAGGATCCAGGCCACGACGGCGAGCGCGGTCAGCAGGCCGGCGTCGCCCTCGGCCCCGGTGATGAGTGCGGGCAGCGCCGGGGCGAGGCGGGCTCCCGCGCCGTGGGGGTCGGAGACGGCCTGGACCCAGGCGCTCAGGGCGTCCCCGGTGGTGGGGTCCAGTGGAGCGGCGAGCAGGTCTTCGAGCTGCTGCCGCTGGCACTCCTCGCCCGAGTAGTAGCGGACGACCGCGGCCGCGGCGAGGGCGTTCATGAAGCGGGACGAGTGGGTGGCCGCCGCCTCGTCCACGACGCGGGACGAGGGGGTGGCCGCCTCGTTCGCGATGCGGGTCAGTGCGGCGAAGGCCGCCGCGTGGTTCCTGCGCAGCGCCATGAGCTGCCCGGCGGCCAGCGAGGCCCTGCTGATCAGGGCCTGGTCGTCACTGTGCTCGCGCACCTCGGCGGCCAGGCGTTCCACCCAGCCGAGCTGACCGGTGAGGACGGCCAGCTCGGCGGCCTCGGTCAGCAGCCGCGCCCGGCCGGCGCGGCGCGGGCTCAGCTCCGCGGCGCGCTCCAGTGCGGCGGCAGCGGCCGCGTAGCCGCCCCGGCGCCGCGCCCGGTCGGCCGTCAGCCGCAGGGCGTCCGACACGTCCTCGTCCGGACGCGTGGTCGCGGCGGCGAGGTGCCAGGCGCGGCGGTCGGGCTCCTCGCTCAGTGCCGCGAGAGCGAGATGCGCCTGCCGGCGTTCCTCGAAGGAGGCCGCGTGGTAGACGGCCGAACGGATGAGCGGGTGGCGGAAGGAGATCCGGACGCCGTCCTGGCGTACGAGCCCGGCCTGCTCCGCGGGAACCCACGCCTGGTCGCCGGCCTCGGGGAGTGCGCGTGAGGCCGTCGGCGCGTCCGCCGGATCGGCGGCGGCGAGCAGCAGCAGGGGGCGGCGGGCCGCCTCCGGCAGGCACCGCGCCTGCTCCGCGAAGATCCGCTCCAGCCGGTCGGTGAGCGGCAGCGGGCCCTGCACGCCGCTGCCGCCGGAGTGCCGGGCCGCGCCCGCGCGGGCGAACTCGATCAGGGCCAGCGGGTTGCCGGCCGCCTCTTGCAGGACGCGCACCCGCGTCCGGCCGGTGGGTGGCGCCGGCTGCCGGTCGAGCAGCCGGTTCGCCGCCTCTCCGCTCAGCGGGGCGAGCTCCAGGCGCTCGAATCCCTTGTCCATCCCGGGCAGCGGGGCGTCGGCGCGCACGCCCATCAGCAGCGTGACGGGTTCGGTGTCCAGGCGCCGGGCCACGAAGGACAGGACGTCCAGCGAGGCGCGGTCGATCCACTGGGCGTCGTCGACCACCACGAGCAGCGGCGCCAGGTCCGAGACCAGGGTGAGAACGGCCGAACCGACGACCATGCCGTCGGGGGCCCCGGTCCCCTCGTCCAGCCCGAGTACGGTCCGAAGCGCGGAACGCTGCCGGGGCGGCAGGCTGTCCAGCTCGCCGAGCACCGGGCGGAGCAGTTGGTGGAGGCCCGCGAACCCGAGGCGCGCCTCGGACTCGCTACCGACCGCCCGCAGCACCCGTTCGCCCTGGCGCCGCGCGTGGCCGGCCGCGAGGTCGAGCAGCGCGCTCTTGCCGGTGCCCGGATCGCCGGTGAGAATCAGCACCTCGGCGCGGGATCGGTCAGCGGCGAGCCGGCGCGCCATTTCCGCCGTCTCGTTCTCCCGGCCCACCATCGGCCTTTCCACTGTTGACCACCACGCATTGTCCCGGCGATTTGATCAGCCTTCAACGCGTGCGCCACCCGGGCTATTCCGACGGCCCTGACCTGGCGCGATCGAGGTGCAGTCGGGTGACTGATACCGGCCGGCGCCCGCAATCCGCACGATGGTGGATGCCCGTCCCGTCACGGTCCGGGCGTTACCTGATCGGAGTGCGGACGTGGACAGCGTGAATCCTTCCCTGAGCCGGCGCGGCTTCGCCGGAATCGCAGCGGGCGTCGGCGCCGCCGGGCTGCTGGGCAGTTCGGCGGCCCGGCCCGCCGACGCCGCCGCGGCCCGCCCCGTCAGCCGGACGCGCGTCGAGACGATCCGGCTGGGCGAGGTGACCGTCACCCGCGTCGTGGAGTACAGCGGCCCTGTCGGCCTGACGTCGCGTCAGTTCTTCCCCGGCAGCCCGGCGGAACTGTGGCAGGAGAACAGGAGCTGGCTGAGCCCTGACTTCTGGAAGCCGGGCACCGACATGGTCAACTCCGCGCTGCAGACCTGGGTGCTGCGCAGCGAGGGCAGGACGATCCTGATCGACACCGGCGCCGGCAACGACAAGTTCCGTCCGTACGCCAAGCAGTGGCAGTACATGGACACCGGCTTCCTGCGCCGGCTGTCCCGCGCGGGCGTGCGGCCGCAGGACGTGGACGTCGTCGTCAACACCCACCTGCACAACGACCACGTCGGCTGGAACACCAGGCGCGAGGGCCGCGACTGGGTGCCCGCCTTCCCGAACGCCACCTACCTGATCCCGAAGGTCGAGTTCGACTTCTGGAACCCCGAGAACCCCGTACGGCCGAAGTACTGGCAGGGCAACCAGAACGTCTGGGAGGACAGTGTGCAGCCGGTGCGCGAGGCGGGCCTGGTGAAGCTGTGGGAGGGCTCGTACACGCTCGACTCCAGCCTGAGGCTGGACCTCGCCGCCGGGCACACGCCCGGCTCGTCCGTGATCCGGCTGGAGTCGGGCAACGACAGGGCGGTGTTCATCGGCGACCTGCTCCACACGCCGCTGCAGCTCGAACATCCCGAGTTCAACAGCTGCTTCGAGGAGGACGAGAAGCAGGCGCTCGCGACGCGGCGCCGCGAGCTGGAGTGGGCCGCCGACCACAAGGCCCTCGTCCTGCCCGCGCACCTTCCCGGCCACGGCGCCGCCGAGGTGGAGCGCAGCGGCGGCAACTTCAGGATCAAGAGCTGGGCGGGTTTCAGCCGGATCTGACCACGCCGCCGCCGGGCGCTCACCTCGCCGGCCGGACCTGGGTGGCGCTGCAGTCGTCCGCGAAGGAGGCAAGCTCGCCATCAAGGGCTGGGCGCCCCTTCGCCCGTACACCGAGCAGGTCTGAACCCCTGCGGAAGGGCATCACCGTGAACCAACCCGTCGTCACCACCGCGCGGGGAGCCGTCCGCGGTCTGCGCAGAGGCGCCGTCCGCACCTTCCTGAACATCCCGTACGCCGCCCCGCCCCGCGGCGCGGGCCGCTTCGCGGCGCCGCGGCCGCACGAGCCGTGGGGCGGCGTGCGTGACGCCACGGCGCCCGGCCCCAGTGCGCCGCAGTCCGAGCGCAAGCTCGGCACGGTGGACATGTCCCCCTACTTCGGCGCCGGTTGGAGCCGCGGGGAGGACTACCTCACCGTCAACGTCCACACGCCCGCGGAGGGCGGCGGCGAACTGCCGGTCATGGTGTTCGTCCACGGCGGCGGGTTCGTCGCCGGCTCGACGCGGGCCATGCTGTACGACGGCTCGGCGTTCGCCCGCGACGGCGTCGTCCTGGTCACCCTCAACTACCGGCTCGGCATCGCCGGGTTCCTCGACCTTCCCGGGGCGCCCGCCAACCGCGGCCTGCTCGACGTGGTCGCCGGGCTCCGCTGGGTGCGGGAGAACATCGCCGCCTTCGGCGGTGACCCGCGCAACGTCACCCTCTTCGGCCAGTCGGCCGGGGCGACCATCGTCGGCGGCGTCCTCGCCACCCCCGGCGCCGCCGGCCTGTTCCGGCGGGCGATCGTCCAGAGCGGCAGCGGCCTGGGCGCGTTCACCACCGAGCAGGCCGCCCGCGTCACCAAGGCGGCGGCCGAGGCCCTCGGCATCGAGCCCGACGCCGGCGCGTTCGCGGGCGTCTCCGACGAACGCCTGGTCGAGGCCGCCTCCCTGCTCGCGGGCCTCGACCTGCGGACCGAGACGCACAGCGACCCGCTGATCGGGCTCAGCCCCTTCAGCCTCGTCCTCGACACCCAGCCGGCCGCGTCCGTCGCCGCCGGCCTGGGCGCCGGGGTCGATCTGCTCGTCGGCACCAACGCCGAGGAGGGCAACCTCTACCTGGTCCCGGTGGGCAGGTACGCCACCTCGACGGCCGCCGACGTCCACGAGGCGGCGGCGCGCTCCCACCCGGATCCGGCGCGGCTCGTCGAGGCCTACCGCGCGTCGCGCCCCGGGGCGTCGTTCGCGGAATTGCGCTCCGCCATCATGGGCGATGCGCTGTTCGGCGCGGGCAGCCGCGCCCTGGCCGGCGCACACGCCGCCCATCCCGGCTCCGGCACCTACGCCTACGAGTTCGCCTGGCGCTCGCAGGCCCTGGGCGGGGAGCTCGGCGCCGCCCACGCGGTCGAGCTGCCCTTCGTCTTCGACGTGACGGATCGGCCCGAGCTGAACGGGCCCGACGCCATGCTCGGCCCCGGCCAGGCCCCCGCGGAGCTCGCCGCCCGCGTCCACGAGGCCTGGATCCGGTTCGCCAGGACCGGTGATCCCGGCTGGGAGCCGTACGACAGCGGGCGCAGGGCGACCATGCGCATCGACACGGAGTGGACCCAGGTGGACGACCCCCGCGCCCGGGAACGCCTGGCCTGGGATCTTTGAAGGATGCGCAACGCCGTCGCCGCACTCATCGCGGGGCGGTGTGGGCTGTGCGCGATCCCGATGGCCCTGCCCTCGCTGTCTAGGGGGCGATGTTCTGCCACCCGCGTTCGAGGAGGTCGAAGACGCGGGTGAGGGCTTGGTGGGTGTCGTGGTGGCCGCGGACGGCGCTGGGCGCTTCGAGGGCGAAGTGGGCCAGGGCGGTGCAGGCGGGGTCGTCCGCGGGCAGGCCGCTCTCCTCGGCGATGGCCCGCGCGAGGGCAGCGGTGTGGCGTAGCCAGGAGGCCTGGTGGTAGTCGAGCAGCGCGGGGGTGCTGTTGATCAGCTCGATGAAGGCGGCGAAGTCGGGGTCGCCGGTGGCCGAGAGGTGGCGGTAGCGCAGGGCGTGCTCGCGCAGGGCGGCCGGGATCGACTGGCCGGGGGGACGGTCGCGTACCGCCGACAGCAGGCGGGCCTCATTGGCGGCTTCCCGGTCGAAGACGAGGGCTTCCTTGACCGGGAAGTGCTTGAACAGCGTGGTGGTGGACACGTCGGCGGCGTCGGCGATCTCGCGGATGCCCACGTCGTCGTAGCCGCGCTCCAGGAACAGGCGCAGGGCGGCGTCGGCGATGGCCTGGCGGGTGGCGGCCTTCTTGCGCTCGCGGCGCCCCATGGCGGGCGGGGCCTGCTCCGCGGGTGCGGCTTCACTGTCATCGAGCATAAAAGTACACTACACCACTTGTTGGCCAGCTCTAAAAGTTGAGCTGTTGCACTTTCTGAGCTGCTGTGGTTTTGTGGGCGCCACACGAAACGGAGTACCACCATGAACACCGCACCCCGCATCGCCATCATCGGCGCAGGACCCGGCGGCCTGACCTGCGCGCGCATCCTGCAACGGCACGGCATCGCCGTAACCGTCTACGAAGCCGACGCCGCTCCCGGCGTCCGTGACCAGGGCGGCAGCCTGGACCTGCGCATCGACAGCGGCCAGCTCGCACTGAAGGAGGCCGGGCTGCTGGAGGAGTTCTTCTGCCTCAGCCGCCCGGAAGGCCAGGAAATGCGCCGGCTCAACGCCGCCGACGCCACGCTCGGCTTCCACCACGTCCCCGACGAGGGCGAAGCCGTCCATCCCGAGATCGAGCGCGGCGTGCTGCGCGACCTGCTGTTGAACTCCCTCACCCCCGGCACCGTCCGCTGGGGCCGCGCCCTGGACTCCGTCGAAGGCCCCGGCCTGCTGCGCTTCACCGACGCCACCACTGCTGAAGCCGACCTCGTCATCGGCGCGGACGGCGCGTGGTCCAAGGTCCGCGGCGCGATCTCCCCCGCCCTGCCCCAGTACACCGGCATCACCTTCGTCGAGGCCTGGTTCCACGACGTCGACGACAAGCACCCCGACATCGCCGACCTGGTCGGCAACGGCAGCACCGTCGCGGCCGACGGCGAGCGCGGCATGTTCGCCCAGCACAACGGCAGCGGTCACATCCGCGTCTACCTCATCCAGCGAGTTCCCCTCGACTGGCTCGCCCAGGCCGGCCTCACCCACGACGACACCCCCGGCATCCGCGCCCTGCTCCTGGACCGCTACCGCGACTGGTCACCCCGCCTGCGCCGGATCATCACCGACAACGACGGCCCCTACCTCGAACGTCCCATCAACGCCCTGCCCGTCCCCCACACCTGGCGGCCCAGCCCCACCATCACCCTGCTGGGCGACGCCGCCCACCTCATGCCCCCGCTCGGCCTCGGCGTGAACCTCGCCATGCTGGACGCCACCGAACTCGCCCTCGCCCTCGCCGGCCACACCACCGTCGACGACGCGCTCCGCGCCTACGAGAAGACCATGGTCCCCCGCTCCCACGAACTGCAGGCCGAACTCGACGGACGCGCCGCCGACCTGCTGTCGGACGACCTGTCTGACGCCGACGACATGCAGGCTCACCTCGGCGGGCAGAACGACCAGCAGCCGTAACCGAACCTGGGGCGGTGGGCGGCGTCCGCTTGGGAGCCCTCCAGTTCGGCCTGGCGGGCGATGCTCTTCAGCGACGCGTCGACGCCGTGCTCGCGGAAGGCGGCGCCGGCCCCGGCGAGGAGGCCGCCGGCCCCCAACGCGATGCCGTGCCGTTCAGGGCGCCGCTCCGGAATCTCACCGGCCGGCCACTCCGCACGTTCGGGAAGTTCCGGGACGCCCTCCGGTGCCGCCCTGCCGTCATGGAGCGAGTGACGACCCACGACGTCCGGGAGATCACGCAGGGGAACGAAACGGACGGGTTCCAGTACGTCACCAGGACGGTCAAGGGGACCAGCGAGGAGGAGAACAACCTTCCCGGCAGCAGGTTCATCAAGTACCGCGTCTGGATGTACAAGGACGGCGACGACGTCCGTCTTGAGTCGGGGCTCCCCGGGCTGGACGGACGAGTTGCCCGGACCCAGCGGGAACACCTACTTCCAGGCCCGGAACATACGGGTGGGGCGGACGCGCGCCTACTGAGGTTCGCGTCGTGCAGAGCGTGAGGCCGGACGGGCGGTTGGCGGGGTCATCTTCCCCCGGCGTACCCGCCAACGACTCTGGCGCTTCCATCTGGCACCGCAGCCACGCCGATGGGAAGCGGGTAGAGGCCGTTCACCCACTCTGTGCGGGTTCCCGCCGTCGTCAGCAGCACCTCGGCGACAGCGCCACCGGCTGGGGCGCCCCCAGATTGACGCATGCCCATATAGGCATATGATGGCTTCCGTGGCACGAGCAGCGACGACGTCGGACGTCTTCAACGCGATCGCCGAGCCGCAGCGCCGGGACATCCTGGCGCTGCTGCGATCGGGAGAGCGGCCGGTGACCGAGTTGGCCCAGGAGCTGGGGATGACCCAGCCGCAGGCGTCCAAGCACCTGCGGGTGCTTCGCGAGGTCGGGCTGGTGCGGGACCGCAAGGCGGGCAAACAGCGCCTGTACGGCCTGGACGCCCGCGGACTGCGCCCGGTCCACGAGTGGACCGGCGGGTTCGAGCGGTTCTGGAACGAGAGCTTCGACCGGCTGGACGCGTACGTGCAGGACCTCAAGCAGGCAAGTCAGGAAGGAAGTACGTGATGAGCGAAACGGGACCGGACGCGCAGTCCGCGACGGCCGACCGCGAAGTTGTGATCTCCCACGTCATCGACGCCCCACGGGAGCTGGTGTTCGAGGCGTTCACCGAGGTGCGGCACCTGTCGCGGTGGTGGGGGCCGGAGGGGTTCACCACCACCACGCGCTCCTTCGAGTTCCTCGTCGGCGGCGTGTGGGACTTCGTGATGCACGGGCCCGACGGCACGGACTACCAGGAGTGGATCACCTGGACCGAGATCGTCCCGCCGGAGAGGATCACGCTGCTGCACGGCGAGCACCGCGACGACCCGAACGCCTTCGCATCGATCCTCGCGTTCGCGCCCGACGGGGCGGCCACCCGGGTCGAGATGCGCACAATATTCCCCACCAGGCAGCTGCGCGACGAAGCGGTCGAGAAGTACCACGCCATCGAGGGCGGACGGCAGACCTTGAGCAACCTGGCCGCCTATGTCACCGAGATCGTGCGGAAGGGGGCGGAGGACTGATGGCCGGGAAGGTGTTCTTCAGCGTGTCGATGTCGCTGGACGGCTTCATCGCGCCCGAGGCCCTCAGCGAGCTGATGGGGCGGCAGTGGATGGAGCTGCAGCGGTGGATCTTCCCGACGCGGTTCTTCCGGGAGAACCTGAAGCTCGGCGGGGGCGGCGAGGAAGGCCGTGACAACGACATCGCGCGGGAGACGTTCGAACGCACCGGCGCGAGCGTGATGGGCAAGCGCATGTTCGACGCCGGCGAGCGGATGTGGCCGGAGGAGGCGCCGTTCCACACGCCGGTGTTCGTCGTGACGCACGAGAAGCGCGACCCCTGGGAACGGCCCGGCGGGACCACCTTCCACTTCGTCAACGACGGCATCGAGACCGCGCTCGGCCAGGCCCGCGAGGCCGCCGGCGACCGCGACGTCCGCATCGCGGGCGGCGGCGCGACGATCCTGGAGTACGTGAACGCCGGCCTGGTCGACGAGTTCTCGATCGCGCTGTCACCGGTGCTGTTCGGCGCCGGGATCCGCCTGTTCGAGGGGGTGGACGCGGGGCGCGTGGCCCTGGAGCAGGTGCGCGCGGAGCCGACGGGGCGGGCGACCCACCTGACCTACGCGGTCCGGGAGCGGTAATCGCCGTCTTTCCGCGCATCGGGAGTCCGGAGGCCGGGCCGGCTGGCTGGTACGGGCGCGGGTCGGGAGCAGCCGACTGGCCGAGCGCCCCATGCTCAGGCTGACCTTTGGATAGGGGCAAGCCCTATGGGCAAGAGGACTGCCCAGGTCGCTGCGGGTGGCGGAGAAGGCGCGTCAGCCGGTGACCCAGTCCATGTGCTCGATCCAGTGGTCGAACAGCGCCCGATCCCCCCGCACTTCCAGCGCGGGAGCCGCGTCCAGGGTGCGGCGCCTGCTGATCACGAGCACGAGGTCGACGGCTGGGCCGCGTACCACGACGTCCGCCGCAGCGTGCGTGCGCTCCAGCGCGACCCGGTCCTGTTGTCGGCGTGCCACCCACTCCCCCGGCGCGTCGGTCGCCTGGAAGTGCAGACTCTGGCCGTCCCCGCGCATCGCGTCGGCGAAGCCCGGCATGTTCTCCCAGTAGCCGCGGGAGGTCATCGTGGCCAGCCAGTCCTCCAGGGCCGCAACGGCCTGCTCCGGCGCCAGCTCGTACGGCATGCCGAGCGCCACGGCCGCGTCCGCGCGGTGCACGCAGGCCTCGCCGAACAGCCGGCGTGACCAGAACGGCACGCCCGCGGCGCCGCCCGACGGATCCCACACCGGCGTGTCATCGGCGACCGAGGCGAACGCCTGTGTCGCTAAGGCCGCGCCGTCGCTCAGCCAGGCGCGCCACTGACCCGAATCGGTGGGGCCGGGAACGTAGCCGGCGTACGCCTTGTCCGGCTCGCTCATCTGCTCGCCCACGAGCATGGCCACCATGCGCTGTGTCCCGCCGACGTGGTCGACGAGATCGGCCAGCGTCCACTCGGGGCAGGTCGGCACCGGGGTCGTCGCGTCCCTGCCGTCCACCCATCCGGCCAGTGTGCTCGTCTGCTCGACGACGGCCTTCAGGTATGCGGATGTGTCCATCGCTGCACCTCCGAGTGCGCTGTGATCTCTACGGGGTTCGCGGGGATCGGCCCGGGCGTTACGACACTTCCACGTGACCGCTTCAGATCGGCTTCACCGTCTCCTCGGCTCGCGGAGGCCCCCGCCGAACGCCGAGCAGCGGTTCAGGAGAACTACGAGCGGATCGCCGACGGGCCGGCCGCCTGCATGCGTCACGCCGTCGCGCCGCCCGGTTTGCGGGCCAGCAGGAACGCTTGCGGTGTGTCCTCCGGGTAGTCATCGTGATCGTCGGGCTCGCGCAGCAGCCGGGCGTGCACGCTGAGCCCGGCCTGGTCGAGCAGGTCCGCGACAGGGCCGGGCCGCCGATGGTGGAAGCTGAGCGAGATCTCGTGGCCAGCCGCCTTCGTCCGGTGAGACACCCCGTCGCCCACCTGGAACGCGACCAGCACGTGGCCGCCCGGAGCCAGGACCCGGTGGAACTCGGCGAAGATCTCCGGGAGTCTCTCGTCAGGGAGGTGGATGGTCGAATACCAGGCCAGGATGCCGCCGAGGGCGCGGTCCGGCAGGTCCAGGGCCAGCATCGAGCCGACCTCGAACCGCAGCGCCGGATGCGCCCGCCGGGCCTCCGCGATCATCCGCGGTGACAGATCGACGCCGAACACCGGCAGACCCAGGCGATGCAGGTACGCCGTCAGGCGGCCGGGACCGCACCCGACATCGGCGACGGGTCCGGCATCCGCGTCCCGCACGAGTTCGGCGAACCCGGCCAGCACCGCCCGGTCCAGCGGCTTGGCCGCCAGCTCGTCCTGGATCCAGGCGGCGTAGTCAACGGCCATGGCGTCGTAGGACGCGCGGGTGGCTCGCAGGAAGTCCGGCTCGGTCATGGGGCGGCATCTTACCCATGGGGCTCGGAACCGCCATGCGCTCCATGGCCTGGGCGGCCACCGTCAGGGGACGCCCCTTGACGTGTGAGCAGCGCATGGTCGTGCCCGGCAGCCCGGGCAGATCACGTACGACGACTCACCCGAGCGGCCGTCGCCCGGTGACGATCAGCAGGATGTCCTTGACCGGCAGCTCGACGGGCTCACCCTCACCCAGCCGGATGTCGGCGTCGGTGGCCCGCAACTGCATGCCCCCGAGGTCCACCCCGAAGTAGGACAGGCTCCGCTCGTTCGCGCTCTCCAGCACCAGGGCCACGCGCTCGGCCGGAGGCGACGGCAGCCCCAGCGGCTCGGTCACGTCGAGGCCGTGGATGGTGTCGTGACTCAACGCTCCGGCGAGCCCTCCGCCTGGTGGCCGCCACTCGTTGGCGATGTTGGCGCGCAGGCAGGCGAGGAGTTCGCCGTCCGACAGCCGGGTGGTGTCCTTGCGGGCGGCCCGGTCGGCGTACCGGTCGAAGGAGAACCGTGCCGCGACCAGCCCGGCGACAAAGCGGGGCAGGCTCGTACGGAACGGCGCTGTGACGTGCGCGACGACTTCACGAACCCGCCACCCCGAGCACAGGGACGGGCTGTCCCAAGCCGTGTCGGGGAGTCCGGCGAGCGGATCGGCCCGAACTCGGCGAACCGGTCACCAGGTACGTGATGATCTCGCTGATGCGCCCGTCCCGGAGTTCGAGCTCCAGCAGGGCGAAGGGCCTCAGAACCCCGTTCCGTCCGGCCGATGGTCTCCTGCACGGCGTCGTCCGCCTCGCACCGTTCCCGGCCACCATGCCGACCGGCCGGTGACGTGGCGACGGCGCCCCCCGATGACGCCACGCCTACGCGGCCGTTCAAGTCTCAGCCGACGACCCGCAGTTCCAGCAGGGTCTCCTGGCAGTTGTCGGGAAAGTCCGGATGGCTCTCGTCGCAGGTGATGTCCGTACGCCCGAACTGCTCGCTCTCGTCCCGCTCGACGCGCTTGGTCCGCTCCGTTCCGGAGGCCACGTTCACGACCGTCGCGTCCACGTCATGGCCGGCCCCTGGCGAGCGGCTGTCTCCCTGAACCTCATAGACGTTCGGGATGCGGAGCTTCACCCATCCTCCGGAGCCGAGGACCTTGAAGCAGACCGCGGTCACGCCGAGATGCGGCTCGCCGATCTCGGTCTGGCCGTTCAGCAGGCCGGGGAAGACCTTGAGCACGCCGACCCCGTTCTCCGGGGACGCGGTGCACGAGACCCAGATGATCCCGCCGTTGCCGGAGATGAGCTCGAAGTTGCGCGCCTCGGCCTCGTCCGTGCCCCAATCGGCCTGGCCGGAGGTGCCCGCGAAGGCGTGCGGGAAGTTCACGGGGTAGCCGTACCTCTCCACGATGGAGTCCGGGCCGACGACGGGCGTCACGGTGACCGGGACGACCCGGACGGGCGGAAGAGCACGTCCCGCGACATAGGTGATCTGGTCGCCCGGGCGGTAGAGGAACAGGTGGCTCTGCCCGCCTTTGCTCCGGTGGTCGAAGGCGATCACGCGGTCCTTGGCCATCTCCAGGTCGTAGCCGCCGATGCCGGTCGAGCTGTGGAACACCGCCGTGAACGCACTGCCCGCGCCGTGTTTCAGTATCCAGGCCGTCTTCGATCCGGGCCGGTAGAGCAGCAGGTGGTCCAGCCGTCCCGACTGCTCGTAGTCGTAGGCGATGATCTGATCCGCCGTGCTCTTCAGGTCGTAGCCGCCGATCCCGGCCGAGCTGTGGAAGACGGCTCTGAACGTGTTGCCCGCGCCGTGCTCCAGGATCCAGGCCGTCTCCGCTCCCGGACGGTAGAGCACCAGGTGATCCTGCTTCCCCGAACCCGTGTAGTCGAAGACGATGACACGGTCCCTGGCGTCCTTCAGGTCGTAGCCGCCGATCCCGCCGTCCGCCGTGGCGAAGACCGGCGTGAACGTGGCGGCGCCGGTGCGCTTGAGGACGCGGGCCATCCCGGTCCCCGGCCGGTACAGCAGCAGATGGTCCAGCTTCCCCGCGTGCTCGTGGTCGTAGGCGATGATCTGATCCGCCGTGCTCTTCAGGTCGTAGCCGCCGATGCCGGCCGAGCTGTGGAACACGGCTCTGAACGTGTTGCCCGCGCCGTGCTCCAGGATCCAGGCCGTCTCCGCTCCCGGACGGTAGAGCAGCAGATGATCCTGCTTCCCCGAACCCGTGTAGTCGAAGGCGATGACACGGTCCCTGGCGTCCTTCAGGTCGTAGCCGCCGATGCCCGTGGTCGAGGAGAAGACCGGAGCGTAGGTGCCGTCCGCGTTCCGCTTGACGATGAAGACGATCTGCGAGCCCGGACGGTAGAGCACCAGGTGATCCAGCTTGCCCGAATGCTCGTAGTCGAACGCCACCACCTGGTCGCGGTTGTCGTCCAGGTCATAGCCACCGATCCCGCTCAGACTGGCGTCGTACCGGGTGAAGGACGTGGTGGGCTCGATCGCGACCGTGCGGATCCAGCTCGCCAGGTCGTCCACCCGCACCGCGTCGGCTCCGCGCGGCCCGTCGGCGGCGGCGCCGAGACAGCCTCCCTGCCCCGCGCCGATGCTGAGCCCGACGAGCTGCGGGGCGCTCCCGCCCGTGCGGAAGACCGGTGCGCCCGTGTCCCCCTGGCAGGCGCTCACGTCGCCGCCGTCCGCCCCGGTCCAGCCGAACGAGGCGGCGGCCACGGCCCCGGCGACGACGGGCGAGGCGTGCAGCCGGTTGGGCGCCCACTCCTGCGCGGTCCGGCCGTAGCCGGCGACCTGCATCGCGTCCCCGGTGGCGGGGGCGGTGGCGCTGACAGCGACGGGCGTGATGCCGACGGCCCGCAACGCCAGCCGGGCCATGACGACGTCCCGGTCGCGGTGCGGGTGGATCCAGTCCACGGGCAGCACCCGCCCGCCCGCACCGGACAGGTCCGTCCTGCCGACCGTCACCGTCGTCGCGGTCTTCGGCGCCCCGCTCGTGACGGACTGCCCCTCGGCGGCGAAGCAACTGGTGGCCGTGATCACCCATTGCGGGCTGACCAGGGCTCCCGTGCACCCGCGCGACTCGCCGACGTTCACCTTCGCCACGAAACCCCACGTGCCGTCGGCGACCGGACCGCCGCCCCGCACCGCGTGCGCCGGCGTCGTTCCCATCCAGAGGACGGCCGTGGAGAGCACCAGTAAGAGGGAATGAATGATTCGCTGGAGATTCACGGCACGAGTGTGCGAGCCCGGGCCCTGAACGAACCAGGACATCCACCGGACATCGAGCGGCCATTCGATCAGCGGCTCAGGTACGGGTCCAGCGTTGGTTGGCGCCG
>NZ_VSEY01000031.1 GCF_008086045.1 Nonomuraea sp. PA05 | reverse complement strand
TGCCTCTCCCGATCGGGCGGGAAGGGGGGGAGCGGCGGGCCCCCCCCCGGGGGCGGGGGGGGGGGGGGGGAAAACATGTCCGCCCGCCACTCCATCGCCTACCAGGAGCTGGAGAGCTGGTTCTACGGGTTCTCGGTGTGGGACGGCGACCGCTGCCTCGGCTGGGACCACACCGTCGCCTTCCTCCGGACGCTGGGGGTTCCTGTGCCGCCCGTGTTGTGGCGTGGCGTCTTCGACGAGCGGGTGCTGCGAGGGCTGCGGCTGGATCCGGAGCGGCAGGAGGGCTACGTCGTGCGGGCCGCCGAGGGGTTCGGGCGGGAGGAGTTCGCGGGGCGGGTGGCCAAGTGGGTGCGGCGCGAGCACGTACGGACGGGGACGCACTGGATGCACGCCGCGGTGGTGCCGAACGGGCTGGGGGCGGGGGCGGCGCTGTGGTCGGTACGGTCGGGCGCGGCCCCGGAGGCCGGCGCCCTGCTGTCCGCGCTCGGCCTCACCCCCGGCGGAGAGGCGCTCGCTTCCGGTGTGCTCACCCCAGCCGAGGCCGAGGCGCGGGCGGTGGCCGAGGTGGTCGCCCGGCTGGACGCGATCGGGCGGTGGGGGGACGCGAGGCTGGCGGGAGTCCTGGCCACCATGCTGCACGCCCGGCCGAGACCCTGGGTGGCGGCCCGGCTGGCGGGACCGCTGGGCATGCCGCTGGCGCGGCGGGTGGCGGACCTGGCCGGGCTGCACGGAGGGTTACGGCGGCCGTTCCCCGACGAGGAGCGGCAGACCGGGCTGCGGCGGATGGCGCTGGCCGCTGACCTGGGCGTGCTGCACGCCGTCGCGGCGTCCGTCCCGTCGAACCCCGACGACGACGCCCGCGAGCAGGTCGAATGGTCGGCGCTGCACGCTGAGGAGGCCGGGCTGCTCAGCCAGGACCCGCTGGGCCCGTTGCGGACCGGCCTCGGGGAGGCGCTGACCGGCCTCGACACGGACGCGGCCGACCGGTGCTGGGCCGAGGCGCGCACCGCGTGGGCCGCCGGCAAGCTCACCACAGTGGAGGAGGCTGTGGCGGCGACGTGGCGGTGGCGGCCGGGGCACTTCCCCCGGCTGGTGCACCTCGTCGGGCCGTCGGGCAGCGGAAAGAGCACGTTCGCGGCAAGCCTGAAGGAAGCCGACGCGTACATCTCGCAGGACGACCTGCGCGACGCCCGCGGCTCTCGCTCCGACCAGCGGGCGAACCGCGAGGTGCTCGGCGAGGCACTGGACCGCCTCGATATGGCCCTCGCGGCCGGCGGCACCGTCGTCTGGGACGCCACCTCCCTCAACCCGCACCAGCGCGGCCTGGTCCACGCCGTGGCGCGCCGCCGCGACGCGCTGACGGCGCACGCGCTCGTGCTGGTGGACGAGGACGAGCTGCACCGGCGCAACGCCCGCCGCCCCCATCCGGTGCCCCCGCACGTGCTCACCGCGCAATGGCGGCGGTTCGTCCCGCCGTACCCCGGTCAGTCCCATCGCACCTGGTACGTCGGCGCGCGCGGCGCCATCGACGACGTGGACGGCGCCCTGTACGGACGGGAGGCGTGATGCGTACCAGCGAGGAGATCTACCACCGGATCCGCTGGGACCCGAGGTTCGACGCGTCCCGGTTCGTCCTGGGTGTCGGGCAGCGCGAGGCCGCCCCCAAGCGTGTCGCGCTGTCCGCGTTCACGCCGGGCGGGGACATCCCCTGGCACCGGGTGCTGTTCGTGGAGGCGGACGGCGAGCTGGTGTGGGACCGCGCCACGGGCCTCGACCGGGTCGACACCTGCGAGGCCGGCCGGGTCCGGGACGCGCGCCTGCTGCGCCCGCCGTTCTTCACCGCCTCGACCCCGCACGCCTGGAACCCCGCCACCGGCTGGCACCCCGCCCGAGACGAGGCCGCGCTCGCCGGACATGGGCCCGTCACACCCACCGCCGTCCGCGTCCTGACCTGGAACACGCTCTGGGACCGCTACGACAGCGACCGCATCGACACCGCCCGCCGCCGCCCCCTGCTGCTCGCGGCCCTGGCGGAGGCCGACGCGGACGTGATCGCGCTGCAGGAGGCCGAGCCCGCGCTCCTGCGGATGCTGCTGGCCACCCCCTGGGTACGCGAGGCGTACACGCTCGGCACCGACCCGTACGGCCCGGACGTGGACGAAGCCGGTCTGCTCCTGCTCAGTCGGCTGCCCGTGCGTGAGGCGGCCCGCCACGGGCTGGGCCCGCACAAGGCGATCGCCGCCGTCGTGGTGGACACCGTCACCGGGCCCCTCACCGTCGCCGTCACCCACCTGACCAGCGACCATTCCGCCGACGGCCCATCCAGGCGGCGGGGCGAGCTGGCCGCGATCGCCGAGGGGCTGGCAGGCGTGGACGGTGACGTCGTCCTGGCGGGCGACTTCAATGACGGCACGGACACGCCCGCGGCGGCGCTCGGCCTGCGCGACGCCTGGGCGGAGGCGCACGGGCCTGACGGGACGCCCACGTTCGACCCGGTCGTCAACCCGCTCGCGGCGCTGTCCTCCAGGTCAGGGCGGGCCGCGCGCCTGGACCGGATCCTGCTGCGGGGGCGGCCCCAGGTGGTGTCGGCGACGCTGCGCGGCGACGCGCCGGACCCGGGCGGGCTGTTCATCTCCGATCACTACGCGGTGGAGGCGGTGCTCGACCTCACGGGTGACGTTCGCGACCGCGGGGTGCTCGACGTGCCGCCGACGGCGCGGACGGCGGTGGCGTGGATCCCGCCGGACGAGCTGTGGCCCGCGATCCAGGAGGTGCGGCGGGCGCACGATCCGCAGATCCGCCGGTGGCCGCCGCACGTGAATTTGCTGTTCGGGTTCGTGCCGGAGTCGGAGTTCGAGGCGGCGGCGCCGTTGCTCGCGGCGGCGGCGGCCGAGGCAGGGCCGTTCCCGGCCAGGCTGGAGGGGGTGCGGGCGTTCCGGCATCGTGAGCACGTGACCGCCTGGCTCGATCCGGCCGCCGGCGACCCGGAGCCGTGGCGCCGGCTGCACGAGGCGTTGCGGCGGCGGTTTCCCCGGTGCGCGGGGCGTCCGGAGGGCTTCACCCCGCACCTGACCCTCGGGCGGACCGAGGAGCCGATCCGGTTGGGCGCGATGGTGGCGCAGGTGGGGGAGCTGGTGTTGCTGTCGCGCCGGGGTGACGAACCCATGCGTGTCAGGGCGCGGATCACGCTGGGGACGGGCGAGTTCCACTGGTTGCCCGAGGCGGACGCCGGGGAGAACGGGCCGGCGTGGGTCGTGGCGGGGCCGCGGAAGGCGCCGACGGAGAGCCAGGCGGAGGCGCCGGCGAGAACGGGCGTCCCGGCAGAGGCGCCAGCGAGAATCGGGGTGCCGGCGGAGGCGCTCGCGGACACGCTGGCGGCGGCGCTGGAGCCAGGAGTGGTGCACGTCGCCGGCTCCCGTCGCGTCGGCTGCGAGCTACCGAACGCCGACCTGGACCTGGTGGCGATCCTGCCCGGCGAGCCCGACCTGACCGAGATCGAGGCGCGGGTTCGCGCGGCCCTGCCCGAGGCGACACGGTTGCGGCAGGTGGTGGGCGCCCGGGTGCCGGGCCTGCGGCTGCGTACCGGAGACCTGGATGTGGATCTGACCGTCGTACCGACCGGCTCTCTGCCGCCGGCGCAGGCGGTGGACCGCCGCGCCGAGCTCGGCGACGCGGCGGCGACCGCGTTGAGCGCGATCAGCGACGCCGCCGCCATCCGGGCCGCGACCGGCGGGAACCACGTCCTGTTCGCCCGCCTGGCCAGGCAGGTGAAGGCGTGGGCGCGGGCCCGCGGCCTGGACTCGGCTCCGTTCGGCGGGCTTCCCGGCCTGGCGTGGATGGTGATGGCCGCACGAACCGTGCACGACGGCGGCGACCCGCTCAGCACGTTCTTCGGTACGTGGGCCGCCTGGAACTGGCGCGACCCTGTCGCCCTCACCCCCGCTCCAGATCCCGGCCCCGCTCCGATCGTGGTGATGACGCCCAGCGCGCCCGTTCGCAACTGCGCCCGCCAGGTCACCTCGGGCGGCCTGGAGCTGCTCACCCAGGAGCTGTATCGGGCGTGGGAGCTGGCGGAGTCCGGCCGCACCGAGGAGCTGGCCGTCCCACCGCCGCTGCACCGCCGTCATGCGGCCTGGGCGGTGGTGACCGTGAGCTCCGGCGAGCTCGACACGCTGCTCGGCCGCGTCAGGGGACGGATGCTGGAGCTGATCGGCGCCCTGGAGGAGGCCGGGGCGTCGGACGCGCACGCCTGGCCGCGACCGTTCGAGAGCGGTCCCCGGCAGGTCCGGTACGCGATCGGCCTGGGCCGCACGCCGCCCACCGCCGCCGGGCTCAGCGAGATCACCGCCCCGTGGACCAGGGGCCTGACCGGCGTCACGGTCGAACGCGCCGACGGCGGGGCAGTGCCCACGCTGTGCTGAGCCCCGAAGGGGTTCGCTCGCTCGACGAGCCTCGCGTGTGAGACTCAACGACCCTTGCGCACGAGAGAGGTGACCTCCTCGCCCTCCGCGACGGTGATGGGCCCGGCCGCGTCGGGGCTGCCGACGCCCAGCGAGACCGCCAGCGTCCGGGTGTGCAGATCGAGCACGGCCTCCGACAGCGCGCTCAGATCGGCGATCGCACCACGAGCGCGCACCCATCCCGTGACACCGACGACGACCCCGGCCACCGCCGCCGGCCACCACACGACACCGAGCAACAGGTAGGGCCACGCCCACGTCCCGGTGGCCACGGCCCCGGCGAACGCCGCGTTCGCCGCGTTCAGCTCGGCGCGCGTGGCGTCCGGCAGTACGAGCCACAGGCGCGGCCACGCGAACGCCAGGTCCAGCCCGTAACGGTCCAGCGCGACCTGCTCGACGGCGTGAACGCGATCGCCCATCCACGTGGCCCTGCCCGGCTGGGCCAGCGCGACGCGGTTGGCCCGGCCAGCGGCGGCGTCGATCGACTCCTGCTGCTCGGGGGTGCGGGACTCGGCCGGATGGTCACGAGCGAGCCGGCGGCGCCGCTCGACGTGGCGCCGCCAGCGGGCCCGCCTGCGGGCGATCCGCTGGCCGCGCAGGAACGGCCACTGGCCGAGCCAGAGCCCACGCGTCACGGGGGCGAGTGTCTGCACCGCCCATCCGGCGCCGGTCGTCACCAGCAGCAGCGTGGCGATCGACAGCGCCTGCACGCCCGCAGGCCGGGCCGCGAAGCTCGCGGTGACGGTGGAAGCCGCCTGGGTCAGGCGCGCGGCGTCGAGCGTGTGCCCCAGGCGGATCCCCGCCCACGTCGCCGCGACGAGCAACGCGCCCGGCACGAACAGGAGGGCGACCCACCGTTCGGCCAGCTTCGTGGCCAGGGCCTGGAAGAAGTTGTTCACGAGCGGGCCATCGGCTCGCCGGTCACCCGGCAGCGCGGCGCCGGTCCGGCGGGCAGGGTGAACGCGACGCGCACGCACGCCCGGTCAGGGCACCCGAACCGTTCCTCATCCGCCTGGCCGGGCCCCGAGCCGGGCAGAGCGGTGCCCAACGCCCGGACGGCGCCGTCCGGACCGGTGCCCAGCAGCTCGGCGAGCAGCCCGAGGACCGGGCGGCGTGCCTGCGCCTCTGACTCGACGCGGGCCAGCAGCGCCTGCCGGGCCGCGCTCTGACGGGCGCACTCCGCACGCAGCTCCGGTAACTCCTCGCAGAGCGTGGCCAGGGCCAGCCGTTCCGACGCGTCCATCGAGTCTCCTTCCCCTCCGCGACGCTGCACCCGCGACGATCCTGTCACGGCTGGCTAGCATCAGAGGGTGGCGTTCGACATGTTGCTGGCCCTGCTGCACCGACGGCTCGACGCGCTGGCCAGCACAGCGGACGCCGAGCTGGTTCTCAGCGACTCGGCGCTGGCCGAGGCGTCCGGTTTGTGGCAGGCCGCGCAGTCCGCCGACGCCCGGCGCAGGTCCGCCGCCGCGTACGCCCTCGGCTGGTTCCACCTCTACCGGCACAACCTGCTTCCGCCCGGCCCGGAGTCGAGCGCCGCTCTCGCCCGCGCGATCGTCGTCGTCATGCCCGTGGCGGACGACGGCGGCGCGATCCCCGAGCCCTTACGAGCCGTCCTGGGCCCGGCCGCCGATCCGGCGGCGACGGCGGGCGTCGGTGGCGGGCTGCTCACCGAGGCGTTCGCGTCCGCCGAGCCCGACCTGCTGGACGCCTGCCTGTTCCTGCTGGCGGAAGCCGCCCGGCGGGCGCCCGGCCCGCAGGTTGTGTCCCATCTCGCCGTCGCCCATCTCGTACGGTACGAACGCGGCGGCCCCCCGGAAGACCTGGACCGGTCCATCGAGCACAACGAGCACGCCCTGACCCTCACCCCGCAAGGCCACCCGGACCGGATCGGGCGGCTGACGAACCTGGGCAACGCCCTGCGTGAGAGGTTCGCCCGGGACGGCGACCGGGCCGACCTCGAACGTGCCATCCAGGCGGGCGAGCAGGCCGTCGCCATGGCGGACCACCACCCGGACCTGGTCGCCGCGATGGGCAATCTCGCCAACTGCTACCTGCAGCGCGACGACCTGATCGGCAGCCGGGCCGACCTGGACCGGGCTATCCAGCTGATGGAGCGTTCGGTGTCCCTGACCTGCGACCCGGGGTTCGAACGGTCGGGCCAGCTCGCCAACCTGTGCGCCGCCTATGGAAGACGCTACGGCGAGCTGGGCGCGCTGCCCGATCTCGACCGGGCGATCAGGACGGGGGAGGAGGCGATCGCCGGCACCCCGGAGGATCACCCCAACCAGCCCGGCTGGCTGACCAATCTCAGCAACGCCTACCAGCAGCGGCACGCCCGCCGTGGCGACCCGGCCGACCTGGACCGGGCGATCGACACCGCCGAGCGGGCGCTGCGCTCCATGCCGCCAGGCCATCCCGCGCGAGGGGCCGTCCTGTCGGCCTGCGGGCTCTCGTACAAGCAGCGCCACGGCAGCAGCGGGGCACGGGCCGATCTGGACCGCGCCGTCGAACTCGCCGAACAGGCGCTCGCTGTGACCCCGGACGCCGGCGCGAACCGCACGACGTTCCTGTCCAGCCTCGGCGACGCGTACCAGGACCGGTACCGCGGCGGCGGCTCCCTGGCCGATCTCGACCACGCCATCGCGCTCCTCGAACAGGTCATCGCGGCGACGCCGCAGGACCATCCCTCCCAGGCCGGCTACCTGTCCTCGCTCAGCGGCGCCCACCGGGAGCGGTATCGCCGCAACGGCGTGGCGGCGGAGCTGGATCACGCGATCGCATTGCTCGAACGCTCACTGGCCCTCCGCGCGGCCCCGGACAGCACCGCGTACGCGGGCACCTTGTCCAACCTCGGGGTCTTTTATCAGGAGCGGTACGTCCGTGACGGCGAGGTGGCCGATCTCGACCGCGCCGTGGAACTCGCCGAACTGGCGACGGCGGCGTTCCCCGCCGACCATCCGGATCGGTTCGGCGTGCTCTCGGCCGCCGGGCTCGCCCATCAGCGCCGCTACCGGCACAGCGGCGCCGTCGCCGATCTCGACCGGGCCGTCGCCTTGGGACGGCAGGCGGCCGCGGGCGTCCCGACGCACCATCCTGACCGTGGTGCGGTCAGGTCGGATCTCGGGCTCACCTACCTGGAACGGTTCAAACGTACCGCCGATCTGGCCGATCTGGACCTGGCCGTCGAGGCGGGGGAGCAGGCCGCCGCGTGCACCGCCGAAGACCATCCGTATCGGGCGCGGTATCTGGGCTACCTGGCCGACGCGTACTGGTACCGGTTGCAGGTCGACAGCCGCGGCCTCCTCCAGGAGTCGATCGAGCAGCTCGGCGTGGAGGTGCGCACGGCCACGGCGTCCTCGCCGACCGACCGCGTCCTCGCCGGCCACTACGCGGGGCTGCTGGCCGCGGCGATGGGCGACTTCACGGGCGCGGCGGACCTGCTCGACACGGCGGTCGCGCTGCTGCCGTCCACCGCGCCACGCGAGGGTGCCCGCTCGGATCAGGAACGCGGCCTCGGTGAGCACTCCGGCGTCGTCTCGGACGCGATCGCGGCCCACTGCGCGCGACGCGACCCGGTTCGCGCCGTGGAGGTGGCGGAGCTGGGCAGGGGCATCCTGCTGGGCGCCGGCCTGGACAGCCGTACCGACCTCACCGAACTCGCCCGCGCGCATCCGGAGCCGGCCGCGCGGCTGCGCCGGCTGCGCGACCGCCTCGAAGCCGCGCCCGCCGCCGGAGGTTCGATCCCGCTCGACACGGACCCCGCCGCCGCGGGCACCATCCAGTACGTCGAGGACCGCAAACGCCTGTGGGCCGAGCAGGACGCCCTCCTCGCCGAGATCCGCCGCCGGCCCGGCTTCACCCGCTTCCTGCTCCCACCTCGCTACGACGACTTCGGCATCGACGGCACGGCGGTGCTGCTCAACGCGGGCATCCTCCGCAGCGACGCGATCATCATGACGCCCGGCGCAGCCCCGCTGCTGCTCCCGCTGCCCAGGCTGACCGTGGCCGACGTCCGCGACAAGGCCGAAGAGCTGCTGGACGCCACCGACGACCAGAGCCGCCTGACGGGCCCGCTCAAACGGCAGCGGGTGATCCGCGAGATCCTGAGCTGGCTGTGGACCTCGGCCGTCGAACCCGTCATGGCCGCCCTGCAGCCGGACGGCATGCCCCAGGTGTGCTGGCTTCCCACCGGTCTGCTGGGCCTGTTCCCCCTGCACGCGGCCGGACACCCCGGCGAGCCGGGCGCGCTCGACCACGTCGTCTCCTCCTACACTCCGACCCTGCGGGCACTCGCCTACGCCCGAGCCCGCCCCGCCGGCGCGGAACGCCGCCAGCTGACCGTCGCGCTCCAGCAGACGCCCGGCCTGCCCGACCTACCCGGCTGCGTCGAGGAGGCCGCCGCGCTGCACCGCGACCACCCGGACACGCCGCCGCTCACGGGCGAGAACGCGACGACGGGCCACGTGCGGGCCGCCCTGACGGAGGCGACCTGGGCGCACTTCGCCTGCCACGCCGGCGCGGACCTGACCAGACCGTCCCGGGGCGGGCTGCTGCTGCACGACGGCATCCTCGCGATCCCCGAGATCAGCGCGCTCCGGCTCGACCGGGCCGAGCTCGCCTACCTGTCCGCCTGCTCGACGGCGCACCGCGGCATGCGGCTCGCCGACGAGGCGATCCAGCTCGCCTCGGCGTTCCAGCTCGCCGGGTTCCGGCACGTCATCGCGAGCCTGTGGCCGCTGTCCGACGAGGTCGCCGCCGCTGCCGCGCGCGCCTTCTACGGTCATCTGGGCGGCGCGGTCGATCAGGCGGCGGCGGCTCTGCACCGGGTCACGCTCGAGCTGCGGGCCCGCTACCCCGACCGGGCCGACCTGTGGGCGCCACTGATCCACAGCGGGCCGTGAAGCGCCCGCCGATGACAGTGTGCCCGCCGCACGTCGGCGGCGGTGTGCGGACGTCAGCCGTGCAGGGTGGGCCGGTAGACGAGCTCCTGGATGTCGCCGTCGAGCGTCCGGCTCTCGATCAGCTCCAGGTCGAAGTCGAGCGCACCCTGGAAGATCGGATCCAGCCCCGTCCGCCCGGTGATCACCGGGAAGAGCGTCACCTGGACGCGATCCACCAGCCCGGCGGCCATCAGCGCCCGGTTCATCGCCAGGCTGCCGTGCGAGCGCAACGGCACCTTGGACTCCTCCTTGAGCCGGACCACGACGTCCACGGCGTCGCCGCTCGCCAGCGTCACGTCCGGCCAGTCGAGCGCGCCACGCAGGGTGGAGGACACCACGGTCGCCGGCAGGTTCGTCATCCGGGTCACCCACGGGTCGCGCACCTCGGAGTCCTCGGGGCTCTCGGCCAGCATCCGGCTGAACGCCCGGTAGGTGTTGGCTCCGAAGACCATCCGCTGCTCCTCGCTGTACAGGGCGAGGCGGCGGCCGAGCAGTTCGGGGCCCTGCTTGCCCCAGTAGCCGGTCCAGTCGCCGCCGGCGGCGCCGAAGCCGTCGAGGCTGGAGAAGACGTCGAAGGTGTAGATGGCGGTCATGCTGCTCTCCTCGGATGCTGTCGGGCGGGTGTCGGAGTACAGACCGGAACGCGCGGCAAAACTGAGCGGGTAAGTGGACACCGACCGCGAACGGCCCTATTCTCGCCCGTCGTGAAAGCCTTCAAGATCGCGGCGCTCGCGTGCGCCCTCATCACTCCCTTAGCCGGGACGGCGAACGCCTCGGCGTTTCCGGTGCGGAACCCCGTCCTCACCAAGAACGCCCTCTACCAGGCGGGCCCCCTGCCGCAGACGACGTGCGACGAATTGCCGGTCGAACCGTACAACGACGAGCAGGCCCGCGCCTACCTCAACGAGGTGCTGCGCTGCCTGGAGAACACATGGGGGCCGTATCTGAAGAAGGCCGGCCTGCCCTACGAACCGGTCAAAGTCCGGTACGTCAAGCGGCTGCCGAAGAATTACTGCGGTTCCGAGGAGCAGAGCAGCGAGGATTCCGAGGTCTGGTATTGCGACTGGGACCGTACGCTCTCCTTCATCCTCGGCCCGTCCTGGCTCGCGTCCCCGTCCGATCTGCTGCTCTTCAACCAGGCCGCGTCGATGTACGGCTACCACGTGCAGAAGCTGACCGGCCTGTACGACGCCGCCGAGGACCTGCGGGCCGGCAGCAAGGCCGAGCAGCGGGAGCAGGACCGGCGCATGCACCTCCAGACCGAGTGCCTCGGCGGCGCCTTCACGCAGAGCGTCTGGCCGCTCAAGGGCAGGAGCGCCAAGGACTGGAACCAGCTCCTGGGCATAGCCGGTGACGACAACGTCAGGCGATGGATGCGAGCGGGCTTCCGCACCGGCGACCCGAAGTCCTGCGACACCTGGACGGTACCTTCGTCGAAGGTCTCCTGAGACGCGCGAATTAAATGCCGATATTTCTCAATAAATGCTCCGGCATTTAATTGCTTTGACGCTCCTTCCAGCCGCTTGCTAAATTCGAATGGCCAGCAAGATGATCGCGGGAAGGATTCGAAATGCCCAACCAGATCGCATTCCCCACCGACGAGGACCTCGCTTTCGAGGCCCGGGCCGACGGCTACGCCCAGACGGAGAAGTCTCTCGACTCCTACAGCCCCAACTGGAAGAGCATCGAGATCCAGTAGCCGGAAAAGGCTGTTGGGGCGGCATCCCCCTGCCGTCCCAACTCCTCGACCAGAGGAATGCGATGTATCGGACCTCATCCTGTGGCGTCCTTTATGTGGACGACGGACATCTCGTCTGGGACGATTATCTGAATCACCGGCAAGTCGCTCTGGCGACCGGCACGGAATCGTTCATCGCGGCTTTCAGGAAGCCGGCGGAAATAGCGCCGGTGCTCGCCGGTCAGGGCGACCGCGAACGCGCCGAACGCGTCATCCGGGCGCTCATCGGCGTGGAGATCCTGGTCGAGCTGGGCTCCGCGCGCGACCTCCGCGAAAGGCGGCTGAACGCGGCGTGGGCCCCCTGGTCGCCGATCGCCAGGGCGTTCCACTACTCGACCCAGTTCCTCGACTCGAACCTGTTCCTGTCCGAGGCCGAGCAGGACGAGCAGCTCAGGAGCAAGCTGGAGGCCGACCCGCCGCCCCCGGCGTTCAAGAAGCACGCGAACGCGCTGGACAGCGTCTCGTTCGCGGACGGCGCCCCACCCGGAGGCGCGATCGTCGAACGCGATCTGCTGACGCTGCTCTACGCCCGGCGCAGCGTGCGGACGTACTCGGGCGGCGCCATCCCGCGCGACCGGCTCGCCGCGCTCCTGTCGATCACGGCGTCGCCGATCAGGAGCAGCGAGCTCAGCGGGACGACGCTCAAGATGAGCCCGTCCGGCGGCGGCAGGCATCCGACCGAGCTGTACGTCTACGCGCGCAGGGTGGCCGGCGTCCCGGCGGGGCTCTACCACTACGACGCCAGGAACCGGCAGCTCGACCGCCTGACCGCGGCCCTGCCCGACGACCTGCTGGTACGGGTGTGCGGCGACCAGGCGTGGGCCCGCGACGCGTCCGCGTACGTCTTCTTCACCAGCGTGTTCGCCAGGAACAAGTGGAAGTACAAGATCTCCCGCTCCTACCGCGTCCTGCACTACGACGTGGGCCACCTGAGCCAGACGGTCTACCTTCTCACCGCGGCGATGGGCCTTTCCTGCACGTTCACCGCGGCGCTGCGCGACGAGACCCTCGCGCAGCTCCTGGAGCTGGACGGCGCCACGGAGCTCGTCATGGGATGCGCGGTCATAGGCACCCCATGAGCAGTCACCCGGAGAAGGCGGTGCGGGACGGCACCCATCGCACCGTCCCGCCCGAGGAGACGCTGCGCCGGGTCGCGCCCCATCTCCAGCGCATCGGCATCACCCGGATCGCCGACATCACCGGCCTCGACCACATCGGCATCCCGGTGTGGCAGGCCTGCAGACCCATGTCCACCACCCTGTCCGTCTCGCAGGGAAAGGGCCTCACGGACGCCTTGGCGAAGGCGTCGGCGGTGATGGAGTCCATAGAGCTGTGGCACGCGGAGACCGCCCCGGCGGGGCTGAGAAGCGACACCGCTGAAGGCCTCGGACCGCAGCTCACCTACGACCCCGCACGGCTGCCGCTGGCCTACGGCAGCCTGCTGACCGCGCGAACGCGGCTCGACTGGGTCCCCGCCCAGCCCGTCCTGCCCGGCGACGGCCGCCCCCGGTGGCTGCCGTACGAGGCCGTCCGCCTCGACGGCACCGTGCGCGACCGCTGGGCCGTCCCCCTGTTCCGGCCGTCCACGAACGGGCTGGCCAGCGGCAACACCCTCGAAGAGGCTCTGCTGCACGGGCTGCTGGAGGTGGCGGAACGCGACGCGCTGGCCTCGGACGGCGAACGGGTGCCGATCCTTCCCGGCTCGGTCGGCGGCTATCCGGGTGAGCTGGTCAAGCGCTTCGCCGACGCCCGTGTCAGTCTGCGCATCGAGGACATCGGCAACGTCTACCGGCTGCCCTGTTTCAAGGTGCTGATCCTGAGTCACGACTTCCCGGTCGTCTTCCGCGGCTCTGGCTGTCACGTGGACAGCGACGTCGCGCTGAGCCGGGCGCTCACCGAGGCGGCGCAGTCCCGCCTGACCGCGATCGCCGGCGCCAGGGACGACCTGCCCGCCTCCGTCTACACGTCCGCGAGGATCTCGCACGCGGGCATCGACGCGAGAGCCGCCCGCTGGGCGGCGGCCCCGCGAACCCCTTACACGCGCCGGGACGACAGCGGCGCCTCGGTCCGTGCGGACATCGACGTCGTGGCGACACGCCTGCGCGCCCGGACGCGGTCGGAACCGCTCTACGTCGACCACACGCGCCCCGACCTGGGCATTCCGGTGGTTCACGTGGTCGTCCCCGGCACGGCGAGGAAGGAACACTAGGATGCGCCGGTTCCTCTTCGCCGGCCCGAGCCTCCCCGACGCGCGGGCCCATGCCGGCGACAGCATCCGGGTTCTGCCGCCCGTCAAAGCGGGCGACCTGCTGGCGCTCGAACCGCGGCCCGGCGACGTCATCGGCATCGTGGACGGCCTGTTCCACCAGGTCAGGTCGGTGCAGCACAAGGAGATCCTGTACGCGCTCCAGTGCGGGGCCGCCGTGCTCGGCGCGGCCAGCATGGGCGCGCTCCGGGCCGCCGAACTGGCGCCGTTCGGCATGCGCGGCGTCGGCCGCGTCTACGCCGATTTCGCCTCCGGCCGGTTGACGTCGGACGACGAGGTCGCGGTGGCCCACACCGATCGCGAGCACGGGTATCGCTGCCTGACGTTCCCGCTCGTCTCCCTGCGCTACACCGTGGAACGCCTGGTCGAGCTGGGAAGAATGTCACCCCGAGAAGCCGGAGAGCTGATCCGCGAGATGCGGGCCGTCCATTACCTGGACCGCACGTTCGGACGCCTCGCGGAAAGACCCCTGAAGTCCGCGTGGATCGACGCCAAGAAAGACGACGCCATCCTGCTCGTCGAAGAGATGTCCAAGGAAACTTTCCCGGAACGCCCCGACGTGCCGAACACCATCTATTTGCACGCCTGGCGACTGGGCCACGAGATCGGCGGACGCACGCTTCGCGTCTTTCAGCTTTTCGGCCGTGGTTACGAAGAACTGCACGCACGAATCGTCGGAGATGCGATTCGAAACGAGTGCGCTTCCCGGTGCGGGCCGGACGCGCCCATCGATTTCCCCGATCCCGTCCTGAACCATGCCTGCCACGAGGGCTACCTGACGCCCGGCGACACCGCGCTCCTGCCGCGCCTGCGCCCCTGGCTGACCGAGGCGGAACGCTCAGGGGAACCGCCCACCGCTCTGCTCAGGAAGGCGGTGACCAGGGCGTTCCGCATGCTGCCCGACGTCACCCCGGACGCCGAGGCCGCCAGGCGGCTGCGCTCACCGCAGCTTCAGGCGCGGGCCAGGGACGTGCACGCGCTCGCCACCGCGATCAATCTGAACGCCGAATCCCGGCTCCCCGGCTTCTCCGCCGAACGTGTCCCTGACGATCGCTTGGCGCAATTGGCGAGCGATCTCTACGGTGTCCGCCGGGACGAGCTGGAGATCGCCGCTAGAATGCGAGGAATTCCCGGCGCCGACGTCCTGCTCGCCGCGCTGCGACCGTACTACTTGCTCGCTAAGTACAACCCGGAAACCGTGGCGCTTTCGCTGGACATTTCCTGAAATATCCGGAGGAATCCCTGATATCGGCATATGCGCGCGCCTGGCGTACCGTACGCGGCTCCCGCGCCATGACGCTGCTGGCTCTCATCACCGGGGTGAACGCCGTCGGCAACGGCCTGTACGCCACGATCAGCGCCTTGTACTTCACCTCCGTGCTCGGCCACTCGCTCAGTCTGGTGTCGGCGGTGCTCTTCGCGGCGATGCTGGCGGCCATGGCGGCCGACCTGGCCGGCGGCCGGCTGGCCGACACCAAGGGCCCCCGGCAGGTGTTCCAGGCCGGTCTCATCGTGTCGCTGGCCGGCATGACGGCGATGCTCGCCGCGGGCGAGGTCGTCGTCTTCGTCCTGGCGGGCCTGCTCGCCGGTGTCGGGCAGGGGCTCTGCATGTCGTCGAACGTGGCGCTCATCCGCCGCGCCGCCGGCGCCGACGCCGTGATGGCGCGCGCGACGCTGCGCACCTTCCTGACCGCCGGTCTCGCCCTGGGCGGTCTCGCCGGCGCGGGCGTGCTCGCGGTGGGCGCGCCGTGGGCGTACCTGTTCGCCGTCGCGGTCAACCTCGTCACCTTCCTGTGGTGCGCGCTGCTGACCGGTGGCCTCGACGTGCCCGGCAGCCCCGCGAACGGCGGCCGGCGGCCCGCGGGGCTGTTCCACGTCTACCGCGACCGCCGGTTCATGACGTTCGCGGTCGTGTCCGCGTTCATCTCGGTGCACAACCACGTCCTGCCCTTCGCCGTGCCGCTCTGGCTGGCGGTGACCCATCCGCGGCTGACCTGGCTGGCGGGCATCGCCATGGTCGTCAACACCGTGCTGGGCGTGCTGCTGCAGATCTACGCGAACGGCCGGGTGAACTCCGGGCGCGGCGCCGTCCTGTCGTTCCTCGCGGGCGGGGTGACCATCGGGGCGTCCTACCTGGTCTTCGCCTGGATGGCGCGGGCCTCCCTCGCCGTCGCGGTCGTCCTCGTGCTCGCGTTCGTCGTCGTCTACTCGCTCGGCGAGATCCTGCTCTCGGCCGGAGCCATGGACCTGCAGTTCAGGGTGGTGCCGGGGGAGTCGCAGGGGCAGTACAGCGCGGCCTTCGGGACGCTGCACGGGCTCGCGTCGGCCGCCGCCCCGGCGGTGCTCGGCCTGGTCGTCGCCTCCGGAGGGTCGCTCGGCTGGCTGGTACTCGCCGCCGCGACCGGCCTGCTGGCGGCGGCGGTGCTCGTCGTGGGGCGGAAGTTCGAGTTCCAGCCCGTCTGACGGCCCGGGGATCACAATCAGATGACAGGCCGGGACAGAGCCGCCGGACAACCTCATGCTTCGGTGCGGGGGACCGACATGAGGAGAAGGCATGGGGAGACTCGGGGTAATCATCGTGACCGTGGTGGCGGTCTTATGCGGAGGACTGCTCACCGGCGCCTCCAGCGCGGAGACGATTGAGCCGCGCGACGACTATTCGCAGTTCAGCCCGGGGTTGCGGGCGCTGCTCGAAGACGTCCGCGACGGCAGGCTGAACGAGCAGCCGTTCGTCAACCACGGCTACGCCAAGCTCGGCTGGCAGGGCAACCCGCCGCAGCGCTACCGCGACGACCACATCACCGAGCAGGAGCGGGCGGTGCTCGGGCTCGCCATCGACAGCGTCATGGAGCGGCTGCCGCACTCCGTGCGCAACGGCATCCGCAACCGGGTCGCCAACCACGCCTTCGACGAGGACAAGCCCAGGGAGCAGGCGCGCCCCGTCCCGCGGGGATGGGCCGCGACGGGCGAAGGGATCGAGGCGACGCAGCGCGGCGAGGCGGCGGCGCTGGCCGTGCCGCCCGTCCAGTGCGGTCAGAACCTGCGCGCCGGAGCCATCGGCACCTTCCACTGCCGCCACCTCACCGCCAACTTCGAGATCTGGTACAACCTGGACGGCCCGCGCCCGGTCAACTCCTACGACGGCGCCGTCACCGACTTCCGCGAGGGCATCGCCGACGACGGCATTCCCAACTACATCCAGCGGGCCGCCGTCTCCTTCGAGATGGCCCTCGACACCTACACCGCGCTCGGCTACCGGCGGCCCGGCACCGACAAGATCCTCGTCGTGTTCGGGCCCGAGGGGGCGGGCGCGCACGACGGGTTCACGCCGCCGACCGACCTCATCGGCCGCAGCTCGATCTTCATGGGCCACCAGGCCGACGAATGGTCCACCGCCAGGCACGAGGTGTTCCACGTCATCCAGTACGCCTACAAGCCGCCCAGGTCGATCGCCAACATCCCGGGCAACCTCATCCCGCTGCAGGCCTGGATGGAGTCGACCGCCGAGTGGGCCACCCACCAGGCGGTCAAGGACGACACCTACCTGCCGTCCACCGGCAAGCGCTACGCCTACGCCTCGAACATCACCGACTTCCTCGGCCGCCCCCACGAGTCGATCACCCACTGGGACGGCCTGGCCCAGGGACGGCAGTACGGCGGGTTCGTCTTCGCCGAGTTCCTGGAGGAACGCTTCGGCGCCGTGGCCGTCCGCAAGGTCTGGGAGCGCATCGACACCTCCGAGGACGCAGACCCCGGCCTGGTGATCTCCGCCGTGGTCGCCGAGCTCGGCAGCAGCATCGTGCACGAGATGATCGACTTCGGCATCGCCACCTACCAGCTCTGCGGCCAGGCCAGAGGCGGGCCCTCACCCGGCGCCGTCTTCCACCTGACCGACCCCGACATCCCCGCCTGGTGCGACCTGCTCGGCCGGGACACCAGGACCGCCGCCGCCGACCCGTTCCCCGCCATGCCGCGCCCCGCCCGCGACGTGCGCAAGCTCAGCGGCGACGGCAAGGCGTCCGGTGACCTCGTGCTGGAGGAGGGCGGCAGCGCGTACGTGGACATCATGGTGCCTGGCCCCACCTCCGCGGGCGCCTGGAAGACGTGGATCGTCGACATCAAGGCGAAGGTCGAGGAGCAGGCGGGCAGCGTCCAGCTCACCCCGATCCTGTGGGGGAACTTCCCCGCCCGGGCCGTCCCCGACGAGGGCAGCACCCCGATCCCCGACGCCCACCACCGCTTCACCATGGGCCCGTGCGCGAGCCAGGTGCAGGCGCTCACCCTCGTCTTCACCCACTTCCGCGCCGACCTCGTCGACTACAGGCAGCCGAACGCGAAGGTTCACTGGGAGACCGCGTTCGACGGCATCGACGCGGCGGGCATCTCCAACGGGACCGTCGCGCTCGGCGTCAACAAGTACGGCACCCTGCACGAGCAGGGCTGCGCCCCGTCGTCCGGCGAGGGCACCACCGCGATCGGCCTGCGCTACCTGCCGACCGGCGGCGAAGGGCTGGCGCACGTCGACCAGAACGAGGAGTGCAAGTGCGAGGGCTGGGGCGTGAACGTCTCGCACCCCGGCGGCGTCCCCGCCTACTCCGGATGGGCGCGCGGCCCCTGGATCTCCGGCGCGCCCGGCGTCGCCAACCGGGTGACACCGGTGAGCTTCGAGTCCACCGACACGACCGCCAAGTCCGTGGTCACGGTGGAGAGCCCCTACGGGACGACCACGCTGGAGCAGGAGTTCGGCCCCTCGCCGGTCAAGGAGCTCTACCAGGTCAAGGTGACCGTGCGCACCACCGGCGAGGCCGCCGACCTGCCGCACGTCACGCTGCGCAGGGTGCTGAACTGGAACGCCGACCCCACCCCGCGCCAGGAGTACGTGACGGTGCGGGCGGGTGACCCGCAGGTCGAGTACTCCAGCGACGACGGCCTGGCCTCCGCCGACCCGCAGGCGGGCCGCACCAAGATCCGGGAGGACGGCGAGTTCACCGACGCCGGGCCCTACGACCAGGGCGCCCTGTTCGACCTGGCGGTCCCGATGAGCCACGACCCGGTCGAGGGCCTCGTCGGGCGGGTCACCCTCTACTACGGCGCCGCCCCCGACCAGCCTGCCGCGCAGGGGGCGTTCGGGCAGCTCGGCATCAGGACCTGGTCCATCGCCAAGCCGGTGACGTCCGGCGATCCGGGGACGCCGAACACGTACATGTTCGGATTCAAGCCCTGACAGCCTCTGTGCGGCGGCTGATCCGGGTGGTGCCGGCGCTGGCGCTGCTGGCGTCGGCCGGATGCTCCGGCGCGACGGCGGCCGTCGACTGCGAACGCATCGCGGGCGACGGCCGCACGTTCTACGAGGACAACCCGACGTACCAGGATCCGGTGAACGACGACGCGGACTGGCCGCCATCCCCGCCGGAGTCGGCAGGGATGGACCCGGCCCTGCTGGACGCGGGCCTGGACCGGCTCGGGGACAACGCGTCGCTGCTCAGCGCGCTGGTCGTGCGGCACGGCCGGCTCGTGGCCGAACGGTACTTCCACGGCGGCGGCGCACGGCGGAGCGGCAACATCCACTCGGCGTCGAAGAGCGTCCTCCAGGCACTGGCCCACATCGCCGTCGCCCAGGGCCACCTCGGCAGCCTGGACGACCCGGTCGCCAGGTACCTGCCGGAGTACTTCGGTGGCGACCCGGCCAAGAAGAAGATCACCATCCGGCACCTGCTCACCATGAGGTCGGGCCTGGACTGGACGGAGGACTCGACCGAGTACCGGATCGAGCGGGAACCGGACCGGGTCCGGGCGATTCTCGGCCGCCCGCTCGTCTCGGCCCCCGGCACCGCGTACAACTACAGCACCGGCGACACGCACCTCGTCTCGGCCGTGCTGCAGCGGGCCACCCGCATGGGCACCTGCCAGTTCGCCCACCGGCACCTGTTCGGGCCGATGGGCGTCACGGCCGAGCACTGGGGCCGGGACCGGCAGGGCGTCTACTCCGGCGGGTACAACGTGTACCTGACGCCACGGGAGCTGGCCAAGTTCGGCCTGCTCTACCTGCGCGGCGGCCGGTGGGAGGGCCGGGAGCTGGTGCCCCGGAGCGCGGTGCGGGCGGCGCAGGCCCGTACCACGCAGGTCGATGACACCTTCGCCTACGCCGAGGGCTGGTGGACGCGGACCGTCGCCGGGCGCTTCACCTACTTCGCCTGGGGGTACGGCGGGCAGTTCGCGCACGTGATCCCCGGCGCGGACCTCGTCTTCGTGACCAGCGCGGACGGCGATGAGGAGATCGACGTGACGGCGTTCGTCCGCGACTACCTGCTGCCTTCCGCGACCGGCTGAGAGCCGCCGGAATGTCCTTGACGTGGGGAAGGTTGACCTGCGTATGAAAAAGATCGGTTTCCTGAGCTTCGGGCATTGGTCGTCGTCGCCGCACTCGCAGGCGCGCAGCGCGTCCGACACGCTGCTGCAGTCGATCGACCTGGCGGTGGCCGCCGAGGAGCTGGGCGCCGACGGCGCCTACTTCCGCGTCCACCACTTCGCCCAGCAGCTCGCCAGCCCGTTCCCGCTGCTGGCGGCCGTCGGCGCGCGGACGAGCCGGATCGAGATCGGCACGGGCGTGATCGACATGCGTTACGAGAACCCCCTCTACATGGCCGAGGACGCCGGCGCGGCCGACCTGATCGCGGGCGGGCGGCTGCAGCTCGGCATCAGCCGGGGATCACCCGAGCAGGTGATCGACGGCTGGCGCTACTTCGGTTACCAGCCGGCCGAGGGGCAGAGCGAGGCGGACATGGCGCGGCAGCACGCCGAGGTGTTCCTGAAGGTGCTCGACGGCGAGGGCTTCGCACAGCCGAACCCGCGGCCGATGTTCCCCAACCCGCCCGGCCTGCTGCGCCTCGAACCGCACTCGGCGGGGCTGCGGCAGCGGATCTGGTGGGGGTCCAGCTCGAACGCCACCGCGAAGTGGGCCGCCGGGCTGGGCATGCACCTGATGAGCTCCACGCTCAAGGACGACGAGAACGGCAAGCCGTTCCACGTGCAGCAGGCCGAGCAGATCGCCGCCTACCGGGAGGCGTGGAAGGAGGCCGGCCACGAGGGCGAGCCGCGGGTGTCGGTGAGCCGCTCGATCATGCCGATCGTGAACGAGACGGACCGGGCCTACTTCGGCCACGAGCGCACCAGCTCCGACCAGGTCGGCTTCATCGACGCCACCACCAGGGCCGTCTTCGGCCGCACGTACGCCGCCGAGCCGGACGTGCTCGTCAAGGAGCTGGCCGCCGACGAGGCGATCGCCGCCGCCGACACGCTCCTGCTGACGGTGCCCAGCCAGCTCGGCGTGGACTACAACGCGCATCTCCTCTCGTCGGTCCTGACGCACGTCGCTCCGGCGCTGGGCTGGCGCTGACGGCTCAGCAGGGGCTCTCGTAGAACTCCAGGTAGCCGGTGCGGACGCCCCACATGTCGACCGCGCCGGTGCAGTCCTCGTACTTCTCGCCGACCACGGTGGTGCGGGTGGAGTCGCTGTAGAAGACGGTCACGCAGGTGTAGTTGTACTTGCAGGCGCGGGCCTGAGCGGGGGCCGTGGAGACGGTGACGGCGGCGAGGGCGAGGACGGTGGCCAGCAGGAGGCGGCGGATCATGGGGGTTCCTCCATAGGTGGGGGGATCTTCCTTGATGATCGGCCGCCCCATGCGATTGATCAAGAGCTGGCGGTTTGTGTCTCCTGGTCAGCAGGGTGTGAAGAAGACCTTCACCGGGCCCTCCAGGATTCCCCACTGGCCGGGCGGCTGGCCGCACCCTGCCCAGCGCTGCCCGATGACCTGGTCGCCGCTGTAGTAGCTGTGGACGATGAGGAGATCCCCACCCGGCGGGGGAGGGGGGATGGCGTGAGCCGGTGACGAGCCGAGCGCGAGCACGCCGGCGCACAGCACCGCGGCTGAGACCCCTCGCTTGAGTTTCATGCGTTGATCACACCTCAGGCCGGCCCCTCGGGCAAGCCCCGGGGAACGAGCAGCCCCTGGTTGAACCCCTCGGTGACGGCGGCGGCCCGGTCGTTCACCCCGAGCTTGGCGTAGATGTTGAGCAGGTGCGACTTGACGGTGGCCTCGGTGATGAAGAGCCGGGCGGCCGCCTCGCGGTTGGTGTTCCCGGCCGCCACGAGCTCCAGCACCTCCAGCTCCCGCCGGCTCAGCAGCTGCGGCGCGGGCTTCCTGACCCGGCTCATCAGCCGGGCCGCCACCGAGGGGGACAGCACGCTCTCGCCGTTGGCCGCGGCCCGCGCGCCCCGCAGCAGCTCCTCGCGCGGCGAGTCCTTGAGCAGGTAGCCGGTCGCGCCCGCCTCGATCGCCGGCAGCACGTGGGTGTCGGTGTCGTACGTGGTCAGCACCAGCACGCGCGCCGTGAGGCCGAGCCTGGCCAGCTCGGTGATCGCGGTCAGCCCGTCCATGCCCGGCATGCGCAGGTCCATCAGGATGACGTCGGGCCGCAGCTCCCGGGCCAGTCGGACGGCGGTGGCGCCGTCCGCGGCCTCGCCCAGCACCTCGAACCCGGGCGCGGAGGCGAACATGCTGCTCAGTCCGTCCCTGACCACGGGATGGTCGTCCGCGATCAGCAGCCGGATCGTGGGCTCGGTCATGGGTGGCTCCCGGCCGGCAGGAGAGGGAGGGGAAGGCACGCCGAGATCCCGGTGCCGGCGCCGGGCTCGGACTCGATCCGCAGGGTTCCCGACAGCGCTTCGACGCGCTGCCGCATGATGGCCAGGCCGAAACCGCCGCCGGGGGACGGCTCCGCCGTGGCGTCGAGCCGGGCCGGGTCGAAGCCCTTGCCGTCGTCGCGCACGTCCAGCGCCACCTCCTGCTCCAGGTACGACAGCGTCACCCCGACCCTGGCGGCGCCGGCGTGCTTGGCCACGTTGGCCAGCGCCTCCTGCGCCGTGCGCAGCAGCGCGAACTCCGCGTCCGCCGCGATCGGCCGCACCGTGCCGGTCGTCGTGACCTGGACGGGCAGCCCGTGCAGCTTCGACCAGCGGCCGGCGACGTCGGCGAGCGCGTCGCTCAGGTGCGCGCCGTCCAGCGGCTCGGGCCGCAGCGCGTCCACCGACCGCCGGGCCTCCGACAGCGTCTGCCTGGCCACGTTCTTGACGGCGTCGAACGGCCGCCGCCACTGCGCAGGGACCTCGTGCAACTGCTCGGCCGCCTGGAGCTGCGCGATGATGCCGGTCAGGCCCTGCGCCAGGGTGTCGTGGATCTCGCGGGCCATCCGCTGGCGCTCGTCGAGCACCCCCGCCTCCCTGGCCTGGGCGAGCAACTGGGCGTGCAGGCCGGCGTTCTCGGCGAGCGTCGCCTCCAGCAGCCGGTTCGTCCGGCTCAGCTCCTCCAGGGTCTGCTCGCGCCGCTCCTCCTCCCGCTCGGCGATCCGCAGCACCCAGGCGCAGCCGCACATCATGGCGACGTTGAAGCCGATGATGATCAGGTGCATCAGCAGGCCGAACGCGTCCGTCGCCGGGATGGCGGAAGCCTGCGCCGTGCCGGCCAGGACCGCCGCGCCGGTCACGCCCAGCAGCCGCCACGGCCAGGGCAGCACCGTGAAGGAGTAGATGTATGCGGCAGGGGTGAAGAGCCCGAAGGCGGGCTGGCGGGCCACCAGCACCGCGGTGATGGCGAGCAGCCCCGCGACGAACACCCCCATCATCCGCGGCCGGTCCCGCCGGCCGGGACGCAGGGTGAACATGCCGAGCATCCACGCGGCGGCCAGCCCGCACAGGCCGAGGTCGATGAGCAGGGAGCCGTCCACCCGGTCCTCGACGACCAGCAGGATGGCGACGAGCAGCGCCAGCAGCGCGTACGGCACCACGTCGACCAGAAGGAACGGCGGCTGTTGCGCGGTCTTCCTGCTCAAGGCTTCCCTCTCCTTTCGCGAGATTCTATGCCCAGCGGAACCAGCGGACCGCGACGCACGAGCACACCACCGCGTAGGCCGCCAGCGTCAGCAGCGGCCAGGCGGAGGGGAAGACGCCCTGGTAGGCGTCCTGGAAGGCCCCCATGCCCGCGCCGAGCGGCGTGTAGTGGGCGATGTCCCGCAGCAGCGGCGGCATCTGCGAGATCGGGATCCAGAGCCCGGCGAAGAACATCATCGGGAAGAACAGCACCGTGCCGATCGCCGTGGCCGGGCCGCGTCCGGGCGCGAGCGCGGTGATCAGCAGGCCGATCGCGAGCAGCGCCGCCGCCGCGAGCAGCCAGGCGAGGACGAACCCGGCAAGGTGCTGCGGCAGTCCGACGCCGAAGCCGAGCCGCGCCACCGCCAGGAACAGCACCATCGCGACGACCGCGACGGCGAAGTTGGCCACGAGCTGGGCGGCGAGCACGCGGGCAGGGCCGACCGGCGTGGTCCGCATGCGCCGCAGCACGCCGCTCTCCCGGTAACCCGCGAGCGTGACCGGCAGCGCGGCCGTGGCCAGGATCGCCAGGTTGAACAGGATCAGCACGGGGACGTAGAGGTCGAAGTACGTCAGGCCGCCGCCGTCCACGGGCTCCCGCAGATCGGGGACGCTGCCCAGGATGATCAGCAGGATCAGCGGGAAGCCGATGCCCCACAGGGGGCCGACCTTGTCGCGGACGCTCAGCGTGCACTCGGTCATGATGAGCCGCCAGGTCGCGGAGCCGTGCCGGGCGGTGTTCAGCGTGGTCATGGGGTACGGGTTCCGTTCTGTGAGTGGGCGCCGGTGAGCTGGACGAACGCGTCCTCGAGGCTCGCCTGCTCGACGCGCAGCCGTTCGGCCACGATCTGGTCGCGGGCCAGGACGGCGGTGACGGCGTTCAGCGCGTTGTCGTTGCCGGTGACGACGACCAGCTCGCCGCGGCGGGTCACGCCGGAGACGTCCGGCAGGCTCGCCAGCAGCGCGTCATCGACGGGCCTGGACGGGCGGAACTGGATGCGCTGCTCGATGCGCGCCCGCGCGGTGAGGCCGGCCGGGGTGTCCACCATGACGACGCGGCCGGCGTCGATCAGCGCCAGCCGGTCGCACAGCCGCTCGGCCTCCTCCATGAAGTGGGTGACCAGCACGATCGTCACGCCGCGCGAGCGCACGCCCTCGATCAGGTCCCAGGTGTCGCGCCGCGCCTGCGGGTCGAGACCGGTGGTCAGCTCGTCCAGGATGGCCACCTTCGGGTTGCCGACGAGCGCCAGCGCGATCGACAGCCGCTGCTTCTGGCCGCCGGACAACTTGGCGTACCTGGTTCTCGCCTTGTCCGCCAGGCCGAGGCCGTCCAGCAGCGCGCGCCAGTCGGCGGGCTCGGGGTAGAAGGAGCTGTAGAGCCGCAGGGCCTCGCCGACCTGGAGCCGATCGGGGAGGTGGCCGGCCTGCAACTGCACGCCGAGCCGCCGGGTCAGCTCGGCGCGGTCGCGCAGGGGGTCGAGCCCGAGCACCCTGATCTCGCCGCGGTCCGGGGTGCGCAGGCCCTCGACGCACTCCACGGTCGTCGTCTTGCCCGCGCCGTTCGGGCCGAGGATGCCGAAGATCTCGCCCTCCTGGACGGTGAGCGAGACGTCGTCGACCGCGATCTTGTCGTCGTAGCGTTTGCGGAGGTTGCGTACCTCGATCACGGGTGGCATGCGGGGTCCCTTCCGAGCCGGATGCGTTACCCCTCAACCCTGCTTCGAGCAGGGCCGTCTCCGGTATCGGCCGGTGGACGGAAATCGGCTGCCGTCCGGACGGCTGGGCTCGATCCACCGATCGGTGGATCGACCAGGCTGTACGGATCTGTACGGCGTGCCTCTTGGGCGCCGCACATGGCGCCGGACGCGTGTTGAATTTTCGGCATGAAGGAGTGGGACGGGGCTTCCGCCCGGCTTATAGGGGCACGGACAGAACGCCCCCGTCCCCCTTTTTCGGAAATGTCGTTTATTAGTCGCTTGAAAAGGGAGACGGCGATGGATTTGGAATTACTGACCCTTGCCGGGGCGACGGGACACGCCCTCGTACAGGCCATGGTCTCGGACGGCTGGGCGAGCGCGCGGGCCCGGATCGCCCGGATCATGAGCGGCGGCGACGCGGAGCGTGTGCCGGTGGAGGAGGCCGCTTTGGAACGATCCGGCCAGGCGTTGCGTGGCAGCGAGATCCCCGCGTACGTGCTGGCGGGCCACTGGCAGGGGCGGATCGCCGAGCTGCTGACGAGGCAGCCGGAATGCGCGGGCGAGATCGAGGGCCTGCTTCGTGAGCTGCGGGCCGCCGCCACGGGCGGGACGAACGTGCGCATCGACGGACACAACAACGGCAACCTGATCATCGGCGATCACAACGTCGCCCGCATCCACCGAGGGGAATGGGAGGAAACGTGTCAGAGGCCGTCCAGATAGACATCAACGGTGACAATAACGGAACCGTACTCGTCGGTGACAACAACATCGTCCATTACACCGACGGACGGACGATCGTCACCGAACGCGAGGGCGGCCCTGTGCCGGTGCGCAAGCGGGAGCGTCCCGACCCGCGCTTCCTGCCGGAGAGCGCGGGGAGCCTGATCGGGCGCGATCGCGACCTGGCGCGCGTTCGCGGCTGGCTCGCCGAGCGCAGCGCGCCCGTGCTGGTCCACGGGCCGCCGGGGATCGGGAAGTCGGCCGTGCTGAGCAGGGTCGCCCGCGAGGCGGCGGACGCCGGTGAGGACGTCGTGTACCTGTCGGGGGCCGGGCTGGAGACCGAGGACATCGTCCAGGAACTGTTCGAGGCGTGCTACGACAGCCCCGGATATCTGCCGCCGCCCAAGCGGTTGCGGCAGCTCATGGGGAAGGTGCGGGCGCTCGTCGTGATCGACGGGTACGAGGGGACGGCGGAGTCGCTGGAGCGGCTGCTCGACGCCACTCCCGGGGCCGGGCTGCTGCTCGGCTCGACGCAGCGGCTGCTGGGTGCGGAGGGGCACGTCCTGCCGCTGGGCGGGCTGACGGAGGCCGACGCCGTCACCCTGACCACCACCGAGGTGGTCGCGGACCGGGCCGGAGTCCTGAGCGGGGAGGAGAGGGCCGCCATCCGGGAGCTGTGCCGGGCCGCGAACGGGCATCCGAGGACGCTCCTCCAGGCCGCCGCCCTCATGCGCACCAACGGCGTCCTGCCCGTCGCGGCCGACCCGGGCACCGCCGCCCGCGCCCTGGTCGCGTCCCTGGACGGCGACAGGTCCGCGGCGGCCCGCGCGCTGGCCGCGCTGCCCGGCGTGCCGGTCTCCGCGCCGGTGCTCGCCGCGCTGGCCGCCCTCCCGTCCCCGGACGACGCCGACGCCGCGCTCACCGAACTGCGGCGGCTGCGCCTGGCCGAGCCCGCGGGCCCCGGCCACCTGCTGGCGGGCGAAGCGCCGATCCGGCGCGGCAGGCGGGACGCGGCCGGTTACGCCACCCGGCGCACCGCCTGGGTCAGGTCCGCCACGCGCGCCGAGGTGGCGGCGAGCGCCGCCGTCATCGTCGCCGTGCTGCGGGCGGCGGTGCAGGAGGAGGCGCACGACCCCGCCAGGACCCTGGCCAGGGCCGCCGCGCCGCTGCTCGGCCGCTCCCTGCGCTGGGGCGCCTGGGGCCGGACGCTCGCCTTCGGCCTGACGGCGGCGACGAACGCGGGCGCGGCCGACGACGTGGCCTACTTCGAGAGCGAGAAGAAGGTACGCGAGCGCGCCCTCGGCCTGCTCCTGGGCCTCGGCGGGGGCGGGCTGGGCGCGGCGGGGGCGCTGGCGTTCCTCGGCAAGGGCGGATCCGTCTTCAGCGTGCCGACGCTGGCGATCGCGGTGACCACCACCGTGGTGGTGACGGCGGCCACCGCCATCGGCGTGCACCTGGCCAGGCCCAGCGCGGCGGAGCAGCCCGCGACGGTCATCACCCCGATCGCGGCAGGACCGCGGACCTCCGGCAACGCCCGCCCGCCGCTCGGGACCGTCGATCCGCCGCTCGGGATTGTCGATCCGCCGGTCGAGTCCGGCGACCGGCCCTCGCCCGACACCGGTCCCGGCCCCATCCGCCGCACCCCGCCGGACCCCGGGCCGGACACCTCCCGCAGGCCCTCGCCCGACACGGAGGAGAACACACCACGGGATCGCAACCGCGACACGCCACGCCCCACCCCCCACCTCACCCTCTCCAACCCCGCCATCGAGAGCGGAGGCTCGACCGACGCCCGCGCCACCGGCTTCGACCCCGGCGAACAGATCACGTTCTCCTGGAAGGGGCAGGGCAGCAGCGGCGACCTCGGCACCCGAACCGCCGACGCGAGGGGCGCCGCGGTGCTGCCCGACGCCACCGTCCAGGCGGCCGGCGCCTACACGATCGCCGCCCAGGGCAAGACCCCCGAACGGCGCGCCGAGGCAACGCTCACCGTCCGGGAGCGCCCCGCACCCCTGATCAGGCTCACCAGCGTCCCGTCGTCGGTGCAGGCCGAGGCGGCGCTGGAGGTGACCGCCACGGGCTTCGAAGCGGGCGAGACCGTCCGCCTGACGCTCGGCGACACCCTCGTCGCCACGGCCACCGCGGGCGGGAACGGCCACGTGACGCTGCGCGGCCACGCGCCCGCCCGACCGGACACGTACCGCCTGACCGTCACGGGCCGGGCCGCCGACCGCTCCGACGACACCGAGCTGACCGTCACCCCCAAGCCGCCCCCCGACCTGTCCGGCGGCTGGGGCGGATACCTGGACTTCCAGGACGTGGGCGGCGGCTCCTACGAAGCCACCAGGTCCGGACCCGACCATGTGGAGCCCAACAGCGGCTGCACCTTTCCCCACGGCGGCGCGGAGGTGCACCTGTCCGGGAACGGGCCTGTCTACGAGGGCGAGACCCGCTGGGTGCACGGCTCCGGCGGCCAGAACTGCGACTTCAAGTGGGGCGCGGCCACGTTCACGCTCAGCGCGGACGGCGACAGCCTGGAGGTGCGTTCCCAGAACCCGTTCGTTCCCGGCGAGACGAAGACGTACACGCTGCGGCGGAACTGAGCGGCGGCGGGGTGAAGCCGTACTGAAACGGCCCTGAAGACGCGGCGTGTTCGACTACCGGCCTGCGGACAACCCCTGATGGGAGACATCATGCGATCGACCCGTTCCCCGCGCCGGCCCGCCACGCCCGGATCCCGCCCGGCTCTGGCCGCGCTCGCCGTACTGACCGCGAGCGTGCTGCTCGCCGGCGCGCCGGCCGGAGCCGCCGCCGGCGGCGGCACGCTCTACGTCACCAACGGCGACTCCAACAACATCTCGCTGTTCAGGCTGGACCTGTCGGGAAAACCGGCGCTGGAGAAGCCGCTCATCGACACGGGGGATCAGCCGCGGCAGCTCCAGCTCTCCGCCGACGGCCGCACCGCCTACGTCGCGACGGCGCGCGACGACAGCGTCCACCAGTACCGGGTGGGCGACGACGGCAGGCTCACGGTGCTCGCGCCTCCGGTGGGGACGGGCGACTTCCCGTTCGGCAGCGTCATCGCTCCCTCGGGCAAAAATTTCTACACCGCCAACACCGAGGACGGCACCGTGTCGGCGTTCTCCGTCGGCGTGGACGGCCGCCTGTCCGAGCTGGGCGAACCCGTCTCCACCGGCGAGAACAGCCCGCGCGGCCTCGCCATGACCCCCGACGGCCGCTTCCTGTTCGTCAGCCACGGCCGCCCGGCCGTCATCCCGGACACCGGGCCGCCCGGCTTCGTCGTCGTCTTCGAGGTAGGCCCGGGGGGCAAGCTGAGCAGGCTCGGCAAGCCGGAACCGATCGAGCGCGGCGGGCAGGGCCTGTCGGTCACCCCCGACGGGCGTTACCTCTACGTCGCCTGCGAGTCGCTGACCAGCGTGTCACCCCGCCAGCTCTTCGGCTTCGCGATCGGCGCCGACGGCTCGCTCAAGGCCGTCCCCGGCTCGCCGTACACCGCGCCCGACGTGCCCTCCAGCACCGCCGTCGCGCCCGACGGCGAGCACCTGTACGTCACCAGCGGCGCACTGAACGACGACCCTGAGGCCGCCACCAAGGTCTGGGGCTTCACCATCAAGCACGACGACGGCTCGCTGAAGCCCGTCCCCAGCGCCCCGTTCGAGGCGGGACGCGGCCCGGTCGGCATCGCGCTGAGCCCCGACGGGCAGCGGGCCTACGTCAGCACGCTGCGTTCGGAGCTCCTCACGTTCGCCGTGGAGCCGGACGGCGACCTCAAGCTGATCCACGGCCCGATCAAGACCGGCGGGATGCGGCCGCTGTTCCAATCCGTCACCTTCGGCGGGATCGGTCCGCGCTAGGCGGCGAAGAACGCCAGGAGGTGGCGGTTGACCGCTTCTGGGCAGTCGAGCTGGGGCAGGTGGCCGCAGCCGTCCAGGATCTGGAGCCGGGCGTCCGGCAGCAGCCCGGCGAAGCGGTGGGCGCGCTCGACGGGCTGAACGGTGTCCTGCGCGCCCCACAACACCAGAGCGGGCGTCCTGGTGGCGGGCAGGGCGCGTTCGGTCCGCGCCCAGTCCAGGCGGCGTTCCAGCAGGTAGGTGGCGCGGATGTTGTCGTGGAAGGTCAGCGGCGCCCACCACTCGTCCACCAGCTCGCCGGTGATGCGCCCCTTGTTGACCATCATGCCCTCGACCAGCCCGCGCACGGTGGACTTGCCCGTGGAGAGCTTGACGGCCAGCTCCCCGACCACGGGGACCTTCAGGGCCTCCCACATCCAGGTGCCCGGCTCGTCCAGGCCCGTGGCGTCCAGGAGGGCGAGCCTGCTGACGCGGCCGGGGTGGCGCTGGGCGAAGGCCAGCGCCCAGCCGCCGCTCCAGGAGTTGCCCGCCAGGGCGGCCCGCCGCACGCCGACGGCGTCCATGAAGCCGGCGACGGCGGCGACCATGGCGTCCAGGTCGTAGGCGAAGCTCTGGTCCTTCAGCTCGGTGTAGCCCTGGCCGGGCAGGTCCACCGCGTAGACGGTGTGGTCGGCGGCCAGCACGCCGACCTGCTCCTTCCAGCCTACGACCGAGGTGCCGCCGGGCGACAGCAGGATCACCGGGCTGCCGGACCCCGCCCGCACGTAGTGGAAACGCGCGAGGCGGGTGTCGGCGTAGCGGGAACCGGCCTGCGCCAGGTACGGCGAGCGGAAGCCGCGGCCCTCCTCGGCCGGCTGCCAGCCGTAGGCGCCGAACAGCGCCGCGGCCACCAGCAGCGCCAGCACGGCCGCCGTCCAGCGCCGCCAGGTGTGAGACGTGCTCTTCATGATCATCCTTGCTCGTCCTCGGGGATTCCCGGTCTGGACGGGCAGGCGGCCGCCGCCGTGACAGGTGCGGCAAGTGATCCAGGACACACGCCGGCGGCGCGGGGCGTCAGCTCGCGGGGTGGAACGGAAGCCCGATGTTCTCCCCCTGCAGCAGCCTGTCGATCGACTGCTCCATCACCTTGCTGTCGTTCAGGTGCGGGAACGGCTCCCCGGCGGGGACGTCCACGCCCAGGAAGCGGCAGAGCGGCTCCCACCCTTCCCGCACGTCGAACACCAGCAGCCGCTCGGGCGGCAGGCTCTCCTGCACCGTGGCCACGTGCCGCTCGAACGCCAGGAGGCTGTCCTTCTCGTCGAGAGGCTCGCCGAAGGCCCGGTCGCTGCCCAGCCCCTCCCGGATCATGCGTTCGAGCAGCGGACGGGTGGTGTTCATGTTCTCGACCAGCGGGGCCATCTCCGGTGCGAGCTTGTCGGCCTGTAACCGCGCGGGCCCGTTGGCGATGAGCGCCTGCATGCTCGCGATCCAGGTGTGCGGGTCGCGTACCGTGAGGACCACCTTGGCCTCCGGGTACGCGGCAGCCAGCTCGCGCCAGAAGAACGAGGCCGGCCAGTCCACGGCGGAATGGAAGCCCTCGAACACGTGGTCCCAGTCCGGCACCGTGCCGGGGTCGGCCAGGGGCGCCCACCGCCGCGCCCTGTCGGGGTCGGACCCGACGTCGAACATGTGGTGGCAGGGCCCGAAGCCCAGCCGCTCCAGTGCCGCCTTCATCGAGCTCGTACCGGTGCGCGGGAATCCCGCGCCGATCACGTTCAGCATGTCGTTCCTCCATGCGGTGTCGGCTTGGGTCGATCATGGTGGTGTGATCATGGCCCTGGCAACGCCTGTACGTGGGTAGGAAGTCCTCATGGGAAAGAGGGTCGCCGTCATCGGAGTGGGCATCCTCGGGGCCGCCGTGGGCTGGAACCTGTCCCGGCAGGGCGCCGAAGTGATCCTCATCGACGCCGCCCAGCCGGGCGAAGGCGTCACCAACTGGTCCTTCTCGTGGGTCAACGCCAGCAACAAGACCGTGAGCAGGGCCTACTACAACCTGAACGTCGCAGGCATGGCGGCCTATCGCGAGCTGGCCGCCGCCATCGGGCCGGACTCCTGGTGGTACCCCAGCGGTCACCTGCGCTGGACGGACGACCCGGCGGCGGAGGCCAGGCTCCTGGAGACCGCCGAACTGCTGGCCGCCTGGGACTACGGGGTGGAGGTGTGCACGGGGGCCGAGGCGCGGCGGCTCGAACCCGGCCTCGCGGTGCCCGGCGAGGCGCCGGTCGTGCTCTACCCCGACGAGGCGTGGGTGCACGGGCGCCGTCTCGTCGGCCGCCTGGTCGGCCAGACAGCCGCCGAGCGGCGGTTCGGGGCCGGGGTCCGCGAGATCGGCACCGGCGCCGACGGGAGCGTCAGGGCGGTCGTGCTGTCCGACGGCAGCCGTCTCGGCGTGGACGCCGTCGTGAACGCGGCGGGCCCCAGCGCTTCCCAGGTCGCCGAGCTGGTCGGGCGGCGCCTGCCGATGCGCAGGGAACCCGGCGTCGTCACCCGGCTCAGCTGTGCGGAGGTCCCGATCGGGCGGGCCATGCACGCGCCGCACGTCGAGATCCGCCCTGACGGGGACGCCTCCGTGGTGCTGCACAGCCGCGAGATCGACGCGCTCATCGACACGGGCGAGGAGCCCGCGGAGCTCGGGCGGCTGCTGCACGCCTCGGCGCGGCGCGTCGTTCCCGGGCTGGGCGGCGCGCGCATCGCGGAGACGCGGGTGGCTTTCCGGCCCATCCCGGGCGACGGGTTTCCCTCGGTGGGGGCGGTGCCGTCCGTGCCGAGCTACTACGAGGCGGTCACGCACAGCGGGATCACGCTCGGGCCGGTGGCCGGACGGCTGCTCGCCGCGGAGATCCTCGGCGGGAGGCGGGACGACCTGCTGGACGGCTTCCGCCCCGAGCGGTTCGCACCATGACCGGCGATCAGGGTCCTGCGGCGGCTCCCGGGCGGAGCGCGTCGGTGAGGAGGTCGAGCAGGCGGCCGATCTGCTCGTCGGGGGCGCCGCCCGCGATGGCGACGAACACGCCGATGAGCATCGTGGTGACGTCGTCCGGGTCCACGTCCGCGCGGAGGGTGCCCGCCTCGGCGCCCCGTTCCAGGATGGCGGCGATCGTGGCGGTGACCCGTTCGCGTGAGGGCGGGGCGATGCGTCCGGAGGCGAAGCCCGCGCGCAGCGTCTCCATCATCCCGCGCTTGGTGGCGACGAACGCGGCGTAGCGGCCCATCCAGGCCCGCAGGGCGACGTCGGCGGGGTGCTGCCCGAGCAGGGCGGGGACGCTCGCGGTGACGGCGTCGAGCTCGGCGGCGTAGACCGCGTCCACGAGGTCCTCGCGGGTGGGGAAGTGGCGGTACAGGGTGCCGATGCCGACTCCGGCCTGGCGGGCGATCGACTCCAGCGCGACGGGGCCGTCGGCTGCCGCGAAGGCGGCCTGGGCGGCGGCGATGAGCTTGTCGCGGTTGCGCCGCGCGTCCCGGCGGACCGGCCGGTCGGCGGGCTCCGGCGAGCCTGGCGGGCTGTGGGGCGGTGGCGGCGTGGCGGGACCGGTCAAAACGGAGGCACCTCCGGTAGTGCTACGGTGGATGTAACGGAGGTCCCTCCGTTTTGCTGGCATTCTCTCACGAGAGCAGGTACTCCATGATGTCCCATCCCGCCCCGCGTCCCGGAGGCCCCGGCGAGCTGGCCGGACGCACGGTCGCGCGCGTCGGCTACGGCGCGATGCAGCTCGCCCGCCTGCACGACGACCGCCCTGCCGCCGTGGCCGTGCTGCGCCACGCGCTGGACCTCGGCGCCGACCACGTGGACACCGCCCAGTTCTACGGCGACGGCTTCGTCAACGAGATCATCCGCGAGGCGCTCAGGCCTGCGGACGACGTCCTGATCGTCAGCAAGGTCGGCGCCGTCTCCGATCCCGGCGGCCCTGCCCCGCTGCGCGTGGCGCAACGTCCAGAGGAGCTGCGCGCCGGTGTCGAGGAGAACCTGACCACGCTCGGGCTGGAGCGGATCCCGGTCGTCAACCTGCGCCGCATGGACGCGGGCGTCACCGTCCCCGCCCCCGCGGACCAGGTGGTGGACCTCGACGACCAGCTCGCGGAGCTGATCGCGCTGCGCGAGGCGGGCAAGATCGGCGCGATCGGGCTGAGCAGCGTGACCGGCGACATCCTGCGCCGCGCCCTGCCCGCCGGCATCGTGTGCGTGCAGAACGCCTACAGCCTGGTGTCCCGCGACGAGGAGGACGTGCTCCGGCTGTGCGAGGCGGAGCGGATCGCCTGGGTGCCGTACTTCCCCCTCGGCGGCGCGCTGCCGGGCATGGCGAAGGTGACCGACGAGCCGGCCGTGCTCGCCGCCGCCGACCGCCTGGGGTGCACCCCGGCGCAGGTCGCGCTGGCCTGGCTGCTCCACCTGTCCCCTCGGGCGCTGCTCATCCCGGGCACCGCCGACGTGAGCCACCTGGAGGCGAACCTGGCGGCCGGCGCGATCACCCTCGACGAGGAGACCCTGGCCGCGCTCGACGCGATCCCGTCCCGCCCGTTCGCCTTCCCGCACTGAGCAGAACCCCGCCGTGACACAGCCATGACACAGCGATGACGAGGCGCGGATACGACCAGCCGACAGTGGAGGGGATCAGTTCCACCGAGGAAGGCTGAAAGATCGTGACTGAACGCTTGCGCGTGGCTGTGCTGGCAGGCGGCCCGTCCGCCGAGCACGAGGTGTCGTTACAGTCGGCGCAGGCCGTGCTCGACGCGCTGCCGAGAGACCGGTACGAGCCCATCGCCGTGATCATCGACCGGCAGGGCAGATGGCCGGTGGAGCTGCGGCGAGAGCCGGTGGACGTGGTCTTCCCCGTGCTGCACGGTCCGTTCGGCGAGGACGGCGTCGTGCAGGGACACCTGGAGACGCTGGGCCTCCCGTACGTGGGCTGCGGCGTGCTGGCCTCGGCCGTGGCGATGGACAAGGTCGCGATGCGGCGCGCGTTCCTGGCGGAGGACATCCCCGTCACCCCGCACGTGTGGTTCACCGAGCACGAGTGGCGCACCACCACGGACCCGTGGGGGCTGGTGAAGCCGCTCGACTGGCCGATGTACGTCAAACCGGCCAACATGGGCTCCTCCATCGGCATCTCGCGGGTCACCTCGATGGCGGAGCTGCGCGCGGGGGTGGACGCGGCGCTGGCCCACGACCGGGTGGTCGTCGTCGAGCAGGGCGTGTCGGCGCGGGAGCTCATCTGCGGCGTGCTGGGCGGCTACGACGCGCCTGAGGTGTCGGTGCCGGGTGAGCTGATCGTGCCGGGGGAGTGGCTCGACTACGAGGCCAAGTACCTCAGCCCGGCCGAGATCGCCACGATCCCGGCCGTGCTGCCGGAACGGGTGGCCGGGGAGGTGCGGGAGCTGTCGCTGCGCGCGTTCCGGGCGATCGGCGGTTACGGCCTGTCCCGGGTCGACTTCCTGTACGAGGAGGGGACGGGGCGGCTGTACGTCGGGGAGATCAACACCATGCCCGGGTTCACGGCCCGTTCCGTGTACGCGAGGGCGTGGGCCGCGAGCGGCGTCCCGTACGGGGAGCTGTTGCGGCGGCTGATCGACCTGGCACTGGTCAGGAGCGGCTCGTGATCCCCATGACGTTGCGGGAGATCGCCGAGGTGACCGGCGCGCGGCTCGCGGACGTGCCTGACCCGGAGGCGCTGGTGACGGCGCCTTCGGCGGTGGACTCGCGTGAGGTGGCGCCCGGCGGGCTGTTCGCCGCGACGGCGGGCGCCCGCGTGGACGGTCACGACTACGCGGAGCGGGCGGTCGCCGGCGGTGCCGTCGCCGTGCTGGCCTCCAGGCCCGTCGGCGTGCCCGCCCTGGTGGCCGAGGATGTCCAGGCCGCGCTCGGCCTGCTGGCCAGGCACGTGCTCGGACGCATCAGCCCGGTCGTGATCGGGCTGACCGGGTCGGTGGGCAAGACCACGACCAAGGACCTGCTGGCGCAGGTGCTCGAACGGCACGGTGCGACGGTCGCCACCGACAGGTCGTTCAACAACGAGCTCGGCTTGCCGCTCACGGTGCTGCGTGCCGACGCCGCGACCCGGTACCTGGTGCTGGAGATGGGCGCGGGCCGCAAGGGCGACCTGACGTACCTGACCGGCCTCGCGCCGCCCCGGGTCGGGCTGGTGCTGAACGTCGGCTCCGCGCACGTGGAGCGGATGGGCGGCGGGCTGGCGGACGTGGCCCAGGCCAAGGGCGAGCTGGTCGAGGCGCTGGCGGCGGACGGGATCGCGGTGCTCAACGCCGACGATCCGTACGTGGCGGCGATGGAAGCCCGCACCAGGGCCGGGGTCGTGTGGTTCGGCAGGTCGGCGCGCGCGTCGGTGCGGGCCGAGGGGGTGCGCCTGGACGATCGGGCACGCGCCGCGTTCGAGCTGGTGACACCGTCCGGTCGGGCCGCGGTCGGGCTCGACCTCATGGGCGAGCACCAGGTGGGCAACGCCCTGGCGGCTGCCGCCGTCGCGAGCGCGCTGGGGCTGGACGTCGCGGACATCGCCCAAGGGCTGAACGCGGCGCGGCGGCGGTCCGGAGGGCGGCTGGAGATCGTCGAACGGCCCGACGGCGTCACCGTGGTCAACGACGCGTACAACGCCAATCCCGAGTCGATGAGGGCCGGGCTGCGGGCGGTGCGGGCGCTGGCGGGCGGTCGTCGTACCGTGGCGGTGCTCGGCGCGATGGGGCAGCAGGCGCAGGCTTCGCGCGCCCGGCACGCGGAGATCGGCGCGCTCGTCGCCGAGCTGGGCTTCACCGTGCTGATCGCGGTCGGCGAGGGGGATCCGCGCGCGATGGCGGAGGCGGCGCGGGCCGCCGGCCAGGGCGTGGCCGTGCACACGGTGGAGGACGTGGCCGGGGCCGTCGGGCTGGCCGTGGCGTTGCTGGAGCCGGGGGACGTGGTGTTCGTGAAGGCGTCCAGCGAGATCGGGCTCAGCGCCTGCGCCCGTGCGCTGTCCGGCGCGAGTCAGGGGAACGGAGTCTCATGCGCACCATTGGGCTGATCGGCGGGTTGAGCTGGGAGTCGACGGTGATCTACTACCAGATCATCAACCAGCGCGTACGGGAGCGGCTCGGCGGCAGCCATTCCGCCAACAGCCTCATCTGGTCGGTCGACTACACGACGGTCGAGGACCTCGTCTTCGCGGGCCGCTGGGACGAGGTGAGCAGGATGCTGACGGGGGCGGGCAGGAAACTGGAGGAGGCGGGCGCCGAGGTGCTGCTGGTCTGCAGCAACACCTTCAGCCGGGTGAGTGACGACGTGGCGCGGGCCGCGAGCGTGCCCGTGCTGCACATCGCCGACGTCGTGGCCGCGCAGGCCCGCGCGAGAGGGATGCGCAGGGTCGGGCTGCTGGGCACGCGGTTCACCATGGAGCAGCCGTTCTACCGGGACCGGCTGGCCGCCCAGGGCTTCGAGGTGGTGGTGCCGCCGCGTGAGCAGCGGGAGCTGGTCCATCGGGTGATCTTCGAGGAGCTGGTGCGCGGGGTGCTGCGGGAGTCGTCCAGGGACGCGTTCGCCCGGATCGTCGCCGGCCTGGCTGACGCCGGAGCGGAGGGGGTGATCCTCGGCTGCACGGAGATCGAGCTGCTGATCAGCGAGAAGGACACCGCCGTCCCCGTGTTGCCGAGCGCCAGGCTGCACGCCGAGGAGGCGGCCTGCTTCGCGCTCGGCGGGTGAGGCACTGCCGGGCAGGCGGTAGAGCTCCTCCAGCACGGCGCGCGACCGGAAGCGGATGCCGCTGGGATCGACGCGAAGATGGCCGAGCTGGCGGCGGTCCGGAGCGCGGCGGCGCAGAGCCTGCGCGACTGCCGGGCCGGTCACTGCCGGTCCGGGCCTGACCACGGCAGCCTGGGCACCAGGCGGACGTAGACGACCATGCCCACCACCTCCACCAGGGTCTGGGCGACCACGACGACCGAGGCGACGGCGAGCCGGTCGGGCAGGGCCAGCGCGAGCGGCAGCACGACCAGGCTGTTGCGGGTGGCGCCGGTGAAGACGACCGCCCGGCCGGCGGGCGCGTCCAGGCGGAACAGGCGGGCCACGGCGAGCCCCGCGCCGGCCATCACGACCAGGAACAGCACGTAGAACGGCACCACGGCGGCGACCGCGTCCAGGTTGCCGTCCAGCTCCGGCACCTGGGAGGCGACCACGGTGATCAGGGTGACGGCCATCAGCGGCACCATCGCCGTCCCCGCCCCCTTCGCGAGTGCGCGCCCGGCGGGGCGGCGGGCCGCCCACGCCTGCGTCAGCCAGGCCAGCGTCAGCGGGATGACGATCAGCACCGCGAACGCCCGCACGAACGGCCCAGGCTCGACCACGGAGGCCAGGCCGGCGCCCATGAACGCCACCAGCAGCACCGGCAGCACGGCCATCTGGGCGAGCAGGAGCAGCGGGGTGGCGGCCAGCAACCGCTGGGCGTCACCCCCGGCCAGGCCGGTGAAGACGATCACGTAGTCGACGCACGGCGTCAGCAGCACCAGCAGCACGCCCAGCCGTACCGCCTGGTCGGCGGGCAGGAAGGCGAACATGGCGGCGACGACGAGCGGCACGACGGCGAAGTTCACCGTCAGCGCCGCCGCCAGGAACCGTCCCGCGCGCAGCGACCGCACCAGCTCGGCGGCGGGCACCTGGAGGAACGTCACGTACAGCAGAGCCGCCAGCACGGGATTGATCGCGTGCTCCAGCGCCGGGCCCAGGCCGGGAGCGGCCCAGCCCGCCGCGCCGCCGGCGGCGATCGCGCCCACGTAGACGGCGACCTGCCGCCGCTCCATCTCCGCGACCAGGCCCGGCCCCCGCGGGTCGGCGCTCACCGGTGGTCGCGCAGGTGGACGTCGCTGACCCGGATGACGGGCGAAGTGGTCGGCATGGTGGTTCTCCTCGTCGTGCTGTACGGCTCAACCCGGCCGGTGGGCCGCACTGTTCCCGGCGGGCTGCTGGTTTACCGGGCGGCCTGCTCGGCAAGGGGCACTGCTGCTCTGCTCACCGCACAGGCCCCTGACCCGGACCTTCCCGCGGTCAGCGGGTCTCGGCGGGCGGCCGGGTGGCCGCCCAGGAGGCCAGCAGCCGCAGCGCGTCCTCGGAGGGGGAGCCGGGCTCGGCGGCGTAGATCGTCATCGATAGGCCGGGGTCGGCCCGCAGGTCCATGCTCTCGTAGGTGAGGGTGAGATCGCCGACGGCGTGGTGGTGGAAGTGCTTGACGCCGGTGCCGTGGGTGCGGACGTTGTGCGCCGCCCACCGGCGGCGGAAGTCGTCGCTGCGGGTGGACAGCTCGCCCACCAGGTCGTGCAGGCCCTTGTCGTGCGGGTCCTTCCCGGCGGCGGTGCGCAGGTTGGCCACGGTCATGTCGGCGGCCAGGTCCCAGTCGGGGTAGAAGCGGCGGGCGGCGCCGTCGAGGAAGGTGAAGCGGGCGAAGTTCGGCGGCAGGGCCGGGTCGGTGTGGACGTCGCAGTACAGGGCGCGGCCGAGGTGGTTGGCGGCCAGCAGATCCGACCGGTCGTTGCCAATGATGGCCGGGGCGGTGGTGATGGTGTCGAGCATCCACTGCAGGCCGGGGCGTGCCACCGGCTGCTTCGGCCGGCGGCGGCGCAGGATGGCGTTGCTGCCGTCGGCCTCGCGCGCCAGGCGCAGCAGATGGGCGCGTTCGGCGTCGTCCAGGTGCAGGGCGCGGGCCAGCGCGTCCAGGACGCCGGCCGACACGCCCGCCAGGTGGCCGCGTTCGAGCTTGGCGTAGTACTCCACGCTCATCCCGGCCAGGGCGGCGACCTCGCTGCGGCGCAGCCCGGGGACGCGGCGCTGCCCGGCGACGGGCAGCCCCGCCTGCGCGGGCGTGATCTTGGCGCGGCGCGAGGTGAGGAATTCGCGCACTTCGGACCGGTTGTCCATGCCTTGACCGTACGCTGGTCCGGGCGCGGCGTGGGATGCACTGTCAGTACACCCATCAGCAGTGACTCCCCAGCCCCGGCCCGCTCGGCTGTGCTGGACGCCATGACCGACGTTGTGACCGCCCGGCTCCGCCGCCTGGCCTGCGCTCTGCTGACCGCCGTCCTGGCCGGGTGCGCGCCTCCGCCCACCACCCGCCCGCAGGCGGCCGTCACCGCGGGGACGGCTCTGGTGCTGCGGGTCGGCGGCCACGCCGGCACCGGCACGCCTCCGTCACGGCAGTTCGCCGCGATGCTGCCGCTGACCCTTCGGCTGACGGACGCGTGGGGGCAGGCCAAGGTGGGGCGCCTGCCGCAGGCCATCACGGCCAGGGACGGGGCCGCGGTGCGCGATCCCGTCCCTGGCGAGGTCTACTTCTGGCCGTCGAACGGGATGATCGCCGTCTACTACGACGATCTCGGCCAGACCGTGCCCGACCCGGGCCTGGTCCGGCTCGGCGTCGTCAGCGCCGGGCTGGACAGGCTGGCCTCGGCGGGTGGCCAGGTCACGGTCCGGTTCGAGTCCCGGTTGGAGCCTTGAGGTCAGGCGGCGGCTCCCGGTGCTTGAGGTCAGGCGGCGGCGTAGACGAGGGAGCCCGCGCGTTCGAAGGGCACGGCCACGCCGTTGAGCACCACCTTGGTGGCGTCCGGCGCCGAGATCGCGATGGCCTCGGCCGGGTCGGTGCTCGCGGTCAGCCCGCTGCCGTCGATGCGCACGGTGCCGTCCGCGCCGAACGTCACGGCCAGGTCCGCGACCGGGGCCGGCGCCTTGACCAGGGTCACGCCGTCGCGCGCGAGCGACGAGCCGTCCACCATCACGATCGACCCGGCATCGGCGTGCAGCAGCTTGCCGTCGAAGGCGTAGGAGCCGAACGTGCGCGGCGCCTTCGCGGCCCACGACTTGTAGTAGACCCCCGCGCCGCCGCTCAGGCTCAGCGCCGTCGCCTCGTACGGCTCCGCGCCGGCCACCGGCAGCCGTTCCACCGTCACCGAGGTGTCGGCCGCGCCCTTGGACGGAACCAGGAGGGTGTCGAAGGCCGTCTGCCCCTTGCCCGTCCTGACGTAGGAGGCGTACTTCGCGTTCTCCACCGAGTAGAAGCGCGGCGCGTAGTAGCCGTCCCGCAGGCTGGAGGCCACCTCGCCGGGGTCGGCGGGGACGATCGTGAGGTTCGCGCCCGCCGGGAAGGCGGTTGTCGTCGCCTCCGTTCCGGCGCGGAGCGCGGGGTCGGCGGCGGGGGCGAGATGCCAGTTCTGCTCGTAGCGGTGCTCCTTGGCGCTGTCGGCGGGCTTGAGCCGGTCGGAGACCACCCACAGGCTCGAGTGCAGCGACAGGACGGAACGCTCGTGGCGGACGCCGGCGGAGCTCTCGGTGTTCGCGCCGATCAGGTCGAAGGCCGGGTTGCCGATCAGGTGCGAGATCCCGCCGGCCGCGGTCGAGGTCTGCGCCTGGTCGTCGATCTCGATCGTGTTGTGCGCCTCGGTGGTGGCCCGCAGCCACTTCGAGCGGGCGTCGGTGCTGTAGGTGAAGGTGCCCATGTCGGGCAGGAGCGGGCGGCCGTAGGCGTAGGCGGTGATCGCCAGCTCGTCCGGGTGGCTGTGGTTGCCGCGGTCGGCGTTGATCCGCAGGTGGGAGTCGGCGGCGGTCCAGCCGGAGCGGGAGATCGCGACCCGGGTGTCCGGGTAGAGCGCCGAGGTGTGCGCGGGCTTCTGGCCCGACTTGCCGGACGTGCCGACGTAGAGGAGTTCGGGGTCGCCGAGCAGCTCGCCCAGCTTCTGCAGGGTGCCGCGCAGGTCGAGGGAGTCGCTGTCGCCGTAGGCCGGGCCGTACCCGCTGGGGTAGCTCTGGTCCATGAGGAAGCGGCCGAGCTGCCGCAGCTTGGCGGTGGCGGTGAACGTGATGCCGTTGCGCCGCATGAAGGCGACGACGTCCACGTACTGGCTCAGATAGCCCCGCAGGTAGGCGTCGGTGGACTCCTTGTAGCCGCCGTCGGCGTAGGTGGAGTCGCTGAGCTGGGCCGACAGGAAGCCGGCGGCGTTGGTGCGCCACGCGGGCGCGACGCGGAACTCGGGGAAGTAGACCGAGGCGTGCAGCAGCGTGATCTTCTGCGACTGCATCTTGTTCGGCGTGCCGTTCACGTTCACCTGCAGGTACAGGCCCGCCCGGTTCATCGTCTTGAGGATCGCCGTGTTGGCCTCGGCCGTCAGTGACGGGCTCTTGCGCAGGATCTCGTAGGCGGCGATCCAGTTGTGCAGGCGGCGGGCGGCGTGCAGGTTGCCCGGGTAGGAGCCTGCGCCCTGGTCGGCGTCGTAGCCGTCGGCGTCCTTGATGAAGTCGGTCATCAGGCCGATCAGCGTGCGGGCGTACCGCTCGTCGCCGGTCTTGCGGTACTCCAGGGCCAGCGGGCCGGCGAAGTAGAAGCGGGGCAACTGGTAGAAGTACTCCATGTCGGCGCCGGCGGGCAGCTTCCAGTCGAAGCCACCGGGGTCGCCCTCCCAGGAGAAGGTGTTCTGCACCGTGTTGGACCAGGTGCGGGTGGCCTCGTCGAAGGTCTCGGCGTTGCCGAACAGCATGAGGTCCTTCGCGGAGTCGGCCGAGCCGGTCAGTGTCAGCTCCGCCTTCTTCACGCCTGTGACGCCGTCGAGGTCGAAGCGCAGGTACGCCTTGCGCGTCTCGTCGCTGAACGCCGCCGCGCCCTGGTCGCTGACCTGCATGGAGTACTTGGCGCCGTAGACGCCGGCCGGATGCGCCGCCCAGATGTAGGTGTCGTGCGAGGGGTTGAGCGTACGCGTGGAGCCGTCGGCCAGGGTCAGCCGCAGGGCGGGCTTGCCGGACCCCTTGCTCCTGCTGTTGATGAGGGCGATCACCGGATCCTTGTAGCGGCTCATCAGGAAAAATCCGGACTTACCGCTGTTGATGCTGCTGGTGACGTCGGCCGCGACCGTGGTCTCTCCCGGGCCGAACGTGAGCGTCCTGACGTAGACCTCGCCCGAGCCGAGCGTCCAGATGTGGTCGGCGGTCAGCTCGATCGCGCCCGGCCACGTCGTGTGCGAGAAGCTCCCGGCCTCGATGGCGGGGCGCGCGCGGTAGTAATCCAGCAGTCGCTGCTTGGCCAGCGCGTAGTTGCCCGCCTTGACCGCCGTCTCCACGGGCTTCAGGTCCGTCAGCGCGTAGTTCAGCCGCGGGCCCACCGTCCAGGCGCCGGACGTCCACCTGCCGAAGAAGCCCGCGTCGGACAGTGCCGCAGCGGCGGCCGGAGGGGCGGGCACCAGGAACGCGGAGAGCAGAATGAGGACGGCGAGTCGCCGCCACGTGGCAGACATGCGCGCAAATGTAGGGACGTGCGGTATATCCCGGGTATGTCGCGGTAGTGATCGTTAGGGTGTGACGATGGAACGCTCAGCCGACATACACGTGACCACCGGGCATCCTTCATGGGTCTCGGCCGCCACCGGGCCCGTGGATCCGGCCCAGGTGAACAACTACGACGCCTTCGCCGAGGCGTACTCGGCGGAGACCGAGAACAACATCATGAACGCGTACTGGGCGCGCCCCGCCATCATGGCACTCGCCGGAGACGTCTCCGGCCGCCGGGTCCTGGACGTCGGCTGCGGCTCGGGCCCCCTGGCCGCCGCGCTGCGCGACCGCGGCGCCGTCGTCACCGCCACCGACTTCAGCGCCGGGATGCTGGCGCTGGCCAGACGGCGGCTCGGCGACGACGCCGACCTGCGCCTCGCCGACCTGCGCGACCCTCTGCCGTTCGACGACGGCTCCTTCGACGACGTGGTCGCGTCGCTGGTGCTGCACTACCTGAAGGACTGGGGGCCGGCGCTGGCCGAGATCCGCCGTGTGCTCAGGACGGGCGGGCGGCTCATCATGTCGGTGCACCACCCGTACGTGGATCACGTGAGCCAGCCCCCTCCCCGGCCCAGCTACTTCTCCACCACCAGCTTCACCGACGAGTGGACGTTCGGCGGGAAGTCGTACCCGATGACGTTCTGGCGTCGGCCGCTGCACGCGATGATCGACGCGTTCGCCGCCGCTGGTTTCCGGGTCGCGGTCCTCGACGAGCCGCAGGTCGATCCGGCGGCCCGTGAGCTGTTCCCTGACGAGTATCCCGATTACGAGGGCAAGGTTGGGTTTGTGGCTTTTGTCCTTGAGGCGCTCGAGCCCGGCGAGTCATGACCCGAGGTGCGGACGCCGGGCAGGATGTCGCGCAGCTCGGCCTCCATGCTCTTCCCGGCCCTGACCACGGCCACGGCGCACACGTCCGTCGCGTGCCGGAGCCCCGGTAGGTGGCGCCCACCGGCGTGGTCACGTCGTGCTCGGTGAACGAGAGCCGGTCCAGGCCCGCCTCCAGCAGTTGGCCTCGGTGACGTGCTGGTCCGGCTTGGGCGCCTCCAGGCCGGAGCCGTAGGAGGTGAGTTTCGCGTACGCGTCGTAGTACGCCCTGATCCCGGCGGCCAGGGCGACGACGGCGTGCTTGGCGTGGTTGGTCAGATGGCCGTTGAACTCGATGTGGTAGGTGCGGTCGTTCAGTAGTTCGTCGATCACTTCTTCTCTGTTGGGCACTTGCTGATCTCCCTTTGCCGGAGACGGGCCGTTAGGCGGGGCAGGCTGAGCCCCAGGAGCACGAGCGCCACGCCGGCGATCCTGATCGGCGCGGGCAGCGTGCGCTGCTGGACGCAGTCGATCACCACGGCGGACAGCACCTGCCCGCTGATCACCAGCACGGACGCGCTCATGGCGCCCAGCCTCGGGAACACGTAGCTGTTGACGGCCACGAACAGCGCGCCGATCACGCCGCCCGCGTAGGCGGCGACGGGCACGTCCGTGAGGTCCGGCCACACGCGCAGGACGAGCAGGACGGCGCTCAGGAAGACGAAGCCCACCACGTGGTTCCACACGGAGGCCCTGAACGCGCCCGCCCGGGTGCTGAGCTGGCCGTTGATGGTGCGGCTCGCGCCGATGAGCACGCCGTTGACCAGCGCGAGAATAACGAAGAAGAGCACGGCGTCACGCTCCGCCGAGCACGATCAGCACGCTGCCGGCGAGCACGCACCCGGCGACCGCCAGGTCCGTGCCCGTGACGCGGCGCTTGGGGGTGCGCAGCAGACCCAGGTGGTCGGCGGCGGTGCCGAAGACCACCTGGCCGGTGAGCATCAGGGCGATCGTCCCCGCCAGGGCCAGCTCACTGTTGACGGCGACGGCGGACAGGACGACGACGAGCGCGCCGGGGATGCCGCCCAGGTAGAACCAGAGCGGCGTCCTGCCCGCGTCCGGGATCGGGGCGGGGCGGCGCCGGGCGAAGAGCAGGACCAGGGCGAACGCCACCACGGCGCCGACCCCGTGCGCGGCCCACGAGGCGTAGAAGGCGTCGGTGTGGCGGGCCAGCACGGCGTTGGCCTGCGTCATCAGGGTCAGCAGCACGCCGCCCGCGATGGCCAGCAGCCAGTCGAGCGCCCGCCCGCCCGTCACCGTCTCGGAGGCGGCGGGCGGCTGGTGGGGGTCGCGTCCGGTCATCTCGCCACCCCCTCAGGCGTGGGGCGGAAGGCGGTGGTGAGCTGGGCGACGACCTCGCCGAAGGAACCGGCGAACCCGGTGGGCGCGGCGGCGGCCAGCTCGTCGCGGCTCTGGACACCGTACGTGACGGCGATCGAGCGCATGCCCGCGCCGTGGGCCATGTGAATATCGTGCACGGTGTCACCTACTACCACGGCGTCCCGGGCCGTCACCCGCAGGGTCCGCAGCACCAGCTCTCCCGAGTCGGGATGCGGCTTCGGCCTGGCCACCTCGTCCGCGCCCACCACCAGCGCGAACCGTTCGCGCAGCCCGGCCGCACGCGGCAACGCCTCGGCGCCGGCGTGGAACTTGCTGGTGGCCACGGCCGAGGTGACGCCCAGGCCGCGCAGCTCACCTCGCCCGTCACCAGCTCGTCATCGGGTGAGACGCCCAGCAGCCCGCCGAAGGCCCGTTCGAGCGGCAGCCCGATCGTCGCGCGGATGGCCGCGGCCTCCGGCGCGGTGACGCCCAGCGCGCCGAACGCGGCGGTGAAGGTCTCCACGATCGCGCGCGGGGAGTCGACGAGGGTGCCGTCGAGGTCGAAGACGGTCAGGTGGCGCATGACATCCTCTCCGGCCGCGAAGCCGTGGGGTGAGGGAGGGCTGCGAACCTCACCGTAAGCGCCTACTTGCTGGTTCATGGGGAATTTCGTTCAGACGGGATCGCGCTGGATGGGGCAGGTCATGCAGTGGGTGCCGCCGCGGCCCTTGCCGAGCTCGAAGCCCTCGATCTCGATGACCTCCACACCGTGCTCACGCAGCTTGCGGTTGGTGAACTGGTTCTTGTGATAGCCGACGACCACGCCCGGGGCCAGGGCGAAGAAGTTGTTGCCGGAGTCCCACTGCTCGCGGGCCTGCTGGTAGTCGTCGCCGCCGGTGGGCACGATGTCCAGGCGCGGGATGCGCAGCGCGTTCTCCAGGGCCGGAAGCAGGCCCGGCTCGCGGTGGACGTCGAGGGTGCCGCTCTTGTCGCCCGGCCGCAGGCTGTAGGCGACGGCCGCTTCCAGGAACGGCGGGAAGGCGCTGGCCTTGTCGGCGTCCAGGAAGGTGAAGACGGTGTCCAGGTGCATGTAGGAGCGGGCCTTGGGCACCTCCACGGCGATGACCCGCTCGGCGGCCCCCGCGGCGAACAGTGACATGGCGAGATGCTCGATCGTGCGCGGGTTGGTGCGTTCGCTGATCCCGATCACCACCGTCGCGTTGCCGATGGGCATCATGTCGCCGCCCTCCATGGCGGCGTTGCCGTAGGACTCCTCGTTGAAGCGGTCGTCCTCGCCCGCGTAGGGGTACCAGTAGCCGAAGTCCTCGCCGGCGAACATCGGATGGTGGTGGTAGATGGTGGACTGGTTCATCGTCTCCAGCAGCCGGACGTGGAAGTACATCGGATTGAGCGACACCCCGCCGTACAGCCAGGCAGCGGGATCGCGCTGGTAGAGCGAGTTGGGCAGCGCGGGCAGGATGAACTCGCGCGGGTGGCAGGAGGCGGCCACCAGCGAGCGGCCGTCCAGGTCGGCCACGCCGAACTCTTCCTTGGTCAGGCCGCCGATGAGGTGCCTGGCCAGCTTGTCCCCGCTCCATCCGGCCAGGGTCTCGCGGACGCCGTCCACCAGGGCAGGGCCGACGGTCAGATGGGTGACGGCGTGCTCGACGGCGCGCTGCTTGGCCTCGAAGCTCGCCTCCAGCGCCTGGGCGAGCAGCTCGTGGTGGTGGTACACCTCGATCCCGCGCTCGCGCATCACCTGGACGAAGGCGTCGTGCTCGGCCTGTGCCTGCTCCACCCACAGGATGTCGTCGAACAGCAGCTCGTGGTTGTTGGACGGGGTGAGCCGGCGCAGCGACAGGTCCGGCCGGTGCACGATGACCTTGCGCAGGGCGCCCACCTCGGAGTGCACCCCGTAGGGCTGATCGCTCACTGGTGTGTTCGTCCTCTCTGTGTACGGACTAGATGGTGATGCGGCCGGTGACCAGGCCGGTGATGCCGAGGATCGCTCCGGCGGCGACGACGGCGAACAGGATCAGCTCCGGGGTGGAGAAGGGGCGCAGCCCGCGTTCCCGGCGGGTCAGGACGAACAGGATGGTGCCGGGGGCGTAGACGACGCACGACAGCAGCACGAACTTCAGCCCTGCCGCGACGATCAGGAAGGCGGTGTAGGCGGTGGCGAGCGCCGCGATCGTCAAATCCTTGCCGCGGCCCGCGGGGGTGTCGCGGTAGGTCTCGCCGGTGAGGGCGAGGCGCAGCGCGTACCCGGCGGCGAGCAGGTAGGGGATCAGCGACAGCGCGCTGGTCAGCTCCAGCGTGAAGGTGAAGGCGTCGTCGGAGAACACGGTGACGGCCAGCACGGCGGTGATGAGCGTGCTGGTCATGACGAGAGCGGGGACCGGCACCTCGCGCTCGTTCTCGCGGGCGAGGAAGGCGGGCATGTCATGGTCCTTGGCGGCCACGAACAGCACCTCGGCGGCCATCAGCGTCCACGCCAGGTACGCGCCGAGCACCGAGACGATCAGCCCGGCGCCGATCAGTGCCGCGCCCCACGCGCCCACGACCGACTCCAGCACGCCGCCCATGGACGGCTGGCGCAGCTTCGCCGTCTCGTCCTTGGGCAGCACGCCGTAGGACAGGATGGTCACCGAGGCGAACAACGCGAGGACGGCCAGGAAGCCCAGCACGGTGGCCCGGCCCACGTCCGCGCGCCGGCGGGCGTAGCGGGAGTAGACGCTCGCCCCCTCCACCCCCAGGAACACGAACACGGTCACCAGCATGGTCGCCCTGACCTGCTCGAACAGCGCGCCGGGGGTGCGTGCGGCGTCGGCCCACAGGTTCGGGCCGAACACGTCGCCGCGCAACGCCACCGCCAGGATCACGACGAACAGCAGAATCGGCAGGAGCTTGGCGACCGTGACGATCTGGTTGATCCTGGCCGCCTCGCGTACGCCGCGCATGATCATGAAGTGGAAGGCCCACACGCCGACCGCAGAGACCGCCACCGCGGCGATCGTGGCGCCCTCGCCGAACGCGGGGACCACCGCGCCGAGGGTCGACTTGATCAGCACCCAGTACGAGACGTTGCCCACGCACGCGCTGGCCCAGTAGCCGAAGGCGGAGAAGAAGCCCGGGTAGTCGCCGAACCCCGCCTTGGCGTAGGCGTACACGCCGGCGTCCAGGTGCGGCTTGCGCACCGCCAGCGTCTGGAAGACGAAGGCGAGCATCAGCATGCCCACCCCGGCGATCAGCCAGGCGCCGACCGCGCCGAGCACCCCGGTGGCCTGGGCGAAGTTGCGCGGCAGCGAGAACACGCCGGCGCCGACCATCGATCCGACCACCATCGCGGTCAGGACCGTCAGCGACATCTTCCGCGCGCCCTCGGTGTGCGTGCTGGTCTGGCTCACGATGGCGACCCGCCCTTCACGTCCTGGTCCGGTGCGTGCTGCGGCGGGAGCCGCTCGATCCTGAAGCCGGTGACGCCGTACACCATGCTGAGCAGCGGGCTGGCGATGTTGAAGAAGCAGAACGGCAGGTAGGCGAGGGTCGGCACGCCCAGCACCGCGCCCATGAACGCCCCGCAGGAGTTCCAGGGCACCAGCGGTGAGGTGACCGTCCCGCTGTCGGCGGCCAGGCGCGACAGGTTCGCCGGCGCCAGGCCGCGCCGGGCGAACTCGGCCCGGTAGATCCGGGTCGGCAACACCAGCGCGATGTACTGGTCGCCGGCGATGAGGTTGAGGCCGAAGGCGCTGGCGAAGACCGTCACGAACAACCGGCCGGTGCTCCTGGCCGCCCGCACCATCGGCTCGATGAGCCGGTTGAGCAGCCCGAACTCCTCCAGCAGGGTGCCGAACGTGACCGCGCCGATGATCAGCCACAGGGTGGGCAGCATGCTGTCCATCCCGCCGCGCGACAGCAGCCGGTCGACGTCGGCGAGGCCCGAGCTCTTCTCGAACCCGTTCGCCATGGCCCGCCAGACCGCCTTGATCCCGGCGGCGACCGAGTTCAGGGCGGGTTCGCCGACGAACGCGCGGATCACCGCGGGCTGCGTGAAGACGCCCACGATCCCGGCGAAGATCGCCGCTGCCATGAGCGCCAGTGTCGCCGGCACCTTGCGTACCGACAGCACGACCAGCAGGAGCAGCGGCAGCAGGTTGAGCGGGGTGATCCAGTAGAGGTCGCCGAGAGCGGCCAGTTCTCCGGCGGTGTCCCCGAGGTCTGTCGCGGCGGGGCCCCAGATCTGCCCGATCAGCAGGAACAGCGCGAAGGCGATGACGAAGGCGGGGATGGACGTCCATGCCTGGCGCTTGATGTGCTCGTAGACGTTCACCCGGACCATCTGCGCGGTCAGCACGGTGGTCTCCGACAGTGGTGACAGCTTGTCTCCCAGGTACGCGCCGGAGATCACCGCCCCGGCGGTGATCGGCGCCGACACGCCCAGCATGGTCGCGATGCCCACCAGGCCGACCCCGACCGTCGCCGCCGTGGTCCAGGAGCTGCCGATCGACATGGCCACGATGCCGCAGATCAGCGCGGTGGCGGCGTAGTACCACCCGGGCGACAGCACCTGGATCCCGTAGGAGACCAGGGTCGGGATAGTCCCCGACATGTTCCAGGTGCCGATCAGCGCGCCCACCGCGAGCAGGATGAAGACCGCGCTGGTGATCGAGGACAGCGCCCGTTGCCCGCTGGCCTCGATCTCCTCCCAGCGGTGCCCGTTCTTCAGCACCACCAGCATCGCGACCAGCGCGCACAACACGAGGGCGACCTGCATCGGGCCGTCGAGGGCGTCCAGGCCGAACAACGCCAGCGATCCGCCGACCAGCGCCACCAGCGCGGTCAGGACGATGATCAGATCGGCCAGCGACGGCGCGCGCGTTGCGCGGCCAGCGTCCTGTTGCCCGCCGTCCTTCACGCTGTCACCCGTCGCCCCCCGAGGTACCCCGCTGTCCTGCTCGGCGAGCTACCCGTTACCTGCTCCCGGAATGGCTACAACCAGGTCAAGTTCCCCCAGGTCATGTGCGGGCGCCCGCCTGCTCGTCCGCGGCGGACAACGACTGGACTCCCGGCTGTGGGGTTCATGAGCTTGACTACGGAGAGTAATTATTTGATTATTCTTTGTAGTTGATCGATCACAGGAGGGCAGGGCGTGCTCACAGCGCTGCAGAACCGCAAGCTCGACAAGGCGTTCCATCACATGGACGTCAACCACAACGGAGATCTGGAGCTCGACGATCTCATCGCCCTGGGGATCAGGGTGCTGGCCGCCTTCGGCGTCAACCCCGAGAGCGACCAGGCAAGCCGCCTGTTCGGGGCCTACACCGACTTCTGGGAAGTCCTGCTCGCCAAGATCGACCTGGACGGCGACCGCAAGATCAGCCGCGAGGAGTACCGGCTCGGGATGAAGGCGGCCTTCATCGACGACCCCGCCGGTTACGAGCGGGCCCTGCGACCGGCCATCCAGGCGACCCTCGACGTCACTGACGTCAACGGCAACCACGTTCTGGACCTGGAGGAGTTCCAGCGGTTCCAGTCCGCCTTCGGCACCAGCCCGCAGGACGCGGAGCTCGCGTTCAAGAAGATCGACACCGACGGCAGCGGCGCGCTCAGCATCGAGGAGCTGGTGGAGGCCGGCCGGCAGTTCTACCTCAGCGCGGACCCGGACCTGACCGGCAACTGGCTCTTCGGACCGGTCTGAGCCAACCGACAACGGCCGCTTGCCACCCCAGGGGCAGGCGGCCTCCGCCTGAGGAAACGGGGGGTCATGCGGGAACCGTTGGCGATCGTGGGAGTCGGCTGCCGCCTGCCGGGCGGCATCGAGGATCTCCAGAGCTTGTGGGAGGCGCTGGTCGCGGGAAGCGACCTGGTGACGGAGGTGCCGGCCGACCGGTTCGATCCGGGCTGGTTCGTCGATCGCGCGACCAGGCGGCCCGGAAAGAGCTACGCCGCACACGGGGCGTTCCTGGACGACCTCGCCGGATTCGACGCCGCCTACTTCGGCATCGCGCCCAAGGAGGCCGACCGGCTCGACCCGCAGCAGCGGCTGATGCTGGAGCTCGCCGTCGAGGCGCTCGACGACGCCGCCATCGACCCGGCCTCCCTCGCGGGATCCGACACCGCGGTGTTCACAGGCGTGTTCAACGGCGACTACGGCAACCTCCAGTGTCGCGACCCCGCCGGCCTCAACGCCTACTCCGTCGCCGGCTGGACCTTCGGCAACACCGCCAACCGGGTCTCCTACGGCCTGGACCTGCGCGGCCCCAGCCTCGCCATCGACACCGCCTGCTCCTCCGCCCTGGTCGCCCTGCACGAGGCGGCCCACGCCGTCCGGTCGGGGCAGGCCGGGATCGCCCTGGCCGGCGGCGTCAACGTGCTGCTCGACCCGCTCTCCTTCGTCGGCCTGTCCCAGGCCTCCATGCTGTCGGCGCGCGGCCGATGCCAGGCCTTCTCCGCCGACGCCGACGGTTACGTACGCGGTGAGGGCGCCGGCATGGTCGTGCTCAAGACGCTCGCCCGCGCGCAGGCCGACGGCGACCGGATCCACGCCGTCCTCCTGGACACCGGCACCAACGCCGACGGCCGCACACCCGGCCTCACCCACCCAGGCGTCGAGAGCCAGACGCGGCTCCTTGAGACGATCTACGCGGACGTCGAGGTGGACGACCTCGTCTACTGGGAGGCGCACGGCACCGGCACCCCCGTCGGCGATCCCGTCGAATGCGAGGCGGTCGGCCGGGCCGTCGGGTCGCGCCGCTCGCCCGGCAACGCGCTGCCGATCGGGTCGATCAAGACGAACATGGGGCATCTGGAGTCGGCGGCGGGCATGGCGGGGCTGATGAAGGCGCTGCTGGTGCTGCGGCACGGGTCGATCCCGCCCTCGCTGCACGCCGAGGTGCTCAACCCGGGCATCGACTGGGCGGGGCTCGGGCTGTCGCCGGTTCGTGAGCAGCGGTGTGCCGCGCGGGTGGAGCGGGCGCTCGCCGGGGTGAGCTCGTTCGGCTTCGGCGGCGTCAACGCCCACGCCCTGCTGGCGGCACCACCGCAACAAGCAGCACCACCAGCGGCGGCCCCGCCGAGTGCGCCACTGCAGCAGGCAGCGCCGCTGAGCGCCCCCGTGCCGAGCACGCCACCGCGAGCCGTACCCCTGATCGTTTCCGGCCGCACCCCTGCCGCCGCCATCGAGCTGGCCCAACGCGTGGCCGACCAGTGCGAGACGCTGCCCTGCGACCACTTCTACGACCTGGCCCACACCCTCACCCGCCGCCGCGGCCACCGCGAACACCGCATCTCGGTGCTCGCCACCACCCCTGCTGAGGCCGCCACGCTCCTGCGGGAGGCCCAGCCGGCGGCGGCCGAGCAGGACGGCAGGATCGCCGTGGCCTTCGGCGGCGCGGGCACCCCATGGCCGGGCATGGCCGACGACCTCATGGCGACGGATCCGCACTTCCGCGACACGATCAAGCACATCGGCAAGCTGCTGTCCAAGCACGTGACCTGGTCGCTGGAAGCCGAGCTGGCCGCCCCGGCGAGCCGCTCCCGGCTGGCGACGGCCGAGGTCGGCCAGCCCGCGATCTTCGCGATGCAGATGGGCATCCTGCAAGTCCTGAAAAGTCAGGGCCTGGTGCCTGATGTCGTGTTCGGGCACAGCGTGGGGGAGATCGCCGCCGCCTGCGCCTCAGGAGCCCTCGACCTCGACAACGCCGTCCTCCTCTGCGCCGAACGCGGCCGGGCCCAGCAACTCGCCATGGGCCAGGGCGGCATGGCCGCGCTGGGCCTGCCCCCCGGCCAGGCCGCGGAGGTCATCGAGCCGTACGACCTGGAGATCGCCGCGATCAACAGCGACCGCGACGTGACGGTGGCGGGCCCCGGCGAGGCGCTGGAACGGCTGGAGGCGGAGCTGGCGGGCAAGGACGTCTTCTTCCGCCGCCTCCTCGTGGACTTCGCCTTCCACAGCCGCGCCATGGACCCCGTCCAGCCGGGCCTGGCCGAGGCGCTGGCCGGGCTGACGACCGCGTCCCCGGCCATCCCGATGATCTCGACGGTCACCGGCCGGCCGATCGACGGCCCCCTGGACGCCGCGTACTGGTGGCGCAACGTCCGCCGGCCGGTGCTGTTCGGCCAGGCGGCCGCCCACCTGGCCGACGCGGGGTTCCGCATCTTCCTGGAGGTCGGCCCGCACTCCGTCCTGCAGACGTATCTGAAGCGGGCCGGACGGCAGCTCACCGTCCTGCCCACGCTCCGGCGCGACGCGCCGGGCTCGCCCGCGCTCCGGACGGCCGCCGCCGGGCTGCTCGCCGCCGGCGCGAAAGCCGACTGGACGGCGTTCTTCCCCCGCCCCGGACGGGTGCTCGACCTGCCCGCCTACCCGTGGCAGCGCGAACGCCACTGGCACGGCGAGGCCGACTGGTGGGCGCCCCGGCTGGAGCATCCGCTGCTCGGCGCGCGTACGCAGGCGCTGGACCCGACCTGGAGCGCCCCGCTGGACCTGGCCAGGGTGCCATGGGTGAGCGATCACCGGGTGGGCGGAGCCGTGGTGGTGCCCGCCGTCGGGTTCGTCGAGATGGCGCTCGCGGCCGGTGCGGAGACGCTCGACGGGCCGGTGGAGGTGCTGGACGTGGAGGTGCTGAGCCCGCTGGCCATCCCCGACGGGCAGGCGCCTCACGTTCAGGTGTCGGTGTCCGAGGACGGCGGGGTGCGGATCGCCTCCAGGGCCGGCGCGCAGGGGGAGTGGCAGGTGCACGCCCGCTGCCGGGTACGCCAGGCCGTCTCGCCGACGACGCCACCGACACCCAGCCCGGCCGCGGACCCAGCCGCGGCCCCGGCTGCGGACCCGGCTGCGGACCCGGCGGTGGAGCTCAGCGCGGACGAGTTCTACGCCCTGGCCACCCAAGCCGGTTTCACCTACGGCCCGGCGTTCCGCGGCGTGCGAAGCGTCCGCATCTCGGGCACCCGCTCCCTCGGCCGGTACCACTTCACCGAGCCGTCCACCACCGTCTACCAAGCGCACCCCGCCCTGGTGGACGCCGCCCTGCAAACGGGCCTGGCCATCCTGTGGCAACTCGGCGAGGAACCCACCGCCTACGTCCCGATCTCCTTCGAACGCGTCAGGCTGTGGCGCCAACCACCAGGCAAGGGCCTGGTCCACGCCGGCCTCCGCCCGCGCACCGACCCGCGCGAGGCGACCGTGGACTTCACCGTCACCGACACCTCCGGCGTGCCCGTGATGGAGCTGACCGGCTGCCGGGTACGCCGCCTGCCCGGCGAGGAAGCCCCCGCCCGGCACGTGACGGTGATGCGCGCGGCCCCGCGCCCCGGCCCATCGACTGGCCCCGCCATCACCATGACGGAGTTGCTCACGAGGGTGGAACCGCACCGCCTCGCCCTGCGCGACCGGCTGCTGGCCCGCAGCGACCGGCACCACCGCTTCATGACCGCCTACCGAAGGCTGGCCGCCCATTACACCGCCCGGACGATGCGTGACCTCGCGGGCGAGAGCTGGAGCCTGGCCGACCTCGTCCAGGCCGGAATGCAGCCGAAGTACACGCGCCTCGCCCGCACCCTGTGCGCCCAGTCCGGCGAGCTGTGCGAGCCGACGGGGGAGGGAAGCCGGTGGGCGACCGGCGACCCTGACCCCCTGTTCGCCGACGCCCTGTTCGACTTCCCGGAGTACGCGGCCGAGCTGCAGCTCCTCGGCCACTGCGGGCGGCACCTGACCGAGGTGCTGCGCGGTGACAAGGACCCCGTCGAGGTCGTCTTCCCGCAGGGCGGCCTCCAGGCCGCCGAACACTTCTACGACAGCGGCCCGGTCCTGCGGCCCACGAACCTGCTGGTCAGATCCGTGCTCGAAGAGCTGGTCGCCGCCTGGCCCGACGGCCGCCCCCTGCGCGTCCTGGAGGTGGGCGCGGGAACGGGCGGCATGACCGCCGCCGTCCTGCCCACGCTGCCGCCCGAGCGGACCCGCTACACCTTCACCGACCTCTCGCCCGCCTTCCTCACCTCGGCGGCGGCCCGCTTCAAGTCCTTCGACTTCGTCGACTACCGGGTGCTGGACCTGGAGGAGGACTGCGCGGAACTGGAAGCGGGCTTCGACGTCGTCATCGCGGCGAACGTCGCGCACGCCACCACCGACCTGGAGGCGACGCTCGGCCGGATCACCCGCCTGCTGGCCGACGACGGCTTCCTGCTGCTGGGCGAGACCCTCGACGCGGGCCCGACGACCATGATCTTCGGCCTGCTGGACGGCTGGTGGTCGGCCACCGACACCGCCCTGCGTCCCGGTGGCCCGCTGATCCGGACAGCCGACTGGCTGCGGCTGCTGCCGCGCTGCGGGCTCGCGGAACCTGCCGAGCTGCGCGCCGAGGAGGAGCCGGTGGGCATCGACACGGCGCTCTTCGTGGCCACCCGCGAGCCGAGGGCCGAAGCGGCTCCTCCAGCGCCCGCCGCGTCAGGGGACTGGCTGATCGTCACCGAGTCGGGCCGCGACCGGGCGCTGGCCGAGGCGGTGGCGGGCGAGCTGAATCGAGCCGGGGCCAGGGCCGAGGTCTCGTCCGGTCCGCGACCGGCACGCCACGTCGTCTACCTCCTCGACGGCGACCACGCCACAGCGGACGCCGACCCGGCGAGCTGCGCGCAGCGCGTCGTCTCAGCCACCACGACCCTCAACGCGCTCGCCGCCGCCCCACCGGCCGATGCCGTGTTCTGGCTCGTCACCCGCCCCTCAGGCACGTTCCCCGCCCCGGAACGCCCGGACTTCCCCGGCGACGCCGCGCTGTGGGGAGTCGCCCGCTGCCTGTCCAACGAGACACCCGGTCTCACCGTACGGAAGATCTCGCTGGAACGAGGCGCGAGCGACGCCCAGCGCCTCGCGGCCGAACTGCTCGCACCTGACGAAGAGGACGAGGTGGTGCTGACCACCGAGGGCCGGTTCGTGCCCCGGTTGCGCCCCGCCCAGGAGCCCACCGCGACCGGGACCGAGCCCCGCGCCCTGCGGCTGCGCAACCAGGGCCCGGCCTTCCGCCTCGACTGGACGCCCATGGAGATGCCGGCTCCCGGCCCAGGCCAGGTGACGGTGGAGGTGAGGGCGGCGGGCGTCAACTACCGCAACGTGCTGTGGGCGCTGGGCAGGCTGCCCGCGGACGCGGCGGGCGGCCCCAGCCACGAACGCGTCTACGGCTTCGACTGCGCAGGGGTGGTGACGGCGGTCGGCGCGCAGGTCCACGACCTGGCGCCGGGTGACCGCGTCTTCGCCGCCGCCGAACACCCCCTCGCCTCGCACGTGGTGCTGGACCGCGACGCGCTGGCCCGCATCCCCGGCACGATGGGGTACGCCGAGGCCGCCACACTGCCCGTCGCCTTCCTCACCGTCCGCCTCGCCCTGGCCGACGACCCCGTACGGCTGGCCCAGGGCGAGACGGTGCTGGTGCACGGCGCCTCCGGCGGCGTCGGCCTGGCCGCGATCCAGCACGCCAAGCTGGCCGGAGCCAAGGTGATCGCGACAGCGAGCACGCCTGGCAAACGCGACCTGCTCCAAGCGCTGGGCGTGGACCACGTCCTGGACTCACGCGGCCTGCGCTTCGCCGCCGAGGTCAGGGCGATCACCGAGGGCCGGGGCGTGGACGTGGTGCTGAACTCGCTCGCGGGCGACGCCCTGGCCGAGGGGGTGGAGCTGCTGCGCCCCCGCGGCCGGTTCGTCGAGCTGGGCAAGCATGACCTGTTCTCCGGCGGCGGGCTGGCGCTGCGTCTGCTGCGCGGCAACGTCTCGTTCGTCACCGTCGATCTCAAGCAGATCGCCGAACGAATGCCCCAGGTGGCGCACCGGCAGCTCGCGGAGATCGCGCAGCGGGTCGAGGCGGGCACGTACCGGGCGCTGCCGTACCGGAGCTTCCCGGAGGGGCGCGTCACCGAAGCCTTCGAACAGATGCGGCACTCCCGGCACATCGGCAAGCTCGTCATCGAGTTCGAGCCGTCCGCCCTGGCCACGCGAGCGCGCGGGCTGGATCCGGACGGGGTCTACCTGGTCACCGGCGGTCTGGGCGGGTTCGGCGCGCGGGCGGCCCACTGGCTGGCGCGGCAGGGCGCCAGGCGGATCGCGCTGGCCGGCAGGCGCGGCCTGGACGGGCCGGAGGCGCGGCAGGCGGTGGCGGCGCTGACCGCACTGGGCGTGGAGGTGACCGCGCACCGGGCCGACGTCACCGACCTGGAGGCGATGCGCGCGATCGTCGGGCCCGAGGTGAAGGGCGTGGTGCACGCGGCGATGGTGCTCCAGGACGTGCCGCTGGCCAAGCTGACGCCGGAGCTGATGCTGGCCGCGCTGGAGCCGAAGCTGCGCGGGGCGCTGGTGCTCGACCGGCTGGCGCCGTCGGCGGAGCTGTTCGTGCTGTTCTCCTCGGTGACGGCGACGGTCGGCAACGTCAGGCAGGCCAACTACGCGGCAGGCAACCTGTTCTGCGAGGCCTTGGCCAGGGCGCGCCGGGCACGTGGAAGGAGCGGCCTGGCGGTCGCGTGGGGAGCGGTCGGCGAGGTCGGCTACCTGGCGCGAACCAGCGAGGCGGAGCAGTTCGTGTCCCGGTGGACCAGCCCGATGAAACCGGCCAGGGCGCTGCCGGCGATCGGCGAGCTGCTCGCCCAGGACGTGGACGTCGCCCTGGTCGGCTCGGTCGACTGGGACGGCGCCCGCCTGCTGTTCCCCTCCCTGGACGGGCCCAGGTTCTCCGCCGTGCGCTCCGCCGGCCCGGCCGCGCCGGCCGCGGACCTGCGCGAGCTGGTGAAGGCGGGCGACGGCGCCGAGCCGCTGGTCACCGACGCCGTCATCCGGCTGCTGGCCGAGGTGCTGCAGGCGGAACCCGCGGGCATCGCGCCGCACCGGCCGCTGGACGAGCTGGGCGTCGACTCCCTGATGAGAGCCGAGTTGCAGGGGGCGATCTGGCGCCGCCTCGGCTGCGACATCCCGATCATGGCCATCGGGCCGGGCACCAGCGCCGGTGAGCTGGCCGGTCAGGTTCTCGCCCGGCTGCGTGCCCGGTGAGCGTCCTGGTGACGGGGGCCACCGGGTTCCTCGGCGGCCACCTGTGCGCGCTGCTGCTGCGCTCGGAGCAGGTCTGCTGCGTGGTGCGGGGCCGTACCGACCAGGGCGCGGAGGCGCGGTTGCGCGCCCATCTGACCAGGCTGGGCGGCCCGTTCGAGCCGGAACGGCTGACGGTGGTGCGCGGCGACCTGAGCCGGCCGCGCATGGGCCTGCCGGCCGCCGTCTACACGAGGCTGGCCGAGCGGGTGGAGACGGTCTACCACTGCGCGGCGACGGTGAACCTGGCCGCCTCGTGCGAGCATCTCGTCCCGGGCAACGTGACCGCGACGCGGGAGGTCGTGCGGTTCGCCCGCCACCGCAGGACCAAGGCGCTCCATCACGTCTCGTCCGTCGCGGTCTTCGCCGCCGCCCGCGAGCTGGGCTGCGCGGAGGTGGACGAGGCCACGGAGCCGATCCTGGCGATGAGCGGCGGGCTGGGTTACGGCCAGTCGAAGTTCCACGGCGAGGAGCAGGTGCGCCTGGCCGCCGCGGAAGGGTTGCCCGTCACCGTCTACCGGCCGGGCGCCATCCTCGGGCACAGCCGCGACTGGCAGTTCTCCGACACCGACCTGTGGACCCGGCTGGTCCGCGCCGCCGTCGAGGTGGGCGCGGCCCCGGACAGCCCGGCCACCATGCCGGGCGCGCCCGTGGACCACACCGCCGCGATGATCGTCGAGCTGTCCCGGTCGTCCAGCGCGGCGGGGCGGGTCTTCCACCCCAACTACCTGGAGCCGATCCGGGTCGGCGACGTCTTCGACCGGGTGCGGGCGGCCGGCTGCGATTTGCCGGCCGTCGACCCGGCCGACTGGAAGCAGGCGCTGCTGCGCCACGCCCACCTGCCGGCCTCCGGGCTGGTCCTGGCGTGCTGGGCGGGCATCGCCTACATGGTGGTGCCCGAGCCGCGCTACCTGCCTCCCTGCTCTCGCGCGCGGCTCACCACGTCGGTGGCGCCGCTGCCGGAGCCCGCGCTGGACGAGGCGTACTTCGCCCGGATGCTGGCGGGCATCGCGGAGCGCGGCCATATCCCGAAGATCAACCAACTGAGCAATCCCTCATCGCCGCCATGACCAAGAAGGGCAACGGCCTGGTCGGACCGCTCAACGAGGCGCTCAACACCGTCATCGGGAACGGCACGTACCAGCAGGTGCCCGAACGATGGGGGCCGGCCAACGAGGCGATCCCCGAGTCGCGGGTCAACCCGCCCGGCCTGCCCCGCCAGGCGCCGTCGTGACCGAGGGGCCGGGGTGCACGTCGTCGAAGACGGCGAGAGCGGCGGCGGGGTCCGGGCTGACGAGGCGTTCCAGCCAGGCCGCCGTCATCTTCGCCCATCGGCCGGCCCGTGCCTGCATCTGCTCCTCGAAGGCGCGGACGGCCTCGTCCGGATCGCCGCCGGCGGCGACGGACTCGGCGAGCTCCGCACCCTCCAGCATGGCGAGGTTCGCGCCCACGCCCAGCGGCGGCATCAGGTGGGCGGCGTCGCCCAGCAGCGTCACACCCGGCACGTGGGCCCAGGTGTGGGAGACGGGCAGGACGTGGAGGGGGCGGCGGACGAAGGCGGTGCCGTGCCTGAGGAGTTCGAGCACGGGCGCGGTCCAGCCGTCGAACAGGGCCAGCAGGCCCGACCGCACCGCGTCGGCGTCGGCCCAGTCGAGGTCCGCCTGCCAGTCCAGCGGCGCGCGGAACTGGGCGTACACCTTGACGTGGCCGCCGCTGTTGCGCTGGGCGACGAGGGCGCGGTTGGGGCCGTACACGGCGACGGAGCCGTCGCCGATCAGGCGGGCCAGCTCCGGCCGGCGGTGGTCGACGTCGTCCAGGGAGGTCTCCACGTACGTGATGCCGGTGTAGTGCGGCGTCGCGGACGAGACCGCCGGACGGACCCGTGACCAGGCGCCGTCCGCGCCGACCACGAGGTCGAACGTCTCCTGCCGCCCGTCGGCGAAACGCACCAGCACACCGTCGCCCGTCCCTGGCAGCACCTCCGTGACGCCTTGCCCCCATCGCACGTCCATGGAGCCGAGCAGCAGGTCGCGGAGTTGTCCCCGGTCGATCTCGGGGTTGGCCCGCTCGTCCGGATCGGCGGGCCAGTCGCGCAGGACGGTCCCGTCCACGTCCAGGATGCGCATGGCCTGCCCCTCGGGACGGGACAGCGGCAGGAAGTCCGCCAGCAGTCCGGCCTTGCGCAGGGCGAGCTGGCCCATGCCTTCGTGCAGGTCCAGCGTGCCGCCCGGGGGACGGGCGTCGCGGGAGGGGTCGCGTTCGAGGACGGTGACGGGGCGGTCGTGACGGTGCATGACGCGCGCGAACGTCAGGCCGGCGGGGCCGGCACCGACAACGGCTATACGGTGGCTCATGTCGATACACTGTATTTGCCCGATGCGGCGTATCGCAACAGTACGATGTAGCCATGACTGTGTGGGACAGGCCGGAGCCACCGAGTCGGCCCGTGCCGCTCGACCGGCAGCGCATCGTCGCCGCCGCCATCGCGCTCGCCGACGAGGGCGGCCTAGAGGCGGTGTCGCTGCGCAAGGTCGCCGCCCGGCTCGACGCCGGCCCGATGCGGCTGTACGGGTACATCTCCACCAAGGAGGAGCTGTTCGACCTCATGGTGGACGAGGTCTACGCCGAGATCCTGCCCGACGAGCAGCCGGGCGACTGGCGGCAGGTGCTGGCCACCCGCGCCCACCGCACCAGGCAGGCCACCCTCCGCCACCAGTGGCTGGCCGACCTGCTCGGCGGCCGTGCCGTCCTGGGGCCCAACGCCCTGGCCGTGACCGAGGCCGACCTGGCCGCCCTCGACGGCCTCGCCGACCTCGACACCGTCATGCGCGCCGTGGAGACCGTCAGCGCCTACGTCATCGGCGCGATCAGGCGCGAGGTCGCGAACCTGCGGGCCGAGCGCGCCACCGGCCTGTCCGAGCGCGACTGGCAGCGCGCCTTCGGCCCGCACGTGACCAGGATGCTCGCCACCGGCCGCTACCCGGCGCTGGCCAGAGCCGTGCACGACGGCACGGACGTGGACGCCGCGACGACCTTCGCGACCGGGCTCGACTGGGTGCTGGACGCCGTGGCCGCCAAGCTCGCGTGACGCCCTCCTGAGGTGCGCTTGTAGACGGTTCCAAGTGACCCACAAGCGGTGATCACTACATACGTCCCCAGTGTCGTGTCTTCGCACTGGGGGGTCTGGTGGCGAGCCAGCGATTGTCGCGTGTCCTTTGCACATGGGTGTTATCCACGGGTCTGGTCGCGGCCGTGCCGCCGCCGGCCGCCGCGTCCGCGCAACCGGACGCCGAGACCGCGGCGTTGCTGTCCGCGGTGCAACGGTTCACGACCGCGAGCGGCGGCCTGGCCACGCTCGGCCCGATGGGCGAGCAACTGCCGCTCGCCGGGCTGGTGCCCGGCGGGGAGGACGCCCTCGGCCTCGGCGACCTGTTCCAGGTGGCCGTGCACGACAAGCTCAAGGACCTCACCAGCCTGGACGACCTCCAGGACGAGTACGAGGTGCCCGGCCCCCGCGCCGGCAGGCTGCTGGCCGAGGCGAGCACCCAGGGCCAGACCAGGCACCTCGACCTGACCCTCGAGATCGCCAGGACGGTGGCAGGCCGGCCGATCTCCGTCAGCAGCAGCCGGCCCAAGGTCTCGCTGACCACCTCGGGCGGCGTGGACGTCACGCTCAAGCTCACCGCGAAGCTGCCCTTCGCCTACGACCCCGCCACCAAGTCCGCCTGGCTCGGCAAGGACGCGGCCGTGACGGTGCGGGCCGAAGGGAGGCTGGCCGCCGGGGCCAAGCCCGCCGCCGCGTTCGGCATCCTCGGCGTGGACCTGTCGCCGGACTCGGCGCTCTCCTTCGCCGCCGAGTTCGCCGCCACCGCCGCCGACCCGGACGGCAACGGCAGGCTCGACCTGAGCGAGCTGGGCTCGGAGGGTCTGTTCGGCTTCACCCGCAAGGGCTCGGCGACCGCCAAGCTGCGGGTCACCGCGCAGCCGTTCGCCGGCGCCCAGGTAGAAGGGGCGACCGCGGCCATCGACGTGAGCTGGCCCGACCTGGCGACCGGCGGGCCGGCCGTGAGCGTCACCCAGGCCGACCTGGACCGGCTGAACCGCTTCCAGACGCTCACGCCCAAGGACCTGCTCGACGGCCTGACCCACCTGGCCAACGCCGTCACCGCCGCCCAGCGCGCCCGCTGGGACGGGCAAGGCGACCTCGACCTGCCGTTCATGCGCGGCTCCCTGGCCGATGCCGTGCAGGTGTCCGAGGCCATCCACGCCTTCGCCGCCGCCAGCGTCGACAGGAACACCGGGCAGCCCACCTTCACCTCCGTCCAGGACCTGTTCGCCGCGCTCGGCCAGGCGCGCGGCCTGCCCGGCGGCGCGATCATCAAGGTCGCCGACGCCGGCTACGACGACGCGGCCAAGAAGATCGCCTTCACCCTCGTGGTGGACCGGACCGTCAACCCGGCCCCCGAGCCGCTCAACCCCGCGGGCCAGACCACCGGCGGGACCGGCGCGGGCGTCACGTACACGGCCAAGACGCTCAAGCACACCGGCCAGAAGTGGACGCCAGGACAGTTCACCGGGCGGACCGTCACCGCGGGCGCCTCCAGCGGCATCGTGGCGGACAACACCGCCGACACCGTCACCCTCGCCGACGACGGCTGGCGCGGGGGAGTGCCCGCCGCGGGCGCGCCGTACCGGATCTCCGCGAGCGACCCGATGATCGGGCAGGTCTCCTTCGGCGGCGCCTTCAAGGACGCCGCGGGGCTCGACCGGGCCAACGCCACCGCCGCGCTGGCCGGGGTCATGCGCGGCTACCACGCCTCGGCCACCGTCGTGCTCGACCTCAGCGACCCGGTGACGGGACAGGGGTGCGCGCAGCGGCCGGACGGGCAGGGCAAGGCGTGCCCGTACCGGCATGCCAACGCCGACGGCAGCGCCACCGTGGTGAACGAGCTGCCCAGAGCCGCCGACCGGATCATGCTGCGCACCGGCCGCGACCTGTTCGGCGCCCGCGTCTCGGTGCTCTCCCCGGTGAACGTCAACGCCGTCGCCGGCTACCTCGGCGTCCAGATCACCGGCGACCTCACCATGGGCAGCGGTGACGGCGGCGACCTGGTCAAGGTCGGCCTCAAGGACCTCGGCGACGTGCCGCTGACCCGCCTGTTCGAACGGCTGGCGAGCAAGCCGGGCGACGTCCTGACCTCCCAGGTGGACGCGAGTGCCCGCGCCCGGCTCACCCTCGGCGTGCCCGGCCTGGCCGACTTCTTCGGCGGCAAGGTCTCCGGCGAGATCGAGATGCCGGACATCAGCGAGCCCGGCACCGTGCACCTGCGCGGCTTCGACCAGATCGGCAAGGTCAAGGACTTCGCCTTCGACCCCGGCAACCCGCAGGCGCTGTTCGGCGCCCTGGTCAAGTCGCTCGGCGCGGTGGCCACGTACCTCGACCGCGTCGAAGGCGGCGGCGAGGTGATGAACACCAAGCTGCCGCTGCTCGGCCGCTCCCTGTCCGACCTGGTCGCCGCCGAGGAGATGGGCGCGGGCCCCGGCGTCGTCTACGGCGACGGCGCCTGCGGCAACGACAACGCCTACCTCACCGACCCCTCCAGGACGTTCACGCAGGCGCACCTCGGCCGCCGCGTCGCCGTCGGCACCCGCGTGCTGACCGTCGCGACCGCGTGCGGCGAGCACACGCTGTCCTTCACCGAGAAGTTCGGCGGGTCCGTCCCCGAGGCGGGCGCCGCCTACGCGCTGCGCTCGCCGCTGCGGGACGCGATCGACCGCCTGACCGCCGCCCCGCCCGACACCGTGCAGGCGCTGGTCGCTGAGCTGAACAAGGCGCTGGGCGGCCAGGTGCGCATCGGTTACGAGGACGGCGCGCTGCGGCTGGCGCTGGCCTACGACAAGAAGGCGGCCGTGCAGGAGCCGCTGCGGTTCTCCTTCGGCGAGAGCGGCCTGGTCGCCGCCAAGGGCTCCGCCACGCTGGACGCCGCCGTCGAGGGCGAGATCCGGCTGGGCCTGCGCGTCGCGCTCAAACGGGACTTCGACCTGGCCCGCGACCTGCTCATCGAGACGGACTCCGGCCTCGACCTCCAGGCCAGGGCGCAGCTCGACGGCTCCGTCCAGGCCGACGTCGGGCCGCTGCCGCTGGCCATCGGCAAGGACGGCGACGACCCGCTGCAGGCCAGGCTCGGCTACGGCGTGAGCCTGCGCTACGGCGGCGAGCAGCAGGACGCCGTCACCGCCGGCGCGTTCTTCGCCGGGCTCGACCTGGCGCTGAACGAGACGAGCGACCCCGTCGCCTGCGACAGGGACCCGCACCGCGACGACACCGACCTCGCGCTGTGCGCCGTGCTGCCCGCCTACCTCAACGGCGCCCCGCTCACCGCGGACGGCAAGCACGCGCTCGTCCTGCGGCTGCCCAGGTCCGCCCCGCTGGCCGAGATGTTCGACCTGACCAAGAAGCTGCCCGGCGACGTGAACCGGCTGGAGCTGCCCTCCTTCGACTTCTCCGCCCTGCCTCCCGGCCTGGAGCTGGACTGGACCAACCTGGGCGACGGCATCGACCGCTACCTGACCACACTGGAGACCGGCATGCGCATGGCGTCCAACCAGGGCAGGCTGCCCATGGTCGGCGCCGACCTCCAGCAGGGGGCCGACTTCGTCGGCGCCAAGCGGCAGGAGATCAAGGCCGCGATCGGCAAGCTGCCGAACGGCGGCAAGGTGCCCACCGGCGGCGACCTGCGCCAGTGGTACAACGACGAGCTGGCGCCCAAGGTCGGGCCGGGCGCGCAACCCGTGATCACCTGCGTGCAGGCGCCCGTCCCCGACCCCGCCAAGCCCGAGGCGTGCGACGCGGCCAAGGGCGGCGAGCTGACCGGCATCGCGTTCAAGGTCAGCGTCGGCAAGGGCGACGTCGATCCCCAGCAGGGCTGCGTCAAGGACTGCCTCGGAGTGGAACGGCCGCTCGACATCGGCGTCCCCGGCCTCGCGCTGCGGCAGGGCGCCGGCAAGGGCGTGCGCGCCGAGCTCGGCTGGCACGCCGAGGTCATGGCCGGCCTGGACCGGACCAGCGGCTTCTACCTCGACGCCGGTGAGGCCAACCGCCCGCGCGCCACCGTCGGCGTGAACGTCTCGCTGCCCGACGAGATCAACGCCAGGCTGGCCATCCTCGACGTGCGGCTGAAGAACCGCGAGCAGAACGCCCCCGACCTGTTCGCGGGCGCGTTCACCATCGGGCTCAAGCCCGTCGGCCGGATCGGCCTGCACCAGCTCGCCGACGCCGCCGACCTGGTGGAGACCTCCCTGCACGCCAAGGTGGCGGTGGACTGGCGCTTCCAGGTGACGGCCGGGTCGGCGATGTTCCCCGGCCTGTTCGGCGACTTCGACCTCGACTGGGACCTCACCAAGGGCGGCTCACCCGACCCGGCGAACCTCGACATCGCCTTCAACAACGTGAACCTGGAGGCGGGCGACTTCTTCCGCAGCGTCCTCGGCCCGGTGGTGACCCAGGTCAAGAAGATCACAGACCCCGTCAAGCCGGTCATCGACCAGCTCTACGCGCCCATCCCCGTCCTGTCGGACCTCAGCAAGGCCGCGGGCGGCGGCGAGGTCAACCTGATGACGATCGCCAAGAAGTACAACACGGTCGCCGGCGGCGGCACCACCAAGTTCATCGAGCGGATGATCGAGGTCGGCAGGCTCGTCACGGCGCTGCCCGACTGCCAGGGCGAGCTGCACGTCCCCATCGGCAGCTTCACCGTGGCCGGCGACCGCGCGCTGAACACCGAGAACTCGCCCGACGTGGCCGACTCGCTGATCAAGGACGTGGCGCCCGCCACGGACGACCTGTTCGCGGCGCTCGACCAGGGCGCCTCGTCGTGCGCGAAGAGCGCCGCCGCTCAGGGCCCCATGGAACACTCCGCCAAGGCAGGCTTCAGCTTCCCTGTGCTGCAGAACGCCGGGCGGTCGATCTTCAGCCTGCTGATGGGCAAGGACGTGGAACTCGTCGCCTTCGACTCCGGGCCGCTGCGCCTCGGCTTCTCCTACAGCCAGTCCTTCGGCCCCGTCTGGTCGCCGCCGCCCATCATGGTCGTCATCTCCGGCACCGCCGGCATCGAGGCGCACATCAGGGCAGGCTTCGACACCTACGGCATCCGCAAGGCCATCGAACAGCGCAGGCTCGACCTCCAGGTGCTCGACAGCCTCTACCTGAAGACCACCGACGACCAGGGCAAACCCCTCCCGGCCATCACCCTGACCGGGCGGCTGGAAGCCGGCGCGGCCGTGGACGTCGTCCTGGTCAAGGCGGGCGTCAGCGGAGGCATCTTCCTCACCGTCGCGATGAACTGGCTCGACCCCACCAACGACGGCAAGTTCAGGTTCCACGAGTTCGCCGGCGTCCTGCTGCGCAACCCGCTGTGCCTGTTCTCCGTGGACGGGGAGCTGAAGGTGTACCTGAAGGCGTGGGTCGAGGTCGGCATCTCCATCTTCAAGAAACGCTTCGACTGGACGATCGTCGAGGCCAAACTGCTCGACTTCTCGGCCAGACCCAAGTGCGACGAGGACCCGCCGAAACTCGCGACCGTCGACGGCGACGCCCTCGTCCTGCACGTCGGCGCCATGCGCAAGGCCAGAGGCGGCAGCACCGCCAAGCCCGGCGACGAACCCGAGCAGTGGACCGTCAGCCAGCTTCCCGCCGACGAGGGCTTCGTCGTCAGCGCCCTGGGCGTGCGCGAGGAGCACCGCGCCGCGGGCCTGGATCGGGTGCTGGCCGACGGGCGCGGCGCCAAGGGGGCGCTGCGGCTGGTCTTCCAGGGGTACGGCGACGACACCGCCGGGCCGCACCCGTTCAGCCGGACGGTGGTGGCGTTCGGGGGTGACGGCGATGACCTGATCATGGCCGGGGCCGGTCGTAACGTGGTCGACGGCGGTAAGGGCGACGACCAGATCACCAGCGGCGACGCGTACGACGGGGCCGCCGCCGTGGTGGCGGGCGGGCCCGGCGATGACTACCTCACCTTGGGCGGCGCGGGCGGCTGGGCGGCCGGAGACGGCCGGCTGACCCCCGCCACCCGCAAGGTCGGCGACGTCGAGGTCGCCGACTGGCCCGACGCCGGGCTGCCTGGCGCGCCTGCCGAGGACTCCGGCGACGCGCCCGCCGGGGGCTCCGGCAACGGGCTGCCTGGTGCGCCCGCTGACGGCGCGGACGACGGCGCCGACCGCATCGCGGCCGGGCTCGGCGCGAACCGGCTGTGGGGCAACGGCGGCGACGACACCATCGCCGTCGCCTCCGACAGCCCCCTGGCGGCCACCGACCCCTCACCCCGCTTCCGCGCGCAGCCGAGCCTCCTGGTCGGCGGCCCCGGCGCCGACACCCTGACCGGGGGCTCAGCGGCCGACGAGATCCACACCGGCCCCCAGGAGAAGTTCGGCCGCGACGAAGCGGGCCCCGACGACGAGGGCCCGAACTACGTCGACACCGGCGCGGGCGCCGACGAGGTGTACGGCGGCAAGGCCGCCGACCTGGTCGCCGGCCACTCGGCCCCCGGCGAGACCACCTCGATCGTCGGCGGCGGCGGAGACGACGTGCTCGCCGGCGGCCACGGCAAGGACGACATCTCCGGCGGCCCGGGCGACGACTGGGTGATCGCCGAGCCGTCCGACGTCGGCGAGGCCCAGGGCCGCGACGACTTCGGCCCCGCCAGGCAGGTACGCCACCTCCCGCTCCCCGCGGGCGTCCAGCCCTCGGCCAAGCGGCTGTCCGGCGGCGACGGCCACGACCACATCGTCGGCGGCGACGGCGGCGCGACCGTCTTCGGCGACCGCCGCCGCGACGAACCGTGCGAGGAGCACGACGGCGACGCCGACGGCCGCGACCTCGTCATCGGCGGCGCGGGCGAGGAGACCGTGTCGGCGGGCGGCGGCGCGGACCGCGTCGAGGCCGGCGGCGGCCAGGACCGCGTCTGCGGCGAACGCGGCGACGACCGCCTTTCCGGCGGCTCGGGCGACGACCAGGTGGCGGGCGGCTCAGGCGCCGACACGGCACTCGGCGACGACGGCGCCGACGAGGTGACCGGCGGCCCGGGCGACGACACCCTGTACGGCGGCGCCCACGACGACACGGTCGCGGGCGAGCCGGGCCAGGACAGCGCCTTCGGCGGCGACGGCGACGACCTGATCATCGGCGGCACCCGCACGGCAGGCAAGGACGACCAGGGCGACGCCCTGTACGGCGACGCGGGAGCGGACAAGCTGATCGGCGACAACGGCGACGCCGGCGGCCCGTTCGACCTCGACGGCACCCCGCAGGACGCCGGCGCCGCCGACACCCTCCACGGCGGCGACGGCCCGGACACGGCCTTCGGCGGCATCGGCGCCGACGAGGTGCACGGCGACGCGGGCGACGACCACCTGGAGGGTGGCGTCGGCGGCGACCGGGTGCTTGGCGGGGCAGGCGAGGACGAGCTCGTTGGAGGTGCCGCGGGGCCGCACCCCGACGGGGGTGACACGCTGCTGGGTGGTGAGGGGCCCGATGTGATCGCCGGTGACAACGCGATCCTGAGCACCGCCACCCCGTCCCCCTCCGGGTCCGACCCGGCGACGCAGGTCGCCGCACGACCAGGCCAGACGGCCACCCACCAGGTGAAGCTGCTCGCCGGCGGCTCCGGCCCCGACGTGGCCGACGGCGGCGCGGGCAACGACGCCCTCTTCGGTCAGGCGGGCCACGACCGGCTGCGCGGCCAGGCGGACCACGACTACGCCGAGGGCGGCGCGGGCGTGGACTGGCTCGAAGGCGACCACGGCAACGACGACCTGGTGGGCGGCACCCACACCACCGCGGCCGACACCACCGCGGCCGAGAACACCCGTACCGACGACACCCCCGGCACCCCGGACGCCCTCTACGGCGGCCCCGGCGACGACGCGATCGCGGGCGACAACGCTCTGATCACCCTGACAGGCACCCCCACCCGAGCCACCCTCCGCCAAGGCTCGACGAACACCCCCATGACCCCCCGAGCCATCACCCTCCTCCCCACCGACCCGGGCGACGACCACATCTCGGGCGGCTCCGGCGTGGACGTCCTCTGGGGTCAGAACGGCGACGACCACATCTCCGGCGGCGGCCACGGCGACTACGCCGAAGGCGGCCCGGGCGCGGACCAGATCCGCGGCGACCTCCCCCTGTCGGCGAACTCCACCAGAACCCCGACCCACCCATTCACCGACCCGGGCTGGAGGGGAGAGGCCGGCGGCCCGGAAGACCTGGAAGGCGACAACACCCCAGGCCAGGACGACCTGATCGGCGGCTCCTCGAAGCAGTCCGCCGACGACGAGTCCGACGCCATCGAGGGCAACGGCGCCGCCGACGTCCTCCTCGGCGACAACGGCTCCCTCGTCCGCACCATGACAGGCAACACCGAGAAGATCTACACCGAGCGCTACCCCGCAGGCCAGGCACCCGCCGACGCTACCCGCGTACGCAGCCACGACCCGTCAACGCCGGGCGGCGGCTCGACCAGGTTCTGCACCCAGGCCCAGCCCACCTGCGAGCCGACCGGCTCCTACGGCGCCGACCACCTGTTCGGCGACGAGGGCGACGACGGCCTGTGGGGCCAGGACGGCGACGACGAGCTGGACGGCGGCGCGGGCGACGACGACCTGTTCGGCGAGCTGGGCGACGACGAGCTGAACGGCGGCGCCGGCGAGGACGCCATGCTCGGCGACCGCGGCGGCGTGGTCAGCGAGCGCATCGACGCCGCCGATGCCCAGCGGCTCGGCTTCACCGTCAGCCTCAACGCCCCGCCGAAGGAGACCTACAGGGGCTTCCAGGCGGGCACGTACGACCGCCGTACGGACCTGCTGCACGACGCGGACGGCGACGCCTGGGTGAGCGCCGCCCTGCCGCACGACGGTTTCGCCAAGGGCGGGGACGACCGGATGCGCGGCGGCCCCGGCAGGGACAGCATCCACGGCGGCGCGGGCGACGACCTGGTCAACGGCGACAGCGGCGGCGACGAGGTGTTCGGCGGCGACGGCGCGGACGTGATCTGGGGCGGCAAGGGCTGCGACCCCGTCCTGGACGCGGCCACCCCGGACTGTCTCAGCGGCGGGGCGTTCGACCCGGCGGCCCGCGGCTCCGGCGACCGTTTCGTGGACCACGTCTTCGGCGGGGCCGGCGCGGACCTGCTCGACTACAACCCGCGCGGCTCGTACCCGGGCTCGTGCGCCCCCGGCAAGAAGCCGGACGGCGAGCTGACCACGGTGGTGGACCCGTGCGCGTGGTTCCGCATGACCGGCAAGGACAACGCCGCCACCGCCGACGACCAGCACCACCAGGGCGTGGACTGGCAGTACGGCGGCGCGGACCGCGACGTGCTGCAGGGCGACCGCACGGCCAACGGCCCGAACCCGGGCGACAAGATGATCGACTGGAACGGCAACTTCAACCTCTACACCCACTGCGGCCCGGCCAACGGCGGGCACAACATCGTCCGCCAGCACTCCCCGGCGATGCTCGACTTCCTGGCCAAGGTGGCCTGGGGCGCGGGCGCGGGCCGGAGCGCGGGCGACCCGTCGGGCTCGCGTGAGGTGGCCGTTCCCCCGGGCGACAGCGGCTCGCCCTACCCCACCTCACCCGGACATTTCGACTCGCCCGTGGCCTGCGCGGGCTGATCAGGAGACATGCCGATGTCACGCCGACCGCTGGCGACCATCCTGGCGGGCACGCTGGCGGCCGTGGGCCTCACCACGGCCGCCGGCGTGCCCGCCGCCGCCACCACCTCGTGCGACCCGGGCGACTGCTTCAGCGTCAACGTCTCGCTGGACCGCGCCCCCGCCGTCGGGCAGACCGCGAAACTCACGGTCGAGATAACCCCGAAACACGACATACCCGACGCCACCACGATCATCGAGCTGCCGGAGACCCTGCGGTGGGCGACCCCGCCCGCCGGGCTCACCCGCGCCGCCGCGACGATCGGCCGCAGCCCGGTGGACCGCGCCACCCGCACCCTGCGGGCCCGCGCGAACCGGCCCATCCGGTACGAGGGCCTCGTCGCGGCGGTCACGCCCGGCCCGGCCTCGATCCGCGTCCAGGCCCGCGACGGACGGCCGGGGCCCAGCTCCGACGGGCTCGCCTACGTCACCGTCGGCGCGAAGTCGTCGGCGTTCGGCATGCCGCGGGAGAGCCGCGCGCGCCGTACGGAACGGTCGGCGGCGACCTCGGCGGCGACCTCGGCGGCGGGCGACACGTGCGTGCAGGGACGCGTCACCTACGCCAGGACGGACGGGTCCATCGGCGGCGTGCCGATGGCGGAGGTGGACGCGTTCGACACCGACACGAACGGCCGCCTCAAGCTCGGCTGGACGGAAACCGACGCGTCCGGCGGCTACCGGCTGTGCTTCCCCGGCACCGAGGAGGACGGCACAGGCCAGGACGTCGTCATCGAGGTCAGCCCCGTCAACCTGTACTGGAGCGTGGGCTTCTCGGAGAAGGCCGACGACATCTACACCGACGCCGGCACGCCGACACCGGACGTGGCCCCCGGCACCTCCACCACCGTCATCGACTACCGCAGCACGAGCGGCCACCCGATGGAGGGGGCGTTCCGGCTGCACTCCGCCGCCTACGACACTTGGAAGGCCTACACCGGCTGGCTGAACGAACCGGCCGACGACTGCTGGAAGCCGGGGGAGCAGAACTGCCAGTCCGCGACCCTCATCTGGGCTCCGGACAAGGTCCTGTCCAGGTCGTACTACTGCGCGGGCGCAGGCACCGACTGCCGGGGCCGCTTCCAGATCAATCTGGACGCGTCGGAGCACCTGGAGAAGATGACGGTCCCCCACGAGCTGGGGCACTTCATCATGGACTACACCTACGGCGCGATGCCGTCGGACGGCACCGCCTGCGGCAAGCACTACATGACGACGCCGATGAACAGCACGCTGTGCGCGTGGAAGGAGGGCTGGGCCGACTGGGTCGCCGTCCAGACCTACGGCGAGACGCACTACCGGTGGGCCACCTCCGCGCTGGACCTGGAGGGCCCGCGCTGGTACAGCGACGGCTGGCCGACGGGCCCGGACGCGGGCAAGACCGAGGGCCGGGTGGCGGGCGTGCTGCTCGATCTGGCCGACTCGGGTCCGCGCGACGAGCCGTACTGGGACCTGGGTATCCTCGGCCCCGAGGCCATCGTGGACGCGTTCGGCAAGGTGGCCGCCCGCGACCTCGACCACTTCCTGAGCACCCTGGGCGCCCAGCACTCCGACCTCACGCAGGGGGCGATGTTCCAGAACGCCATCAACACCGACCACGTCGAGAACCTGACCGACAGGCACCCGGTGCGCCGCCCCGCCAACGTCCCGCTCAGAACGGCCTTCGTCACCACGCCCGGCCGGTGGCACGTGGTGGCCGCGGTCACCGTCCCGGACGGGGCGGACGTCGACCTGGCCACGGCCCCCAACGCGGGCGGCGACGCCGTCAGAAGCGCCGACTGGACCGCCACCAGCACGGACTTCGTCGCCGTCCAGCCCAGCCCCGCCACCCGCAACTGGTTCGTGAACGCGGTCACCTCCGGCACCGACTACCAGGAGTACGCGATGGAGGTCACCGAGGCGGCCGCGGGCAACCTGGAGGCCGGCACGCCGCAGGAGTTCCCCATCGCCGCTGGCCGCCTGACCGAGGTGCGCACCACGTGGATCGAGCAGGGCGTGCCCGCCACGATCACCGTCGTCCCGCGCGACGGCCAGGACCTCGACCTCTTCGTGATGGCCCCGGACCCGGCCGCGTGGGGCCTGCCCCGCTCGGCCGCCCGCAAGTCCGCCAGTGGGGGCCCGAACAAGCTGGAACGCGTCACCATCGGCGACCCGAAGGTGACCGGGCTGTACGCGGTCGTCGTGGTCAGGAAGGCGGGCGACGGCAACGTCCTGCTGACCCGCATCTGACATTCAGCATCGCTGAGCCGTCCGTGACCAGGTGGGGCGCCTGAGCCGGCATTCCGGCGACGGGCGCCCCTTTCACGTGCCTGCCGCGAGGTATCGGCGCAGCGCCTCCTGCCCGTCCGGAACGAACCGATGCCGTCTCACGGCCTCGTCCAGCTCCGCGCTCGTCAGCCACCCCACCCGGCTCACCGCCCCGGCATCGGGCGAGACGTCGCCGGTGATGACCGCTTCGTGCACCGAGAGCCAGTACGGGCCGATCTCGCCGCGGCACAGGAACGTGACCACCTCCCGCACCGGCACCTGCACGCCCAGCTCCTCCGCGAGCTCGCGCGCCGCCGCCACCTGGTAGGACTCCCCGACTCCGACCGCCCCGCCGAAGCACACCTCGTAATAGCCAGGATACCGGGACAGCCCCTCGGCCCGCCGGCACACCAGGAACCTCCCCGCCTCGTCGCGGCAGACGGTGGTGGCGATGCGGTGCAGCCAGCCGTGACGGATCGCATCGTCCCGGCTGACCACGCCCAGCACACGGTCCTGATCGTCGACACGTTCCACAAGCTCGGTCATGGGGGCATGATCTCAGCCGTCGTCCCGCAGGTGGTCGATGACGCAGATGTGAAGCGATCGTGAAAGCGCCCCCCGCGATGCTTGCGCACAACGAGATCACGTGTGCGAAGTGCTGCGATTTCCCGGCCACCGGCCGGAAGAAGGGGTCATTCATGCGTTTGTTATTACGCCGCGGTGCTCTGGCTGCGGGGCTGGCGCTGGGCGTTATGCTGCCCGCGCTCCCCGCTCTGGGCATCGTGGGCGGGTCGGCGGCGCCCGCCGACGGCTACGGTTTCGTGGCGGACGTCAGAGTGGGTGACGCGGTGCGCGGTTGTTCCGGCGCGCTGATCGATCCGGAGTGGATAGTGACGGCCAAGTCCTGCTTCGCGGAGGGGAGCAGCCCGGTGACGGCGGGTCCGCCGTCGCAGGCGACCACCGTGACGGTGGGCCGGGAGGATCTGACGACGGCCGCCGAGGGGGAGGTGCGCGGCGTCACGCACGTGGTGCCGCATCCGGCCCGTGACCTGCTGCTGGCCAAGCTGGCGGCGCCGGTGGTGGAGGTGGCGCCGGTGCGGGTGAGCGCGACCGCGCCGACGCCGGGAGAAGTGTTGCGGGTCGCGGGTTTCGGGCGGACGGCGACGCAGTGGGTGCCGCATCGGCTGCACACGGCGCCCTTCTCGGTGCAGGCGGTCAGCGCGGGGGCCGTGGAGATCGCCAGTGATCCGTCGGCGCCGTCGAGCATCTGCAAGGGGGACGCGGGCGGGCCGGCGTTGCGCAGCGTGGCGGCGGGCCTCGAACTGGTGGCGCTGAACAGCACGTCCTGGCAGGCGGGCTGTCTGGAGGCGGACGCGTCGGAGACACGGACCGGGGCGACGGAGGCGCGGCTGGACGACGTGCGCGACTGGGTGCGGCAGACCGTGCGGGGCGGGGCCTTCGTGCGGCTGCCCACGAGCGCGCAGGTTCTCGACACGCGTTCCGGGCTGGGCACGACCGCCGGCCCGCGGGGCGCGGCCAGTCTCACCCCGTTCCAGGTGACGGGGGTGGGCGGCGTTCCTGCGAGTGACGTCACGGCGGTGCTGGTGGATGTGACGGCCGTCGCGGGCTCGTCGCCCACGTTCCTGACGTTGCTGCCGGAGGGCGCGCCGCGCCCGGCGCTGTCGATGGTGAACGCGACCGCGAACCAGATCATCTCCAACACCGCGGTGGTGCCCGTGCCGGCCAGTGGGAAGCTCGCGGTCTACAGCCACGGCCCCGGCGCGCACGTCACGGTGGACGTCCAGGGTTACTACACGACCTCGGGCAGCGCGGGGCGGGGCTTCGTGGCGGTCGATCACACGCGGGTGGCGGACACCCGCAGCGGTCTGGGCGGGACGGCGGGCACGGTGCCGTCGCGGGGTTCACGGACGTTCACGCTGACGGGCGGCGCGATACCGGCCGGGGCGACGACGGCGTACCTGGACCTGATCGTGACGGACGCGACCAGGGACGGCTGGGTCGGCGCGTTCCCGCCGGGCGGCGCCAACAACCGCAGCGTCATGGACTACGTGCCAGGGACGACCGCGCACGGCGTGGCGGTGCAGCTCAGCGCGGACGGGCGGGCGACGTTCACGAACAACGGCGCCGCGCCGGTGCACTTCGCGGCGACCGCGCTGGGCTACTTCACGGCGAGCGCGGACACCGGCACGAGGTTGCGGACGATGCCGGCGGCGCGCCGGCTGGACACCCGGTCGGTCGGCGAGGGTGAGCCTCTCGCGGCCAACGCCACCGTGGACGTGCCGCTCGGCGTGCCCGCGGGCACCCCGGTGGCGCTGAACCTGACGGTCGTCGACAACACGGCGGACGGGCTGCTCAACGTGTGGCCGGTGGGCAGCACGCCGAGCGCCACCTCACTGGTCAACTACGCGCCGAAGGACGGCGGCGACCGCGCGGGGCACAGCGTGGTCAAGGCGGGGATCGGCGGCAAGGTGCGGATCAAGAACGCCAGCACGGGCACCGCGCATCTGCTGGTGGAGGTACAGGGCTGGTACGCGGGTGATCTCGTGCCCGCCGGTGGGAACGCCGCCACGGTCCCGGTGCAGGCCAGCGGCGGGTCGGTGGTGGAGGGCTACGGCTATCCCGTGGACCTGTCGCACGAGTTCGCGGGGACGTCCGGTCAGGACGACTGGGGCACGGACGAGGCGGAGGCGCAGAAGTTCGAGCTGATCTCCGGGAACGGCGGGATCATCTGGGTCTCGTGCACGGCGTCCACGGAGAACGGCGTCGGCGTGATCAAGGTGTTCCCCGGGCTGCTGAACGGTGACACCGAGGTCGGTGAGCCGCATCTGGGCGTGACGGCGGTGTGCTTCAAGGTGCTCGCGCCGACGGGTGTGGTGAAGCTGCGGATCCCGAACGTCTACGAGGTTCAGGGCGACGGCCGGTCGCCGGGGGCGGGTCACGACGTGGACGCGACGGTGGTGAACGTGACGTCGGGCACGGAGCGCACCAAGCGCGTCGAGCGGGACGAGAGCGAGCAGTTCGGGCGCACGGACGTGACGTGCGACGAGAACCATCCCGATTTCCCCGACAACTGCCGGGAGACCCTCCTGGAGCTGCGGGTCGTCAACTGAGTCCGGGACGGCCGGCCGGGCGGGCGACCTCCGTCCGGCCGCGCCGTCCCGCCCTGTTCGTGGAGAGGCATCAGCCGAGAGGGTGAGAGGTGGCTGCGGTGAAGGTGGTGCGCGCGTTATGCGCGGCAGGTGTCGTGGGCGTCGTGCTCTCGTCGCTCCTCGTCGGCGTTCCCGCCGGTGCGGCGGCGCGGGCAGTGCGGGCGGATCCGCCCGCCGGGCCGGCGTGCGAACGTCAGGTGGTTCTGGACGCGTGGGTCACGGGTGGCGTGAACGTGCGTCCGGCGGCGGAGGACGCGCTGCTGGGGGATGAGGCGGCGATCTGCGCCTTCCTCGCGAATCTGCCCCGGCTGGCGGCGCAGGACGATCGTGAGCAGGTGGGCCGGATCAAGGCGCGTGGCGGCGCCGAGGTGTCCGCGGCGGCCAACGCCGCCCTGACCTCGGACGACGCCGGCGCCGTGACGGCGTTCCTCGGCGGTGGCTGGGAGACCGCCAGGGAGATCGACCTGCGGGCGAGCGTGAACGAGATGAAGGCGGCCGGCGGGCCCGAGGTGAAGGCCGCCGCGAACGCGGTGCTGCGCAACGGGACGCGGGAGACGCTGGGCAAGTTCATCGAGTCGGGCTGGCGGGTGCCGTACCGGCTGGATCTGCGGGCGGTCGTCAACCGGGCGATGGCCGAGGGCGGGCCCGAAGTGCAGGCCGCGGCGAACCGGGCGCTGCAGGACGGCAGCCTGGAGATGCACGAGCGGTTCGTCCAGATCGACTGGGGTGTGGCGCAGGCCAGGGACAACGAGAACCAGACGCTGACCGATCTGCGGACCAGCGCCACGGAGGCGACGCGGCGCGCGGCGTTCGAGACGATCGGCGCGGTCGCGCAGGCCGACCGGGCGGAGGCGGAGTCCCTGGCGGCCAAGAACGACGCGCTGGAGGCGGAGCGGCTGGCGACGCTGGCCGGGCGGGAGTCGGCGGAGGCCAGGCGGCAGGCGCAGCGGGCGGCCGAGGCGGCCGACCGGGCGGCGGCGGCGTCCCGCGTCGCCGTGCAGGCGGCGCGGACGGCGGCGGAGGCGGCGCGCGCCGCGGCCGGGGCCGCCGGGCGCGCGGCGACCGCGGCGGCGCGGGCGCACACGAAGTCCGACGAGGCATGGGCCGCGGCGGCAGCGGCGGAGCTGGACGCGGACGCCGCCGCCGACGCCGAGGCGCACAACCGGGTGATGCAGCAGATCGGCCCGGCGATCTCGGCCTGGCTGTCGCCCATCGACCAGATCGCGGCCGTGAACCAGAAGGCGTTCGCCGCGGTCGCCGCCGCCGACTCGGCGCGGGCGAACACGGAGGCCGCCGGGCGTGCCGCCGAGGCGGCCGGCCGTTACGCGGGGGAGGCGAGCGCCGAGGCCAAGGCCGCGTTCGCCGCCGCCGCGCGGGCCGGTGCGAGCGCGGCGCGGGCCAAGCAGGCCACCGCCGAGACGGTGCGGCACGCGAACATCGCCCAGGAGGCGGCAGGCAAGGCGCGGGACGCGGCGACGCGCGCGGTCTCCTACGCCGAGCAGTCGGCCGCGGCGGCGGCGAGCGCCGCCGCGCACGCGGGCAACGCCGTCAACGCGGCGGAGCTGGCGACGCAGCACGCGGACAACGCCTACCGGGCGGCGGAGGACGCGCTGAACGCCGCCGAGACGGCCCAGACCGTCTACAAGTCGGCGCGCGAGGCGGACGCGCAGCGGCTCCAGGACGAGCTGGAGCTGGAGCTGTCCTTCGCGCGGCACATCAGCGCGCAGGCCGCCGAGGCCCGGCTGGGGGAGGCGCACGGTTTCGACGTGCCGATGCGCGACTACCACACGCCGCAGATCGACGAGCTGATCGCCGAGGCCGCCGCCGCGCAGACGCCCGACGCGGCGGCGGTGGGCAAGGCGCGGCAGGTGGCGCGGTTCTTCGCGACCGTGCCCGGCACGTGGACCAGCTCGGCGGCGGTGGACGCCCTCGGCGAGGACGACGACGTGCTCGTCCTGGAGTTCGTCAAGCGCGGCCTGGCCGCCGCCGAGGAGCAGGACGACCGCACCACGCTGACCGGCCTCATGGTCACCAGCAGCCCCGCCATGCGAACCGCCGCGCAGAGCGCCCTCGACGGCGGCTGGAACGACGTGGTCGAGTTCCTCGACGACCCGGACTACCCCGAGCGTCCCGCCGAGCTGCGCGAGCGGATCGGCCGGATCCTCGCCGAGGCCCGCGGCGCGGGCAAGGCGGAGACGGAGCAGGCCGCGAACGCCGCGCTGCGCTCGGACGACCCGGAGGCCCTGGACAAGTTCCTGGACTCCACGTACAACACCGCGCACACGATCGACGTCCGCTCGAAGGTGGACGCGATCGCCGACGACGAGTCGCACGGCACGGAGGTGCGCAACGGCGCCCAGGTGGCGCTGGCCGGGACGACGGCGATGCAGGTCGAGTTCCTGGAGGTGGGCCGGCACCAGGCGGCCGAGCGCGACTACGCGACCGCGACGCACAACTACATCGCCACCTCCCTGATGATCGAGACGTCGCAGATCGCGCAGAGCGCCGTCGAGTTCGCGCGCACCGCGCAGGCGGCGGCGGCGCGGGCCCGTGGCGCGGCCGAGCAGGCGGTCGGCTACGCCAACGACGCCGGCGCGGCGGCCGGCCGGGCGCGGGAGTACGCCAGCGACGCCGTGGAGAGCGCCCGCGACGCCGCCGCTTCGGCCGAACGGGCCGCGCAGGCCGTCCGCACCGCCGCCGCGGCGACCCAGCAGGCGCAGCAGTCGGCGAGGAAGGCGTCCCTGTCGGCCCGGTGGGCGCGGGCCTCGGCCGTCTCGGCGGCGCAGGACGCGGCCAGCGCGTTCGCCGCCTACGACACCGCGTACGCGGCGCAGATCAGGGCCGGGCAGAGCGCGTCGGAGGCGGCCCGCATCGCCGCCGAGGTGTTCGAGGATTACCGGGAGGACGCCGAGATCCGCCTGGGCGCGCTCAAGGCCACCTGGTACGGGCACTGCAAGTGGGGGCCCGAGGACGGCCTGCCGGGGTACAACGACTGCAACGCCTACGTTGAGGAGATCCTCAACGACCCGAAGGGGCCGCTGCACGACCCGGACGGGTACGCGCAGGAACGCATTGAGCACTGCCGGAGCCAGTTCGTCGGCAAGGCCCAGGACGCCTGCATGTCCCTCGTGATGAGCCCGCTGTTCTACTTCGCGGCCAGGGGCATCGCCGACCGGGAGACCGAGAGCCACCGGCTGGGTGAGGAGTACATGACGCTGTTCGGGCTGGACCTGCTCAACGCCGCCTCGCAGTACTCGGTCGTCGGCAAGTGCCGCAGCGCCGTCAAGGGCGGGCTCGTGAAGGCCGCCAAGAAGTTCTCCGACTGCATGATCGGGGTGCTGGAGCTGAGCGAGGATCCCGACTGGGACAAGTACTCCAGCCAGTGGCGGGGGACGTTCGTGGAGTCGCTCGTCCCGGAGGAGCTGCGGTTCGCCGAGTACAACTCGATCTGGGGGACGATGTACCTGAACGGGCACCTGTCCGACCGGACGATCCTGTCGGCGCTGTACGAGACCGATCTGGCGACGTCGCTGCTGCGGATCCTCCCGATCGGGTGTGTCCAGGAGGGCGGGCATTGCCCGTACGAGGACACCGCGGAGCAGCTCAGGAACGTCAGCGCGTCGATCAAGCAGCAGAACAACCAGGGCTACCTCGTCGACGCGTCCGGCCGGCTGCTGGACGCGAGCGGGCTGCCGATCGCGAACCTGCCGCCGGTCGACGATCTGCGAGCCTGGGCGGGGTACACGGTCGAGAGCGGGCTGCACGACGACCTGGCGGCGCTCGAACACCGGCTCGGGCTGCTGTACCGGCAGGAGTTCGGGGTGCCCATGGCGCCTCCGGCGTGGCATCTGGAGACGCAGCTCGCCTATCGCGTCGCCACGCGGGAGGTGGCGTTGAAGGACAGCACGCTGCGGCTGGTGATGAACAACCGGGGCGGCGTCTGCGACGCGGTGCCGATCACCGGCACGGGGCCTGACGCGCAGCGGCAGGCCGTGGCGGGGTGCATCCAGGCGGTCAAGATGCTGCTGCCGGCGGGCACGACGATGATCATCTACTATCCGGACCCGGCGAACCCGGCGGAGTTGCTGGAGGTCACCGTCAAGGGCGTCGGCCGCTGGCTCGACTAAGGGGTGACCTGCGCGATCCCGTCCGATCCTGGGTGATCGGGCGGGATCTTGCCGGGTAAAGGGCACGTCAGTGGGTACGGCCTCGCAGCACGGCCACCCCCCGGCTCCGGGGCGGAGCGGGACGCGCGAAAGGGGCCACAAGTTCGCGTGCGACCGGGCAAAAAACCTTGGCCGGACGACACGGGGTGGCGAACATCCCGGCGGCTCCCGCGAACTTACGTTTCGTTGTGGCTCCTATCCAACCGCAACAAACAGGGGGATTCCTCATGCTTCGTCGTGCTCTCACGGGCTGCCTGACGCTCGCCGCCGGTCTGACCGTCCTCGCGGCCCCGGCCGCCCATGCCGACTTCAAAGCCCCGTACTCGCGGGCCGCCGCGATCATCAACGCGGACGGCTCACTCAACGAGGGCAAGAACGTCGTCAAGGCCTGGCGGGCCGCCACCGGCCGATACTGCATCCAGCTCAGCCACTACATCGACGCGCGCGACTCGCTGATCCAGCTCACCCCGCGCCACGCGCTGCGCCTGCCGCACATCGCCTACCGCCACCCGTCGGCCACCTGCCGCCTGGACAACACCATCACCGTCAACGTCTACAGCACCAACACCGGGCGGCTCGCCGACAGCGGCTTCGACCTGCTGGTCTCGTAATCCTGCCGAAAGGACATCGACATGAACACCATCAGGCGACTCGCCATCGGGGCCCTCGGCGCCGCCGCCACGCTTCTCACGCCGCCGGCCGCGTCCGCCGAGACTCCGTTCGCGCAGGCCTCGGCGAAGATCGAGGCGAACGGCTCGGTGACGCACAGCAAGCACGTGGACGACGTCTGGCACCCGTCGCGCGGCGTCTACTGCGTCCTCGTCAGCCGCCTCGTCGACCTCGACGACGACGTGGCCGTCCACGTCACGCCCGTCGGCCGCTACGACCACCCGCGCTCGCTGTCGGTGGAGCGCGGCGCCCGCGCCTGCGTCCGCCGCGACCTGCACCGCGGCACGGCCGAGCGGACGTTCGCCGTTCACAGCCAGGCGGGCTCACTGTGGACCACCGAGACCGTCGAGACCGCGTTCTACCTGACCGTCTCCTGACGGCGCGACGAGGCGTGGCCGCGCGCGCGACCCGCGCGCGGCCTGTCGGTGGCATCTGATGGACTTCGCGTGACCGGATCATCATGCGACGTCGTAGGAGCCTGCCGTGGACCGTCACGCCTGGAAGCCGTTCCTTCAGCGCTGGAGCGAGGAATGGCACCTCGCCCACCCCGACCTGTCGCCCGACGGCGACCCCTGGCTCGGCTGCCCGCCCGCCACCGAGGAAGAGGTACAGGCCCTGGAGTCGCGGCTGGGCTGCGTGCTGCCCCCGTCGTTCCGGGAGTTCTTACTCGTCACCAACGGCTGGCGGCACGCCGGCAACTTCGTCTGGAGCCTGCGCGGCACCGAGGAGCTCGGCTGGCTGAAGGACCTGGAGCCGATGTGGGTCGAAGCCTACGCCGACGCCGACTGGGACGACGAGGACGATGAGGACGGCGAGGACGGCGAGGACGACGAGTCCCCGCTGGCACGATCGTTGCTGATCTCCCTGGAGGCGGACTCCGGCGCGGTCTACCTCGACCCGGGCGACGTGGACGAGCACGGCGAATGGGCGGCCTACGACGTGTTCTCGTGGCGGGCCAGCGATCCCGACCGATACGGCTCGTTCTACGAGAAGATGTACGACTTCTACGCCGGATTCCACGCCCTCGACCGCCCCGCGTGCGACACCCGGCGCGAATGGGACGCCAAGGTGGAGGACGCCCGGCTGGCGAGCCTGCGCGGCGAGGTGGAAGGCCCGCTGGACGTCCTCGCGCAGGCCGCCCGTTTCGGCCGCGACCGGGCCGAGTTCCTCGCCTTCCAGCTACGGACCCTGCTGCGGGAGGAGGCGGAGAGCGACCCGCTCTACCGGCTGCTCACCCACACCGACGCCCAGCCGTCGTGGACCCTCGACGAGGGCCTGTTCGCCGAGCAGGTCCTGCCGCTGCTGTTCGTCGCGCACGACCAGGCCCACCGTTACGGCGGCGGCTCCACCGTCCAGCTCCTGTGGGATCTCGGGCCCGAGTGGCTCAAGCGCCCGATCGGCCGTTACCAGGCGCTGCGGAAGGAGCCGGGGTTCCGGATCCGCTTCGGCAACCCGGAGTTCGACGAGGCCGCGCACGCCGCGCTCGACGCCGGCGACGACGAGGCCTGGCCGCGGCTGCGCGAGGCCCTCGCGCACTGGAGGCCGCTGCACGAGGACCAGGTCGCGCCGATCGCCCTGCTGGCCGACCCCCGGGCCGCTCGCCTGATCACGCCGGAGCGCGGACGCGAACTCCTGGCCACGGCCCGAGGCTGAGCCCGATCCGTCAGCCGGCGGGCTCGCCGAACCAGCGGGACAGGTGAACGTCCAGGTCCCGCTGATCGTCACCGATCCAGGCGACATGGCCGTCGGGACGTACCAGCACGCACGGGACATCCAGCTCCACGGCGGGGTCCGCGAGGTGGTCGACCCGGTCCGACCAGCCGCCGGTGGTCAGCCGTTCCGTGCGGTCCAGCAGCAGGCCGCGGCCACGGCGCAGCAGGTCGTAGAGGCGGCCCTGCTTGACGTCGAGGTCGCGCAGGCGGCGGCCGAGCAGATCGGGGCCCGCGCCTGCGCGTGCGCCCTCGCCTGCGCGTGCGCCTTCACCTTCGCTGAAGTCGTAGCGGATGCCGATCGCGGTGATCTTCTCCACCAGGTGGCGGTTCACCTCCTCGAAGCCCATCAGCTCGGTGAGCAGCCTGCGCACGGCCCGCGCGCCCGGTTCGGGCGACAGCAGCTCCACCTGGGCGCGGGTGTTGTCCAGCACGTCCGCGGCGACCGGATGACGCTCGGCGTGGTAGGTGTCCAGCAGCGGCTCCGGCGCCCAGCCGCGGACCTGCGCGGCCAGCTTCCAGCCGAGGTTGACCGCGTCCTGGAGACCGAGGTTGAGGCCCTGCCCGCCGATGGGGGGATGGATGTGCGCCGCGTCGCCGGCCAGCAGCACCCGCCCGGCCCGGTAACGCTCGGCCAGCCGGGTGGCGTCGCCGAAACGGGACATCCAGCGCGGGGAGTGCACGCCGAAGTCGGTTCCGGCGACGGCGCGCAACTGCCGCCGGAACGCCTCGATGGTCGGCGGCTCGTCGCTGACGCCCTCGGCGGGGACCAGGACGCTGTACCTCCCGCCGCCGAAGGGCCGCAGCCAGAACCGCTGATGGGGCATGGTCAGCTGATGGGGGATCTCCTCCGGCGGCACGCCCACCTCCATCTCGCCCATCAGCGTGTCGTTGCGTGAGGGCTCGCCGGGAAAGCCCACGCCGAGCAGCTTGCGCACCGTGCTGTGCGCGCCGTCGCAGCCGACGAGATAGCGCGAACGCAGCTTCTCCCCGCCGGCCAGCTCGACGGTCACCCCCTCGTCGTCCTGCTCGAAGCCGGTGACCGCGCGACCCCGCCGGACCTGCGCGCCCAGCTCGACCGCATGCTCCTGGAGCAGTTGCTCGATGACCGGCTGCGGGATGCCCAGCATGAAGTCGTACGCGGAGTCCAGGCCCTCGGGCACGGGCGCGGGAATGGCGGCGAACAGGCCGCCGGCCGGACGCCGCCGTCCCTGCTGGAGGACGCGATCCAGCAGGCCGCGCATCGCCATCAGCTCCAGGCTGCGCAGGTGCAGGCTGACGATGCGGACGAACGACGCGGGCTCGGTCTCCTTCTCCAGGACGAGGACCCGCACGTCGTGCAGCCGCAGCTCGGCGGCCAGCATCGCGCCGGTCGGCCCGCACCCGGCGATGATCACGTCGAAGTTCATCGGTGTTGCCTTTCGGAAGTGCCTTGGTGGTCAGGCGCTCCCGGCGACACCTACGTCGATCGCCCGGCCGCGACGGCGAGGCGGAGCACCCACAGCGATACAGCGTTCATGGGTCTCACCTCCTCGGGCGGTGTCACGGCCGACTGCAAGCTACAAGCCCGGAGATCATCGCGTCCAATCCTTTTTCTCACGAGGAGCCTTCGACGGGGACGCCCAGGTAGCGGCCGAGGCCCAGCAGGTTGAGGTCCGCCTTGTCGGCTTCGGGCAGCCCGCTGAAGGTGGCGAAGAACTGCAGCGACTCGCCCGCGTCGATCGCGTTGGCGTAGCTGTACCAGTACGTGCACGAGCAGACGCCGTCCTCGGTGTCCGGGTGGGGCGACTTGTCCGAGCCGTCCGGCCGGATCGTGATCCCGTGCACGCTCCACGACTCGCCGTCGCCCAGCAAGTGGGCCAGGTCGGCCTTGTCTCCGGGCGCGCCGATGTTCTCGACCGTCCACTCCAGCCGCGTCTCGTCGAACTCGCGGGTCAGCTTGTCGATCGAGACGTGGACGGGGATCCGCCGCCCTTTGGCGTTCTCGACGTAGGCGTCGCGGGCGGCCAGGCCCGTGGTGGTGTGGACGTGCGTGGGCGCGGGCGCGGCGGTGGTGGTCTGAGCCGATGGGGACGTACCCCCCGAAGCGCCCGAACTGCCCGGACTGTTCGACTGCAACAGCACCGTGGCCGTGACGGCGGACACCAGGAGCGCGGCGGCGATCGCCGCCGCCGGGCGCGCCCATCGCCACCTCGGCGGAGCGGGCGCCGGCTGCCGCACGGGCTGCTGCTCCCAGGACTGGCTGACCAGGTTCGTGGCCGCGGCCACGTTGATCGACTCGCGGCCGAGCAGGCGGTCGAGAAGCTGCTGCGATGTCGGCCGCCGGACCGGGTCCTTGGCCAGCGCCTGCTCCACCAGCGGGTACAGCCTGCCGTCCAGGTTGCTCAGGTCCGGCGCGTAGTGCACCACCCGGTACAGCACCTCGGGCGGGCCGCCCACGCCGAACGGCGGCTTGCCCGTCGCCGCGTACACGATCACGCCGCCCCACGCGAACACGTCACTGGCCGCCGTGACCGGCTCGCCGCCCGCCTGCTCGGGCGACATGTACGCGGGCGTGCCCACGATGGACGCCGACTTGGTCGCGTCCGGCGTCATGAACTGGGCGATGCCGAAGTCGATGACCCGGGGGCCGATGGAGCTGAGCAGGATGTTGGCGGGCTTGAGGTCGCGGTGCACGATCCCGGCCTGGTGGATCGCGACGAGCGCCGTGGCCACGCCGACGGCCAGGGCCTCCAGGTTCGCGCCCGACATGGGGGCGCCGTCGCGGATCGCGGTGGCCAGGTCGGGGCCGTCGACGTACTCGGTGACGATGTAGGCGCGTCGCCCGTCGAGGCCCGCGTCCAGGACGGGGGCGGTGCAGAAGCGGGCCACGCGGCGCGCCGCCTCCACCTCCCTGGTGAAGCGGCGCTCGAAGCCGTCGTCCGTGCCGGGGTCCAGGACCTTGAGCGCCACGGGTGGCGAGTCTCCGAGCCGCGCCAGGTACACGGTGCCCATCCCGCCTTGGCCGAGGCGTTTGATGAGGGTGTACGGGCCGATGCGTCGGGGTTCGTCACTCACGTGTCGATTGTGATCAAAGTTGCTTGCGGTTCGGTATCAGAACGCTTACTTCCGTACGGGACTTTCAGGAGCCGGGCAGGGGCACCCGGCGGGCTCCACGCGTGGCCGTGCGGGCTGCCCAGGGACTCGCCCTCCTGGAAGACGACCACCCTGCCACCCGCCACGGACCAGCCGGAACGCACCGGCTCCCGCACCTCGTACGCGGGACCCGCTTCAGACGCGCGATCGGGAAGGTGACCGCGGTGGTGCTGGTCGTCCTCGGCGTCCGATCCGCCAACCGGCTTGTCGCGACGGTCAGACGGCCGTCCGGTGCGTCCGCCGCCGCTCCGTCCTCCTCGGCGGGAACGCCAGCCCCCACAGCGTGCGCCACCGCACCGGAAGGTGTTCCCGGTGCACCCGCCCCACGCTGGCGCTCGGCGTCCTGACGCGCAGCGCGCCCGGCTGGACCAGGCACCGCACCGGCGTGGGCAACATCAGCGCCTCACCGTCCACCCCGACCGGCACCTCCGGCGCGTCGGCGTCCACGATCACCTCCCGGGCGGTGAACGAGGTGAGCGCCGCCGACCTGCGCCCCCACACCAGTCCGGCGGCCTTCAACGCCGTGTCCGCCGTGATGCCCAGCACGCCCAGGACCCCCGAGTCGAGCCGGAGCCGCCGCCCGAAACCGCCGCCGCTGCCCGCCAGGTAGGGGTTGTTGCTGACCAGCACCGCCTGCGGCGCCTCGATGACGACCTCGCCCGCCCGCGCCACCAGCCGCGGGCCGGTGCGGTGCGTGAGCAGTTCGGGCAGCAGGTCCAGCGTCGTGTGCAGTTTGGTGTCCCGGTAGGCGGGGCTCTGCACGATCGCCGCGTACGCCCCGAACGAGGCGTTGTTGACGAACGTGCGGCCGGCCACCAGCCCCAGGTCGATGCTGATCTCGACGCCGTCGTCGAGCGCGCGCAGCGACGTGCTCGGATCGTCGCGGTCCAGGCCGAGGTCCATCGCGAGGTGGTTGCGCGTGCCCGCGGGGATGACCATGAACGGCACGTCGTGCTCGGCCGCGACGGCCGCCACCAGCGCCTGGGTGCCGTCGCCGCCGGCGACGCCCAGGAGGTCCGCGCCCCTGGCCAGCGCGGCGCGGGCCAGCTCGGCGACGTCCTGCGGCCGATCGGGGTCGAGCACCTGCACCTCCGCCCCCAGCGTGCTCGCCTTGGCCACGAGCCCGAACCTGTCCACCTTCCCGCCGCCCGAGCGCGGGTTCATGATCAGGTACGGCCGCTTCGGCGGTTCCACCGTCCGGCCCTTGAACCGGGCGGGGGGAGCCCCCATCGCCAGCGCGACCCGTCCGGTGGCCGCCGCCAGCAGCAGCAGCCCGGCCGAGACGATCATCGGCCACAGCGCCCCGACCATCGCGCTCCTGACCACCGCGCCCACGGGCGCCAGCACCGCCACCGTCCCGGCCAGCACGCGGACCAGCCCCCGGTGCGTGAGCGCGATCCACACCGCGGCCGCGGCCACGGCCAGCGCGCCGAGCCCCAGGGCGAGCAGCGTGACGCTGTGGAACCCCGCCGCCGTGAGCATGATCGGCACGACGGCGGCGGCGAGGGCGAGGGCGAGGCGCGCGGTCCACGCCTGCGCGTGGTCGAACCGGCTCGCCGGGATCTTCGCGCTGCCATCGGGACGTCCCATGCCTCGATGTCACCGTCACCACGTCCCGTCGCGCTTCACCCGCCGGAGGTGAAGCGCGACGCGCCCCGGCAGGCACGATCGAGCACGTGAGACTTCTCGAACGCTTCGACGCCCGGGACAAGTGGGCCTTCGAGCGGATCGCCCGCGCCCACCTGCCCTATCTGGACGCGGTGCTCCCCTCCCTGTCGTCGGCCGCCGACAAGGCGGTGCTGTGGTGGCTGGTCACCGGCGGCCTGCTCATGTCCGGCCGGCCGGACCTGCAACGGGCCGGGCTGCGCGGCGTGCTGGCCATCTCGCTGGCCAGCCCCACGGCCAACCTGCTCGCCAAGCAGGCCTTCCGCCGGAAGCGCCCGGTGGCGCACGTCATCCCGGCGATCCGCCGCCGCCGGATCCCCACGTCGTCGTCCTTCCCCTCCGGGCACAGCGCCTCGGCCGTCGCCTTCGCCGTGGCGGTCGCCGCGCACGCGCCCCTGCCGGTCGCCGCGCCGGTGGCGGCGCTCGCCGCCGGGGTGGCCTTCTCCCGCGTGTACGTCGGCGCGCACTACCCGGGGGACGTGGCCGTCGGCATGGCGATCGGGCTCGTCTGCGGGTGGGGGGCCAACCGGCTGCGGCGGCGGGCGATGTGGGAGCTGGTCAAGCCGGGCTGGGAGGTGCTCAAGCCAGACGGGGAGGCGATCAGGCCGGGTGGCATGGACACCGGACCCGCCAACCCAACCGATCCGTTGGGGCGCCCCACCGCCCGCGCGGTCCCGTGGACCGGAGCCGTCCGGCCCGATTCGATACAGGTGAGACGGCGCGACGCGGACGCCGTCTGAACAACGGGGCGGTCAAACCTGGAACGTGCAGGGTCAGGGAGCCGTCACCGTCGTGACGTGCTGTCACCAGGGCATCCGGCCGCTCTCGTCGTAGAAGCCGCCCGTCCCGCCGTCCTCACCCACCGTGGCCCAGTGCACCGCGGCACGAGCACCCTCGTCCGTGCTGCGCACCCCCTTGAACCCGTTGAGGTCGGTCGCCACATACCCCGGCGTCACCGCGTTCACCTTGATGTGGGCCAGCTCGGGGTCGTCGGCGAAGGCGTTGGCGTACTTGACGGTCAGCATGTTCACCGCGGCCTTCGTCGCGGAGTAGGCGAACGAGTCGTGCGAGCGGGCGAACATCGACCCCTGCTCGGTGGCCTTGGCGAAAATGGCCGAGTCGCTGGAGACGTTGACGATCCGCGCCGCCTTCGACCGGCGCAGCAGCGGCAGCATCGCGTGGACGACCCGGACGACGGCGAACACGTTCGTCTCGAACTCCGGGCGCAGGTCGTCCGCGGTCACCTCGGCGGGCACCTTGCGCCGGAGCACGCCGGCGTTGTTCACCAGGACGTCGAGCCGCCCGTATTCGCGCTCGACGAGCTCGGCCGCCTGCCGGACGGACTCGTCGTCGGTGACGTCGATCGGCAAGGGCCGCACCTTGACCCCGTCGGCGGCGAGGCCGGCGGCGGCCCGCTCGCCGCGTTCGGCGTCGCGGCTGCCGAGCAGGACGGTGAGGCCGAGCTCGGCGAGCCGGCGGGCGGTGGCCAGGCCCAGGCCCTTGTTGGCGCCTGTGAGCAGGGCGATGGTGTCGGTGAACATCTCTCTGGCTCCTACAATGGAAACTGAAAGTACCCCTACACTTAACCGTAGGGGTCCTACGGTTGTCAAAGTGGAGAGGCGAGATGCAGCCCGTACTTCCGTCGCGGCGGCCCCGGCGCGCCGACGCCGCCCGCAACTTCGACGCCCTGCTCGCCGCCGCCCGCGACGCGTTCGCCGAGAAGGGGGCGCAGGCGTCGCTGGAGGACGTGGCCCGGCGGGCCGGGGTGAGCATCGCCACCCTCTACCGCAACTTCCCCACCCGCGAGGACCTGGTGGAGGAGGTGCACCGCGAGGAGGTCGAGCAGTTGTGCCGGGCCGCCGGCGCTCTCGGCGACCTCGGCCCGTGGGAGGCGCTGGCCGCCTGGCTGCGCCGCTTCACCGACTACATCGGGACGAAGCTGGCCTTCGCCGACGCGCTCAACCGCTCCACCGGCACCTTCCAGGCCTGCCGCAAGGCGATGCGCGACGCCGGCGGCCCACTGCTGGAGCGGGCCCAGGAGGCGGGGAGCGCGCGCCCCGAGCCGACGATCGACGACCTGCTCCGGATGTTCGCCGCGATCAGCACCATCGAGTACGCCGACGACGCCCAGCGCGAGCGGATCTTCGGCCTCGCCCTCGCCGGGCTGCGGGCCTGAAAGAACGGCGGGCAGGATGTGCCACCCGGCGCATCCCACCCGCGATTCGGCTACGACTCAGAACCACTTCTGGTAGTCGCCGGTATTACCCGGGGAAAGGTAAACCGACCCCTCCCAGTTGCTGTCCAGCTTGTGCCCCGACTGGTATTGCCCGATCTGGCCGTTGGCGTACATCTTCCACCACTGGTAACCGCCGTTGTTGCAGCTGAGGGTGTACACCCGGCCGGTGGCCGAGGTGCCGTCCAGGCACTCCTGGCTCCACAGGTTTCTGAGGGACTTGAAATCACCTCCGCCGATCCATGTCCAGGTCTGGCTGGTGCCGCCGTGGCACGGAGCGGTGAAGACGTGTCCGGTCGCGCCGCCGTACGCCTGCTCCAGGCACCGGTGCGTGGCCAGGTTCCTGAGCTGGACGGACTGGGCCGTGGCGTCCGCCGGCTCCGCGGTGAAGCCGGACAGCGTCTCGGTGCCCGGCGCGGCGGCGGTGGCCGGCGCGCCGGGCGCCAGCCCGGTGCCGACCACAGCGGTGACCACGACGGACATGCTGATCAGTGCGGTGCGGATTCGTTGACGCATGTTCACAGGAACCTTTCTCGGATATTTCCGCGGTAAGGGGAGAACGGCCTGATCACTGTCGCAGGAAGAAATGGCGCGCCGCGAGGCTTGTAAGTTCTGGCTTAATCGGACTGTTCAGCGCCTTGTGAAACTGCTTGGGGGGCGGATGCACAGAATTCATTTCACGGCCGGTGACCTGGCGCGGGTGCGGGTGGCGCCCACCTTGGGCCCTATGGCCGAAACCCTGTTCAGCCTGTACGCGCTGCGCGGCCGGGCCGAGGAGGCGGTGTTCGGCGCCTGGCGCCGCCGGGTGCGCGGACACCTCGGCCCGCGGTTCGCCGTCCTGGGCGGCATCGTCCCCGTGCGACTGCCGAGCTTCGACCTGGCCCTGCTCGCCGGGCCGGGCGGCGACCTGGAGGAGAGCGCCGAGACGTTCCTGGCCAAGCCGCCGCAGGCCGTCCGGGCGGAGCTGGACTTCTACGCCGGCCACCACGGCCGGGTGCCGGCCGCGCTGGCCGGGCTCGTGGACACCCTCGCCGCCCGCCGGGAGGTGCTGTCCACGCTGAAGGCGTACCACCACGCGGCCGTCGGCGCGCACTGGCCGCGCATCCGCGGGCACCTCGACGCCGAGCGCGCCCAGCGCGGCGCCGTCCTGCTCGACCGCGGGGTCGACGGCCTGCTGTCCAGCCTGCACCCGAGCATCCGATGGTCGCCGCCGACCCTCCACATCGACGCCGGCGAGCAGTTCGACGACGACTTCGTCCTCGACGGGCGGGGGTTGCTGCTGGTGGCGTCGTTCTTTCACCGCATGCCGGGAGTGATGTACGAGTTGGGGGACCGGGCGAACTGCATCCTGATCTACCCCGCGGTGCTCGACGTCGAGCACGCCGCGGGCATCTGGGCGGGCGGGCCGTCGGCGCGGGCGCTGGCCGACCTGCTCGGGCGTACCCGCGCGTCCGTCCTCACGGCCATCGCGGACGGGGTGAGCAGCACCGGCGCCCTGGCGCGGCGCGTGGGAACCTCCTCAGCGGCCATCAGCCAGCACACCGGCGTGTTGCGCCAGCCGGGCCTGATCACCACCCGGCGGCACCGCGGCGGTGCCCTGCACCATCCCACCCGGACCGGTCTGACACTCCTCGACCGAACTTACTTTGTAAAGGCGCCCGGTTCAGACAGTCCACTTCAGAATCACCCATGAAGGCACGGGCTTCGCCCGTACGACTCATCCAGAAATAAGGTGATTGCTTTATGTGTTGATGGGCATACGGAATGTTACCATGCCTCATCTGAGTCTCAGTGGCCGCTGGTCTTCTCGGCGGGCTGGGCTTCGGGTTCGCGGGCGGCGGTGAGGGTGGCCCGGCCGGAGGGCAGGCGGCTGGCGATCGCGATGACGACGATGGCGGTGAGCCCGGCGGTGATGAGCAGGGCCTGCACGCTGACCACGTCGGCCAGCGGCCCGAACACGGCCATGCCGACGGGGGTGGCCAGGGCCATCACGATGCCGACATAGCTGAACATGCGCCCGTGCATGGCCGGTTCGACGGTCTTCTGGATGAGTGTCATGAACGGGGTGGAGAACGGCGGCACCAGCAGCCCGAACACGAACATGAAGGCGTAGAAGACCCACAGGTTGCCGCTCAGCCCGAGTGCCACGGTCGTCAGGCCGAAGCCGTAGACGGCGACGAGGATGAGGCCGATGGGGCTGCGCTTGGCCAGCACCGTGGACATCAGGACTCCGCCGAGCATCATGCCGAGGCTGAAGGCGATCTCCAGTGCCGCCAGCATCCACGCTTCGCTGCCGAAGGTGCGCGCGACCATGAGCGGGGTGACGAACGAGGGCGCCACGGTGAGCAGGAAGATGATCGCGTACACGATGAGGAGCCAGCGGACGACGGGGTGGGCGCGGACGTAGCGCATGCCTTCGGCGAGGTCCTGGCGGTAGGTGGGGCGGGCTTCGGTCGCGCGTTCCAGGGTGGGGACGGTGACGAGGGCGAGGAGCCCGATGCCGATGACGGCGGTGATCACGTCCAGGAAGAAGACGGGGGCGAGGCCGTAGGCGGCGAAGATGGCGCCGGCGGCGGCGGGGGCGAGCAGCGCCATCGCCGACTGGATGGTCTGGAAGATGCCGTTGACGCGCATGAGCTGGTCGTCGGGTGCGATCTGGGGGATCATCGCCTGCACGGCGGGTGTCTGGACTCCGGCGCCCAGGGAGCGGACGCCGACGGCGAGCAGGACGATCCACAGGTCGGTGACGCCGTTGGCCATGAGGAGGGCGAGGACCAGGGTGGCCGCGGCGATGGCGGCGTCGGCGGTGATGACGAGGGTGCGGCGGTTCATGCGGTCGGCGAGCACTCCGCCGAAGATGGATACGAGTCCCTGGGGCAGGAAGGCGGCCACAGCGTAGAGCGCCACGGCGAGTCCGGAGCGGGTCTGCAGGGTCACCCACCACATCACCGCGTACTGCGCGATCATGGAGCCGAGCAGTGACACGGTCTGCCCGGTCAGGAAGAGGGCGACGTTGCGCCGCCAGTGGGTGGGGGTCATCTGGTTCTTCTCCGCTCGGGGTGGTCGGGTGCGGCGCCGTGCAGGAAGAGGTCGACGACGTCCTGGGCTCGTTGCCGGCGGGGGGTGGGGGCCGGGCGTTCCTGTGGGGGCAGGGCTATGTCCGGTGGTACGGGCTGGGCGACGGCGGCGAGTTCCATGAAGGCCATGGCGAGGAAGCCCGGGTCGGCCTGGCGTAGTTCTCCGGTTTCGATCGCGTGTTTCATGAGGTCGGTGACGGGGGCGACCAGGGCTTGCAGGTAGGCGTGGCAGATCTCGGTGCGGGTGGTGTCGTCGACGTGGCGGGTGGCGTCGTAGACGCGGTCGCCGAGGGCGGGGTCGAAGGTGCCTTGGGCGTAGGCGCCGGCGAGTGCCAGGAGCCGGTCGCGCAGGGTGTCGCCGGAGTTCAGGGCGGTTCGCAGGGCGGTGCTGGTCTGCTGGATGTAGTGGTGGGCGACGGCGGTGAACAGGGCTGCCTTCCCGCCGGGGAAGTGGTGGTAGAGGCTGGCCTTCTTGATGTTCACCGTTGTGGCGATCTCTTCGAGGGAGACGCCGAGGTAGCCGCGTTCGGTGAGGAGCCGGGCGAATTCGTCGCGGGCGCGGGTGCGGGTGTCGCCCTGTGGGGTCACGTTCGTGCGGCTCCTGTCGGTGGTTTCTCGGAAGGTGAAGAGGGAGCCTACCTACCAATAGGTAGGGTGGCAAGCCGGAGGTATCAGAAGGCTGTCCGGGACGGTCCGTACGCGATGGCGGGGGTTCGTCGTTCTTCTAGGGGGACAGGCGCGCCGGACAGGCGCGGAGACGGGGAGATGGGGCGGATGCGCATTCATTTCACGCGCGCTGACCTGGCGCGCACCCATGTGGTGAGTGGGCCTGATGTGATGTGGGAGGTGGTGGGCAGTCTGCAGGCGCTGCAGGCGGGCTACGGGAGGAGGACGTTCGGGCAGTGGCGGTGGCAGGCCCGCCACGACCTGCGTGACGCGGGGCTGGCGCGGCCGGTGCGCGACCGGCTGTTCCCGGTGACGCCGCACGCCGCCTACTATCCTGACCTGCTCACTCCGGTGGAGGGCGGGCTGGGCCTGGACGAGGCCGTGGACGCGATCCTGAGCACGCCGAGGCGCCGGTTATGCACGGAGATCGGCCGGCTGAGCGGCGGTCCTGGTCAGGGGGCCTGGCTGGATGATCTGCGTGCGGCCCGGTCGGCTGCGCTGGCGGAGCTCGGCGCGACCGTGCGTGCCTACCATCGGCTGTCGATCGAGCCGCACTGGCCGGCCGTGCGAGCCTGCGTGGACAGCGATCTCGCCCGCCGCCGTCAGGCTCTGCGCGAGGGCGGCGTGCATGATCTGCTCAACAGTTTCCGGCCGATGATGCGCTGGAACTCCCCGGTGCTGGAGATCCCCGCGCATCCCTCCGGGCGGGATGTTCATCTGGGTGGGCGCGGGCTGGTGCTGATCCCCTCCTATTTCACGCGGCTGCATCCGAATACGATCTTCGACGCCCGGCTGCCGCAGGTCATCACCTATCCGGCGGTGCATCCCGCCGTGGCGGTCGCGCGGCGCGACGTGGTGCTGGATCGGCTGCTCGGTGACACCCGGGCGGCGGCCCTGCGGGGGGTGGCCGGTGGAAGCACGACCAGTGAGCTGGCGCTGCGGGTCGGGGTGTCGCTGCCTACGATCAGTCACCACACCGGGATCCTGCGGGACGCGGGGCTGATCGTCAGCCGGCGGACCGCCACCACGGTCCTGCACACGCTGAGCCCGTTGGGCGAGGAGCTGCTCGCCGGTCGTTCCCGGGGAGGTCATGAGCGTGGTGCCGGTTAGGGGCCGTTCACCACGCCGGGCGCGGTCCCTGGCCGGGAACATTTGTTCAAGCCGCCGCCACGTCCGGGCGGCGACACTCACCCCATGGCTGTTTTGCCGCGACGCAACCGCAAGTTCCTCGTGACCGCGTTCGTCCTGCTGCTCGCCGTCGCCGGCCTGCTGGCGAACGCGGTGCTGGTGTCGCGGCAGGAGGCCGCGGGGCAGGCCGCGGGGGAGACTGGGCGCGGACCGACGGGATCCTCCTGCGGGGGATGGAGACGGCGTTCAGAGGACCCGCAGCGGACCGCCGCGTCGCTCCTGGCCTTCACCTCCTCCCGATAGACAAGGACGTCTCATGCGGATTCTCATCTCCGGCGCCAGCGTGGCAGGGCCGGTGCTGGCGTACTGGCTCGTCAGGCACGGATTCTCCGTGACCGTCGTCGAACGCGCGCCGGCCCTGCGCAAGACCGGCGGCCACGCGGTCGACCTGTTCCGGCCCGCCGTGGACATCTCGGAGAAGATGGGCGTGCTGGCGCGCATCGAGGAGCGGGCCACGGGCACGAGCCGGATGAGCGTCCACCGGGAGGGCTCGCGGCGTCCCGTCCGGGCGGACCTCGGCAAGATCTTCAGCGCCACGTCCGCGCGGCACGTCGAGATCATGCGGGACGATCTGAGCGAGATCTGCCACGACGCGGCCCGCGACGACGTGGAGTATCTCTTCGGCGACTCCATCACCTCCATCTCGGCCGGCGGCGAGGTGCGGTTCGAGAACGCCGCGCCGCGCCGCTTCGACCTCGTCGTCGGCGCCGACGGGCTGCACTCCAACGTGCGCCGCCTGGTCTTCGGCGAGGAGTCCGCGTTCAGCACCTTCATCGGCGCCCACTTCGGCGTGCTGACCCTGCCCGGCGTGTCCGGCCTCGACGGTGAGCTGCGCATCCACGTCGGGGTGGGCCGCACCGCCGGGATGTACGGGGCGCGGCACCTCGGCGACGCGCGGGTGCTGTTCCTGTTCCGCGGTGAACGGCCGCTCGACTGCCACCACCGTGACGTGCCCCGGCAGAAGGAGTTGCTGCGCGAGGCGTTCAGGGGCATGCACCCCGAGGTGGAGCGCTGGCTGGACGCGCTCGACGGCACCCCTGCGTTCTACTTCGACTCGATCACCCAGCTCCACATGGACACCTGGTCGCGCGGCCGGGTGACGCTCGTCGGCGACGCGGGCTACTGCCCCGGCCCTGCCGTCGGCGGCAGTACCAGCCTGGCCGTCGTCGGCGCGTACGTGCTGGCCGGGGAGCTGGCGCGGGCGGGCGGCGACCACGAGCGCGCCTTTCCCGCCTACGAGCGGGCGATGGCGGAGCACGTGCGCGGCAGCCGCGCGGTCGCGGTGAGCGCGGCCCGCACCCTGATCCCGGCGTCCCGCCTCGGGGTGTGGGGGCTGGCCCAGGGCGCCCGGCTGATCTCCGCGCTGCCCGCGGGGCCCAGCCGGGCGCTGACCCGCCTGGCCAGCAAGACGGCGCGCCTGCACGACTCCATGGTCGTCGATGACTATCCGCCGCGGCGGCAGGGGGCCTCCACGTGACGGTCAGCCGCCCGTCCGCTACGCCCAGGGGCGGGGGAAGGCGGCGCCGTCCAGCCGGTCGCCCGCGGCGGCGGCGAGGGGGTCGGTGACGACGTGCGCGCTGCCGCTGTAGCGGGTGGCCTCGTCCATGTAGATGGTGACGTGCGCGAGCCGCGCCTGGCCGGTGCGGTTGGGCAGCGCCATGTGGCCGGTGTAGCCGCTGTGGAAGGTGCAGTCGCCGGCGCGCAGCGGCACGGTGACCCGGGGGATCCAGCGCAGGGACGGGTCGGCGGCGAACAGGTCGTCCTCGTCGTGCAGGTCCTGGGGGCGCAGGCTGGTGCGATGCTGGGTGCCCGGCAGGAACGTCATGCAGCCCCGCTCCGGCGGAACGTCGACCAGCGCGATCCACGCCGACAGCGGCAGCCGGTCGCCTGTGTGCGGCCAGTACGGGCGGTCCTGGTGGAACTCGGTGGCGGCGTTGTTGTGCGGCTCCTTGACCAGGAGCTGGTCGTGCCAGATGCGCAGCGGGAACCCGGCGAGCTGTTCGGCGATCCGGCCCAGCCGCCGGTCGAGTGTGAGCTCGCTCAGCGTCTCGTCGTGCTGCCAGACGTTGACCAGCTGGCTGAAGACGCCCTGCTTGTCCAGGCTCTCGGCGCGGTGTGCCTCCAGGAAGGCTTCGGCGCCGGCCCGGAAACGCTCGACCTGGTCCGGCGCGAGCACTCCTCTCACTCGGACGAAACCGTGTTCGCGGTAGGCCGCCACCAGCTCTTCCGGCACCCGGCCGTCGGCGTGGACGTCGCTGCCGGACTGCTCGGACGTGCTCGTTCCCATTCTTGACCTCCAGGGTTGTCGCCGTTGCGATACCGAAAGTGTCGTCGTGAGGTGCCGCCCGCAGCTAGGCCGATCCCGGCCGGTGGTCGTACGATCCCGACATGCCCGTCACGCTGCACGAGCACGCGCTGTTCACCGGGGGCCCGGTGATGGGAGGCGTTCACCGCCTGGACGCCGGCGTCGAGTCGCACGCCCACGACTTCCTGGAGATCGCGGTGATCGGGCCGGGCCGCGGCCGGCACGTGACCAGCCGGGGAGAGCATCCGCTGCGGCACGGGCAGGTCATCGTGCTGCGGCCCGGCACCTGGCACGGGTTCCGCGGCTGCGACGACCTGGTCGTCGCCAACTGCTGCCTGTCGGCCCAGGCGCTGCGGGCCGAGCTGGCGCCGCTGTACGACCTCGCGATGGCGCGCCGCATGTTGTGGACCGATCCGGTGGCCTCCGGCAGGCACGGGGTGGCGGTCACCGCCGTCGATCCGGCCGCCGCGGAGGAGGCCATCGCGGAGATCGGCCTGCTCGAACGTGACCTGCGAGCCGATCGGAGCAGGCCGGGCCGGGTGCTGGGCCGCCTGGTCACGGTGCTCGGCGTCCTGGCCGACGGCCGTGCCGCCGAGCGGCAGGAGCCCGCGCCCGTCGTGCACCCCGCTGTCGCCGCCACCGTCGCCCGGCTCGAGGCGGCGCCCGCCCATTCCTGGCGGCTGGACGACCTGGCGCGGGCGGTGAACCTGGATGCCGCCTATCTCGGCCGGCTGTTCAGGCGGTACGTCGGGCTGACGCCGCTGGACTTCCTGGCGCGGCTGCGGGCCGAGCGCGCCGCCACGCTCCTGGCGCACTCGGCCCTGCCCGCCGCCCGGGTCGGCGCCGCCGTCGGCTGGGACGATCCGACGTACTTCGCCCGCCGCTTCCGCGCCCTGGTCGGGCTGACGCCCACCGAGTACCGGCGGCGCAGCCGATCCTTCGAGCCGGGCGCTCGCCAGGAGGAACCGTTCCGCTCCGTACGGCCCTGGGGAGAATGATCAGACGTCTGCCACACTGGATCAGGTCGCCCACCCCGCGAAAGGTGATTCATGACCGCGTACGCACTCGATCACGTCGCTCTCGCGGTGCGAGACTGGGCCCAGGCGGGGCCGGTGCTCGCGGGCCGGTACGCAGGCCGCTGGGACAGCGGCTTCAGACAGCCGGTCTTCAGCCCCGCCCAGCTCGAGTACGCCGACGGCATGCGGATCGAGCTGCTGGAGCCCGGCGCGGAGCCGTCGTCGTTCGTGCGCCGTTTCCTCGACGCCAGGCAGGCGCCGGCGCGGCCGCACCACATCACCTTCAAGGTTCGCGACATCCGGGCGACCCTCGGCCGGGCGCGGGAGTGCGGGTTCGAGCCGATCCAGGTCAACCTTGAGTCGGAGATGTGGAAGGAGGCGTTCCTGCATCCGAAGGCGACGGGGCTGGGCTTCCTGGTGCAGGTGGCGCAGTCGGCGGGGACGCCCGCGGACCTGGGCGGCGACCTGCCGGGCATGTACCGGACACCGCCGTGGCCGGCGCCCGAGGGCACGCCCGCCGCCCTGCCCGCCGCCCTGCCCGCCGTCACCGGCCGGGTGGCGGACCTGGACACGGCCGGCCGGGTGCTGCGTGACGTGCTGGGCGGCGTCGAGACGCCGCTGGAGGCCGGGACCTCCTCCTGGACCTGGCCGCAGGGGGCCGACCTCGTCCTCACCGCCGGCGGAGAGCCGGGCCTGGAACTGCTGGCCTTCCGTGGCGACGGCGCGACGTCCTGGAAGCTCGGCGATCTGCTGTCCGCGGCGCGTGGCGAGCCCGTCATCCCGGAGCTGGGCATCAGAGCCGTCGATCTGGGCACCTCGGCCGGCGCGGGAGGCGGTCACGCGTGAGAATCCAGGCAGCCGTCCTGCGCGACACCGCCAAGCCGTTCGCCGTCGAGGACGTCCACCTGCACGATCCAGGGCCCGGCGAGGCCCTGGTCCGGGTGGCCGGCGCCGGGCTGTGCCACACCGACGTGGTCTTCCGCGCCTTCCCGCAGCTCCCGATGCCGATGATCTTCGGGCATGAGGGTTCGGGAGTGGTCGAGGCGGTCGGGCCGGGGACGAGCAGGGTCCGGCCGGGCGATCACGTGGTCATGAGCTTCGACTCGTGCGGCTGGTGCGCCCAGTGCCGGACGGGCGCGCCGGCGTACTGCGACGAGTTCATGACCCGCAACCTGTCCGGCGCGCGCGTGGACGGCAGCAGCGGCGCCACCGACCTGACCGGAGCGCCGGTCGCGGCCCGCTGGTTCGGCCAGTCGTCGCTGGCCACGCATGCCGTGGCCACCGAGCGGAACCTGGTCGTGGTGGATCCGTCGCTGCCGCTCGGCCTGCTCGGCCCGCTGGGCTGCGGGTTGCAGACGGGCGCGGGCGCCATGCTCAACTCCTTGTCCGTTCGGCCCGGCGACGGCGTCGCGGTGTTCGGCGCCGGAGCGGTGGGCCTGGCGGCGGTGATGGCGGCCAAGGTCGCGGGCGCGTCCGACATCGTCGCCGTTGACCTGCACGCCTCCCGCCGCGACCTGGCGCTGGAGCTCGGCGCCACCCGCGCGCTGGACGGCGCCGACCCGGAGGTGGCCGCCCAGGTCGGGCAGGTGGAGCACTCCTTCGACACCACTGGGGTGAGCGCCGTGATGGCGACGGCCGTGAGTGTCCTGAAGGTGGGCGGGACGTGCGGGCTGGTCGGCGCGGGCGGCGGCGACCTCACGCTCAGCCCCCTGGCGCTGGCCGGCCGCGGCGTCCGTTACATCTTCGAGGGGGACGCCGTGCCCCAGCAGTTCATCCCGCGGCTGATCGCGCTGTGGCAGCAGGGCCGTTTCCCGTTCGAGCGGCTGATCCGCACGTACCCGCTCGCCGACATCGACGCGGCCGAGCGCGACTCCGCCGACGGCGGCACCGTCAAGCCCGTCCTCCTTCCGTGAGCGGGGCGGCTTGCCGGGCCGCGCGGCGGCGACCTACCATCATGTCGATGATTCGACAAGCGTCGTCACGACGGGAACGAGATGGCTGACCCCGAGGATCTCGCGTTCGAGGCGCTGGCCGACGGCACCCGCCGCCGCATCCTGCGTCTGCTGTCCGAGCGAGGTGAGTGCACCGCCTCCGAGATCGCCGAGGCCATCACGAGCGTCGGGCGTACCACGGTGTCGAGCCACCTGCGCGTGCTGCGCGTGGCCAACCTCGTGGACGAGCGCCGCGACGGCCGTTTCCGCCATTACTCCATCGCCAGGAAACCCGCCGAGGACATGGTGGATTTCCTGCGGGGCCTGTATCAGGGCTCTCTGGCCGCGCTCAGGGACAGGGCGGAGCAGCACGCTCCGCCCGAGCAGAGCGAGGCGGCGAAGTGGGCGGAATCTTCCTGAACGAGGAGACCCGCGTCAACGCTCCCCCTGGGGAGGTGTTCGCCCTCTTCGGGCAGGACGCGGGCGCCGGGTGGTTGTTCGACGCGGCCTTCGACGCGCTGCGGCCGGGCGCCGTGGTGCGTTTCCGCATCCCCTGGCCGGCCGGTTGCGGCGGCGACGGCACGCTGGAGGCCACCGGCAGGATCGTCTCCGTACGGCCGGGCAGCCGCATGGTGCTGGCTCACGAGACGCCCTGGCGCGGCCGGGTGGTCTGCACCTTGACCCCCGACGGGAGCGGCACCAGGGTCAGGGTCGTGGCCGAGATCGACGACAGCGGCATCGCGTGGCTGCTGGCCAGAAGCGGCTTCGAGCCGCCGGGCCCGGCCGCCGAGCCTGGCTCGCATCCGGTTGGGCTGCTGGTCAGCCTGTCGGGCTCGGCCAGCGTGTTCGCCGCGGCCAGCGAGAACCTGGCCCGCATGGCCGTGGACGAGGCGAACGCCGACGGCGGCGTGTGCGGCGGCCCGCTGCGGCTGGTCGTGGCCGACGACGCCACCGACGCGCGCGTGGGGGCGACGCGGATGCGCTGGCTGGTGAGGGCGGGCTGCCGGGCCGTGTTCACGAACGTCACCTCGGCCACGTTCGCCGCCATCGAGCCCATCGCCCGCGCGGCCGGCGTTCTGCTGATCTACACGCCGGTGAACGAGGGCGGGCCCGCCGGGCACGGGCTGCTGCGGCTCGGGGAGCGGCCGGCGGGGCAGTTGTCGCTGGCGGTGCCGTACCTGATGCGGGACAGCGGCGGGCGGCGCTGGTTTCTGGCGGGCAACGACTACGTGTGGCCGAGGGCCAGTAACCGGCAGGCGCGGCGGATCATCGGCGCGGCCGGCGGCGAGGTGGCGGGGGAGCGGTACGCCGCGATCGGCACCCGCCGCTTCGAGCCGCTGGTCGAGGAGATCGAGCGGTCGCGGGCCGATCTGGTCGTGTCCACGTTCGTGGGCGCCGACGAGGCGCTCTTCGAGCGGGCCTGCCACGCGGCGGGGCTGCGCGCGCGGGTGCGCACGCTCTCGCTCGCGCTGGACGAGGCGACCCGCGAGCACGCCGGAGACGCGGCGGGAACGGGGCTCTACACCGCCTTCGGCTACTACCAGCAGCTGCCCATCGCGGCCAACCGCGCCTTCCTGGCCCGTTACCGCGAGCGCTACGGCCCGGTGGCCCCGCCGGTGTCGAGCATCAGCGAGTCGGTGTACGAGGCCGTGCACCTGTACACGGCCGCGGCCCGCGGGATCAAGGGCGGCGAGCCCGCCGAGATCGGCCGCGCGCTGCCCGGCAGCACGCTGCAGGGGCCGAGGGGCCGAATCAGGGTGGCCGGGCACGATCTCCTGGAGCAGGACCTGCACCTGGTGCGCGCGGTTCCGGGCGGGTTCGCTCACGAGGCTACGGCCGAGCCCAAATCCCGCCGCTTATAAGTCAATATGTCGCCACTCATTGACATGTGTGGAGCGCTCCACATAGCGTCCCCGGCAGTCGAACCGACCGCCAGGAGCACCGTATGCGCGCTCAGCCCCCCACTCCTGCCGACCTCGCCGCCATCTCCGCCCGCTACGGCTTCGGCCTCACGGGCGAGGACCTGGCCGCCTACCACGAGCTGACCACCGAGACCTTCGAGTCGTACGCGGCCGTCGAACGCCAGGCGGCCGCCCACGAGCAGCCCGCCCCCGGCCGCGACCCGGGCCACCGCCCGCACGACGACCCCTTGGGCGCCTGGCAACGGCGCGCCTCGATCAAGGGCGCCCCCACGGGCCCGCTGGCCGGGCGCACGGTCGCCGTCAAGGACAACGTGTGCGTGGCCGGCGTGCCGATGTCGGGCGGCTCGGCCGCGCTGGAGGGCTTCGTGCCCGCGCGGGACGCCACGGTCGTCACCCGGCTGCTCGACGCAGGCGCCGAGATCACCGGCACGTCGGTCTGCGAGGACCTGTGCCTGTCCGGCGGCAGCCACACCTCCGCGACCGGCCCCGTACGCAACCCGCACGACCTGACCCGCAGCGCCGGCGGCTCCTCATCCGGCAGCGCCGCCCTCCTGGCCGCCGGCGAGGTGGACCTCGCGATCGGCGGCGACCAGGGCGGATCCGTGCGCATCCCGGCCGCCTGGTGCGGCGTCGTGGGGCTCAAGCCGACGTTCGGCCTCGTGCCGTGCACCGGGTCGGTGCCGATCGAGCCCAGCGTCGACCACCTCGGCCCCATGGCCCGCACCGTGGCCGGCGTCGCGGACCTGCTGTCGGTCATCGCCGGCCCCGACGGCCGCGACCCGCGCCAGGACCCGCGCACCCCGGTGCCCGACTACCGCCTCGCCCTCGACGGCGATGCCGGTGAGCTGCGGGTCGGGCTGCTCGCCGAGGGGTTCGGCCTGCCGGGACGCAGCGACCCCGCCGTGGACGCCACCGTACGGGCCCTCGCCCGGCGGCTGGACGCCGACGTCCGCGACGTCAGCGTCCCCGAGCACCGCGACGCGCCCCACGTCTGGACCGTCATCGTCGTCGCGGGCGCCACCACGCAGCTCATCGACCTGGCCGGCGGCGGCGTCGCCGGTTGCGAGCCCGGCCTGGCGGCCGCCCTGCACCGGGGCCGCCGCGAGCACGCCGGGCGGCTGTCGGCCACCGTCAAGCTGGTCACGCTGCTGGGCGCCCACCTGATCCACACCGGTGGCGGTGCGCACTACGCCATGGCCAGGCAGCTCGCCGTCCGGCTCACCGCCGCCTACGACGCAGCCCTGGCCGAGGTGGACGTGCTCGCGCTGCCCACCCTGCCGATGACCGCCACCCGGCTGCCCGCCCCCGGAGCGCCGCCGCGTGAGCAGGTCGCCCGCGCGCTCGAGATGATCCCCAACACCTGCCCGTTCGACGTCACCGGGCATCCGGCGATCAGCGTCCCCGCGGGGCTGTCCGGCGGGCTGCCGGTGGGCCTGATGCTGGTCGGCCGCCACGGTGACGAGGTCACCCTGCTCCGCGCCGCCGCCGCCTGCGAGCGGCTGTCCGGCGGCTGTCCCGCCATCACCACCACAGGAGGTCCTCGATGATCCCGTCCCGGCCCCGCTCCATCCGCACCACTCAGGCGGTCGACCGGCTGCCCGACTTCCCCTTCGACTACGGCCAGTACCTCGCCCCCGACGGCAGCGGGCAGCGCAAGTTCATCGGCGCGCTGCCCCCGGCCGCGCAGGGCAGGCCCGTCGCCGTCATCGGCGCCGGCGCCGCGGGGCTGTGCGCCGCCTACGAGCTCATGCGCATCGGCCTGCGGCCGGTCGTCTTCGAGGCCGACAAGGACGCCTCGGGCCGGCCGCGCATCGGCGGCCGCATGCACACCCTGTCCCTGCATCCGGCCGACCCGGGCAAGGCGGAGATGGGCTGCATGCGCTTCCCCAGCTCGGCCGTCACCCAGCACCAGTACGCCGAGCAGTTCGGCCTGACGTACAAGCTGTTCCCCGACCCGTTCACCAAGGACGCCGTCGGCCTGACCACGGTCGACATCGACGGCAAGCAGTACGCCGCCGCCGACATCGACGACTTCCAGCGGCGCTTCCCCATGTTCGCCCAGATCAGCCAGGCCTGGAACGAGGCGCTTGAGCAGGTCGGCTTCACCGACCTGGTCAAGGCCATCGAGAGCGGCGACACCGCGGCCGTCAAGCGGCTGTGGAACCCGCTCGTGCGCCGCTACGACAGCACCAGCTTCTACGAGTTCCTCGTCGAGAGCGGCACCATGACGCGCGAGCAGATCCGCGTCTTCGGGCTGGTCGGCTTCGGCACCGGCGGCTGGGACTCCTTCTACGACATCTCCTGGCTGGAGATGCTGCGCATGCTCGTCACCGGCATGGACGCCGACCAGCTCCTGCTCGTGGAGGGTTCGAGCGCGTTCGCCCAGGGGTTCTGGACACACGCCCCGGCCGACATCCGCTACTGGAACAAGGGCACCACCCTGGCCGCCCTGCACGGCGGCGGCCCGCCGCGGGGCCGGGTGACCGCCATGGAGGGCAGCCGCGTGCAGCCGGGCTGGATCGACCTCACGCTGGAGGGCGGCGGCACGGAGACCTTCCAGGCCGTCCTGCTGACGCCGCAGTTGCACGCCGTCGAGACGCAGATCGCGCTGCCGCGCAACTTCCCGCCCACCTCCGGGCAGATCCCCGTGTTCGGCGACAAGCTGTGGAACTCCATCCACAAGACCAGCTACTGGCAGTCGGCCAAGACCTTCTCCCTGATGCCGGCCCCGTTCTGGAAGAACGGCGCGAACGAGTACCGGATGGGCGTGACGCTCTCCGACAGCCTGCCCCGCGCCGCCTACGTCTTCGACTACGGCCAGTACGGTCCCGTGCCGCCCGGCCGCAACGCCGCCGCGATCGCGCTCAGCTACACCTGGGCCGAGGACGCGATGAAGGTGAGCGCCTCCGACCTCGCGGAACGCGTGACCCTCTACAACCGTGAGCTGGCCAGGATCCACCCCAGCCTCTCCCACGCCATCTGGTCGAACTGCCGGCCGGACAACTCGGTGACCATCTCCTGGGAGAACGAGCCCAACTTCCGCGGCCTGTGCAAGTTCAACCGGCCCGGCCAGTACGAGCTGCAGTGGAACCTGTTCGCCCACTTCATGAAGAACAAGGTCACCGGGGAGCCGGCCAACAACCTGTTTCTGGCGGGCGACGACATCTCCTGGTCGGCCGGCTGGGTCAACCACGCCCTGCAGTCGGGCCTGAACGCCGCCTGGGGCATCGCCAAGCTCGTCTTCGGCGCCGACACCAGGGCCAACCCGGGCCCGGGCGACCTGTGGGAGGAGTTCGCCCCGCTCCAGCCCGCCGAGCTGCACAGAAGGCCACGCAACCACGACGCCAAGAAATAGGGGCAGAACCATGCAGATCATCCAGAACCGCATCAACTACGAGGTCACCGGTCTTCCACCGGTGCGCCTGCCCGCCGACCTGGACGACCAGGCCGTCCAGACCAAGGTCAAGGCGAGCCGGCTCAACGGCTACCAGCTCAAGGGCCTGAGCGACACGACGCCGCAGGAGACCCGGGCCATGCTCTGGCTCCTGGCCGAGTACTGCGCGGACGACAGGCGTGACATGACCTTTCACGCCATCCTGCCCCTGCCCGGCGGCGCCGTCGGGCAGATCATCCTGCGGTACGGCCCGAAGCTGCAGGGAACGGCCACCCTCGCGGGACGCGGCCTGCCGATGGGCGGCGATGACCCGGGCGGGAAACCCGCGGATCTGCTGGAGCGGATCAGGACGCAGTACCGGCTCGCGGGCATCGGCGGCACCTGGACCCCGGACCAGGTGCTCAAGCTGTACCACGCGCTGGCCCGCGTACCCGGGGCGGACCGGCCGGCCCTGCTGGGAGTCGTCATCGAACGCGTCCCGAACCTGGGCGCCGACAAGCACGGCGCGCACACCCAGGGCAGGTTCTCGCACACGGCGGGACGGACCTCGGGAGACTGGGGCACGCTCACCCTGACGGACGCGGCGTTCACCGGCGACGAGAAGGGCTTCTACGGAGGCGCCGACGGCTCCGCCGTGTACCCGCCGAGCGCGCAGGTCATCCTGCACGAGGTCGGCCACGCCGTCGAGAGCCAGGTCCGCAGGGCCGAGTCCAGGGCGAACGCCGAACTGGCCCTGGCGATCTCCGGCCGCCCCGCCTACCCGCGGGATCGCTCGCTACCGGACGACGCGCCGATCAAGCAGGGCCTGCAGCTGCGCTACCAGGACCTCCGGGACGCCGACGCGGTGGAGGCGCTCGTCCGCGAGACCTACAACCTGGTGGCGGTCAGGCAGGACGCAACCGGGAAGATCGCCGCCTGCCGGAACCTGGGCGGCAAGGTCGCGGCGTTCGCCCAGGCCGTCCAGGCCATGAAGGGCCCTGACACCGTCGCCCCCGCCGAGCGGCTGCTGAAGGAGATCCAGCGCGAGCACGCCGAACTGGTGAGCTGGTACGAGTACGCCCGCGACATGATCGTGCGAGGCGGCCAGGGAGAGGAGTTCGATCCCCCCGCGTACGCCAAGATCAAGGACGCGCTGGCCGGGAAGCTGGATCACACCCCCTGGCTGACCTACACCGACGAGCTCAACCGCTGGGCCGAACTGCAGATCGCCACGTCCACGTGGCGCAAGAAGTACACCAGCGGCCAGGGGCTCGTCACCCGCCGCGAGCAGAACCTCGTCGACCACGCCACACGTACTCAGATCGGCGTCGCGCTGACCCCCTACACGAAGGCGTTCTTCGAAGAGGACAAGTCCGCGACGGAACTGTACGCCGAGGCGTACGGGCTGTGGCTCGTGCACCCCGAGGCCGTCGCGTCGCACAGCGCCGAGCTGCTGGCCTACTTCACCAGCGGCGCCTACCGCCAGGGCGACTGACCCGGCGCGCGACACTCGCCGGGCACGTCAGCCGAGGGTCTGCTCGACCAGGCCGAGGTAGGCGTGCCCGGCGGCGACGTCGTCCGGCCGGCCGAGCGCCGCGAAACCGTCCAGCACCTCGCGCAGCGTGGTGAGACGGTGCCGCCAGGAGGCGCCGGGCACGCGGGCGCACCCGAGGATCTCCAGCATCCGGGCCGTGTCCGGGGAACGCCGGGCGATCCGCCTGCCCGCGACGGTGACCATCGCCAGCCGCCCCAGCTGCCGCTCGACGGGCCCCTTCGGGGTCGGCGGCTCCCGCTCACCTTCGCCGAGCAGCTCGGCGAAGGTCGCCGGGAGCCGGTCGAAGCCCCGCCGGTCGAGGACGGGCACGCTGTCGGCGGGCCACCCTGCCCGCGAGACCGGATGGACGTACCAGTCCACCTGAAGCGGAAGCCCGTCGGCGAGATGGTTCAGCCAGAGCGCCCTGGTGCCGCGTGGACCGTTGTGGCGGCTGTCGAAGGCCATCGACAACACCCCGGGGCCGGAGGGCAGGCGGCCTGGTGCCGCGTACTCGTCGAGGCGGGCGTCGTCCACGTACACCAGCAGGTCGAGGTCGCTCCAGTCGTCGGCCCGTCCCGCCCCGAACGACCCGACCAGCGCGGCCCCGGCCACGCCAGGGTCGTCGTGCAGGCCGGCGGTCGCGGCGCCGAGCCAGCGGGACCGGATGCCGGCGAGGCGGGGAGCCGGCGGCGCAGCGTTCATCGGGACATTCCAGCTCCCCGCGTGAAGCGGCGGCAACCCCTTTTAGCCGCCCTCGCCCAGACCGGCCCCTGCCCATCGCCATCCCCCTGTCCGTCCTCCTCGCGGTGACGCCCGCGGTGAACCAGGCCGGCTGAGCGCGTACCGCGCGAGGTGGAGTTCCGCTGCGCCTACCGCGGCGGATTGACAGTCGTCGTCAAATCCTGGGTGGACGACCGGCAACAGCCCGATCGATATCGTGATGCCGAATGTCGGAAGCGGTCACGGCCGCCGGTAAACGAGTGCCGCCATTCATCCACTCACCTTCGCGAAACCCCCTGACGACGCTTCCACCTGCCGAAAAACCGTCCTAGGAGGAAAATCCATGGGTTTACGGGGTGCGGCTGTCATCGTCTCTCTGACGATGGTCGCCGCGAGCGTGCTGACATTATCGGACCCCGGGGGAAAACCGGCCGCCGCCGCGGCGTCGGCGCCGGCCGCGGAGGCGGTTTCCCCGTTGTCCATCATTTCGACGTCGTATCCCGTCCCGGCTGACGCGGTTTTCGTCGCGCCCGGCGGGAACGACGCCAACGCCGGCACCGAGGAGGCTCCGCTGCGGACCGCGGGGGCGGCGGTGGCCAGGGCCGCGGCGGGCAGGATGACCACGATCGTGCTGCGCGCCGGCGAGTACCGCGAACGGCTGGGCAACGTCGCCGCGCCGGTGACGCTGCAGCCGTACCCGGGGGAGCAGGTCTGGTTCAAGGGCAGCTCGGAGATCCAGCAGAGCCAGCTCACGGCCGACGGCGACGCCTGGCGGCTGGACGGCTGGAACCCGGGCAGCGTCTGCCGGGCCACCGCGCCCGCCTACGACGAGTGCATGAACCCGCTGCACTTCAACGACGACAACCCGGTCGGCGGGGACCCGCAGATGGTGTTCCTCGACGGTGAGCCGCTGCGCCAGGTGGCCACCAGGGAGGAGGTCAGGGCGGGCACCTTCTTCCACGACGGGCCGGGCGACCGGACCTACCTCGGCAGCGACCCGACCGGGCGCAGGGTCGAGATCACGGCCAGGAAGAGCGGCATGCACTTCTTCGCCGGCGCCGACGGGTCGATCGTGCGGGGGCTGGGGTTCGCCCACTTCGGCAGCAGCCAGAACCAGACCAAGGAGCCGGCCGCGGTCATCGCGCAGGCCAAGGGCATGGTGTTCGAGAAGAACACGATCATCCACAACGCCGCGTCGGGCCTGATGGTCAACGCCGACGACGTGCGGGTGAGCGGCAACGCGATCGCCGGGAACGGCCATCTGGGCATCGGCGCGCACCGGTCGGCGAACCTGACGGTCGAGGGCAACCGGGTCGTGCGCAACAACACCGAGCAGCTCGGCATGTCGCAGGGCTACCACCTGGCGGGCGCCGGGATGAACGCCACCCGGGTGACCGGCGCGACGATCCGTGACAACGTGTTCGAGGCGAACCAGGGCGTCGGCCTGTGGTGCGACCTGTCGTGCCACGACATGACGATCATCCGGAACCTGATCCGCGGCAACTCCCGGCACGGCCTGCACTACAAGGTGTCGGGCCAGGCGCTGATCGCCTCCAACGTGCTGGCGGGCAACGGCATGACCGGGCTGAGCCTGCTGGGCTCGAACCACGTCCGCGTGATCAACAACACCTCCGTCGGCAACGCGCAGGCGATCGCGGTGCAGGAGGACGCGCGGCCGACCTGCCCCGGCGCCGAGGACGTCTGCCCGACCGACGCCGAGAAGGCGCTGGGCATCACGTGGGACACCGCCGACATCACGCTGATGAACAACGTGATCGCCGGCGGCACGAGCACCGCGCCGCTGGTCAACACCACCGACAACAACACCGGCGAGTCCGGGCGCCGGGTCGGCGCCGACGGCATGATCCCGGCCGCGCAGATGCACCACAACGGGTACTCGCGCACGGGCGCGGACACGCCGCCCACGCTCGTGCAGTGGTCGCGGGTGACCGGTTCGAGCATCCACCACCTGTCGCTGGCGCAGTTCCAGGCCGCGACCGGCCGCGACGCCAACTCCCGCTACCAGGAGACGAGCTACGTGGTCAACGCCGACGGCGGCGACTACCGGCTGGTGCCGGGCAGCCCGGCCGAGTCGGCGGGCGCGCCGCTGCCCGCCGACGTCGCCGCGGCCCTCGGCGTGCCGGCCGGGGAGCCGGTCAGGCTCGGCGCGCTGGCCTGGCCGGCCGAGCCGGCCCAGGCCGAGCTGGTCCGCAACGGGACGCTGGACGGGCCGTCGATCGTGCCGTGGTGGTCGGCGGGCAACCCGGCGCTCACCGTGGACGGCGGCGAGCTGCGGGCGGTCGTCGCCGGCGGCGCGGCCGAGCCCGGCGACGCCGTCGTCACGCAGCTCACCGGCAGCCTGATCAGCGGGCGCACCTACACGGTGTCGTTCGACGCCCGCGCCTCGGCCGACGTGGCCGTCGAGGTGGCGGTGCGGGAGGACGAGGCGCCCCACAGCGCCGCGCTCGCGCAGAGCGTCGAGCTGGAGACGGGCCGCCAGCGCTACTCCTTCCCGTTCACCTCCACGGTCGACACCACCGCGGCCGAGGTGGTCTTCCTGCTCGGCGGCAAGGGCGCGCTCACCGTCCATCTGGACAACGTCTCCCTGGTGGAGAACACCTGGGGCCTGTCGAAGGAGCCCAAGCAGAGCGAGGCGGAGGCGCTGGCCGCCGCGGCCGCGAGCGGGCAGCTCGTCGAGGTGCTGTCGGAGCGCGGCGAGACGCGCGAGGTGTACGCCACACCCGACGGCAGCTTCACCTCCAAGGAGCACTTCCAGCCGGTCCGCGTGGTGAAGGACGGCGTCTGGACGCCCGTCGACACCAAGCTGCGCAAGCTGGCCGACGGGTCGATCGTGCCGAACGCGGTGCCGACGGAGATCAAGCTGTCCGGCGGCGGCACCGGCCCCCTGGTGACCATCAACCGGGCGGGCCGGCCGATGTCGCTGACCTGGCCCACGACGCTGCCCAAGCCGTGGCTGGACGGCGACACCGCCGTCTACCCCGGCGTCCTGGGCGCGGAGGTGGACCTGCGGGTGCGGGTGGAGCCGGAAGGGTTCTCACACGTGCTCGTCGTCAAGACCGCCGCGGCCGCCGCGGACCCGCGGCTGGCCACCATCAAGCTGGGCCTGTCGGCGCCAGGCCTCAGCGTGCGGACGGCGGACGACGGCACCCAGCAGGCCATCGACGAGACCACCGGAAGCGTGGTCTACGAGGCCCCGGTGCCGATCATGTGGGACTCGACCGCGCCGGCCTCGGCGTCGGCCATGCGAGCGGCGACGGCCGACGACGGCGGGGAGAACCCCGGCGAGGACCTGACCGACAACGGCGTCGTGGAGGCCTCGGCCAGCCAGCCCGGCGACACCTCCAAGATCGCCACCGTGACCACGACCGTGACCGGCGGCGAGATGACGCTCAAGCCGGACCCGGCCCTGCTCACCGGCGCGGACACCACCTACCCCCTCTACATCGACCCCATGTGGGACACCCCGCGCGCCTCGGCCCGCCTCATGGTCTCCAGCGCCGGATGGTCGAAGTACAACTTCACCAAGAACGAGGGCATGGGCCGCTGCCCCCGCGACTACCCGCCCGCCGGCCGCTACTGCAACGGCTGGTACGAGAAGCGGCTGTTCTACCGCGTCCCCACCGCCAGGTTCGCGCACAAGCAGATCATCTCCGCCGAGTTCCACGCCCAGGAGACCTTCGCCACCTCGTGCCGCAAGCGCGTCGTGGACATCTACCTGGCCAAGAGCTTCGGGACGGGCTCCACCTGGAACTCGACCTCCGACAACTGGGTGCGCCGGCTGGACAGCAGGAACGTCGCCAAGGGCTGGAGCTCCGGCTGTCCCGCCGGTGACGTGCTGTTCAACGTGACCAGCGCCGTCCAGGAGGCGGCCAGGAAGGGCTGGTCGAACACCACCTTCGGGCTGCGCGCCCGCGACGGCGGCGACCAGCTCGCCTGGAAGCGCTTCGACCGCAACGCCTTCGTCCGCGTGCACTACAACAGCCCGCCCGCGCAGCCGAAGATGAGCCAGCTGTCCTCCAGCCCCGGCGGCGCCTGCCGCGGCCCGGCCACCCCGGCCACGTTCAACCGGCTGCCGACCCTGTTCGCCAAGAACCTCACCGACCCCGACAACAAGGGCGTGGAGGGGGAGAAGCTCAAGGCGCAGTTCCAGGTGATCTGGACGGAGAACGGCGTCCAGAAGGTCAAGAACCTCGGCACCGTCAAGAAGATGTCGGCCAACGGCCCGCGCAAGTCCTCCTTCAGCGTGGTGATCCCCAAGGACCTCATCCCGCAGGGCGTGGTCGCCCACTGGGGCGTGCGCGCCTCCGACGGGCGGGCGTGGAGCCCGTGGAGCTGGGACGGCAACGCCACGGCCTGCTACTTCGTCTACGACGCCAGGGCGCTGCCCGAGCCGAAGGTCACCTCCACCGGCGCCGACGGCTACCCCGCGCTCGACCCGGCCGACCCGGCGCAGGTCCCGGCCGACGGCGTGGGCCGGTACGGCACGTTCACGATCGCCCTCGACACCCGGGTCAGCAAGTACGCGTGGGCGATGAACACCGACCCCGCCGAGGGAGCGGCGAAGACGAAGACCACCGCCACCGAGTCGATCAAGGCGATGCCCACGCACGCCGGCCTGAACACGCTGTACGTGACGGCGTGGGACGCGGCCAACAACTGGTCGACCGGCACCTACGAGTTCTGGGTCGCCGACGGCAGGGCGCCCAAGGCGTACTGGAAGCTGGACGAGGCGGCGGGGGCGGCCAGGCTGGCCGACACCCAGGGCGCCCACCCGGCCACCCCGCAGGGCGGCGCCGCCCTCGGCGCGCCCGGGGCGCTGAGCACCGCGATGCGGCTGAACGGCACCACCGCCTACGCCGCCACCGGCGGCCCGGTCGTGGACACCACCCAGAACCTCGCCGTCTCGGCGTGGGTGAAGATGCCGGCCACGCTGCCCACCACCCACTTCGTCGTGGCCAGCCAGGCCGCGACCAAGAACTCGCCCTTCTACCTGAAGTACGACCCGGGCGACAAGAAGTGGAAGCTGTGGCGGGTCCAGAGCGACGCCGGCACCACCGGAGCGGGCACCGCCTACTCCAGGGAGCCGGCCAAGCCCGGCGGGTGGACTCACCTGGTCGGCGTGCAGGACGTGGTGACCAAGAAGCTGCGGCTCTACGTCAACGGTGTGGAAGGCGTGCCGGGCGACATGAGCACGGCGGCCTGGGCGGCGGGCGGCGCCTTCCAGATCGGCCGCGGCCTGTACAACGGGCAGTTCGCCAACTACACGCCGGGGGTCGTGGACGACGTCCGGGTCTTCGACCGGGTGGTGACCGGCGACGAGGTGCGGGACCTGTACACGATCAAGCCCGTGGTGGAGAGCAAGTGGCACCTCAACGCCGCCACCGGCACCCCGCCCGGCAGCCCCGACACGGGGCAGGGCGTCGCCTACCCGCTGACGCTCAACGGCGCCGCCAAGATCACCACCGACTTCGCCGAGGTGCTGGTCAAGTCCCCGGCCGGAACCCCGAGCGGGGCGCTGAAGCTGCCGGGCGGCGCCAACGACTACGCCACGGCGACCGGTCCGGTGATCGACACCCGCGACAGCTTCACCGTCTCGGCGTGGGTGTCCACCCCGGGAGAGCCCAGCAGGGCGATGACCGTGCTCGGCCTGGCCGGATCGCACAACAGCGCGATCACGGTGCGCTACGACCCGGGCAAGCAGCGCTACGTGCTGGACGTACCGGACAAGGACGGCACCGGCGCGACCACGGCCAGCGTGGAGCACTCCATGTTCCACCAGGGCAACTTCGGCGACTGGGACCATCTCGCCGTCACCTACGACGCGACCGAGGGGACGGTCACGCTGTGGGTCAACGGGGTGAAGGAGGCCGTCGGCGGCGCGGACAACCTGTCCTTCCGCCACCGCACCAGGCCCTTCGGCCCCATCGCCTCGCTCCAGGTCGGCCGCGGCCTGTCCGGCGGCGCCTACCCGGCGGGCAAGGCCTGGGCCGGCGTGATCGATGACGTGTGGGTGCTGCGCGGCGTGGCCTCGCAGCAGCTCATCGACATGCTGGCGGTGCCCACGGAGATCGCCTCGATCCCCGGCTGATCCGGCGGGGGCCGGCGGCCCGACCGCCGCCGGCCCCCGCGCTGCCTGACTCCACGACGCGCTTCGGAGGTGACGCATGACTGTCCGCGGTGTGAGAACGCGGGTGGGAAGCGGGCCGGTCCGCCGGCTCCTTCACTTAGCAATGACCACGGCCCTGGTGGCGGGGCTGCTCGCGGCAACGCCGGCGACCGGCACGGCCCGGGCCGCAGCGGGGGAACCGCCCAGACCGGTGGACCACGAGATCGTGGTGCCCGGCGCATCCTTGAAGGTCACGCCGCGCAAGGGCACCCCGCGCGCTCCTGACCCGGTCGTCCGCTGGCCGGCCGCGGGAGAGGCCGAGGTCACCCTCGACGAGCAGAACAGCTCCCGGCGGACAGGCACGCAACGGGCGGGCGAGCTGCCCGTCTGGATCTCCGCATCGGCATCGCAGGCGAAGGCGGCCGCACAGGGGCCTGCCGCCGAGCCGGGCAAGGTGCGGGTGCGGATGCTCGACCGGACGGCCGCCTCGCGCGCCGGTGTCAGCGGGGTGCTGCTCACCGTCGGGCAGGCGGCCGGCCGGCCGGGCAAGGTCGGCCTGCGGCTGGACTACTCGGGGTTCGCCGAGGCGTTCGGCGGCGCGTTCGGGTCGCGGGTGCGGCTGGTGAGCCTGCCCGCGTGCGCGCTGACCACGCCCGACCTGCCGGGATGCCGGACGGCCGCGCCGCTGCCCTCGTCCAACGACACCCGCGCCAGGACGGTCGCCGCCGACGTCGAGACCGCCGCGGAACCGGCCGTCGTCGCGGCGGTCGCGGGCGCGGAGAGCTCCAAGGGCGACTACAAGGCGACCGAGCTGGCGGCCTCGGCCACCTGGCAGGTCGGCACCCAGACCGGCGATTTCACGTGGTCGTATCCCCTGCGGGTGCCTCCGGTGCCCGGCGGGCTCGCCCCCGAGCTGGGCGTGGCCTACTCCTCGTCGTCCATCGACGGGCGCACCTCCAGCTCCAACAACCAGGGTTCGCAGGTCGGCGACGGCTTCGACCTGTGGCCCGGCTACATCGAACGCAAGTATCGCTCGTGCAAGGACGACGGCGTGCCCAAGGACGGCACCTACGACGTCCACCCGATGGACCAGTGCTGGGGCTACGACAACGCGGTGCTGACGCTCGGCGGCAAGGGCGGTGAGCTGGTGCAGTCGGGCGAGAACGAGTGGCGGCTGCGCAAGGACGACGGCACCCGGATCAAGAAGGTGTCCGGGTCCGCCACCGACACCGCCAACGGCGACGACAACAACGAGTACTGGGTGCTCACCGCCCCGGACGGCAAGCGCTACCACTTCGGCAAGAACCGGCTGAAGGGCTGGGCCTCCGGCAAGGCCGAGACGAAGTCCACCTGGACCGTGCCCATCTACGGCGACGACTCCGGCGAGCCCTGCCACGACGACACCTTCGCCACCTCGTGGTGCCAGCAGGCCTGGCGGTGGAACCTCGACTACGTCGAGGACCCGCACGGCAACGCGATCGTCTACTACTACGGGCAGGAGGGCAACCGTTACGGCCGCAACCTGCGGGCCGAGGACGACACCCCCTACGTCAGGGGCGGCTACCTCAAGAGCGTCGAGTACGGCCTGAACGCCGCCGATCCCTACCCGGCCACCGCCCCGGCCCGGGTGGACTTCAAGGTCGCCGAGCGGTGCCTGCGCTCGGCCGACGACTGCGCCGAGTCCAAGATCGACGACCATCCCGCCTACTGGGAGGACGTTCCCTGGGACCTCAACTGCGCGGCCGGCACCAAGTGCGAGGACTACAAGGGGGCGTCGGCGCCCACGTTCTGGACGCGCAAGCGGGTCGTCGAGGCCACCACGAAGGTGATCAAGAGCGACGGCTCCGGCCACCGCACGGTCGATTCGTGGGCCTTCACCCACGACTGGGGCACCGCGGACGTGGACCGGCAGCTCCTGCTGAAGTCGATCGTGCACACCGGCCACGCCGGGCCCGCGCCGGTGGTGATGCCGCCGGTGAGCTTCGCCTACACCCAGCTCGCCAACCGGGTGGACGCCCTCGGCGACGACGTGGGCCCGTTCATCAAGAACCGCGTCGGCTCCGTCACCAACGAGACCGGCGGCGTCCTGGACGTCAACTACTCCGCGGCCGACTGCCGCGTCGGCGACACGCCCAGCCCGCCCGCCAACCACCGCCGCTGCTTCCCCGTCATGTGGGAGCGCACCAGCGGCGACGCCAGCCCGACGCTCGACTGGTTCCACAAGTACGTGGTCACCCAGCTCGTCCAGACCGATCTGACGGGCGGCTCGCCCGACATGGTCACCGACTACGACTACAGCATCGGCGAGCCCGCCTGGCGCTTCACCGACGACGACGGGCTCACCAAGGAGAAGTACCGCACCTGGTCGCAGTGGCAGGGCTACGACAAGGTACGGGTCCGCACCGGCGCCACCAGCGCCGCCCCGTCCCAGACCGACCACTGGTTCTTCCAGGGCATGGACGGCGACCGCCTGAACGCCGACGGCGGCACCAAGAAGGTCACCGTCAGCGACGGCGAGGGCGGCTCCTACCCCGACCACGAGTCGCTGCAGGGCCTCACCCTCAAGACGATCACCTACGACAGGGCCGGCGGCGAGCCCGTCAGCAAGAGCATGAACAGGCCCTGGCACCACCAGACCGCCTCACGCACCCGCACGATCGACAAGGGCAGCATCACCGTCACCGCCAACCTGAGCGGCGTCGCCGGCACCCGCGGCCTGAAGAAGCTCGACGACGGCTGGCGGGCGACCAGGTCGAGCGTCACCGCGTTCAACCTCACCACCGGCGCGCCCGCCCAGACCGACGACGAGGGCGACACCGCCGTCACCGGCGACGAGAAGTGCGTCACCACGACGTTCACCGCCGACGGCGCCCGCGTGCTCGCCAAGCCCGCCCAGGTCAGGACCGTGGCACGGCGCTGCGCCGACACCCCCGACCTGGCCAAGGACCTGATCTCCGAGGAGCGCACCTACTACGACAACGGCGCCTTCAAGGCTGCGCCGACCCTGGGCGACGCCACCCTGGTGGAGAAGGCCAAGGAGGCCACGGCCACCGCGGTGACACCCCTGGCCGCGTCCCGCACCACGTACGACGCCTACGGCCGCCCCGTCACGGTCACCGACGCGGCGGGCCGGACCACCACCACGAAGTACACCCAGACCCACGGCCTGACCACGAAGGTCGAGGTGAGCGGCCCGCCCGCGACGCCCGGCGACGCCGCCACGGCGCACACCACCGTCAAGGTGCTCGACCCGGCGTGGGGCAGCCCCGTCAGCGACACCGACGCCGGCGGCAGGACCACCACCGTCCAGTACGACGCCGCCGGCCACCTGACCAAGGTGTGGCTGGGCAACCGGCCCGCCTCCGCCGTGCCGGACAAGGAGTACGACTACCTCATCCGGCCGAACGCGGTGGTGGCCGTCTCCACCAAGTCGCTCACCGCCGAAGGCGGCCAGGAACAGTCGTACACGCTGTTCGACGGGTGGCTGCGGCAACGGCAGCTCCAGGCGGCGGGCCGCGACGGCGCCACCAAGGGCCGGCTCGTCTCCGACACCTTCTACAACGCGGCCGGCCAGGTGGACCGCACCTACGAGAGCTACTACGCCGACGGCGAGCCCAGACCCGAGGTCTTCGGCGTGGCCGACCCCGGCAAGATCGAGACCCAGCACGTCCACGAGTACGACGGCCAGGGCCGCGCGACGGCCGAGCGGCTGCTGGTGGGCAGCAGCGACGCCCAGGAGAAGTGGCGCACCCGCTACGAGTACGGCGGGAACTGGACCAGGGTGACCCCACCGGCGGGCGGCACGCCCGTCACCACCTTCACCGACGCCCACGACCGCAGGACCGAGGTGCGCGAGCACCGCGCCGGCGGCTACGTCGCCACCCGGTTCCGCTACGACCACCGCGGGCTGGAGTCCTCGGTCACCGGGCCCGGCGACCACGTCTGGACCACCACCTACGACCTGCGCGGACGCAAGATCCAGACGTCCGACCCCGACAAGGGCGTCACCAAGTTCAGCTACAACGACGTGGACCAGCTCATCTCCACCGAGGACGCCCGCGGCAAGAAGCTGTCGGTCACCTACGACGGCACCGGCCGCAGAACCGGCCTGTACGACGCCACCACGGCGAGCCCCGGCGTCAAGGTCGCCGAATGGGTCTACGACACCGTCCGCAAGGGCCAGCTCACCAGCGCCACCCGCATCGTCGGTACGGCCAGGTACACCACTCAGGTCGACATCTACGACAACCTGAACAGGCCCACGCGCAAGCGCGTCCTGCTGCCGGGCAGCGAAGGAGCGCTCGCCCCCGACGGCGGCTACGTCTTCGACACCACCTACAACCTCGACGGCAGCGTCAGGGCCGCGAGCAGCCCGGCCGCCGGCGACCTGCCGGCCGAGACCACCGCCTTCACCTACGACGACCTCGGCCGGCTCGTCGCGACCGGCTCCAACCTCTCGACCTACCTCGTCGGCGTCGACTACACCAAGACCGGCAAGCAGATCGGCCAGCGGCTGTCGATCGGCGCCGCCGGCAAGCAGGTGGACCAGACCTTCAGCTACGAGTACGGCACCCAGCGGCTGCAGAAGGCCACCACCGCGCACGCCGGCACGGCCGGGACCGACCGCAGCGTCGAGTACCGCTACACCGACTCGGGCAACCTGCTGCAGGCCGTCGACACCTCCAGGGACGGGGTCGACAACCAGTGCTTCCGCTATGACGACCTGCAACGGCTGATCGACGCCTGGACCCAGGAGGGCGCCACCTGCGCGGCCGACCCCGGCCAGGCCACGATCGGCGGGCCCGCGCCGTACCGGGTGAACTACGCCTACGACGACGCCGGCAACCGGACGGGGGAGACCCACTACGCCGCCGGGCCCGCCGGCGGCGTACAGAGCGCCACGCGCGGCTACCGCTACGCCGGCAACCCCGGCGTGGACCCCAAGTACCGGGGACACCAGCTCGCCGACGTGAGCGGCGACGCCGAGTCCTACGGCTACGACCCGGTCGGCAACACCACCGAGCGCAGAACCTCCTCCGGCAACCAGACGCTCCACTGGGACGCCGAAGGCGAGCTGGTGAAGGTCGTCGACGACAAGAAGGGAGAAACCACCTTCCTCTACACCGCCGACGGTGAGCGGCTGCTGCGCCGCGACCCGGCCGGCACCACCCTCTACCTGCCCGACATGGAGGTGCGCCTGGACAAGGGGCAGAGCGTGGCCAAGGCCGTGCGCTACCACCGCAACGCCATGCGCACCGGCCAGGGCGTCACCTTCCTCGTCAACGACCACCACGGCACCGCCGAGCTGGCCATCAACGCGACCGACGGCTCGCTGAGCCGCCGCCGCTACACCCCGTTCGGCCAGCTGCGGGCCAGCAAGGGCCAGTGGCCCGCGGGCAACGAGAAGGGCTTCGTCGGCGGCATCGTCGACTCCACCACCGACCTGACGACGCTCGGCGCGCGCGGCTACGACCCGAACACCGGCCGCTTCATCTCCGTGGACCCGGAGATCGAGATGGGCCGCTCGCAGCAGATGAACGGCTACAACTACGCCGACAACAACCCTGCCACCATGTCCGACCCGGACGGCCGCTTCCCCTACGTCAACTACTACCTGCTCGGCTACCGCCAGTTCTGGGTGCGGTACGGCAACTACAACTACCTCATGCGGCAGAACCTGTACCTGGTGCACGTGTACCTGAACATCTTCACGAGCCGCTTCTACCTGGCGGTCAGCAACTGGTACGTCGCCGCCCGCCAGCGAGCCTTCCTCCAAGGGCCGGTCGCGCCGGGGCAGAAACCGCTGCTGCGGCAGCCCGGCATCCCCGACCTGACCCCCAGGCCACCGGCGGAACCGGCCAAGCCGCCGGCGCCGGCCAAACCGAAGAAGGGCACCATCGGCCTGTGCGGCGGGCTCGGGATCAAGCTGACCGCGGCCTTCAGCGTGGAGGGGTGCCTGGTCTTCGACAGGAAGGGCGTGGGCCTCGCCGGCACCTACAAGACCGGCATGTCCACCTCGGTCGGCGCCGAGGCCAGCGGCGGCCTGTTCTACAAGCACACCACCATCGAGGGCCTGGCCACCAAACCGGGCACCTGGGACGCCTACTACGGGGCCGAGTACGAGTCCAAGAAGGGCTGGGGAGGCGGCGGCTACGCGGTCACCGACAGCAAGGGCAACCTCAAGGGCGGCGGCGCCGACGTCACCTACGGCGTGTCGCAGAGCCTGCACCACGCGACCGCGGGCCAGCTCCCCGTGGGCGTCACCGCCGAACGGGGCAGGACGGTGTCCAAGCGGCTGCGTAACCCGGTGAGCTGGTTCCAGGAGAAGATGCGCGGCTTCGTCTGGGAGTCCTACCACCCAGGAGGCTGAGCATGAGCGCCCGGGCGGTCGCCGCCCGGGCGCTCACCCCCACGGAAGCCACACCTCGACCCTGAACCCGCCCTCCGGCAGCGGCGCCCCCGACGCCGTCCCGCCGAGCCCCTCGGCGCGCTCGTGAATGCCGATCAGTCCGTACCCGCCCGCCCCGCCCCGCCCGCGCTCCGCGCCCCCGCCGCCGTCGTCGGTGACCTGGATGTGCAGCCCGTCCGCCGCGTAACGCAGCACCACCTCCGCGGCGGCGTCCTTCTCCGCGTGCTTGAGCGTGTTCGTCAACGCCTCCTGCACGATCCGGTACGCCGCCCGCCCCACCTCGGGCGGCACCTCGCGAGGGCCGCCCTCGACGCGTAATCGCACGTCGAGGGGCAGCCATTCGGCCATCTCGCCGATCGCCTCGATCCCCGGCTGCGGCATCGCCGGGCCCTCCCGCAGCACGCCGAGCAGCATCCGCAGCTCGGCCAGCGCCGTGCGGCCCACGTGCCCGATCGCCTCGACGGCCGCGCCCGCCGCCGCCCTGTCGTCGTTCAGCAGCGCGACGCCCGCGCTCGACGACTGGATCACCATCGCGCTCACGTTGTGCGCCACGATGTCGTGCAGCTCGCGGGCGATGCGCATGCGCTGCTCGGCCAGCGCCGCCTGGGCCTTGCTCTCCTCGGCGCGGGCCGCGGCGCGCGCCACCGCCTCGGCCTCGGAACGCCGCAGCCTGCCCAGCCCCCACGCCGCCGCGCACGTCACGAACGACACCACGTACAGGTCGTCTGGGGGCGCGGCGGTCACCGGCCCGGCCGTCACCGTCACGAGCGCCGGCAGCAGCGTGCCCGCCAGGAAGACGACCGGCAGGCTCGACGACGTCCACCGGCCCGCGGTGTAGAGCGCGAGCATGAGCGCGGTCGGGGTGCTCAGCTCCGACCAGGCGGCGTTCCACTCCGCCCAGATGTCCCACCGGCCGCCCGCGAACCACAGCGCCCACACCAGAGCCAGCACCTGCACCGGGTACGTGCGCCGCAGGGCCAGGCTCGCGTAGGCCAGCAGGTCGCCCCAGAACGTCACCGGCAGGCGGCCGGGGTCGGCGATGGTGTGCTCGCTGTAGGGCACCTCCACCAGCAGGAACGTGCAGGCCGCGGCGGCCAGCAGCGCGTCGGCGAGCTGAGGATGCTCGCTCCACCAGTCCAGGGCTCGCCGGATCATGGTCGAACGCTACGGCGGGGACGTCCCGCCGCGCCAGCCGAAGATCGCCTCAGGCGCGCGCGGTGATCGCCTCAGGTGCGTGCGGAGCCTTCCCAGCCTGGGACGATGAGGCCGGACTCGTACGCCAGCGCCACGATCTGCGCGCGGCTGGAGAGGTTGAGCTTCGCCATCGTCCGGTTCAGGTGGGTCTTGACGGTGGCCTCGCTGACACGCAGCCGGGCGGCGATCTCCGCGTTCGACAGCGCCCGCCCGACCAGCTTCAGCACCTCCACCTCGCGGGCGGTGAGCGGGTGCAGGGCGGGGGAGAGCAGCGCGGCGGGCGGGCCGGCGTGCGGGTCGGCGTGCGTGGTGTAAGCCTCGATCAGCCGCCGGGTGACGCTCGGGGCGAAGAGCATGTCGCCCGCGGCGACGGTGTGCACGGCGGCGATGAGCCGCTCCGGCGGGGTGTCCTTGAGCAGGAACCCCGAGGCGCCGATGCGCAGCGCGTCGTAGACGTACTTGTCCAGGTCGAACGTGGTCAGGATGAGCACGCGGGGCCGGGGCTCGCCGCACGCGGACAGGATGTGCCCGGTGGCGGTCACGCCGTTCATGCCCGGCATCCTGATGTCCATGAGGATGATGTCGGGCCGCGTGGCAGCCGCCTGCGCGATGGCCTCCTCACCGGTCGCCGCCTCTCCGACGACGTCGATGCCGGGCGCCGCGCGCAGCAGCGCCGCCAGACCTGCGCGGACGAGAATCTGGTCGTCGACGACGAGTACCTTGATCATGTTTTCGGCTTACCGTCTGTCTGAGGGGGGTGAGCGGGCGGCAGGGGCAGGGGTAAGGGCAGGGTGACCACGACCTCGAACCCGCCCGATGGCTGCGGCCCGGCCGCGACCGTTCCCTTGTAGAGCTTGACGCGTTCGCGCATGACGATCAAGCCATGGCCGTCCTCGTGCCGGACGGCGTCCGCGCCGCGCCCGTCATCCGTGACGCGCAGCTCCAGCTCGGCGCCGTAGTGCAGGAAGACCCGGGCCGTGGCGGGGCCCGCGTGCCTGAGCACGTTGGTGAGGCATTCCTGCACGACGCGGTACGCGCACAGGTCGATGCCGGGCGGCAGCGGGCGTACCAGGCCGGTGATCTCCACCTCGACCGGCAGGCCCGCCGACCGCAGCCGCTCCACCAACTGGTCGAGCCGCTGCAAACCGGGCGCGGGATCGTAACCCTCCATGTCGTCGTCCCCGCTGTCGCCCGTGTCGTCGTTGAGGTCGATGCGCAGGATGGCCAGCAGGCGTCGCATCTCCGCCATGGCCTCGCTGCCGGTGTCGGCGATGGTGGTGAGGGCGCCGCGCGCGGTGGCCGGATCGGAGCCGAGGACGTACCGGGCCAGGCCCGCCTGGATCACGATCACCGACATGTGGTGGGCGACCACGTCGTGCAGCTCGCGGGCGATGCGCACCCGCTCTTCCGTCACGGCGCGCCGCGCTCTGTCCTCCTGCTCCTGCCGCAGCCGCTCGCTGAGGCCGGCCAGGCGCCTGTTGCGCTCCACCAGCATCCTGGTGCTGTTGCCGAACGTCCACGCGATGGCGAGCATGACGCTCGTCTGTGCCAGGTTCGGCCACAGGAACTCCGCCGGGCCGAGGAACGCCGTGTGCCACAGCGCCGCGACCGGGAGCAGGACGTACGGCACGGACTCGGCGGGCGGTCGCTTCCCTGCCACGGTGTAGAGCGCCAGCAGCGGCGCCACCCCGTTGAGCCGGGCGTCGTAACCGGCGGCGTGGAAGACGATCGAGGCGGCGCACGAGATCACCAGCACGCTGACCGGGGCACGCCGCCGCCAGGCCGGCGCCAGATTGACCACCAGGGTCAGCAGCACGCCGGCCGGGTCCATCGGGCGCCGCGCGTAGCCCGGATCGGCCGATCCGCCGCCCAGGACCAGGCCGAACGTCAGGGTGACGGTGGTGATGAGGATGCACAACAGCAGATCGGAGAGGAAGGGGTTCATCACGGCGAGCCGTCTGAGAGACGACAGCACCTTTGCGCGCATCGACGCATGGTAGCCGCGACCGGCCGGGTCGCTCATCACTCGTTCGGATGAGCGCGGCTACAACCCGTGCGGTATGCGCACGGCGGCGTACCGCAGCAGGTTGACCCGCCCAGGCCCACTCCACCACGACGGGATGACCCGTCCAGGCACGCTCACCACCGCGGGAACCCCTACGGGCCGGTTCGCCGCGCGGGCTTCGCCGTCGCCAGTGCCGCCTGCACGATGCGCAACGCCTCGCCGAAGCGGGGCCCGCCCGTATGGACCGAGGAGACCGCCCGCCGGTTTCCGGAAGATCTAACAACCTCTATTTCCGCTCTGTTTTAACGGTATATTGTGTTCTTCGCTCGAACAACCGGGAGGCGGCATGACACCACCGACGGAGCCGTTCAGCACCGCCGGCGACCCAGAGCTGGACCGGCTGCTGAAGGGCTTCCGCCAGGAGCTGACGGCGATCGAGGGCCTGCGCGACCAGATCACCTTGGTCGTGGGCCGGGGCGAGGCGGCCGGGGGGCGCGTGGTGGTGACGGTGACGCAGACCGGCGCGCTGGCCGGGCTGAGCATCGATCCCCGCGCGATGCGGCTCGGCTCCGACGAGCTCGCGGCGGCGATCCTGGAGGCCGCCGGGCGGGCGGCGCGCGCCGCCGAGCGGGAGGCGAACGACATGGTGGCGCCGTTCATCGCCGGGACGCCGCTGAACGGGGACGGCACGGGCGGGACCCGGTGGCGCTGAACGTCAGCCCCGGCCGCGCGAGCATCTACGGCTTGGGAACTCTGGGCATCGCGGCCTTCGTGTTCGAGATGCTCGCCACGCCCTACCCCGAGGGCGATCCGGACAGGGCGCGCCAGGCGGGCGCCGTCTGGAAGCGTCTGGCCGACCGGATCGAGCAGAGCCCGGACCACACCTACTCCGCCGCGCAGTCGGTGTGGCGCGGGAACGACGGGGCCGGGGTGGAGGAGTTCAAGAAGACGGTGACGGCCGCGCTCTACCCGCAGGCCGAGGAGAACGCGTTCACCGCCAGGCTCGCCAAGCGGTGCCGCGACAACGGCACGGCCTGCGACGAGTTCGCCGAGACGCTCAAGGCGGCCAGGGACGCGTACTGGACGCTGGCCCTGGCCAACCTGGCGAGCTTCGTCTTCATCACCACCTTCCCCTGGCAGGCGGGCTGGGCGTACCAGATCACGCAGATCCTCATCCGGCGGGCGCAGGCGCGGCTGCTGGCGAAGCTGCTGGAGCACAGCATCGCCAAGATCGTGCTGAGCAAGCTGACGGAGTACTCGATCGGCAGCGTCTTCTTCGCGGTGGGGGACGTGGGCGTCGTTGCGGGCGTCAAGGCGCTGCGCGGCGAGGACCCCGGCTCGTTCGGCGAGAACGCGACTCAGGCGGTGAAGGAGTTCGCCGCGTCGGTCGCCTTCTACGGGGTGTTCGACGCGGCGATGCCCCTGGCCAGGAAGGCGACCTCGAATCCGGACGTTCAGTACTTCCTGAGCCGCCTGGCCGGCGGATCGGCCGGGTACGGCCCCACGTACGAGGCGCTGAACGGGCAGTCGGGCACGGAGCTCGTCCCCACCTGGGAGCAGACCCTGAGCCGGGTGCTGCTGTACTTCACCATGGCGCACAAGCCGGCCGGAGGATGAGGAGGACGGCATGGAGGTCCACCAGAAACCGTTCCGGTCGGCGGCGACCGCGTTCGAGACCGAGCGGAGCGACCTGCGCGGGTTCGTCGCCGCGGCGGCCGAGGACCTGAACGCCATCGGCGACTTCTGGGGCGGCACCCAGGAGGGCGCGACGTTCCTGAAGGGGCAGGGCGGCGGCAGCGGGTACGAGGCGGTGACCGGCCAGATCATCGAGGCGATCGACGTGCTGCTCGACGCTCACCACGAGATCGCCGCACGCCTGCGGCTCATGGCGGACAACGTGCGGGTGGCCGACTGGGCCGTTCTCGCCGCGACCCTGTCGAAGCTGCCTGCCGCCGACCCCGAACGGCCGATCTGGGGTACGGGCTGAGCCCCGGTGACGTGACACCGCTCAGGCGGCATCATGGATGGTGTGATCATGCGAACGTGGCGAGGATGGACCCGGACCTCCCAGGCGGCCGCCTACGAGAAGTACCTGCTCGAAACCGGCTTCAAGGGATATACCAGCACGCCGGGGAACCGGGGCGCGCAGTTCACGCGACGCGACGTCGAGGGCGGCAGGACCGAGTTCTTCCTGGTCTCGTTCTGGGAGTCGTGGGAGGCGATCAGGGCGTTCGCGGGCGACGATCCCGCGCGGGCGGTGTTCTACCCGGCCGACGACGGGTTCCTCGTGGACAGGGAGACCACGGTGGAGCACTACGAGGTGTTCGCGAGCGCTCCCTGACCGGAGGCCGCCTTGGCGGTCAGCCGGGCGCCGCGGCTTCCCGCTGCTCCCTGATCGACGTTTCCACGGACTCCAGCCGGATCCTCCGGCTGTCCGGCAGCCCCCACGCGGCGACGATCCCGATCGCCGCCGTCCCCATGATCACGAACGCCGGCGACAGCGGCAGGCCGGCCCGTGTGGTCAGCACGTTGACGACCAGGGGCGGCAGGCCGGAGAAGACGAAAGCGCCGATGGTCCACGCGATGCCGCCCGCCGTCGCCCGTACCTCGGTCGGGTAGAACTCCATCGCCGCGGCGTGGATCGCGCCCAGGCACAGCGGGACGCTCACCAGGATGAGCATGCCGCCCAGCACGGCCGCCGTGAAGCCGCCGCTGCGGGCGACCAGGAAGCCGGGCAGCACGAGCAACATGGACGCCAGCCCGCCCAGCACGAGCGGCACCCGCCGCCCGAACCGGTCGCCGAGCAGCCCCGCCAGCGGGTTGAACACCACGAGCGTCGAGATGAGGATCAGCGGCACCGCGCGGGCCTGTCCGGCCGACAGGCCGCTCTCCCGGACGAGGTAGGTCGGGTAGTAGACGAACATGATGTAGAAGGTGGTGCCGAGCGCGCCGACGCAGCTCACGCGTAGGATCATGCGCCAGCTCCGCCGCAGCGCCGTCCCGATCGAGGCGTTGCGCACCCCCGCACGCGCCGCCTCGTACGCCGGCGGCTCCCGCAGCCCGAAGCGGAAGTACAGGCCCACGAGGGCCAGCGGCGCGGCTATCAGGAACGCCACCCGCCACCCCCAGGCGTCGAACGTGCTCGCGTCCACGGCCAGGCCGATCACGACGCCCGTGGCGGCCGCGGCCAGGGTGCCCAGGTTCCCGGCGGCGGAGATGAACGACGTCAGGAACCCGCGCCGCCTCCGTGAGGCGTACTCGCCGAGGAACACCGGGGCGACCGTGGCCTCCCCGCCCGAGGCGAACCCCTGCACAAGCCTGCACAGGACGAGCAGAACCGGGGAGAGCAGCGACGCCGCCTCGTAGGTGGGGATGAGGCCGATGCCAGCGGTCGCCAGCCCGATGAGCAGGATCGACGTCATCATCGCGGTACGCCTGCCCGCCCGGTCGGCCATCACCCCGAAGAACAGGCTGCCCGCCGACCTCGACAGGAAGGAGACGCCGAAGACCGCGAAGGTCGCGATCAGCGCGGCCTCCGCGTTGCCCGCCGGGAAGAAGGCCGTCGAGATGGGGGCCACGAAGAGCCCGTAGAGGGCCATGTCGTAGACCTCGATGAAATGGCCGATCACCACCGCGCCCACCGTTCTGCGGCGTGCGGAGTCGGCCTTGGCGTGGCGTTCGCCGGATGGTGTCGGCATGCCGGTTCTCCCGGTCATCGAACGGGCAGGAGCGATCCTTCGCGAGCCCCCGACGTTGACGATGATGCGGGCCGGGAGCGCGCGCAAGCGGCCTGTTCAGGGGGTGGCGGGGTCGCACAGGGGGCGATGGTCGATGCCCGGCAGGAATCGCGCCCAATCGCCGGCCGTGATGCGAGGATGGGCCAGCGCGCACACCTGCGCCGCCACCCGCTCAGGATCGGTCGGCCACAGGCGGGCCGTCCGGTCCTCACCGGCGGTGAGCAGGGTGCGGCCGTCGGGGCCGAAGGTGACGGCGTGCACCCGGTCGCCGTGCCCGGACAGCACCGCGCGCAGCTCAGGCCGGCCCGTGGCGGGCACCTGCCACAGCCGTACCGTGCCGTCCATGCCCGCCGTCGCGAGCGCACTCCGGTCGGGGCTGAGCGCGACCGACTGCACGCCGCCGACGTGCCCGGACAAGGTGGCGTGCAGGCGGGGCCTGGCGGGGGTGGCGACGTCCCATAGGCGGGCGGTGCCGTCCAGTCCGGCCGTCGCCAGAGTGCGGCCGTCCCGGCTGAAGACGGCCTGGCGCACCGTGGACGGGTGCGCGGCGAAGCGGGCCACCCGCGCCGGGGCGCGCGAGTCGGCGAGGTTCCACAGGTGCACGTCGCGGTCCTGGACGACCGCGAGCAACGGGTCGTGCGGGCTCGCGGAGAGGGCCGGCACCCCCATGTTCTCCTTGAGCACGCCGGCTCGCCGGACGCGGCGCGGGTCCGTCACGTGCCACAGCTCGGCCCCGGGCGCGCTGCCGCCGCCGGTCGCCAGGAGCGCGTCGCCTCGCAGGAAGGCGAGGGTCCGGACGTCGCCGGCGGTCTCGAACCGCCCGAGCAGGGCGGGCCGCCGCGGATCCGCGACGTCCCACAGGCGCACCCGGCCGTCGATGCCGCCGGTGGCGACCAGCCGGCCCGAGTGGCTGAACGCGACCGCCTTGACCTGGGCGGTGTGGCCGTTCAGCAGGGCGAGCGGCGCGGGGCGGCCGGGGTCGCGCACGTCCCACAGCCGCGCGGAGAAGTCCTCGCTGCCCACGACGGCCGTGCGCCCGTCGGGGCTGAGGTCGGCGGTCGACAGCGCGCCGCCGTGCCCGGCCAGGACGGCCCCCGGCACGTCGGTCACCAGGACGGCCTCGTCCGCGCCCCCGGAGACGAGGTGGCCGCTGTCCGGGCTGAAGGCGAGCCCCCAGATGGTGCCGGTGTGCCCGGAGACCGTGGTGGAGGGGTGGGGGCGGCGCCGGTCGGAGACGTCCCACAGCCGTACCGTGAAGTCCCAGCCGCCACTGGCCACCGTCCGCCCGTCCGGGCTGAACGCGACCACCTGAACGGGCGCCGCGTGTCCGCTGAGCCTGGCCAGCGCGACCGGCTCGCCGCGGTCGGCGAGATCCCACAGGGCGACCTCCTGGTCGTGGCCGGACACGGCGAGCGTCCGCCCGTCCGGCGCGAGGGCCACCCCGGTGACCTGGCCCTCGCGCCGGGGCAGCCAGGCCAGCGGCGCCGGGTGGCGCGGGTCCGCGACGTCCCAGATCCGGGTCCTGCCGTCCGCGGAGCCGGTGACGAGAGTGCGGCCGTCGGAGCTGAGCGCCGCCGTGAGGATGCCCGCCGCGTGGCCGGTGAGCTCGGCCAGCCGCACCGGCCGGTCGGGCCGGGAGACGTCCCACACGCGGGCGGTCCCGTCGGCGCTCACGGTGTGGACGGTGCGCGCGTCAGGCGTCGGCATCGCCCGCAAGACCGCCTCGTCATGGGCGCGGAAGGCAGCGAGCCGGGTGGGGCGGCGCGGCTCTGTCACGTTCCACAGCCGCACTTCGCCGTCGTAGGTGGCGCTCACCATGGTGCGGCCGCCGGACGCGAACGCGAGCGACTCGACGTCCCCGGGCTGGCCCGGCAGCTGTGCGAGCAGGACGGGGCGGTGCGGGGCGCTCACGTCCCACAGCCTGATGACGCGGTCGTCGCCCCCGGTCGCCATCGTCCGCCCGGTGAAGGCGACGGTGTTGACGTTCAGGGCGAGCCGGGTGGCGAAGGGCGCCGCGAACCCGCTCATCAGGCTGCTCCGGGCGGCCACCGTCGGCGACAGGCGGTAGGCGGCCAGGCTGAGCTGCGCCGCCAGCGCGGGGTCCACCTTCCGCAGGGCGGCTGCCTCCCCGGCGACCTTCTCCGACAGGGCGACGTCCCGCTGGTCCTGGGCCGACGCCTGCACGCGCAGGGCCGTCACCGCGGCGACCACGGCGACCACGAGGAGCCCGGCCATGGTCGCGACCAGTTGCCGGGCCAGCCGCCCACGCCTCCGGTCGGCCGTGGCGCTGGCGGCGAGGTAGCCGGCCTCCAGGTCGTTGAGGTCCTCCGGCCGCCGGTCGGCCCAGGCCCGCGCGGCGGCGAGCCGGGCGCCGCGCAGCAGCGCGCCACGGTCGCGGCCGAGCTCCTGCCAGGTGGTAGCGGCCCGGGTCAGGTCGCGGTGCAGGCGCAGGTCGGCGCGGCCGTCCAGCAGCCAGCTCCGCAAGCGGGGCCACGCCGAGATCACCGCCTCGTGCGCCACCTCCACCGTCTCCCGGTCCAGGACGATCAGCCGGGCGCGGGCCAGGTCCTCCAGCAGGTCGTCCATCCCGGGCACGGACGCGACGCCGCTCAGCTCGGTGCGGGCGACGCGGCGCAGGGTGTCCTGCGTGCCCTCCCCGAGCGCGGTCAGCCGGAGGAAGACCGCGCGCATCGCCCGCCGGCGGGCGGCGTCACCACTGAGGTAGGTCGCCTCGGCGGCCTGAGCGATGCTTCCGCGCACCCCGCCGCCCGCCCGGTAGTCCGCCAGGCGCAGGACGGGGCCCTCCCGGCGGCGCCAGGTCTCGCGCAGCGCGCGGGACAGCAGGGGCAGCGCGCCCGGCCGGTCGGCGGCGTCCGCGATCAGCGTCACGACCAGGTCGTCGTCCACCGCGACGCCCGCCTTGGCCGCCGGGCCGGTGATGATGTCGCGCAGTTCGGCCTCGCCGGGAGCGCCGATCGGCACCTGCGTGCCCTCGCGCAGCGCGGCCACGAGCTCGGGGACGCCGGAGCAGTGGGCGTAGAAGTCGGCCCGCACCGCGAGGACGACCCGCGGGCCGCCCTGAGCCGCCCGCACGACGGCCCGGATGAACGCCGCGCGTTCGGCGGCGTCCGCGCAGAGCGTGAACGTCTCCTCGAACTGGTCGATCACCAGCAGCACCCGGCTCCCGTCCAGAGTCCAGTCCGGAGTCCCGTCCGGATCGCCGGCCGCGTCCGCGCCGGTCAGCGGCGCGAGAGCGGTCGCCAGCTCGGTGAGGGGATGCTTCGAAGGGGTGAGCACGACAGCGCGCCACTCCGGCGGCAGGGCGGGCAGCAGACCGGCTCTGATCAGGGACGACTTGCCGCTGCCCGACGCCCCGAACACCGCCGTCAGCCCTGACCCGTCCGCGTCCGTGACCTGCCGGGTGAGCGCCGCCACGAGCTCGCCGCGGCCGAAGTACCAGTCGGCGTCCCGCTCCTGGAAGGCCGCCGGCCCCATATAGGGGCACTCCTCGCCGGCCATGGGCGGCATGGCCGCGGACACGAGGCCGGCGGCGGCCTGCCAGCGGGCCGTCCATTCCGCCCGGTTCCCGCCGCACGCCTCGACGTAGGCCAGGGCCACCTCCAGGGTGGGCAGCCGCCTGCCCTGCGCCGCCTCGGCGAGCGTGCTCGGGGAGTAGTGCGCCCGCTTGGCCAGGAGCCGGTAGCCGGGAGAGCCCGCCTCCCGGCGTAATCGCCGTAGCTCCCAGGCGAAGCGCTCCGCCGGCCCCGCGTCGGGATCGATCGACCCTTCCGGCCGGCCCGCCCGTCGTTCCGCGTTCATGCCCCGCGCCCCCCAGACTTCGGCTCCCTGAACCGGTCAGCACCCCGCCGCATTGATCGCCCGGCCTCGGAGATCGGCATTGTCCGGCGCTGGTCAGCGGCTGTTTCGGACAATTTTAGGAACGGCCTAGCATCGGGCTCATCCGCCGAACGGCAGACCTTTCGCGGGGCTACGGGGGCCTCATCCGCCGAACGGCAGAGCGCTCCCGCGACGGCTGGTACACCACTCACCGAATCAACCGACCGTTCCGCCCGCATGCGCCGGAGCGGTCTCGAAGCGGGGGTCACATGACTTCATGGCGAATCTTCCTGTCCTGGTTACTGATCCCGGCGCTGCTGGCGGTCCCGGCGATCACACGCCCCGCCGCCGCCGCGCCGGTGACGAGCGAGGACCGGCGGGCACGCGACCCGTCGCCGGCGGAACGGGCGCGCGCCTCGGGCGAGCGCGTCGTGGTGCCGGAGGAGACCGGCCCCGACCGCATGGTGTACGCGAACCCGGACGGCACCCTCACCGCGGAGCTGAGCGCGGAGCCCGTCAGGGGCCGTAAGGACGGCGAATGGGCCCCGCTCGACCTCGACCTGAGCGTCACCGGGGACGGCGGCGTGACACCGGCCGTGGCCGCCACGCCGTTACGGCTGAGCGGCGGCGGCGACGGCCCGCTGGTCCGCTTCGGCGACGGGGACGCAAGGATCGAGCTGGCCTGGCCCGCGCCGCTGCCCGAGCCGGTCCTCGACGGGGACACCGCCACCTACCGCGAGGTGCTCCCCGAGGTGGACCTCGTCGTGCGGGCGACGCCGCGCGGCTTCTCCCACGTCCTGGTCGTCAGGACGGCGAAGGCCGCCCGCGACCCGCGGCTCGCCGAGATCAGGTTCGGGCTGCGGACGAGCGGCGTCACGGTAGGCGTGACCGGGACAGGCGCGCTGGTGGCCACCGGCGCGGACGGCGGCGTCGCCTTCCAGGCCACGCCCGCGACCATGTGGGACGCCTCAGCCGGCGCGACGGCCCGCGCCGCGGCCGGATCCGGCGGCAGGCGGGCCGACGTGGCGGTCAAGGTCGGCGCCGGCCACCTCACGCTCATCCCCGACAAGGAACTGCTCGCCGACCCCGAGGCCCGGTTCCCCCTCTACATCGACCCTGACTGGGGCAGAGGCCCCTCGGGCTGGGGCAACGTCTACAAGGGGCTGGACGACACCAGGGCCTGGGGCGGGGACGGCGACGGCTTCGCGAAGGCCGGCCGGTGCATCGACTCCACCTGCGGGAAGGTCCAGGTGGCCCGCACCTACTTCCAGTTCGACGTCTCGTCCCTGTTCGGCGCGGTCGTGCGCAGCGCGGAGTTCAACATCCCCGTGGTGCACTCCTACTCATGCGAGCCCAGGTGGGTCTACGCCCAGGAGGCCGGGCGAGTGGACAGCGGCCTGACCTGGAACAACCAGCCCTGGCGTGGCCCGGTGCTGCAGAGCCACAACGTCGCCTACGGCTACGGCTCCGCCTGCCCCGCCCGCAACCTGGGCTTCGACTCCGTCCTCGCGGTGCGCAACTCCGTCTACAACGCCAATCCCACGACCACCGTGGCGGTGCTGGCGGGCGACGAGAACGACGGGTGGGGCTGGAAGCGGTTCGCCTCCAGCGCCTCGCTGGTCGTCGGCTACAACCGGGTACCCGGCGCGCCCACCGGCCTGTCGGCCGAGAACCGCGGGTGCGCCGTCGAGCCGAACGAGCCGTACGTCTACACCGCCACGCCGACGCTGCGGGCCACGGCGGCGGACCCCGACGGCCTCCCGGTCGCGGTGCAGTTCGAGTGGTACGTCCGCCACGGCGCGAAGAAGGGCGAGACGACCACGCTGTCGAAGCCGTCCGGCAGCCCGTTCAGCATCACCCTCCCGGGCGGGGCCTTCGCCCACGGCAGCAAGATCGCCTATCGGGCCCGGGTCTCGGACGGCCTGGACTGGGGGCCGTACAGCCAGTGGTGCGACGTGACGGTGGACCAGCAGGCGCCCGACCGGATGCCGCACGTCAGCTCGGTCACCTATCCGGAGGACGACATCGGCGGGGCGGCCGGCCGGACGGCGGCCTTCGTCCTGTCGGCGAACGGCGTCCCGGACGTCACCCGCTTCAGGTACCAGCTGGACGACGCCCCGCCCGCGTTCGTCAACGCCGACCGGCCGGGCGGCAGCGCCACCGTGCTGCTGACGCCGTCCGGCGCCCGCCCCTACGACCTGTACGTGCAGAGCATGGACCGCGCGGGCAACGTCGCCGACCTGAAGTACCGCAAGCAGTACCACTTCGCCGTGGGCCGGGGCACCCCGCCGGTCGGCCACTGGCGGATGGAGGGGAGAACCTCCGACATCCGGGTGCCGGACGTGTCGGGCGGCGGACGGCACGGCACGGTGAGCAACACCGGTTCGGCGCCCAGGGGCGCGGCGTGGGGCGCCGGCAGGCACGGCGACGCGCTGCGCATGGACGGCTCCACCGGCCACATGGCGGCCTCCGGCGGCTCCGCCGTCCGGACTGACCAGAGCTTCTCCGTCTCGGCGTGGGTGCGCCTGGAGGGCGCGGACGGGCAGTTCCGCACGGCGGTCAGCCAGGACGCCGCCACCGGCAGCGGCTTCTACCTGCAGTACACGCAGAGCGGGAGCTGGGCCTTCTCGATGCTGCAACGGGACGGGACGTCGCCGCCCACCGACCGCGCCGTGGCGCCCGGCCGGGCCGCCGTCGGCGTGTGGACCCACCTGACCGGGGTGTTCGACGTCGCGAGCAAGGAGATGCGCCTGTACGTCAACGGAGCACAGGCCGCCTCGGCGACGCACGCCACTCCCTGGCACGACGACGGGGCCGTGCAGATCGGCCGGGCCAAGCACGACGGGAAGGCGGTCGACCACTGGCCGGGCGGCGTCGACGAGGTGCGTCTCTACGACCGGGTGCTCACCCAGGACGAGATCCACGACCTGGCCACCGCCCCCACCGCCGACGAGGGGCTGTGGCCGCTGGAGGACTCCGGCGCCGACCTGTCGGGCAACCACCGCTCGTTGTCCGCCACGGGCGCCGTCACCTGGGCGGACGGCACGCTCGGCCGCGCGGTACGGCTCGACGGCGCCGGCTACCTGTCGACCGCGGCCCCCGTCCTGCGCACCGAGGCCAGCTACACCGTCTCGGCGTGGGTCAAGCTCGACCGGACAGGCGACGGCACCCGCGCGATCCTCACCCAGGACGGCGTGCGGGGAAGCGGTTTCGGGCTGAAGTACCGCATCGAGAGCGGCCGGTGGAGCATCAGCGTGCCGGCCGCGGACGCCGACGGCGCGGGTTACAGCCGGGCGGAGTCCGCGGAGCCCGCCGTGGCCGGCGAGTGGACGCACCTCACGGCGGTGCGCGACGCCGCGGCCGGGCGGCTTCAGCTGTACGTCAACGGCGAGATCTCCGGCGACGTGGCGTTCACCGGCGGCTGGCCGTCCACCGGGGGCCTGCAGATCGGCCGGTCCAGGATCGGCGGCGCCCCCGCCGAGCTGTGGGTGGGGCTCATCGACAACGTGCACGTGTACAACGGCGTGCGCACCGGAGAGCAGATCAGCGAGGAGTACCTCAACCCGGTCGTGCGCCGGGACTCGCCCTTCCCCGGCCAGCTCAGCAGGTGGACCGACCACGACTTCGAGCGCCTGACCAGCACCCACGCGGTGCCTCCCGGCTACTACCTGGAGATCTCGCTCGGCACGCTCGCGCCGCCGGGCGCCCCGGGCACCCGCAAGCTGTACTCCTGCGCCGCCGGCGTCGACACCTTCACCTCCACCGACCCGGCATGCGAGGGACGCACCCTGCTGGCCGAGCTCGGTGACGTGTACGCCGAGCCGCCGGAGGGCGTGGCCACCATGCCGGTGTACCGGTGCCGGTCCCCGATCACGGGCCTGTCCTTCGACTCCTCGGCGGCGAACTGCGAGGGCAACACCCAGGAACGGCTCCTCGGCCACACCCTGCCCTACGCCCACCTCGTCCAGTACAGCCAGCCTGACCCGCCCCGCGGCCGGGTCGCCGAGGCGAGGTCGCCGGGCGCCACCTACCGGGTCGGCAACTCGCTCGGCCTGATGACCCTGCGGGACGAGCCCGGCACCAGGGGCGTGCTCCGCTGCCGCGCGGGCGACGACGAGTACCTCGACGTGGGCGGCGCCTGCGAGGGCGCGACGACGGTGTTCTGGATCGGCAACGTGTGGGAGCAGCCGCCCCCGAACGCCCTCAGCACGCCCGTCCACGCCTGCCGGGACGACTCGACCGGCGAGCGCTTCGAGTCCGGCGACGCCGCCTGCGAGGGCCAGACCACCTTACGGACCTTGGGATACGTCATCACACGGTTGGGAGCGTGAGAATGATCGACTCTGGACCACCCGCCGGCCGCCGCCTTCGCCGGGCGGCGGCGGCACTGGCCGCCTTGTTACTTCTGCCCGCCTCACTGACGATCACGGCGGTGCGGCCGGCGTCCGCCGCGCGGGCGGCCGCGGACGTTCAGCCCACCCCGCCGCAGAGCGAACCTCCGGTCCCCGTCGTGGCGGTGCCGGCCAAGCCCGTGGGCGAGGACAACGTCGCCAAGCACGCCATGACCGGCACCCCGTCCGTGACCTGGCCCGCCACGGGGGCCGTCGACGTAACCGTGCCCACCGTGGGCGAACAGCCGGCCGGCGACCTGCCGGTGTCGGTAGGCGCGCCAGAAGCCGAGCCGGGCAAGGCCAGGGGGAGCTTCGCCGACGGCGTGAAGGCCGTCCGGGTGGAGGTGCTCGACCGGGCCGCCGCCGAAGCGGCGGGCGTCCCCGGCATGCTGCTGCGGGTACGGCGCAACGACGGGCAGAGCGCGACGGGCCGGGTCTCGCTCACCCTCGACTACTCCGGGTTCCGGCAGGCGTACGGCGGCGACTGGGCCGCACGCCTGCGGGTGCTGCGGATCCCGGACTGCGCGGCGGCCGACCCGGCGTCCGAGGAGTGCCGGCCGTCCGTGCTGCCCGGCCGCAACGACCCGCGCAACGGCCGGCTGCGCGTGCGAGCCGAGGCCGGCGCGCAGGACGCCACGCTCGCCCTGGCCGCCGCGCCGTCCGGCGTCTCCGGCGACTACACCGCGACGTCGCTGGCGCCGTCGGGGTCGTGGGACGTGTCGCTGCAGACCGGCGACTTCTCCTGGAGCTACCCGCTCGCCGCGCCGGACGTGCCGGGCGGCCTGCAGCCGGACCTGGCGCTGTCGTACGCCTCCAGCGCCGTGGACGGCCGGGTGTCCACCACCAACAACCAGCCGTCGTGGCTGGGGGAGGGCTGGAACCTGTGGCCGGGGTTCGTCGAGCGGCGTTACAAGACGTGCGCGGACGACACCGCCGGCGGCAGCCCGGCCACCTACGACCAGTGCTGGGCCGGCCAGAACGCCACACTGTCGCTCAGCGGGCGCTCCGGCGTGCTCGTCTACGACGAGGCCCGCAAGACGTGGCGGCCCAAGGACGACGACGGCACGCGCGTGGAGCGGCTCGACGGCGCGTCCAACGGTGACGACGACGGCGAGCACTGGAAGGTCACGACCGTGGACGGCACCCAGTACTTCTTCGGCTCGCGGCCGGAGACGCAGTCGGCCTGGACGGTGCCGGTGTACGGCAACCAGGCCGGCGAGCCGTGCGCGTCCGGCAGCTTCGCCACCTCGCGCTGTGCGCAGGCGTGGCGGTGGAACCTGGACCGCGTCGTGGACCCGCACGGCAACACGATGACCTACTTCTACGCCAAGGAGGACAACGCCTACGGCGCCAACCTCGGCGCCGAGAAGGCGCTCTACACGCGCGGCGGCACGCTGACCCGGATCGAGTACGGCACCCGCGACGGCGTGACCAGAGCGCCCGCGCAACTGGTCCTCACGACCGCCGACCGCTGCCTGCCCGGCGCCAACTGCGCCACCCGCACCAAGGAGAGCTGGCCGGACGTCCCCTGGGACCAGAACTGCGAGGCGGCCACCTGCCGCGACCACTGGGCCCCGACCTTCTGGTCCACCAAACGGCTCGCCTCCGTCACCAGCCAGGTGTGGGACGGCACGGCCTACCGCGACGTCGACCGCTGGACCTTCACGCACGCCTACCCCAAGCCCGACGACGGCACCAGCCCGGTGCTGTGGCTGAGCGGCGTCACCCGCACCGGCCTGGCCGGCGGGCAGGCCGCGCTGCCGCCCGTCACCTTCGACGGCATCGCCCTGGCCAACCGGGTCAACTCCACGCAGGACGGCCTGCCGCCGATGAAGAAGTTCCGCCTGTACGCCGTCAACGGCGAGTCGGGCGGGCAGACGGTGATCACGTACCGCTCCGCCGAGTGCGCCGCCGACGCCCTGCCCACCCCCGACGGCAACGGCAAGAGCTGTTTCCCCGTGCGGTGGGCGCCGTGGCTGAGCGGCCCGATCGACGACTGGTTCCACAAGTACGTGGTGGCGAACGTCGCCAAGATCGACCGGACCGGCGGCGCGGCGACCGAGTTCACCAGCTACGACTACGAGGGCCCCGCCGCCTGGGCGTACAACGACGACCCGTTCGTCAAGGCCGACTACCGCTCCTGGACCGGCTGGCGCGGCTACGAGAAGGTCCTCGTGCGGCAGGGGGACCCGCGCGACCCCGGCGACCCGAAGGAGAACGCCACCCGCTACCAGTTCTTCCGCGGGATGAACGGCGACCACCGCTCCGGCGGCGGCACGCGGACCGCGTCGATCACCGACTCGGCCGGCCGGACGCTGGCCGACGACCCGCAGCTCGCCGGGTTCCTGCGCGAGCAGATCACCTACGACGGAGTGAACGGCCCGGTGGTCTCGGGCGTCATCAACGACCCGCTGGCCCGCCTGACCGCCACGCAGGGCCCGCACAAGGCCCACCAGGTGCTCATCGAGCGCACCGCCACCCGCACGGCGCTGTCGGCGGGCGGCTGGCGGCGGACCGAGACGCACACCACGTACGACGACGCGGGGCTGCCCGTCAAGGTGGACGACCTCGGCGACACCTCCACCGCCGCGGACGACCGCTGCACCGAGACCTCCTACGCCCGCGACACCGGCGCCTGGCTGCTCTCCCTGCCGAGCCGGGTGCGGACGTACGGCACGAAGTGCGGAGGGACGCCGCAGTTCCCCGAGGACGGCATCTCCGACGTGCGGACCTACTACGACGGCAAGGACCTCGGCCAGGTGGGGAAGGGCGACGTCACGAAGATCGAGGAGACCGAGGCCTACGAGGCGGGAGAGCCGCGCCACGTGACGACGAGCCGTGCCACCCACGACGTCTACGGCCGGGTGGTCACCTCCCACGACGCGCTGGGCCACGAGACCACCACCGCCTACGAGCCGCCCACCGGGCCACCGCGGACGGTGGTCACGACCAACCCGCTGGGACACGCCACGACCACCACCATGCACAGGCTGCTCGGCGTGCCCGAGACCGTCGTCGACGCCAACCAGCGGCGCACCGACCTGCGCTACGACGCGCTCGGGCGGGTGGCAGGGGTGTGGCTGCCCGGCAGGTCCGCCGCCGCGGGCCAGAGCCCGAACTCGCGCTACACCTACGTCGTCCGCCCCGACGCCGCGACCTACGTGGCGACCGAGACCATGAAGGCGAACGGCAACCTGGTCGCCTCCTACGCCCTGTACGACGGCTTCCTGCGGCCCCGCCAGACCCAGGAACACACCTGGGGCGGCGGCAAGCTGGTCACCGACACCCACTACAACGCCCGCGGCCTGGTGGCCCGCGCCAACGCGGGCTACCACGTGGCGGGGGCGCCCGGCGGCTCGCTGCTGGCGCCCCAGGACGACACGCTCATCCCCAGCCAGACCGTCACCGAGTACGACGGCGCCGGGCGTGAGGTGCTGTCCAGGCTGGAGGCGTTCAACCACAAGCAGTCGGAGACCACCACGGAGTACGGCGGCGACCACGTCGCGGTGACGCCTCCCCCGGGCGAGACGCCCACGGCGACGTACACCGACGCCCGGGGGCGGACCACCGAGCTGCGCCAGTACGAGTCAGGCAAGCCGTCCGGCGCCTACACCGCCACCACCTACAGGTACACCAAGGCCGGCGCCCTCGCCGCCATCCGTGACGCCGACGGCAACGAATGGCGCTTCGGCTACGACGCGCGGCACCGGCGGATCGCCTCCCACGACCCCGACAAGGGCGACAGCACCCGCACCTACGACGCCGCGGGCCGGATGCTGACCAGCACGGACGCGCGCGGCCAGACGATCGCCCACGAGTACGACGACCTCGGCCGGCCGGTCACCACCCGCCGCGACGGGCCGCAGGGCGACAAGCTCGCCGCCTGGGTGTACGACACGCTGGCCAAGGGGCGGCTCACCTCCGTCACCCGGTACGCAGGGACGGACGCCTACGTCAACGCCGTCACCGGCTACGACCAGGGCTACCGCATCACCGGCCAGTCGATCGGCATCCCCGCGGCGGAGGGCGGCCTGGCCGGCACCTACACCACGACCAGCACCTTCCTCGCCGACGGCAGCACCGCCTCGGTCGTCATGCCCGCCATCGGCGACCTGCGCGCCGAGACCCTCGTCTACACCTACGACGGGCTGGGCGGGCTCAACACCGTCACCGGCGCCGCCACGTACGTGAGCAAGACGGCCTACACCGAGCTCGGCGAGCCCACCCAGTACCACCTGGGCGACAAGGCCAACCCGTTGATCTGGCACTCGCAGTACTACGATCCCGCCACCCGGCGGCTGACCCGCTCCCTGGTGGAGCAGGAGAAGGCGGGCGCGCTCAAGGTCGACGACACCGCCTACCAGTACGATCCCGCAGGCAACGTCACCAAGATCGACAACGCGGCGGCGGGCGGCGTCCGCGACGTCCAGTGCTTCCGCTACGACCGGTACCGGCGGCTCACCGAGGCGTGGACCCCGGCGGCCGACTGCGAGGCAGGCCCCGGCGCCGCCACCGCCGGTCCCGCCCCGTACTGGTCCAGCTTCACCTTCGACGACCTCGGCCGCCGGCTGACGGAGACCCGGCACGGCCTGGCCGGCGCCCAGGACACCGTCAGCAGGACCGACTACCCCGACGTGGGCGAGGCCCGGCCGCACGCCCCGACGTCCGTCGAGGTCACCGGCCCGGCCGGGAACAGGACCGACACCTACGACTACGACCCCGCGGGCAACGTCGTGGGCTGGCGCGGCGCCGCCGGCGACCGCACCCTGTCCTGGAACGCCGAGGGCCTGATGACCGAGGTGACCGAGGAGGGCGCGGTCGGCGGCGACGTCGATCGCGTGTACGCCCCCGACGGCGGGCTGCTGCTCAGCCGCGACGAGGCGGGCGCCACGCTGCACCTGCCCGGCGGCATGCTCCGCCTGGACAAGGCGACGGGCAAGCTGACCGGCACCCGGTTCTACCGGCACGGCGACAGCACCATGGCGGCACGCACCGCCGCCGGGCTCAGATACACGATGGCCGACCGCAACGGCACGCCGGAGCTGGCCATCGACTCCGTCACCTGGGCGGCGACCAAGCGCCGCTTCGACCCGTTCGGCGCCCCGCGCGGCGCGCAACCGCCGTCCTGGCCCGGCGACCGCGACTTCGTCAACGGCGCCAAGGAGGCCGCCACCGGCCTCACCCGGCTCGGTCAGCGCGACTACGACCCCGCCACCGGCGTCTTCCTGTCACCCGACCCGCTCCTGCACCCGGGTGACCCGCAGCAGCTCCCGCCGTACGCCTACGCGGGCCAGAACCCGGTCACCTTCAGCGACCCCGAGGGCCTGGCCTTCCGCAACGCGCCCGACGGCGAGTGCGACAGGGGATGCGGGTACAAACCGGGCACCGGGCCCGCGAGCACCCTGCACTACCGGCCGTACGCCCCGGCCAGGGGCAGCACGGCCAACTCCCCGGACGGCGAGTGCAGCCGCGGCTGCCGCTACAAGCCCGGCCGTGGACCGGCCAGCCGCGTCACCGGCCGGCAGGTCGGCCTGGCGCGCGGCAGAACCGGTAACGCGCCGGACGGCGAGTGCCATCGAGGGTGCCTGCACAAGCCGGGCCGGGGGCCGGCGAGCGGGCTGACGAGCTGGCAGGCGGCGCGCCGCACCGAACAGCGCAAGGCAGAGGTCGTCCAGCAGACCTTGGGCGACCACGGCCTGATCGAGATCTCGAACCTGGTGAAGTACCAGTCGGGCTCGGTCTGCGTGGAGGCGACGAAGGGCGTCCTCATCGCGGTCGCCGCCAACGTGTGCGTCAACTTCGACAGGGTGGGGCTGACGGTCAGCACGGGCGCCAAGATCGGCCTCCACCTCGGCGCCGGGGTCAGCGTGGCCGTCTCCACCAGGCTGAACACAGAGGACGCCACCAAAGTCAACAACGGGTTCGACACATCGCTCGACTACGGCCGCGAGGTGTACGTCGGCGTCGGCGGCGGCGGGAAGGGGATATCGCCCGAGGCCAACTTCGAGGGCGAGCTGAACCACTCGATCCAGACGTCGTATGGCGTCGGCGCCCGCTTCAGCCTGGGCGGAGCCTGGCTCAACGCCAACGTCAACTCCGGGTACGTGCTCAAGTGGACCGACCTGGGCATCCGCTGACCGAAGGCCCTGGAGCGGGCGGCCGCCCGCTCCAGGGCCGTCCCGTCAGCGGCGGGTGCCTGACAGGACGATGAGGGAGCAGGTGACCGGCCCGGGGGCGCGGTCACGCCACGAGAACAGCACAGGATCGGCGACCCCCTCCCAGGTCAGCCATTCGACTGCGACATCGGCGAACCCGGCTCGCTCCAGGATCTCGGTGTAGGTCCCGGGAAGCCAGTAGTAGTCGTGGATCTCGGTGTCGCCCACCTGGACCGTGATCTGTTCGCCCTCGGCGGCGGGCCGCCGGGCCAGGACGGTGGAGCGCGAATGGTCGATGTCCAGGACCGCGAACCGCGCGCCGGGGCGCAGCACCCTGCCGACCTCGTCGGCCAGCGCCTGGATGGCCGCCCGCGACGGCTGCATCAGCAGCACGAACGCGGAGTAGGCCGCGGCCATGGAGGCCGTGTCCAGGAAGTCGAGTCGCCGTCCCTCGGCCTGGTGGTAGGTCACCGACGGGTGGGCGTGCTCGCGCCGGGCGACCTCGAGCATCGCGGGCGAGGCGTCCACCGCCACCACCGGGCTCGCGAACCGGCGGGCCACCTCCACCGCCACCTCGCCGTGGCCGCAACCGACGTCCAGCATCGGGCCGCTTCCGCCGCCGTCGCCCTCCGGTTCCAGCGCGCGGAACAGGAAGGGGTAGCCCAGCAGCCAGGCCAGGTCGCGTGCCCGCCACTTGGCGTACGCGGCGGCGACCTCGGGATCGTCGAAGGAACTTGTCACGCCCATCGTCCCAGGTAAGCACGTGTGGGTGGCCGGGAGGCCCGGCTTGAGAGCAAAACCTTCGCATACTCCGGCCTCAGGCAACGGAGAACCCCATCAAGCTCTCCGCCCTCGCCATGGCGCTGGTCACCCCCGCCGCCGTCAGCCTGATCGCCGTGGCCGGACCCGCCGGACGGGTCCGCGCCTACTTGTTCCGCGACTGCTCCGACCCCTCGACGAACCTGAGGCGGGCCATCAAGCGCGGCCAGATCAAGAACCGTAGCGCCCCGCTCCCGCTAGTCGCCGGTCGGGCGGCCCAGATGTTCGTGAACGGCCCCTCCCCGCCCGCCCGCCGACCTAGTACCATCCCGGCTCAGCGACCCTGGGCACAGGGCGGGAAATCCCGCCTCTGATGCCTCGAACCGCGCGACCGGAGGAGCCGATGCTGGGATGACCGCAGGGCGACCGATGCCGACGCAGGACGACGTGCTCGAATACTTCAACACGTTGTCGAACTGGGGCCGGTGGGGCGAAGACGACGAGCTGGGCACTCTCAACCACGTCACCGACGACGTCCGGCTGGCGGCGGCGCAAGCCGTGCGTCACGGCAGGAGCGTGTCGTGCGCGTGGGAGGTCGCCGTGCCGAAGGAGATGGAGCGGTCGACGACGGCGTGCCCGTGCGCCGCCGACATGCCGGGCGCCGAGCACATGCCGGCGCCCGGATTCCGCAACGACCGGCGCTGGGGCTTCTCGATGGAACGGCTCGGCGTCACCTTCCACGGCAACACCATCACCCACATCGACTCGCCGTGCCACATCTTCTGGGACGGCAAGATGTACAACGGCCGGCCGCACTCGCTGGTCGACGCCACGAACGGATCGCAGTGGGCGGCCGTCACGGCGGCGGCGAACGGGATCGTCACGCGTGGCGTCCTGCTGGACATCGCGAAGGTCCGCGACGTGCCGTCGCTGGCCCCGGGGGAGGGCGTGTTCCCCGAAGACCTCGAGGAGGCCGAACGCCGCCAGGGTGTGCGCGTACGACCCGGCGACGCGGTGCTCCTGCGCACCGGCCACGGCCGCGTCCGGCACGAGACCGGTGTGGCCGGCGGTCTCAAGCAGGCGGGCTGGCACGCGTCCTGCCTGCCGTGGCTGCACGAACGGGAGGTCGCCCTGATCGGCGCCGACACCCCTCAGGACGTTCAGCCGTCGGGGTACGACGGCGTGCTGATGCCGGTGCACGCCGTGAGCCTCGTCGCGATGGGGTTGTGGATGCTCGACAACTGTGACCTGGAGGCGTGCGCGACGACGGCAGCCGAGCTCGGCCAGTGGGACTTCCACCTCTCTGTCGCGCCGGTCCGTTTCGCGGGCACGTCCGGCAGCCCGGTCAACCCGATCGCCACCTTCTGACCGCAGGAAGCTACCATGATCCTTGTCTGATGGAAGGACATGAGAATGCGGCTCAGCCTCTCCCGGAACGGTCTGTGCGCAGTGGCGGCCCTGGACCTGCTCGTCGCTGTGCTGATCGTTTCTGGACGGTTGACGCCCATGCCGGCGGGGCTGGTGGCCGCGGCGTTGATCGCGCCCCTGTCCACCGTGGGATACCTGCACGTGTACCGGCTTTTCAGGGCCGCGCGTGAGGCCGGCGCCGCGCCATGGGACGCGCTGCGGACGGTCGCCGATGCGCTGGTGCCGCTGCAGGTGCGCATGCTCATGCGAGCGGAGCGCAGGAACCTGGCCAGCTTCGCTCTGTGGGTCAGCCGGCGTCAGGACGGGGTGCCGCCCGGCGGCATCGCCGTGGCGTATGCGAGGAATCAGCGGCCGTTGCTGCTGATGCTGCTGTTCGCCGTGGTCGTGCAGGCCGTCGCCCTGGAGTGGATGCTGGCGGTCTCGGACGCCGAGGCCGGCCTGCGCGCCATCGTCATGGCGGCCGACGTCTACCAGCTCCTGTTCGTGCTGGCCCTCGGGGCGGCGTCCGCCACCCGGCCGCATGTCGTGACCGCGGACGAACTGCGCGTCCGCTACGGCGCGTACTTCGACCTGCGCGTCCCGCGCGAGCTGATCGCCTCCGTCAAGGCGAGCCGCAACTACGACGCGCGCCGCGCGATCGAGGTGGCGGACGGCCGGCTCACGCTGGGGGTGGACGCGCAGACCAACCTGATCGTCCACCTGACCGAGCCGATAGCCATCACCCGGCCCCTCGGCCGTCGCGCGCACGTCACCACGATCCGCTTCTACGCCGACGACCCCGCCTCAGCTCTGCGCGTTCTGGCGTAGCCGCTGACCTCCGGGTTGTTCTGGACGGCGCCCGGCCTGCCCGCGCCGAAGCAGGCCCGCACCGTCGTCACGAGCGCCTCACCGGTAGCGGCCACCCACGGTCACATGCCGGCGATCAGCCTGTCGACCCGCTCGTCCACACTCCGGAACGGATCTTTGCACAACACCGTGCGCTGCGCCTGATCGTTCAGCTTCAGGTGCACCCAGTCGACCGTGAAGTCGCGCCGCTTCTCCTGCGCCTTGCGGACGAACTCGCCGCGCAGCCGCGCCCGCGTGGTCTGCGGCGGCACCGACTTGGCCTCGAAGATCTTGATGTCGGACGTCACCCGCTCCACCAGGCCCTTGCGCTGCAGCAGGTAGAACAGCCCCCGCCGGCGATGCACGTCATGGTAGGCCAGGTCGAGCTGCGCCACCCGCGGCGAGGACAGCGGCAGATCGTACTTGCTGCGGTAACGCTCGATCATCTGGTACTTCGTCACCCAGTCGATCTCGCGGGAGACCAGGTCCAGGTTCCCCGTCTCGACGGCCCGCAGCGTACGCTCCCACAGGTCCAGCACCCGGTGCGCGATCGCGTCACCGCCGCGGCGGTCGACGAAGTCCTTCGCCTTGGACAGGTACTCCTGCTGGATCTCCAGCGCGGACGCCTCCCGCCCGTTGGCCAGCCGGACCTTGCGGCGGCCCGTCATGTCGTGGGACACCTCGCGGATCGCCCTGATCGGGTTCTCCAGCGACAGGTCGCGGATCACGACACCGGCCTCGATCATGCGCAGCGCCAGGTCGGTGGCGCCGACCTTGAGCAGCGTGGTGGTCTCGCTCATATTCGAGTCGCCCACGATCACGTGCAGCCGGCGGAACCGCTCGGCGTCGCCGTGCGGCTCGTCGCGCGTGTTGATGATCGGACGCGAACGGGTGGTGGCGCTGGACACGCCCTCCCAGATGTGCTCCGCACGCTGGGACAGGCAGTACACGGCGCCCCTCGGCGTCTGCAGCACCTTCCCTGCCCCGCACACGACCTGCCGGGTCACCAGGAACGGGATCAGCACGTCCGCCAGCCGCCCGAACTCCCCGTGGCGGCCCACGCAGTAGTTCTCGTGGCAGCCGTAGGAGTTGCCGGCCGAGTCGGTGTTGTTCTTGAACAGGTAGATGTCCCCGGCGATGCCCTCCTCGCGCAGCCGCCGCTCGGCATCGACGGCCAGGCCCTCCACGATGCGCTCACCGGCCTTGTCGTGCGTCACCAGCTCCACGACGTTGTCACACTCGGGAGTGGCATACTCCGGGTGGCTGCCGACGTCGAGATACAGGCGCGCTCCGTTGCCCAGGAAGACGTTGCTCGATCTGCCCCAGGACACCACTTTCCGGAAGAGGTAGCGCGCCACCTCGTCGGGAGACAGCCTGCGTTGCCCTCTGAAGGTGCAGGTGATCCCGTACTCATTCTCCAGGCCAAAGATGCGACGGTCCATCGCCACCTCATTCCCTCCTCCGTCCGTTATACGTGCCCCGCGGGGAGTGGAACCACTCTCCGCGAGAAGCGGGCGGCTGGGAGCGATTGGGCTATCGTGCCGCGATGAGTTCTGGACAGGAGCTTTCATCGGACCACGGTCAGACGGCGGGCTTCAGGTATCCGGCGTCATCCAGCCTCGGCTCGGCGACCTCCCGGCGCCCGCGGGCCTGGCGTCACTCACACGTCCAAGCTCATGGATCATCAGCGCGGACGCGTCACCCGAGACGGCGGCCCGCGGGCAGCGGCTCGCCATGGTGACCGCCTCGGCCGGGAGGAACTCCGCGGCCCCTACATGGTCGTCCCGCCGGAGACGTCGAGCCGGTGCCCGGTGATGTAGCGGCTGTCGCTGGAGGCGAGGAAGGCGACGGTGTCGGCCACGTCGGCCGGTGTGCCCAGCCGGCCGAGGGGCGTCTGGGACGACAGCCAGGCCAGGGCGTCGCCGACCAGGCGTCCTTGGTGCATGTCGGTGTCGATGACGCCGGGGGCCACGAGGTTGACCGTGATGCCGCGCGGCCCGAGCTGCTTGGCCAGGGCGACGGTCATGACGTCGAGTGCGGCCTTGGACATGGCGTAGCCGATCGCTCTGGGTATGGCCGCTCCCCGGGTGAGCATGGTGCCGACGGTGATGATCCGTCCGCCGTCGCGCAGCCGCGGCAGGGCTTGCTGGGTGATGAGGAACGGGGCGGTGGTGTTGACGGCGAGCAGGCGCTCGAACGCCTCCCGGGTGACGCCGTCGATCTCGGTCTGGCCGCCGAGGACGCCCGCGTTGTTGACCAGGATGTCGAGCCCGTCGGCGTGCGCGTCGAAGGCGGTCCACAGGGTCTGCGCGTCGCCGGGCGCGCCCAATTCGGCCTGGACGGCGAACGCCCGCCCGCCGTCCGCTTCGATGGCGGCGACGGTGTCCTTGGCGGCGGCGTGGCTGGTGCCGTAGTGGACGGCGACGCGGGCGCCTTCGCGGGCGAGCCGGGTGGCGATGGCGCGGCCGATGCCCCGGCTCGCGCCGGTCACCAGCGCCGTCTTTCCGGTCAGTGTCGTCATGATCATGCCTCTCTATGCGGTGTAAGGGGTGGTGGTCCTGGCGTCCCGCAGGATGCGCGCCCACCAGCTCACCTGGTCCAGCAGGACGTCGGCGGCGGCGGCCGGGCCGGTCGGGTCCTTCGGCTGCCCGTCGGCGTCGAAGCACTCCCAGGCGCCGTGGAAGCTGACGGTGTCGCGGGTGGTGACGGCGTGCAGCTCGGCGAAGACGGCGCGCAGGTGCTCCACCGCGCGCAGGCCGCCGGACAGGCCGCCGTAGGAGACGAACGCCACCGGCCTGGCGTGGAACTGCTGGTTGTGCCAGTCGATGGCGTTCTTGAGCGCGGCCGGGTAGCTGTGGTTGTACTCGGGGGTCACCACCACGAACGCGTCGGCGGCCGCCAGTCGCGGGGTCAGCCCGCCCAGGGCCTGCAGTACCGGCGCGGGCGCCGACATCGACGGGGCCGCCCCGCCGATCGGCACCTCGGCCAGGTCGATCACGTCCACGTCGAGGTCCGGGCGGGCCGCGGCCTGGCCGGCGAACCAGGTGGCCACGGTCGGGCCGAGGCGTCCGTCGCGGACGCTGCCGATGATGACGGCCAGCCGGAGCGGGTCATTGATCGTCATGGTGCTCTCCTTTTGAGGTTCATCAAGGGTTGGGTACGGCACGAGCGTCCGCCTCACGCCGCCACCGGCGCGGGCTCGGGCGACGGAGCCCGGTCGTGCAGGGGGACCTCGCGAATGAACCAGGCCAGGACGAAGGCGAGGACGCCCAGAGCGGCGGCGCCGAGTGCCATGGCGTGGACGCCGTCGGCGACGGCCGCGCGAACCGCCTCCCGCGCGGCGGCGGGAAGCCCGGCGAGCGCGCCGGGCGTCAAGTCGCCGGCGGCGATCCGGGCGCCGGCCGCCGCGCCGAGGCGGTCGATGAGGGTGTCCTGCAGCCGGGCGGTGTACAGGGCGCCCAGGGCGGCCACGCCCAGCGAGGCGCCCATCGTGTGCCAGAGGGTGACCGAGCCGCTGGCCGCCCCCATGTCGCGCGGCTCGGCGCTGTTGATGGTGATGATCGTGGTGGACTGCATCAGCAGCCCCACGCCGAGCCCGCCGATCAGCGTCAGGGCGGAGGCGAGCGCCAGGTTGACGCCGGGCCGCAGCAGGAGAAGCGCAAGCATGCCGGCGGCCACGGTGGCGCCGCCGAGGATCGGGTAGACGCGGTAGCGGCCGGTGCGGCTGATCAGCCTGCCGGTGCCGATCAGCACGGCGACCATGCCGAGCATCGCGGGCAGGATCAGCAGGCCGCTGGCGATCGGCGAGGCGCCGTGGACGAGTTGCATGTACTGCGGCAGGAAGGTGGCGGCCACCACCATGCCGACGCCGCCGAGGAAGCGGATGACCTGGGCGAGGGTGAAGTTGCGGTCGGCGAACAGGCGCAGCGGGACGATCGGCTCGGCCGCGCGCCGTTCCACCGGCAGCAGGACGGCCAGCGCCGCCAGCCCGACGACGATCAGGGCGAGGATCGGGGCCGAGCCCCAGGCGTACCGGGTGCCGCCCCAGCCGGCGACCAGGCTCAGCGCCACCAGCGCCACCGTCAGCAGCAGCGCCCCCAGGTAGTCGACGCGTGCCCTGATCCGGCGCCGCTCCAGCCGCACTGCGGCGCCGATGAGCAGCAAGGCGGCCACGCCGATCGGGAGGTTGACGAAGAACGCCCACCGCCAGCTCAACTGCTCGGCGAACAGGCCGCCGAGCAGCGGCCCGGCGATGAAGGCGATCGGCATCATCACCCCGAACAGCCCCATCAGCCTGCCGCTGTGCCGGGGCGGCACCAGTTCACCGATCAGCGCGAGCGCCCCGGTCATCAGGCCGCCCGCGCCCAGCCCCTGCACCATTCTGAAGCCGACGAGCTGGATCATGTCCTGCGCGGCTCCCGACAGCCCGGAGCCCAGCAGGAAGACGGTGATCGCGGCCATGTAGACCGCCTTGCGGCCGTACAGGTCGCCGAGTTTCCCCCAGATCGGGGTCGAGGCGGCCATGCAGATGAGGTAGCCGGTGGCCACCCAGGAGAAGTACTCCAGACCCCCGAGATCCCGGACGATCACCGGGAGCGCGGGGCCGAGCATCATGCCGTCCAGCGGGGCGGTGATCATGCCCAGCAGCACGCCGGTCACCCCCCGGCGAAGAGTTCGATCCATCTGTCCTCCATTTTGCGTACCACGTACGAGAAACGGACCATAACCATTCAGGTACCATGTACGCAAATGACAGGGAGGGACGCGCATGGCCGACGAGGAACCCGTCAGCATCTGGATGCAGCCGGAGCGGCAGGAACGCTCCGGCCCCGGACGGCGCCCCGGCTACAGCCGCGAGCAGATCACCCGCACGGCCGTCCGGATCGCCGACGCCGAGGGGGTGGAGGCCGCGACCATGCGGCGGATCGCCGGAGAGCTGGGCACCGGCGCCATGTCGCTCTACCGGTACGTGCCCCGGCGCGACGACCTGTTCGACCTCATGATCGACCTGGCGATGAGCGAGGTCGAACTCCCCGGCGGCCCGTCCGGCGACTGGCGGGCCGACCTGACCCTGCTGGCCGGGCGGACCCGCGCCACGGGACTGCGCCACCCGTGGCTGATCGCCCTGCTCACCAGCCGCCCCACGCTGGGCCCCCACCTGCTGCGCGTGCACGAGTTCGCCCTCGGCGCCCTCGACGGACTCGGGCTGGGCATCGACGACGTCACCGGCCTCGTCACCATGCTGAACGACCACCTGCACAGCGCGATCCGCCGCGAGCTCGGCTGGCTGGAGGAGGCCCGCCGCACCGGCTTCGGCCCTGAGCGGTGGAAGCGGGACTACATGGGGCCGTACGTCCGCCAGGTCGTCGAATCCGGCGCCTTCCCCCTGTTCAACCGGTCGATCCTGGAGTCCCGCACGGCCCACCTCGCCCCTGAGGAGCGGTTCCGGCACGAGCTCGGCCACATCCTGGACGCCATCGCCGCGCTCATACCGTCGCTTCGTCCCCGCTGAGACGGAGAGCGTGCGGAAGCGGCCGTCACCTCTGTGTGGCGAACGTGCGGGGGACGCGCAGGACGGGCTGCTCGACCCCTGCACCCGCAGGACGGGCGAGGTGTCGCGCTCGACTTCAGCCCCGCTCGAAACTTCCCGGAGGCCGCGGTGGACGCGGTGAACGTCCAGGTCTGGTCGGCGGCGGCCGAGCAGGCGTTCTGGTGGAGCCGGGTGCCGGCCCGTGGCGCCGGGCGTCTCGACGCACTTGCCATTGGTGAGCGCGAGGCCGCTGCCCTGCGAGACGACCTTGAACTGCTGGCGGGTGGCGCCGGCTCGACCGGACGGCCATGCGCCGTGGCCTCGTTCTCCATCACGGCCGGAAAAATCGTTTCCCGTGCCTCGCCCGTCCTCACTACACTCACCAACCGACACCGAAGACGTGACCCAGGAAGGGAGCCGGCCATGCGCCACCACAGCGCCGCCACCGCCGTCTCCCTGTCGCGTTACGAGGTGATCCTGGTGTCTTCCGGGACCCGGTGCCGGCTGCGCGGCCGTCACTGGTTGCTGCCCTGACCAGACCTTTCTCTGGGACTTTCACAGGCCGCCGAATCGCGCTGTCCTGTCCAGATCCCGTCCCCCGAAGGGGCCATGAGCCATGCGTGCTCACGTTGTCAACGTCCTGCACAACATCCGGAACCTCGGCATCCTCGCCCACGTGGACGCCGGCAAGACCACCGTCACCGAGCGGATGCTCTACCTGACCGGCGCCACCTACAAGCGCGGTGAGGTGCACGACGGCACGACCGTCACCGACTTCGACCCCCAGGAGCGCGACCGCGGCATCACCATCTTCGCCGCCGCGGTGAGCTGCGACTGGGACGGACACCGGATCAACCTGATCGACACCCCTGGCCACGTCGACTTCTCCGACGAGGTGGAGCGTTCCCTTCGGGTGCTCGACGGCGCGATCGCGGTGTTCGACGGCGTGGCCGGGGTGGAGCCGCAGAGCGAGTCGGTGTGGCGGCGCGCCGACCGGCACGGGGTCCCGCGCATCGCGTTCGTGAACAAGCTGGACCGCGCGGGCGCCGACCTCGACGCGGCGGTCGAGTCGATCCGCCGCAGGCTGCATCCCGCGCCGCTGGTCGTACAGCTGCCGATCGGGCGCGAGGACGGCTTCGCCGGCGTGGTCGACCTGCTCGCCATGCGGGCCCTGACCTGGGACGACGGCGTCCTGGAGAGCGGCCCGGTGCCAGGGGAACTGCTGGAGGAGGCGCGTCGGCGGCGCCGGATGCTGGAGGAGGCCGTGGCCGAGCTGCACCCCGGCGCGCTGGAGGAGTTCTGCGCCGAGCCGTCGGTGTCCGAGTCGACGCTGGTGGCGGCGCTGCGCGAGCTGACCGGCAGCGGCGCGGGCGTGGTGGTGCTGTGCGGCTCGGCCTACCGGGACCGCGGGATCGAGCCGCTGCTGGACGCCGCCGTCCGGTATCTGCCCTCGCCGCTGGACGTGCCCGCCGTGCGCGGCCAGGACGGGCAGAGGCGCCCGGCGGATCCCGGGGCACCGCTGGCCGCGCTGGCGTTCAAGGTGAACGCGACGGCGACCGGGCGGCTGACGTACCTGCGGATCTACTCGGGCACGATGCGGAAGGGAGACATGGTGCTGGACGCGGGCACGGGACGGACCGAGCGGATCGCGCGGATCCTGCGCGTGCAGGCCGACCGGCACGCCGAGACGGACCGGGCGGCGGCCGGCGACATCGTGGCCGTGGTCGGGCCGAAGGCGGCCCGCACGGGCACGACGCTGTGCGCGCCGGACGCCCCGCTGCTGCTGGAGCCGCCGGGCGCGACCGAGCCGGTGGTGTCCGTGGCCGTCGAGGCGCGCCACGGCACCGACGGCGACCGGCTGGCGGCGGCGCTGGCCCGGCTGGCGGAGGAGGACCCCTCGCTGGCCGTGCGCGCCGACGCCGAGACGGGTCAGACGGTGCTGTCCGGGATGGGCGAGCTGCATCTGGAGGTGGCGGCGGAGAAGCTGCGGCGCGAGCACCGGCTGGCCGTGAGCGTCGGCCGGCCGCAGGTCGCGCTCAGGGAGACGGTCGGGCGAGGCGTGTCGGGGCTGCTGTACCGGCACGTCAAGCAGGACGGCGGCGCCGGGCAGTTCGCCCACGTGGTGATCGACGTCGAACCGCTGGCCGAGGGCTTCGCCTTCGCCTCCACGGTGACCGGCGGCCGGGTGCCGCGCGAGTACGTGCGGGCGGTCGAGGCCGGCTGCAGGGAAGCGCTGTCCGACGGGCCGCTCGGCGGTCATCCGGTGACCGGGCTGCGGGTCACGCTGACCGACGGGGCCACGCACGTCAAGGACTCCTCGGACCTGGCGTTCCGCGCCGCCGGGCGGCTGGCGCTGCGCGAGGCGCTGCGCCAGTGCGCGATGGTGGTGCTGGAGCCGGTGGCGGAGGTGACGGTGACCGTGCCCGACGAGATGGCCGGCGCCGTGCTGGGCGACCTGTCGGCGCGGCGCGGGCGCATCTCGGGCTCCGAGACGCGGGCCGGCGCGGTGGTGATCACCGCGGTGGTGCCGCTGGCGGAGGTGTTCGGGTACGCGACCCGGTTGCGTAGCCGTACGCAGGGGCGGGGGACTTTCACCACGCGCCCCGCGGGCTACGCGCCCGCCTGACACGTCTGGGGAGCGCCGGCCCGGCGCTCCCCAGCTGACGGGTGTCACTACACGGGATCGTAGATCCACGCCTGGTCCGAGTACGCCCTGTTCGCACAGTCCCATTGCATGGCCAGCGCGCCGTTGGCGTTGCTGCCCGCGCTGATGCCCAGACATCTCCCGCTGTTGTAGTTGCGGAACTGGACGCGGCCTCCGCCCAGGGGCTCCTCCAGCCAGGTCTGGTTGTTGTAGGTCTGCCCACTGCATGCCGCCTGAATGGCGAGCGCGCCGTTGGCCACACTGGCCCGATCGATGCCCAGGCAGAGGAAGCTGTTCTGGTTGTGTATCTCGTAGGCGTTGGGCACCGAGCCGATCTGGAAGAGCCACCAGCCCTGGTCCGAGAAGGGTTGATTGGCACACTGCCACTGCATCGCGAGGGCGCCGATCGCATGGCTTCCGGAGTTGATGCCCAGGCACTTACCCGAAAGGCCGTTGATCAGGTAGACCAGGTTAGCCGGTGGGGCTGCCGCCGCCGGGGAGGCCATCATGATAGGGCCCCCGATCAACATCAGGGCTGCCACTACGGCATGGCGGAGCTTTCTGCTACGGGTTACGCGCATGGCGGTCACCTCTCCTGCTCGTCGCGGATCCCCAGCATCGGCGTGCGGCCGTGGCGCGGTAAGAGTGTTTCGGCGTCCGCCGAAAGACGCAGCTCCAGGGCTTGGCCGGCCGCACCGCGTCCCCTTCGCGGTCAGGCCCCCTGCCCCGGCCGGTCGCCGCGCAGCCCCGGCCCGGAGACCAGAGCGTCTCCCAGTTCCGACCGCAGGTACAGGACCGATCGGCCATGGCGGGCGCTGGCGAGCAGGCCGGCGGCGCGGAGGGTGCGGAGGTGCTGGTTGACGGCCGAGGTGGTGACCCCCAGGCGGCCGGCGAGTTCGGTCGATGAGGCGGGCGTCCCGAGCATGGTGAGGAGCCCTGCCCGGGTGGCGCCCAGAAGGTCCGTGAGCACGGCCGGGGACGGACGGGACTCCGCCTGCCAGAGCGTGCCTGCGCCCCGCGTCCCGTACATGATCACCGGCGGTTCGGACGGGGAGATGGGGATGGTGGCGGCCCTGCTGAAGAGGGTCGGGACCAGGGTGAGGCCTTCGCCGTTGGTGGAGCGCCGGTAGCGGGTGTCGCTGATCAGGCGCGCGCGGACGACGCCGTCCCGCAGCTGGACGCGCTCGTTGAGGTCGGCGAACATCGCGGCCAGGCCGTGGGCCGAGATGACCTGGCCGCGGTGAACCACGTCGGCTTGCAGGACCGCGCGCATCCGGGGCCACCAGGGCGCGAAGCAGGTGCGCCAGTACTCCCGCAGCGCGTCCAGGATGCGGGCCGACGGGTCGCCGCGCAGTGGCTCGGGGAGCCGGGGGTGGAGGGCGCGCAGGTCGTCGAGCACCCGGTCGGCGGGGACGCGGGCGACGGCGGCGAGTTCGTCGTCGATGCGGGTGAGCGGGGCGTGGGGGCGGGGCGAGAGGTAGTCGGGCGTCCACATGTCGTCGTTGGTGAGCGCCCGGAGGAGGGGCACGTCCAGCGTGGACCGGGCCTGCTCGGTGCGGCGCAGCCAGGGCAGGTGCACGGGATAGCGCCCGGGGTCGCGGAACGTCCGCAACGACAGCGTGAGCTCGTTGAGCGGCGAGATGGCGAAGCGGACGTCCGCCACGTCCATCCCCGCGAGCTCGTACTCAATCAGCCCCGGCATGAAGCCATACGCTACATCAATTGGCGACAAAGGCCCTATTAGGGGATAAAGGCCCCTGTGATTCAGACCTTCTTCCCGTCGGACCGCGTCGCCCGCTCACTCACCCTGAGCACGATGGCGTTCGCGCTCTCCAGCGGCGTCTTCTATGCCGTCAGCACGCTGTACTTCACGTTCGTCATCGGCCTCGGCGTGACGACGGTGGGGCTCGGGCTGGGCATCGCGGGCGCCACCGGGGTGCTGGCCGCGTACGGGGGAGGGTGGCTGGCCGATCGGGTCGGCGCGCACCGCGTCCAGGCGGTGGCGACGGCGCTCAACGGGGTGGCGCTGCTCGCCTACTCGTTCGTCTCGGACGCCGTCGCGTTCACCCTGATCGCCTGCCTGGCCGTGATCATGCGTTCCGTGGGCTCCTCGTCGAAACAGGCGATGCTGGCCCGCTGGTACCTCGGCCCCGAGCGGGTCCAGGTCCGGGCCCGGATGCGGGTGGTCACGAACGTCTTCATCGGCCTGGGCACGGGGGCCGCCGCCGCGGCACTGCTGATCGGCACCGCGGCGGCGTACCGGACGGCGATGCTCGCCGCCGGAATCCTGCTGCTGGCGGCCGCCGTGCCGCTGGCCGGGCTCGGCCGCCGGGTGCCCGAACTCGCCGCCGGCATGACCGCCGTCCGGGAGCAGCGCACCGAATCCACCGGGCCTTCGCCGCTCAGAGACCGTACGTACGTCGCGAGCGTGGCGTGCAACGCCGTCGTGGCCATGCAGTTCGGCCTGCTGACCGTCGGGATGCCGCTCTGGGTGGCCACCACCGACGCGCCCGTCGCCATCGTCTCCGTGCTGCTCGTCCTCAACACCGTGGCCGTGGCCGCGCTCCAGGTGCGCGCCTCACGCGGCACCGACGACGTGCGCAGGGCCGGGCTCACGGTCAGGCGCGCGTCGTGGCTGCTGGCGATCGCCTGCGGGCTGTACGCCCTGGCCGGTCACGGAAGCGCGATCGTCGCCTGTGTCCTGCTCGTCCTGGCCGCGTCCGCTCACACGATGGGCGAGATCCTGGGGGAGGCGGGCGGCTGGGGCATGGCCTTCGAGCTGGCCGACCAGCGCAGCGCCGGCGCCTACCAGGGCCTCAGCCAGGCCGGCTACGCGATCGCCGCGATGCTCTCCCCGATCCTCGCCACCACGGCACTGCAGCACGGCACCGGCGGCTGGCTCGGCCTGGCCGCCCTCTTCGTCCTGGCTGGGACGGGCGCCGCCGCGGTGGCCCGGCACGCGGCCTCGCGGACGGCCTCCCGTCAGGACCGGTTGCTGACGACCTGAGGCCGCACGGATTATCGAGTCGCGGCGCCGGCGGCAAGGCCGATGTAATACCGCCATGCGCATCACCTCGGAAACGTTCTCTGACGGCATCCGCGAACAGCTCTTCACCATCGGAGACATCCCCGGGGTGCTCTGGACGCCCGCCGGGAGCGCAGGGCCCCGTCCGCTGGTCCTGATCGGGCACGGCGGCGGCTCGCACAAGAAGGGATGGGAGGTCGTCTCCCGGGCCTTCCCTTACGTCACCTCCTGCGGCTTCGCGGTCGCCGCGATCGACGCCCCAGGCACCGGCGACAGGCCGGAACACCCGGAGGTCCGGCGGCTCGTCGCGATCATCCAGGAACGAGAGGCCGCGGGGGAGCCCTTCGGCCCGGCGTGGCCCGCCCTCAACGAGACCGTGGCGGCGCAGCTCATCCCCGACTGGCAGACCACCCTGGACGCGCTCAGGAAACTGGACTCCGTCGGCGACAGCCATCCCGTCGGGTACTACGGCCTGTCCCAGGGCGGCGAGATGGGCATCCGCCTCGTCGCGGCCGAACCCCGGATCAGCGCCGCGGTCCTCGGCCTCATCGGAAGCGAGTGGCTCATCGGCACCGCGGCACGGGTCACGGTCCCGGTCGAGTTCCTGCTGCAGTGGGACGATGAAGGCAATCCGCGTGACTCTGTCATGAAGCTGTTCGACGCGCTCGGCTCCGCCGAGAAGACCCTGCACGCCAACCCCGGCAGCCACTTCCGAGTCCCGCCCTTCGAGATCGACAGCTCGATCCGGTTCTTCACCCGGCACCTGGCCTGACTTCGATCAACGGAGCAACCGATCAACCAATCCATCGAGGTAATCAGGGGTGAGCGGGCCCGCGTCGAACAGGACGCGCATGTAGATCGGCGCCAGGAGATGGTCCAGCACCTCCAGCGCGTCGGGCGGTTCCTCGCCGCGATCGCGGGCGCGGTCGAGCATGGCCTGCAACTGTCTGCGCCGGTCGGCCAGGAGCGCGTCGCGCGCCTGGAGGCCTTGCCGGCCTTCGCCTGACAGGGCGATGGCCAGCCGGATCAGTGCCAGGCCGTCGGGCCCGGTGACCTCGCGGGCCACGGCGGCGGCGTAGGTGCGCAGGTCGCCGGCCAGGCTGCCGGTGTCGGGCATGGGTGACTGCGCGTTGAGCCGGGCCAGCAATACGTCGCTGAGCAGGGCCTGGAGGTTGCCCCATCGGCGGTAGAGGCTCGTGTCGGCCACGCCTGCGCGGGCGGCGATCTCGCCGATGGTGAAGTTTCCGTAGCCGCGTTCGCCGACCAGGTCGGTGACGGCCTGGTGTACGGCTGCGCGGACTCGGGCGCTGCGGCCGCCGGGTCGTCTGGCGCGTACCTGGTCTTCCATGCTCTCACCTTAAAGCAGTTGCGGCTTGCGTTATAGTCTCCCTAAACGCAGTCGATAGCTGCTTTTAGGAGGAATGTGCATGAGAGCGTTGCTCACTCTGACCTGCGCGGGTCAGTTCATGGTGTTGCTCGACAACACGATCGTCGGGGCCGCCCTGCCGGACATGCAGGAGCGGCTCCACGTCGGGCTGACCGGCCTTCAGTGGATCGTCGACGCCTACGTGCTGCTGGTGGCCATGCTGCTGCTGTCGGGTGGGGTCTTCGCCGACCGGTTCGGCCGCAGGCGGGTGTTTCTGGCCGGGGTGGTGGTGTTCACGGCCGCGTCGGTGGTGTGTGCGTTCGCGCCCTCGATCGGCTGGCTGATCGCGGGGCGGGTGTTGCAGGGGATCGGGGCCGCGGCGCTGAGCCCGGCCTCGCTGGCGCTGCTCACCGCCGCGTGTCCGGCCCCTGGGGAGCGGGTGCGAGCGATCGGGCTGTGGGCCGGGTTCAGCGGGCTCGGCCTGGCGGCCGGGCCGCTGGCGGGCGGGATTCTGGTGGAGGTTTCCGGCTGGCCCGCCATCTTTCTGGTGAACGTGCCGATCGGGGTGGTTCTGCTGCTGGCCGGGGTGCGGGTGCTGGGGGAGTCGCGCAATCCGGGCGCGCCGCCGATCGACGTTCCCGGCACGGTTCTGTCCGCGGCGGGTGTGGGCGCTGTGACTTACGGCCTGATCGAGGGCGGTTCCCAGGGCTGGACCTCGCCGGTGATTGCGGGCAGTTTCGCTGCCGGGCTGGTGCTTGTCGTTGTGTTCGTGGTGGTGGAGAGCCGGGTGCCGGCGCCGATGCTGCCGCTGGGGCTGTTTCGTGAGCGGTTGTTCTCGGTGTCCAACGCGGCGATGGTCGTGGTGGGGTTCGCGTTGATGGGGTCGTCGTTCTTCTTCTCCCAGTTCTTCGTCCATGTTCAGGGCACGTCGATCCTGGTCGCCGGGTTGCGGACGCTGCCCACGTCGCTGGCCATGGTGATCGTCAGTCCGTACGCGGGCCGGTTGGCGGCGAGGTACGGGTTCCGCGTCGTCGTCGGTGTCGGCCTGGGATTGGCCGGGGTGGGGCTGCTGGCGCTGAGCTTCGTGCACGCCGATACCGGTTACGGGAACGTGTGGTGGCGGCTGGCGGTCGCCGGTGCCGGGTTCGCTCTGGCCATGTCGCCGTTGACCGGGGCGGCCATTCAGGCGGTCAGCTCGCGGGAGGGCGGTCTGGCTTCGGGTGTCAGCAGTACCACCCGGCAGATCGGCGCGGTGCTCGGTGTGGCGGTGCTGGGGGCGGTCGTTCACGCGCAGGAATCCTTCGCGTCCGGTCTCAGCAGCGCCTTTCTCGTGGCGGGTGTGGTGACGCTGGTCTGTGCCGTGTTCGCCGGTCTGTGGCTGACGGCGGGCGTCCGGGCAGTCGGTGAGTCGCCGGTGACCGCTCCTGCCGGTCGGTCCGCGTCGTGAGCTGCTCAGCGTTCATGGGGACCAGGCGTTGTGCGTGGCCGTCTGGCTACTGCATCAGTTCGGTGTGCGGGTGCTCCGGTGCGGCCGGGCAGATGTAGAGCTGCTGGCTGTGGCCGCGGCCGATCTGGACTGCTGTCGGGTGGCACGGGTCGGGGTGGCCGTGGCCGGTGGCGGATGCGGCGGTTCGGTCCTCGTACGGGATCCAGCTGTGGGTGCTTTCGTTCCACTCGCCCGTGGTGATGGTCAGGAGCGGCTCCATGGCGGTGTCGCAGGCGGGGCATCGTTGCGGAGCGGGGTCGGTGAGGCCCCAGGAGGCCCAGCCGCCGACCTTCCAGCCGGGGGCGACGGACAGCGCGTCGCGGTAGAACTCCTGCGGGGCGGGCGCGTAGGAGCTGTCCAGAGCGGTGCCCGCAGCCTGCCATGTGCTTCCGTCCGCCAGCCGGTCCTGCGTTTCCTCGTTCAGCTCCATGAGGTCGGGGTACTCGGTGACCTGCTCGGGGGCGATCAGGCACGGTTCGGGCAGGTAGCCGGCGAACTGCGTCACGGGCGGCTCCGGGGGCGTGCTCAGGATGTCGATGACCTCTGCCGCGGTCCGCCAGAACAGCGCGGTCCTGGGCATGTACTGGTCCGGGGGGTGATCGAAGGGGCACCACAGCATCTGCAGGACGTCCGCGCCCGCGGGCGCGCGAAGGCCGGGCACGTCACGCACGTAGAGTTGCGCGACCGGGAGCATCGCCATCGAACCGGCGTACGGTTGAGGGGCCGGCGGTTGCGTCACCGGACCGTCCCGCTCGGGGCGGATTCGGGCGAGGGTCTCCCGTTCCTGCTGGGTCAGGGTCCTGCCGTGCGCGGCGGCGCGGATCCGTCGTTCGAGTCTCAGGTCCGGCAGGGGCGTGGGCGGGTTCACCCCGTCCAGTTCGTGGGGGCCGTCGCAGCGCGGCCACGGTTCGGCGGCCGGCCACAGCAGAGGGCCGCCGACCGAGCTGTGGCGAGTGGATGGTGATCCGGGGCGGGGGTGCAACCGGGTCGCCGTGCGTGCCAGCGGCGTGAGTTGTGCAAGGACCGCTGTGATGTCGGCCGGCCGTGGGGGTGTGGTGCGCGTCATGCCGGCTCCGAGTGGGCGAGGTTGATCGACCGACGCAGCCAACCGTAGAGGACCAACCGATTAGGTTTCCGTGCGGCGTCCGTCTGTATGGAGGAGATCGACTCACGGAAGGCTGGCACGATGCGGAAACTGATCTACGGTATGAACGCGACTCTGGACGGCTACATCGCCGCGCCCGGCGACGACATCGGCTGGAGCGGCGGGGAGGGGCCGGACTCGTCGCCCGGCGCCGAGCTGTTCCAGTGGTGGTACGAGCAGATGGGGGCGAGCGAGCTGACGCTGTACGGGCGCAAGTTGTGGGAGGCGATGAGCTCCTACTGGCCGACCGGCGACCAGCGGCCCGGCGCCACCCCGGCGGAGATCGAGTACGCGCGCCTCTGGCGGGACATGCCGAAGGTGGTGTTCTCGTCGACGATCGACAAGGTGGACTGGAACACCCGCCTGGTCGCCGGCGACGCGGTCGCTGAGATCGCCCGGCTCAGGGCGGAGGACGGCGGCCCGATGCACATCGTCGGTGCGACGCTGGCCGGGGCGGTCATGCGGGCCGGGCTGATCGACGAGTACGTGGTGGTCACCCATCCCGTCCTGGTGGGCGGAGGCACGCCGTTCTTCACCGCGATCGACAGCTGGGTGAATCTGAACCTGGTCGAGACGCGGACGTTCCCCGGTGGCGTGGTGATGGCCCGGTACGAGACGAGGCGTTGAGGTGACCCTTCTGCGGGCGTGAAGCTGCCCCGCCGGTGACGCCGGCGGGGTTGTCCGGTCACAGCGTCGCGGGCAGGTTCAGCCAGGGTTTGTCGGTGGCGTCGAATCCGGTGAGCTCGGCGATTCTGCCGTCGGCGATGTGCAGGACCGCGATGTTGAACAGCCGGTGTTCGGGATGGTCGGGGGTGCGGCGGTAAAGGACGGCGGCGGGCATGAGGTTGACGGTGGTGGCGAGGCAGCGCCAGTCGTCGTAGCCGCGTTGGAAGAGCCCGCCGGAGACCCAGCCGTCCACCGCGTCCTTGGCCGTGACGACGAGGGTGCCAGGGTCGGGCAGCATGGTGAAGCGCAGGTCGTCGCGTAGCAGGGCCGTCAGTGTGTCGAGGTCGTTGCGTTCGTGGGCGTCGATGTACGACTTCACCACGCCGCGTTCGTCCTGTGACAGTTCGTGGGTGGCGGGGCTGCGCCAGTCGAGGCGGCGGTCGGGTAGTTGCTCGCGCATGGTGACGCGCGCTCGTTGCAGTGCGCTGGTCACCGATGCGACGGTCAGTTCGAGGGTGCCGGCGGTTTTGGACGCCGGCCAGCCGAGGACGTCGCGCAGGATGAAGACCGCCCGCTGTCGCGGCGGGAGGTGCTGGACGGCGACGATGAACGCGAGCTCGATCGTCTCCCGCGCCACCGCCGACTCCTGGGGGTCCTCCGGGAGCATCCGGTCCGGGTAGGGCTGCAGGTAGTGCACTTCCGAGCCGGCGCCTGGCAGTTCGGCGGGCATGGGTGTGCGGTCGTTGCGCTTTTCGAGGAAGTCGAGGCAGGCGTTCGTCGCGATGCGGTACAGCCAGGTTCGCAGTGCGGCGTGGCCTTTGAACGACTCCCGCTTGTTCCACACCCGCAGGAATGTCTCCTGCGTCATGTCCTGGGCGTCCTCGTAGTGGGCGAGCATCCGGTAGCAGTGCACCTGCAGCTCGCGCCGGTAGGGCTCGGTGATGAGCGCGAACTGTGCCGTGTCGTTCGAGCGGGCCGCTGTGATGAACGCGGCCTCGTCACCGCCTTGCGGTCTGGCGTGGGTCATGGTGGTCAATCCTTCCGCGGATGGTGAGGGGCTACGAGAACTGACGACGTGGGGGAGGATTTCTGAGCGGTGAAGACGAAGGCGAGGGCGTCCGGATGAGGCCACTGCTCTGGCCAGGCCCGGATTCGGCGCGGTGCAATGGCTTATGGATCCGCTGGGCGCCATCAAGGTCGAAGTGCTTCCCGACCCCGCCGTGCGCGGCAATCTCGGCCCGTCCGATGTCATGGAACGCTTCGCGGACAGGGCCGGTGAGCTCGGCGAGTCGATCGGCGCCATCGCCGAGCGCCTGCGCGAGTCGCTGGAGGAGCAACTGGCGGCCGAGGCGCGCCCGGCGTGGGAGCTGTCGGAGGTCGGCCTGTCGTTGTCGTTGAGTCTGGAGGCCGAGAGCGGGGTGGTGATCGCCAAGGTGAAGACGGCGGGCACCTTCCAGGTGACGCTCAAGTGGTCCAGGAACCGGTCGTGATCCGGCCCGCTGTGGGCGCGTTGCCGCGCGGCAGCGCGTTCGCCGTGACCGACCGGCATGTGCTGACGTGCTGGCACTGCGTGGCGGGGCAGGAACTGCCGTTCCCTCTCACCCTCGCGCCGGGTGTCGTCGTGGAGGTGGTGTGCGCCGATCACGACAGTCGGCTGGACGTGGCGTTGCTGGAGTTGCGGGACCGCCTTCCGGAGGGGTGGCGGCCGGTTCCGCTGGGTGCCGGCACGGACGTGGTGGCGGGCAGGCAGGTGCTCGGGCTGGGCTGGCCGCTGTCCAATCCCTCCAGATCCGATCCGATGCCGCTGCCCGCCGAGGTGGCGTTGCCGCTGACCAGCATCCATGACGGCCAGCCGGTCATCCAGCTGTACTCCCGGCAGGTGGCCGCCCGGCTGCGGCCGCGCGGGTTCAGCGGCGGCCCGGTCCTGGTGGACACTCTCGCCGGTCAGGTCGCCGTGGGAGTCGTCCGGTGGATGCAGGAGGAGGACGAGGATCGGGAGCTCGCGGTGGGCGGGACGGTCTACGCGGCGCCGGTGGCGGAGATCCTGCGGCGCTGGCCTCAGCTGGCCGCCGGCCGTGAGGGGGCCGCCGAGCTGGCGGGGGACGCCGACGCGCCGCACCGCCTGCGGATCGCCAACTTCCTGGACGGCCACGTTCGTGGCCGGGCGGGTGAGCTGCCCTTCGCCGGGCGCGATGACGCCTTCCGGTCGCTGGACGCCTGGCTCGCCGATCCGGACGGCCCGCCGTACCACCTTCTCACCGGGAACGCGGGGACCGGCAAGAGCACGTTGCTGGCCCGCTGGGCGCTGGCCCGGCCGGCGGGCAGGACGGTGTTCGTCCCGGTCAGCCAGCGTTACGAGCTGACCGGCGCGGGCGAGGTCTATCTGAGCCTGCTGCATCGCCTGGCCCGGATCCACGGCGTGCCCTACGACTACTCCGCCGACCGGCAGCGGGCGCACGACGCGCTCTCGGCGCTGCTGGCCCGGCCGGCGCCGGACGGCCGGCCGCTGCTGGTGATCGTCGACGCGCTGGACGAGGCGGGCTGGGAGCCGGGCGCGGCCGACTTTCCCCGGTTGACCGGGGCGGGTGTGCGGGTCGTGCTGTCGGCGCGCCACACGAGCAGGCAGCCCTCGGGCGCCGCCTGGCTGGAGCGGCTCGACCTGCCCAGCGCCGCCGTGACCACGCTCGGGCCGCTGTCCGAGAGCGACCTGGGCGAGCTGATCGAGCAGGTGCGGCCGGGCGCCGGCGTCCTGGCTGCCCGCTTGTGGGAGCTGTCCCGGGGAGACCCGGTGACCGCCTCGCTCTACCTGCGTGACCTGGACCGGCTCGACAGCGCCGCCGTCCCCGGCCTGGCGGGTTTTTTCGACACCTGGTGGAAGGGGCTGTGGCCGAGGCTGTCGGGTAAGAAAACCAAGGACGCGAGGCGGGTGCTCAACGTGCTGGCGACCGCTGAGGGGCCGGTGCGCCTGGCCGAGCTCAGGGGGCTGGTGGGCAGGACCGGCAAGGCGATGGACGGCGAGCGGGTGCGCGAGGCGCTGCGTTTCGCCGACCGGCTGGTCCTTCAGGGCGGGCAGCCGGACAGCTTTGTGATCGCTCATCCGCTGATCGGCCAGGTGATCAGGGAGCGGCTCGCCGAGTCCGGGGAGCTGGACTCCTATCGGGACGCCTACGTTGTCTGGGGGGTGAGCGTGCTGGAGGCGTTGCTGGCGCGGGAGCTGGCGCCGCCCGCCGTACCGGCTTATCTGGTGCGGCACCTGGCCGCGCACCTGACAGAATCGCACCGCGCGCCGCTGGCCACGGCCATGGGGCTGACCCACACCCTGTGGCGGCGGACGCGGGAGAGCAGCTCCGACGACCTGGACGGTTACCGATCGGACGTGCGGCGCGTGCGTGACCGGGCGCGGGCGGCGAACCAGCGGGCCTTCGAGGCCGGCGAGCCGCTGCCCTGCCTGCCGGAGCAGGTGGTGTGCGCGGCGGCGCTGGCGGGAGAGCGCGCGGCGGTGGACTCGGAGATGTCGCATCATCTGGCCGCGCAGCTGGTCAGGCACGGCCGGTGGCCGCCGGGCCGGGCGCTGTCGCTGCTGACTCAGGAGTACTTCCCGAACAACCGCTGCTCGGGGATCGTGAGCCTGGTCCGGTATCTGGACGTCGAGCACCTGCCCGCGCTGCGGCGGATCCTGGAGACGACGGTGGCCGACAGCGCCCTGTACGAGGAGTTCGTCACGGTGGCCTGCGCCGCTTACGCGCGTCGGCTGCTGGAGCTGGGGCGGCCTGAGGAGGCTCTGGCGGTGGCCGATCTGGTGCCGCCGGACCATCGGTATCACGGGCGGGTGCGGGTGTGGGTGCTGGCCGAGCTGATCCCGCTGCTGCCCGCCGGCCTGGCCGAGCAGGCGCTGATCGCCGCGGTCGAGCAGGTCGTGGCCCAGCCTGAGCCGTTCGCGGCCACCCGGCTGACCAAGCAGGTGCCCGTGGCAGCGGCGGTGGCGGCGGGTGTCAGGGACGACCTGGTGGCGGCGCTGTCGCCGTTCCTGTACGGCGACAGTCTGCGGGAGCGCGAGTTCGTGGCGGCGGCCCGGTGGCTGCCAAGGGAGGACCTCGACGAGATCCTGGCCCGGGCGCTCACCCCCAAGCCTCATCTGCCGTTGCGGGCCGGGCTGCTGCCCGCGCTCAACTACGACGGGCTGTTCAGCGTGCTGCCGCCGGAGTACGCGGCCTGGGCGGCGGAGCTCGTCGACGCCGAGCTGACCGGCGGCGACCGCGAGCAGTGCCTGTTCCAGCTGCTGCCGATGCTGGACGAAAGCCGGTGGGAGCCGCGCGAGCTGTCGGTGGTCAAGAAGCTGGACGAGCCGCAGTGGGAGTGGGCCGGGCCGTACCTGCGCGAGCGCGGCCGCGTCGGGGAGGCCTTGCGTGTCCTGGCCGAGAGCCGCGACTACTGGCCGGTTCACTACCTGGCGCCGTGGATGTCGCCCGCGGACGTGGAGCTGGCGCTGGAGCTGTTCGCTCCCGACCCGTCGGCGGCCGTCGAGCAACGCCCGATCCGCAGGTGGGTGCTGGCCCGGCTGGCGGAGTTCGGTCCCGCGGAGGCGGACCGGGCGCTGGACCTGCTGTATGAGAAGACCGAATGGAAGGGGCTGCCCGGATCGTTGCAGTGGCTGCTGAGTCGCTGCTTGCCGGATCCCGTCTTCGAGCCGAACGGCCGCGCCGCCCTGCGGCGCCCGTGGTGGCAGCAGTGCACCTTCCCCGGCGTGCAGCGGCAGTGGCGCGGAGGGATGTCCTGCTGGCCGGACGAGGACATGACCGCGCTGCGCGCCCGCGAGGCCGCGGAGGTCGCCGAGCTGGCCGGCAGCGTGCAGGATCCGTGGGCGGCGCTGACAGTGCTCGCCGCCGGGCCGCCTGAGCTGACCGGCGAGGTGCTGGCCAGGTTGCGCGCGCTGCGGGAGAGCACGCCCACCCACGATCCCCTGGACGGCTTTCCCCGCGGCTGCCCCTGGCTGGTGCGCGGCATCGGCGACTGGACTCCCTCGTTCGTACGCATGCTGACCCCGGAGGCGTCCGCGCTGGTCAAGCCGATCCTCTTCCACGGCGGCTACCTGGAGGGGGTGCCGCGCGTGCATCACTTCTTCGGCGACCACCACCTGCGGCTGGACGACTGGGCGCACGACGTGCTGGCGCTCACCCCGATCCTGACCGTCGCCGAGCTCGACGCGCTGCTGGCGCTTCGGCGGGGCGAGCCCGAGGTCAAGTCGGAGAGCACCCGCAAGGCCCTGGAGACGGCCATCGGTTCGGCTCTGGCCGGGCACGGGCACTACGAGCGCGCTTATGAGCTGGTGGGCGGGGCGAGCTGGCAGAGCGAGCTGCTCAGGATCTCCGGCATGGCCGACATCCTGCCCCAGCTTCCGGCCGCCGAGCTGGGCGAGTGGCTGGCGCAGGTGCACCAGATCTTCCACGACCCCACGGATCGCGGATCGTTGTGGTCGCTCTTCCAGGACAGGTGGCCGGAGCTGAGCCGGGCCGGGTTGTGGCGTGCGGTGGATCGGTGGACCGCCGAGCTGCCGCATGACAGCCGGTTCGGGGTGCTGGCCGACGTGCTGCTGTACCGCTATGCGATCGTCGAGCTGGGTGGGGCGGCCGAGAGTGCTCGCCTGCTGGATCTGATCACTTGAGGGGGGCGGTGAAGCGGATCTCGTGTGACGCTTCGGCGGCGAGGAGGTCCAGCAGGCCGCCGCCCTCGACGGTCAACGCGTCGCGGTCGCGCGCGGACAGCGGTGCGAACGGGTGCACGGTCAGTGTCGCCGTGTCGTTTGCGGTGGCGAACGTCCAGGTCGCTGCCGTGAAGCCGTCGAGGAGCACCAGGCGAGGGACGGGTCCGTGCGGTTTGAAGTTCTGCCGGCGGAGGCCGTCGGTGATCACCCTGGAGCGGTCGTGGTGTGACAGCAGCAGGTTGTCGAAGTCGTACAGGAACCGGGCGGGCGCACTGACCTGCGGATCGGGCCGGGGCGCGTCGGGCAGGTCGAACAGTTCCGCGCCGTTCTCGTCCGCGAACGTGGCCAGGCGGGGCCGGAGCCGGTCGAGCACCTCCGCCAGCCGGGTCAGGCCGCACCAGGTCTGCACGTCGCGTACGGTCGCCGGGCCGAACGCGGCCAGGTAACGCAGGACCATCTGGTCGATCGTGTGGTCGGCGCGCAGCGGCGCGCCTGCCCACGACTCGAGAGGCGCGTGGACGGTCCGGCCGCCGGCGCCCCACACCCCGCGTGGCGGGGTCTGCACGACCGGCAGGAGGTTGCGCACGGCGTAGGCGAGGCTCGCCGGGTTGCGGTCCGGCCACCGCTGAGCCAGCAGCCGACCGAGCTCGCCCGGCGTGCGGGGCCGCTCGTCGAGCAGCTCCCGGCCCGCGGCCAGCACCTGGCCGGTGTCCAGCCCGCGCATCGCCCGCCCGTGCGTGTGGTTGGCGAACAGGTCGCGGTCCAGCACCGGCTGCACGAGCGGACGCAGCGCGAGCGCATCGGCCGTGCCGACGAGGTGGATCGTCGAGCGCATGAGGGCGATCCGCACGGCCCGGCGCTGGGTGAGCAGCGCCGCGACCTCCTCGGGCCGGCACGCGGCGAGCCGGCTCCACAGTCCCACGTACCAGGTGTGCGGGGTCTGCGCCTGCAGGCCCACCAGGTGATCAATGGCCTGCAGTGGGGTGAGGTCGGAGCGGCGCAGGAGCAGTTGCCGATCGAGGGTGGCGCGGTTGAGGGCTCGGCGGGTCAGGATCTGCATGACGGTACTCCTGGAAGTTCGATTCAGTGGTGCCCGCCGCGCGTACCAACCGGTCGGGACGGTTCAGCGCAGCTGGCGGAAGAAGCCGCGGATGTCGTCGACCAGGAGGCTGGGCACGTCGTGCGCGGCGAAGTGGCTGCCCGTGTCGTAGACGTTCCAGGACAGGATGTTCTTGTGGTCGCGTTCGGCGAACGGGCGGATCGACTGGAAGTCCCAGGCGAAGTTGGCCAGCCCGAGCGGCACGGTGGTGGGTTCTGCCGGCTTGTCCTTGGCGTGGAAGTCCTCGTAGTACAGGCGTGCGGCCGACGCGGCGGTGTTGGTGAGCCAGTAGATCATGGTGTTGGTCAGCACGTAGTCCGGGTCGAGGTTCGGGCCGAGCAGCTGGACGTTCCAGCCCAGCTGTCCGACCGGCGAGTCGGCCAGCGCGTGGGCCAGCGTCTGCGGCGCGGTGGACTGCAGCTTGTCGTAGGCGCCGCTGTTGTCCGTCCACCACTGCAGGAACTGGACCTTCTTCCGGTCCTCCTCCGACAGGCCGGCCAGCTCGGCCGGGTCGCCGGACGGGAAGGAGAAGATCTGGGTGACGTGCACGCCGATCACGTGCCCGGGATCGCAGCGCCCCACCTCCGGCGAGATCTCCGAGCCGCAGTCGTTGCCGTGCGCGCCGTAGCGCTCGTAGCCGAGGCGGCGCATCAGCTCGGCCCACGCTCTGGCGATCCGGTACCGGTTCCAGCCGCGCTCGCCGGTGGGCCCGGAGAAGCCGAAACCGGGGATGGACGGGATCACCAGGTGGAAGGCGTCGGCCGGGTCGCCGTCATGGGCTCGCGGATCGCTCAGCGGGCCGATGACATCGAGGTACTCCACGACGGTGGTCGGCCAGCCGTGCGTGAGCAGCAGCGGCGTGGCGTCCGGCTCGGGTGAGCGGACGTGCAGGAAGTGCACGTTCTGCCCGTCGATGGTGGTGGTGAACTGCGGGTGAGAGTTGAGCTTCGCCTCCCACGCGCGCCAGTCGTAGCCGTCGCGCCACCGCTGCACCAGGCTCTGCACGTACGGCAGCGGCACGCCGTAGTCGTTGCCGGCGCCCGGCAGTTCGTCGGTCCAGCGGACCCGGGCCAGGCGCTCGGCCAGGTCGTCCAGGTCGGCCTGCGGGATATCGATACGGAAATCACGGATCTCGGCCGTGTCGATCTCGGTCATGGCATCGATGCTGCCGGACCATTAGGACGATACCGTTCCTAATGGTCCGGCATGCTTGACGAATGTTGGACACCTCGGCCCGCCTCCTGCGGCTGCTCTCCCTCCTGCAAACCCCGCGCGAGTGGACCGGCGCCGAACTCGCCGAGCGCCTCGGGGTGAGCGGGCGGACCGTGCGTACCGACGTGGAGCGCCTGCGCACCCTCGGCTAC
>NZ_VSEY01000030.1 GCF_008086045.1 Nonomuraea sp. PA05 | reverse complement strand
ATCTCGCACCAGATCCCTTCCGGGCCCCCGGTGCGCGAGGCGCACATTTCGTCTCCTTCAGTCTACCAGATCCGGACGATCCTTGTCAAACCGCCCGATCCGGGAGCTTCCGGACTTGCCTCTCTTCGAGGCAACCCTGCTAACTTACTCTAACTTTCGGCTCTTGTCCAACCGTGCGGCTGGAGCCACCCGAAAGTCGGGGTTCGTTCAGCGGGATGTCAGGGCCGATTGGCCCCGCGTTGAAAACTGTAGCAGCCTCAGAGACGAGGAAGGTCCATTCTCGGTAACGAATGGACCTTCCCCTCGTGCTCGTGGTTCAAACACCCAGGGCCGCGAGCTGCGCTTCCAGCCGCTCGATGTCGGCCGACGCCTGCTCGGCGCGGCTCCTGACCTTGGTCACCACGTCCTGCGGCGCCTTGGCCATGAACTGCTCGTTGCCCAGCTTGGCCGCCACCTGGGCGGCCTCCTTGCGCGCGGCGGCCAGGTCCTTCTCCAGCCGCTTTCGTTCGGCGGCCACGTCGATGGCGCCGGCCGTGTCGATCTCCACGGTCACCGAGCCCACCGTGAACCGCGCCGTGGCGCTGAACGACTCCGGCGGCTCCGTCAGCCGCAGCAGCGACCTGATCGCCGACTCCTGGCCGGCCAGCGGCGTGCCGCTCAGCCCGAGCCGCGCCGCGACCTTCTGGCCGGGCTTGAGCCCCTGATCCGAGCGGAACCGGCGAACTTCGGTCACCAGCTCCTGCAACGCGTCGATCTCGGCCTCGGCGGCCGGATCCACGTACCGCTCCTCGCGCACCGGCCACGGCGCCACGACGATCGACTCGCCCCCGGTGACGGCCCGCCACAGCTCCTCTGTCACGAACGGCACCAGCGGGTGCAGCAACCTCAGCAGCGCGTCGAGCACGTGCCCGAGCACCAGCCTGGTGTGCTCCAGCCCCTCACCGAGCTGGATCTTGGCCAGCTCCAGGTACCAGTCGCAGACCTCGTCCCACGCGAAGTGGTAGAGCAAGTCGGAGGCCTTGGCGAACTCGAAGTCCTCCAGGGCGGCGTCGGTCGCCTCGATCACCGACTGCAGGCGTGAAAGGATCCACCGATCGGCCGCCGTCAGCTCCGCTCCGTCGAGCGAGCCGACGGCCGCTCCGTTCATCAGCGCGAAGCGGGTGGCGTTCCAGATCTTGTTGCAGAAGTTGCGCGAGCCGGCCGCCCACTCCTCGCTCACCGCGACGTCCGCGCCGGGGTTGGCGCCGCGCAGCAGGGTGAAGCGGGTGGCGTCGGCGCCGAAGCGGTCGATCCAGTCGAGCGGGTCGACCACGTTGCCGAACGACTTCGACATCTTCTTGCCGTACTGGTCGCGGACCATGCCGTGCAGGGCGACGACACGGAACGGCGGCTCGCCGTCCATGGCGTACAGGCCGAACATCATCATCCTGGCGACCCAGAAGAACAGGATGTCGTAGCCGGTGACCAGCACGGACGTCGGGTAGAAGCGCTCCAGCTCCGCCGTCCGGTCGGGCCAGCCCATCGTCGAGATCGGCCACAGCCCGGAGGAGAACCAGGTGTCGAGAACGTCGGAGTCCTGCGTGTAGCCGGCCGGCGGCTCCTCGTCGGGGCCGACGCACACGACCTCGCCGCCCGGGCCGTACCAGACCGGGATGCGGTGGCCCCACCAGAGCTGGCGGGAGATGCACCAGTCGTGCATGTCGTCGACCCAGTCGAAGTAGCGCTTGGCCAGCTCCGGCGGGTGGATGCGGGTGCGCCCGTCACGAACGGCGTCGCCGGCGGCCTTGGCCAGCGGCGCGACGTTGACGAACCACTGCAGCGACAGCCTCGGCTCGACCACCGTCTTGCAGCGCGAGCAGTGGCCGACGGAGTGCAGGTACGGCCGCTTCTCCGCGACGATGCGGCCCTCGGCGCGCAGCGCGGCGACCACGGCGGGCCGCGCCTCGAAACGGTCGAGCCCCTCGAACGGCCCGTGCGCGGTGATGACGCCCCGCTCGTCCATGACGGTGAGGGACGGCAGCGAGTGGCGCCGTCCGATCTCGAAGTCGTTGGGGTCGTGGGCGGGTGTCACCTTGACCGCGCCGGTGCCGAACGCTGGATCGACGTGCTCGTCGGCGACGACCGGGATCATCCGGCCGGTGAGCGGCACCTCCACCATGGTGCCGATCAGGTGGGCGTAGCGCTCGTCGGAGGGGTGGACGGCCACGGCGGTGTCGCCGAGCATGGTCTCGGCGCGCGTGGTGGCGACCACGATCTCGTCGGAGTAGCGGATGGAGACGAGCTCGCCCTCGTCCTCGCTGTGCTCCACCTCGATGTCGGACAGCGCGGTCAGGCAGCGCGGGCACCAGTTGATGATGCGTTCGGCGCGATAGATCAGCCCGTCGTCGTAGAGCTTCTTGAAGATGGTCTGCACGGCCCGCGAGAGCCCCGGGTCCATCGTGAAGCGCTCGCGCGACCAGTCGACGCCGTCGCCGAGCTTGCGCATCTGGCCGAGGATCCGGCCGCCGGACTCCTCCTTCCACTCCCAGACGCGCTCGACGAACGCCTCGCGGCCCAGGTCGTGGCGCGACTTGCCCTGCTTGGCCAGCTCGCGCTCGACGACGTTCTGGGTGGCGATCCCGGCGTGGTCCATGCCGGGCAGCCAGAGGGTCTCGCGGCCCTGCATGCGGGCGCGCCGGGTGAGCGCGTCCTGGATGGAGTGGTCGAGCGCGTGCCCGATGTGCAGGACGCCCGTCACGTTGGGCGGCGGGAGGACGATGCTGTACGGCTCGCGCGAGCTGCCCGGGTCGGCGCGGAAGTAGCCTTCGGATACCCAGCGCTCGTAGCTGCGGGTCTCGACGTCGGCCGGTGTGTATTGAGTAGGCAGCTCTGGCGTTGTCACAGCAACCAATTCTAGGGAGGCGGGCAAGCGAAACGCCCCATGGTTTCCACCACGGGGCGTTCGGGTGCTGCCAAGGGCCTGCTCAGGCCGACTTCTCCTGCGGCGTGTGCTGCTGCTTGACGGCGAGCTGGTCGCGCGGGACGAGCGTCGGGATCGCGTGCTCCAGCACCGACTCGCGGGTGATGACCACACGGGCGACGTCCTGCCGGGAGGGCACCTCGTACATGACGGACTGGAGCACCTCCTCCAGGATGGCGCGCAGCCCGCGGGCGCCGGTGCCGCGCAGGATGGCCTGGTCGGCGATGGCCTCCAGGGCGCCGTCGGTGAACTCCAGCTCCACTCCGTCGAGCTCGAGCAGCTTGCGGTACTGCTTGACCAGCGCGTTGCGCGGCTCGGTGAGGATCTGGATGAGCGCCTCGCGGTCGAGGTTGTGCACCGAGGTGATGACCGGCAGACGGCCCACGAACTCGGGGATCATGCCGAACTTCAGCAGGTCTTCCGGCATCACGTCACCGAAGATGTCGGCGGTGTCGACTTCTTCCTTCGACCGGATGATGGCGTTGAAGCCGATGCCCTTCTTGCCGATGCGCGACTCGATGATCTTCTCGAGGCCGGCGAACGCGCCACCGCAGATGAACAGCACGTTGGTGGTGTCGATCTGGATGAATTCCTGGTGCGGGTGCTTGCGGCCGCCCTGCGGAGGAACCGACGCGGTGGTGCCCTCCAGTATCTTCAGCAGCGCCTGCTGTACGCCCTCACCGGAGACGTCGCGCGTGATCGACGGGTTCTCGCTCTTGCGGGCGATCTTGTCGACCTCGTCGATGTAGATGATGCCGGTCTCGGCCTTCTTGACGTCGTAGTCGGCGGCCTGGATCAGCTTGAGCAGGATGTTCTCCACATCCTCGCCGACGTATCCCGCTTCCGTCAGAGCCGTGGCGTCGGCGATGGCGAAGGGCACGTTGAGCATTTTCGCCAGGGTCTGCGCCAGCAGCGTCTTGCCCGAGCCGGTGGGCCCGAGCAGCAGGATGTTGCTCTTGGCCAGCTCGAGAACGTCGTCTCTGCCCCGGTCGCCGGACTGCACCCGCTTGTAGTGGTTGTACACCGCCACCGAGAGGGCCTTCTTCGCCTTGTCCTGACCGATGACGTAGGCGTCGAGGAACTCGTAGATCTCTCTTGGCTTGGGCAGGTTGTCCCACTTGAGCTCGGAGGACTCGGTGAGCTCCTCCTCGATGATCTCGTTGCAGAGATCGATGCACTCATCGCAGATGTAGACGCCTGGACCGGCAATGAGCTTTTTGACTTGCTTCTGACTCTTCCCGCAGAAAGAGCACTTCAGCAGGTCTCCCCCGTCGCCGATGCGTGCCACCCCAGATACTCCTTTGCGTGGGACCGCCCTGCTCCCGCGAGCAGTGTCTCCGGACATCCTCCGGACTAGGCCGAACCGCTCAGGTTTCGACGTTACCGTCTTCTGGGCCCTCAGTGAGCCCCCTAGCGGCGAGTCGCACCGGAACGTGCCCTATTGGGCAGCGCTCCGGTGCGTCACGTCTCGTCTAGGAAGCTACGGCCTGAGCTCGTTTCTTCCTGGACGGGATGATGTCGTCGATCAGACCATACGCCTTTGCCTCGTCCGCGTTGAGAATTTTGTCGCGTTCGATGTCCTTGCGGACGTCAGCGGAGGTCTTACCGGTGTGCCGGGCCACGATGTCCTCCAGCAGCGTGCGCATGCGGAGGATCTCGCGGGCCTGGATCTCGATGTCGCTGCCCTGGCCGCCACCCTCGGTGGACGGCTGGTGGATCAGCACCCGGGCGTTGGGCAGCGCGAACCGCTTGCCCGGGGTGCCGCCGGCCAGCAGCACGGCCGCGGCGGACGCGGCCTGGCCGAGGCAGACGGTCTGGATCTCCGGCCGGACGAACTGCATCGTGTCGTAGATCGCCGTCATGGCGGTGAAGGAGCCACCCGGCGAGTTGATGTAGATGCTGATGTCACGGTCGGGGTCCAGCGACTCCAGCGTGAGGAGCTGGGCCATCACGTCGTTGGCCGACGCGTCGTCGATCTGCACCCCGAGGAAGATGATGCGGTCCTCGAAGAGCTTGTTGTACGGGTTCATCTCCTTCACGCCGTAGGACGTGCGCTCGACGAAGGAGGGGAGAACGTAACGGCTCTGAATGTTCATGTCAGCTCCCCCTAGGAAACCGGGCCCGCGGAGGGCACCTGACGCGCGCTGCGCACCACGTGGTCGATGAAGCCGTAGTCCTTGGCCTCCTCGGCCGTGAACCAGCGGTCACGGTCGGAGTCCGACTCGATCTGGTCCAGCGACTGCCCCGTGTGGAAGGCGATCCGCTCGGCCAGCGTCTTCTTCACGTAGAGCATCTGCTCAGCCTGGATGGCGATGTCAGCGGCGGTACCGCCGATGCCACCCGAGGGCTGGTGCATCATCACCCGGGCGTGCGGCAGCGCGTAACGCTTGCCCCGCGCCCCCGCGGTGAGCAGGAACTGCCCCATCGAGGCGGCCATGCCCATCACCACGGTGGAGACGTCGTTCGGCACGTATTCCATCATGTCGTAAATCGCCATGCCCGCACTCACCGAGCCACCCGGCGAGTTGATGTAGAGCGTGATGTCACGCTCCGGGTCATCGGCGGCGAGCAGCAGCAGCTCGGCGCAGATGCGGTTGGCGATCTCGTCGTTGACCTCCTGCCCGAGCACAATGATGCGCTCGCGGAGCAGGCGCTGGTAAAGCTGGTCCTCAAGCCGGAAGGCGGAGCCGTTCTCACGGCCTCGAGACTCAGGCTGATAGAAGGTCGGCGGGCTGGTCACAGCGTCACCTTCCGATGCGTCGTAATCGATTGGCTTTGCTTGTGACCTTAACGCGCGCCGCCCACAGGTCATGCCCGGTCCCCCGGACTGTTCGCTGACGGCGCAGGTTCGGATGGACCGGCCCCTGTTACCCTTCGCGGTCGCATGCGGCATTCGTCCCGCTTGACGCGCGGCAGCCGCCTCCCGGACCCCGGGCCATCACTCGCCGTACATCCACAGGGCCCTGAGACGGCGCCCCCGGTGTCGCGGGAGGGTGCGCTCTCGGCTGGGTGCATCACAGGGCCGCCGTCCCCGCAGCGTCCATCTGAGCGCCCCTGACGGCCTCCGCCCTCGCGGGAAACCTCGCGGGGAGGCCACACTCCCCTCGCGGGCCCGGCACACTTCCGTGAACGCCCCGGCCCGCGAAAAGCGGGAGCCCCCGGACCGGCTGGTCCGGGGGCTCCCGTTACGCCTGAGCGTCAGGCCTGGGCCTTGTCCTCGGCGGGCTTGTCGGCGGCCTCGTCGGAGTCGGCGGCGGCCTCCTCCTCCTCGACCGGCGGCTCGCCGTTGATCTCGGTGTAGATGGCCTTGAGGTCCACCTCGTTGCCCTCGGTGTCGACGACCTTGGCGGCGTCGCCCAGCACCGACTTGGCCTTGTCGCGGACGATCTCGACCATGGCCAGCGTGAGCTGGTCGTTGTCGGCGAGGTGCTTGGCCAGCTCGTTGGGCTGCACGCCCATCTCCATGGCGCGGCGGACCACGAAGTTGGTCAGCTCCTGCTCGGAGACGCCCAGCTCCTCGGACTTGACGATCTTGTCGAGCACGAAGCCGACCTTGATCGCGCGAGCGGAGTTCTTGTCGAACTCCTCGAAGCGCTCCTCCTCCGACGTCTGGTACAGACGGAAGAAGGCGTCGCGGCTGAGGCCGCTCTCGGCGATCTGGTGGTCGAGGTTGTGCTTGCGCGCGTCGACCTCGGCCTTGAGCGCGCTGTCCGGCAGCGGGATCTCGATCTTGTCGAGCAGCGCGTCGAGCGCCTTCTCGCGGCTCTGGACGACCTGGTCGATGAGCTTGTTGCGGCGGGCCTGCTCGCGAATGCTGTTCTTCAGCTCGTCCAGCGTGTCGAACTCGCTGGCGAGCTGGGCGAACTCGTCGTCCAGCTCGGGCAGGACCTTCTCCTTGACCGACTTGACGTTGATGATGACGTCGGCTTCCTCGCCGGCGTTCTCGCCGCCGACCAGCTCGGTCTTGAAGCTCTTCTCCTCGCCCGCGGACATGCCCTCGAGCGCGTCGTCGAGGCCCTGCAGCACGGAGCCTGCGCCGACCTCGTAGGAGACCTCGCTGGCCTGCTGCTCCTCGATGTTCTCGCCGTCGATCTCGGCGCGCAGGTCCATCACGACGAAGTCGCCGCTCGCGGCGGCGCGCTCCACGCCGGTCAGCGTCGCGAAGCGCTGGCGCAGCGCGTCGAGCTGGGCGTCCACGTCCTCGTCGGAGACCTCGGCGGAGTCGACCGTGACCTCGATGCCCTGGTAGTCGGGCACCTCGAAGTTGGGCCGGATGTCGACCTCGGCGGTGAACTCGATCTGCTCACCGTCGTCGATCTTCGTGACCTCGATGTCAGGCTGGCTGACGGGGAACACGTCGGCCTCGTCGACGGCCTGGCCGTACAGCTTGGGCACCGCGTCGTTGAGGGTCTCCTCCAGCACTACCGCCCGGCCGAAGCGCTGTTCGATGATGCGGGCCGGAACCTTGCCAGGCCGGAACCCGGGGACGCGCACCTGCTGCGCGACCTTCTTGTACGCCGCATCCATGCTCGGGCGCAGCTCGTCGAACGGCACCTCGACAGTGAGCTTGACCCGGGTCGGGCTGAGCTCCTCGACAGCGGTCTTCACGGAATGGTCTCCTTGATCAAGCTACGAGTGATCGCGGGCGCGTCCAATCGGTACGGCTCGCGCGCCGCGCCCACATGTGCGGTGTTGGGCATGCTCCGCAACGGCGGCATCCAACGCCGATGGCCAGTCTAGGGCAGATGCACACCCAACCACGACGCCGCCGCGGTCAGAACTCGTCCGCGATCGTCCTCAGAAGCTCGATCGTCTCATCCGGCGTGGTGCTCACGGCGCACAGCCGTTCCATCACCTCGGTGTATCGGTCCACGTCCTCACGCTTGTCCAGGTAGAGCGCGCTGGCGAGCTGCTCCACGTACACGACGTCGGGCAGGTCGCTGTCGGGGAAGCGCAGGATGCTGAACGCCCCGCCCTCCGCGCTGTGCCCGCCGAAGCTGAACGGCATGACCTGGATGGTGATGTTCGGCTGCCGCATCAGGTCGATGAGGTGCTCGATCTGTGCCCTCATCACCTCGGCCCCGCCGATGGGCCGCCTGAGCGCGGCCTCGTCGATCACGGCCCAGAAGACCGGCCCGTCCGGCCTGTCGAACATCCGCTGGCGCTCCAGTCGGAGATCCACCCTGCGGGCGATCTCCTCTGCCCCGATGCCCGCCGCACCGGCGGTCACCACGGCCCTTGCGTACTCCTTGGTCTGCAACAGTCCTGGCACGAACTGGACCTCGTAGGTCCTGATCCTGGCGGCGGCCTCTTCAAGGCCGACGAACGCCTGGAACCACGTGGGCAGGACATCGTTGAACCGGTGCCACCAGCCCGGCTCGTTGGCGGTGGCGACCAGATCGAGGACGGCGGAGCGGGCCTGATGATCCACGACCCCGTACAGGGTCAGCAGGTCCGCCACGTCGCGTTCCTTGAACCCCACTCGGCCGAGCTCCATTCGGCTGATCTTGGACTCCGACCCCCTGATGAGGTGGCCGGCCTCCTCACGAGTGACGTTCTTCGCTTCCCTGAGCTTGCGCAGCTGGGAGCCCAGGAGGATGCGCAGCGCCGTCGGTCCGGAACCCGGCTGGTTCTGCGTCACTTTGCCTCCTATCAAGGTCCGCACACACAGTGACACCACATTGCCGGGTATGACAAGGTCTCAACCTCGTGTCCGGATTCGGAGATTTATCCCGAAAACGTCGCTTGCTCCTGCACATTGCAACTGCACGTGCATTTGGGTCTTGCAGGTGCCGCGTTCGTGACCCATGATGGCTTAGTGCATATTGGGCCAAACATGCACTAACCAAGGCTGAACGGGGAGGTATCGGCGGCATGGTGGAGGACCCTCTGGCCACTGCCGATTGCCTGCAGATAACCCGGGAGGTGGGCTTCGACCGCCTCCTCACGGGTGGCAAGCCGTACACGACCTCGTGCCCGTTGCCCTTTCAGGCCGACTCGGTGAGAACCGCCAGGGACGTCACGCGCAGGACACTGCGCGGCTGGGGCCTGCACGACCTCAGCGACGACGCCGCACTGGTGGTCTCCGAACTGGTGACGAACGCCGTCAGGTACGCGATGTACGCCGCCGGCCGCCGCGAGATCGAGCTGCTGCTCATGCGGGTCGCCCCCCACGTGCTGCTCGCCGTGGCCGACCCCAGCGACGAGGTGCCCAGGCCCAAGGAGCCCGACTTCATCTCCGAGAACGGGCGCGGCCTCTACATCGTCGAGACCTACAGCCAGTGCTGGGGCTGGGATCCGCTGGCCCGCGGCGGCAAGGCCGTCTGGGCGCTGTTCCGTGCCGACGACTGACCCTTATTCGCCGGTGACGCCGTCGATGCGCTCGCGCAGCAGGTCGGCGTGGCCGTTGTGGCGGGCGTACTCCTCGATCAGGTGAATCAGGATCCAGCGGTGCGTGCAGTCCTGCCCGTTACGGTCACCCACCGCGTCCAGCGGCTTGGCGTCCGAGATGGCGCGGGCGAGCCGGATCTCCTCCTGCCACGTGTCGAACGCCTCCTTCGCCGAGGCGGTGTCGACCTCCTTGAAGTCCGCGTCGTTGTCGCGATCCTTGTCCCACAGCTTGGGCAGGTCCTCGCCGTTCAGCACCCGGCGGAACCAGGAACGCTCGACGTGCGCCATGTGCCTGACCAGGCCCAGCAAGGAGAGCGCGGAGGGCGGCGCGGAACGCTCGCGCAGCTGCTCCTCCGACAGGCCGTCGCACTTCACGGCCAGCGTGCCGCGGTGCCATTCGAGCCAGTTGTTCAGCATCGCCCGCTCGTCGCCGGCGAAGGGGGGAGGGATTCGGTTGTCTGTCACGAGCCCCGACCTTATCCCCCGCCCACCGCGTGGCTCACCCGGCTCTCCCGCTGGAGCAGCAGGTAGGCCGCCTCGCGCACGGTGTCGTCCCTGACACTGGCCACGAACCGCTCCGGAGTGTCCCCGCACAGGTGGCGCAGGTCCGCGGACTCGTCCAGAAGCGACCGGATGAGCGCCGGCTGCGCGATCAGACGCCGCGGCCGCCCGTCACCGGGGGCGGCGAGGCAGCCGTGCCTGCCCTCGTACACGAAGGGCGGCGGCAGCTCCGTCCCGTCCTCCAGGACGACCGGTTCCGCCAGCGGGCGCCTGCGGTAGTTGGGCTCCGTGAGGTCCAGGGCCGCGAGCTGCTGCTCGTCGAGCCAGAGCACGAACAGCCTGGACGTCTCACCCGGCGTCTCCACGGGCGCGGCCGGCACGTAACCCCACTTGCTCACGTGCGCGGACACGCCGGGCGCGATCCCCGGCACGTCGGCCGGCGTCATCGGCACGACCGGGCGTACCCCGTGATCGAGGAACTTCCTGCGCACCTGACTAGGGGCGGCGTTCGAACCCACGGCCACCACGCGGTGGCGCGCCTCCAGCGGCGCCTGCCCCAGCGCCGCCAGCAGCGCGGCGATCGCCGCGCCGCCCTCACCCCACTCCTGCCTTCTGTACGCGTCGTCCACCAGCACACCGGAGCCGGACGGAACCCGGCCGGGGTACGTGAGCGGAAACGCCATCGGATCGCCCGCGAACAGCCACTCGTCGCCCTCGGTCAGTGCCACGCCTCTCACCATGCCCGCCCGGCGCCTGCCACACCACTCATCAGGTCCGCCCAGCGACCCCCGACCACAGACGTTCCGTCTCCCTCCTGCGCCCCCACGCGACGACCAGGCACAACACGAGCAAACCCAGCGGCAGCACCACCCCGCCCCCGGACACGAACGCCTCGGTCACCACCGCGCCCGCCATCAACCCCGCCAGCGCCAGCCCCGCCACCCCGGCCAGCCGCGGCACCAGCAACGCCACCGCCCCGGCCACCTCCAGCACCCCGACCAGCACCCGGAACCAGTCGCCGAACCCGATCGCCTCGAACGTCGACACCGACGGCTCAGCCCCCGCGAACTTCCCCAGCGCCGCCATCACGAAGAACCCCGCCACGACGACCTGCAGCAGCCACAGCACCACACGCACCCGGCATCCCCTCCTCCACCGCTTCCCCGGACCTCCGACGCTAGGCACCACGACCGGCCGCCGGAATCGACCTACCTGCCCGATGGGGGTGTACCTGGCTGCACCCCGGCCGCGTGGACAGCGCAGCCGTCCTCAGGGCAGGCTGTACGACATGGCCACCCAACCCGACCAGCGCCTACGCGAGCTCACCCTGCTGCGCCGCGTGCGCGACAGGATCGACCGCGACTACGCGCAGCCGCTGGACGTGGAGGCGCTGGCGCGCGGCGTACACCTCTCGTCCGGGCACCTGAGCCGGCTGTTCCGCGCCGCCTACGGCGAATCGCCGTACAGCTACCTGATGACCCGCCGCATCGAACGGGCCATGACGCTGCTGAGGCGCGGCGACATGTCGGTCACCGAAGTCTGCTTCGCCGTCGGCTGCTCGTCGCTCGGCACCTTCAGCACCCGCTTCTCCGAACTGGTCGGCATGTCGCCCAGCACCTACCGGCGGCTGGCGGCCGGGGACGCCGCGGGGTTGCCCAGTTGCGTCGCCAAGCAGGTCATGCGGCCGGTCCGGCACCAGGAGACGCCTTCCGGCGGTGTCCGCCTGTCGTGAGCCCGCCCACGCGTGGAGCCGCCCGGGTTGACGTACACGGTGCCGGCGAGCTTGCCACCCGCGACGCTCTCGACCGCCACCGACTCGTGGAGCGGCAGCATGCCCACCCGCTCCTCCAGCCGAGCGAGCCTCTCATCGTTGCGTCGCTGAGGCACCTCGACACGGCCACGCAGGCGACGATGAAGCACCGCTCAGCTTGGTCCGGCGCCCGGAGTGGCCCGCGTCCGGTCCCGAGCCGTGTCCGCATGCCCTCGGGACGTGTGCTGGAAGACATAGGAGGAGCGCGGTCCATGGCCCGACTTCGGAACGCCATAGTCAAGCAGACAGACAAGCAGAAGGCCCCACCCGATGCGGGTGGGGCCTTCTGGCTGGTCGGGGCGACAGGATTTGAACCTGCGACTTCTTGCTCCCAAAGCAAGCGCGCTGCCAAGCTGCGCCACGCCCCGTCTCGCCGATTGCGCATGCGCTCCGGGACTCCGGTACGCTTACGCCCTGACGACCGGATGAAGTCTAGACCAGAGTTCGACCGGTTCGCGCGGACGTAGCTCAATGGTAGAGCCCTAGTCTTCCAAACTAGCTACGCGGGTTCGATTCCCGTCGTCCGCTCCAGCATGGCGAAGGGCCAGGTCAACCCCGCGACGGGGTGCCTGGCCCGAGGCTTTTCCAGGCCTGCTCGGTCGCTTGCGCCAGAGTGCGCAGGCGGTCGCCGTATGTCGCGTGTCCGTCGAGGACGAATCCGCCTTCTCCGTACGGAAGCTCGCAGAAGCTCGCGGTGAAGCGCGCAGGAGGCCCGCCGGAGGGCAGGGGCGTGTAGGGCTCCAGGGGCGCCATGTCGTAGCCCGCGCTGGATCGGCGGTTGTTGCGGGCGACCTGGTGGGCCTGGAGGCGCACCGTGGCGTCGATGCCCCGGTCGAGGTAGAACTGCAGCCAGCGGAACTGGCCGTCGAGGTGCTTCTCGTGTCCGCGGGCGGGGTGCTGCAGGAGGTAGACGCAGACGACGACCGCGTGCCACCGGTACATCTCCGGGTCGAGCTGTTCCTCGGCCAGGATGGTGTTGTAGTAGTCGGCGCACTCGCCGAGCGGGCCGGGCGGGGCGCCGCAGTCGCACTGGGTCATGGCGGGCACCCTAGCGAGGCGGCAGTGGGGCGGTCGACGGCATTTCGGGCGCTCGTAAGCTGTGGTCGATGCGTGTGCGACCGATCTCCCGTGAGGCTCTCGTCGAGGAGCTGGCCGAGCTGATCTCCGCGCGGCCGCCCGGCTCGTGGGTGCGGGTGGCCGTGGACGGGGCGCCGCCCGCGCGGCCCGGGGCGCTGGCCGATGAGCTGGTGGCGCCGTTGCGACTGCGGGGCAGGCCCGTGTTGCGGGTGTCGGCGGGCGACTTCCTGCGGCCGGCGTCGCTGCGGCTGGAGTACGGCAGGACCGACCCCGACGCCTTCTACGACGACTGGCTCGACGCCAAGGCGCTGCGCAGGGAGGTGCTGGATCCGCTCGAACCGGGAGGGTCGGGGCGGGTGCTGCCCGCGCTGTGGGACAGCGGGATCGATCGGGCTTATCGGGTGCCGTACACCGAGTTGTCCGCGGGCGGGGTGGTGCTGGTGGACGGGACGCTGCTGCTGGGGCGGGGGCTGGCGTTCGAGGTGAGCGTGCACGTGTGGTTGTCGCCCGGGGCTTTGGAGCGGGGGACGGGCGAGGAGGAGCGCTGGAGGTTGCCCGCTTACGAGCGGTATGAGCGGGAGGTCCGGCCCCAGGAGGTGGCGGATGTCGTGGTGCGGGCAGATCACCCGGGTAAGCCTGCGGTCCTGGTCAGGTGAGATGCCGTGAAAGGCTCTGGCGGGCCGCGCGAGGGCGGCGCAGACTGAAGCGATGATCCCCGGCAACTGGTACAACATCGTTCCCGATCTGCCCTCCCCGCCACCGCCCCCGCTCCACCCCGGCACGCGGCAGCCCGTGGGCCCCGCCGACCTGGCGCCGCTGTTCCCCATGGAGCTGATCGCGCAGGAGGTCAGCGGCGAGCGGTACGTCCCGATCCCGCAGGAGGTGCTGGACGTCTACCGTCTGTGGCGGCCGACGCCGCTGATCCGGGCGCGCCGCCTGGAGCGGGCGCTGGGCACTCCGGCCAGGATCTACTACAAGTACGAGGGCGTCTCCCCCGCCGGCTCGCACAAGCCGAACACGGCGGTGCCGCAGGCGTTCTACAACGCGCGCGAGGGCGTGCGGCTGCTGACCACCGAGACGGGCGCGGGCCAGTGGGGTTCTGCGCTGGCGTTCGCCTGCGCGCAGTTCGGGCTGGAGTGCCAGGTCTGGATGGTGCGGGCCTCCTACGATCAGAAGCCTTACCGCCGTTCCCTCATGCAGGTGTACGGCGCGACCGTGCACGCCAGCCCCTCCACCGTGACGGGTGCGGGCAGCAAGATCCTGGCGGACGATCCCGGCTCCCCCGGCAGCCTGGGGATCGCGATCAGCGAGGCTGTGGAGGTGGCCGGGGCGACGGCCGACGCCCGGTACGCGCTCGGGTCCGTGCTCAACCACGTGCTGCTGCATCAGACGGTGATCGGCGAGGAGGCGCTGGCGCAGCTTCCCGAGATGCCTGACCTGGTGATCGGCTGCACCGGCGGCGGCTCCAACTTCGCGGGGCTCGCCTTCCCGTTCCTGCGCGAGAAGCTGGCCGGGCGGGTCGGGACGGTGTTCAGGGCGGTCGAGCCGGCCGCCTGCCCGTCGTTCACGCGCGGCGTGTACGCCTACGACTTCGGCGACGCGGCCGGATTCACGCCGCTGCTGAAGATGCACACCCTGGGCCACTCGTTCGTGCCCGACCCGATCCACGCCGGCGGGCTGCGCTATCACGGCATGTCGCCCCTGCTGTCGCACCTGTACGAGCTGGGCCTGTTCGAGGCCGTCACCCGCACGCAGAGCGAGTGTTTCGAGGCCGGGGTGCGTTTCGCCAGGACGGAGGGCATCGTGCCCGCGCCCGAGCCGACCCACGCGCTGGCGGAGACCATCGCGGAGGCGTTGCGGTGCAGGGAGAGCGGAGAGGAGAAGGTCATCCTGACCGCGTTGTGCGGTCACGGCCACTTCGATCTGGGCGCCTACGACCGTCATCTGGCGGGCGAGCTGGAGGATTACGCGCTGCCGCAGGAGCGGGTGGACCAGGCGCTCACCGAACTGCCCGGCTGAGTACGACAGGTGGCCGCCGCAGGGGGCGGCCACCTGTCGTGTTCATCGTGCCGTGGGGCGCTTGCCGTGGTTCGCCTTCTTCTTCTTGCGTGCCCTGCCCTTGCGTGCCCGCCTGGCCATAAGCTCGCCTCCGGTCGAGGTCTCCGGTGAGTCTCTGCTGAGTCTCCGGTGATCGGTGAGCCCTCACCGTCCCCCGTCGCGCTGACCAGCGCAAGCGTTCCCGCGCTAACTAACATTCCCCAACAATTCCGTGTCATAATTTGGTGGAATCTGTTGGAAGGAGCGGGCGTGCTCGCACAGCAGCGTCAGCAGGCGATTCTCGAACGCGTGCGCAGCAACGGTGGCGTCCGGGTGGCCGACCTCGTCCGCGAGCTCGGCGTCTCCGACATGACCATCCGCCGCGACCTTGAGGTCCTGGCCGAACGCGGGCTGCTGGAGAAGGTGCACGGAGGCGCGACCGCGCTCGGCCCGGGCTCCACCGAGGAGCCGGGCTTCACCGCCAAGTCCGCCCGCCAGCAGCAGGAGAAAGAGGCGATCGCGCGGCACGCCGCCACGCTCGTCCGTCCCGGCACGGCCGTGGCGCTGTCGGCGGGCACCACCACGTGGGCGCTGGCCCGCCACCTGATCGGCGTGCCCGAGCTGACCGTGATCACGAACTCGATCCCGGTCGCCGACGTCTTCCACCGCAATCCGCGCGCCGACCGCACGGTGGTGCTGACGGGCGGCGTGCGCACGCCGTCCGACGCGCTGGTGGGCCCCGTCGCCGTGGCCGCGATCCGCCGCCTGCACGTGGACACGCTGTTCCTGGGCGTGCACGGGATGAGCGTGCGCGCCGGCTTCACCACTCCCAACCTGCTGGAGTCCGAGACCGACAGGGAGCTGGTGACGGCCGCGACCCGGCTGGTCGTCCCGGCCGACCACACGAAGTGGAACACGGTCGGCATCAGCACCATCGCCGAGCTGAGCGAGGCCGACGTGGTCATCAGCGACGCGGGGCTGCCGGAGGACGCACGCACCGAGCTGGCCGAACGGGCCGGAGAACTGATCATCGCGGAGGGCACCCCTTGAAGCGCACCATCACCCATCTGGCCGACGGCCGGGAGCTGATCTACTTCGACCGGCGTGACGACGCCGACAGGAGCGCGATCGACCGGCGGACGCTCGGCCCCCGGCCGGTGGCCTCCGAGCTGCGGTACGACCCGCTGACGGAGGAGTGGGTCGCGATCGCCGGGCACCGCCAGACGCGCACGTTCCTGCCGACCGGCGGCACGGCCGAGTGCCCGCTGTGCCCGTCGTCCGACACCCGCTCGACGGAGATCCCGGCCTACGACTACGACGTGGTGGTGTTCGAGAACCGGTTCCCGTCCTTCTCCACGAACTTCGGGGCCTACGGGGAGCCGGGCGGCCTGAGCGAGGTCCGTCCCGGCGTGGGCAGGTGCGAGGTGGTGTGCTTCACCTCCGATCACGACTCCTCCTTCTCCAAGCTGTCCGACTCGCAGGTGGAGCTGGTCATGGAGGCGTGGGCCGACAGGACGGCGGAGCTGTCCCAGATCGACGGCGTGGAGCAGGTGTTCTGCTTCGAGAACCGGGGCGAGGAGATCGGCATCACGCTGGCCCACCCGCACGGCCAGATCTACGCCTACCCCTACGTCACCCCCAGGACCAAGCTGCAGCTCGCCGCCGCCGGCCGCCACACCGGGGGCAACCTGTTCGCCGACGTGCTGGCCGCCGAGCGGGAGGCGGGGACGCGGGTGGTGGCGAGCAACGAGCTGTGGACGGCGTTCGTGCCGGCCGCCGCGCGCTGGCCGTTCGAGGTGCACCTCTACCCGCACCGGCAGGTGCCCGACCTGGCGGCGCTGACCGAGGAGGAGCGGGCGGCGTTCGCGCCGCTGTACACCTCGGTGCTGCGCGCGTTCGACGGGCTGTTCGACCTGGTGATGCCGTACATCGCGGCCTGGCACCAGGCGCCGGTGCGGCAGGGCAGGGAGCTGGGCTACCTGCACATGGAGCTGTTCAGCATCAGGCGGGCGGCGAACAAGCTCAAGTTCCTGGCGGGCTCGGAGTCGGCGATGGGCGCGTTCGTGAACGACGTGCTGCCGGAGGAGGCGGCCCGCCTGATTCGATCACAGATTGATCACTAATAGATTTCTAGTTAAGGTCGCATGACTCGTGATCTACCACTAATATCCCCATATGCACCGGCCGTAACGGCAGGTAGCAGGCCTAATCCCGGGCGCCTCGCCCGGGAGCCGGGGACCCAAACCGCACCTGGGGTGAATCCGCTACGGCGGTAGGGAAGCGCACTCCCATGCCCGAACCCGTCAGCTAACCCGGCCGGCAGAGGGAGAGGAACATCTACGTGGCGGCTTCGTCCCCCGCGATCCTGGCCATCGGCCTCATCACCGCCACCGCCGTCGCCCTTTCGGCAGCCCCGGCCGCAGCGGCGCCCAAGCCCTCGGAGGCCGAGCTCCGCGCCCAGCTCAAGCAGCTCAACAGCAAGGTCGACAAGCTCATCGAGCAGTACAACCTCAAGCGCGTCGAGCTGGCCAAGGCGCAGGACGCCGCCAAGGCCGCCGCGGCGAAGGCGGCCACCGCGGAGCAGACGCTGGCCGCCGCCGAGCAGCGGGTGGCCGACATCGCCCGCCTGCGCTACCAGAACGGCGACCCCTCCGCGCTGCCGGGCTTCATGCTCCCCACGGACGCCGGCACCGCGGCGCTGCTCGAACAGCTCACCGCCGAGCAGCAGGCGCTCGTCGCGACCGTGGCCAAGGCCCGCGACGACAAGAAGAAGGCCAGCGAGGAGGCCGCCGCGCTGGCCACCAAGATCAAGGCGGACGCGGCCGAGGTGGAGGAGCAGCGCGACGAGGCCGAGGACGTCATCGACGACATCAAGGACAAGCTCCAGGATCTCGTCCCTGTCGCGACGGGCCGCAACTCCAACGGCACCTGGGCGCCCGAGCTGCCCACCGGCTCCGACAACATCACCGCCCGCACCCGGCTGATGAAGGCGCAGGTGGAGAAGAACTTCTCGCTGCCGTTCACGGTCGGCTGCTTCCGCTCGGGCTCCAGCGGCGAGCACCCGCTGGGCCGGGCCTGCGACTTCATGATGAGCACGGGCGGCTCGATGCCCTCGGCCGCGAACAACGCGCTGGGCGACCGCATCGCGGCCTGGGCGATCCAGAACAAGGACAAGCTGGGCGTCAAGTACGTGATCTGGAAGCAGCGCATCAACCAGGGCTCCGGCTGGCGCGCGATGTCCGACCGGGGCAGCGTCACCGAGAACCACTTCGACCACGTGCACATCTCGATGAACTAGGTGCACGCCGACGGGCAGAGCCTGGCCTCCGGGTGGCGCGGCGACGGCTCGTCCAGGATCGGCTGCCGCCGCCCCTTCATGTGCAGGTCGAGGAAGGCCGCCACGTACGTGCGGGTGAGCTCGGCGGCACGCCCGGCGGACAGCGTTCCGCTGGCGGGCGTGACGCCGAGCGCGCCCTGCAGCAGCGGGCCGTCGGTGAAGGACTGATGCTCCGCGCCCGTCAGCACGATCCACCGCTTCCACCCGGTCAGCAGCTTCCAGTCGCGCTCCCAGGACAGGTCCCGGCCGCCGGGCACGTGCTGCGGCGTGCCCAGGAACATGAACGGCCGGGAGAACCCGCTCTTCGGGATCCGGGCGTAGGTGGTGCCGTCCATGTCGATGCCCGCGCGGATCCGCGGGTCCGCCACCATGGACGCGACGCTGCTCGCCCCGCCGATCGACTGGCCGACCATGGCGATCTTGGTGCGGTCGAGCACCCCGGCGCCGTCCCACTTCGCCGGCAACCGGTCGAGCACGAACGACACGTCCGCCGCCCGGCCGCCGACGACGCCCGGGCCGAAGCCGGGGTCCGCGTCGCTGTCGCAGGCCAGGCACTCCGCGACCGTGCCGTCGGCCAGGGTGGTGGCGTAGCTCTCGTAGGGGTGATCCACGCCCGCCACGACGTACCCTCGGCTGGCCAGGTCCTCGGCCAGCGACGTGAGCGTGCTCACCGGCTTGGTGAAACCGGGCGAGAGCACGACCAGGGGCAGCCCGCGCCCGGCAGGTTCGGCGTCCGTGACGGCGTTCGTCCCCGTCTTGCTGAGCGTGTCGTCCGGCACCGCCGCGCTCCTGAGCCTCTTCACCATGAGCTCCGACTCCTTCGGCGACATGTACGGCGCCCGCGGCCCGTCCCGCTGCTCGGTCGGGTACCAGAGGGTGACCTTGAGCTGCCTGGCGTCGGCGTCCAGGTTCCATGGGTCGGGCCTGGAGGTGTCCATCAGGTGCAGGACGGTCGTGCCGACCGCCTGGCCGCCGGTGGGGGCGGGCAGCGTGGCGGGGCCGGACGGCGGGGGTGACACGGCGGCGGGCCGGGGCGCGGCGGGCGCGGTGCAGGCGGATGCCGCCAGGACGCTCAGCCCGGCGAGCGCCAGCGCGATCGGTCTCATGTGGCGATCCGTTCTCTTCACTTGCGCAGCAGGGTCAGGGCCTGGGCCAGGGCGGCGTCGCGCCCGGCCGCGGCGTCGCGCGGGGTCGGCGGCACATGGTGGTCGGGCGCGACGCCGATCGTGTCGACCACCTCGCGGTTCGGGCCGAGGTGGTGCTTGGCGGGGAAGCTCAGCACGGTGTTGTCGGCGAGCAGGTACGGCTCCGCCGGCCCGGAGATGACGCCGGCCGTCCTCGTGCCGACCAGCCGCCCGATCCGCAGGTCCTTGACGGCGGAGCTGACGTGCTCGCACGCCGAGGCGCAGCTCCGGTCGATCAGCACGGCCAGCGGCAGCCCGACCAGCTCGACGGTGTCGTCGGTGCGGAAGGCCTCGCAGACGCCGTCGGCGGCGCACCGGTAGCCGGTGACCTTGCCGTGGACGAACCCGCTCACCAGCCGCACCGCCTCGTCGGGGCTGCCGCCGCCGTTGCCGCGCAGGTCCAGCACGACGCCGGTGAGCGTCCTGCCGGCGCGTAGCCTGGCGATCGCGGCGAGGGCCCGCTTGGCCGAGTCGGGGGCGAAGCCGGACAGCCGGACGTAGGCGACGCCGCCGTCCAGCAGCTTCGACCGCACCACCTGGAGGCCGGTGAGCTCGCGCTGGTAGAGGCCGGGCTGGAGGGTGACGCTCCAGCGGCGGCCGGTGCTCTCCCGCAGCAGCCGCAGCCGGACGGGGCGCGCTTCCGGGTAGCGCGGGTAGAGGGCGGCGATCGCGGGGGTGGGCGTGCCGTCGATGAAGGGCGCCGAGCCGTTGATCGACTCGATCACGTCGCCAGGCCGCACGCCGGCGGCCCGCGCCGCGCCGCCCTCCACCGCGGTGACGAACAGCGGCGGCAGGGCGGCGCCGGGGTTGCCGTCCACCTGGGGGCCGTTGACGTTCGCCGTCAGGCCCAGGCCGTAACCGTCGCCGTCGTAGTAGTCGGGATGCCGCGCGGCGTCGTGCGACCAGCGGGCGTGGTTGTCGCCGAGGGCGGCCACCAACGCTTCGAGGGTGGCGACGGCCAGCTCGTCGCGCAGCTTCTCGGGAACCTGCTCGGTGGTCCTCCGGTAGACGGTCTCGAAGGCGGCCCAGTCGGCCTTTCTGTCGCCGGTCAGCGCCGGCATGGTGGCGTCGGCCACGTCGCGCCCGTTGCGGTTGAGCTCCTGCGTCAGGGCGACGAACCCGGCGGTCAGCAGCGTGCGGGCGTCGAGCGTGGCGGCGCCGTAGTAGTGGGCCAGGACGCAGAAGTAGGCCTGTTCGACGACGTCGATCGTGGTGGCCGTCTCCGCTCCGACGGCGCCCTGGGGGCGGGCGCAGACCGCGCCGGTGGCGGCGCCGGCCTGGCTGCGCGGCGGCGTGGGAGCGGTGCAGGCCGCTGCCAGGAGGAGGGCGAGCCCGGCCGTCACCGTCCTGAGCCTCATGACAGCCGCCTTCTGATCCACCAGAAGGACAGCCAGGTCAGGCCGAGGGTGAGCAGGGCGTACAGCCCGGTCTCGATCCACTGCAGGGGCCAGAACCGCTCCAGCGGCTGGTAGGTCGCCTGCTGCCGGTAGCCGAGCCGGTTGACCTCGACCATGCACCCCTCCCCGCCCTGTGGCCCCGCTCCTGACTGGGAGCAGGGCCCTGACGTGGTGGAGACCGGGATGGGCACCGGCTCACCGCTGGTGCCGATCACGCGTCCCGACGGGTCGAGAAGCTCGCTGGACAGGACCCAGGAGCCTGTGTGACCGGGGATGACCGACTCGATCCCCAGGGCGAAGTCGCCGTCGCGGCTCATGTGCAGGCCGTCGATGTTCTGCCTGCCGAGCTCGAAGGTGGCCGTGACGGGAGGGATCAGGTAGGGCCTGACCAGGAGCGGCACGGCGATCTGGACGGCGGCGAAGACGGCCAGGGTGAACGCCATGGCGGCCAGGGTGCGGCGGACGAACATGCCCACGGTCACGCCGAGGGCGAAGGCGAAGGCCGCGTACCCCAGCGGGGCGATCCCCCGCGCGCTGAACACCAGCGGGTCCATGAGCGCGAAGCCCTCGGGCGCGGACTGGTCCAGCGGCCCCGACCACCAGGTCACCGCCAGGCCGCTGAGCCCGGCGGCGGCCGTGGCGACCAGGCCGGTGAACCCGAGCTTGATCGCCAGCCACCTGGTCCTGGTGATGCTCTGGTTCCACACCAGCAGGTGCGTGCCCGCCTCCAGCTCGCGGGTGATCAGCGGGGCGCCCCAGAAGAGCCCGACCAGGCCGGGCAGGATCAGCACGACGAGGGTGCCGGCCAGGAACGGGATCTGGTAGTCCTGGAAGAACCGGTCGTAGAACAGCTCGCACTCCTCGCCCCTGACGCAGGAGCCGACGCCGCCCGCGTAGTCGGCGGCGAGCTGCGGGCCGGTCAGCAGCAGGATGGCGGCGAGCAGCACGATCAGGGCCGCCATCAGGGTGGCGGCGCCGCGGAACTGCCGCCAGGTCAGCCAGATCATCGTGTGGCCTCCAGGGCGGTGCGCCGTTCGGCGGTGGCGTTGTCCATGTAGGCCAGGACGAGGTCCTCCATGTTGAGGCGGCCGGCCGTCCAGGCGGGGTCGCTGATCGGGGCGTCGCCGTACACGACGAAGGTGCTCTGCCGGTCGGTGTGCCGGGCGGAGACGACGCGCGGGCCGTCGGGCAGGGCGTGGTCGCGCGGGCCCGTGAGCCGGTGGTGGCCGGCCAGCAGGTCCTCCGTCCGTCCCGCTACCTGGACGCGCGAGTCGACGAGCACGATCAGGTAGTCGCAGGTCCGCTCCAGGTCGGAGACCAGGTGGGAGGACAGCACCACGCTGAGCCGGTGCTCGGCGGTGGCCTCCATCAGGTTCTGCAGGAACTCGCGGCGGGCCAGCGGGTCGAGCGAGGCGACCGGCTCGTCGAGGATCAGCAGCTCGGGCCGCTTGGCCAGGCCGAGGGTGAGGGCGAGCTGGGCGCGCTGGCCGCCGGACAGCTTGCCCGCGCGGTGCGCGGGGTCAAGGCCGAGCCGCCCGATCCGGTCCTTAGCCAGCGCGGCGTCCCAGGCGGGGTTGAGGCTGGCGCCCAGCCGCAGGTGGTCGGCGACGGTCAGCGCCGCGTAGACGGGGGTGTCCTGGGCGACGAAGCCGACCCTGGCCAGTTGTGCGGGGCCTGCCGCCGGACGGCCGCCCAGCACGCCGATGCCGCCGGTGGTGGGCTCCAACAGGCCGGTGGCCAGCTTGAGCAGCGTCGTCTTGCCCGCCCCGTTGGGGCCGACGAGGCCGACGACGTGGCCTCCTGGGATGTCGATGGTGCAGTCGCGCAGCGCCCAGCGCTTGCCGTACCTCTTGCCGAGTCCTTGTGCCTCTAAGACAGCGGTCACGCCACTACCTCCGAAAAAGTGCCGTTTATCTAGCGTCCTAGCACTTTAGGGAGATGCGTGTATGCGGGGGGTAAAACGACGGCAGCCCGCACGCCTTCGAGGCGTGCGGGCTGCGAAGCCGGGACGGTCAGTTCGTCAGCGTGAGCGGGTTGACGAGGTCGGCGTAGACGAGCAGGCCCGCCATGATCATCATGACGATCGCGATCGCGTACGTCAGCGGCAGCACCTTCGCGATGTCCACGTGGGCGGGCTCCGGCCGCCTCATGATCCTGGCGTAGCCGCGCTTGAGGCCCTCCCACAGGCCTCCGGCGATGTGCCCGCCGTCCAGCGGCAGCAGCGGGATGAGGTTGAACATGCCGATCGCCAGGTTGAAGCCGGCCAGCAGGTTGACGAAGATGGCGATCTTGTTCTCGGCGGTCAGCGCCTCGGAGGCCAGGATCTCACCGCCCATCCGGCCCGCGCCGACCACGCCGACCGGGCCCTCGGGGTCGCGCTCCTCACCGGAGAACGCGGCGTGCCAGACGCCGACCATCTTCTCCGGCAGGTTCACCAGCGAGGCCGCCACCCTGCCCGTCAGCTCGCCCATGTAGCCGATGACCTGGCCGATGCTCTGCTGCTGCATCACCTCGGTCGGCAGCACGCCGAGGAAGCCGACGTTCTTGTCGATCTTCTTCGGGTCCTCCAGGTTGGGGCGGTCCTGGGCGATGAGCGTGACGCCGAGCGTCAGGGGCTTGCCGTCGCGGGTGATGCCGAGCTGCACCGGGCCGGCGCCGTGGGAGCGGATGAGCTGGGTGGCGTGCTCCCAGGACTCGATCCGCTTGCCGTTGAAGGAGACGATGTGGTCGCCGGGCTTCATGCCCGCCTGCACCGCCGGGGTGGGCTTGTCGGTCGCCCTGCACTCCGTGCGCTGCTCCGAGATCGGGATCACGCACGTGTTGGTGTCGGGCGAGACGATCGGCGCCAGGGTCGGCAGGCCGATGCCGACCAGCAGAATGGTGAAGAAGATGAAAGCCAGCACGAAGTTCATCGCCGGGCCGCCGGACATGATGATGACCTTCTGCCACCACTTCTTGCGGTAGAAGACGCGGCTCTCGTCGCCCGGCCGCACCTCTTCCTGGGCGGCGTCGCGGGCCGACTCGATCAGGCCCTGCCACGGGCCCGTCGCCGTGCTCCTGAGCTTGCCCGGCTCGTCGCCTGGGCGCGGCGGCAGCATGCCGATCATGCGGATGTAGCCGCCGAACGGGATCCACTTGATGCCGTACTCGGTCTCGCCCTTGCGCCGTGACCACGCCGTGGAGCCGAAGCCCACCATGTACTGGGTCACTCTGACCCCGAACAGCTTGGCCGGGATCAGGTGGCCGAGCTCGTGCAGCGCGATGGAGAACATCAACCCGAGGAGGAAGAGGATGATCCCCACGACGTAGAGCCAGTTCATCTAGGCGCACTCCCCGGCGGACGACAAGGACAGACGAAAGGACCGACAGCCCCAGAGTAGTCGAACTCCCCACGCGTCATGGCGTACCGGTTTTCCCGAGCATTGACAGCTTGCGATCGCACGATCACTCTGGGAGACGACGGAGGGGGACGTCTTGATCCGCATACTGATCGCCGAACATTTGCCGTTGGTTCGCCGTGGCCTGCTGGCCACCCTCGCCGCCGAACCCGACCTGCGGGTGGTGGCCGAGGCCGTGCGCGGGGAGGAGGTGGTGCGCGCCGCGCTCTCGTCCGAGGCCGACGTGGCCGTGGTCGACTTCGACCTGCCAGGCCCGCCGGTGACCGGCGACCTGGCCGAGCACGTACCGCGCTGCCGGGTGCTGATCCTGTCGGCCGCGCCCAACCCCGGGCAGGTGCGCGAGGCGCTGTCCGGGCCCGCGCTGGGGTTCATGAGCCTGTGTGTGCCGCCGGAGCGGCTGGCCGAGGGGGTGCGCCAGGTGGCGGCGGGGCGGCAGGCCATCGAGGCGGAGCTCGCCGTGGCCGCGCTGCAGTGCGCGTCCAACCCGCTGACCAGGCGGGAGCTGGACGTGCTGCGGATCGCGGCGGGCGGGGCACGATCGACGGAGATCGCCGACGAGCTGTTCCTGTCGGTGGGCACCGTGCGAAATCATCTGTCGCGCATCATGTGCAAGACAGGGGCGCGCAACCGGCTCGACGCCGTGCGCATCGCCAGCGACTGCGGCTGGTTGTGAGGGAAGACCTGGAAAGTACGGTGACGGGACCCGGAGGAGCCGCGCCGCTCCGCCGGGGCCCGAACACCTAGAGGATGTCAGCCGGGCGGAGCCCGTTGCCAGTGACCGCCATCATGACCGGCCCGTGTGAAACGTCACGGGTACGCGGGTCTCATGGCCGCCAGATGAGCACCAGGGCGCAGTCGTCGTTGTGGCCGGACGCCATGGCGTTGACCAGCGCCCTGGCGCCGTCGCGGAAGCCGGAGGGCAGCAGCCGCTCCGCCTCGCCGAGCAGCCGGTCGAGGCCGGCGTCGATGTCGCGCCCCGGCTGCTCGATCAGCCCGTCGGTGAACAGCAGCAGCGCGTCGCCCTTGCGCAGCGTGCCGCTGTCGGGCTCGCAATGCAGGTCGGGCACCACGCCCAGCACCACGCCCTTGGCCGAGGCGACCTGCCAGTTGCCGGTGCCCGCGTCGAACTTGACCACCGGCGGATGCCCGGCCGAGGTGATCGTGTAGTCGCCCGTCGCCAGGTCGAGACGGACGTGCACCGCGGTCACGAACCCCTCGTCGCCGCGCTGCCTGTGCAGGTAGGCGTTGCACGCGGGCAGGAAGTCGTCGACCGAGCCCAGCAGCCCGCCGAACGTGCCCGACAGCAGCAGCGCCCTGGTGCCCGCGTCGACGCCCTTGCCCGACACGTCGACCAGGGCGATCTCGACGGAGTCACCATCGCGCATGGACACCAGGAAGTCGCCGCCGAACGACGAGCCGCCCGCCTGCTTGAGCACCACCTTGCCGCCCCAGTCCTTGGGCAGCGCGGGCAGCTCGCCCTGGCTCCTCAGCCGGTCGCGCAGCTCCAGCAGCATGGCGTCGCCGCGCAGGCCCTGCACGCCCAGCTTGCCCCTGGTGCGGGCCATCAGAACGGCGAGCACGGCGGTGAACGCGATGGTCACGGTCAGCCCCAGCCCGACGCGGTGCGCGCCGAGGTTGGCGGCGACGTACCCGAGCGAGACCCCCACGCCGACGAGCAGCTTGACCAGGCTCGCCAGCCTGAGCTGGAGCCCGCCGATGAGCGTGACCAGGATGAGCAGGGACGGCGAGAAGAACTCGTTGGAGACCTCCACCGCGAGGACCCCGATGACGAGCGCCACCACGATCAGCGTGGTCAGCAGGTTGCGGTCGCGGGCCAGCAGCACCCGCCGGACGAAGCGCACGACAGGCACCAGACCCGGCACCCGCACCAGGGCGGCGCGGACCCGTGGCGGGATCAGCGGCGCCGGACGGGAACTCATGATGCGCCTGACTGTATCGGTCTGACCCATGTTTGGGCAGCCCACTTGACCAACGCCTTGATCATTAAGGGCGTATATTAGGTGGCCGTCCCCCTTTGCCCGCTCCTACCGTGGACGGATGACGTATCCCATCCGCCCGATTGACGCGTCCGAGTGGCCGGCCTTCGCCAGGGTGAACGAAGAGTCGTTCGGCTGGACGCCGCATCCCGAGCAAGCCGAGCGGTACAAGGCGCAGACCGAGTTCGACCGGACCCTCGCCGCCTTCGACGGCGAGCAGATCGTGGGAGTCACCGGCGTCTTCAGCCTCACCATGACGGTCCCGGGCAGGCAGCTCCCCGTCGCCGGCGTGACCGCCGTCAGCGTCCTGGCCTCCCACCGGCGCCGCGGCGTGCTGTCGTCGCTGATGCGCAGGCAGCTCGACGACATCCGCGAGCGCGGCGAGTCCGTGGCGGCGCTCTACGCCTCAGAAGCGCTCATCTACGGCCGGTACGGCTACGGCAGGGCCTCCAGCGAGCTGTCCTTCAGGATCGACAGCCGCCGTTCCGGGTTCGTGCCCGGCGCGCCGCACGACCCCTCACTCCGTCTCAGAGTCGCCAAACCCGCCGACGTACGCGGTGAGCTGGAAAAACTCTTCGCCACCGTCGTCACGCGGCGGCCCGGCAGGTACGAGCGCGTCCCCCAGACCTGGACCGCCGTGCTCGCCGACGAGGAGTACGACCAGCACGGCGCGGGCACGCTGCGCTCGATCCTGGCCGAGGACGACGGCGGCGTGCGCGGCTACGCCCTGTTCCGCATCAAGTCGTCCTGGGACGACGCGGGCGTCCCCGACGGGACGCTGAAGCTGTACGAGCTGGAGGCCTCCGACCCGGCCGCCTACGCCCTGCTCTGGCGCAGCGTGCTCGACCGCGACCTCGTCACCACCGTCCAGGCGGGCGGGCGGCCCGTGGACGACCCGCTCACCGTGCTCATGGCCGACCAGCGCCAGCTCCGGCCGCGGTGGGCCGACGAGCTGTGGGTACGGCTCGTCGAGGTCGACCGGGCGCTCACCGAGCGGTCCTACTCGGCGCCCGTGGACGCGGTCATCGAGGTCGAGGACGACGTCTGTCCGTGGAACGCCCGCCGCTGGCGGCTCACCGCCGACCTGACGGGCGCCGAGTGCAAGCCGGTGGACGACGAACCCGACGTGACACTGCCGGTGAGCGCGCTCGGGTCGGCGTACCTGGGGGACGGGACGCTGGGCGAGCAACTCGAGGCCGGGCTGCTGCGCGAGCACTCGGCCGGGGTGGTGCGGCGGCTCGCCACCGCCATGTCGTGGAGCCCCAAGCCGTGGGCCGGGCTGACGTTCTGACGTAGGGTCGGGGTATGGCGCTGCAGAGTTTGCAGATCACGGCGGTTGTGGCCATGCGGGCCCGGGATGTGTCCCGGCCGTCGAAGGAGCAGCAGGAGGCGGCCGATCGGCGGCCGTTGCGGGATGAGATGCCCAGGCGCGACTCCAAGCGCAAGGGCTGACCTCTTGGGCCGTCGCCCGCCCCACCGCCGCACTTCGGTGCGGTCCTTTCGGGGGGCGGGGCGGCCCCTTCGCGCGTGATGCGGCCCAGGGCCGCCGCACGTCCGTGGGTGGGCGCGCTCACGGCGCCCTGCGGGCGAACGTGCTCAGGGCACTCTGCGGCAGGCGCGCTCACGACGTCCTGGGGCGGGCGCGCTCACGCAGCCCCGTGGCGCGCACCCCACGCCGCTGCGGCGGGCGCCGCCCTCCGGCCCGGCCGGGCGAGCGGGCGTCCGCAGGTGACGGGCTAAGGCAGCGAAGGCAGTTGCCCGATCGTCTCGTACGTGGTGAGCTGCGCGATCCGCCTGCTGTGCCGCTCGCTCCCGGAGAACGACGTCCCCAGGAACACCTCCACGAACCTGGTGGCCTCGTCTAGGGAGTGCATGCGCGCCCCCACCGCCACGACGTTGGCGTTGTTGTGCTCACGCCCGAGGCCGGCCGTCTCCTCGCTCCAGGCCAGGGCCGCGCGGATGCCGCGCACCTTGTTGGCGGCGATCTGCTCGCCGTTGCCCGACCCTCCGATGACCACGCCGAGGCTGCCGGGGTCGCCCGCGACGCCTTCGGCCGCCCGCAGGACGAACGCCGGATAGTCGTCCTCGGCGTCGTAGACGAAGGGACCGCAGTCGGTCACCTCGTGCCCGTGGTCCTTAAGCCAGGACACCAGGTGGTTCTTGAGCTCATAGCCGGCATGGTCGGCACCGATGTAGACACGCACCCGTCCAGTCTTCCACAGCCGCGCCGATCGGGCTCGCCCGCTAGAGTAAGGGCCTGCATCGCAGTCCAGTCCTTACATCGCGAAAGCAGAGAGCCATGCGAGAGATCCGCGTCATCGGCGATCCCGTCCTGCGCACGCCGGCCGAGCCGGTGACGGACTTCGACCGGGAGCTGCGCCGCCTGATCGAGGAGATGTTCCAGGCCATGTACGCGGTCAACGGCGTCGGCCTCGCGGGCCCGCAGATCGGCGTGTCGCGGCGGCTGTTCGTCTACGACATCGCCGGGCGCAAGGGTCATGTGATCAACCCGCTGCTGACCGTGGACGACCCCGAGGACGTGCCGGACGAGGAGGGCTGCCTGTCGGTGCCCGACCGCCGGACCCGCCAGCCGATCTACGCCACGGTCGCCCGCGCCGCCGGCGTGACCGTCGAGGGCCTGGACCGGCTGCAGCGCCCCGTACGCGTCAAGGCGCGCGGCTCGCTGGCCCGCTGCTTCCAGCACGAGACCGAGCACCTCGACGGCAAGCTCTACGTTGATCGCCTGCCGCGAAACGAGGCCCGGGAGATCATGCTCAAGGCATAGTTTGGCGGCATGAGCGTACTTTCCGGAAAGGGCGCATTGGTTACCGGAGGCTCCCGGGGCATCGGCAAGGCCATCGTGGAGCGACTGACCAGCGACGGCGCGGAAGTCGTCTTCAACTACCAGAATTCAGCGGAGGCCGCCGAGCAGGTGGCCAAGGAGACCGGCGCGCACGCCGTACGGGCGGATCTGGGCAGCAGGGAGGACCTGGAGCGGCTGTTCGCCGAGGCGCAGGCGCGGCTGCCCGGGGTGGACATCCTGGTCAACAACGCCGCCACCGACGAGCCGAAGAAGCTCATCGCCGACCTGACGGACGAGGAGTACGAGCGGGTGTTCGCGGTGAACACCCGGGCCGTCTTCCTGTCCATCCAGTGGGCCGGGCGGGTGATGCGCGACGGCGGGCGCATCATCAACGTCTCGTCGCTGAACACACAGGTGCCCGCGCCGACCCTGGCGCTCTACTGCGGCTCGAAGGGCGCGATGGAGCAGTTCACCAAGGTCGCGTCGCGGGAGCTGGGGGTTCGCGAGATCACGGTCAACACCGTCTCGTCGGGGGCCACCGACACCGACATGCTGCGCAAGGCCAACTCGCCCGAGACACTGGCGCAGATGCCCGCCATGACCGCGTTGCAGCGGCTGGGCAGGCCCGACGACCTCGCCGCGGTGGTCGCGATGCTCGCCGGGCCGGACGGGCGGTGGGTCACCGGGCAGAACATCCTGGCGACCGGCGGCCTGTTCGTCTAGCCAGGCTCTTCCGGGGAGCCGCCCGGCTCCCCGGAAGCAGGCGCTAGAGCTGCAACGACTTGACTTCCAGGTATTCCTCCAGGCCGTGCTCGCCCAGCTCGCGGCCGACACCCGACTGTTTGTAGCCGCCGAACGGCGCCGCCGGGTTGAACCGGCCGCCGTTGATCGACACCTGGCCGGTGCGCAGCCGGCGGGCGACCGCGACCGCGTGCTCCTCGGTGCCCGCCCAGACGGCGCCGGCCAGGCCGTACTTGGTGTCGTTGGCGATCTCGACGGCGTTGTCCTCGCTCGTGTACGGGATCAGCGTGAGCACCGGCCCGAAGATCTCCTCCTGCTCGATCGTCATCCCTGGCTCCACGGCCGCGAACACGGTGGGCTCGACGTAGTAGCCGCGCTCGTGCGGCCGTTCGGTGCCGCCCGCCACCAGCCTGGCGCCCTCCTCCTGGCCGCGGTTGACGTAGCGGATCACCCGGTCGCGCTGGGTCGCGGACACGAGAGGGCCGATCTTGGTGGACTCGTCGAAGGGGTCGCCGACGCGGTAGCCGCGCGCGGTCTCGACGGCCATGTGCACGGCCTCGTCGTACTGGTCGCGCTGGACGATCATGCGGCTCCACGCCGAGCAGGTCTGTCCGGCGTTGACGAAGCAGTTGGCCACCCCGACCTTGACGGCCAGCGGCAGGTCGGCGTCGGGCAGGATGATGTTGGCGGACTTGCCGCCCAGCTCCAGCGCGACCCGCTTGACGGATTCGGCGGCCAGCGCGGCCACCCTGCGGCCGGCGGCGGTGGAGCCGGTGAAGGAGACCATGTCCACCTCGGGGTGGGCGGCCATCGCCTCGCCCACGACCGGGCCTCGGCCGCTGACCAGGTTGAACACGCCCGGGGGCAGGCCGATCTCCTCGAAGATCTCGGCCAGCGCGTACGCGGCCAGCGGCGCCACCTCGCTCGGCTTGAGCACCACGGTGCACCCGGCGGCGAGGGCGGGGGCGACCTTGCACACGATCTGGTGCAGCGGATAGTTCCACGGGGTGATCGCGGCGACCACGCCGATGGGCTCCTTGACCACCAGGGAGTTGCCCACGCGCGACTCGCGCGGGTGGCTCTCGGCGAGCCGGGCGTAGGAGGCCAGGACGGTCGCCGGCATGAGCGTCTGTACCTTGAGCGCGAAGCCGAGCGGCGCGCCCATGTCGCGGGCGATCGTCTCTGCTATCTTGTCGGATCGCTGTTTCAGCAGGTCGGCCGCGTGGGCGAGCAGTTTTCCGCGCTCGCTCGCAGCCGTCCGCGACCATTCGGGGAAGGCTTTTCTGGCTGCTGCCGCAGCCGCTTCGACGTCGTCGGGTGAGCCTGCGGGCACCCGGTCGATGATCTCTTCCGTGGCCGGGTTGACGACCTCGATGGGCTCGGCAGAGGCCGAAGCGGTCCAGGAGCCGCCGATGAACAGCTGACGCATGGGCCCATCCTTACAGTGACCCGCGCCACATGGCGAGGGCTCATCCTGACCGAGGGATAAGCCCTTTCCACCGTCACCTGCTTTTCTGCACCGCCATATCAGTCGAACTGGGGGCGCTTGGTGCGGGTGCGCTTCAGCTCGAAGAAGTCGTCGTACTGGGTGACCATGAGCACGCCGTCCCAGAGCTTGCCCGCGTCCTCGCCGCGGAGGATCTTGGTGATGACGGGGCCGAAGAAGGCGTTCTCCCCTACGCGGATGATCGGGGTGCCGACCTCCTGGCCGACGAGGCCGATGCCTTCGTCGTGGGAGGCGCGGATGACGTCGTCGTACTCCTCGGAGTTCATGGCGTCGGCGAGGCCGCGCTCCAGGCCGGCGTCGTCGAGCGCGCCCTCGATGACCTCGCGGCGGCGCTCGGGGTCCTTGATGCCCTGGTTGTGCAGGCGGGTGCCGAGCCCGGTGTAGAGCGGGCCGATGACCTGCTCGCCGTGCTTGGCGGCGGCCGCGGCGACGGTCCTGATGGCCCCCATGGCCTTGGCGGCCCGCTCGAGGTAGTCGGCGGGGACGTCCTTCTCCTGGTTGAGGAAGTACAGCGACATCATGCGCCAGCGCGGCTCGATGGGGCGGACCTTCTCCACCTCCAGGAGCCAGCGCGAGGTCACCCACGCGAATGGACAGGAGGGGTCGAACCACAGGTCCACGGGAATCTTCTCAGTCATGTCTGCCCGTAACCTGAGGTGGTTCGGGTCCTATTCCCGGCATGGCAGGATACGGACAACCCCGACGAAGTGGTGAAAAGGAGCGCAACTTGGCAGGCAACCTGACCCGGGACGAGGCTCGTGAGCGCGCCCGGCTGTTGAAGGTCGAGTCGTACGAGGTCGCACTCGACCTGACAGAGGGAGAGGAGCGCTTCGACAGCGTCACCAAGGTCCGCTTCACCAGCACCACCCCGGGGGCGTCCACCTTCGTCGACCTCCACGGCGCCAATCTCCGCAGGGTCACGCTCAACGGCGCCGACCTCGACGTGTCGGCCTACGACGCCGACAAGGGGCGCTTCCCGCTCACCTCGCTCGCCGCGTCCAACGAACTGGTCGTGGACGCCGACTGCACCTACATGCGCACCGGCGAGGGCCTGCACCGCTTCGTCGACCCCGTGGACCAGAAGGTCTACCTGCACAGCCAGTTCGAGACGGCCGACGCGCACCGCATGTATGCCTGCTTCGACCAGCCCGACCTCAAGGCCACGTTCCAGCTCACCGTGCTGGCCCCGGCCGACTGGGAGGTGGTCTCCAACTCCGCCGCCGACAGCATCGAGGAGGTGGCCGAGCGGGCCGCCAGGCGGTGGGAGTTCGCCACCACACCGGTCATCTCCACTTACATCACCGCGCTGGTAGCAGGTCATTACCACAAGGTGACCTCCGAGCACGACGGCATCCCGCTCGGCGTCTACTGCCGGTCCTCGCTGGCCGAGCACCTCGACGCCGACAACATCCTCGAAGTCACCCGCCAGGGTTTCGACTTCTTCCACCGCGTGTTCGGCGTGCGCTACCCGTTCGGCAAGTACGACCAGCTCTTCGTGCCCGAGTTCAACGCCGGCGCGATGGAGAACGCGGGCTGCGTGACCTTCCTGGAGGACTACGTCTTCCGCTCCCGTGTCACCGACGCCGTCGTCGAGCGGCGCGCCGAGACGATCCTGCACGAGATGGCGCACATGTGGTTCGGCGACCTCGTCACCATGCGCTGGTGGGACGACCTGTGGCTGAACGAGTCGTTCGCCACCTACATGTCCGTGCTCGCCCAGGCCGAGTCCACCCGGTGGAACAAGGCGTGGACCACGTTCGCGAACGTGGAGAAGTCCTGGGCCTACCGCCAGGACCAGCTCCCCTCCACCCACCCCATCGCCGCCGACATCCCCGACATGCAGGCGGTCGAGGTCAACTTCGACGGCATCACGTACGCCAAGGGCGCCTCGGTGCTCAAGCAGCTCGTGGCCTACGTCGGCCTCGACAACTTCCTGGCGGGCGTACGCGACTACTTCGCCGCCCACGCCTGGGGCAACACCGAGCTCGAAGACCTGCTCAACGCCCTGGAGCGGACCTCGGGCCGCGACCTGTCGTCCTGGTCGAAGGAGTGGCTGGAGACCTCCTGGGTCAACACGCTGCGCCCCGAGTTCGAGGTGTCCGGCGGCCGGTTCACCAGCTTCGACGTGCTGCAGGAAGCGCCGGTCGAGCACCCCACGCTGCGCTCCCACCGGATCGCGATCGGCCTGTACTCGCTGGCCGGCGGCAAGCTGACCCGTACCAAGCGGGTGGAGCTGGACGTGGTCGGCGCCCGCACCAGCGTCAGCCGGCTCATCGGCGAGGAGCAGCCCGACCTGGTGCTGCTCAACGACGACGACCTCACCTACGCCAAGATCCGCCTCGACGCCGACTCCCTGCGGACGCTCGTCGACGGCGGCATCACCGCGTTCACCGAGTCCCTGCCGCGCGCCCTGTGCTGGACCGCCGCCTGGGACATGACCCGCGACGGCGAGATGTCCACCCGCGACTACGTCAAGCTGGTCATCTCCGGCGTGGCCACCGTCAGCGACATCACCGTCCTGCAGACCGTGCTGCGGCAGGCCCGCCTGGCCGCGCAGCAGTACGCCGACCCGGCCTGGCGGGCCGAAGGCCTGTCCCTGCTGGCCACCGAGCTGCGCACGCTGCTCGACTCCGCCGAGCCCGGCTCCGACCAGCAGCTCTCCTTCCTCCAGGCGTACGCGGCCGTCGCCACGTCCGAGGAGGAGCTGAGCCTGCTGCAGGGCGTGCTCGACGGCACGGCGGTGCCCGAGGGCGTCACCGTGGACGCCGACCTGCGCTGGACCCTCGTGCAGGCGCTCGTCTCCGGCGGCCGGCTCGGCGAGGCCGACATCGAGGCCGAGCTGGAGCGGGACCCTACGGCCACGGGTGAGCGCTCGGCCGCGCAGTGCCGGGCCGCGATCCCGACCGCCGAGGCCAAGGAGGCGGCCTGGACGCGGATCGTGAGCGGCACGCTGGCCAACCACATCGCCCGCGCCACGATCGGCGGCTTCCAGGACCCGCGCCACCCCGAGCTGATGGGGCCGTACCGGGAGAGGTACTTCGCCGAAGTCGGGCGGATCTACCAGGAGTGGACGTTCGACCAGGCCTCGACGTTCGCCGTCGGGTGCTTCCCCGCGCTGCTCATCGAGCCCACCACGGTGCGGTCGGCGCACGACTTCCTGTCCGCCGCGCAGCCGCCGCAGGCGCTGCGCCGGCTCATCCTCGAAGGCGCCGACGGCGTCCGCCGCGCCCTGCGCAACAGGGAGAAGGACGCCGCGTCCGCGTGACGCCCCGGCCGGCCCACGCCCCTGACAGGCACGGGCCGGCTACGCCGAGTTGACGCTGGCATCCAGGGCGCGGTGTTAGCCTCGAAACGTGCTAGGCCCGGGGTCCTCCCTCAACGAACGCTACGTGCTCGGCACCCGCATCGGTGGCGGGGGCATGGGCGAGGTGTGGCGTGCCGACGACACGGTCCTCGGGCGCACGGTGGCGGTCAAGGTGCTGATGCCCGCGCTCAGCGAGGACCCGACGTTCGCCCAGCGCTTCCAGAACGAGGCCAGAGCCATGGCCACGCTCACCCACCCCGGCGTCGTCGACGTCTACGACTACGGCATCAGCGACGTCGACGGGCGCCGGGTGAGCTTCCTGGTCATGGAGCACATCCAGGGCGAGTCGCTCGACCGCGCCCTGCGGCGGGGCGGGCCGCTCGGCGTCGCCGCCACCATGAAGCTGGTCGCCGAGGTCGCCGACGCGCTCACCGCCGCGCACGCGCAGGGCATCGTGCACCGCGACGTCAAACCGGCCAACCTCATGGTCAAGCCGGACGGCAGCGTCGTGCTCACCGACTTCGGCATCGCCCACTCCGCCTCCGCCGGCCAGCTCACCGCCACCGGGACGATGCTCTGCTCGGCCGGCTACTGCGCTCCCGAGATGGCCACCTCCAACGAGGTGACGCCCGCGGTCGACCTGTACGCGCTGGGGGTCGTGGCCTACGAGTGCCTGAGCGGGCACCTGCCGTTCCAGGGCGACACGCCCATTCAGATCATCTTCAAGCACCTCAACGCTCCTGCACCGCGGCTGCCCGACGACATTCCCGCAGGCGTGCGGCAGGTGGTGGAGCGGGCGCTGGAGAAGGCGCCCGAGGGGCGGTGGCAGACCGCGCCGCAGATGGCCGAGGCGGCGCGTGCCGCGCTGACCTCGCCCGCGGCCGGCGCCTACGACCCGTCAGCCGCCACCGATCCGTCAGCCTCGATCGGTGCTATGGCCGGTGGCGCTGTGAGCGGTCCCGCGGACGGCTTCGCGGCTGCGGGCACGGGTGGGGGCGCGTCCGGCTCGCAGGGGACGCCTGGCACAGGGGGAACGCCCGTCACGGCGACCAAGCCCGTCGGGTCACCGTCGAGGCGGCGGCGCCGGACGGTGCAGGCGGTGATCACCATGTTGGCCGCGGTGCTCGTGTCGGCCGCCGTCGCCGGGTTCGTCTGGTTGCGGCCCGTCGAGCAGGCGTCCCGCGGCGAGACGCCCGTCCCGCCCGTCAGCGTCAGCAGCCCGGCCGACCTCCTGCCCACCACTCCGTCGGCCACCGGCGGCAGGAAGCACACGGTGCAGCCGAGCAAGCGCCAGCCCAGCCCACGGGCGACCCGCCCCACGGGCGAGCCCTCCCCCAGCCCGACGGTCACCACGTCCAGCCCGCCGACGGAGAGCCCCTCGGCGACGCCTACGACGTCCGAGCCGGAGGAGCCCACGGAGGAGCCGACCACGCCGGGGCCCGAGGAGCCGACGGTCGAGCCTACGATCACCAGTCAGCCGGGCGAGATCCAGTGCATCCGCGCCCCCTGTCCGTGACCACCCACCCTGCCGTGGGCGGCGTCGCATCCCGCCCGTGAGCACTTGGCCCGCCCACGCTCCCCCTGCGCCCACCCTCCCGACCGCCCCGGCGTCGCCCGTCTCCGCCAGTCCTCCTGCGTCGCCCTCTCCGCCCACCTCCGCCCGACTCCGGCGTCGCCCGTCTCCGCCCGCCCTCCGGCGTCGCCCTCTCCGCCCACCTCCGGCCGGCTCCGGCGTTGTTCGTCTCCGCCCCCTCCGGCCCGCTCCTTCTCCGTCCGCCGTCCGCCGCCCCGCCCGCCCGCGATCGCGACGTACCCTGGCCGGAGCCGCCACCCTGAGGGCGGGCCTGGCGGCGACACCCATGGGCCTCATGTCCGTAATCCCTGCCTGATCGTGAGAAAGTCATCGCGTGGACTCGACTCGTGACCTGCTCGTCGCCCTAGCCCGCCGTTACGCCTTCGCCGACCTCGGCGCGCTCGCGCCCGCCGCCGAGATCGCGGAGGTGTGCGAGTTCGGGCACCGGCTGCTCTCGCTCGACGCCGAGGACTTCGCGGCCGAGGCCCGGGTCGTACCCGCCGACCTGCGACGACGCGCCAGGGCCTGCCACATGCCGCAAACCCCGCGCGAGCAGCCACGGGGAGCGCTGGAGTCGCTGCGGCCCGCGTACGGGCTGCTGCTCGAGGTCATCGCCGTACGGTGGCACCGGCGCGAGCTGAGCCCCATGATCGCCGCCGTGCACATCGCCAGCGAGTACCTGCCACTGCTCGCCTTCGAGCCGCAGCTCGGCCACGCCGGCGATCCGGCCAGGTGGCCGGTGGGGCTGAGCGCGGCGGGGAGCCGGTTCGGCGTGATCGGCGACCGGGAGTGCGACCACACCAAGTCCGAGCAGTCCGCCACCAACCGGACCCTGCGGGTCTCGACCGAGCCCGCCGAGGGCTGGCGCGCCTACTTCGACCGCCAGCACAGCCAGGTGGCCGGGGCGATCGGCGTGTGCGTGGCCACCTGCCGCAACCCCTGCACGTCCATGGCCTGGATCGATCCGGAGCCGCGCGCCGACCTGCAGTCGCGGGCCCGTACGGCGCTCGCGTTCGCCGAGACCCCGCTCGTGCGGCTCAGGCACGCGGCGCCGGTGGGGCACGGGTTCGGGGTGCCGTCGCCCGAGGAGGTGCTCGACGCGTGGGAGCGCAGCCGGGCGGTGCTCGACAAGAACCCGATCGGCACGGCGGCGCTGAAGGACGACGGGTTTCCGCTCCCGGGGCTGCCGTCGCTCTTCTCGGCCATCGCCGACGCCGCCATCGAGCCGGCGACGCTGCTGCACGGGGTCAGCGAGCACATCGTGACCCTGCTCGAACGCCACCCGTGACCCTGCTCGAACGTCACCCGTGACGCCGCCGCGGCGTCAGCGGCGGCGTCAGCGGCGGGCGGTGGCCTGTTCGCCGAGCGCGCCGATCCCGTACAGCAACCCGCCGATCAGATCGCCCGCGCTGAACGCCGTGGCCATGGACATGGCCGTCATCCGGCAAGCCCCGTCGCTGAGCCGACGGCGAGCGTTCTCGCCCGTGACGATCTCCAGCGCCCGCCCCCGCGGATCCACGAACACCACCACGGCGTCGTCGGCATCCACGCCGAGGGCGGCGTGCAGGCGCTCGGCGAAGTGCCGCCGCCCGCCCACGGGATCGCCGAGGAACACGCCGAACCGCAGCCCGCTGCGCCGCTCCGCGGTGTGCAGGGCCTTACGGACGTCGTCGCCCTGGGCGGCGGTCAGTCCTTTCATGGGTCACCTCACCATCCGCCGAAACCGGTCCCGCCGAGGTTCATGCGGCGCCTCACCATCCCGCCGAGGCGCCGCCGACGCGTCTGCCGGGCTCAGCGGTCTCGGCGGCGGTCACCCAGTCGTCCTCGGGCACCTCCGCCCACGCCGCCACCCTGTCGGCCAGTACGAGGCCGGACGTGCTCACCCCACGCTCGCTCCGGGAAGGGCCTCCCAGCCACACGGGGCCGGCTTCGATGCGGCGCTGCGCACCGCGTACCGGCACCATGACGAGCAGGGTGATCAGTACGAACAGCCCCATGGACACGCCGATGAGGAAGAGCAGAATCTCCGCCGCGCTGTTCACACCAAGACCGTAAACCTCGTCAGCGGGCTCGACCAGACCCGTCGTCGGGGTGGTCCTCTCCCAGGGTTAAGATCTTTTACCGAGCGGGGGTTCTCTAGAGAAGAACAATAGACATACCCCGAAAACATGCGTGGAACACGATGAGCTGGGCCATAAAACTATGGACACGGCAACACTAGGAATCGATCGAATCTCCGGGCTACGGTGAGTGACGTGGACTCCGACAACCAGCGAGAAGACGGTCACAACGCGTCACCCATCTGGGTGAGCGACCGACCAGAAAGCGAGCAGACCGCCGCCGCGAAGCCTTCGGCGCCCACCTCCACGTACGCGCCGGTCGAGCGCGCGTCCGTGCGTAGCCTGCTGCAGCAGCCCCGCTTCCGCCGCCTGCGCAACCGTGTGATCCTCGCGGTGGTCGTCGGCCTGGCGGTGGGCTTCCTCGTGCAGGACTGGCGGGTGGGTGTGACCGCGGGCGTGATCGCGGCCATCCTCGAGGCGGTCTACCGCGCTCGCTCCAGTTCGTCCGTGCCCGCGTGGCGGCGGACGTCCGTGGCCGAGCGCCGCACGGAGGCGCAGTTGCGCAGGCTTGAGCGCAGCGGCTACCGAACGTTGCACGCCAGGGCGATCCCGGGCAGCGAGGCCCAGATCGACCACCTCGTGGTGGGCCCGACGGGCGTGTACGCGGTCGACTCCGAGAAGTGGGACCGCCGGCTGCCCGTACGCGTGCAGATGGGCAAGAAGCTGTTCCACGGCCCGTTCGACATGAAGCCCCGCCTCACCGAGGCCAAATGGGAGGCGACGCAGGCCAGCGAGCTGATCAGCGAGTCGTTCGGCCGTGAGGTCGCGGTCGTGCCGTCGCTGGCGATCTACGGCCCGCCGGTGCCGTGGAAGATCATGAACATTCGCGGCGTGGACGTCTACCAGGGCGATCGCGCCCGGAAGTGGATCACGAAGCGGGAGCGGGCGCTGACGACCGCTGAGATCGACCGGATCTACGACATCGCCGCGCAGGTGCTGCCCGCCCGTTACGGCGAAGGCTGACCCACTCACCGCCGGCGCCCTCGGCGGCGGTGAGCACCGGGCTAGCGGTAGCGCTCAGGGATCGAGTCGCACCAGGGGAACAGCTCGTCGTCGGTGGCGCCGGTGATGTTCCCGCAGGCGCCGATCTGGGTGGGCCGCTCCGCGCCCTTGACGTGCAGGATCAGCACGGCCTTGTCCAGCGGGTACTGCCGGGGCGAACTCGCCCCGAAGTCCAGCGCCCCCGTGGCGCCCTCGATGGCGTGGCCGGTCGGGTCCGCGGTGTAGAGGGTGCCGAGCTGGCGCCAGACGGTGTAGGAGTTCACGGGCACGCGGTGGCGCATGCCGCCCAGCCTGCGGATGGCGGTGATCATCGTCTCGGTGGCGTCGTACGACAGCGCGGCGTGCCCGTCCAGGGTGCGTCCTGGGCCGGGCTCCTCGCACTCGAAGGGGAACGTGGCGAACAGCTCGGCGTAGAAGTCGTGCCGCTGCGGCTGGCCGCACTTGCTGGGCGCGACGGCGAACGACTCGTAGTAGTAGCCGATCCCGCCGACGGCCGATCGGACGCGCACATCGGCGACGTAGCGGGTGACGTCGTCGCCCCCGAGGATGACCGGCGGCGACGACGCGCACTTGTCGGCCACCCCCTTCACGAACTCGGCGAAGTCGGGGATGCCCCGGCCGGCGAAGTACACGAGCCCGTCGAAGCCGCAGGCCGACACTCCCGCGTCGCGCGGGTCGCCCGCGTACGGGTCCTCGCTGCGGTCCCCCGCGCCCGGCTTGGCCAGGCCGATGGGCGTGAAGCGGTGCGCCTCGACGGCGAAGCGGCTCTCCCGCAGATTGGCGACGACGCGGGACTTCAGGTTGGCCGCGTAGTAGTCGGTCTCGTCGTGGGAGTAGTAGACGCGGGCCCTGCGGGCCACCTCGCCCTTGGCGGCCAGCGAGCCGGCGAAGGCCGCGGCCATCCACGCCTGCCTGGAGTTCTGCGGCGCCACCTGGAAGTAGAACGGCGACTCGTTGACGAGGCGGTCGGCCGACAGCGTGGAGGCCACCATGGGCAGCCCGGCCTTGCCCAGCTCCTGGATGGCGGCGACCGTCTCCTGGCGGCTCTGGTCCAGGCCCACGACGCCCACGATGGGCGCCTGGCCGTCCTGATAGCGCAGCAGCAGCCGGGCGATGCGGGAGCCGTGCTGCATGCGCCCGCCCGCGTTGGCCAGCAGGATGCGGACGAGCGGTTCGCTGGGACCGGCCGCGCCGTTCTGCCGCTTCTGGGCGATGGCCACGCCCGCCAGGCCCTCGCGGGCGGCGGCCAGCGTGTCGTTGTCGGAGGAGGTCAGCGCCGCCAGGTAGACGATCGTCACGTACGGCCGGTCGCTGCCCTCGCTCAGCCGCGCGGCCCGCTCGTTCTCCTGCTGGAGCACCGCCTGGACCTGCCGCATCTCGGCGTTGCCCGGCGCGAAGAGGTAGTCGGGCTCGGCCACGCCCACGCACTCGGTGCCGGCGAGCTGTCTGCCGCTCTCCGACCAGGGCGTCCACAGGCCGGTCGCGCAGGCGTTCCGGTGCCAGGCGGCGGTCTGGCCCGCGTACGCGCCCACGGCGCCGGCCAGGGCCATCCAGAACAGGGTGATGGCGACCCAGGACGACCACCAGGGCGCCACCCGGGCGGGCGGCACCCAGGTGCGGTCGGCGACGTCGTACCGGGACAGGTCGGACGGCAGCGGCGGCGCGCTGATGGCCAGCGGGTTGCGCAGCACCTGGCCCCAGGTCGCCGCGTCGTCGGCGGTGACGAGCTCCCTGCGCCAGCGGATGAGCGTCCACAGCGGCTCCTCGTCGTCCTCGATCTGGACGGCGTCGGCCGTGTAGGAGACGACCACGACCGGGTCGAACCTGTCGAGGTCCGCGCGCCGTTCCGCCATCAGCTCGACCAGCTCGTCCCCGTGCTCGTTGAGCAGCAGCAGGGGGTAGAAGACGTGGGCGGCGCCCCGCACGTGGGACGGCGAGCGCCGGTACTGGCGCGAGAGGTCGTCCATGAACGCGCGCAGCAGCAGCCGCGAGACGCGCTTGTCGTCGTCCGGGTCGAGGCCTGCCAGGAGGGCGGGCACGCCGGGCGCGGCGCGATCGTCCTGCGACAGGGCGCGGCGCAGCCAGCGGAACCTGCCGCCGAGACCCGGCACGCGCCCGCTCAGCCGCAGGTCGTGCAGGAAGCCGGGCACCAGCCGCAGCAGCAGGTTGATCGGGAACGGCACGTGCTCGGCGCCCGTGCTGGCCGTGTCCACGCCCCAGCCCCAGTTGCGGTCGGCCTCGCGCAGGACGCGGCGGGCGTGCTCCTCGCTGCCGTGCGTCTCGGCGAGCTGCTCGACCAGCAGCGCGGTCAGCCGGTAGCGCGGGAAGCGGAGCCGGTTGCTGCGCAGCTCGGCCACGATGCGGGCGAGAATCCTGGGGATCGGCTCGCCGGGCTGGATGTCCGGGTGGGCGCGCGGGATGTCGGGCGAGATGACGTGCGTGACGGCCTTGTCACCGAAACCACTGAGGCTCTTGGGCGCCAGCGCTTGCGGCCAGGCGCCGGCCTCGCTGAGCCGGACGAGCGGGATCCCCTTGCGGTCCGTGTGCTGCCTGGCCTCGGCCCCCTCCCGCCAGCCGGTGAGCAGCGGCCGTCTGGCGACGTGCGGGGAGTCCTGCACGCCCTCGCCCCTGGCAGGTCTTCGGCATAAGCGGTCTATCGTATGAATGAAGTTGCCGACCCTTGCGGGGTCGTCCAGCATGGCTGCCCCGTGACTCATTTGATCTCTGTAACACGAGTTCAGGTGTCAGCGGCCGTCGATTCCGGCACGATCCGGTAACCAACCGTCCGAGGCATGGACAAGCGTCTCATTCACCGGGCGGTGGCCGTAACATGTGAAGACTCGCCAACGATGGGAGATGCCCAATGCCCGCCCTCAGGTCACGTACAGTCACCCACGGCAGGAACATGGCCGGTGCCCGGGCCCTGCTCCGGGCGACCGGCGTAGCCGGGAGCGACTTCGGCAAGCCCATCATCGCGGTGGCCAACAGCTTCACCCAGTTCGTGCCGGGCCACGTGCATCTGCGCGAGGTCGGCGACGTGGTGTCCGCGGCGATCAGGCAGGCCGGGGCCATCCCCCGCGAGTTCAACACGATCGCGGTCGACGACGGCATCGCGATGGGTCACGGCGGCATGCTCTACTCGCTGCCGTCGCGCGAGCTGATCGCCGACGCGGTCGAGTACATGGTCGAGGCCCACTGCGCCGACGCGCTGATCTGCGTGTCCAACTGTGACAAGATCACCCCGGGCATGCTGCTGGCCGCGTTCCGGCTGAACATCCCGACGATCTTCGTCTCCGGCGGCCCCATGGAGGCCGGCAAGACGCCGGGCAAGAAGCTCGACCTCATCGACCCGATGATCGCCTCCGCCGACGACTCGGTCTCCGACGCCGAGCTGCTGGAGATGGAGGAGAACGCCTGCCCGACCTGCGGCTCCTGCTCCGGCATGTTCACCGCCAACTCCATGAACTGCCTCGCCGAGGCCATCGGCCTGGCGCTGCCGGGCAACGGCACGATCCTGGCCACGCACAAGGCGCGCAAGCAGCTCTTCGAGGACGCCGGCCGCCAGCTCGTGGAGATCACCCGCCGCTACTACGAGGACGGCGACGAGTCGGTGCTGCCGCGCTCCATCGCCACCCGCGAGGCGTTCGAGAACGCGATGACCCTCGACGTGGCGATGGGCGGCTCCACCAACACGATCCTGCACATCCTGGCCGCCGCCCGCGAGGCGGAGGTCGACTTCGGGCTCAAGGAGATCAACGAGATCTCGCTGCGGGTGCCGTGCCTGTGCAAGGTGGCCCCGGCCACCGCCAAGTACCACATCGAGGACGTCCACCGCGCCGGCGGCATCCCCGCCATCCTGGGCGAGCTCGACCGCGCCGGGCTGCTGCACCGCGACGTGCCCACCGTGAACGGCGGCACGCTGGCCGACCTGCTGGCCCAGTGGGACGCCATGTCGCCGACGGTCAAGCCGCAGGCCGTGGAGCTGTGGCACGCGGCGCCCGGCAACGTGCGCACGGTCAAGGCGTACTCGCAGGACAACCGCTGGGACGACCTCGACCTCGACCGCGAGGCGGGCTGCATCCGCGACCGCGAGCACGCCTACACCGCCGACGGCGGCCTGGCCGTGCTCTACGGCAACATCTCGCGCGACGGCGCGGTCGTGAAGACGGCCGGCGTGGACGAGTCGATCTGGAAGTTCAGCGGGCCCGCCGTGGTGTTCGAGTCGCAGGAGCAGGCGGTCGAGGGCATCCTCGGCGGCAAGGTCAAGGCCGGCGACGTGGTCGTCATCCGCTACGAGGGCCCCAAGGGCGGCCCCGGCATGCAGGAGATGCTCTACCCGACGTCCTTCCTGAAGGGCAAGGGTCTGGGCAAGGTGTGCGCGCTGGTCACCGACGGGCGCTTCTCCGGCGGCACCTCCGGGCTGTCGATCGGCCACGCCTCCCCCGAGGCGGCCGAGGGCGGCACGATCGCGCTGGTCGAGGACGGCGACATCATCGACATCGACATCCCCGGCCGGTCGATGGAGCTGCGGGTGCCCGAGGCCGAGCTGGCCGCGCGGCGCGAGCGGCTGCTGGCCGACCTGGGCGGCTACCGGCCGCGCGACCGCGACCGGCAGGTGAGCGTGGCGCTGCAGGCCTACGCGGCCATGACGACGTCGGCCTCTACGGGCGCCTCGCGCGACCTGTCGCAGCTCTCGCGGTAGCCACTCCACCGCTACGAGGGCGGCAGGTCTCGCGCCTGCCGCACCGTTCCCTGTGCGGTGGGCGGGTGGGTTCTCGCCTGCCGCACAGGCACCTGTCTTCCCGGACAGACTTTCGAAAATTGTCGGTGCTTACCCCTATTGTTGGGGTATGACGACAGTCGTGAAGCACGATACTCGCCCGCTGACGACCGCCGAGATCGCCGCACTCGCCCTCTCCCTCGCCCACCTCGGCGCGGGCCCCCAGGCCGTCACCGCCAGGCGTGGCCTGCAGCACGCATTCGAGCACCTCGACCTCGACGACGACGTCATCGCCACCACGCTCACGACGCTGACCGAGCCGCTGCCCGTTGACGTCGCCTCCCGTGCCCGGCTGATGGCCGACGCCATCACTAGCCGGCTCATGATCCGCCTGCACTACCGCGACGCCTCCGGTGTCGTCACCTCTCGCGACGTCGAGCCGGTGACGTGCCTGGTGCACCGCGAATACTGGTACCTGGTCGGCGTGTGCAAGATGCGCCGTGGGATCAGGGCGTTCAGGTTCGACCGGATCATCGCGGTCGAGCCCACGCTCACGCCGTCCCGGCCGCACCTGGCCGATCGGTTCCTGCCGTTCCAGCGCCGCAAGCGCCGGGCCGTCACGGCGGCCGGCACCGGCCAGCGAAGGCTGACCGCCTGACCCTGACCCACCCGCCGAGCCGCCGCCGCAGAAGGCCTGCACGGCGGCCTCGGCGGACCCACCGCCCTCGGCCGACAACGGCCGCTCGCCTGCCGCCTCGGCCAACAGTGGCTGGCTCGCCTGCTGCCTCGGCGAAGAGAGGCGGGCGCGCCGGCGGCTTCGGCGCAGCCGACGGCCTGGACGCACCTGGCGGTCTCGGCGAAGCCTGGGGCCACGGTGAAGCGGGGGACCTCGGTGAAGCCTGGGGCCTCGGTGAAGCAGGGGGCCTCGGTGAAGCCTGGGGCCACGGTGAAGCAGGGGGCCTCGATGAAGTGGGGGGCCTCGGCGACAGCTGCAGGCCTCGGTGAGCTGGCAAACGCGGCGAACGGCGCCGGGCTGGGTGCTCCTGGCGTGCGTCGGCGTGCCACGCCGAAACTGGCCGAGGTTTGACCATCGGCTCCCCGGCCGTTGGCGTGGCGGGTGGCAGGCTCCCGCACATGCGCGTACGGGGGTTCTCGCTCTTCGCCATCCTGCTGCTCGCCACGCCCGGCTGCGCGGCGCCTCCCCGCGAGGCGCCGCACCCAGCCCCAACAGCCGGGCGGCTGCCGCCGGACGGAGCCGACAGCGCGCTGCCGCCCGCCCACCGCCGCGCCCTCGACCGCGCATTGGAGCGCTACCTGCGCGAACGTCCGGGGCGGGCGGCGCTGGCCGTCCACGACCGCACCACCGGCGCCTGGTACACCTTCCGCGAGCACACCCCGTTCCTGCTGGCCAGCGTCGCGAAGGTGGACATCCTGCTGGCGTTCCTGCTCGGCAAGGACGGCCGGCGGCTGAGCGCGTACGAACGCAGGCTGGCCTCCCGCATGATCCGCTACAGCGACAACGACTGCGCGCACGAGCTGTACCTGACCATCGGCGGCCGGGACGGCCTGGACCGGGCGCTGCGCCGGCTCGGCGTGCGGCACACGCGGCCGGGCTCCGGGCTGTCCTGGGGTTACACCCACAGCAGGCCCTCTGACCAGGTGAAGGTCCTGGAGCGGCTGACCGGTGCCGGAGGGCCGCTGCCCGCCCGCAGCCGGCGCTACGCCCTCGATCTCATGTCGTCGGTGGCGCCGTCGCAGGCGTGGGGTGTCAGCGCGGCCGCGCCGGAGGGTGAGGTGGCGTTGAAGAACGGGTGGCTGCCGGCCGAGGTGCACGACGGGTTGTGGACGGTCAACAGCGTGGGGCGGCTCTTGGTGCGCGGGCACGAGTTGCTGATCGCCGTGCTGTCGGAGCGCAACCCCGCCATGGAGAACGGCGTCGCCACCGTGGAGCGGATGGCCCGGCTCGCGGTCCACACGCTGACCAGGCCGGACACAGGGGCCCCTGCCTAGAGGAGACGGTCAGGAGCAGCAGCCGCCGCCGCAGCACCCGCCGCCACCGGCGGGCCTGGGGGCGGACGCGCTGCCCGTCATGGAGACCGTGGAGAGCAGCTTCACCGTGTCGGCGTGGCCGTCGGGGCAGGTCGCCGGGTCGTCGGAGGCCGACATGGGGCGGGACACCTCGAACGTGGAACCGCAGGCGCGGCACCGGAAGTCGTAGCGCGGCATGGGGGTAGTTTAGCCGCGGTCGTGGTGTCCGCAGGGGCCGCTCGCCACTCCGCCACCGCACTGACGTGACGGGCGCGGTCCTTCGGGAGGCGCGGCGCCCTCAGTCGTAGCTGATGTGCGCGTAGTCCGAGACGGGCTCGTACCCGATCGACCGATAGATGGCGTTGCTCGTCGGATTGGCCAGATCGGTGAAGAGCACCACCTGTTCACACCGCTCCTCCAGCCCGACCCGGCTGGCGTGGGCGGTGACCGCAGCCCCATACCCTCGCCGCCTACGCGACGGCGGCGTGTACACGGGCCCGATGCGGCAGACCCCACCGGCCTCCGGGGAGAGCGCCGCGAGCGAGACGGGCGCCTGCTCCGCCTCCCACAGGAACAGCTCCCGCCCTTCCAGCCGCCGCACCACCCGGTCGACGACGTCGCCCTCGCCCATGCCGGTCTCGTCGCCGAACGCCTGGTACCAGCTCACCAGCAGCGGAAGATCACCGGCCACCGCGAGTCTGCCCCGGCCGGGCACGTCGGGGACGGCGAGGGTGCCGAGGCGGAAGAGCCGCTCGGAGACGACCCGTGACGGCTCACCGAGCAGCCGGGTGGCCTCGCCGGTGACCTCCAGGGGGCCGACGAACGTGGTGAGCCCGCCGTCCAGCGCCCGCACGAGGGGCGGGACGGCCTCGACGGGCACGGCGAACAGCCCGACGGGGAACGGCGGCGTGTGGAAGACGGCGCCGCGCACCTCTCCGTCCACCGTCCACCACCCGTAGCGGGGGTCCTTGACGGGCATGCCGGCCCGCAGGTTGGCCAGGACGGTCAGTGGCACGGTGTTGCGCACCGGGTCGCCGAGCAGGAACGGCTCGGCGACCGCGGCGTACTCCTCAACGGATGAGGTGAAGGTCCACATGCCTGCTCATGGTGTCAGGCATGTGGCCTCGCGCTCAACGCGGTTTCAGGCCGCTGCTTCCAGGTAGGGCGCCCATTGCGGGTCACCGACGAGCGAGGCGCCGATGAGCCGCCAGTGGGCGCCTCGTGGCACCGCCGGGCTGACGCGTAGCGTCCACCCCAGCTCCTCCAGGTACTTGTCGGCCTTGCGGTGGTTGCAGGTGGTGCAGGAGGCCACGCAGTTCTCCCACGTGTGCGTGCCGCCCCTGGACCGGGGGATGACGTGGTCGATGGTCTCGGCCTTCTGCCCGCAGTAGGCGCAGCGGTAGTCGTCGCGCCGCATGAGGGCGGCCCTGGTCAGGGGGATGCGGGACCGGTAGGGGATGCGGACATATCTGCGGAGCCTGATCACCGAGGGAACGTCGAGCGTGCGGCTGGCGGACCGCAGCACGGCGCCTCGGCCGTCGCGATGGACGACGTCGGCCTTCTCCCGCAGCACGAGCACGACGGCGCGGTGCAGCGAGAGGGTGGTCAGTGGCTCGTAGGTGGCATTCAGCAGCAGGACCTGGCGCATCATCGGGCCTCTTCCCGCTGCGCGCGTATCAAAGGGGACATGCCGCGGCATGTCCCTCCTGTCGGCCCCTCCTGGGGCACTCGTGCTTCCGTCACGTGGACCTCCGCCGGACGGTCCAGCGGATGGTCACCACGGCACCGTCCTGTCACCAAGTCTGGCGTTTGCACCGTGGTCCCCGCCACCCCAAAAACCACTCGCCGGAATGACCAGAGGGACGCACGGTACGTTTTATGCCCGCTCTACCAGCGCTTTACGCATGCCCTTTGGCAGTAGGGTTCCTGGCATGACGCGAGAGCCGTACCCGACAGCACGTCGCGAAGACATCGTCGACATCCTGCACGAAACCCCCGTCCCAGACCCCTACCGGTGGCTCGAGGACCCCGACAGCCCCGAGACCAAGGGATGGCTGGACGCGCAGGCCGAGTTGTTCGGCGCGGAGCGGGGCCCGCAACGGTTCAAGGACCGCATCGCCGAGTTGCTCAGGTCCGGTTCGGTGGGCGTCCCGGCCTGGCGCGGCGAGCGTTACTTCTTCTCCCGGCGCACGCCCGACCAGGAGCACGCGGTCTACTACGTGGTCGAGCCCGACGGCACCGAGCGGGCGCTGGTCGACCCGATGGCGCTCGACCCGTCCGGGCTGACCACGCTGGACGCGGTGCAGCCCGACAAGGAGGGGCGCCTGCTGGCGTACCAGATCTCCGTGGGCGGCAACGAGGAGTCGATCCTCTACATCATCGACGTGGCCACGGGCGAGCGGATCGAGGGGCCGATCGACCGCTGCCGCTACTCGCCGATCGCGTGGCTGCCCGGCGGTGCGGCGTTCTACTACGTACGCAGGCTGCCGAGCACCGAGGTGCCGGAGAACGAGACGCAGTTCCACCGCCGCGTCTACCTGCACCGCGTCGGCACCTCCACCGAGGACGACGTGATGATCTTCGGCCAGGGCCTGAAGATGACCAACTACTACGGCGTCTCGGTCTCGCGTGACGGCCGCTGGCTGCAGGTCTCAGCGCACGAGGGCACCGCGCCGCGCAACGACGTGTGGGTGGCCGACCTGACCGCCTCGCCGATCGAACGGCCGGAGCTGAAGGTCGTGCAGGAGGGCGTGGACGCGCAGGTCGGGCTGTACTTCGGCCGCGACGGCAGGCTCTACGTGCACACCGACCGCGACGCGTCCAGGGGCCGGGTCTGCGTCACCGACCCGGCGGAGCCCGGCTACGACACCTGGCGCGAGCTGATCCCCGAGCACCCCGAGGCGGTGCTGAGCGACTTCGCCATCCTCGACGACCTGGAGAGCCCGGTCATGCTGGTGGGCTGGACCCGCCACGCGATCAGCGAGATCACCGTGCACGACCTGGCGACCGGCGAGGTCGTCGGCGAGGTGCCCGCGCCGGGGCTCGGCTCGATCGGCGGCATCGCCGAGCGCCCCGAGGGCGGCCACGAGGCGTGGTTCGGCTACACCGACAACACCACGCCGCCCACGATCCAGCGCTACGACGCCAGGACGGGCGAGACGACGCTCTGGGCGGCCTCCCCCGGCGCGGTGGAGGTGCCTCCGGTGCGCACCGAGCAGGTGGTCTACCGCTCCAAGGACGGCACCGACGTCCGCATGCTGGTCATCTCCCCCGTCGGCGAGGCGTCCGGCCCGCGCCCGACCATCCTGTACGGCTACGGCGGCTTCGGCCTGTCCATGACCCCCGGCTACTCGGCCTCGATCCTGACCTGGGTGGAGGCGGGCGGCGTCTACGCCATCGCCAACCTGCGCGGCGGCGGCGAGGAGGGCGAGGAGTGGCACCGCGCGGGCATGCTGGCCAACAAGCAGAACGTCTTCGACGACTTCCACGCCGCGGCCGAGCACCTCATCGCGACCGGCGTGACCACGCCCGAGCAGCTCGGCATCTCCGGCGGCTCCAACGGCGGCCTGCTGGTGGGGGCGGCGCTGACGCAGCGCCCCGAGCTGTACGCGGCGGTGGTCTGCTCGGCGCCGCTGCTCGACATGATCAGGTACGAGAAGTTCGGGCTCGGCGCGACCTGGAACGTGGAGTACGGCTCGGCCGACGACCCTGAGCAGTTCGGCTGGCTGTGGGGGTATTCGCCCTACCACCACGTCAACGAGTCGGTGGCGTACCCGGCGACGCTGTTCACCGTCTTCCAGTCCGACACGCGCGTGCACCCGCTGCACGCCTGGAAGATGTGCGCGGCGCTGCAGCACGCCTCGACGGCCGACCGGCCGGTGCTGCTGCGCAACGAGACCGAGGTGGGTCACGGCGCCCGCTCGGTGAGCAGGTCGGTCGACCTGTCGGCCGACACGCTGACCTTCCTGGCCGAGCACACCGGCCTGTAGCCCCGGCGCACGAGCCTTCTCACCTGCCGGACGTGCCGGCACACGGGCCTTCCACCGGCCCGCAGTGCCGGCACGCGAGCCTTCCACCGCCCCGTAGTGCCGGGCGCGCGAGCCTTCCGGCCTGTGGTGCCGGGCGCGCGCGAGCCTTTCTGGCCCGGCGCGCCGGCCGTTAGTCTCGAAGGCATGAGCACCGCGCTGGGGCTGGCCATGGTCGAGGCCACCCCCAGCGCTGCCCTGCGGCCGTACGTGACCCGGCTGTGCGCCTACCGCGAGCACTACGCGGCGCCGCTGACCAGGTCGGAGGCGGCGATGCCCGGCTCCGTGCTGATCCTGGCCTTCGGCACGCCGATGGAGGCGGACGGGCAGCGGGTCAGGGCGTTCGGCGGCGGGCTGGGCGACCGCTTCACCGTCACCCGCATCGACGGCCCGTCGGAGGGCGTGGAGGTGTTCCTCACGCCGTTCGGCGCCCGTCGCCTGTACGGCGTGCCGATGCGGCACCTGACGAACCGGGTGGTGCCCGTCACCGACCTGCTCGGGCCGTGGGGCGACCTGGTGCTGGAGCGGCTGGCCGCGACGCCGTCGTGGCGGGCCAGGCTGGCGCTGACCGACCGGCTGCTGTGCGAGCGCATCGCGGCGGGCCCCGCGCTGGGGCCTGAGCTGCCGTGGGCGTGGGCGCGGCTGCTGGAGTCGGGCGGCCGGCTGGGCGTCTCGTCGCTGGCCGACGCGCTGGGCTGGAGTCACCGCCATCTCGTGGCCCGCTTCCACGACCAGGTCGGGCTGCCGCCGAAGACGGCGGCCCGGGTCATCCGGTTCGGGCGGGCGCTGCGGCTGCTGCGGGCGGGCACGGCTCCGGCCGAGGCCGCGGCGGAGTGCGGTTTCTACGACCAGGCGCACATGAACCGCGAGTTCCGGGTGCTGGGCGACACCACCCCGGGTCAGATTTATCCAAGACCCGGGAGCGGCGCCGCGGCATCGTGGGCCTCATGACACGCACTGTTTACGCACTCGCCCGTTACCAGGACTGCCAGGCCGCGATCGACTTCCTGACCGGCGCGTTCGGCTTCCGCGTGCACGAGGTCGCCAAGAACGACGAAGGCGTCGTCCACCACGCCGAGCTGCTCGCCGGCGACGACATGATCATGCTCGGCCTGGGAAGGCCCGGCGGCCCCGGCATCTACGTCGCCGTGGACGACGTGGACGCCCATCACGACCGCGCGCGGGCCGCGGGCGCGACGATCACCATGGGCCTGACCGACCAGCCGTACGGCTCGCGCGAGTACGGCTGCCAGGACCCGCAGGGCAACCCCTGGTACTTCGGCACGTTCAGGCCGTGACGCCTCAGCGCGGGAAGACGACGGTCTTGTGGCCGTCGAGCAGCACCCGCTGCTCGGCGTGCCACTTGACCGCCCTGGCCAGCGCCAGGCACTCCACGTCGCGGCCCATCGCCACCAGGTCCTCAGGTGAGTGGCTGTGGTTGACCCTGGCCACCTCCTGCTCGATGATCGGCCCCTCGTCGAGGTCGGCGGTCACGTAGTGCGCGGTGGCGCCGATGAGCTTGACGCCGCGGTTGTGGGCCTGGTGGTAGGGCTTGGCGCCCTTGAACGACGGCAGGAACGAGTGGTGGATGTTGATCGCCCGCCCTGCCAGCTTCCCGCACAGGTCCTCCGAGAGCACCTGCATGTAGCGGGCCAGCACCACCAGATCGACCTGGTAGTGCTCGACCAGCGCCAGCACCTCGGCCTCCTGCCTGGCCTTGGTCTCCGGGGTGACCGGCAGGTGGTGGTAGTCGATGCCGTTGGACTGGGTGAGCGGCCGCAGGTCGGGGTGGTTGGACACGACGGCGGCGATCTCGATGTCGAGCGCCTTGGAGCGTACGCGGTAGAGCAGGTCGTTCAGGCAGTGGTCGAACTTGCTCACCATGATCAGCACGCGCGGCTTCCTGGCCACGTCGCGCAGCTTGAACTCCATGGCGAAGTCGGGCGCGAGCGCGGCGAAGGCGGCGTTGAGGTCGTCCTCGCCCAGGTCCGCCGCGAACTGCACGCGCATGAAGAAGCGCTGCGCCACCCTGTCGCCGAACTGCTGGCTCTCGATGATGTTGCATCCGTGCCCGGCGAGCAGGCCGGATACCGCGGCCACCACACCGGGCCGGTCGGGACAGGACAGCGTCAGGATGTATTCGGCGGGGCTGGTCATGCCTTCACTCTCGCGGACGTCTAAGTGCTCGAACGTTCGGGTGCTCGTAGCCTGAGACGAGGGTACCCGCGAGGAGCGGTTGCGGGAGCGTGACCGAGTTCGCAGAAACCTTCTGTCCTTTTTGGGTAGCTATTTGGTCTCCTGGTACGTGTGTCCCTGCTGAGGCGGGGCGGGATGGAGTACATGCCCTTGGACGCCGTCGTGCTGATCGTGGTGGCCGGCCTGTTCGCCGTCGTGGCCGGAATCAACGACGGAGGCGCGCTCCTCGCGACCGGGCTGAAGCTGCCGACGGTACGCCCGGTGACCGGGATCGTGGTGCTGACGGTGCTGGTCGCCGTCGTGCCGCTGGTCACGCACCAGGTGGCGATGACGTTCGTGACCCGGCTGGGCTCCTACGACGAGCCCGGCGGCCAGATCGCGATGACCATCGCGGTGGCCGCCTCGCTCGCCGTCGTGGGCGCGCTCGGCGCCATGGGCCGCCCGACCAGCCTGACCCTGGCCGTGGTCGGCGGGCTCACCGGGGCGGGGCTCGGCTGGGGGCTGGAGGTGGCGCCCGGGTGGGTGGCGCTGGTGCTGGCGTTCGGGTTGGCCGCGCCGCTGGTGGGCGGGCTGCTGGCGTGGGTGCTGATCCGGTTGCTGGTGGCCACGACCACCGCACGGCAGTTGTGGCGCTGGCACTGGGCCGGCTTCCTGCTGGAGACGCTCGCGTACGCGGCCAACGACGCCCAGAAGATGCTGGCCGTGTTCATGATCGCGCTGGGCTTCACCGGCGCGCCCGTCGAGTACACGGTGCTGGTCGCCGTGCTGTTCGCGGCCGGCACCCTGTACGGGCTGCCCAAGGCGGGCCGCACGCTCGGCCGCGAGATCATCGCCTCCCGGCCACCGCACGGCGTCGCGGCCGAACTGGCCGCGGGCGTGGCGGTCATCGGGTGCGCGGCGGCCGGCATGCCGGTGAGCATGACGCAGGCCATCGCAGGCGGCCTCATCGGCGCCGGCGTGGCACAGGGCGGCGGCCGGGTCCGCTGGCACGCGGCGGGGAAGATCGTCGCCGCCTGGCTGCTGACCCTGCCGGCCAGCGGCCTGCTGGGCTGGGGGCTGGCCCTGCTGGTCAAGGGGTTCGCGAGCGTGGAGCTGTCATGAAGGGAAAGTCGGGAGTGAAACGGCTGCGGCGGATCAGGGACCTCATGACCGGGCGCATGGACAGCGCGTTGACGGAGGCGCTCCTCGGGCAGTTGGAGGCCACCAAGGAGGGGGCGTGGCTGGCGATGGCGATGATCGGCGGCGAGGTGGGCAGGACGGGGGCGCACGAACAGATGCGCTCGATCGAGCACCTGGGCGACGAGGAGCGGGCCCGGCTCATCGACGAGCTGAAGACCGCCCTCGTCACGCCCATCGACCGGGAGGACCTGTTCCGGCTGTCACGGTCGATCGACGACGTGCTCGACTCCCTGCGGGACTTCGTCCGGGAGTCGCACCTGTACCGGGTGCCTGACCAGATTCGCTTCACGCCCATGCTCGACCAGGTCATCGTGGGCATCGAGGCGCTGGAGGAGGCCGTGCGGAGCCTCGCGGCGCGGCCGTCCGCGGTGTCGCACGACGCGCTGGAGGCCAAGAAGGCGGGCGGGGCCATCCGGCGGATGTACCAGTACGAGATCTCGCGCATCTTCTCCGAGGAGATCACCGCCAACGCGATGAAGGAGCGGGAGCTGGTGCGGCGGCTGGAGATCGTGGGGGTGGCCATCGGCGAGGCCGCCGACGCCATCGCCGACGGCGCGATGAAGCGCTGACCCCGGGCAGCTCGTGGGATTAGCGGGCGAAGGCGTCGATGCCCGTGAGCTGCGGCGACGTGGCGGCCCACACCTCGGTCGCCGCCCTGCTCAGGCGTCTTGAACGTGTGCGGCACGTTCCCCCGCCGGTCACGATCGCCAGCCTGCCCGACAGGTCGATCCCGCGCCGAAACCCGGCCCGATCTCGTGTTGTGGCGTGGTCATGAGTTCAAGGTACGAATGGGAGCGCACTCGATGTCAAATGATCTCCCCGGGCTTGGTTGCCCGCGTCCGCCCTTCCGAGCTGCAATGTGAAGGTGATCACCGAACCCGGGACGGCCGGCGAGCAGGAAGCACGCCCCCGGGTGGCCGTGTCCAGCTGTCTGCTGGGCGAGCCGGTCAGGTACAACGGAGGGCACAGCCGCGACCGCTTCCTGACCGGCGAACTCGACCCGTACGTCGACTGGGTGCCCGTCTGCCCCGAGATCGAGGTGGGCCTGGGCGCCCCGCGCGAGACGCTGCGGCAGGTGGGCTCCGAGGACGGCCCTCGCCTGGTGACGCGGATGACGCGGGTCGATCTGACCGACCGCATGACCGAGCTGGCCGTACGCCGCGCGGCGGAGCTGTCCGAGCTCGACGTGGACGGGTACGTGTTCAAGGCCAAGAGTCCCACCTGCGGCATCCACGGCGTGCCCGTCTACCGTCCGGACGGCATGCCGGCGGACCGGCGCAACAGGGGGCTGTTCAGCGGCATCGTCATGGAGCGGCATCCGCTGCTGCCGGTGGAGGACGAGGGCAGACTGCACGACGCGCTGCTGCGTGAGAGCTTCGTGGAGCGGGTGTTCGCGCACGCCAGGCTGCGCGCCCTGATCGAGGCCGGCTGGCGGCCCCGCGACCTCGTCTCCTTCCACGCCCGGCACAAGATGCAACTGCTCGCCCACGACCCCGGCCTCTACCGGGAGGCGGGCCGGGTGGTGGCCGCGGCTGGCGGGCGCCCGCACGAGGAGGTGACCGCCCGCTACACCGAGGCGTTCCGGCGCATCCTCAGCACGAAGGCCAGCACGGGCAAGAACGTCAACGTGCTGCAGCACTGCCTGGGCATGCTCGCGCTCGACCCGGTCCGGCGCGCCGACCTGGTGGACGTCATCGACGACTACCGGGCGGGCCTGGTGCCGCTGAGCGTCCCCACGACGCTGCTGCGCCACCACGCCCGCGGTGAGGCCGCCGCGTGGGTGCGCGACCAGACGTACTTCTCCCCTTACCCGGACGCCCTGCGCCTGCGCCACCACGTCCCCCGGTAGCCTCCCCAGCGTGAGCGACATGGACGTGCGTCCCGCCGCGCGCGTGGTCTGCCTGGACCGCGACGGGCGGGTGCTGCTGCTGCACTGGTACGACCGGATCGACGACGCGGAGGTCTGGGAGCCGCCGGGCGGCAGGCTGGAGCCCGGCGAGACCCCGTCGCGGGCGGCCAGGCGGGAGCTGACCGAGGAGACCGGGCTGCCCGGCTCGGCGGTGCTGGACCGGCACGTCGAGGTGGACCGGGACTTCCGCTGGCTGGGGACCCGGTTCGTGAAGCGGGAGGTGTTCTTTCTGGCGCGGTTCGACGAGGAGCGGCCGGAGGTGGATCCGGGGGAGCTGACGGAGGAGGAGAGCGCGGCCTGGCTCGGGTACGTGTGGGCCGAGGAGCTGCCTGCGGGCGTGGAGCCTCCGGAGCTGGCCAAGGTCGTGGAACGGCTCACGCGAGATCCGCGGTGACGCCTGCGGACGCCTCACACGCCCGGCCCAGTGCCTCTCAGGCGCCCAGTTCCTCCCGCGTCGCCGTCATCAGCCCGCGTAGCACCGTGCCGGACACCTTCTCGTGCTCCGCCTCCACCGACAGCCCCTTGCCCACCCGCTCCCGGTAGACCTCCCGCTCCTGCGCGTCGGTGTAGGGCAGGGCGGTCATCGCGACGATCACGCTCACCCTGGTGCCGCCGCGCGGCTGCACCGCCACGGCGTGCGTGCGCAGACAGGTCTCGTCGGGGGCGCCGTACCAGCCGCACTTGACGGCGGACTCCGGCCAGCCCAGCGCCTCGCGCGCGCCGAACGCCTGCGGGTCGGCCACCTCACTCATCCAGGCGAGCACGGCGCCGGCCACGGGGTCGCCCGCGGCGGCGGCCTGGGCGAGCACCGCGTAGGCGGCGGCCACCTCGCCGGCCGTGACCTCGACGGAGCCGAACCTGGACGGGTCGCCGTTGGGCAGATCCCAGGCCACGCCGGTGCGCTCGCGCAGGTCTTCGAGGATGACGCGAGGGCCGACGGCGAGCCACAGGTTGAGCGTGTCGGCGTTGGAGGAGACGACGACGGCGGGCTCGGCGTGGCGGCGCCACCGCTCGGCGTCGGGGACGCGGGCCGCGCTCACCCACGCGTACAGGGGCTTGAGCAGCGAGGCGCAGCGCAGCCGGGTCATGCCCGCGCTGACGCTCACCGCGCGGGCGGGCGGCCCGCCGTAGCCGCGTCTGATGCCCGCCGCCTGGGCGCTGGCACTGTGGTCAAGGTCCGCTAGCAGCTCGTTGAAGCCCACGCCTCCCACCGTAGACCCACCGGGGACGCGCTCAGCGCCGTTCGCGCCCCTTCGCGAGCAGGATCGCGGCGCCCCATGGCCTCGGCGTCCACAGCGAGCCGCCGCCAAGCGATCAGAAGCCGTGTCTGGTGAGGGCCGCCGCCAGTGCGACCGGCAGCAGCGCCACCACGGCCAGCGCCGTCCAAGCCCGGCTGCGCCGCGACACCCCGCTCTCCGTCACGAACGCCGCCACCGCCCCCGCCCCCGCGAACGCCACCCCGGCCACGGCCGCGTCGGCGAGCGACGACGTCCACGACGGCAGCGACTCCCCGACCAGCCGGAACACGACCAGCACCCCGGCGGCCGTCAGCGCCACCCGGCGTCCCGGCCGGACCGCCACCCGCTCCAGCGCGAGCACGGATCCGGCGAGCAGGGCCAGGCTGATGACCACGACGACGCCGACGGCCGGCGCCAGGCAGCCCCAGTCCTCGCAGCCGACCCCTGCCCAGGCCAGCCGGACCGTGGCCCACCACAACACGCCGAACGCGGCGCACACCGCCGCCGCTCGTCCTATTCGCCCCCTCATACGCCAATGTTCCCATCAGCCGCTCCCGCCGCTCGATGGTCGTCCGCCTCCGCCTCCGCGTGACGGCCCAGGGCGCGCAGGGCGACCGCGCGGTTGGCGTACAGGTCGGGCTGGGGTCGCAGCTCGATGGCGTGCGTCAGGTCGTCCACCGCGCCCTCCAGATCGCCGGTGGCGTATCGGAGCACTCCCCTGCTCGCCCAGGCCGCCACCAGCCCTGGAGCGCGCTCCAGGGCCTGTTCCAGCGCCGCCTCCGCCTCGGCGTGGCGGCCCGCCGCCGTCTCGAGCTGGCCCAGCACCGTCAGCAGGTACGGGTTACCCGGCGCGAGCCGCAGCCCGGTCCCGACGTCGGCCCTGGCCTCCTGGTCCTGCTCGCAGCCGGCCAGCAGCCCGGCCCGGTTGATGTAGGCGTCCAGGTAGGCGGGGTCGAGCTCGATCACCCGGCCCAGGTCCGCCAGCGCCGCCTCGATCTCGCCGCGCACGGCGCACAGCTCGGCCCGGTTGTAGTACGCCTCGGGCAGCGGCGGCCCGGCCCGCATGGCCTGCTCGAAGTCGGTCAGCGCCTCGTCGTGGCGGCCCAGCTTGAACAGCAGGTTGCCCCGCTCCACGTAGTGGTCGGGAAAGCCGGGGTCGATCGCGATGGCCGCCCCGTAGTCCTCCAGCGCCTCCTTGGTCCTGCCCATCGCGGCCAGGAGCTGCGCCCGGTTGGCCAGCAGCACCATCCGGTGCGGCCGGTGGCGCTCCCCCAGCTCGCGGGCCAGCTCGATGGCCGACTCCACCAGCGCCAGCGCGGCGTCGAGGCGGCCCTGCCGCAGCTCGATCAGGGCCAGGCCGTTGCGGTCGAAGCCGAGCTTGAAGGCCCGCTCGGCGGGGTCGGGCAGGATGGTGGAGATCGCGATGGCCTCGTTGATCCAGCCTCTGGCCCTGGTCAGATCGCGGCGGGCGGGGTCGGGGTGGCGGGCGTCGAGCATGGCTGTGCCGTACGCGGCGGCGGCGTGCATCGCGGGGTCCTGGCTGACCAGGCGCACCCGGTCCCAGACGGCGCGGGCCTCGTCGGTGCGGCCGAGTCCGCCGAGCGCGGTCGCGGTGCGCTGGGCGAAGCGCCACCAGCTCTGTTCGCCGGGCGGCGTGCCGGCCATGCCGCGCTCCCCCAGCTCGGCCACGGCGTGCAGGAAGCCCTCGCGGGTGCAACGGTCCACGAGGGCCCACAGCTCGGCGGCGTCGCGGGTGTCGGGCGGCGGTTCGGGGCCGCCGGAGTACACCATGATCGTGAGGGTGGCGGGCGGGATCCGCCGGGTCATGACGTCCAGCAGCTCGGTGTCGGTGGGGTCGGCGGCGTCGGCGTTGCAGACGGCGATCGCTCGCCCGGGGCGCACGGCGTCACGGACGAACTCCGCGATCCCGTTGGCCAGCCGCAGCGTGCGGCGGGGCGCGGGCACGAGGATGCGCTCCTCGTCGGGCAGCTCCGCGTCGATGGTGGCTCTTCTGGCTGGTACGGTCCCGGCCAGGTCGGGGGCGACCGCCAGGATCTCCAGGTCGTGCGCGGCCACCAGCTCAGGGGAACGCCGCAGCACTGGCGGCACCAGCCGGCGCAGCAGCTCGCCGGCGACGGTATAGGGGCCGTGCGGCCGACGATGTGCGTCGATCAACGGCGTCAGCAGCCGCACGGCCCCCCATCGGGCGGGTGGTTCGCCCTGGACCCTGAGGTGGGACCTCTCCTCAGTCACCCCTTGTGAATGACGCTGGAGGTCCCAGCCAGCCTCGCGGTTCCAGGCTTGCGGACGACGATGCGCTTCATGACATACCTCTCCACTTGGGGTTGAACACCCATTATTGGGTCACCTCACCGAATATCAAGGTTTATCGCGAATAAGTGGGAGGCTAATGGATAAAAAGCAGTTGCCTTTTGTGGGGTATCTCTAACCTATGAGGACCGAAACCAACGCTGCAATCCTGTGGTATGCGCCCGCTCGGATTCCTCCATCAAGTCGCACAGGCACCTGCCGAGCAGCGTGACCGACTGGCAGCAACCGGGCCCCGGCAGATTCCTGGCCCGCACGATGCGGGTGGCCCGCTCGATCAACCGTTCCAGACTGGGCTCGGAGCCTCCCTTGAGCGAGCGTGTCTGCCACGGGCACGAGGACACGTCCGCGCAGGCGCTCTTGGCGAGGTACGGCGTCGCACCCCTGTGCAGGTGCAACGGGTCCTCACGTTTGATCCGGTGGCCGGCGAGCACCTTGGTGGCCCGGCGGGCGACGAACAGCAGACGGCGGCGTTCTTTTCCCCGCGCCTCGCCCCTGGCGGGCAGCGCGAGCATCATCGCCCCGGCCATGAGCACCCCGCCCGCGACCATGCCCCAGCCGATCCGCTCCTCGAACCAGATCACCGCGATCGCGGCCACCCAGAGCGGCTGGGACGACATGAGGATCTGGCTGGGCACCGCCGGCAGGTGCGCCTGGGCGTGCGAGCGCGCCAGGAAGCCGAGCGCGCAGGAGATCACGGACAGGTGCAGCAGGATCATCCAGTCGGGCAGCGCGACCGGCACGGAGATCCCGTCGCGCACGGCGAAGCCACCGGTGAGCACGCCGATGGTGAAGAGCTGGATGACGGTCAGCGCGTACGGGGAGAAACCGGCGGGACGCTCGGACAGGCGCCCGAGCAGCAGGGTGTGACCGGAGTAGAGCGCGGCGGCGGTGAGCGTGACCCCGAGCGCGAGCAGCGAGATGCGGTGCTCCTCCACCCCGCGCACCAGCGTGAAGACGGCCATGCCCGCCAGCGCGAGCGCGACCCCGCCCCAGACGCGCCGCCGCACCGGCTCCCTGAAGATCACCAGTGACAGGATCGGCGTGATCATCACGCTGCACCCGACGGCGAACCCCGACACCGCCGACGGCAGGCTGCCCAGCGCCATGGCCTGGCCCACCTGCCCGACTCCGAACATCAAGCCGAGCACGGCCCCGTTGATCCACGTCTCACGCGACAACCCCCGCAGGCAGCGGGGCCTGATGAGGAACAGCGTCAGCGCGGCGAGCAGATAGCGCTCGGCGAGCAGGTCCTCCACTGGTAACCGATGGATGAGATCCTTCATCAGCGGGAAGGCCGACCCCCAAGCGGCGCTGACGAACAACAGAAGCACGGCTCCCAGAAGGGGGCGGGGAGCGGGCACGTCTGCCATAGGAAAAGCATGGCACTACTATTCGCAGTCTAAGATGTACAGGGCGCAGCCGGTGATGCTTGCTTACACCTGGGTGGTAAGACCCTCACCCGCTGGTTCGTGCATCCTTATCCGTGGACGCCGCTTTACGGTGTCTCCGACATATCGCTCATGAGAATTAGGCGAAAGATGTCGGGTTCAGCGGCGGGGGAAGCGTCACCCGCTGTGACGGCGGAGACTTCACGCCGAGCGGGCCCCCCGGGACAGGTCACCGGGGAAGACGAAGGTAGCGGCCCCAGGAGGGGGAGGGGTTGGGGCCGTGCGGTCGGGACGGTCTAGAACTCCAGAACTGCGGGCGGGACCAGGCGTTTCTCACCGTAGACGACGGTCAGGCCGCCGACCTGCTCCCTGGACAGCTCACGCCAGCCCAGGCGCTCGTACAGCGCCAGTGCGGCCTCCTGGTTGAGCGTGGTGTCACCTCTGACGCTGTGGAAGCCGAGCTCCACCGCGCGCCGTTCGAGCGCGACGAGCATGACCGCGCCGAAGCCGCGCCGCTGGAACTCGGGGTGGACCCTTAACCGGCAGATCTCCGCCGTGCCGGTGTCGACGGGTTTCAGCCCGCCCATGGCCACGACCCGCCCGCCGCTCTCGCCGACGAAGAAGTCGCCGCCACACGCGAGATAGATCTCCTGGATGCGCGGGAAGTCGTCGTCGTAGTAGACGCCGTCACCGGGCATCAGCCCCACCTCGGCGAGGCAGATCCGGTGGAGTGCGAGGATGGTGTCGAGATCCGACCACCGATAGCGTCTGATCTTCAGCTTCATCCATCGCCCCCTTTCATCTCGGGCTGCCGGGGCCGCCTCAGGGCGGCCGACAAGCCCTCCAGACCTGGGACTGTGGCGTCCCGCGCCAGGATCGCCTTTTCGAGCTGCAGCGCGGGCCGCACGATGAGGTCGGTGAGGTACTCGTCGCCGACCAGGTTGAGCGCCTTCGTGGCGATCGACACCGCCTCCCTCACATCGCCGTCGATCAGCCGGCACTGGGCCTGGTCGAGCCTGATCAACGTCTGGTCGAGAATGTGGTCCTCGTACTTCTCCAGCGCCTGGTCGAGCACGACCTCCGCCTCGATCGTCTGACCGAGCTTGGTGAGCACGTCGCCCTGGTAGAAGTAGAGCTGCTTCTCGGTGTACCCGAATGCCACGTCCGTCTGATCCTCAGGACGCATGTGGGCGAAGGCGTTCCTGGCCCGCGCCAGGGCCCGCTTGGCCTGGTCGACGATCTCCTTCTTGGTCTCGCCGTTGGACATCATGGCCAGCGCCCTGGCCTCGACGACCGGCGCCATGGCCTGGGCCGCGCACGGCGTGGAGCCCGCCATGTCGCGGCTCTTCTTGGCCAGGGTGAGCGCCTCGCGGGCGTCGCCGAAGTAGAGGGGCACGAGCGACTCGCGGACCGCGATCCACGCCCGCAGCGCCCGGTCGCCGGTCTCGTCGGCGGCCGTGCGGCCGGTGCGGAAGAACGAGCGCGCCAGCCGGTGATCACCCAGGTTGATCATGATCATGCCGGCCAGCCCCGCGAGCTGGGCCGCCATCCTGCACAGGCGCTCCTGCAAGTCGATCGGCTGCCGCCGGGACATCGCCGTCCGCACGGCGCTCAGCTCCAGCAGCACGTCGCACAGCAGCCGCAGCGGGGCCGTCGTGGTGTACTGACGGCCGAAGCTGATCGTCGCCTCCTCCCACTGGTCGAGCATCGCGGCGGAGACGGTGGCCATGACCAGCGTCTCGTCCATCCTGCGTCTGATGCCCTCGCAGGCCCCTAGCACGGGGCCCTCCAGGTCGGTGAGGTTGGCGTCGGCCTGCAGTGAATTTAATAGCGTCCGGCGGAGGATGTTCTCGTTCTCCTCGTCCTCCGGCTCCGTCTCCATCGGCTGGATCACCAGATCGCGCTCCTGTGCGAGCTGCGGGCGCTCCTTCGGCTCCACCGTGCCGCTCAGCACGCCCGGCATCCGGTGGCCGTGGCCACAGATGCAGGGCGAGTCGTAGCCGAGCGCCACCGGCTCGACCCGGTAGACCGTGCACAGGTAGTGCAGGTACTCGGGCCCGGGGCGTTTGAGCCCGCTCTCGTACGCGGACAGGAGCGTCTCGCCGATCCCGGGCATCGCCTTGCCGTCGCGCTCGAACAGGGCTCTGACCTGTTCGATGACGTCAGCCAGCGCGATGCCGTAGGCCAGCCGATGCGCCTTTATGCGGCTCGTGCTGAAGTGGGCCGCGCACGCCTCGTGGATCTCATCAGCTACCTGAGCCGACGTGCGCCCCGCGGCAAGGCCCTTGGCCCTGATCCGCCGGGCGATCTCCGTCTCCCTGTGCTGTCTGCCGGACATCCCGGCCCCTCTCACGCATGTCTCGACCGGTCCGCAACTGGTGACTCAGCGTAGCCCTCAAGTTGCCCTGCGCCTACCCATGACTATGAAGCAATGCCGAGTTGATGGGAACGCCCTCAACCACCCTACGGTTAAGGAACATCCTCCCCGGGACTGTTTCTTACATCCCACGAGTGAGAAGCCACTCCCCGTGAGCGGATCCCCTCGTTGCGCGATCCCTTGACATGGGCCATCTTTGGCCCACCAGCAACGATTCCTGAGGGAGGAACGAACGGTGGGGGACGACAACTACGAGCACCTGGAGCGTCTCGTGGCGGAACTGGACGCGCGAGGGTTGCTCGCACGAGTGGTCCGGACCCAGAGCGGACGCACGTTCGTACGGGTCATCAACCCGAGCGCGACGAGCCTGTCCGAGAACGTCACCTGCCGGTCGGCAGCCGTCTCCGACATGCGCGACTGGTGGTACTGCTGGTCCTGGGGCGAGCGGATGCACACCGCCGACGACCCGGCCGGCGCCGCGACCAAGGTCGCCCGCGTGCTCGCCGTCGTGGGGGAGTGACGACCCGGTGAACCGGGTGGAGCGCAGCCACCACGGCTCACCGCATCCCACGACGGCTACTGGGAGCCGGCGGAGTGGCCGGTGCGGAGGGTCTCCCGCGCAACGGAGCCCTGGTCACTCCGCCGGTTCCGGCCTGGCCCGCGCGGCGCCACGCGCCGCGCCCGCAAGCCGCCCGCCCGGGTCAGCCGGGCGGGTGTTCGGGGGATCCCTCCCGGAACCGGAACGGGGCATGCTTCCGGGTGCCTGTCCCGTACCGAGCCGTCCGTCATCGGAGCGTCCGCTCTCTCCCTCCGCGGCCCAGAGAGCGGGCGACCCCGTCTTCCCCGGCGTGATGTGACGGCGGGCGGTTCGGTCGGCGGTATTTTTGGTTCGAAACGGTCCAGAAACGCAGACCGAACCGCTTCCGGAGGGGATCCACCATAGTGTTACTGCTGGTGACGCCGTCGCCACCGCCGACGACTCCATCGGTGCTGCCCGATATTGACAAGGTGACCTCACAAGTGACCGCGACCTGCACAGACGACCCGGTCTGCTCGATGATCGCCGGGCTGTTCAACAACGCGGTCTGGGCACCGCTGGCAGCCATGCTCGTCGTCGTCTTACTGATCCTCGTGTTCGCGTACGTGCTCAGAAACGTCGCGCACCGGGTGATCACGAGGGTGGTCACCCGGGCGGCCACGGGAGGATCGCTCACCAGCCGGTTCCGCAAGGCGGCGGCGACCGACGGCATCGACGCGTTGCTGCACGAGCGCCGCAAGCAGCGGGCCGAGACGATGGGGTCGGTGCTCAAGCACATCGCCTCCATCGTCATCCTCGGCACCGCCGTGCTGACCGTGCTCGACAGGCTGACGATCCCCATCGCGCCACTGCTGACCAGCGTCGGCATCCTCGGCGTGGCGATCGGCTTCGGCGCGCAGGAGCTGGTCAAGGACTTCATCGCGGGCATGTTCATGCTGCTGGAGGACCAGTACGGCGTGGGCGACGTCATCGACGCCGGGCCGGCGGTCGGCACGGTCGAGGCGGTCACCCTGCGCGTCACCAGGCTGCGCGACGTGGACGGCCGCGTCTGGTACGTGCGCAACGGCACGATCACCCGGGTCGGCAACGAGTCGCAGGGCTGGTCGCGCGCGTACATGGACGTGCCGGTGGCCTACGACGCCGACGTGGTCGGCGTGCGGGTGCTGCTTGAGCACGTCGCGGAGGAGGTCTGGGCCGACCCCGAGCTGCGCGAATCCAAGATCGTGGAGCCGCCGCAGGTGTACGGGGTCGAACAGCTCTCCGACAGCTCGCTGGTGTTCCGCATCTCGGCCAAGACGCTGCCCGCCGCGCAGGCGGAGGTGTCGCGTGAGCTCCGGCTCCGGGTCAAGCAGGCACTCGACACCGCTGGCATCCCGATGGTCGCCACCGCCTAAGCTAGGAAACGTGACAGAGACCTCCTTCTACGACGCCGCCGGAGGCGAGGAGACCTTCCGGCGCCTCGTGCACCGCTTCTACGAGGGGGTCGCGGAAGACCCGATCCTGCGGCCGCTCTATCCGGAGTCCGATCTGACGGGCGCCGAGGAGCGGCTGCGGGGCTTCCTGATCCAGTACTGGGGCGGGCCCAACGACTACAGCAAACAGCGCGGCCATCCCCGGCTGCGCATGCGGCACATGCCCTTCGTGATCGGCGAGCCCGAGCGGGAGGCCTGGCTGCGGCACATGCGCGACGCGGTCGATTCGCTCGACCTGCCCGACGAGCTGGAGACCAGGCTTTGGGACTATCTGGTCTACGCTGCCCACAGCCTGGTGAACTCGCCCACATAACGGGGCATGACACGCCACATGGATATCCCCTGGTGGCGTGACGCAGTCGTCTATGAGATCTACGTTCGCAGCTTCGCCGACGCCTCGGGAGACGGCGTCGGCGATCTGGCGGGGGTGCGTGAGCGCCTGCCGTACCTGCGCGGGCTGGGTGTCGACGCGATCTGGCTGACGCCCTTCTACCGCTCCCCCATGGCCGACGGCGGCTACGACGTGGCCGACTACCGTGACGTGGACCCGCTGTTCGGCTCGCTCGGCGACTTCGAGGCGCTGGTCGCCGACGCGCACGAGCACGACCTTCGGGTGATCGTGGACATCGTGCCCAACCACAGCTCGTCCGAGCACCCCTGGTTCCAGGCGGCGCTGCGCGGCGAGGGGCGCGACCGGTACATCTTCCGCGACACCACCAACAACTGGCAGTCCACGTTCGGCGGCACGGCCTGGACCCAGGTGGACGACGGGCAGTACTACCTGCACCTGTTCGCGCCCGGGCAGCCCGACTTCAACTGGCGCAACCCCGAGGTGCACGCCGAGTTCCTCGACGTGCTGCGGTTCTGGCTGGACCGGGGTGTCGACGGCTTCCGCATCGACGTGGCCATGGGCCTGTACAAGGCGGAGGGGCTGCCCGACGTGGGCGACCAGTCGTTCAAGTCGGTCTCGCCGGTGTGGGGGCAGCCGGAGGTGCACAACGTCTACCGCGACTGGCGGCGGGTGCTCGACGGCTATCCCGGGCAGCGGATGGCCGTGGGCGAGGTGTGGACCGACAGCCCCGAGGACCTGGCCCTCTACGTGCGGCCCGACGAGCTGCACCAGAGCTTCAACTTCGCCTGGCTGCAGGCGCCGTGGTCGCCGACGGCGTTCAAGAAGGTGATCGACGACACGCTGGGCACGGTGCCGTTCGCGACCTGGGTGCTGTCCAACCACGACGTCGTACGCCATCTCACCCGCTACGACACGGCCGACCCCGGCACGGGCGTGGCGCGGGCCAGGGCCGCGTTGCTGGCGATGCTGGCGCTGCCCGGCTCCGCCTACCTCTACCAGGGCGAGGAACTGGGGCTGCCCGAGGTGACCGACCTGCCGGACGAGGCCAGGCAGGACCCGGTGTTCTTCCAGTCGAAGGGCAAGCTGCCGGGGCGCGACGGCTGCCGGGTGCCGATCCCGTGGACGGTGGACCCGCCCTCCCACGGCTTCTCCCCCGGCGGGGTGGAGCCGTGGCTGCCGCAGCCGGAGTCGTTCGCCGGGCTGAGCGTCGAGAAGCAGGAGGGGGACGCGGACTCCACGCTGGAGTTCTACCGGCGGGCCCTGGCCTGCCGGCGGGAGCTGGTGCGGAGCATTCCTTACACCCTGGAGTGGCTGAAGTCCCCCGAGGGGGCGCTTTTCTTCACCCGGGGTCCGCTGATCTGCGCCATCAACTGCGGCACCCGGCCGGTGCGCCTGCCGAGGCACGAGGAGGTGCTGCTGGCGAGCGGGCCGCTGAGGCGCGGGCTCCTGCCGCCCGACACGGCGGTGTGGCTCAGGAGCGACTCGGCCGCAGCGCAATGACGGACGGCCCTGCCCCGCTCAGGAGCGGCTTGGCCGCTCCCGGCGCAGGGGGATGACGGGCAGTGAGGCCGCGGCGCAGGCCAGCCCCGCGGCGAAGCCCACCCAGTAGCCCGCGCCGACGATCAGGGCTCCGGCCAGCGGGGTGACGGCCAGGGAGACGGTGTTCTGGATCGTGTTGTGGGTGCCGAGCACCTTGCCCGCCCAGCCGGGCCCGGCCAGCTCGCCCGCCGCGAGGTAGGCCAGCCCGTTGCCGGACACCGTCATCACCGAGGCCAGCACGAGCGCCGCCACTCCGAGCCGGGTGGCGGTGAGCGTGCCGGCGACCAGCAGCGCCAGCACCGTGAGGTTGCCGAGGGTGAGGATCAGCAGGGGCCGCATGCGCAGGCCGGTGCGGTCGGACCAGCGCCCGGCCGCGACGCGGATCGCGGCCCCGCCGATCGCGGCCACGCCGAAGAGCCGGCCGGCCGCGACGTCGTCCCAGCCGTAGGTGGTGACCAGGCAGTCCACGCCGTACGTGCTGACCACGACCTGCGGCACCACGTGCAGCGCGCTGGTGGCGTGCACCCGCCACAGGGCGGGCTGCCGGTACGGCGAGCCCGCCCGCTCAGCGCCTGCCCCGGAGATCGTCCGCGGTGGCTCGGCCATGAACAGCGCGGCCAGCACGGCGGCCAGCAGGCTGACGCCGGAGCAGAGCAGCAGCACGCCGGGTAACCCGTGCGCCCGCGCCATGGGCGGCAGCGCGAAGGCGGCCACGGCCATGCCGAGGGTGAAGGAGACCTGCCGCACCCCCATGGCGACGCCGCGCTCGGCCGGTTCGAACCAGCGCAGCACGATGCGCCCGCCGCCCACCATCGCCGCCGAGCCGGCCGCGCCCGCCAGCGCCAGCAGCGTGATCACCGCCCAGGCGCTGCCCGCGAAGGCCGTGGCGGCCAGCGACACGCCGGCCAGCCCCACGCCGGTGCCCAGGACCACGCGTTCGCCGTACCGGTCGGCCAGGGCTCCCCAGGCGACGAGGGCGAACATGACCCCGATGGCCGGGGCGTTGGCGATGAGCCCGCCCACCGGCAGCGATACCTTGAAATGTCGCAAAATTTCGGGCATGACCAGGGGCAGCCCGAACAGCCCCAGGGTGACGCCGGCGTGCGCGTTGACGCCCAGCGCCAGCATCCACCAGCGCCTCATTCCGTGGCGTAGCGCTTCAGGTAGGTCAGCTCGTTCTCGGTGAGCCTGCGTGGAGCGGCCCGCTCGACGTCGTAGGCCGCCATGACGGACATGGCGGTGACGTACAGCCCTTCGTCGTCGCGGATCTCGTACCGCAGGGTGAACCGCACCGCCCTGATCTCCGTCACCCAGGTCTCGACCCGCACGGGCTGCGCGCGAAAGCCCAGCGGGCGGCGGTAGTCGATCTCGTGCCGGGTCACGACCAGGCCCTTGAACGGCTCGTCGCCCGCGACGTACGGATCGATGCTCAGCATGCCGAAGCGGGCGTCCTCCAGGTAGTCGAGAAAGCGCACGTTGTTCACGTGCCCCTGGGAGTCGATGTCGCCGAATCTCACCGTACGGGGGTAGATGTGCCGTTCGGCCTGGGTGCTTTCTGCCACGTCAGCCACCGTACCCGCCCGGGTCAGGTGGCCCTGCGCCGGGCCAGGCAGGAGAGCACGGTCAGCACCGAGATGGCGGCCATCGAGCCCAGCGCCCAGCGGTAGCCGGTGACCAGTTGCTCGACCGCGCCGCCGGAGAGCTGGGCGAGCGTGCCGGCGAACACGCTCTGGTGCAGCTCGGCGGGGAGCGGCGCGGTGAGGATCGACAGGACCAGGCCGGTGCCGACGACGTTGCCGGTGTTCTGCAGCATCAGGCGCATGGCGTTGACGATGCCGAGCCGGTGGGAGGGCAGGCCGTCCAGGATGGCGGTGGTGTTGGAGGGCAGGAACGCGCCCGAGCCGAGCCCGATGAGCACCAGGCCGGCCGCCACGGCCGGGTAGGGCATGTCCGCCGACATCACGCAGAGCATGACGACCAGCCCGCACGTGGTCGTGGCGGCGCCGGCGACGGCGAGCGTGCGGGCGCTGGCCAGGCGTTGCAGGAAGCCGGAGCTGACGGAGCCGATCATGGCGGCGACGGCCAGCGGCAGCACCTTCAGCCCCGCCTGCACGGGGTCGTCGCCGCGCACGGCCTGGAAGTAGAGGGCGACCAGGAACACCATGCCCATGCGGGCGACGGCGTTGAGGAAGGAGGCCAGCGTGCCGAACGCGAAGGCCCGTTCCCTGAACAGGCTGAGGTCCACCACGGGATGGGCCGCCCGCGACTCCCTGAGCAGGAACAGCGGCAGCCCCGCCGCGAAGGCCGCCAGCCCGCCCAGCACCACCGGGTGGTCCCAGCCGAGCCGGGTGAACTCCGACAGCGCCAGCAGCAGCCCGCCCAGGGTGGCCAGGACCAGGACGTTCCCCGGGCCGTCGAGCCCGCTGTCCCGCTCGGCCCTGGGCGGCCTGGGCAGCACGAGCACCCCCCACAGCAGGCAGAGCAGGCCGACGGGCACGTTGAACCAGAACACCCACCGCCAGCCCAGGCTCTCGGCCAGCACCCCGCCCAGCGTCGGCCCGATCAGCCCGGCGATCGAGAACGAGGCCACGTACACGCCCATCGCCTCGCCCAGCCGCTCGCGCGGGAAGGCGTCGCTGATCAGGGCCGCGCTGTTGGTGAGCAGCATCGCGCCGCCCACGGCCTGCAGCACCCGCATCGCGACGATCACCCAGGCGTCCGGCGCCAGGCCCGCGAGCAGGGCCGCCAGCGTGTACGTCGCAAGCCCTAAGAGGTACATTCGGCGCCTGCCGAACATATCCGCCAACCTGCCGAATACCACCATCAGCACGGTCGTGGTCAACTGGTAGCCCAGGAGGATCCAGCTCGCGGCCGTGGCGCCGGCCCCGGTGTGCCTGGCGATCTCGGGCAGCGCGACGTTGATGGCACTGCCACTGAGGCCGGTCAGCACGCTCGCCATGCTGACGACCGACAGCGTTCGCCAGGCATCGCGGATGGGGGTGGTCGTAGCCAGCAAGGGCCCTGTCCTTTCTAGATTTTAATACTAGAATCCAATTCAAATCGTCAGCCGGTCAAGGATCGAGGTGTCGGATGAGCGGGATCGTCGAAGGCCGCGTGGTGATCGTCACCGGTGCGGCCAGGGGCATCGGACGGGGACACGCGCTGGAGTTCGCCAGGCAGGGCGCGAAGGTGGTGGTCAACGACCTCGGCGCGGAAGTGGACGGCACCGGCTCGTCCGGAGCCGCCGCGGAGGTGGTGGCGGAGATCGAGGCCATGGGCGGGCAGGCCGTCGTCAACGGCGAGGACGTCTCGGACTTCGACGGCGCCGAGCGGCTCGTCCGCGCCGCCGTCGACCACTTCGGCGGCCTCGACGTGCTGGTCAACAACGCCGGCATCCTGCGCGACCGGATGCTCGTCAACATGACAGCCGAGGAGTGGGACGCCGTCATCAAGGTGCACCTGCGCGGCACCTTCGCCCCGCTTCGCCACGCCGCGGCCTACTGGCGGAACAAGGCCAAGGCGGGCGAGCGGGTGGACGCCCGGATCATCAACACCACCTCGTCCTCCGGCATCTACGGTAACCCCGGGCAGGGCAACTACGGCGCCGCCAAGGCGGGCATCGCCGGCCTGACGATCATCGCCGCGCGCGAGCTGGAGCGGTACGGCGTCACCGTGAACGCCATCGCCCCCGCCGCGCTCACCCGCATGACCGAGAGCCTGATGCCCGCCGGCGCCACCGGCGCCGACCCTGACGACATCGCTCCTCTGGTCGTCTGGCTCTCCAGCGCCGAGGCGCGCGGGATCACCGGGCGCGTCTTCAACGTGCGGGCCGGCAAGATCAGCGTGGCGGAGGGCTGGCACGCCGGGCCCGAGGCCGACAAGGGCAGCCGGTGGGACCCGGCCGAGCTGGGCGCCGTCATCCCCGCCCTCGTCGAGAAGGCCGCGCCCAACGCCCTGACCAACGGCCGCATCCCCGGACGGGAGGACTGACCGCCATGGCACTGGACCACTCGCTGATCGGCGTCGAAGGGGCCGCGTACGAGCGTACGTGGACCGCCAAGGACACCATGCTGTACGCGCTCGGCGTCGGAGCAGGCACCGCCGAGCTGGAGTTCACCACCGAGAAGGAGCAGCGCGTGCTGCCCACCTTCGCCGTCCTGGCCGCGCAGGCGCCGGGACGGCGGCTGGGCGACTTCGACCCGGCCCTGCTCGTCCACGCGGAGCAGGGCTTCGAGCTGCACCGCGAGCTGCCCGCCTCCGGCGGGGTGCGGACCACGTCAAGGGTGACCGGGATCTACGACAAGGGCTCGGGAGCCCTGGTGACGTCCGAGGCGCGGGCCGTGGACCTGGCGAGCGGCGAGCTGGTCATCTCCTCGCGCAGCTCGGTGTTCATCCGGGGCGAGGGCGGGTTCGGCGGCGAGCGCGGGCCGCGCGACGAATGGGCGCTGCCGGACCGCGCTCCCGATCACAAGGTGACCTACTCGACGCTGCCGGAGCAGGCGCTGATCTACCGGCTGTCGGGCGACTACAACCCGCTGCACAGCGATCCGGCGTTCGCCGCCAGGGCCGGGTTCGACCGGCCCATCCTGCACGGGCTGTGCACGTACGGGGTCACGGGCCGGGCGCTGCTGCACACGGTGGCCGCGGGTGATCCCGGACGGTTCAAGGGGATGTCGGGGCGGTTCTCCAGCCCGGTGTTCCCCGGCGAGTCGCTGACCGTGTCGATCTGGGTGGACGGGACCGACGTGGCGTTCAGGACGGCCAAGGACGACGGGACCGTGGTCATCGATCGGGGCCGCGCGACCATCGCCTGAGGTCATGCCGGGCGGAGGCGCCCGGGGTCGGATCAGGTCCCGTCGAGTGACTTGAGGGGGTCGAGCCGGTGGATCAGAGTCACGGCGGCCTCGATGACCTCGCGCGCCTCCTCCTCCGTGTCCGACGTCGCGACCTCCCGGGCGGCCTCTCCGATGACGCTGGTCAGCACGGCGACGGTGAACCGGTCGAGCGGGTCTCCCCCGGCCCCGAGCAGCACCGCGTTCTGGCGCACCCACTCCCGCCCGCGGGTGCGGCGGATGAGCTCGAAGCCGGGCGGCCCGTCGCCGTCGATGAACAGGCGGACCAGGTCGCGCCGGTCCCAGGCGCCCGCGAGGTAGGCCCGCGCGCCCGCGATCAGCAGCTCCACCGGGTCCGAGACGCCTTCCTTCCTGGCCTTGGCCACGCTGGAGGCGGACGCCTGCTCGTGGGCGGCCTGGTGGTCCTCGTACAGGGCGAGGAAGAGCTCGGTCTTGCCGCCGAAGTGGTGGTAGAGGCTGCCGACGCTGGAGCCGGCGCGCGCGACGACCTCGGAGACGCTGGCCTCGGCGAAGCCGTGCTCGCTGAAGACCTCGCGCGCCGCCTGGAGCATGCTTTTGCGGGTCTGTGCCGTACGGCTCCACTCCCACGAGGACTTGCGTGCCATGCCCGCCATCCTAGCCGCTCGAATTCTAGAATCTGATTCTTGACACAGAGCCGTAACGCATAGAGTGTCTTCCTAGAGAGAGATTCTAGAAATTGCACCAGGGAGGCGGCTGTGGACTTCTCGCTCACCCCGGAGGAACGCCAGATCCGCGACACCGTCCGCGCCTTCATCGAGAAGGAGGTCATGCCGCTGGAGCCCGAGGTCCTGCGCAACGAGCGCGAGGGCCGCCCTGGCCTGGACCCCGAGGTCCTGCGCGACCTGCGGGCCAAGGCCAGGAAGTCCGGCTTCTGGGGGATCAACACCCCCGAGGAGTACGGCGGAGCGGCTCTGGGCCCCATCATGTCGGCCATCATCGCCATGGAGATCGGCCGCACGTTCGTGCCGTTCTCGTTCGGCGGCAGCGCCGACAACATCCTCTACGCCGGCACCGAGGAGCAGAAGCAGCGCTACCTGCTGCCCACCATCGAGGGCGAGCGCCGCTCCTGCTTCGCCATCACCGAGCCGGGCGCCGGCTCCGACGCCCGCAACATCCGCGCCAAGGCCGTGCGCGACGGCTCCGAATGGGTGATCAGCGGCGAGAAGACGTTCATCACGGGCGGCAACGAGGCCGACTTCGTCATGGTGTTCGCCGTGGCGCAGGAGCACGGCGTCACCTGCTTCCTGGTGGACCGCGACATGGGCTGGAAGTCCGAGCCCATCCCCACCATGGGCCAGTGGGGCCCCGCGTCGCTGGTCTTCGAGGACGTCCGGGTGCCGGAGGAGAACATCCTCGGCGAGCTCGGCAAGGGCTTCGAGCTGGCCATGCAGTGGATCGGCCAGGGCCGCTACATGATCCCGGCGCGCGCCATCGGCTCCGCGGAACGCATGCTGCAGATGGCCGTCGACTACGCCAAGATCCGCAAGTCCATGGGCCAGACGATCTCCAACTACCAGGCCATCCAGTGGATGATCGCCGACTCCCAGGTGGAGATCGAGGCGGCCAAGTGGCTCACCCTCTACGCCGCCTGGCGCGTCGGCCAGGGTTTGGACGCCCGGCACGCCTCCTCCATCGCCAAACTGAACGGCGCCGTCATGGCCAACCAGGTCGTGGACCGGGTGCTGCAGATCCACGGGGGTATGGGGTACACCAAGGAGCTGCCGATCGAGCGGTGGTACCGCGAACTGCGCCTGCTGCGCATCTTCGAGGGCACCGACGAGATCCAGCGCCGGACGATCGCCCGCAACCTCATCAAGGGCCACGCCCGGCTCGGCCTCATCGGGGAATGACGCACATGTCGGTAGGGGAACTGTTCAACCCGGGCTCGATCGCGCTGGTCGGAGCCACGGACAAGTCGGGGTGGTCGATCAGCACACTGGCGAACCTGCGCGCCCACGGGTTCCCCGGCCCCGTTCACCTGGTCAACCCGCGCGGCGGCGTGGTGCACGGCCTGCCTGCCCACCGGAGCCTGACGGAGATCCCCGAGCGGGTGGACCTGGCGTACGTGATGGTGCCGACCGCGGCCGTGCTGGGCGTGCTGCGCGAGGGTGCCAAGCTGGGGATCCGGTGCTACGTGATCCTCACGGCCGGGTTCGGCGAGTCCGGGGAGGAGGGGGCGCGGCTGGAGGCGGAGATCGCCGCCTTCGCCGCGGAGAACGGGCTGACGATCCTGGGGCCGAACGGCAACGGGTTCATCAACGCGGCCGCCGGCGTGACCCCGTACGGGCTGCCCATCCCCGCGCCGCTGCTGCGCGGCGCGGTCGGCGTGGTGCTGCAGAGCGGGGCGCTGGCCAGCTCGGTGCTGGGGTTCGCGCAGGCCCGCAACGTGGGCGTCAGCCTGCTGACGTCCATGGGCAACGAGACGGTCGTCACCGTGACCGACGTGATCGACTACCTGGTGGACGATCCGGCCACCAAGGTCATCGCCTTGTTCCTGGAGACGATCAGGAACCCGGCCGAGTTCTCCCGCGTGGCCCGGCGGGCGCTGGAGGCGGGCAAGCCGATCGTGGCGCTCAAGATCGGCCGCAGCAAGCTGGCCTCGCACACCGCGCAGGCGCACACGGGCGCGCTGGTGGGCGACGACGACGTCATCGACGCGGCGCTGCGGCAGCTCGGCGTGATCAGGGTGCGCTCGCTGGAGGACCTCATCATCACGGCCGGGCTGCTGGCGTCCTCGGGCCCGCTGCCCGGACGGCGGGTCGGGGTCGTGACGCCCTCGGGCGGCGCCTCGGAGATCATCGCCGACCGGGCCGAGGACGAGGGGCTGGAGCTGCCGCCGTTCGCGCCGGAGACGGTGGCGAAGCTGGCGGAGATCGTCCCGTCCTTCGGCACCGTGCAGAACCCGCTCGACGTCACCGGGTACGTGCTCATCGACCGCACCCTGCTGGGCCGGGCGCTGGAGGCCGTGACCGCGGACCCGGGGATCGACCTGATCATGCTGCTGTCGGAGCCGCCCAAGGTGGCGCCGCCCGACCCGGCGCCCGTGCTGGCCACCTACGCGGCCAGCGCGGGACGGATCACCTCCTCGCCGGTGCCGGTCGTGGTGGTGAGCAACGTGCTGACCGACGTGACCGAGTTCGGGCGGCGGGTGCAGGCCGAGACCGGCTTCCCGTACGTCGCCGGCGGGATCGAGCACGGGCTGCACGCCATCGGTGCGGCCGTGCGCTGGTCGGAGCAGCGCGAGCGGATGCTGTCCAGGTCGGTGCCGCTCCCCCGCGCCGTCGCGGCGCCCGAAGGTGCGAGCGGGGTGTGGGCCGAGCACCGGGCCGCCGCGCTGCTGGCCTCCGCCGGGCTGCCGGTGGTGCCGTCCGAGCTGGCCGCCGACTCGTCGGCGGCTGTCGCGGCGGCCGAGCGGTTCGGCTATCCGGTGGTGCTCAAGGCTGCGGCCGAGGGGCTCGGGCACAAGAGCGACGTCGGCGGCGTCCGGCTCGGGCTCGGCGGGGCGGAGCAGGTGCGGCAGGCCTACCGCGAGGTGGTCGCCGCGGTGCCGTCGCTGGACGGCGTCCTCGTGCAGCCGCAGCGTGGCGGCGGCATCGAGCTGCTGGTCGGCGTCGTGCGGGATCCCGCCTGGGGGCTCACGCTGGCCGTGGGGCTGGGCGGGGTCTGGGTGGAGGTGCTGCGGGACACCGCGCTGCGGGTGTTGCCGGTGGACGCGGCCGAGGTGCGTACGGCGCTCGCGGAGCTGCGCGGCGCCGCGCTGCTGAACGGGCTCAGGGGGAGTGAGCCCGCCGATCTGGACGCGGTGGCGGACGTGGTGGCGCGGGTCGCGGCGTTCGCGGAGTCGCTGGGGGATGGGCTGGAGTCCCTGGAGATCAACCCGTTGCTCGTCAGCGGCTCCCGGGTGGAGGCGCTCGACGCGCTGATCACCTGGCGCTGAGCGGGACCAGGCTCCTGACGCGCTTCGCCCGGCGATGCCTGTGGAACGGGCGGCCCCTTCAGGTGCCGCCCGTTCCGTTGCGTGGCTACTCCACCTCGATCGGAAGCTCGTAGATCTCCGACGTCGGGTGCCCGGCCTTCTCATGCACCCGCAGCACCGCCTCCTTCGACGGCCCCGACGACAGGCAGAACACCTTCCCCGAGTCCGGGTCCAGCCAGGCCCGCTCGAAGTGCACCCCCTCCGCCTCCTCGATCGCGAGGTCACGCTCGTGGGCGGCGCGGAGCTGCTCCTCGGTCGCGCCGACGAATCCACTGTGCACGTCCATGAACTTCGGCATGGCGCATCCCTCCTCGTGGCTCAGAGTGTCCCTCTTTCCTGGGAGGCGTTCCATCCCGTGCCATCAGGGCCGGCGGTTGGCCAGCACCAGCGTGGCGGCCGAGGCGAACATGCCGCCGTTGCCCAGCACCACGCTCACCTCCACGCCGGGCACCTGCGCCGCCGCCTCGCCGCGGAGCTGGCGCACCGACTCCTGGATGGCGAACATGCCGTACATGCCGGTGTGCGTGTACGACAGGCCGCCGCCGTTGGTGTTCAGCGGCAGGCGGCCGCCGGGCGAGGTGTGCCCATCGGCGATGAACGCGCCCGCCTCTCCCCTGCCGACGAAGCCGAGGTCCTCCAGGCCGTAGATGGGCACGTGGGCGAAGGCGTCGTACACCATGAGGTGGTCCACGTCCGCGTGCGTGATCTTGGCTTCGCGGAAGGCCGCCTCGCCCGACAGGCGGAAGCCCTTGGACGTGGTGAAGTCCTCCATCTGCGAGATGATCGGCGACTCGGCCGCCTCGCCGGAGCCCAGCAGGTAGACCGGGGAGCGGCGGGCCCGCTCCGCCGAGGTGACGATCAGCGCGCCGCCGCCGTCGGTCACCAGGCAGCACTCCAGCAGGTGGAACGGGTAGGCGACCAGCTTCGACGCGAGCACGTCCTCGACCGTGATGAGGTCGCGGTACATGGCACGCGGGTTGAGGTGCGCCCACCGCCGCTGCGCGACCGCGACCTCGGCGAGCTGCTCGTGCGTGAGCCCGGTCTCCTTCATGTAGCGCAACGCCGTGATCGTGAACGACGTGGGCGGCCCGACCACCCCGTACGGCAGCTCGAACTGCCCGAGCAGCGAGTCGGCGCCCAGCCCGAACCGCCCGGCCCCCACCCGCGAGCGCCCCGACTCGCCGTGCGTGATCAGCACGGTACGGCACAGCCCCGCCTGGATGGCGGCGGCCGCGTGGCGGACGTGGAACAGGAACGACGAGCCGCCCACCCCCGTGCCGTCCAGCCAGGCGGGCGTGATGCCGAGCGCGTGGGCGATCTGGATCGGGCCGGGGGTGCCGACCGTGGCGATGCCGTCGATGTCGTGGATGGTCATGTCCGCGTCGGCGAGGGCGTTCCTGGCGGCCTCCAGGTGCAGTTGCACGGTGGAGTGGCCGGGCAGGCGGCCCACCTCGTCCGTCTCGGCGGCGCCCGCGATCACGATGGTCATGCGGCGCCTCCGGCCGGCTCGAAGAGCGGCACGCTGACGTCGCCGCGGCGTTCGAAGACCACTTGCAGCTCCATGTCCAGCTCCAGGTGCTCGGGGGTGTTCGGCACGCCGACGATGTTGGTCATCATGCGCACGCCCTCCTCCAGCTCGACGACGGCGATGGCGTACGGGGCCTCGTCCTCGAAGCCGGGCGCCGGGCGGTGGTTGATCACGTAGGAGTACAGGGTCGCGCGACCGCTGGCGCGGACCCATTCGACCTGGTCGCCGCCGCAGCGGGGGCAGCTCGGCCGCGGGTAGAAGTAGTGCCGCGCGCAGGGTTCGCAGCGCTGGATCCTGAGCTCGCCCGCGGCCGTGCCGTCCCAGAACGGCTGGGTCTCGGGTGTGGGCTTAGGTGCCGGCTTCATCGGCCTCCCCAATCCTAGTTCTAGAATTACACTCTAGATCTAGGTTCTGCCAGAGCTCAAGACCGCGACCTCAGGGCCTTAACCCGCGACCTCAGCACCTGCAGCGCCGCGACCTCAGGGGCTGGGGCGCCGCGACCTCAGGGGCTGGGGATGCCGTTGCCGTTCCTGCCGCGCCCGTCCAGCACCTCCTCCAGCGTGGGACGCACGTCGGCGGGATCACGCCAACCCGGCTGGGCGAGCTGGATCAGCACCCCGTGCGCCTCCTTGGGGTGCAGAAACACCTCCTGCCAGCGCGCATCGGCCCGGTTGAGCCCGTGCAGCCGATAACCGCGCCCGGTCAGCCGCTCCACCGCCGCACCGAGGTCGTTGACGTGGAAGTTCAGGTGGTGCACCCCACCCCGCCCCCTGGTCAGCTCGAAGAAGCTGTCGAAGAACGTGGACCCGGCCAGCGGCTCCATGAGCTCGACCTTGTTGCCGTTGCCGTAGGTGAGCTGCAGGGTGCGGTAGCCGGCGACCCGGTTGTCGCCGCCGCCGCCCAGATGCCGGCCGCCGAGCAGGTCACGGTAGATCGGAAGCAGATCCCTGATCCGGGGCGCGGCCACCGCCGTGTGGTCGAAGTGCACTTCCAGCCCGTCCAGTTCCAGGTCCACGCGGGGGGCTCCTTCCACATTGGGAATCCTAGAATTTCATTCTAGCCGCTCACCCTTGACGGGCACTCGATGTGGGGAGCAGCATCACAGAAAGGAATTCTAGAGCTAGCTTCTAGAACGTGCGGGGGGTTCCAGCCCGATCAGAAAGGCTAGCCAGCATGAGGCTGTCCTACGTCCGTGAGCTCGACGAGTACCCAACCGGCGCCCGGCGCATGAAGATCCTCACGATGGCCGTGCTGGCCATCCTCATCGGCTCCTACGAAGGGCAGATCGCGCCCGTCGTCCCCCTGCTGCTCGAAGACCTCGACATGACGCTGACCACGTACGGCGCCGTGTCAGGCGCGGCGGCGGTGGCCGGGGCGATCGCCTCCATCCTGGGCGGACGGCTCACCGACCGGCTCGGCCGGGTCCGCCTGCTGATTCCCCTCATGGCGTTGACAGCCGTGTGCTGCTTCGCCATGACGCTCGTGCACAGCCCGCGCGACCTGCTCATCGCCAGGATCGTGCTGGCCTTCGTGGACGGCGTCGCCATGGCCAGCACCGCGCCACTGGTCCGCGACTTCTCCCCCCGTCTCGGACGCGCCCAGGCGTTCGGCTTCTGGACCTGGGGCCCCGTCGGCGCGAACTTCCTCGCCGCGGCCATCGCCGGCCTGACCCTGCCGCTCCTCAACGACTCGTGGCGCTCCCAGTTCGTCATCATGGGCTGCTTCTCACTGGTCATCTCGGTGGTCATCGCGCTCAACATCGCGGACCTGTCGCCCGAACTGCGCGCCAGGATCCAGCACACCGAACGGGCCGCCACCGACGTCGTGGACCTCACCCAGCCGCCGCGCGTGCGCTCCCTGTTCGTACGGCGCAACATCTGGGCGCACGTCGTCGGGATCTCGATGTGGCTCGTCCTCTACATCACGCTGTCGCTGTTCGGACAGACGATGCTGGTCGGCGCGCTCGGCATCAGCAGCGCAGAAGCGTCCACCATCATGGCGGCCTTCTGGAGCCTCAACCTGATCACCCTCATCGTCACCGGCCGCCTGTCCGACCGCACCCAGCTCCGCAAGCCGTTCTGCCTCGGCGGCACCGTCTCCGCCGTGCTCGTCACCGCCTACCTCGCCGTCTCCCTCGGCCAGGAAGGCGTCTCCACCGGCACGCTCATGGTGGTGGGCGCGCTGCTCGGCGGCTCGCTCGGCGTCGCCTACGCGCCCTGGATGGCCAACTACTCCGAGGACGCCGAGGACGCCGATCCCCGGCTGCAGGGCACCGCGTGGGGGCTGTTCGGGTTCCTCAGTAAGGGCATCGCCGTGGTCGGGCTGCTGGTCATCCCGCACGTGGTGGCGGCCACGAACTGGCAGACGTGGCTGTTCGTGGCGCTCGGGTGCCTCGTCCTGTTCATCCCGGCGATCGTGATGTTCCACGGGCCGTGGCGTCGACGCCCCACCCCGGCTCCCGCGGCCGTCGGCGTCGAGGGCTGATCGGTCAACAGGCCGGTCATTGTTGCTCCCCCAACATCTCCCCTGGTGCCGTTCACGGTGCTGTCCGGGTGGGCTTCCGGGGACTGTCCGGGTGGGCTTCCGGGGACTGTGTGGGCGGGACCCGCGGCACCGTCCAGGCGGGACTCGCGAAACTGCCCGGGCGGGACCCGCAGCGCCGTCCAGGCGGGACTCGCGAAACTGCCCGGGCGGGACCCGCAGCGCCGTCCGGGCGGGATTCGCGGCACCGTCCGGGCGGACTCACAGAACTGCCTGGGCGGGACTCACAGCGCCGTCCAGGCGGGACCCGCGGAACTGCCCAGGCGGGATCTGCGGAACTGCCCGGGCGAGCCCCGCAGCGCCGGCCGGTTTCAGGCGTAAGTGCAGGCTGCTCGGCCTGGGTGGTGGGAACCGCTTCAGTTGCCCGTCCTCGGCAGGCTCGCCTTCCTCGGCGCCTGTCTGGTGCGGGGAGTCCGCGATCGCGGTGACCTTCGTCCGCTGGCCCGGCTGAAGCTCCACCCTCCCGCTCCCCACCATCCCGCCCCACACGCGAACGGCCCATGAACCATGCCGCCAGTGGCATGGTCCATGGGCCGTCACCCAAGCCAAGAAGCCGACCTCAGTCGCGGTGCAACTTCCGATAAGTCACCCGATGCGGCCGCGCAGCATCAGCACCCAGCCGCTCGATCTTGTTCTTCTCATAGTCCGCATAGTTCCCCTCGAACCAGAACCAGTTGGACCCTTCCTCCCAAGCCAGGATGTGGGTCGCGATGCGGTCGAGGAACCACCGGTCGTGCGAGGTGATCACGGCGCAGCCCGGGAAGTCGAGCAGCGCGTTCTCCAGCGACGACAGCGTCTCGGTGTCGAGGTCGTTGGTGGGCTCGTCCAGCAGCAGCACGTTGCCGCCCTGCTTGAGCGTCAGCGCCAGGTTGAGCCGGTTGCGCTCGCCGCCCGACAGCACCCCAGCCTTCTTCTGCTGGTCGGGGCCCTTGAACCCGAACGCCGCGATGTACGCGCGCGACGGCATCTCGACGTTGCCGACCTTGATGTGGTCGAGCCCGTCGGAGACGACCTCCCAGACGTTCTTACCCGGGTCGATGCCGCCCCGGCTCTGGTCGGCGTAGGAGATCTTCACGGTGTCGCCGATGATGATCGATCCCGTGTCAGGGGTCTCACCGCCGGTGATCATGCGGAACAGCGTGGTCTTGCCGACGCCGTTGGGGCCGATGATGCCGACGATGCCGTTACGCGGCAGGTCGAACGTCAGGTTCTCCATCAGCAGCCGCTCGCCGAAGCCCTTGGTGAGCTGGTCGGACCTGATCACCGTGGTGCCCAGGCGCGGGCCCGGCGGGATCTGGATCTCCTCGAAGTCCAGCTTGCGGTACTTGTCGGCCTCGGCGGCCATCTCCTCGTACCGCTGGAGTCGAGCCTTGCTCTTGGTCTGGCGGGCCTTGGGGTTCGACCGAACCCACTCCAGCTCATCTTCCAGGCGCTTCTTGCGCTTGGCGTCCTTCTGGCCCTCGACCTTGAGCCGCTGCGCCTTCATGTCGAGGTACGTCGAGTAGTTGCCCTCGTACGGGTAGCACCGGCCCCGGTCGAGCTCGAGGATCCAGGTGGCGACGTTGTCGAGGAAGTACCGGTCGTGGGTGACGGCCAGCACGGTGCCCGCGTACTTCTCCAGGTGCGACTCCAGCCACTGCACGCTCTCGGCGTCGAGGTGGTTGGTGGGCTCGTCGAGCAGCAGCAGGTCGGGCGCCTCCAGCAGCAGCTTGCACAGCGCGACCCGGCGCCGCTCACCACCGGACAGCTTCGACACCTCGGCCTCGGGCGGCGGGCAGCGCAGCGCGTCCATGGCCTGCTCAAGCTGACTGTCGAGATCCCATGCGTTGCGGTGCTCAAGCTGCTCCTGCAGCTTGCCCATCTCGTCCAGCAACTCGTCGCTGTAGTCGGTGGCCATCTGCTCGGCGATGTCGTTGTAGCGCTGGAGCATCGCCATCGTCTCGGCGACACCCTCCTGCACGTTGCCGAGGACGGTCTTCTCCTCGTTGAGCGGCGGCTCCTGCTGAAGCATGCCCACCGTGAAGCCCGGCATCAGCTTGGCATCACCGTTGGACGGCTGCTCCAGGCCGGCCATCATCCGGAGCAGCGTCGACTTCCCTGTGCCGTTCGGCCCCAGAACACCGATCTTGGCTCCGGGCAGGAACGACAGCGTGACGTCGTCAAGCACAACCTTGTCGCCGTGCGCCTTGCGCACGCGCTGCAGCGTGTAGATGTACTCCGGCATGCCCTCTAGCTTAGGGGCTCCCAACCCAGGCTTCCGCCGCTCCTCCCTCGTCGCCGCCTTTCCCCCGTGATGGAGCCTCTGGTTGCGGGGGGCTCCGGGGGTGCGTGGGTGCGGCGCGTAGGCGGCATCTCGGTCGTCTCACGCGCGCCTGGGCCTCATGCGCGCGGGCGACCCCATCCCGTTCGTACGGTCTGCCTGCCTCGGACGCGCGGGGCCCGTACGCACGCAACCTGGAGAAGCCCAAGGACGCGCACAGACTCGTAGGCGCACAGAGACGAAGATGCGGGGCCTGCGCGGGGGCTCGGTGCGCGCAAAGCCCGAAGACGCGCGAGGGGCACCAGGACGTGCGAAGGGCACGAGGACATGAGCGGAGGTGGACGACGTGCGGAGGTGGACGACGTGCGAGGGCGGACGACATGCGAGGGCGGACGACATGCGAGGGCAGACGACATGCGAGGGCAGACGACATGCGAGGGCAGACGACATGCGAGGGCAGACGACATGCGAGGGCAGACGACATGCGAGGGCGGACGACGTGCGAGGGCGGACGACGTGCAGGGACGCCTTCCACAGCGAGAAGCCTGCTATGAGGTCGAGGGGTCGTTGGGCAGGGACGGGGGCGGAGGCTGGACAGCGGGGATACAGACGCGATCTCGACCAAGCTCCTTGGCGCGATAAAGAGCCAGATCAGCCGCCGTCAGCAAATCGATCAGGTCATCACCGTGCACGCTCATCAACGCCACCCCAGCCGAGATCGTCACCCGGACAAGCGTGTCGTCCACGGGAATGGCCATGTGCCCGATGCGGACGCGCAGCCGTTCAGCCACACGGCGGGCCTCGTCGATGTCGGCCCCCGGCAGCAGAACCACGAACTCCTCACCACCGAACCGCCCCACCACGTCATAGTCGCGAAGCTGGCTGCGCAGCATGGAGGCCACCCCGACCAGAACCTGGTCGCCGACGAGGTGGCCGTGGGCGTCGTTGACGCGTTTGAAGTGGTCGATGTCGATGATCAGGAGCGCCAAGGTCTCGCCGGTGCGGCGGGCCCGGACGATCTCGGTGTCGGCCTCGCGCTGCCAGGCCGCCGCGTTGAGCAGCCCCGTCTTGGCGTCGGTGCGGGCCGCGGCCTGAAGCTGGGCGTGCAGGAGGCTGCGTTGCAGGAGGACCACGGGCGGGAGCGCGAGGATCAGCAGGCCCAGGTTGAGGCTGCAGCCGATGGAGACGATGACGCCCAGGCAGAGCTCGACGACGTCGAGCATCACGCTTTCCCTGTCCCACAGCACCTCGCGCCAGGCGCTGTCGGGGTTGGCAGTGTGGGCGGCGATGGCGATGAGGGCGATGTTGAGCAGGGAGAAGAGCACGGCGGCCGCCACCGCGCAGAGGATCGGCGGGCTGCCGCCCTGCGACAGCACCCATGGATCGGCCACGAGAGCGTGGAACACGATGGACGCCGTACACCCGGCCAAGCCGATGGCCGCGGAGCTGAACACCCGCCGATAGACCACCGTGGCCCGCACGCGCACCTGGAGCAGTACTTGCAGAACGATAGGCGCGAAAAGGGCATAGACCGGGGGCAGGAGCAGCGCCACCGGCAACCACCAAGCCGACAAGAGGTCACGCGACACACCGGCGGGCATCCCCAGCCGGCGGCTCGCCTCGATGCACACCGCACCGCAGCCCATGAGGGCGGCGAAGGTGAGCGCGTCCCGCCACGTGAAGACGGTGGACGCCGAGAGCGCCGCGATCGCAGCAAGGTCAAGAGCTACGATCGCGCACAAATAGACCACAAGCGGCCGACGTTGCCCTAGCAACGGCCAGCGGTCGGCCAGCGTTAACACACTGTCGCGAGACTTGATCGATACGTGACTGGTCACCGCCATCTCGTCTCCTCTCTGACTAACGATGTGTAACACAATAATTGCGGAGTGTGCGTTGTGCGATGGGAACCGATACGTTGGCAGTGACCACACCTGCTCACTTTTGTGGGCGGGCCGTGAAAAAGGAGTCGTGCTGGAAAGGAGCAGCCATGGTGCGGGGCGTGACCTGGACCTGACAGATGCTCTAGCCATCTGACGCGGACAACACACCATCGGCCGCCCCTCGGGGTGTTAACGGGACCCGGCCGGTGCCCCCTCCCCCCTCCAATCCGGCTGTTTTCCCTGCGTCTCCTTCGTGCTGGACATTCCGGCTGTTTACTGCGGCTTTCTCCGTGGGTTTGGGCGTCTTCCGTCCCTTTTGCCCTCAGGCTGCCTGCCTTCACTGCGGCGCTCATCGAGCCGCGCGCGCCTTCGCCGCCAAGGGGAGGAACCGTAGTAAGGGCTGGGGCGCCGTAGCGTGGTCGGCGCCCCTGCACTTCGTCGTGCGGTGGTTAGGCTGCGGCCTTCCCCGCCATCGTCAGGCGCTTGTCGTCCTCGCCGGCTGTCTTGCCGTCCGCGTCGCGTTCTGTGCCTGCCACGTCGCGGGCATTCGCATCCGTGGCATGGGCGTTGAGGTCCGCGTCGCGGGCCTTGGTTTGCGCGTTGCCGGGCCGGCCTTGGGCGTTGCCAGCGCTGCCTTGGGCGTCGCCGGCCCTGCCTTGGGCGTCGCGGCCTGTGCTGTCGTCGGCTTCGCGGTCCAAGGCTCGGATGGTGCTGCCTTCTGCGCTGAGTGTGCGGATGGTGCCGGACTTCGGTCCTCGCTTTCGTGCCGGGCTGCCGTCGGACGTGGGCGGAACGTCGCCGTCCAGGGCCAGCGGTCGCGCGGTGGTTCGCATCGGCTGCAAGGGGTGGGCGGTGTCGTCGTTCGAGGTCGGAGTGTTCAGGGCTGCCGGGGTGAGGGTGTTCGGCGGTTCGGTGGATGGTGCGGCTTCGGAGACGGACGGGTGGAGGGGGCCGTCTTCGGTGGGCAGGGGCTGGCCGTGGTCGGCGTCTGCTGTGTGGAAGGGGTTGGGTTCTTCGCGGGCGCCGGAGCGGGTCAGGGAGCGTTGGGGGCGGGGGCCCATGGCCCAGTCGCGGGTTTCCTCGTCCAGGCGTTCGCGCATCTCCTTGCTCACCGCGCCGGAGCCGCCGCGTTCCGGCTTGGTGAAGGCGCCGGTGCCCCAGCGCAGGTCGTGGCCTACCGCGCTTGCTTCGATCTCCGGCATGAAGCGGCGGTCGCCGTCTGCGCCGAACTCCCTGATGCGGAGTTTGCCTGACACCACCACGGGGTGGCCCGCGCGGATGGAGGCTGCGACGTTCTCGCCCAGTGCGCGCCAGCAGCGGACCGTGAAGCAGACCTTCTCGCCGTCCAGCCACTGGCCTGTTCGCTTGTCGAAGTAGCGGTGCGTGGTGAGCACCCGCAGTGAGGTGACCTTGATGCCTTCGTCGAAGCTGTACTGCCTGGGCTCTGCTGCGACGTTGCCGGTGAGTGTGATGTAGATGTCGTTCATTTGTCCCGTGCCTCCCATGTGGCGGGCCGGCTGCCCGCGGTCTGAGGAACACGGTGCCGTGGAGGGAGGGGGGTGGAGGGGGCCGAGCGGGGTTCTGTGGAGGGAGGGTGCTTGGGGCCGGGAGGGCTGTGGGGGAAGGGCTGCTGGGGTCGCGACGGCTGTGGAGGAAGCGTGGCGATCGCGGTGTGGGAAGGGGGCTGGGGTGGCGGTGACTGTGGATGAAAGTGCTTGGGGTGGGCGGCGGGTGTGGAGGGAGGTGGAAGACGCTCGGCGGGTGAGGGGGAGGGTGGAAGACGCTCGGCGGGGGAGGGGGAGGGTGGAGGACGCTCGGCGGGTGAGGGGGGGGGTGGAAGGTGCCCGGCGGGTGAGGGGGAGGGTGGAGGACGGCGCCGGACGAGGTCAGGGGTGCCGGCGCCGACGTCTCACACCGACAGATCCCTCAAAGCCGTGTAGAAGGCATGGTGCCGCCCCAGCTCCCGCTCCACCGGCTCCACCACCATCGTGGTCGCCACGGCCGCGACCCTGCGGCGCATCTCGCGTTCGAGGCGCTCCCGCTCCCGCGAGGCCCCCAGCTCCACGAAGTTGCGGGACGCGATGCCCGACAGGGCACCTAGGCCGAGTACGGAGGCCATCATCAGCCCCACCCACGGCAGCGTCGCCGTGTCACCCAGGAGTTCCAGGGACGGCGGGAGCTGGCCGGGCATGAGGAGGCCGACCGCGAGCCAGGCCAGGCCGGCGACGAACGCCACCACCAGGAAGTACTGCCACACCTTGAGCGCCCGCCACCAGCCCGGCACGCGGTCGAGCTGCGGCGCCACCTCGGCGAGGTCCTCCGTGAGGGCCTGCGGGAGCTGGGTGGAGCGGGACCTGGCCGCCTGGTGGACGGCCGTGCGCCACACCGGGTGCATGCCCATGGACAGCCCGTCGGCCAGCGCCTGGACCGCGTTGGATACCTCGGCCGACTGGGCGCTGACCGAGGAGGTGGAGATGCCGCGAATCTCGTCGCTCACGTCGTCCAGCCGCAGGCTCTTCAGCGGGTCGCCGCGCAGCTTGCCGATCCAGCGCGAGTACGGCCAGCCCACCCAGCGGCTCGACCGTTCCGCGTACACGTTCTCCATGGCCTCGCCCACCGCCGGCACGCCGACCGCGTCGCACAGCGCGTCGGTCAGGCCCATCCTTCGGGCCTCGTCGACCGACGACGGCGCGGACAGCGCCTCCCCCAGCGGCATGGCCTTGCCGAGCTTCTGCTCCAGCCGCTGCAGGTCGGCTTCGAGCTTCTGGATGGCGGCCCGCCGCCGGGCGACCGCGGTGGCGATGACGCTCTTGAGGCTCTCGATGCCGCGGCCTGTGACGGCGGAGGTCGGTACGACGCTCGGGTGCTCGACGCCTTCCCTGCGCAGCAGGTCGTTGAGGTCGATGACCAGCTCGGCCAGCTCCTCGGCGGTCAGCCGGTCGGCCTGGTTGAGCGCGAACACGGTGACGGCCTCGTGCCCCGCCAGCTCCGTCACGTAGCGGCGGTGCGTGGAGGCGTCGGCGTACTTCTGCGGGTCCAGCACCCACACCACCAGGTCGGCCAGGCCGATGAGCCGGTCGGCCTCGGTGTCGGTGAGTGCCCTGATCGAGTCGTGGTCGGGCAGGTCGAGCAGGATCAGCCCGTTGAGCTGGCTGTCGGCCTTGTCGAGCGCGCTGGCCCGCGAGAAGCGGTGCCGCCACTGGATCTGCAGCCAGTCGAGCAGCGGCCCCGCGCCCTCCAGCCCCCACACGCAGGCGTGCGTACGGGCGGTGGTCGGCCTGCGTACGCCGGTCGGCGACAGCTCCAGCCCCGACAGCGCGTTGAACAGCGACGACTTGCCGCTGCCCGTGCCGCCCGCGAGGGCGACGACGGTGTGCTCGGAGGACAGCTTGAGCCGGTTGCCCGCCCGCTGCAGCAGCGTGCCGGCCTCGGCGAGCAGCGGCTTGTCCAGCCGCCCCGGGCCCAGCTCCACCACCCTGGTGAGCGCGGTCAGCCGCGGAGCAAGCCCCGGTCTGGTGGTCGTGGTGGTCATCGAGCGACCTCAAGGTTGTACGTTGCCTGGTAGAGGCGGGTCGCGACGGACTCGTCTGGAACGCCCGCGGAGTCGAGCGCCTGCACGTAACGCATGGCCTCCTCGTCGAACAGCATGCCGATCCTGGCCCGCAGGTCGCTGAGCGCCTTGGCCCCGATGCCGCGCAGCGACTCGGCGCCGAGCAGGGCGTTGACCAGCCGGTGCGGCACCCCTTCACCGTTGCCGCCGCTGAACATGGCGACCATGAAGATCAGGGCGAGCGACTCGGGATCGAACGACACCAGCTTCGACACCGACCGCTTGGCGACGCCTTCCGTGCGTACCAGCTCGCCCAGGTGCTCCTGCCAGGACGCGATCGCCCGCCCCGTGTGCCGGACGAGATCGTCGGACGGCCGGTCGAGGTCCTCCCCCAGCTTGGCCCCCAGCTCGGCGCGGTGCCGCCAGCGCGCCACCACCTCCTCGCACGCGCGGGTGGCGGCGGCGACGATGACGGACTCCAGCCCGGTGCGAATCGCCGCCTTGAACGCCAGCACCCGCTCAGGCGCCTGCTTGGCCGCCCGTCCGCGCTTGCGCAGCTGCAGCGACCGTACGAGGTCGCCGGACCCCGCGAAGTCCTGCCAGCGGGCGAGCACCTCGCCGTGCAGCAGGGAGCCGTTCCTGGAGGCCTTGTCGATCTCGCTGAGCGCGCGCAGGAACGCCGCCTCCACGTCGCTGCGCAGCTCGGCCCTGAACGCGACCTGCGCCTCCAGGTGCTTGGCCAGCGCGGGCACGCGGGTGCGGAAGCTGTTGAGCACGCCGTTGAGCGTCTCGCGGACGGCCTGCGCCCGCCGCTCCTCGTCCACCGACAGCTCGGCCAGCCAGAGCCGCAGGTCGGTCATCTCGGCGTCGGGCAGCCGGCCGTCGGTCACCTTCGCCTCCTGGATGACGAACCGGTCGATGTCGCCCAGACCGTACTCGGTGAGCATGCGGACGAAGTGCTTCAGCACCACGTCGGCGGAACGCTCCTGCACCCGCGACAGGACGATCGCCAGGCGGGCGCCGCGCTCCTTGGCCAGGCGCAGCAGGTTCCAGGCGGGGGCGTCGGCGTAGCGGGCGGCCGTGGTGACGAAGATCCACAGGTCGGCGGCGTCGAGCATGCGGTGCGCGATCTCGTGGTGCTCCTCGACCACCGAGTCGATGTCCGGCGTGTCGAGCAGCGCGACGCCCTGCGGGAGCTTCTCGGTCGCGACGATGACCAGGCTGCCCAGGCCCGCCTCCGGGGACGGCTTGTCGAGACGTTCGAGGCCGCCGAGCAGCTCGCCCTGGGCGAACCACTCGTGGTCCTCCGGGTGGCAGACCAGGACCGGGGTGCCGGTGGTCGGGCGGCGTACGCCGGTGCGTGAGACGTTCTTCTCGGCGAGGCTGTTGACCAGGGTGCTCTTGCCTGCGCCCGTGGAGCCGGCGATCACGATGAGGGCGGGGGCGGTGCGGGTTCTGACCCGGGGCAGGACGTAGTTCTCGAGCTGGGCCAGGAGGTCGGACCTGGCCTGCTTCGCCTCCTCCGAGCCGGGGAGGTCGAGGCCGAAGCGGAGGTCGCAGACGCTCTCGCGGAGGGTGGCCAGGGCGGTCATGAGGGCTTCGGCGGCCTCTGCCGGGAGCTCCTCCAGGGTTTCACCTGGCTGGGGTGCGGTTGAGTCCTCGGGCTCGGGGGTGGGGTCCGGGTCGGGCTCTGGAGCGCCGTCGGTCTCGGTGCTCGCCTCGGGGGTCGTGTCGGGCTCGTCTTCGGACGCGGCCTCGGCCTCGGCCTCGGCCTCGGACGGAGCTTCGGCGTCAGAGGCGGCGTCAGAGGCGGCGTCAGAGGCGGCCTCGGACGGAGCTTCGGCATCGGAGGCAGCGTCAGAGGCGGCCTCGGACGGAGCTTCGGCATCGGAGGCAGCGTCAGAGGCGGCCTCGGACGGAGCTTCGGCATCGGAGGCAGCGTCGTCGGCGGCGTCGGATGGGCCGGAGGTGGCATCGGTGTCGGAGGCGTCGGAGGCGGCATCGGCATCAGCCCCGGCATCGGCATCGGGCTCCGTATGGGCCGCCGGTCTCACGAACAGGGACGGCCGCCCGGAGGCCCCCTCCCCTCCCCAGGCCGCAGGCGGCTCGTCGCCCGCCCGCGGCTGCCGCAGAATGGCCGGCTTCTCGAAGAGGGAGGGCCGCCGCGCAGGCGGCTCCTCGCCCACGTCCTGCTCACCCGGCGTGTCCGCAGGCGCCTCACCGCCGGAGGGCCGCTCGTCGCGGGCGCCCCGCGAGGGAGCGCGGTCGCCCCGGACCTCGGCGTCGAGATCCTCGTCCGTCACCGGCGGGAAGCTCAACGTCTGCTCACCGGGTGACTCGTGCCGCCCGTCATCCATGGCCGTGTTCACGGCAAGCGCTCCGCTCGTACCATCTCGACCTCCTGGCCGACCCGCACGACGTCGCCGACGATGACGATCGCCGGCGGCCGTATCCCAGCCGCGGACACGCGGTCGGCCACGGTGGAAAGCGAAGCGGTGACCGCCCGCTGGGTCGGAAGGGTACCGTCCTGTACCACCATTACGGGAGTCTCCGGCGAACGTCCGTCGCGGACGAGGGCTTCGGCGACCTTCGCGAGGCGTTCGACGGCCATGAGGAGCACCAGCGTGCCCTGGGAACGGGCCAGGCCGGGCCAGTCGACGGTGGACTTGGGGTCGTCGGGCGCGACGTGCACGGAGATGACGTGGAACTCCTGGCTGACGCCGCGGTGGGTGACGGGCACGCCGGCGGCGGCGGGGACGGCGACGGCGCTGGTGAGGCCGGGGACGACCAGGACGGGGATGCCGGCCTCCGCGCAGGCGATCATCTCCTCGCCGCCGCGGCCGAACACGAAGGAGTCTCCGCCCTTGAGCCGGACGACGAACTTGCCCTGCCTGGCGCGGTCGACGAGCAGCTCGTTGATCGTCTCCTGGGACAGCGAGCGGCCGTAGGGCACCTTGGCGGCGTCGATGAGCTCGACGTCGGGGGCGAGCTCGTCGAGCAGGGCGCGGGGTGCGAGCCGGTCGGCGACCACCACGTCGGCCTGGGCGAGGAGCTGGCGCCCGCGGACGGTGATGAGGCCGGGGTCGCCGGGGCCGCCGCCGACGAGGGCGACGCCGACCGGTTTGGTGCGGTTGCGCCGGGCGTCGACGGTGCCGTCGCGCAGCGCCTCGACGACGGCGTCCCTGATGCCGGCGGCGCGGCGCGGGTCGCCGCCCGCGGTGACGGCGACGCCGATCTCGTCGACCCGCCCGGTGGCGGGCGTCCAGGCGGCGGAGGCGTCCTTGTCGTCGGCGCGCACGCACCACACGCGCTTGGCCTCCGCCTCGGCGGCGACCGCGGTGTTGACGGACCTGTCATCGGTACAGGCCTGTACGAGCCAGGCCCCGTCGCAGTCGCCGACCTCGTAGGGCCGGTCGTGCCAGGTGACCCGGCCTGCCGCGATCAGGTCGTCGAGGGCCGGGGTGACGCCGGGTGACACGACGGTGACCTCCGCACCGGCCTCTAGCAGCGCGGGCACCCGTCGCTGCGCGACGCGGCCGCCGCCCACGACGAGGACCCGGCGGCCGGAAAGCCGCAGGCCGAGGAGGTAGGGACCCATGGGGGGAATCTCCCGTTCGCGAAGGTTGTGTTAGGAGGTAAACCTACCGGCTCCGCATGCGTCATTTGCTGCGCACGGGTTAACGACCGTCAAGAAGAGGCTGCCGGGGATCCCAGCGAGGCCCGCCTTCGTCGTCCTTGCGGCGTCTGGCCATCGCTGACAGGGCCTCCAGGATAACCCTGTTGCCGAGGAAGGCCGTGATGTCGGCGTGGTCGTAGGGCGGCGCCACCTCGACCACCTCCATGCCTGCCACCGGCAGCTCGTAGCAGATCCGGCGCACGGCGTCGAGCAGCTGCCGGGCCGTCAGGCCGCCCGGCTCGGGGGTTCCTGTGCCGGGGGCGTGGCCGGGGTCGCAGACGTCGATGTCCACGGACAGGAAGATCTGGTCGCACTCGTCGAGCGCGATGCCGAAGGACTCGGTCAGGCATTCGTCAAGGCCGCGAGCCACAATTTCGGTCATTTCATAGGAACGCATATTTTGCCGAGCCATCCAGCCGAGCGTCTCCGGCTCCGGCCAGTATCCGCGCAGGCCGATCTGCAGGAACCTGTCGCCCCTGATGGCCCCCGACTCGATGAGCCGCCGCATCGGCTGGCCGTGCCCGTAGAGATGGCCGAAGGCGATGTCGCCCGTGTCGGCGTGCGCGTCGAAGTGGATCATCGAGGTGCGCCCAGCCGCGTGCGCCCTGGCGGTCCCCCGCGCGTCCGGCAGCGCCACCGTGTGGTCGCCGCCGAGCACCAGCGGGATCGCCCCCGAGGACGCGATCCTGTGCACGGCCTCCTCGATGGCCGCCAGCGAGCCCTCGACGTCACCCGAGTAGCACTCCACGTCACCGGCGTCGAGCACGCGCAGGTCGCGCAGCGCGTCCACGCGCAGCGCGAGGCTGGGCCTGGAGCCGTCGTGCGGCAGGTAACAGGCCTGGCGCAGCGCCATGGGGCCGAACCTGGCGCCCGGCCGGTTCGACGTGCCGCCGTCGAACGGGGCGCCGATGATCACCACGTCGGCGTCCGCGTAGCTTCCGGGGTCGTTCACGTCGCAGCGGTCCACCCCGAGGAACGTGATGTCGGGGCCGAACATGGATCCGTAACGAGACACTTCCCCATCATCACACGGGCTTTTCGGTCACTCCCGCCGAGTCGAACGTCGCCACGTCGTGCATCACGCGCACCGCCGCGCACACCATCGGGTGCGCCAGCAGCCCGCCCGTGCCCTCGCCGAGCCGGAGCTCCAGATCCACCAGCGGGCGCAGGCCAAGGTGGGCCAGCGCGGCGGTGTGGCCGGGCTCGGCCGAGCGGTGGCCGGCCACGCAGTGGTCCGCGGCGGCCGGGTCCATCGCGGCGGCCACCAGGGCGGCGGCTCCGGCGATCACGCCGTCGAGAATCACCGGCACGCGCAGGGCCGCGCCGCCCAGGATGAAGCCCGCGATGGCCGCGTGCTCGAACCCGCCGACCGCCGCCAGCGCCCGCAGCGTCTCGCTGGGCGAGGAGGCGGGCTCGGTCACCGCGTTCACGCGCAGGGCCGCACGGACGATGCCGACCTTGAGCTGGTACGTCTCGTCGTCGATGCCCGTGCCCCGCCCTGTCACCTCGGCCGGGTCCTTGCCGGTGAAGGCCGAGACGAGCGCGGCCGAGGCGGTGGTGTTGGCGATGCCCATGTCGCCGGTGATCAGGCAGCGCGCGCCCTTGGCGACCAGGTCCCTGGCCACCAGAATGCCCGCCTCCAGCGCCTGGACGGCCTGGTCGACGGTCATGGCGGGGCCCTGCGACAGGTCGGCGGTGCCGTACGCGATCTTGTGGTTGACCAGGTCGGGCGCGTCGGGCAGGTCGGCGGCGACGCCCACGTCCACGACGGTCACCGACGCCCCGGCCTGGGCGGCGAAGGCGTTGGCGACGGCGCCGCCGGCCAGGAAGTTGCTCACCATCTGCACCGTGACCTCCTGCGGCCACGGGCTGACGCCGCGCGCGTGCACGCCGTGGTCGGCGGCGAAGATGGCCAGGGCCGCGGGCTCCGGCATGGGCGGCGGGCAGGCGCCGGCCGCGCCCGCCAGGCGTACGGCGACGTCCTCCAGCACGCCGAGCGAGCCGCGCGGCTTGGTGAGGCGGTCCTGGTGGGCGCGGGCCTCGGCGAGCACCCGCGGGTCGGCGGGACGGATCGCCGCCAGCGTCTCAGCGAACACGGAACCTCCACATTACGGAACGAGTTGGAGCGCTTCCTCGTAGCGGTCGATCACGACGTCCGCAAGGATCTCGCAGTCGCCGATCACCTCGGCGCAGCGGATGTCGAGGTCGGGGTGCCCGGCGCCGTACGCCAGCGCCTGCGCCCAGACCCGCTCCAGCAGCCCGCCCGCGAACAGCAGGTACGGCACCACGATGACCCGCTTGGCCCCGAGCCGGCGGCAGCGCTCCAGCCCGCCGGGCACCCCGGGAGGGGTGACGGAGACGAAGGCCGTCTCGACGGTCATGAAGTCGTAGGCGTGCGTCTCCCAGAACAGCCGGGAGACGCGGTGGATCTCGGCGTTGGCCGTGGCGTCGGTGGAGCCCTCGCCGACCAGCACGACGGCGGTCTCCCCCGGCTCGATGTGCTGGTAGAGGTCCTCGGCGGGCGGGGAGTCGACGGCGCGCAGCCGGGGCCTGGCTCCGGCCAGCTCCAGGGCGCGCGGCTTGGACAGCTCGGCGGCGGCCTCGTTGAGCCGCTCGGCCAGCAGCGCGAGCACGCGCGGGTCGGGGCCGAGCGGGCGGCCGTAGTCGTACATCAGCGTGGGGTGGCGCTGCTGCTCCAGCGCCATCGCGGCGGGGAACTCCTCGCCCACCCTGCTGAGGCTGAGCGGCAGCGCCACGAGCCGGTGGTGTCCCCGCGCGACGAGGGAGGCGACGGAGTCGCTCAGCCGCGGCGTGGCCCGCTCCAGGTAACCCCCCGACACGTCGGCGCCCGACTGGTCGAGACGGCAGCGCAGGCGGTGTACGAACCTGCCGAACTCGGCGGCGTAGGCGTCATCCTGGGAGCCCTGCCCGATCAGCAGGAGCGGCGGCTTCATCGTGAGGGTTCTCCGGTGCGGTGGACAAAGACACGCGAGGATAACCGATGCGCCGGTGTGCGGAACAGGTCACGCTGTGTGCGCAGGCATCGCGCGCCCGCCACGAAGGCAGGGGTGGTCACGCTGTGTGCGCAGGTGTCGCGTGCACCACGAAGACCGGGTCGGCGGCGGCCAGGCTGTGGGAGCCGTCGGGGTCGAGCACCAGCTTGGAGGCCAGGATCTGAGTGCCCTCGCCGTGGTAGCCCTGCTCGCGCAGCCGTCCGAGCACGCCGGCGACCTGCTCGACCTTGCGCAGCGCGCACACGAGGACGCGCGGGCCCCTGGCGGCGCAGGCCACGATCACGTCGAGGCCGCCGCCGCCCACGAAGACGGCGTCGGGGTCGGGCAGCGGCTCCAGCGCGGGCGGCGCCTGCCCCCTGGTCAGCGCCACTTTCACGCCGTGTTCGAGCACGTTGGCGCGCAGCGCGGCGCAGCGTTCCTCGTCGCGTTCGACGGCCATCACGGCGGCGCCCAGCCGGGCGCACTCGACGGCGATCTGGCCGGCGCCGGCGCCGACGTCCCACACCAGGTCGCCGAGCCGGGGGCCGAGCTTGGCCAGCACGTACGCCCGCGCCTCGGGCGGCATCCCGCCCTCGAACGGCAGCGCCCACTCCGACGGCCCCGGCTGCGCGCCCGCCACCCAGCCCGGCTCCTTGGGCTGGTGCAGCGGGTCGATGACGAGGACCACGTCGGGGTCCTTCCACGGCCGGGTGGTGGCCTCGCCCATGCGGCTGTGCGTGACGCGCTCGTCGGGCCCGCCGAGGTCCTCGCACACGATGAGGGCGCGGGGCGTGGTGGGCGCCAGCTCCCTGGCGATCTCGCCGGGGCCGACGCCGGGCGCGACCAGCAGCGCGACCTTGGGGTGGGCGCGGCAGGCGTTGACGGCCTTGTTGAGCTGGCGCGGGCCTGACGGGGCGACGACCAGCGCGTCCTCCCAGTTGAGCCCGGCGCAGGCGAAGGCGCGGGTGACGAGCGAGGTGGCGGGCACCACGTCCGGTTTGAGGCCGTGCGCCCTGAGTCTGCGGACGACGCCGAAGAAGCCGGGGTCGCCGTGCGTGAGCACGACCGCGGGGCCTTCGCCGTGCTCCAGGTGGTCGTCCAGGGCTTCCAGCAGCGCTCCGTCGGCCGCGGTGGCCGCGGTGAGCTGGAGCTGCCCGAGAACGGCGTCGGGGCCCACGACGAGCCTGGCCTCCCGCAGTTTGCCGACCGCCCTGGCCGAGAGCTCGGATCCGTCCCAGCCGACAACCGTGATCATGCGCCTCACCGTCCTCACCTCAAGGGTGACGGCTGCGGGGTGGTTTCACCAAGGGTGCGGAGTGGTTTCACCAAGGGGGACAGTCCGGTGTCGCCTAGGCCAGGTCCGAGGGGATGAGGCTGTAGACGACCAGGTCCTCGCCGCCGAGCGAGGCGCGGGCGACGCCCTCGCGGACGAACCCGGCCTTCTCCGCGACCCGCTGGGAGGCGGTGTTGGCGGGGGCGGCGCGGAGCTGGAGCCGGGCGAAGCCGTGCTGCTCGAACAGCCAGCGGGCGATCTCCCGCACGGCCTCGCCCGCGTAGCCGTTGCCCCTGGCCCAGGGCGCGGTCATGTAGCCGACCTCGGCGCTCCTGCTGTTCCAGTTGACGTCCCGCAGGTCCACGTTGAGCGCGAAGCGGCCGGTGTCCAGCTCCTCGGCCGTCCAGGCGGCGCCCGCGCCCCTCATCTGCAGGCGCTCGGCGTGGGCGAGGTAGCCGCGGGCGTGCTCCTCGTCGTAGCCGCGCGGCACCCCGGTGTACGCCTGGGTCATCGGGTCCGCCCCGGTGACGGCCAGGTCGGGGACGTCGGCGGGCGTCTGCGGGCGCAGGAGCAGCCGCTGGGTGCGCAACTCGGTCTTCGGCAGGGCGGGGACGGGCCTGCGCCTGTCCTGGCGCAGCAGGCCGAGGATGACCAGGTCGTGCGCGCCGTCCTCGTCCAGCACCGCGTCGCGGAGCACGCCTTCCCAGGTGAAGCCCGCTTTGCAGGCGACGCGGAGCGAGGCGAGGTTGTCGAGCCTGGCGGTCAGGTCGACCCTGCGCAGCCCCAGGGTGTCGAACGCCCAGGCCGTCAGGCCGCGCACCGCCTCGGTGGCGAAGCCGCGGCCCCGGTAGAGCGGGTGCACGCCGTACCCGACCTCGGTCGTGCCCGCGCTCCACGAGGTCTTGAACAGGCTGATGGCGCCCACGATGAGCCCTTCGGCGTCGGTCATGGCGAGGTGGACGCCCTGCCCCGAGCGGCGCAGCTCGTGCACGCCGTGCATGAGCCAGGCGGCGATCTGCGAGACCTTGGCGGGGGCGCCCGGCGGGAGGAACTGGGCGCCGGACTGCACGATGGAGCGGATGCGCAGGGTGTCCTTGGGGCTGAACGGCCGGAGTGCAAGCCGTTCCGTGGCGATGCTCACGTCGGGATCGAACACGCTGTGGAGGGTACACAGTGGCGATGTTTGCCCACGAAAGCGGGGGTAGGGGCGGATTGAGAGGAGTGAGGTCAATGATGGAACGTGGGAGCGACAAGCACGGCCCCCGGCTCGACGACGAGCAGAAGCACGAGACCGAGGGTCTGGTTCGCGGTGGCGGCTCGACGCATGCCGAGGAGTGGAAGCAGCCCGAGGCCATGCCGGCAGCCGGCGAGGAGTCGCCTCACTCGTACGCGCCGGGCCACGGGCCTGGCGTCCCCGAGGGCATGACGCAGCGGGACGTGGACGTCCGCAGTGATCTCGCCAAGTGGTTGAGCGACACCCATTGGCCCTCGTCCAAGCGGGACCTGCTGGCGCGCGCCCACCGCGAGGGCGCGCCCGATCCGGTGATCGACATGGTGGAGTCGCTGCCCGAGCGGAGCTACACGAACATGGCCGACGTCGCCAAGGCGCTCGGTCTCGGCGTGGAGAAGCGGAGGTGGTGACCGGTGCGGCTCGACTTCATCCGGCCGCTGTACGAGCGGCGCGGCCCGTACGCCTCGGTGTACCTGGGCGCGCTCACCGGCCCTGAGCGAGAGAGCCACTGGCGCGGCATGCGCGACCGGCTCGACGGGCACGACGGCCGGGGCGACAAGGCGACCCTGGACGCCCTGGAGGGCGAGGCGCTGAGCGCCGCCGCCGGGCGGGCGCTGTTCGCCACGCACGGTGACGTGGTGCTGGCCGAGTCGCTGCGCGAGGCGCCGTCGGAGATGGCGACCTGGACGCCGCTGCCGCACATCACGCCGCTGCTCATGCGGCGCGGCGAGAACGTGCCGCACATCCGCGTCATCGTGGACCACGCGGGGGCGGAGGTGACCGTGTTCGGCGGCGGGTCGCCGCGCAAGACCACGGTGGAGGCCGCCAAGTGGCCGCTGCAGAAGACCGCCCAGGGCGGATGGTCGCAGAAGCGGTACGAGCGGGCCGTGGACGAGGCGTGGGAGAAGAACGCGGCGGCCGTGGCCCACGAGATCGACGAGCAGGTGCGCAGGATCGGCGCCGAGCTGATCCTGGTCGCGGGTGAGCCGAAGTCGCGCTCGTACCTGCTGCGCCACCTCGGCACCAAGGCGGCCGACCGGGTGATGATGGTCGAGCACGGCAGCCGCGACGACCACGGCCAGTTCGAGCGGGACGTGGAGCGCGCGCTGGACGAGTGGCTCGACCGCAGGCGGGCTGAGCTGCTCGAACGTCATCAGGAGTCCGCCGGCCCGACCGGCATGGCCCGGGTCTCGCAGGCGTTGCGCGAGGGACGGGTGCAGGCGGTGCTGCTGCCCGGCGAGCTGCCCGGCTCCGTGTGGATCGGCGAGGGCGGCACGCAGCTCGCCACCGACCGGGGCGAGCTGCAGCGCTGGGGCGTGAGCGAGCCCGTGCAGGAGCGCTCGGACTCCGCGCTGGCCAGGGCGGCCGCGATGACGGACGCCGAGCTGTGGTTCACCGGCTCGGTCGAGGACGTGGCGGCGGTGCTCAGGTACTGATGATCACTTCCAGGGTGCGGGGGCCGTGGACGCCCTCGACCCGGTTCAGCTCGATGTCGCTGGTGGCCGAGGGGCCGCTGATCCAGGTCAGAGGGCGGGACGGGTCGAGCCGGGCCACGGCCTCCGGCACGCCCGCCACGATCTGACCGGCCCGCACCACGCACAGGTGGTAGTCGGGGACCAGCGTCTGGGCCCTGGTGCCCTGGCCGGGGCCGTGGTCGAGGACGATGGTGCCGGTCTCGGCGATGCCGACGGCGCAGTTCGTGATCACGCCGTCGGCGGTGTTCAGGTCGTCCCAGCCGCCCTCGCGGCCGAAGCCGTCGGGGACGATCATGCGCCGCCCGCCCACGCACTCGTCGATCTTGGCGGGGAGGTCGGCGGAGGCGACCACGTGCACGATCGCCCGGTAGTCGTCCACCCGCTCCGCGAACAGCTCGACGAGGCCCTCGGGCTGCCGCTGCGCCCGGTAGTGCCGGGGGATCTCGGCGTCCGCCGCCCCGGCGACGGCCTTGCGGACCTTGGCGAGGATCTCCTCACGCGCGCTCATTGCGCTCCCACCAGTCTCTGAAGGATTCTTCGGGAATGTCCGGCAGGTCTCTGGTGTCGGTCCACGCAGAGATCAGCGGGCCTGGCAGCCGCTTCGGCACCAGCTTGCGCACCTTGCCGGCCGCGCGCTGCGCCTTGGCCAGCCGCTCGTGGTCGTTGAGTATCCAGCCGGCCACCTTCATGCCGGCCTTCTCCGCCGCCGCGTGCGGCGCCTTGGCGCGCAGATCGACCAGGACCTCGGGGATGTCGATGGCCACCGGGCAGGCCTCGTAGCAGGCTCCGCAGAGGCTGGAGGCGAACGGCAGCGAGGCGTCCAGCTCCGAGGACATGCCTCTGAGCTGCGGGGTGAGGATCGCGCCGATGGGGCCCGGATAGACCGAGCCGTAGGCGTGGCCGCCCGCCCGCTCGTACACCGGGCACACGTTCAGGCAGGCCGAGCAGCGGATGCAGCGCAGCGCCTGGCGGCCCACCTCGTCGGCGAGCACGTCGGTGCGGCCGTTGTCGAGCAGCACCAGGTGGAAGTCCTGGCCCTCGACGGCGCCGGTCCACATGCTCGTGTAGGGGTTCATCCGCTCACCCGTGGAGCTTCTCGGCAGGAGCTGGAGGAACACCTCCAGATCCCGCCAGGAGGGCAGCAGCTTCTCGATCCCGACGACGCTGATGAGGGTCTCGGGCAGGGTCAGGCACATGCGGCCGTTGCCCTCGGACTCCAGCACGACCAGCGTGCCGGTCTCGGCCACCATGAAGTTGGCGCCGGAGATCGCCACCTTGCTTCTGAGGAAGCGTTCGCGCAGGTGAAGCCGGGCCGCCTCGGCGAGGGCGGGCGGGTCGTCGGTCAGGTCGGGGGTGACGTGCGGCATCTTGTCGAGGAAGATCTCGCGGATCTCCGACCGGTTGCGGTGGATCGCGGGGACCAGGATGTGGCTCGGGAAGTCGTCGCCGAGCTGGACGATCAGCTCCGCCAGGTCCGTCTCGTACGCGGTGATGCCCTGCGCGGCCAGCGCGTCGTTGAGCTCGATCTCCTGGGTGGCCATCGACTTGACCTTGACCACCTCGGTCTCGCCGGTCGCCTTGACCAGGCCGGCCACGATGCGGTTGGCCTCGGCGGCGTCCCTGGCCCAGTGCACGGTGCCGCCCGCCCGCGTGACCGCCTCCTCCAGCTGGAGAAGGTAGCGGTCGAGGTTGTGCAGCGTGTGGTCCTTGATGGCCTTGCCGGCCGCGCGCAGCTCCTGCCAGTCGGGCAGCTCGCCGACGACGCTCGCCCGCTTGCCGCGGATGGTGTGGGTGGCCTTGCGGAGGTTGAAGCGGAGCTGCGAGTCCTGGACGGCCTTCCGGGAGTTCTGCGGGAAATTTCCGGGCATGCCGAGGAATGTCGCGCTCATTGGGCCTCCTCCGTCGAGGCGAGGATTTCGGCCAGGTGCATGGTCCTGACGCCGGTCTGCTGGCGGCTCAGGGTGCCGCCGATGTGCATGAGGCAGGAGTTGTCGGCCGCGCAGAGCACCTCGGCGCCCGTGTCCATGATGTTGCGGCTCTTGTCGGCGCCCATCGCGGCGGAGACCGCCGGGTTCTTCACCGCGAACGTGCCGCCGAAGCCGCAGCACTCCTCCGCGCCCGGCAGCGGCACCAGCTCCAGGCCCCTGACGTGCCGCAACAGCCGGGTGGGCCGGTCGCCCAGGTGCAGGCCGCGCAGCGAGTGGCACGTCGGGTGGTAGGTCACCCGGTGCGGGAAGTACGCGCCGACGTCCTCGACCTTGAGCACGTCGATCAGGAACTCCGACAGCTCGTACACCTTCGGCGTGACCTCCGCGATCGCCGCCGCTCCCCTGCTGCCCGGCTTGGCCAGCTTCGGGTACTGCTCGCGCACCATGGCCGCGCACGACCCCGACGGCGCGACGACCGCGTCGTACCCGGCGAACACCTCCGTGAAGTGCCTCGCCAGCCGCACGCCCTCCTCCCGGTAGCCGGTGTTGACGTGCATCTGCCCGCAGCACGTCTGGGCGGCGGGGAAGTCCACGTCGCAGCCGAGCCTGCGCAGGAGCGACACCACGGCCTTGCCGGTGCCCGGGAAGAGCGTGTCGTTCACGCACGTGATGAACAGGGCGACTCGCACGGCTCTCCTTCCGAAGTATGGTCCGACCACAGTATGGTCAGACCATATCGAACCACAACGTTTCCGGCCAGCATGAGGAGGCTCCGGGGTGGAGGACACCGGCTGGCGTCCCGTCAAGCGGACGCGGACGTTCGAGGACGTACTCGCTCAGATCGAGCGGCGCATCGCCGAGGACGGGCTCACCGTGGGCGACCGCCTGCCCGCCGAGCGCCAGCTCGCCGAGCAGCTCGGTGTCAGCCGCTCCTCGGTACGCGAGGCGATGCGCGTACTGGAGACCCTCGGCGTGGTCTCCTCCCAGGTCGGCCGGGGCCCCGACGCGGGCGCCGTGCTCACCTCGCGCCCCGACTCGGCGCTGACCGACCTGCTCCGCCTCCACCTCGGCCTGGCCAGCCTGGAGATGCGCGAGGTCATCGACACCCGGCACATGATCGAGCAGTGGGCCGCCGCGCAGGCCGCCACGGCGGGCGCCGACACCTCCGCCCTGGCCGCCGCGCTGGCCGGGATGGACGGGGCGCGCACGGCCGAGGAGTTCGTCGAGTACGACACGGCCTTTCACTGCGCGATCGCGGACGCCTCGGGCAACCGGCTCATCGCCGCCATCATGCGCTCGCTGCGCGACTCGATGCGCAGGTACTCGGTCGAGGCGGTGCAACGGCTCGGGGACACCTCGGTCCTGCGCGCCGACCACGTACGCATCCTGGAGGCCATCGAGCGGGGCGAGGCGGGCGAGGCGACCGAAGCCGTGTCGGAGCACCTGGCGCACGCCTACCCGTCACTGTTCCGCTAACGGAGCCTGTCGGCCTGGCGGCAGTTCGCGCCCGAGCAGGCGACCATCGCCGACAGCCGCTGGTCCAGGCGCGCGACCAGCGCCGGATCGGCGGTCGCCGCCAGGTTGCTGAGCTGGTAGGGGTCGGCGTTCAGGTCGTAGAGCTGCCGCTCCCCCGTCTCGTACCTGACATAGGTGTACTGCCCGGTGCGCAACGCCTGGTAGGCGGGCACGGGCGTCTGGGCCGCCGACGACCGGTTCGCCGGCCGGGTGAACTCCACCAGCACGTGCTCGCGCCACTCCGAGGGCGGCCTGGCCCGCAGCAGCGGCACCAGCGAGCGGCCCTCCGCGAACGCCGGGACCGTGGCCCCGCCCAGCTCGGCGACGGTCGGGGCGAGGTCGATCGTGGCGCCCAGGTGCGTGATCGTCGAGCCGGCCGCGACGGCGGGGCCGCGTACGACGAGGGGGACCCTGATCGCCTCCTCGAACGGGGTGGTCTTGCCCTGCTTGAGGCGGTGCGTGCCGAGATGGAAGCCGTTGTCCGAGGTGAAGAAGATGTAGGTGTCGTCCAGCTCCCCCGTCTCACGCAGGGCGCTGATCACCGAGCCGACGAGGTCGTCCACGCCGAGCATGGCGCGCAGCCGCCTGCGGTAGTGCTCGTCCACGTCGGCCTGCGTGTCGAGCGCGAGGGCGGGCCTGTTGCGCAGCCAGTACGGCTCGCTGCTCACGTCCGTCTGGTTGAACGACGGCGTGCGCGGCGCCATGGCCAGCGGGAAGGCGTGCGCGTGCCGATGGGCGGGGTTGGCGGGGTTGTGCGGGCCGATCGGGGCCAGGTAGAGGAAGAACGGCTGCCGCGAGCCGGTGATGAAGTCGTGGGCCTTGCGGGCCAGCACGTCGGACAGGTAGTCCTGCTCCTCCCAGCCGTAGTCGCGGGGCACGCCGTTCTCGTTGAGGCGGTAGCCGTACTCCTCGTAGAGCTTGCGTACCGGCACGTCCCATTCGTCCCAGCCTGGCGGCACGTACGCCTCGCCGGCCGCCTCGCCCGGATAGTGGTTGAGGAACTTGCCCATCAAGCCCGTGCGGTAGCCGGCCTGCTGCATCCAGGTGCCGATCGTGGAACGTTCCAGATTGAGCGCGTGGAAGCGGTCGAAACCGCCCTCGGGGGCGGTGTTGGTCAGCACGCCGTGGCTGTGGACGTGCTGGGAGCGCAGGATCGACGCCCTGGAGGGACAGCACCAGGAGTTCGTCACGAAGAAGCGGTCGAACGAGGCGCCCTGATCCACCAGGTGCTGCGAGATGTTCGGGAAGAGGGGCAGGGTGCCGGTCTCCAGGTCGTCGGCCAGCACGACGACGATGTTGGGCCGGGAGTCGCCCTGCGCGACCGTGGGTTCGGCCGCCGGCAGGAGAAGCAGCAGGCAGGCGAGTCGGCAGAGGACCTTGAGCACAGAGTGTGACTTCCCCGGAAGATCCTCCATTGACACTTGGGACATCCCCGGCCGTAATAGAACTTAATTCCGGAGGTGTCCCATGAAGCTCGGCCTGAACCTCGGCTACTGGCAGCGCAACGCCGACGACGCAACCGAATCGGTCCTGGCGGCCGAGCGGCTCGGCTACGACTCGGTGTGGACGGCGGAGGCGTACGGCAGCGACGTCTTCACCCCGCTCGCCTGGTACGGCGCACGCACGTCCCGCATCAAACTGGGCACCTCGATCGCCCAGATCTCCGCCAGACCCCCCGTCACGACGGCCATGACCGCCATGACCCTCGACCACCTCACCGGCGGCCGGCTGCTGCTCGGCGTGGGCGCCTCTGGGCCGCAGGTGGTGGAGGGCTGGTACGGCCAGCCGTTCGCCAGGCCGCTGGCCAGGACCCGCGAGTACGTCGAGATCATGCGCAAGGTGTGGGCCCGCGAGGAGCCGGTCACCAGCGACGGCGGCCACTACCCGCTGCCGCTGCCCGGCGGGCTGGGCAAACCGCTCAAGTCCATCACGCATCCGCTCCGCGCCGACATCCCCCTCTATCTCGGGGCGGAAGGGCCCAAGAACGTGGCGCTGGCCGCCGAGGTGGCGCAGGGCTGGCTGCCGCTGTTCGCCTTCCCCGAGAAGATCGAGGAGATGTACGGCGAGGCGCTTTCCGGCGCCGAGCCCGGCTTCGACGTGGCCGCCATGGTGATGGTGCTCATCTCCGACGACCTGCGGGCCGCGCTCGACGTGGTGAAGACGATGCTGACGCTCTACATCGGCGGCATGGGCGCCAGGCAGCGCAACTTCCACGCCGACATCATCGGCCGGATGGGCTACGCCGAGGCGGCCGAGCACATCCAGGCGCTGTACCTGGCGGGGCGCAAGGACGAGGCGTTCCGGGCGATCCCGGACGAGCTGGCCGACGGCATCTCGCTCGTCGGCCCGCCCGGCCGGATCAAGGAGCGGCTTGAGCTGTGGCACCGCAGCCCGGTCACGAGCCTGCTGGTGATGGGGGTGCGGGACGAGCCCTCCCTGAAGCTCGTCCGCGACCTCGTACTCGGTTAGCGGAGGAAGGTCAGTCGGGGCGGGGTGCCGGGTCCTCGGTGATCGAGCGGAGCAGCGGGCGGCTCAGGGCGCCCGCCGCGATCACCCCCGCGAAGCCCGCCACGACGCAGCCCGCCAGCGTGAGCGTGCCGGCCACGTTCATGCCGCCGATCATGAACGGCGCCGCGCAGAACGCTCCCACCAGGATCGCGCCGCCGCCCATCACCGTCAGCGGGACGAGCGTCTCGGTCCGCCGTGCCCGGTCGAGCACCTCCAGCGGCGTGCCCGCCAGCCGCAGCAGCCCGTACGTCTGCCGCCGGTCCAGGATCGACGACGTGGCCGTGATCCCCGAGCTGGCGATGGCCACCAGGAACGACACCGACAGCACCACGATCGTGCCCACCCGGACGTCGGTCAGGATCTCGCTGCCGAAACGCCGGTCGTCACGCTCGGTGGTGGGCGTGCGGCCCGGCACCAGCCCGGCCAGCGCCGTACGGGCCCGGTCCAGGGTGACCGCGTCGGCGGAGCTGCCCAGGGCCGCGACCACGACGTTCTTGACGGGCCGCACCGTGGCCGTCACCCCGGCCGCGCGCAGCCGTTCGCGGGCCTGCGTGGCCACCTCCGCGGCTTGCCCCGCCGGGGCGGTGACGCGGAGCTGCGGCGGCCCCGTCACCTCGGTGGCGAAGCCGGACGGGCTGAGCAGCCCGAGGAAGCCCGCCACGAAGCCGGTCAGCGCCACCCCGCTCACCGTGCGCCAGGCGGAGCGCGGATCGTCCACCAGCCGCCGCCCGGCGAGCAGCCGGGCCGGGCCCCGCGCGGTCGCCGCCGTGATCCGGCCGATCAGGCCGACCACCCACGGCCCCACCAGGTTGACGCACAGGAACGCCAGGGTCAGCGCCACCGCCACGATCGCCACGCTGGTGCCCCTGGTCAGGACCGGGAACGCGATCAGCACCGCCAGCAGGGCGAGCACCCGTACGAAGCGCATGGCGGGCGGCGTCTCCCGCTTGGCCACGCCGAGCGGGCTCACCACCACCCGCCGCAGGCCCGCCACCGCCGACAGCCCCACCAGCAGCGGCACCGCGACCAGCACCCCGGCGAGCACGAGCGGGCCGGGGAACAGGTCGGCGGCGTACCACGGCCCGCCCTGCATCTCGATCATGGCCAGCAGGGGCACGGCCAGGGCGAAGACGACGGCCCCCGCCAGCGCGCCGGCCAGCGCGACGATCACCGCCTCCGCCACGGTCATCGCGACCACCTGCCCGGGCGTCGCCCCGATCAGGCGCAACGCCGCCAGCCGCTGGTCGCGCCTGGCCACCGTGAGCCGGGCCGCCGCGCCCCCGAACACCAGCAGCGGCACGACCATCAGCACGCTGGCCACCAGTGAGAGCGCCTGGTAGGCCTCGGCGTCCTCGCTCGGCAGGCCGGCCAGGTCCGCGACCTTGACGGGCGGCTTGGCGATGATCCAGTCGTCGGATCGCTCGGCGGTCATGGCCGGGGCGTCCGGTCGCTGGCCGACGACCGCGACAAGCTCGTCCGGGTGGACGAGCGCCTCGTCCCCGAGCACGCCCTTCAGGTTCGGATAGCGGCCGGACAGCTCCTCGGCGGGCAGCTCCTCGGCCAGCTCAGCCAGGGCCGGCGACAACCACACCTCGCCGGGCGCGGGGAAGCGCGGCATGCCGGGCGGCGGCGCCGGGTTCCTGCCCGCGAGGGCGGCCAGGTCGACGACGGTGATGGTCCGGTCGCGGACGAAGTCGAAGCGCGACGCCTCGACGGCCACCGCGGCTCCCGCCGCGGCCGGGACGGGGTTGCGCCAGGCGCCGCGTTCGGCCCTTGCCTGGAAGGCGGAGTTCGCGGCCACGGCGAACAGCAGCAGCGCCGTGGCCACCGCGACGGCGGCCAGCGTGAGCCAGGTGCCGAGCATGCCCTTGCGCCCGCCGCCCCTGAGCAGCCGCCAAGTCAGTTCCAGGTTCACGCGAAGGCTCCGCTCGTGCTGGTCAGGAGGCGGCCGTCGCGGACCTCGACCGTGCGGTCGCACCAGGCGGCCACGTTCGGGTCGTGGGTGACGACGATCAGGCTCGCGTCGTTGTGCTTGGTCGCCTCCACCAGCAGCCGCATCGTCTCCTGCCCGGTCTGCTGATCGAGCGCCCCCGTGGGCTCGTCGGCGAAGACCACGGCCGGCCTGGTGACCAGCGCCCTGGCGATGGCCACCCGCTGCGCCTGACCGCCGGACAGCTCGCCGGGCCGCCTCGACTCCATGGAGCCCAGGCCGAGCGGGCCGAACCAGTCGCGGGCCTGCCGCACGGCCTGGACCCTGGGTACGCCGCCCAGCATGAGCGGGAGCGCCACGTTCTCCTCGGCGGGCAGCTCCGGCAGGAGCTGGCCGAACTGGAAGACGAAGCCGAAGCGGGTGCGCCGCAGCGCGCTGCGCTTGCGCTCCCCCAGCGCGTCGATGCGCTGCCCGAGCAGGTGTACCTCGCCCGCGTCCGGCTTCATGATGCCGGCCAGGCAGTGCAGCAGGGTCGACTTGCCGGAACCGCTCGGCCCCATGATCGCCACGGCTTCGCCCGCCCGTACCGCGATGTCCACGCCGCCCAGGGCGACCGTCTGCCCGAACCTCTTGGCCAGGGCTCGTCCAACAAGCACGTCGTTCATGCCGTCCAGGCTCCCGCCGGAGCAGGGGACGGCGGATCGGCCGTGCGACCATAACCGCCTCGGCCGAACGGCTGATCCTTAGAGTTGGGGCCGTGACTATTCGGGTTCTCATCGCAGACGACCAGCAACTGGTGCGCACCGGATTTCAGATGATCCTGGACGCCCAACCGGACATGGAGGTCGTGGCCGCGGTCGCCGACGGGGCCGAGGCCGTGTCGGAGGCCAGGCGGCTGCGTCCTGACGTGTGCCTGCTCGACATCAGGATGCCCAAGCTCGACGGGCTGGAGGTGACCCGCGTGCTGGCCGGCCCCGGCGTGGAGAACCCGCTGCGGGTCGTCATCGTCACCACGTTCGACCTGGACGAGTACGTGTACGGGGCGCTGCGCTCCGGCGCCACCGGCTTCCTGCTCAAGGACAGCGGCCCCACGCTGCTGATCGAGGCGGTCAGAGCCGCGGCGGCGGGCGACGCGCTGGTGTCACCGTCGATCACCGTGCGGCTGCTGCAGCACCTGGCGCAGCCCCGCAGGCCCGCCGCGCTGCCCGCGAACGACCCGCTCACCGAGCGCGAGCTGGACGTCGTGCGCCTGGTGGCCAGGGGGCGGACCAACCAGGAGGTGGCCGGCGAGCTGTTCGTGTCGCTGTCGACCGTCAAGACGCATCTGGGCAGCATCCAGGCCAAGCTCGGTGTCCGCAATCGAGTTGAAATCGCAGCTTGGGCGTGGGAATCCGGCGTGGTGAGCTGATTAACAGCGGGGCTGCCGGGATACAAGTGAATCAGAACCTCAGCGCATGGCCCGGGGGGAGATCAACGTGCGCTACACCCAGGCATCGCCCACCAGAGCCGCCTCCGCCGTCCACCTGACGCTCACCGCCCAGATCCTCTCCCTCGGCGCTCTCGTGAGCTTCGAGCTGTCCCGCGGGCGCCGGCTCGCCGCCGAGCTGGCCGCCTTCGGCGGACGCCCCCAGGGGGCTGACGCCGAGGCCGTGGTGGGGGCGGTGACCCTGTTCGCGGTGCTGATGATGCTGGTGGCGGGCACCACGATCGCCGCCGCCGCCGCCTACGTGACCTGGCTCGTGCGCGCCAGGCAGGCCAACGACCGCTCCGCCGCGACCGCTCCCGTCGCCGCGGCCTGGCTGCTTCCCGGCGTCAACCTGATCGCGCCCGCGGTGCTGGTCGACGAGGTCTGGCGCGGCACCCGCCCGCCGGCCGGGCGGCGCGGGCGGTGGCTGGCGTTGCTGGCGGGCTGGTGGGCGGCGTGGCTGGGCACGATCGCGCTGTTCACCATCCGGCTGCCGCTCGACGCCTCCGCCGGTGACCTCACCGGGGTGGGGGTGCCGGAGCTGGCCTGCGCCTCGGTGGCGGCGCTGCTGTGCGGGTGCACGGTGCGGGAGCTGACGCGGCTGCAGCGGGCCGCCCGCTCGGCCCGTCCGGTCGAGGCCGGCACGGTGCACACGTTCTCGCCGCAGGCGCCGCAGCCCGCGCCGGGCTCCACGGCGGTGGGGCGCACGAGCTGAGCGCCCGTCAGGCCGCCGTGGGGCCGGAGCTGCCCGGGCTGGAGTGCCAGAGCTGCCGGGGCGCGTTGGTGACGGCTGGGGCGAGGTCGGAGTAGGGCGACAGGCGGTACCCGTTGGCGTACTCGATCTTGCGCCCGCCGACCCCCGCCAGCTCCTCCGGCGCGCGCTCGACGGCGGCCCGCACCGCCTCGATCCCCCGGGACCGCCACAGCGCGTCGAGGTCGGCCAGGTTCCAGCAGTCGACCGCCCGCAGCGACACCGCCCGCGCCCCCGTGCGCCGCACCACCCCCATGGCCAGCATGAGCCACGACCCGAAGACGATGGACGCGCACCGCCCCTGCACCGATTCGAAGAAGGTCAGGTCGATCGGCCCCGTCGAGTCGTCGAGGGTGGTGAAGATGACGCGCTGGCCCGAGCGGATGGCCGGCGTCTGGGTGGCCACCTTGACCCCGGCGACGAGGATCTCCGTCCCGTTGCGCCGGGTGAGCAGGTCTCTGGAACGCACCACGCCCAGCGCGTCGAGGAGCTCGTCGTGGAAGCTGATGACGTGTTTGCTGACGTCGATGCCGAGAATCTCCAGCTCGGCCTCGACCATCTCCGTCTCCGTCATCTCGGGCAGCTCCCCCGGCGACATCCTCTCGCCGAACCCGAGCGGGAGTTGCACCGCCGGGGGAGCCGCGTTCCTGGAGAGGTCCATGTGCGAGTTGTAGCGTTTGGACCTGCGCGGGCCCGCCTGCACGCCGATCGCCGACGCGCGGTCGAGCGCGCCGACGTGGGCGATCAGGTCGCGTCTGGTCAGCTCGCCGGGACGCCAGCGGCGCCCGTCGCCCGGGTGCAGGTCGTGCAGCGCGTCGAGGCCGCCGACCTGGACGATCCGTTCGATCGTGGGCCGTGAGGGCCTGGCCCGGTCCCAGAAGTCGGCCAGCGACGTGTACGGCTGCCCCGCCACCATGCGTTCGACCTCGGCCTCGCTCACGCCCTTGATCGCCGAGAACGGCACCCGCAGCGCGTACCCCTTGCCGATCTCCGAGATCTTGAAGTTTCTGACCCGCTGCCGGGCGTCGCCCGGGTCGGCGGGCAGGTCGGCGGGCCGCACGCGAACCTCGACGCGCGGCCCGAGCCGCTCCACCTGCCAGTCCTTGCCCGAGTTGTTGATGTCGAGCGGCAGGATCTGCACCCCGCACTGCCTGGCCTCGTCGATGATGACGCGCGGCGGGTACATGCCGGGCTCGTGCGTGAGCACCCCGGCGAAGAACGCCGCCGCGTGGTGCCGCTTGAGCCAGGCCGACTGGTACGTGGGCAGCGCGAACGCCGCCGCGTGCGCCTTGCAGAACCCGAACGAGCCGAACGCGTCCAGCACCTGCCAGGCCCGCTCCACGGCCGCGGCGTCGAACCCGTTGGCCTGGGCCAGGGGGACGAACGCCCGGCGCACCCTGGCCCGGCCCTCCGGCGTGTCGAGCGTGCGCCGCAGCTTCTCGGCGTAGGACAGGTCGCGCCCGGTCATCACCGAGATGATCTTCAGCACCTGCTCGTGGAAGACCACGACGCCGTGCGTCTCGCTCAGCGCCTCCCGCAGCCGCTCGTGCGGGTAGTACGGCTGCCGCCACCCGCCCCTGGCCTCCAGGTAGGGGGTGACCATGTCGGAGTTGACCGGCCCAGGGCGGAACAGCGAGATGTCCACGATCAGGTCGTGCATCTTGCGCGGCTCCAGCTTGGCGACCAGCTCGCGCTGGCCCGGCGACTCGATCTGGAAGCAGCCGAGGGTGCGGGCGGCGCAGATCATGTCGTAGGTGTCCTGGTCGTCGTGCGGCACGTACTGGACCTCGGGGTCGTCGCCCTGCTGGGTGTCCAGCTCGATCACGACGTCGTCCACGCGCTTGACCTCGCTCAGCGCGTACGCCAGGGCCGACTGCATCCGCACGCCCAGCACGTCGAGCTTGAGCAGCCCGGCCTCCTCGACGTCGTCCTTGTCGAACTGCGACATCGGGAACTCCAGCAGGCTGCGTTCCACCGGCGTGCGGTCGCGCAGCCCGGCGTTGCCGATCAGCACGCCGCACGGGTGCAGCGCGATGTGCCTGGGCAGCCCGTCGAGCTTCTCGGCCAGCCGGAACACGCGGTCGAGCCCGGCCTCGCCGAGCCTGCTCTCGCGCAGCTCGGGCAGGTCTTCCAGGGACGCGGTGATCTGCTTGGCCCTGATGTGCGGGAACGCCTTGGCGATGGCGTCGATCTCGTGCGGCGGCAGGCCCATCGCCCCGGCGACGTCGCGGATGGCGCTGCGGGCCCGGTAGGTCTCCATCATGGACACGCACGCCACCCTGGACTCGCCGTAGCGGTCGAAGATGGCCTGGTAGCAGTCGAGGCGGCGGGCCGACTCGACGTCCACGTCGATGTCGGGCAGCCCGACGCGGCCCTCCGACAGGAAGCGCTCCATGAGCAGGCCGTGTTCGAGCGGGTTCACCTCGCCGATGCCGATGAGGTAGTTGACCAGGCTGCCGGCGCCTGAGCCGCGGATGGCGCAGCGGATGCCCCTGTCGCGGATCATGTCCGTGATGCCGGCCACGGCGATGAAGTAGCCGGACAGGCGCTTGCGTTCGATGATGGCCATCTCGTCGTCCAGGCGCCGCCTGGCGTCGCCCGAGCGGTCGAGGCCGCGTCTGAACAGGCCGTCCTCGACCCGGTGGCGCAGCAGCGGCACGGGGTCGCGGCCGATCTCCGGCAGGTGCAGGCCCGGCGGGTCGTTGCGCAGCGCGAGCAGGTCGAGCGGCTCCATCGCGCACGCCTCGGCCAGCCGCCTGGTGGTGAACAGCAGCCTGCCCACCCGCTCCTGGTCGGCGCCGCACACCTTGGCCGCCACCTGCCACATCTCCTTGGTGCTCTTGAGGTAGGCGTGGGAGGTGGTGCGCTCCAGGTGGCGCGGGTGCAGCGGGACGAGCTGGCGGGCCGCGTCGAGCACGTCGCCGACCTGGTGGTCGGCGGGGTCGAGGTAGCGGACGGCGTTGGTCAGGACGGCGGGCACGCCCATGGTCTCGGCCAGGCCGAGCATGCGCACGGCGGTGGTGGCGTCGCGGAAGCCGTACTGGTCGACCAGCTCGATCACCACACCGGGCACGGCGGCGCGCCACCTGCCGAGCAGCGCCATGGCGTGCTCGTCGCGCCGGTCGGCCACCGCGCGGCCCACGTCGGACCTGGGGCCGAGCAGCACCACGAGCCCGTCCTCCGCGCCGAACCCGTGCTCGCCGGGGCCGCCGGCCCACTCGCCGACCAGCTCGCGGGTCACCTTGGGCGCGCCGCGCTCCCCCGCGTGGTGCGCGGCCGTGACCAGGCGGCACAGGCGGGACCAGCCCTTGCCGCGGGCCAGCACGGTGACGCGGTCCTCCGCGTCGGCGCCGGTTCGCGGGCGCGGCCTGCGGCCTCCCGGCACCGGGTTGAAGGCCGGGGCGGGGGCGTCGAGCGCCAGGTCCACGCCGACGACCGGCGCGATGCCGGCGTCCGCGCACGCCTGGACGTGCTTGACCGCGCCGTAGAGGCCGTCGCGGTCGGTCAGGGCGAGGATGTCCATCCCGTGCTCCGCCGCGCGGTTCACCAGTGCCCGCGGGAAGGCGGTGCCGTAGCGCATGGAGTAGGCGGAGCTCACGTGGAGGTGCGGGAACGGGGGCGCCATCAGTCCCACGCCCTCATCAGCAGCCAGCCGTTGCCTGCGGTGTCGTAACGCAGCTCGTAGGAGCCGACCTCGCGGCCGGGGCTGGCCTCCACCCGCCAGAACTGGCGCTCGCCGGGGTCGCCCTCGCCGGTCTTCCACCATTCGCGCGCGACCACCCACTGATCGAGGACGCGGCGGACGAGGTAGAGCCGGTCGCGCCAGACGAACTGGGTCGGCTCCCCGTCTCGGGTCCACACCTCTATCGGATCGCCATAGAGTCTGCTCAAGATCGCTTCTCCCCGCGGCTCTGGTCCGTATGTTGAGCCACCCGGGGGAAGGCGGGTGCTATGACTCGAACATATGTTCTCCGGCGCCGAAACGCAAGTCGCCGGCCTGCCGTACGAGCGGGTTGGCGCCGATCGAGTTGCGGATGCTGAAGGCCACGCTGCCTGCGCGGTAACGGTCGTCGGAGGACTCCACGGGACGGCCCTCGTGGGTGGTCGTGGTCCTGCGCTGGCGCAGCAGCGGGCTGCCGCGGCGCACTCCCAGCAGGCGGGCGTCCTGCGCCCCCGCCGGGACCGCGTCGATGAGGTGCTCGCCGTAAGCGAACACGAGGCCGATGGAGTCGTACAGCGCCTCGGTAACCGACTCGCAGTCGGCGGGCAGCTTCTCGACCGCGCCCGCCACCCACTCCGCGTACACCGTCCGCTCCAGCAGCACGGGTTCGCTCTCCAGCGTGCGCACACGCAGCACCTCCAGCACCTCCGAGGAACCCAGCCTGGCGGACTCGGGGCCCCGTGCGGCCCTGCGGCGCTGGGCGATCACCTGGCCACCGTAGCGGTAACCGTTCGCGCGTGCCCACTGGGCGAAGCTGTGCAACTCGGCGAAGCTCTGGCTGCGCGTCCTGCCGAGCACGATCCGCCTGGCGCCCTGCCGGGAGCCGACCAGCCCCTCGGCGGCCAGCACGGCGATCGCCTGGCGTACGGTGCCGCGCGCCGCGCCGTGGCGCTCCGCCAGCTCCGCCTCGCTGGGGAGCTGGGAACCGATCGGATGAGCGCCGGACAGGATCTCGTCCCGCAGCTCATCGGCGATCCGTTCATAGCGCGCAACCATCCCCGATCCTTCCCATTCACGAAAGAGCAACATTGATGCGACTAACTGGTGCTCGCTTGTTTGTACAAGTTCCCCTACGTTCTTGCCACACCCCCTGGAAAGTGGAGGCGTCGTGTTCACACCTCGCGCCCGTGCGGCCGCAGCCGCCGCGACCCTGACCCTAGTCACCGCGGCGTGCGGCGCCGCTCCCGGCACCCAGCAGACCACCCAGGCCTCACAAGGCGGGGTGAACGCCGCCACCGCCACGTCCGCCGCCGACTTCGGCGGGCTGGACAAGCTGGTCGAGGCGGCCAAGAAGGAGGGCACGCTGCACGTCATCGCCCTGCCGCCCGACTGGGCCAACTACGGCGAGATCATCGAGAAGTTCCAGGCCAAGTACGGCATCAAGATCGAGAGCGAGACCCCCGACGCGGCCAGCGCCGACGAGATCAACGCCGTCAAGACGCGCAAGGGCCAGGACCGCGCCCCCGACGTGCTCGACCTCGGCCAGTCGTTCGCGATCAGCGGGGCCAAGGAGGGATTGTTCGCGCCGTACAAGGTGCAGGCGTTCGACAAGATCCCCGAGGGCCAGAAGGAGCCGACGGGGCTGTGGGTCAACGACTACGGCGGCTACGTCTCCATCGGCTGCGACGCCAAGAAGATCAAGACCTGCCCGACGAGCTTCGCCGACCTGCTCAAGCCCGAGTACAAGGGGCAGGTCGCGATGAACGGCAACCCGACCGAGTCCGGCTCGGCCTTCGCAGGCGTGTACGCCGCCGCCATCGCCAACGGCGGCTCCTTCGACGACATCCAGCCCGGCATCGACTTCTTCAAGAAGCTCAAGGACGCCGGCAACTACAACCCGGTCGAGACCACGCCCGCCACCATCGAGAACGGCGAGACCAAGATCAGCATCGACTGGGACTACAACAACGCCGCCTACGCGCCCCAGCTCACCGCCAAGGGCATCGACTGGAAGGTGAACGTGCCCACCGACGGCAAGTACTTCCAGATGTACGCCCAGGCCGTCAACAAGGACGCCCCGCACCCGGCCGCCGCCCGCCTGTGGCAGGAGTACCTCTACAGCGCCGAAGGCCAGAACCTCTACCTCAAGGGCTTCGCCCGCCCCGTCCTGCTGCCCGCGATGACCGCCGACGGCACCGTGGACAAGACGCTGACCGCCAACCTGCCCGCCGTCGAGGGCGAGCCGGCGTTCCCGACGCCCGAGCAGGTGGACGCGGCCAAGGCCAAGCTGGCCGCCGGCTGGGACACCGCGATCTCGGGATGACCCGCTCCCGATCGTCCAGGGGCTGGCTCGGAGCGCTGCCGCTGCTGGCGTTCTTCACGCTCGTGTTCGGCGTTCCCGCCATCGTGCTGGTGGCGGGGGCGTTCACCGCGCAGGGCCGGCTCAGCCTGGCCAACGTGTCGCAGAGCCTCCAGGGCGGCTACCTCACCGCCATGCTCGGCAGCGTGCGGCTGTCGGCCGTGGTGGCGGTGCTCGGGGCCGTGCTCGGCACGTTCCTCGCGTACGCCATCGTGGCCTCGCGCAGCACGCTGCTGCGCGACGCCGTGCTGACCGCGTCCGGCGTGCTGGCCAACTTCGGCGGGGTGCCGCTGGCGTTCTTCTGGATCGCCACGCTCGGCAACTCCGGCGTGGTCAGCGGCCTGGTGGGGCTGCCCTCCGGCTCCCTGTACACGTTCTGGGGGCTGGTCGTGGTCTACCTGTACTTCTCCATCCCGCTCATGGTGCTGACCATGGCCCCCGCCCTCGACGGGCTGCGCCCGCAGTGGTACGAGGCGGCGGCGAACAGCGGGGCCACCGCCTGGCACTACTGGCGCCTCGTCGCGCTGCCCGTGCTGGCGCCGGCCATGCTCGGCGGGTTCGTGCTGCTGTTCGGCGGCGCCTTCTCCGCGTACGCCACCGCGAACGCCATGGTCGGCACCGTCGTCCCGCTCGTCACCCTGAAGATCGCCAGCGCGCTGACCGGCGACGTGCTGATCGGCTACGAGAACATCGCGCTGGCGCTCAGCCTCGACATGGTCGTGGTCGCCGGGCTCGTCATGGCGATCTACCTGCCGCTGCAGAGGAGGACCTCCCGATGGCTGCACTGACCGGCCTGGAACGGGTCTCCGGCACCGCCACGCGCCCCCGGCGGGCCTGGTGGCGCGGGCTGGTGTTCCTGCTCGCCGCGATCTACTTCCTGGTGCCCCTGGGCACCGCCTTCTGGTACACGGTCTACACGCCCACCGCCGGCGTGTCGCTGTCGGCGTACGGGGAACTGCTCACGGCCGAGGGCTTCGTCCGGTCGCTGTCGCTCTCGCTCGGGCTGTCCGTGGCCACCATCGTGCTCGTGCTGCTGCTGACGCTGCCCGCGATGCTGGCCGTCCGGCTCTTCGCGCCCCGGCTGCGGCCCGTCATGGAGGTGCTGTGCACGCTGCCGCTGATCGTGCCGCCGATCACGTTCGTGGTCGGGATCGGCACGGCGCTGCGCGGCGGGACCGACCTGCTGGCCCCGACGCCGTTCTGGGCCACCCTGATCGCCGTGCAGGACCCGGCGTTCCCCGTGGTGCTGGTGCTGGCGTACGTGGTGCTGGTGCTGCCGTTCGTGTACCGGTCGCTGGACGCCGGGCTGCGCACCATGGACGTGCGGACCCTCGTCGAGGCGGCCCGCAACCTCGGGGCGTCGTGGCCGTACGTGCTCATGCGGGTCGTGGTGCCCAACCTGCGCTCGGCGCTGGCCAGCGCGTCGTTCCTGACGCTGGCGCTGGTGCTGGGCGAGTACACCGTGGCGAGCCTGCTCGGCTACGAGCCGTTCGCGGTGTGGATCGTGACCGTGTCGGGGTCCAAGGGGCAGCTCTCGGTCGCGGTGTCGATCCTGAGCCTGCTGCTCATCTGGCTGCTCTTGCTGGCCGTGTCCACGGTCTTCAGCAGGAAAAAGGGGGGGAAATGACCGCATCGGTGGAGTTCCGGGCGCTGCGGCGGACGTTCGGCAAGACGGTCGCGCTCGACGGCCTCGACCTCGTCATCGCGCCCGGCGAGTTCGTCGCCCTGCTCGGCCCCTCGGGCTGCGGCAAGACGACGGCGCTGCGCTGCGTGGCCGGGTTCGAACGGCCCGACTCGGGCGCCGTTCTGGTGGACGGCAAGGACGTCACCGACGTCCCCGCCAACAAGCGGGACGCGGGCATGGTCTTCCAGTCCTACTCCCTCTTCCCCAACCTGAACGCCCGCGACAACGTCGCCTTCGGCCTGCGCGTCCGCAAGGTCCCCGTGGCCACCAGGCACGCCAGGGCCGCCGAACTGCTCGAACTCGTCGGCCTGCCGACGCACGCCGACCGCTACCCGCACCAGCTCTCCGGCGGCCAGCAGCAGCGCGTCGCGCTGGCCCGCGCGCTCGCCCTGGAGCCGCGCGTGCTGCTGCTCGACGAGCCGCTGTCCGCGCTGGACGCCAAGGTACGGGTCGCGCTGCGCGAGGAGATCCGCCGCCTCCAGCTCGACCTGGGCATCACCACCGTCTTCGTCACCCACGACCAGGAGGAGGCCCTGTCGATCGCCGACCGGGTCGCGGTGCTGCGCGACGGACGGCTGGAGCAGGTCGGCGCGCCCGCCGAGGTGTACGACCGCCCCGCCACGCCGTTCGTGGCCGAGTTCGTCGGCACCATGAACCACCTGGCCGGGCAGGTCTCCGGCGCCCAGGTCACGGTCCTCGGCCAGCTCCTGCCCGTGGACGGTCCCGTTCCGGCGGATCCGTCCGTGGACGTGCTGGTCCGTCCGGAAGCCGTCCGGGTCGTCCCGGCCGACGACGGACCGTCCGAGGTGCTGGCCGCCTCCTTCCGCGGCGCCTCCGTACGGCTGCGCCTCGCCGTCGAGGGCGGCGAGGTGCTCGCCGACGTGCCCGGCCACGAGGCCGCCACGCTCGGCCCCGGCGCTCGCGTCCAGGTGCGCCTGGTGGAGCGGCCCGTCCTCGTGGCGGCCCGCACCGTCACTGTCCCCGCCCCCGTCGTGGCCGCCGATGCCGTCTGACCCGGCGGCCGTCCTGCTCGACATGGACGGCACCCTGGTGGACACGGAAGGGCTGTGGTGGCAGGCCGTCGCCGCCGTCGCGGGACGTCCGCTCACCGACGCGGACGTCCCCTTCGTCCACGGGCGCACCATCGAGGACGTGGCCGTCCACCTCGGCTCCGTCACCCTCACCGGTCCCCTCACCGACGCCTTCGCCGAACGCATCCACCAGGACCTGACCGTGGTGCGGGGAGCGCCCGAACTGCTCGCCGGCCTGGCCGCCAGCGCCATCCCCACCGCGCTGGTCAGCGCCTCTCCCCGGAGCATCGTGGAGCTGGTGCTGCCACGGCTGGGGCACGCGTTCGACCTGGTGATCACGAACGAGGACACGGAGCGGGGGAAGCCGTGGCCCGATCCGTACCTGGAGGCGGCCAGGCGGCTGGGGGCCGCGCCGTCGAGGTGCGTGGCCATCGAGGACAGCCCGGCGGGGATCGCGGCGGCCCTGGCGGCGGGGTGCCGGGTGCTGGTGGCGTCACCGGAGACCGGCCTGCCCCCTTTGCACGCTGTCCGCGCTTGGCGGGCTCGTCACGGGGAAACTCTCCCTGAGGAGGCTTGAAAGTGTAAGGTTCCAGTCGACTGCAAGGCGGGGAGAAGGCTGTGTTGTTGCGTTTCCGGGTCGCCAATCACCGGTCGATCCGCGACGAGCAGACGCTCTCCCTGACGGCCGCGTCACGCCGGGGAGAGGCCAAGCGGGCAACACCACTTGAGGTCGCCGGCATTTACGGGGCCAACGCCTCAGGTAAGTCCAACGTCCTGGACTCCCTGCGGTGGATGTCCGATGCCATCCGGTTGTCCCACACCCACTGGAAGCCGACCGGAGGCGTGCCGCGACGACCGTTCAAGCTCTCCCCCGCAGGACGGCAGACCCCGTCGTTCTACGAGATCGATTTCCTCCATGAGGGCGTCCGCTACTCCTACGGCTTCGAGGCCGATGACGAAATGGTGCTCGGTGAATGGCTCAACACCTTTCCGCGTGGCCGCACCAGGAGACTCTTCGACCGCAGCGGGCCAGCCGATTTCACCTTCGGACGCGGTCTCACCGGCGAGACACAGCGCATACGCAAGCTCACCCGCCCGAACTCGCTCTACCTCTCTTGCGCGGCTTCCAACAACCATCCGTTGCTCAGCGGCCTCTACGAGAGCCTGACGTCCAGCGGCGCCTACTTCATCCAGCACGGCGAGATCCACGAGAAGTTCCGCCTCGACGTCGTGAAGCACATTCTGGACGCGGAATATGTGACGGACGACATCAACGAACTCCTCCGCATCGCGGACCTGGGCGTCGAGCGCATGGAACTCGTGGAGACAGGCCCGCAGGAGAAAAAGGTGGTCCTGCGCCGCCGGATCGACGCTCCGCCGCTGAGCCTGGAGGAGGAGAGCGCGGGAACAAGGGCATGGCTCTCCCTGCTGGGGCATACGCTGAGCATTCTCTACATCGGCGGCACCCTGCTCGCCGACGAGATCGACTCCAGCCTGCATCCGCTGCTCAGCTCGACGCTGATCCGGATGTTCAAGGACCCTGACATCAATCGGCACGGCGCCCAGCTCATCTTCTCCTCGCATGACACCACGCTCCTCGGCTCCCTGCTCGAGGAGGAGGTTCTGGCCAGGGACGAGGTCTGGTTCACCGAGAAGGACGACTCCGGGGCCACCAGCCTCTACTCACTCGCCGAATTCCACACCCGGCGTGACGAGAACATCGAACGCGGTTATCTCCAAGGCCGTTACGGGGCAGCGCCTTACCTCAACTTCGAGAACATTCGCGAGATCTTCATGAAAGGGCCCGTCCTGAAGCCATGAGTCCCAGGCGTAGCCCTCCACGCCTTGACCGTCCTACTGGCCGCCGAGCCCCCAAGAAGCGCGTGCTCATCGTGTGCGAGGGTGAGGTCACGGAGGTCGAATACTTCCAAGGCGTCCGCGATTACTTCCGCTCTCTTCCCGTGGAGATCCGCAACTGCAAGGTGATCGGTCTCGGGCGCGACCCGGCGGCCATCGTCACGTACGCCGTCAAGGAACGCGACAAGAAGGACAAGGAGGCGCGCACACAGCGGGACGCCAACATCGCCTACGACGAGGTGTGGTGCGTCGTAGACGTCGATGGGCACAAGACCCTCGACCAAGCTGTGATCGAGGCCAGGAGAGGGCGTGTCAACCTCGTCATCTCCCTGCCCTGCTTCGAACTGTGGATCCTCTACCACTTCGAGGATCACACAGCCGCCTGCGATCAGGAACGCGTCAGGCAGCGACTCAGGAAGCACCTCAAGGATTACGACAAGCACTTGGGGCGGGATTTTCCCTTCGCTCATCACCAGATCGCGCGCGATCGGGCCCGGCGAGCCGACCCGGAGCATTGCGAGCCCAACAGGAAGGGCCGCAATCCCTCCACCAACGCCTGGCTGATAGTCGAAGCCATCCGCCGATCAGGAACGCGTGGCTGACCGTTGAGCTTTTCGCCTCTTGTGGTCTGCAGCGGGAAGCCGCATGTCGGTAAGCTAGCGCGCCGTGAGCGGTGATACCTCCCGGATCGGGCGCTACAGGCTGCTTGGCGTGCTGGGACGAGGCGGGATGGGCACGGTGCATCTCGCCGAGGATCCCGCTGGGCAACGGGTCGCCGTCAAGGTGATCAACCCCGAGCTCAGCCAGCACGAGCAGTTCCGCATGCGTTTCCGCAGGGAGGCGGACGCGGCCCAGCGGGTGCGCAGGTTCTGCACGGCCGCCGTGATCGAGGCCGCGCTCGACGGCGACCAGCTCTACGTGGTCACCGAGTACGTGCCCGGCCCCGACCTGGACACCGCCGTCCGCCAGTCGGGCCCTCTGCGCGGCTCCAGCCTCGACGCCCTGGCCGTCAGCGTGGCCACCGCGCTCACCGCCATCCACGGCGCCGGGGTCGTGCACCGCGACCTCAAGCCGTCGAACGTGCTGCTGTCACCCGTCGGCCCGCGCGTGATCGACTTCGGCATCGCGCGGGCGCTCGACACGCTCGGCGGCGTCACCGGCACCGGCGAGCTCGTCGGCACCCCCCGCTACATGGCGCCCGAGGTGCTGCGGGGCGAGCCCGTCTCCCCCGCGTGCGACGTGTTCTCGTGGGGCTGCCTGGTAACGTTCGCGGCCAGCGGGCGGGCGCCGTTCGGCGGCGACACCCTGCCCTCCATCGTCTACCAGGTGCTCAACACCGAGCCGGACCTCGGCGCCGTCGAACCGGGCCTGCGCGAGCTGGTCGCGGCGGCGCTGCGCAAGGACCCGGCCATGCGGCCCACCGCGCAGCAACTGCTCGACCACCTCGTCGGGCGGGCGGCCGCGCCCGAGCAGGCCGCTCAGACCGTACAGGCCGCCTGGTCCACCACCCCCTACACGGCCGCTCCCCAGACGGCGGGGCGGCGGCGCGGGCGGCTGTACGCGGGGCTGGCGGCGGCCGCGGCCGTCCTGGTGACCGTGGGCGTGGGCGCCTGGGCCGTGCTGCGGCCGAGCGGGCCGCCCGAGCTGAACCTGCTGTACGCCGAGGACTTCACGCAGACGTCCGGGGGCTGGAGCGGCACGTACGACCCCGTGCTGTCGGCCAGCAGCGGCTACCGCACGGACGGCACGTACGGGCTGGACGCCGAGCCGTTCAACGAGGAGAACTGGGCCCAGGCGCCCGCCCCCTTCCTCATCGCCAAGCCGACCACCACGCCCAGCTCGTCGGCCACGCCCACGCCGATGTTGCCCGAGACCGTGCTCGTCAGCGCCATCACCGAGGTCAGGAAGGCCACCGGGGTCGGCGAGTACGGGCTCTACTGTCACGCCGTCGAGGACGGGACGTACTACGAGTTCGGGCTCGACACGACCGGCAAGGCCAGGATCCGGCGCATTTTCGACGGGTCGGGCAGCACGCTGGCGCAGCCCGTCAAGGTGGAGGGGCTGTCGGGCAAGGCGCGGGTGACGGCATCGTGCGAGAAGTCCGGGTCGGCGGTGCGGCTCGCCATGTGGGTGAATGGAGAGCAGGTGCACGAGGTGGAGGATCCGAACGGGATCGGCAACGGGTATGTGGGGTTGTTCGTGCGTACGCCGAAGGACCGTAAGTCGGTGCTGAAGATGTCGTTCGACGACTTCGAGCTGCGGGGTACGAAGGAGCCCTGACCGCCGCGTCCGGAACGCCCGCCTTCGTCCCCGCTCACAGGACGCCCGCGTACGCGTCCACCCACGGGACGTCCACGTTGACGTCCGCTCACAGGACCCCCGTGTAGGCGTCCACTCACAGGACGTCCACATTGACGTGCGCTCACAGGACCCCCGTCTAGGCGTCCGCTCAAAGGACACCCGCGCGGGCGGCGGCCAGTGCCGCGTCGGCGGCGCGGTCGGCGTCCCGCTCCGTCACCGGCTCGTGCGCGACGAACAACCGGTAGTAGACGGGCGCCACCGCCACCCTGATCACCTCGCTGGCGTCCACCACGCCGGGCAGCTCCCCGCGCGCGACCGCCCGCCGCACCACCTCCGCCGACTGCTCGTGCCTGGCCGCGAAGAACCCGTGCAGCGCCCGCGCGGCAGCCGCATCCTGCACGGCCGCCGCCACGAACGCCGACGACACCGGCCCCAGCTCCGGATCGGCGAACCCACTACGCACAAGCTGCACAACCCCCCGCAGATCACCCTCGATCGAGCCGGTGTCGGGAACGGGCCACGGCTCACCGCTCGCCAGCTCCAGAGCGTCGGAGATCAGCCCTTCAACGCCGCCCCAGCGCCGGTAGACGGTCGTCTTGTGCACACCTGACCGCTCGGCGACGTTCTCCACCGTCAACCCCTGATAGCCCTTCTCGCCCAGCTCGGCGAGCGTGGCCTGCCGCACAGCATCACGGACCCGCGCGCTACGCCCTCCGGGTCGCTTACTCGTCTGCAAAATCTACTCCAGTTGCATTAACCCCAACCCCATGCCAAACTAACGCTACCCGAGTTGCGATTGGAGCTCCACCCTGATCAGTCTCCGCAAGGTCTACAAGTCCTACGCCGGGCGCACCGTCCTGGCCGGCATCTCCTTGTCCGCGGGCCCGGGCGACCGGATCGGCATCGTCGGCGAGAACGGCTCTGGCAAGTCCACGCTGATGCGCCTGCTGGCCGGCGCCGAGCATCCCGACGACGGCGCGGTACGGGTGACCGGCGAGGTCGGCTACCTCGGCCAGGAGCTCGATCTGCCGCCCACCCACACCGTCCAGCAGGCCGTCGACACCGCACTGGCCGACCTGCGGGCCATGGAGCGCAGGCTGCGAGAGCTGGAGTCCGCACTGACCGAGGAGGCCACGGACGCGAAGGTAACAGCCGCAGAGATCACAAGCGCCGAGATCATGGACGAGTACGGCGAGCTGCTCACGGCGTACGAGCTGCGCGGCGGCTACGAAGCCGACGCCCGCGTGAACCGCGCCTTCCACGGCCTCGGCCTCGCCCACGTGAGCCGCGACCGGCGCCTGTCCAGCCTGTCGGGCGGCGAGCGGGCACGGCTGGGCCTGGCCTGCGTGCTGGCCGCCGCACCGCGCGTGCTGCTGCTCGACGAGCCGACCAACCACCTCGACGAGTCCGCGCTCACCTGGCTCGAAGACCGGCTGCGCGAGCACAGGGGCGCGGTGGCCGTGGTCTCGCACGACCGCGTCTTCCTCGATCGCGTCGCCACGGCGATCGTCGAGGTCGAACACGGCTCCGCCACCCGCTTCGGCGGCGGCTACACGGGCTTCCTGGCGTCCAAGGCGGCGGCCAGGGCGCGCTGGGAGCAGTCGTACGCGGCGTGGTGCGAGGAGGTGCGCCAAGTCCGCGCGTACGCCTCCACCACCGCTCACCGGGTGGCCGCGGGGCGGGTGATGCGCGACAACAACAAGATGGCCTACGACCGCAACGCCGGGCGGGTGCAGAGCTCGGTGGCCACCCGCGTCCGCAACGCACAGGAGCGTCTACGCCGCCTGGAGGCCGCCCCGGTCCCTCGCCCACCGGCCCCACTCCGCTTCCACGGCAGCTTCGACGCCCCCGTACCCCTCGACGAGCCTCACGCGCCCCAGCGCCGACCAGTCGCCGACGCGGCCCCTGACGTGAGCACGGGCACGGACGCGCACCCAGACGCGAGCATGAGCACCGACGCGCACCCAGACGCGAGCATGAGCACCGACGCGGGCGCTCGCATCCTGCTGGAGCTGCGTGACGTACGGGTCGGTGACCGCTTGCACCTCGAGTCGCTGACGATCCGGAAGGGCGAGCGACTCCTGGTGCAGGGCGCCAACGGCGCAGGCAAGTCCACCCTGCTGCGCGCTCTGGCCGACGGCGCGACCGGCTGCCGGGTCGGCTACCTGCCGCAGGAGGTGTCGTTCGATCCCGCCCAGAGCGTGCTGGAGGCGTACGGCGAGGGTTTCGCGGACGAACGCCGCACGATGCTCCTGAACACCGGCCTCTTCCAAGCGCACACCCTCGACCAGAAGGTGGGCGAGCTGTCGGTCGGGCAGCGGCGCCGGCTGGCACTGGCCCGGCTGCTGGCCCGGGAGCACGACGTGCTGCTGCTCGACGAGCCGACCAACCACCTGTCCCCGGCCCTGGCCGAGGAATTGGAGGAGGCGCTCACCTCCTACCGGGGCGCGCTCGTCCTGGTCTCACACGACCGCGCGCTCGTCCGGCGCTTCCGAGGCACCCGGATCGAGCTGATCGGAGGACGCGTACGCTGACCAAAACCTCGACCGCACCACCCAAAACCGCGGCCGCATTACCCAGAACCTCGGCCGGAACACCCAAGCCCCCGGCCGCATCACGCGGAACCCCGGCCAGAACACCCAAAGCCCCGGCCGGAATACCCACAAGCCCGGCCGCATCACCTGGAACCCCGGCCGCATCACCCGAGACCCGGGCCAACTCAACCGAGACCTCGGCAGCCGCAAACCAGCAGCCGTCCAGAGCCACCCCCACCATCATCGGGGGACACGCATGTTGACCAAGATCGAGGCAGGCGCGCCGTACGGCATTGCGACCGCTCACGACGGAGCCCTCTGGTTCACACTCGTCCACCAGGGACGCGTCGGCAGGCTGATACCGGGCGAGGAGCCCACGATCCACCAGCTCGACCCGGCCGACGGGCTCCCGACCGTGATCACTCCGGGCCCTGACGACGCGATGTGGTTCACCGAGTACAAGGGCGGGCGCATCGGCCGCATCACCGCCGACGGACGGCTCACGGTCCACGAGGCGGCCACGCCGTACGGGATCGCCGCAGGACCGGACGGGACGATGTGGTTCACCCAGCTCGAAACCACGAAGATCGGCCGTATCGGGGCCGATGGGGCGCTGACCGAGTACGAAGTGCCGGTGGCAGGCGGTATGCCGTCGTTCATCACGGCGGGGCCCGACGACGCCTTGTGGTTCACGCTCAACCAGGGCAACGCGATCGGGCGCATCTCACTCGCCGGCGAGATCACCGTACATCCGCTGCCCACCGAGGGGGCAGCACCGGTGGGAATCACGGCCGGGCCCGACGGCGCCCTCTGGTTCGTCGAGATCGGGGCAGGTCAGGTCGGGCGGATCGACACCTCCGGCAAGATCACCGAATATCCACTCCCCGACCGGGGTGCGCGCCCGCACGCGATCATCACCGGAGCCGACGGTGCGCTGTGGTTCACCGAGTGGGCGGCCAACCGCGTCGGCCGCATCACCGTGGAGGGCGTCATCGAGGAGCATCCGCTGCCCAGCCTTCCGGGCGAAGCCGAGAATCAGCCGAGCGAAGCTGAGGATCAGTCGGGTGAAGCCGAGGATCAGCCGGGTGAAGCCGAGGATCAGCCGGGTGAGCTGAAAGGTCGAGGGAAGGCTGAGCCACACGGGCTGACGGTCGGGCCGGACGGCGCGATCTGGGTCGCGCTGGAGGCCGGCGCACTGGCCCGCCTCGGCTGACCGACGCCCGCGGCACCGCAGCCGGTCGGCCCCGAACAGCTCGGCTGACCACCGCCCGCGGCACCACGGGCGTCGGGCCGGAGCGTCTCGACCGCCGAACGGCGCCGACACCAGCCGCCCGGATGCTGCAGCCCTCAAGCTGTTCTCGGCGGAGAACGCGGGGCCGCGTTGATCGCGCATGCGGGACGCCGATCCGCGGAGGCCCCCGATGCCGGCTGCTCAGGGAGGGGACTGCTCCTGACGGACCGTGCTGAGCGAGTGCGGCCGTCCTGATCGGATGCGACCGTCCCGGTTCGGTGCAGCCGAGCGATCGGACACGGCCGTCCCAATGTGGTGCAGCCGTGCTGAGCTGATGCGGCCGTCGTGATCCCTCCCTTTCACCTGGCCGCCTCCGTGGCCGGCGCTCGCCAGAGCTGAAGCCGATAGAGCTGGACCATGAACACGTCCTCAGGAAAGTCCGGCTCCTCGGTGTTGCTCATGACCTTGGTCAGCACCCGGATGGGCCAGGTCAGCCCCGCCTCTCCGAGGTCGAAGACCGCGAAGTCCTTCGGCTCGCTCCAGGAATTCCATTCCGCGATCGCGATCGTCCCTGAGTCGATGTGTAACTCGCCGGTCCAGATCTCGTCCCAGAACCCCGGCGCATCCGGACAGGCGTCCCACAGCTCATAACGGACGAAGTGCTTGTCACCTTGATCGACCCGGCTGGTCAGGAGGAGGCCGCTGGGGCCCACTCGTATGTCTGGATTGCCGTTCGGAGGGATGTCCCCCGGACCAGGGTCGCCGGTGATCTCACCGTTCGTCATCTCGGTGATGAGGAAACTTTCACCCAGATCGATGGAGATGTTGTCGATCAGGCTGTTGAGCAGGCTCGCCATGTGGCCGCACTCCTTCGGGCGCGAACGATTCCGCGGGAGGTCGACATGGAGCGTACGGGGCGCGGCCCGGGTGGCATTGATCCCGAGGAGAGGAGTTGACTAGGACCATGCATGCCATCATCGTCTCCACCCCAGGCGTCCCCGAGGCCCTTGAATACGTCGATCGCCCGGACCCTGTCCCCGGTGACGGCGAGGTCGTGATCGACGTAGCCGCGGCCGGCGTGAACTTCATCGACATCTACCACCGCTCAGGCGCATACCCCCTGTCCCCCCCCACCCCCATCGGCTCGGAGGGGGCGGGCACGGTGTCGGCCGTCGGGCCGGGGGTGCGGGACGTCGCCGTGGGCGACAGCGTCGCATGGGCGAACGTGCTCGGCAGTTACGCCGAGAAGGCCGTCGTGCCCGCTCACCGGGTGGTGCCGGTGCCGGAGGGCGTGTCGGCCGAGGTGGCGGCCGCGGCGATGCTGCAGGGGATGACGGCTCACTACCTGACGCACTCCACGCATGAGGTCAAGGAGGGCGACCAGGTGCTCGTGCACGCCGGAGCCGGCGGCATGGGGCAGTTGCTGATCCAGCTCGCCAAGCTCAAGGGCGCCAAGGTTTACACCACGGTCTCCACCGGCGAGAAGGAGAAGCTGGCCAGGGCGGCCGGCGCGGACGAGGTGCTGCGGTACGAGGACTTCGCCGAGGCGCTGAGCGGCAAGATCGACGTGGTGTACGACGGTGTCGGCAAGTCCACGTTCGACGGCGGGCTGCAGGCGCTGCGTCCGCGCGGCCTCATGGCCCTGTACGGTGCCGCCAGCGGGCCCGTCCCGCCGTTCGACCCGCAGACGCTCAACAAGCAGGGCTCGCTCTTCCTCACCAGGCCCACGCTGGTCCACTACATCGCCGAGCGGCGTGAGCTGCTGCAGCGGGCCTCCGACCTGTTCGGGTGGATCACCGCCGGACAGCTCGCGATCAACATCTCGCACCGTTATGCGCTGGCCAACGCGCGGCAGGCGCACGAGGATCTGGCGGCTCGCCGTACCACCGGAAAGCTGCTCCTCATTCCGTGAAATATCCGTTTTTGGCCCTGCTGTAGCCTCGCGTTCATGGACATCGCAGGATCAATCTGGTCGTTCGCCGCCGTGGTCGCTCTGCTGACGATGACTCCCGGCCTCGACACGGCTCTGGTCCTGCGTACGTCCCTCCTGGGCGGGCGGCGACCTGCCTGGGGGGTGACGCTGGGGATCCAGCTCGGCACGCTCTGCTGGGGCGTCCTCACCGCCGCCGGGCTGTCGGCGTTGCTGGCCGCCTCGCAGCTTGCCTATGACGTGCTGCGCTGGGTCGGGGCGGCGTACCTGGTGTGGATGGGGGTGCGCATGTTGCTGACGAGGCATGAGCGGCTTGCTGAGGATCAGCGGCCCGAGGAGATGCGCTTCGGGATGGGGCTGCGGCGCGGGTTGCTGACGAACCTGCTGAATCCCAAGGTGGGGGCGTTCTATGTGGCCATGTTGCCGCAGTTCATTCCCGAGGGGGCGCCGCATGCGCTGATGGGGCTGGCGTTGGCGGGGGTGCATGTGGTTGAGGGGCTGGTTTGGAGTGTGGTGCTGATCGGGTTCGCGTCGTGGATGGGTGGGGTTCTGCGGTCGCCCGGTGTCCGGCGGTTCCTCGACCGGCTGACCGGGGTGGTGATCGTGGGGTTCGGCGTCCGGCTCGCCGTGAGTGAGTGAACGGGGTGCGGCCCACCGGGAGTGGTCGGGCGGCGGGTGGTCGGGCCGGGTGGGGCCGGGCGCGTGTGAGGACGGGCGCGTGTGAGGCCGGACGCGTGTGAGGCCGGACGCGTGTGAGGCGCGGCGTGCGTATCTGGGCGGATTGAAGCTCGTTCTGAGGGGCTGGGCGGGTGTTCCCGGTGTGAGTCGTGGGCGGCGGGTGGCTTGGTGTCTGGGGCCGCTCAGGTGCTGGGCGGTGTGCGGGGCGCCGTTCGGACGGGTGGGCTGGTCAGTCGAAGGGCCAGCCGAGGAGGCGGGCGCCCAGGACGGCTGTTTCCAGGGTGAAGCGCTGGGTCGGGTCGTCGGGTGAGAAGCCGGTCAGGCGGCGGATGCGTTCCAGCCGGTACGTCACCGCCCGAGCGCTGACCTTCAGCCGCCGTGCCGCGGCCGTCTGGTTCCCCTGGGAGGCGAAGATCGCCTCCAACGTCTCCAGCAGCGGCTCATGCCCGCCCCGCGCCTCCAGCAGCGGGCTGAGCACACTGGTCACCAGATCTTCGATGGCGCTCCTGTCGCGCAACAGCACAGGAAAGACCAGCAGGTCAGCGGCCTTGACCACCTCGGTGGCGAGGCGGAGTCCGTCGGCCAGTTCCAGAGCCTGGGCCGCCTCGCGGTAGGAGGTCACCACTCCCCCCGGTCCGCGGTGGGCCCGGCCGACGCCGACGCGCCAGCCGGGTGGGAAGCGGGTGCGTACGTGGTGGGTGAATTCGCCCACGGCGGCGGGGAGGGTGGCGGGGGCGACGCAGACGAGCAGGGCGTCGCGGACGGCGATGAGCACGTTGTGGGAGCCGAAGCGGGCGATCAGGTCGCGTTCGATCCTGCCCCAGTCCGGTGCGGCGCCCCCGGAGTGGTCCCTGGCGCCGTCTTCAAGGCCATCGCCGCCCCCTAAGCCACGGCGATCCTGGCCGCCGCCCCCAAGGCCACGGCCGTCCTGGTCGCGGCCCCCAAGGCCACGGCCGTCCTGGCCGCCACCCCCAAGGCCACGGCCGTCCTGGCCGCCACCCCCAAGGCCACGGCCGTCCTGGCCGCCACCCCCAAGGCCATCGCCGTCCTGGCCACCGTGCCCGAAGCCGTGCCCGAAGCCGTGCCCGAAGCCGTGCCCGAAGCCGCCCCCCGAGCCGCCCCCCGAGCCGCCCCCCGAGCCGTCCCCCGAGGCGCCGGTGCGCAGCCCGCGCGCCACCGCCACCACATAAGACTCCGCCAGCCGCAGCCCGAAATGCTCAGCCCGCTCAGCCAACCGCTCAGCCCGCCCCTGCAGCAGATCATCCACGAACTCCCGCCGCGCACTCTCCTCACTACGAATGGCCGCGAGCTGCGCCGCCTCATACCCCTCCATCAACGCCGAAACAGCCTTCCGCAGCGCCGGCACCACCCCCGGCACCCCCTCCCCGGCGGCGAGCGCGGCATCGACCAGCGCCCGCAGCGGCACCCCCAGCTCGGCGGCCCTGGTCCCGGCGGCGCGGTAGGCGTCCAGGGCCTCACGATCGGGCAGGCGACCGGTCGCCGCGTGGTCGGCCAGCCGCTGCCGGTGCCCTTTGAGCAGGTCGGCGGGCGGCTCGGAGATCGCCATCAGACTCCTACGTCACGCCTGTCGAAGGCGAGCACCGCGGTGAGCGCGAGCACGGCCGTGGCCCCCGCCAGAACAAGGTAGTCCCCGACGGGCAGCCCTTCGAAGATGGGCCTGCCTTCGGCGTAGTAGTGGAAGGGCGATACCCATTTCAGCCAGGCGATGGCCTCCACGGACCGGCCCACGGTGACGACGGTGTAGCCGGCCGCGACCCACACGCCGACGACGGCGGAGGCGACGAGCCGGCGGCCGGTGGCGGCGCCGACGGTGAGGGCCACGGTGCCGAAGAAGAGGCCGAGCAGGAGCACTCCGGTGTGCCCGGCGAGGATCCGGTCGAGCGGCACCCCCGTGTCCACGAGCGCGCTGCTCCCCGCGGCGACGACGAACGTCCCGGCGGCGACGAGGAGCAGGCTGAGGGCCAGGGCGGCGAGCTTGTCGAGGACCAGCCGCCGCCGGTCCACCGGCAGGGTGACGATCAGCTCCAGCGTGCCGGTCTCCTCGGGCCCCGCGAGTGCCCGGTTGGCCAGGAGGGTGGCGCAGGCGATGAACAGCATGGGAACGAAGAGCTGGTAGACGACCGTCTGGAGGTAGCCGGCGCCGGAGACCATGTCCGTCATGCCGCCCATGAGGTCGCGGAGCGGGCCGGGGAACTTGGCGGCGGCGGCGGGGCCGTACACCTCCGGGTTCTGCTGGACGCTGGCGTAGACGTTCAGGTACAGGGCGATGAAGGCGCTGATGCCGATGGTCCACCAGATCAGCATCCGCCGGTGGTCACGCAGGCTTCTGGCGATCATCGTGCTCCTCCTCGCCGCTGTAGTAGGTCAGGAAGATCTCTTCGAGGTCCGGTTCGGCGCTGACCAGGTGGACGACCGTGAATGCGGCAGCCGCCTTGATGAGCGCGTCGGGCCGTCCGTCGATGGTGCAGCGTACGCCGGCTCCTTCGACGCGCAGGTCCCGCACGCCCGGCAGGTTCTCGAAGGCGGAGGCGGGGACGGGCGACTCGAAGTGCAGTTCGATCCTGCGCACGGCCTTCTCGCGCAGCGCGGCGACGTTCTCGACGGCGACGAGCCGGCCCGCGCGGACGATGCCGACCCGGTCGGAGACGCTCTCCACCTCGGCCAGCACGTGCGAGGACATCAGGACGGTACGCCCGGAGGTGCGCACCTCGCGCACCAGCGCCAGGAACTCCTGCTGCACCAGCGGGTCCAGCCCCATGGTGGGCTCGTCGAGGATGACGAACTCGGGCTCGTGCATGAACGCCTGGATCAGCCCGATCTTCTGCTTGTTGCCCTTGGAGAGCTTGCGCATCGGCACGGTCAGGTCGGCGTCGAACCGTTCGGCCAGCGCCTCGATGCGGGAGACCGGCACGCCGCCGCGCACCTGTCCGAGGAAGCGCAGGTAGTCGGCGGCGCGGTCGCGGCCCTCCAGGACGAGCTCGCCCGGCAGGTAGCCGATCCTGGCGCGGGTGGCGGGCTCGCGCGGGGCTCCACCGAGCACGCGCAGCGTGCCGCGGGTGGGCCTGATCACGTCGAGCAGGAGCCGCAGCGTGGTGGTCTTGCCCGCGCCGTTCGGCCCCAGGTAACCGAAGATCTCCCCAGGCTGGATCTCCAGCGTGAGGTCTTCCAGGCCCCGGCGCCTGCCGTAGTACTTGGTCAGCCCTTCGGCCTGCACTACTGCTGTCATGCCCGCATCGTCCCGCTTGCCGGGCCTGGCGTCATGGACCAGGTACGGCAGCTTGTGCCCAGGTTCGCTTCCGGAGCCCGGCAAACATCAACCGGGGTTACCGGGGTAGGGGCAAGGACCGGAGTCTGAAGGAACGGGGAATGGGTCATGAGCCGCATAGGAGACTGGCTGAAGAAGGCGGAGAACCTTGCCAGAGGGCACTCCAAGCAGGCCGACCAGGCGCTTGACCGCGCCGAGCGGTACGTGAAGGAGCGCACCGGGCACAAGTACGACGACCAGATCACCAAGGGTGTGGACGCCGTGCAGCGCCGCTACGGCGGCGGGTCCGGCGGCACCGGCCCTGAGAACACTCAGCGGCCGCCGTACCCGCCTCAGCAGCAGCAGCCGGCTCAGCCGTACTCGCAGGAGGAACGCGAGCGGCGAAGCTGAACGAAGGGGGCGTGGCCGGGCCACGCCCCCTTCTCATGCCGCCGTCAGCGGCCCGCGGCCTCCATGACCTTGCGCGCGTCCCGCTCGAACGAGGCCCTGGCTCCCAGCGTGAGCAGGCCGCCGATGGCCATGGGCACGACCAGGACGTACATGCCGGACAGCAGCGACCCGAACTGGTCGGAGGCGATGCCGACGACGAGCGAGCCGAACGCGGTGCCGAACGTGAGCAGGAGCTGCAGGACGGCGAAGCCGAGGCCGCGCGAGGCGGCCGGGACGACGTCCGCCAGGCAGGCGGTCATGTTGGGGATCGCGATCGACATCAGCGAGCAGGCCACCAGCACCAGGGCCGTGAGCCCGAGGAGCGAGTCCATGGACAGCGCCGCGGCCAGCACCAGCGAGCCGGCCGTGATGCCGCTGCCGCCCGCCAGCAGCCTGCCGCCCTTGCGGGTGCCGTGCCACTTCCTGCCGAGCCAGGAGCCGACGAGGGTGCCGACCAGCGTGCCCGCGATGGTGATCAGGCCGCTGATGGACCCGGCCGCGCCCACACTGGCGCCGAAGCCGCGCACCATGAGCGTGGGCAGCCAGAAGAAGACGCCGGCCAGGCCGAGGCTGAGCAGCGCCAGGCCGGCGCAGACGAACAGCAGCGTGGGGATGGCCACCACCTGGCGGAGCTGCGCCCAGAACGGCGGCTTGACCTGCGGCTGCTTCGCGTCGTCCGGCTCGGAGGCGGCCTCGCCGGTGGCGACGAGCCGGTCGAGCTCGCCGCGTCGCGGCTCGCGCAGGAACCACACGAGCACCGCGGTGAGCACGCCGGGGACGACCATGATGAGGAACGCCGTGCGCCACGAGAACGCGTCGGCCAGCACCCCGCCGAGCAGGGTGCCGACGCCGCCCAGGTACGTGGTGACGCGCGTCAGCCCGTACGCCTTGGCCCGGCTGACCGGCGGGTAGTAGTCGGCGAGCAGGCTGCCCGCGGCCGGGTTGTCGATGTTCTCGGCCGCGGCCAGGAACACGCGCATGAGGTAGAACATCGCGAAGCCGGTCGCGAGGCCGGAGCCGAGGGTGGCGATGGCCCAGCAGAAGACGACGATCGTGATGATGCGGGTGCGGCTGAAGCGGTCCGCCAGGTATCCGGCGGGTAGCGACACCACGACGGCGGCCAGCGCGGCGGCCGTCGGGATGGAGCCGGCGGCGGTGTCGCTGAAGCCCCATTCCTTCTGGATGAGCGGGAGCACGCCCGACAGCAGGTTGTGCTCGATCCGGTCCACTAGCCCGACGATGAAGAGCACCACGAGGGGTGCCCAGCCGAATGGCGCGCGGGACTGCGCGTCGATGGTGCCTGTCCGTGGCGAACCGAACGTCCCGACCATGCCCACCCTTTCCGTAGGGAAATCTAGAATTGAGTTCTAGGGCAATGTTCTAGACAGAGTGGCAGAAGTCACAGCGTTCGTGAAGAGGGAAATCTGGGGAAATTCCCGGCGTGTACGGTGATCTCATGGTCAAGGGGGCATTGCTGGTCGCGGGCACCACGTCGGACGCGGGCAAGAGCGTGGTCACGGCCGGCATCTGCCGCTGGCTGGCCCGTCAGGGCATCCGGGTGGCGCCCTACAAGGCGCAGAACATGTCGCTCAACTCGTACGTCACCGCCGGCGGCACCGAGATCGGCCGCGCCCAGGCCATGCAGGCGCAGGCCTGCGGCCTCGAACCCGTCGCCGACATGAACCCGATCCTCCTCAAGCCGGGCAGCGACCGCCGCAGCCAGGTCGTCCTCATGGGCAGCCCGGTGGCGGACGTGGACGCCATGGAGTACGGCGCGCTCAAGGACCTGCTGCGCGACACCGCCCTGGAGGCGCTGGAGCGGCTGCGCAAGCAGTACGACGTGGTGGTGTGCGAGGGGGCGGGCAGCCCCGCCGAAATCAACCTGCGCCGCGGCGACCTCGCCAACATGGGCCTGGCCAGGGCCGCGAACCTGCCGGTCATCGTGGTCGGGGACATCGACAGAGGCGGCGTGTTCGCCGCGTTCTACGGCACGGTGGGCCTGCTGGACGCCGCCGACCAGTCGCACGTCGCCGGGTTCGTGGTCAACAAGTTCAGGGGCGCGAAGGAGCTGCTGGAGCCGGGGCTCGACATGATCAGGAAGCTGACCGGGCGCTCGGTGTACGGGGTGCTGCCCTGGCTCGACGGGCTCTGGCTGGACGTGGAGGACTCACTGGCCCTCGACAACCGCCACGTCGCCGTGCGCGCCCCGTACGGACGGCAGACCCTGCGGGTGGCGGTCGTGCGGCTGCCCAGGATCTCCAACTTCACCGACGTGGACGCGCTGGCCGCCGAGCCGGGTGTCGTGGTGCGTTTCGCCACCGACCCCGCCGAGCTGGACGACGCCGACCTGGTCGTGCTGCCCGGCTCCCGCGCCACCGTCTCCGACCTGGCCTGGCTGCGCGAGACCGGGCTGGCGGCGGCCGTCCGCGGCAGGAAGGGGCCGGTGCTGGGGATCTGCGGCGGCTACCAGATGCTCGCCGAGGAGATCGTGGACGAGGTCGAGTCGGGCGCCGGGCGCGTCGAGGGGCTGGGCCTCCTGCCCGTACGGGTGCGCTTCGGCCAGGACAAGCGCCTGGCCAGGCCCGCGGGCACGGCCTACGGGCAGCCGGTGCGGGCCTACGAGATCCACCACGGGATCGCCACGGTCGAGGGCGGCGAGCCGTTCCTCGACGGCTGCCGGGTCGGCGACGTCTGGGGCACCACCTGGCACGGCGCCCTGGAGAACGACGGCTTCCGCCGTGCCTTCCTCGCCGACGTGGCCGCGCGGGCGGGGCGTGACTTCGTGCCCGACCCGGCCACCGACTTCGCGGGGCTGCGCGAGCAGCGGCTCGACGCGCTGGGCGACCTGGTGGAGCAGCACCTCGACACGGACGCGCTGCTCCGCCTCATCGAGCACGGCCCGCCACAGGGCATGCCGACGCTGCCGCCCGGCACCGTGTGAGAAGCGACCGCCCCCGAACGCGCTCCGGCTCGCGACCGACGCCGCCTCCAGAAAACGCCTTACGGCTTGCGGCCGACGACGCCGTACTGGAACACCTCGCGGTCGGTGAAGCTCGTGTCAGGCTCCGGCCGCCACTTCGGCAGCGACACCAGCCCCGGCTCCACCAGCTCCATGCCGTCGAAGAACGCCAGCAGCTCCGCCTCCGTCCGCAACGCGAGCGGCGTCGCCCCGCTGGCGTTCCAGCGGGCGGCGGCCTCCTCCATGGACGGGCTGCGCAGGCTGTGTGCGATCGCCAGGTAGCTGCCCGGCGGCAGCGCCTTGACCAGCGTGCCGACCGCGGCGTGCGCCTGATCGGCGTCGGGGACGAACTCCAGCACGCCCATGAGCATCAGCGCGATCGGGCGGGAGAAGTCGAGCGTCCGCGCGGCCTCGCGCAGGATGTGCTCGGGCTCGCGCAGGTCGGCGTCGATGTAGTCGGTCTCGCCCTGCTCGGTGCCGACCAGCAGGGCCCTGGCGTGGACGAGCACGATGGGGTCGTTGTCGACGTACACGATCTTGGCGGCGGGGTTGACCGACTGCGCCACCCCGTGGGTGTTGCTCTCCGTCGGGATGCCCGTGCCCACGTCGAGAAACTGGTCGACGCCGCACTCACCGGCCAGGTGGCGCACGGCGCGGCCGATGAACTCGCGCTCGGCGCGGGCGTTGACCGGCAGGTCCGGCATGACCTTCACGATCTGGTCGCCGACCTCGCGGTCGGGCGCGTAGTTGTCCTTGCCGCCCAGCCAGTAGTCCCACACGCGGGCCGGGTGCGGGACTGAGGTGTCGATGCGGGCCAGGCCCGCCGCCCTGTCGATCTCGGGCCCCTCGCCCATTCGTGCCTCCCCGTCGGCGTCCATGCTTCTTGCTGTCAGAGATCAACATAGACGCCCGCAGCCGGGCATGAGGGACGAATCACCACCGAAGATCTCAACCGTGCCTGGCGGCCATGCGCTGGGCGGTGATCCACTCGTCGATGCGCTCCCAGTGGTCGTACAGCCAGTCGATCCTGTCCTCCCGCTCGCGGGGGACGGCGGCGGCGGGCACCCGCCACCACTTGGCGGTGATGTGCGCGCGGACAGGCAGGTAGCGCCAGATGTCGCGGATCGTGACCAGGTCGTCGAGGCCGGTGTGCGCGACGAAGACGACGTCCGCCGACGGGCACGCCTCGATGGCCGCGATGGCGCCGTTCGGGCGCGGCGGAAGCAGGTGGTCCATGCCGCGCGCCCGCTCCGCCTCGGCGAGCAGCCCCTTCTCCTCCAGGCGGGCGATCGCCTTCTGGCGGCGGCGCGGGGTGAAGTTGCCGCCCTCGGGGAAGATCACCAGGGCGTCCTGGCCGCTCATCGTGGCGGACAGGCGGCGAATCTCCTCGATCACCAACGTGTGGCCGGACTTTCGGGGGACGAACGCGTTCGGCAGGCGGTTGATGACCACGTCGAGCGAGGGGTCGTACTGGAGCGCGGCCTTCATCACGATGCGGGGCCGGCGGTCGTAGCGCTCCAGCAGCTGATGGATCAGCAGGAAGGAGTCGCCGGGGCCCGCGTGCCTGGACAGCACGATGATCGGCTTGACCTGCCGGCCCTCCCCCGCCGCGAGCTCCGCGAGCTCCGGCTCCTCGATGTCCACGCGCAACTGGAAGATGTGCACGGCTGTCGTGAAGACCTTCTCCAGGAACCACTTGATCAGCGCGTAGTGGCGCTCCTGCCGCCGGGCCCCGCCCGCCACCCACAACCACGCGCAGGCGGCCAGCACGGCCGACTCCAGCGTCAGCCACACCACCGCGAACCAGACGAACCGCGCGCTCCTGCGCTGCGGCGGCGGCAGCCGGAGTGCGGCGGCGGCCGCGACGACCAGCCACAGCGGCAGCGTCACCACCATGAACACGGTCAGCACGATGACCAGGGGCGCCAGCACGAGCCGGCGCACGATCCGAGGTGGAAGCACCCGGGCCTCCTTCAGGGCTACCTCTTCATCCTGCCCTGTTCCGCAGGTAGCTGGAAGAAGCCTGGTACGCCCGGTCGATGCAGGCCGAGATCTGCGAGACGTCGCGGTAGCGCAGCGGCGAGAGCGGCTCGGTCACGCCCGTCGGCAGCACGTGCACCTCCACCCCCGGCGGCAGCATGGCCAGGTCCTCGGCGAACCGGTGCCTGCGGGCGATCTCGAACGCCACCATGCCCACCTCCCAGAACCGCCTGGGCGGCGACAGCGGGCGCTCGACGCGGCCGACGTGCAGGACGTACACCCGTTCGGCGCCGAGCTGCACGGCCCTGCCGATCGGGATGCTGTGCACCAGGCCGCCGTCGTAGAAGTGCTCGCCACCGATCACGACGGGCGGCAGCAGCCCCGGCACCGCGCACGACGCCAGCACCGCGTCCACCAGCGGCCCGCCGTCGAACCAGTGCGCCGCCGCCCGCTCGACCGAGGCCGCCACGCACTGGAACGGCACGGCCAGCTCCTCGATCAGGGCGACCTCCACGGTCCTGCTCAGCACCGCGCGCAGCGGGCTCATCGGGTGCAGGTGGGTGCCCGTCCTGGCCAAGGTGGACAACCGCGACACCCAGGACCCGGCGAACGCCGTACGGACGACGTCGGACTGCCACAGACCCGTCAGCCTGGAGACGGCCTCAGCGGGGTCGGCGGCGATGACGGCGCCGTTCAGCGCGCCGACGGAGGTGCCCACCACGAGATCAGGACGGATGCCCGCCTCGTCGAGCGCTCGCAGCATGCCCACCTCGTAAGCGCCGAGCACGCCGCCGCCACCGAGCACGAACGCGGTCCCGGCCATGGAGAGATTCTGTACCCTCCGGCGGGCTGCTCATAACGGGCTCACCTCGGGCAGACGCCTCCCTCGTGGGCGGCGGCCACGGAGATGATCGAGTCGAGCCTGTCGCGGGTGCTGACCAGGTCATCGATCCGCTGCTCGATGCGCTGCCGCTCCGCCCGCAGCCGCTTCAGCAGCTCGGGCGTCACCTCCCCCGAGATCACGCACGGCATCAGCGGCTCGATCGCCTTGCTCGGCAGCCCGGCCGCGTAGAGGTGCTGGATCATCCACACCCGGTCCACGGCGCTGTCCGGATACACCCGCTGCCCGCTCGGGCTGCGCTCGGCGACGAGCAGCCGCTGCTCCTCGTAGTAACGCAGCGCGCGCACGCTCACCCCGGTCCTGGCGGCCAGCTCACCGATTCGCACGTGATCCCCCTCACAACCATTTGCCTCTGACGTCAACGTCAGGTTTTAGCGTATCCGCACGTCACTCAATCAGGAGGAATCGATGGACATCTCAGGATCGGTCGCGCTCGTCACCGGCGCCAACCGCGGCATCGGCCGCCACTTCGCCCAGCAGCTCCAGGAGCGGGGCGCCAAGAAGGTGTACGCCGCCGCGCGCGACCCCGAGCGCATCGACCTGCCCGGCGTGGAGCCGCTGCGGCTCGACATCACCGACCCGGCCTCGGTGGCGGCGGCGGCCGAGGCCGCCCAGGACGTCACCCTGCTGATCAACAACGCGGGCGTCGCCACGTACACGAACCTCGTCACCGGAGACCTCGACCAGATCCGCCTGGAGCTGGACACCAACTTCTACGGCACGCTCGCCATGGTCCGCGCCTTCGCCCCCGTCCTGGGCGCGGGCGGCGGCGGCGCGATCGTGAACGTGCTGTCGGCGCTGTCGTGGTTCTCCTACGACGGCGCGAACGCCTACGCCGCGGCCAAGGCCGCCGCGTGGAGCCTGACCAACGGCGTCCGCCTGGAGCTGCGCGGCCAGGGCACGCTGGTCACCGGCGTGCACCTGGGCGCCGCCGACACCGACATGATGGCCGGCTACGAGGGCGACCTGCTCGACCCGGCGGACGTCGCGCGGGCGGCGCTCGACGGCGTCGAGGCGGACGCGTACGAGGTCGTGGTCGACCAGTGGTCCGCGCACGTCAAGGCGTCGCTGGCCGGCGACCCGCGCGCGTTCTACGACGCCGCTTGAGTCTCCACCAAGGGGAGACGCCAGAGTGAGCACATGGACGGGGACACGCTCTACTCGATCGGCGACCTGGCCCGGCGCACCGGGCTGACGGTCAAGACCGTCAGGTTCTACTCCGACACGGGGATCGTGCCGCCCACCTGCCGCAGCCCCGCCGGCTACCGCCTGTACGACCGCGCCGCCGCCGCCCGCCTTGACCTCGTGCGCACGCTGCGCGACCTCGGGCTCGACCTGCCCACCATCCGCAAGGTGGTGGACCGGGAGGCGTCGCTGCCGCGGGTCGCGGCGGCGCACGCCGAGGCCCTGGCCGCGCAGATCCGCACGCTGCGGCTGCGGCGGGCGGTGCTGACGGCGGTGGCCAGGCGCGGCTCCACACCGGAGGAGATGGAACTGATGCACGAGCTCGCCAAATTGTCGGAGGACGAGCGGCACCGCCTGATCGGCGACTTCCTCGCCGAGGCGTTCGGCGGCCTGGGCGCTGAGTTCGCGGGGGTCATGACCTCGCTGACGCCCGAGTTGCCGGACGATCCGTCGGACGAGCAGGTGGAGGCGTGGGTCGAGCTGGCGGAGCTGTCCCGCGACCCGGGCTTCCGCGCCGTGATGCGCCGCAGCGCGTCGGACTACGCCGCCGACCGCCGCGCGGGACGCGCCGAGAGCCGGGCAGGCGGCACGGCCGACGATCGCGTCCGGGAGCCCGTGTTGCGGCCCGATCCCGCCGCCATGGCGCGCGACCTCGCCGCCCCCGCCCTCGCGGCCGGCGTCGACCCGGCGTCTCCGGAGGCGGAGCCGTACGTCACGGCGCTCGTCACGGCCACCGGCGAGGAGCGCGAGGCGCTGGCCGCCCGCCTGGAGCCGGCCGGCGACCCGCGCAGGGAACGGTACCTCCGCCTCCTGGCAGTGATCAACGCCTGGCCACCACCGCAACCCCTGGCCCCCGCGACGGCCTGGTTCACGCGGGCGTTGCGCGCCCGCTGACCACCCGCCGCAGGAAGTCCGCCGCGAGCCGATCGGTGTACTCGCCCCCGATCGGCTCATCGGTGACCAGGACGCGGTAGTAGAGCGGCCCCACGAGCCGATCCGTCTCGGCAGCCACGTCGAGATCGGCGGGCAGCTCCCCCCGCGCCACAGCCCGCTCCAGCGGCAGCCGGTCGCGCCGCCGCTGCTCGTCGAGGTTGCGGGCGCGGAAGTCGGCCCCGAAGACCGGGTCGTGCTGCGCCTGCGCGATCAGCGCCTTGAACACGGCCCCGGTGTCGGTGGCGCTCAGCACGTGGGCGAGCCGGCCGAGGTAGGCGGGCAGGTCGAGGGCGAGGCTGCCGTGGTCGGGCGGCGTCAGCTCCTCGGCCAGGTCCTCGACGGACGCGTCCACGAGCACCGCCGTCTTCCCGCTCCACCACCGATAGACGGTCTGCTTGGCGACTCCGGCCCGCGCGGCGATGCCCTCCATGGTGACGCCCGCGAAGCCCTTCTCGGCCAGCAGGTCGTCGGCCGCCTGAAGCACCGCCTGCCGGGCGGCCTCGCTGCGCCAGAACACGCTCGAAGACCCTCGCTTGGCGACGGCGCTCGACCACCTGTTCGCCGAGGCCGGGCGCGACGCGACCCGGGCCTACGCGGGCAGCGGCACCATGTCGCACCAGGAGCGGGCCGACGCCGCCGCCGAGATCTACATGCCGATCTCCGCCGAGGGCGGCCGGCTGCTCTACACCCTGGTGCGCGCGGCCCGCCCCGCCACGGTCGTCGAGTTCGGCACCTCGTTCGGCATCTCCACCCTCCACCTGGCCGCCGCCGTGCGCGACAACGGCATGGGCCGCGTCCTCACCACGGAGCTGAGCAAGGCCAAGGTCGCCGCCGCGCGCCGCACGTTCGCCGAGACCGGGCTGGAGGACGTGGTCACCGTGCTGGAGGGCGACGCCCGCGACCCCTCGCCGGCCTGGCGGAGCCGGCCGGCTTCGTGCTGCTGGACGGCTGGAAGGACCTCTACCTGCCCGTGCTGCGGATGCTGGAGCCCCGCCTCGCCCCCGGCACCCTCGTCGCCGCCGACGACACCACCTTCGACAGCGTCCGGCCCTACCTCGACTACGTGCGCGACCCGGCCAACGGCTACCAGAGCGTCCCGTTCCCGGTGGAGGACGGCATGGAGATCAGCTGCCGCCTGTAGTCGTACGGCCCGCCTACCATACGCGCATGACCACGCACGGATTCACGCTGACCGCCGAGGGCCCGTTCGACTTCGCCGACTCGCTGCGTTTCGTCGAGGACTGGCCCGCCACGAGCGCGCTGCCCTCCGACGGCACGACGCTGCGCTTCGCCTACAGCGCGGAGTCCGACTGGCGGCCGATCGGCGTGAGCGTGACGGGCGAGCCGGGCGGCGTGGCGGTCACCACGACCCGCCCCGCCGGGCCCGGCATCCGGGGCGAGGTGGCGCGGATCCTGTCGCTCGACGTGGACGGCGCCGGCTTCGCCAAGCTGGGCGAGGCCGACCCGGTGCTCGGCGATCTGCGGCGGCTGCGCCCCGGCCTGCGTCCCGTGTGCTTCTGGAGCCCGTGGGAGGCGGCGTGCTGGGCCGTGATCGTGCAGCGCTCCTCGATGCTGATCGCGTCCCGGATCAAGCAGCGCATCGCCGAGCGGTACGGCGCGCGCGTCGAGGTGGACGGGCAGCCGTACACCGCCTTCCCGCCGCCCGTCTCGCTGCTCGACGCGGGCGGGCTCGGGCTGCCCGCGCAGAAGGAGGAGTGGGTGCGCGGCCTGGCCAGGGCGGCGCTCGACGGCCTGCTGACCACCGAGCACCTGCGCTCGCTCGCCCCTGAGGAGGCTCTGGCCGAGCTGCGGGCGCTGCCCGGCGTGGGGCCGTTCTCCGCGGGGCTGATCCTGATCCGCGGCGCGGGCGCCCCCGACGCGTTCCCTGGCGACGAGCCGCGGCTGTTCGCGATCCTGCGCGAGGCGTACGGGCTCGCGGAGGACGCGCCGCCGTCGGCCTACAGGAAACTCGCCGACTCGTGGCGGCCCTACCGCTCGTGGGCGTCGTTCCTGTTCAGGGCGACGGCGTACGGCGTCATGGACGATCGGGAGTGAGCCCGTCCGCCTTGCTGCCGCGCGGCAGGTCGTGCTGGGTGAAGATGTCGATCAGCAGGCTGATCGGCAGGGCGGCCTCGGTCGGGTAGCGGAAGTGCTGGTCGAGGTTGAGGGTGTAGCGGTTGCGCCGCCCGATCTTGTCGCGGTTGAGATAGCCGCCTTCGAGCAGGTCGCGCACGATGTTCTGCACCGCGCGCTCGGTGATGCCGATCCCGGCGGCGATGTCACGCAGCCGGATGTCGGGATCCCGGGCGATCTCCACGAGCACCCGGGCATGGTGGGTGAGGAACGTCCAACTGGACGTCCTGTCGTCGGCTGTGCTCACGTCCTTCGCCTCTTCGGCCCCGATCATGGCCCTTGACGGGCAAGCGAAACACCTTTCACGAAGATCCTATGACGAAAAGTCTTTCCGGTATCTACCTACGGGCATAGAGTTGCGGTCAACGCAGGCAGACCCGCGGTAACAGTTGACCCCACCACCGCTCCATCCACCGCCAGGAGTGCCCGTGAACCTCACCTGTCGTCACCTCCCGGGGGCCACGCTGATCGCCGTGGCAGGGCAGGTCGACACCACGACCTCCGCCCAGCTCGAGGAGTACATCGACCAGCACCGCGTACGGCTGGACGAGCACCTCATCATCGACATGAGCGAGCTGTCGTTCCTCGACAGCTCGGGCCTGGCCGTCCTGCTGGCCGCGGCCATGCTCGCCCGCGCCCACGGCGTGGGCGTGCACGTGACCGGGCTCCAGTCGATGCCGGCCCGCCTGCTGGAGATCACCGGGGCCGAGCGTGCCGTGACGATCTACGACCACGTGGAGCAGGCCATCGCCGCGGTCGCCGACCTCGACCTGGTCAACCCATCGGAGCACGCCTGAAGCGGCTACGCCGGACGGCGGTGCACCCCCACCAGGTGACCGTTGTGCCGCACCTGCGCCTCGTCGTAGGGGCACAGCGGGCGCGTCACGTACGCCTCCGCGATGCTGTCGGCGTGGCCCCGGTCCACGCCCCAGCCGATCGTGTGCCAGCGCGCCTCGCCGTCGTCGCCGGTGGTGTCCAGCACGGCGATCTCGAACAGCTCGGCGGCGGCGGGAGGCGTGCAGCGGACGCGTCCGGGCGCTCGCCCGTCAACGGTACGGACGTCTCCGCCGCCGAAGCCCCGCTGGTCCATGTGGATCTCCCTCCGGTCTCGCAACCCTGGTGCGGAGATCCATGCCCCGATCGCCGCGAGGTCAGTCATGCCGCAGCATGGCGCGGCGATCCCGTCAGGGGTTCTTGCCCATCGCCTGGCGGATCACGTCGCGGAAAGCACCCGGTCAGGCCTCCTGCACCGGCAGCCTGAGCACGAATCGGGCGCCGGTACCGGAGTCCTCGATGGTGAGCGTGCCGAGGTGCGCCGTGGCGATCTCGCGGGCGATCGGCAGGCCCAGCCCGGTGCCGCCGGCGTCGCGGCTGCGCGAGGCGTCCAGCCGCGTGAAGCGCTGGAAGACCAGCTCGCGGTGCTCGGGCGCGATCCCCGTCCCGTCGTCCACCACCTCCAGGACGGCCTCGTCGCCCTGCCGCCGCACGGTCACGATGATCTGCGACTCGGCGTGCCGCTCGGCGTTGTCGAGCAGGTTCGTCAGCAGGCGGGCCAGTCGCAGCCGGTCGCCGTTGACCGTCACGCCGGTCTGCAACGTGGTGACGACCTGCTTGGAGCGCGGCCTGGCCGTCTCGGCCGCCGCCAGCTCGCTCAGGTCGAGCGGCTCGCGCTCGTCGGGCGCGCCCGCGTCCAGCCTGCTCAGCGTGAGCAGGTCCGCCACGATCGCCTGCAGCCGATCCAGGCTGGTCAGCACCTCGTTGCCGGTCTCCGGCCAGTCGGTGTCCTCGGGGTGCAGCAGGGCGTCCTCGATCTGGGCGCGCATCGCGGTGATGGGGCTGCGCAGGTCGTGGGAGGCGTCGGCGGCGAACTGGCGCTGCCGCTCCATCGCCACCTGCAGTTGCTCCAGCGCCGACTCCAGCCGCTCCAGCGTGCGGTTGCCCGTCTCGGCGAGCGCCCTGATCTCGTCGTCCGTCTCGGGCACGGGCACCCGCATCCCGCCGCCGCCCTCGCTGATCTCGGCGAGCCGCTTGGTGATGCTGCTGACCGGCCGCAACGTCCTGGCCACCACCCGGGAGACCCCGAACCAGGCCAGCGCGACCAGCGCGGCCGTCACGGCGGCCTGGAACGCGATGACCTGCGGCGCGACGTACCACGGCACGGCCGGGCCGATGCCGTAGATCACCCACTCGCCCTCCGGCTGGTACGCCACCAGCGCCACGACCGTCTTGCACTCACCGGGGAACCGGGGCAGATCGCAGAGCTTGGCGAAGTCGTTGGCCATGTTGCGGCGGGGAAGCTGAGTCGTCAGTCGCGGCGCGCCCGCCATGGCCGGCGACCAGGCCACCGGGCGGCCTCGCGGGTCCACCACCTGAAGGCCGTCGAGCCCGTCCTGGGGCAGCACCTGCGGCAGCTTGCCGCGCTTGACCCGCAGCAGCACGGGCACCGTCCGGCCCGACACCTCCCGCACCTTGATCTCGGCCACCTCGTTGCGGATGCCGAACAGCACGAACGCGCTCACGATGACGTTCAGCAGCAACATCGCGATGCTCGCCAACAGTGCCAGCCGCGTCCGCAAGGACCGGCCCAACCGTCTGCTCACGCCCCTCCCCCGAGGATCAGCAGAACACAGCGGGTGTGTTCGCCGCCAACCTCGGGAGATTCCCCGACAAATCCGCCTACCGGCGCAGCCGCCTGATCAGCAGGAGGGCTACGGCGGCGAGCACGACCAGGGCGCCGGCCAGGAGGAGCCAGCCCGGCCGGCCGCTCTCCGCCCGCTCCCCCACCTTCAGGGTCGGGCTCTGCGCGACCAGGACCGCCGAGCCGCGCTCCCCGCCGAGGTCGTACCGGACGACCGTCTCCGTGCTGTGCACGAACGTCTCCGCGTCCGGGAACAGCGCGCTGGACACGGCGTGCGTGCCGCCCGGCTCGCCCTGGCAGGCGAAGGCGAGGGCGAGCACGGCGAAGCTCTTGTTCTCGCGCGTCCGCACGTCGGCGTCGCGGGTCAGGGAGGGGGCGCAGGGCCGGTCGTCGTAGGCGACGGCGAAGCGCCGGGTGACGTAGTCGACCACGGCGTCGCGGTTGAGCGCGAGCTGCCGCAGTTGCTCGGCCCGCTCCTTGGCGTCGTAGGCGGAGGCGTACAGCCAGGCCGACTTCATCAGGACGTCGTATTCCAGGTCCAGCACGACCCGCACGTTCACCCCCGTGCCCGTCACCTCGGCGCGGGCGGTCGTGGACGCGTCATGCGCGGCGGCGGGGGCGGGGAGCAGCAGGACGGCCAGCAGCACGATGGCGGGCAGCCAGCGGGACATGTCCATCTCCAGTGAAAGAGGGGCTGCCGCCCCGGACGCCGGGCCCGGGGCGGCAGGTTTCTCTAGCGGTTGAACCAGCGGTGCATGGGCGAGTCGGCGTCCCACCTGCCGGGACGGCCGTGCTCGTCCTTGGTGACGAAGACGCTCGGCTCGGACGCGGTCACGCCGCCGCCGGCGGAGCGGGCGGTGACGAACCAGGCGTAGGCCGTGTCGTCCTTGAGCCGGTCCCACTCGACGGAGGCGACCTGGCCGGAGGCGACCCGGTCGCGCCCGATGACGCGGGTGGGCTTGTAGACGGCCAGCGAGTCGGTCTGCAGGCTCGTGGTGCGCGAGGTGAGGTCGATCGGCAGCACCATGTTGTCCTCGAGCCCGTTGTAGCGGCGCAGCGGGTCGTACTCGGTGGCGCCGAACTCGTTGAGCAGCGGCGAGAACGTGTCGACGATCAGCTCCGAGCGCTTGACGTTGAACTGCAGCATCCGCAGGAAGCTGGCGCCGAACTGGAGCTGGTCGGTCGGGTTGTATCCGCCGATCTCGGTGAGCCCGAGGCGGTCGGCGGAGACCGTGTAGAACTGGTAGTCCGCCAGCAGCTCCACGACCCCGTTGCCGACCTGGCCGACCTTCGGCTTGACGTTGGTGCCCACGCCGTGCTCGTGGCCGGCGAGGATGAGGAAGACGTTCGCGTTCTTCTCGACGACCGTCTTGTACAACATCGAGCCGTCGGGGGCGGAGAAGCCCGCGCCGCGCCCGTCAGGGTTGGTGCTCGGCACGATGTAGTCGTGCGAGAGCAGGATGCCGTTGCGGTTGGGGTACTTCTTGAAGATCGAGTCGGCCCATTCGGCCTCGTCCCTCGTCACCCCGTACGACAGGCCGACCACCACGAAGTCCAGCCCGCCCGCGGAGAACAGGTCGTAGTGGTTCTGGTTGTCGCCCTCCTTCCACGGGCCGCCGTACTCGGCGTGCTGCCAGCCCTGCGCGGCCGTCTGGTAGCGGGAGGGGCCGTAGTACTGGTTGTAGATGGCCCCCGGGCCCTCCTCGGTGCCCGACTGGTTGTCGTGGTTGCCGGCGATGACGCCGTTGGGGATGCCGGCGTCGTCCAGCACGCGCTGCTGCTTCGAGGACACCTCGAACTCGCCGGTGATCTGGCGCTGCATGGCCTCGTCGGCGGGCTTGCGGATGTTGTTCTCGATGATGTCGCCGGTGTGCGCGACGTAGGAGATCTTCCGCTGGTCCTTGTTGTCCTTGATCCAGTTCACGATCCCGGCGTAGGCGGACTCCCACACCGCGCGCTCCTCGGCCGTCTCCTGCTCGACCGCGCCTTCGGAGATGTACTGCGTGTCGGTGAAGTGCACGATCGAGAAGTCGTACGTCGAGGGGTCGGCGAAGCCGTTGGGGTCGCCGGGCTCGATGTCGTCGGCGAACGGGTCCTCACCCGTCACCATGACGTGCACCTTCTGCCGGTCGATGTACTTCGGGTCCACGACGGCCGTGAGCGCGGTCTTGCCCCCGGCGACGCCGCGGGAGCTGGTCAGCAGGTCCCACGCCTTGGCCTTGGTGTTCCAGACGCGCAGCGACGCCAGCCGCTCGGGGTCGATCGAGCCCTCCCAGCGCAGCACGGGGCTGTCCGCGTGACCCTTCACCTGGACGTCGAAGCGCTGGTAGACCAGGTCCTGACCGGTGGGCGCGTCGAGCGTCTGGCCGTCGGCGGGCTCCAGGCCGCGCGTCCTGACCTTCTTCTCGCCGGGCACCTGGAGCGTGGTGGGCAGCTCCTTGGCCGTGCCCTGGTAGACCTCGTTCGGGGTGAGGATCTCTGCCTGCGAGAACGTGGCCGTGACCTGGCCGCCGTCCGGCTCGGCCACCTTGGCCGAGAGGGTGGCGGGGTCGGAGACGTCCACGGCGCCCAGCGCGGGGCTCAGCTCGGCGGGCACGTCAGGGATGCCGGCCGACTCGAACACGATCTCGCGGGTCGCGGTGTTGCCGAGCCCGTCGGCGCCGGTGACGGAGAGCGTGTGCTCGCCGGCCTTCAGGCCGGGGCCGATCTGGGTGCCGAGCTGGACGGGCTGACCGTCGAGCTTGACGTCGGGCCCGGTGACCACGCCGGAGGCGTCCTCCAGCTTGACGTCCAGCACGACCGTGGCCCTGATCTTCTCGTCCGCGGCCGGGACGCTCCTGGTGACCTTCGGCGCGGAGTTGTCGGTGATGAGGGTGCGGGTGGCGCTCTCGCCGCTGCCCGACTCGGCGGCCAGCGTGTGCTTGCCGTCCTTGATGGCGGTGGTGTCGAGGTCGGCGCGCAGGCCGCCGGCCGGGGCGTCCACGAGGAACTCCAGGTCGATCTCGGTCAGCGGGTTGACCGTGTCGCCGCAGTTGCCGTCGCCCATGCCGTACGAGCTCTTCAGCATCTGGCCGGTGGCCGTGCCCTGCGCCGGGGTCAGGGCGATGTTGGAGATCGTGTAGTCGTCGCGGTTGTCGCCGCACGACGTCGGGTACGTGCCGGTCACGAAGTCGATGGTGTTCCAGCCGGGCACCAGGTACTCGTTCGGGATCGTCAGGTCGACGCGCTTGCTGACGAAGTCGCCGTCCACGATGATCTTCTGGCCGTTGACGAGCAGGTAGCTCTGGTAGCGGGCCTCGATCGAGTTGCTGCCCACGGTGAAGCTGAGCTTCGCCTCGCCGGAGCCGAGCGTCTCGACGAGGTGCACGGCGGGGGCGTCGATGGTGTAACGCAGCTCGGCCTCGCGCTTGGCCGCCTGGTCGCTGCCGCAGACGCCGTCGCCCATCGCGTACGACGCCTCGACGCCCTGCCCGGTCACCGTGGCGCCGTCGAGCGTCAGGGCCAGGTTGGAGATCGTGAAGTCGTCGCGGTCGATGCCGCAGGACTCCTTGTAGTCGCCGGCGACGACCTTGATCGTGTTGTCGCCGGGGGTCAGGAAGCGGGCGGGCACGGCGACGGTGGCGCGGCCGTTGGCGTACGAGCCGCCGAGGTCCACGCGCTTGCCGTTGACGAGCAGGAAGTTGTTGTTCTTGTCGTCGAGCGGGTCGGCGCCCACGTCGAAGGCGAGCATCGCGGCCCCGTTGCCGAGGGTGGCCTTGATGACGGGCTCCTCGCCGTCCACGGTGAGCTTCTTGACGCCGCCTGAGCTGCCCGCCGGGACCGTCGCGAAGACGGCCTTGGTGCCCGCGACGAGCGTGCCGTCGGTGGGCAGCAGGCGCGGCGCGCCGGCCGGGGCGTTGTTGACGGTCACGGTGTGCCTGACCGTGATGCCGGCCGCGGTGGTGGCGCTGAGCACGTGCGGGCCGTTGGCCAGCTTGGTGGTGTCCACGTCGGCGGCGAGGCCGGTGGTGCCCTGCGGGTCGGACTGGGTGAAGAACTTCAGCGTGGCGCGCTTGAGCAGCGAGGTGTTGGTGCCGCAGCTTCCGTCGCCGAACGAGAGCGTGTACGGGTTGTCCTCGCCGTCGGCGATCTCGCCGAGCAGTTCGAGGCCCACGTCCGACAGCACGAAGTCGTCGTAGTTGGTGCCGCAGGACGACGAGATGGCGCCGACGACGATCTCGACGGTGTTCTCGCCCTTGACCAGGTGCTCGTTGGGGATGTCGAGCGTCGCCCGCTGGCTGACGTAGTTCCCGATCTCGACCTTGTACGCGCCGTTGACCAGCACGTAGCTGTGGTAGATCGCCTCGGTGGAGTTCGAGCCGACGTCGAAGGCGAGCTTGGAGACGCCGACGGTACGGGTGGCGCCCTCGATCGCGGCGTCGTCCACGGCGAGCTTCGTGACGCTGTCGCCGGCCGTGACCGGGACCGCGGCGGCCTTGACCGTGCCTTCGAGGTAGGAGCCGTCGGCCGGGGTGAGGGCGGGCGGGTTCTGGGAGGCGGTGGGGGTCGGGGTCGGCCTGCCCCGCTCCTGCTGCTCCGGGTCCGCGTGCGCTGCCGTCACCAGGGTGTTGACCAGCAGTGCGGTGAGCGTGGCGGCAATGGCCAGCCGCCCGCGCCTGAATAATCTTCGTGATGCCGTTGGCTGCATCGGGTGCAGTCCCTTCTCAAACGTTCAGGGGCGCCGGTCAGGCGGCCCCCGGGCACCTTGGGGCGCTCGTGTGAACGCTGAGCGTGGAGTGGCTGAAGAGAACAGGAAATGTCTACTCATTCTGGTCATTTGTCACGAAACAGTGACGGGACCCACGGATTCCCCCGGCACCAGCGTGCACGGGATGAGCGTGTGCGGCGGCGCGTCGGGGACGCCTTCGAGCTGGTCGATGAGGGCGTCCACGGCCAGGCGGGCCAGCTCCGCGGCGGGCGCGGCCATGACGGTCAGCTCGGGCTCGATCATCTCGCCCAGCTCGCGCGTGGTGGACGCCGAGATCACGGACAGATCGCCGGGGATGGACCGGCCCGCCGCCCTGATCTCCTTGGCCAGCCCCGCCGAGGCGCCCTCGTTGACCAGGATGGCGGCGGTGCACTCGGGATGCTCCGCGCACAGCGTGCGCGCGGCGGCCCGCCCGCCGGCCGACGTGCTGTCCACCGCGATGATCACGGGCTGGGCGCCGAGCGGGGCGATCGCGTCGCGGTAGGCGGACTCGACCCGCATGATCCGGCCGGGCCCCGGGCCGCCCCTGGCGCGGTCGGTGATCAGCGCGATGCGCTCGTGGCCGTAGGAGCGCAGGTGGGCGACCGCCTCCTGGATCGTGGTGGCGAAGTCGATGTCGACGTACGGGAGGTCGTCGTTCTCCGTACGGCCGATCAGCGCGAACGGGAGGCCGGAGGCGACCAGCCGCTCGACCCGCGCGTCGCGGATCTGCACCTCCATCAGCAGTGCGCCGTCCACCAGCCCGCCCGCGAGCAGGTGTGACATCTGCTCGTCGTCGTTGACCGGCCACAGCACCAGGTCGTAGCCGCGCTCGCGGGCGCCGTGCGCGGCGCCCATGACGAACTGGATCACCGTGGCGTTCGCCCGCGACTCCAGGTCGGGGTGGAGCAGGGCGAGGATGCGGGTGCGCGAGCTGGCCAGGGCGCGCGCCACGACGTTGCGCCGGTAGTTGAGCTCCTCGATGGCCGCCTCGATGCGCGCCCTGGTCTCCGGCGCGACCCGTTTGGTGCCGTTGAGCACGAAGGACACCGTGGCGATGGAGACATTCGCCCGCGCGGCGACGTCGCGCATCGTGACCATGGCTGCCGGCTCTTTCCGTGAGGAAGCACTGCGACTATATCTCCAGGACGCTTCCGTCAAAACGCTTAACTTGTTGTTGACATCACAGACAGATCAGCGCAACATACACAACAAGCGAACGCCGGTTAAGCGCTTTGATCGATCAGCGCGAGTCCGGCCCATCACCCTCGTTCCCCCTGCTCACCAGCCCTCCACTGCCGATTTCCGCGACCCGCTCCAACGGGACAGGAGTCATCACATGGAGACAGCGCAGAAGCGCCACGGAAAGGCGCCCAAAGTGGCTGTCGCGGCGGCGGTGCTCGCCCCCCTCACGCTGACCGCGTGCGGCGGAGCGGCCGCCTCCGGCACGGAATCCCCCAACACGCTGACCATTCAGGACTATTACGACGAGGCCCAGGACCCGATCTACCACTCGTGCGCGCGGAGCACCGGCGTCTCCATCGAGATCAGCCACGTGGCGGGGCCAGGACTGATCCCCAAGGTGCTCCAGCAGAGCTCCTCCCGCACCCTGCCCGACGTGCTCATGCTCGACAACCCCGACGTGCAGCAGATCGCCGAGTCCGGCGCGCTCTCCCCGCTGTCCGACTACGGCGTGGACGGCGCGGGCATCCTGCCGGCCGTGGTGAAGGCGGGCACGTACGCGGGCGAACTGTACGGCCTCGCCCCCGCCGTGAACACGCTGAGCATCTTCTACAACAAGGACCTGTTCCAGCAGGCCGGCATCACGACCCCGCCCACGACCTGGGACGAGTTGCGCGCCACCGCGAAGAGGCTCACCGGCCAGGACCGCTACGGCTTCGCGATGAGCACCGTCAACACCTACGAGGGCACCTGGCAGTTCCTGCCCTTCATGTGGGGCAACGGCGGCACCGAGCAGGACATCACCACCCAGCAGACCGAACAGGCGGTGCGCTTCCTGCTCGACCTGCAGAACGACGGGTCGATGTCGCGCAGCTCGATCATCTGGAGCCAGGACGACGTGATCGACCAGTTCATCGCGGGCAAGGCGGCCATGGTGGTCAACGGGCCGTGGCAGATCCCCGCCCTCCAGGAGCAGCGGGACGTGAACTGGGGCGTGTTCACCATCCCCAAGCGCGACCCGTCGCAGACCACGGTCGCGCCGCTCGGCGGCGAGGTCTTCACCGTGCCGCGCACCGGGAACCAGGCCAGGATGGCCAAGGCAGGACAGTTCGTGAAATGCCTGGTCTCCACGGACAACCAGCTCCGGACGGCGAAGATCAAGCAGATGGTGCCGTCGAACCCCGAGGTCGCCGAGCAGGCGGGCAAGGAGATCCCGGCGCTCGCCCCGTTCGTCACCACCGTGCGCACCGCGCGCTCGCGTACCGCGCTGCTCGGCCCCGACTGGCCGAAAGCGGCGACCAAGATCTACAACGCCGTGCAGATCGCGCTGACAGGCAAGGCCGCTCCCGCCGAAGCCCTGCGCCAGGCGCAGGGCGAGCAGTAAGGAGCACCGCTGATGACCTCAGCCCATCTGAGCCTGCCGGCCACGGCGGGCGAACACCGCACCATCCTGTGGACGCGGCTGCTCCGGCGGGCCACGCCCTGGCTGTTCTGCCTGCCCGCGATCGTGTTCGTGGCGATGTTCTTCGGCTACCCGATCGTCCAGAACGTCGTCATGAGCTTCCAGGAGTACACGACCTCGACGTTCTACAGCGGGCGGGCGCCCTGGGTCGGCATCGCCAACTACGCGACGATCCTGTCGAGCTACCTGTTCACCACGACGATGGTGAACACCGCGCTGTTCACCATCGGATCGATCACCTTCCAGTTCGCCATCGGGCTCGCGCTCGCGCTGTTCTTCAAGCGCAACTTCCCGCTCAGCGGGTTCCTGCGCGCGATGCTGCTGCTGCCCTGGCTGATCCCGCTGATCGCCTCGAGCGCGGTCTGGAAATGGCTGCTCGACCAGGAGAGCGGCGCGCTCAACCAGTTCCTCGGCCTGTTCGGCGTGCCCGCCGTGCCGTGGCTGGTCGACCCCACGCTCGCGCTGGCCGGCGTGATCTGCGTGAACATCTGGCTCGGCATCCCGTTCAACGTCGCCATCCTCTACAGCGGGCTGCAGGCCGTGCCCAAGGAGCTGTACGAGGCGGGCTCGCTGGACGGCGCCACCGGGTGGAAGGCGTTCCGGCACATCACCTGGCCGAACCTGCGGCCCGTGGTCAGCGTCGTCATCGTGCTCGGCGTGGTCTACACGCTCAAGGTCGTCGACATCATCCTCGGCCTGACCGGCGGCGGCCCGGCCAACTCCACGCAGACGCTGGCGACGAACGCGTACAACAAGTCGTTCGTGGAGTTCAACTTCGGTGAGGGGGCCGCGATCAGCAACGTGCTCATCGTCGTCTCGCTCGTCTTCGCCCTGGTCTACCTGTACCTCTCGCGCCGGGAGCCCTCTGAATGACCTTCAAACGACTCCCCATGACCGCGCTGGGCGTGCTCTTCCTGGCCGTGATGCTCTTCCCGGTCTACTGGATGCTCAACAGCAGCCTGCAGTCCAGCTCCGGCGCCACCACCAGGGACTGGCTCCCCCTGCACGCCACCTTCTCCGGCTACGCCAAGGCCATCACCGAGCAGGGCCAGAACTTCGTCACCAGCCTGCTCATCGCCCTCGGCGCCGTCGTCCTCACGCTGGTCGTCGCCACCCCCGCCGCCTACGGCCTGTCGCGGCTGCGCTCGCGCGGCGCGAGCGCCTTCGTGCTGGTGCTGCTGATCACCCAGATGATCCCCGCCATGGTCATCGCGAACGCGCTCTACCCGCTGTTCAACTCGCTCTTCCTGATCAACAACATCTTCGGCCTGATCCTCGCCAACACCGCCGCGGGCATCCCGTTCGCGGTGCTGCTCATCCGGGCGTTCATGGGGTCCATCCCGCGGGCGCTCGTGGAGGCCGCCATGGTGGACGGGGCCGGCCACCTGCGGGCGTTCGTCTCCATCGTCGTGCCCATCAGCAAGAACGCGATCGTGACGGCCGCCCTGTTCACGTTCCTGTCGGCGTGGAGCGACTTCCTGTTCGCGCTGACCCTGACCAGCACCCCCGAAGTGCGGCCCATCACCCTCGGCATCTACGACTACATCAGCGCGAACACCCAGGACTGGGACACGGTGATGGCCACGGCCGTCCTCGCCTCCGTCCCCGCGGCCCTGCTCCTGATCTTCGCGCAGCGTTACATCGCGGCAGGCGCCGTCGCCGGCGCCGTCAAGTGAGGAGTTGTTTGACATGACGATCCGTGTCCTGGTGTGGGGCGAGAACCGCCATGAGCAGGCCGAGCCCGAGGTCGCCAAGATCTACCCCGACGGCATGCACAACGCCATCCGGCGAGGGGTGGAGGAGCGGCTCGGCGAGCGGGCCACCGTACGGACCGCCACCCTCGACGACCCCGAGCACGGCCTGACCGAAGAGGCGCTCGCCCGGACCGACGTGCTGACGTGGTGGGGGCACGCCGCCCACGCGGAGGTCGCGGACGAGGTGGTGGAACGCGTGCATCGGCACGTGTTGTCGGGCATGGGGCTGCTGGTGCTGCACTCCGGCCACTGGTCGAAGATCTTCACCAAGCTGATGGGGACGACGTGCACGCTGCGGTGGCGCAGCGAGAACGATCGCGAGCTGATCTGGACGGTCATGCCCGGCCATCCCATCGCGCGCGGCGTTCCGCATCCGATCGAGATTCCCGCCCAGGAGATGTACGGGGAGCAGTTCGACATCCCGACCCCCGACGAGCTCATCTTCATCAGCTCCTTCACCGGGGGTGAGGTGTTCAGGAGCGGGTGCACGTTCCGGCGCGGGAACGGGAAGATCTTCTACTTCAGTCCCGGGGATCAGGACTATCCCGTCTACCACCATCCCGATGTGCTGCAGGTCATCGCCAACGGGGTGGAGTGGGCCGCCGGGGATCCCGCGCGGCGGGAGATGCCTGCCTTGCTGCGGTACGAGGCGGGGGACTTCTTCAACGGGCACGGGTATCGGGGTGCGATGCACAACAAGGAGAGCGCCCAGTGAGTGTGCGGCCGTTGCGCCTCGTGCAGGTGGGGGCGGGCGCCATGGGGGTGGCGTGGCTGCGGACCATCGCGGCGGCGGACGGGGTCGAGCTGGTGGGGGTGGCGGATCTCGACGTGGGGCGGGCGAAGGCCGCTGTGCGGTCGGTCTTCCCCGATGATCCGCCCGTGGTGGCCGGGTCGCTCGGCGAGCTGCTCACGGCCGTCGAGCCCGACGCGGTCGTGAACGTCACCGTCCCGGCGGCCCACAGCGCCGTCAACATCGAGGCGCTCTTCGCCGGGCTCCCCGTCCTGTGCGAGAAGCCGGCCGCCCCGACCCTCGCCGAGGCACTCGTCCAGGCCGCCGCCTCCGAGGCGGCCGGACGCCTGCTGATGATCAGCCAGTCCCGCCGCTACTTCGCCGCCCTGACCGCCTTCCGCGAACGCGTCGCGGAGCTCGGCCCACCCGGCCTCCTCACCACCGGCTTCTACCGCGCCCCGCACTTCGGCGGGTTCCGCGAGGAGATGCCCCAGCCGCTGCTGGTCGACATGGCCATCCACGCCTTCGACGCGAGCCGCCACCTCCTCGGCGCCGAGCCGATCTCCGTCGTGTGCGAAAGCTGGAACCCGTCCTGGAGCTGGTTCCAGGGGGACGCGTCCGCGACCGCCACCTTCCTGTTCTCCAACGGCACCCGGTACGTGTTCACCGGGAGCTGGTGCGCGGAAGGGCGCGACACGTCCTGGAACGGCGAGTGGCGAGCCGTCGCAGCCGGCGGCACCGCCACCTGGGACGGGGAGTCGCGCGTCACCTCCAGCCTGCGAGAGGTGGAGGAGGACGTGATGCCGGGGGCGCACGAGCAGATCGCGGGCGCGCTCGCGGAGTTCGTCGAGGCGGTGCGGACGGGGAGCCGGCCGGATGGCGCCATCCGGGGGAACCTGGGGAGTCTGGCCATGGTCGAGGCCGCCGTGCGGTCGGCCGAGACGGGGGATCGGGTGAACGTCGGGGCGTTGATGGAGCGCGCTCATGAGGAGGCGCTGGCCTTGCCGATGCGGGACGAGGTCAGGGAGCGGCTGAAGTCCTGGGGTGCCGTGGCCACCATCCTGAGCTGACGACACCGGGCCGCCGCCTCGCGGCCCGGTGTCCCCGCGTGGTCAGGAAAGGTGGTGCCGATCGGGCAGCATGGGGTCGTCCGGAAGGAGAGGCACGCTTTCGGCGGCCCGCCGGCCGTCGGCCGGCACCCCCGCCCACCGCGACAACGTCTCCGTCGCCGCCGCCCGCTCCTGCTCGGGCAGCGACCCGATGTTGGCCCCGTGGTTGGCTCCCGGCGCGACGTACAGGTAGGAATCCCTCCTGCTCGGCGCGAACCGCTCAGCACTCCACGGATCATTCTCGCCGTACACGAACAACATGCGCTCCGACCGCGTACGCACCCAATGGTCCACGTCCGGCATCGGCCGCGGATCATGCCGGGAGCGCAGCTCAGGAGGCAGCACCGAGTTGGGCTGGTAGAGCCCCCGGTACCTGGTCAGCCCCCGCAGATGCCGGAACGCGAGATCGGGCCAGCCGAGCTGGGTGGCCGCCTGGTAGTAGTACGGCGTGTAGTACTCCAGGCCCTGATCGGTGTAGAACGCGAACGAGGCCACGTTGTCGATCCACGCGTACAACTCCTCGTCCGTGGCGGTCGCCGGCGGCACGGACGCGCAGTCGGCCACGCTCATGTACTGCCAGAACGCCCACGCCGTATCGAGAACCGTCATCTCGAACGACCGGTCCGCACTGCCCAGGGTCCTGGCGAAGGTGTAGCCGTTACCCGCGGCGTCCGCCTCCAGCAGCGCCACCATCCGGTCACGCCGCTTGAGCGCCTCACGCTGCACGTTCTCCAGCGCCGTACGGCACTCCGGGGTGCCGACGCGAGCGAAGAACCGGTCGTAGGCGTGGTCCAGCGGGTTGATCGGGTCGTTGGGCGCGACGTAGGCGACCACGCCGTCCACGTCGTCCGGGTAGAAGCGGCGGTGATAGACGGAGGTCATGCCGCCCTTGCTCACACCCGTCTGGATCCACTTCCCGCCATAGATCGTCTTGAGCGCCCGCACGATCCGGTGCTCGTCGGTCGCCTCCTGCCAGATGGTCAGGTCGTCCCAGTCGGCCGGCGACGGTCGCGAGGATCGGAAGAACCGGTGCTCGACGGACACCTGGTTGCCGTCGATCAGCCGGGTCGGCTCGCTGCGCGAGGCCGTCGGATTCACCGGCAGCCCGTACCCGCCGGTGGCCAGCACGACGGGCGCCTGCTCGGAGCGGTGCAGCAGGGTGAGCCGCTGCTGGAACGTGCCCTGACCGGGGTTCCTGTGGTCGGCGGGCTGCGTGTAGGACAGGACGAAGAAGCGGTAGCCGGACGGCTGCGTCTCCGATACGACAGTCATCCCGGGGATGGCCTTCAGCCGTTCCAGCAGGTCGTCCTGGGCCGCGGCGGTGGCCGGGGCTGCGGGCAGGACGAGGGCCAGCGAGGCCGCCAGCGCGGCCAGAAACCGTAATCGCACGATACGCACTCCTTCCGGTATCGCCCGAACGTATACCGATCATGCCCCTCCGGCCAGAAGCGACCGTGTCGCCGAGGGCACGTCCCCCATGCGGACGGTCACCGTCTCTCCCCCGTCCAGGGTCAGGACGACCGTCTCGCCGTCCTCGATCCGCACGGACACACCGGGCGGCTCCACCGCCGTCCCCGACAGCCACACCAGGCTGACGTAGAGAGCGGTGCCGCCCGGATGGGCCGTCGCGAAGGCGTACGGGACGGCGGAGTGGCGGCCGAAGGCGTTGGCGTCCACCGCCGTGACGACGCCGGTGCCCGAGTAGCCGTGCAGGGCGCGGACGGCGCTGGTCAGCCCGTCCGGACGGCGGGCCAGCGCGAGGGAGTCGCCCTCTCGCAGGTCAGGAGCGGTCGTGGCGGCCAGGGCGTGGCCGCCGTCCCGCACCTGGTGCCCGGCCGGGGCGGTGACGCGGTGGATCCTGATCTCCGCGGCGCCGTCCACGACGGAGGCGGTCACCACGCGTACCGGGCCGTCCTGGTAGGCCGAGGCGGCGAAGCGGTCGGCCGCGGCGAGCGGCTCGATGAAGCGGCGCAGCGACGCGGTCCCGCCGGGGGCGATGACGGCCAGGTGGTTGTCCACGCCCGGGGCGCGTTCGCCCACTTCAGGGCCGGTGTGGGTGGTGTAGGAGAGCTTGGTGTAGTACGGGTCGGGGTCGCCGTCGGGAGACTGGACGCGGTCGCGGTCGCTGCCGTGGTTGACGAGGCGGACGACACCGTCCGCGCTGGTGGTGTGCAGCAACCAGCCGGGGGCGGGCATGGTGAGCGACTGGTCGGCCAGCTCGACGGGCGCGGGCTCCTCCTGCGCCGTCCAGACCGGGTGTCCGGGCGGGAGCAGGAGGCCGAGGAACGCCTTGCTCGCCCAGTACGGCGACGCCGGGCCCGAGTAGGACTGCGCGATGGGCGGGAACGCGTCGTACCAGCCGAGGTTGAGCAGGCCGCGCTCGTCCGGCGCGCCGCGCTCGGCGAAGTGGCTCAGCACCCGTCCGGCGATGCGCCTGGTCCGGCCGGGCGGCAGGGGCGAGGCGCCGGTGAGCGCCCCCAGCCACAGCGGCGCGACCGTCGCGAACCGGTACGTCAGCGACCGCCCCTGGTGCACCGGGCCGCCGTCGGCGGCGAAGAAGTGCTGGTACTGCTCCAGGAAGCGGCGCAGCCGGCCCGCGTACAGCTCCTGCCTGGCGGTGTCGCCGCTCATCCTGGCCCACAGCGACGGGTACAGGTGCAGCGCCCACCCGCAGTAGTAGTCGAAGTTCTTGCCCTTGCCGTCGGAGTACCAGCCGTCGCCCGCGTACCACTCCTCGACGCGCTCCAGGCCGCCGGCGATCTCGGACGGTTCGTGCGGCCCGCCCACCTCGGCCAGGAACTGCTCGACGACCACCCGGAACATCACCCAGTTGTTGTCCGGAGTCCGCTTCCCCACGAACCCGGCCAGCCACCGCACCACCCGCTCCCGCTCCACCTCCGAGAGCCGGTCGAACAGCCACGGCCGGGTCTCGTGCAGCGCCAGCGCGATCGAGGCCGCCTCCACGAGCTGCTGCGACATGTCGGTCAGCGCGGGCCACGCGTACGGGTGCGCGGGGTCGGTGCCGGCGCTCAGTCCGCTCGCGTACCGCTCGATCAGCCCCGCCGGCACGTCGCCGCGCGCTCCGGCGATCCTGAACGCGGCGAGCAGGAACGTGCGCGCGTACCCTTCGAGCCCGTCACTCACCGGCCCCGACCTGCTGGCCTTGCCGGGCAGGCGGTACTGGGCGAAGCCTTCCGTCGCGTACGGCTGCACGGCGGCCAGCAGGTGGTCCGCCATGGCCTCCCAGCGCTCTCGGGTCATCGACATGAAGCGGATACTAAGCCAATAAGCCGGGAAAATGGAGCCCGTAGACGGCTTCGTCCTGCAAGCGTTTTACCTAAGTGCGGAGGGCTGGCGGTCGGCGGGATGATTTGACACTGCGCCAGCCAGGTGGAAACAATTCGTGTAAGCGGTTTACCCATGTGTTTCACTGGGAGGTGGCATGGTCCGGCGGTCCGACAGCGGGGAGCAGCGGCCGACGACGATCCGCGACGTGGCCGCGCACGCGGGCGTGTCGGTGGCCACTGTGTCCCGCATCCTGTCCGGCTCCTACCCGAGCGCCCCGGCGACCCGCAGCAAGGTCATGAAGGCGGTGCGCGAGCTCGACTACGTCGCCAACGCCAACGCCCGCAACCTCGCCGGAGCCAGCAGCCGCAGCGTCGCCATCATCGTCAACTCCGTCGTCTCGCCGCACTACGCGCACGTCGCGCAAGGGGTGCAGACGCAGGCCGCCCTCGAAGGCAAGCTGTGCATCGTCGGCACCACCGGTGGCGACGCGGAGCGCGAGCTGGCCACCGTCCAGCTCATGCGGCAGGAGCACGCCGAGTGCGTCATCCTCGTCGGGAACGTCGTCAACAACGACGCCTACCGCGAACGCATGGCCGACTACGCCCGCGCGCTCGCGGCGGCCGGCTCCCAGCTCGTCCTGTGCGGCCGCCCCACGCTGGGGCCCGACGTGCCCGCCCTCGTCGTCGAGTACGACAACACCGGCGGCGCGTACGCCATCACCAGCCACCTGCTGTCGGCGGGGCACCGGCGGATCCTCTTCCTCGGCCGGCACGAGGGCTACACCACCTCCGACAGCCGCATCACCGGCTACCGCAACGCCCTCGCCGACCACCGCGTCCCGCACGACCCCGGGCTGGAGGCCGACGGCACGATGGAGCGGAGCGAGGGGTACCGCATGATCAGGGAACGGCTCGCGGCGGGGCCGCCCGACTTCACCGCTGTCTTCGCGGGGAACGACCTGATCGCCGCCGGGGCTCGTCAGGCGTTGCGGGAGCACGGGCTGCGGGTGCCTGATGACGTGTCCATGGTCGGGTTCGACGATCTGCCGCCGGCGGCGGACATCGACCTGACCACCGTGCACGTGCCGCACGAGGAGCTGGGGCGGACGGCCGTGCGGCTGGCGCTGGAACGGCGGCAGGAGAAGGCGGTGGCGCCCGCGCAGCATGTGCTGCTGGGGACGCACATCATCGTTCGTGATTCCGTACGGCCGGTGCGGGTCGAGCTGGGCTGAGGGCGGCCGGTCACTTCCGTCCGAGGGGGACGGTGAGGCCTTCCTCGGCCGCCAGCACCTCGCCGCCGAACTCCTTCCTGGCGGCGGCCACGGCGGCGGCCCGGTCGTTGCCCGGCCAGAAGTGGGTGAGCATCAACCGGCGCGCGCCCGCCCGCCCGGCCCACTCACCGGCTTCCGCGGAGGCCAGCAGATTGCGGGTGGGGCGGCCGGTCTCGCCGGCGCGGTCAGTGGCCTCGACGATGAAGAGGTCGGCGTCGCGCCCCAGCTCGGCGAGCGCCGGTGTCGGACCGGTGTCGCCGGTGTAGGCCAGAACGACCCCGTCAGCCTCCAGGCGGATGCCTGCGTTGGGAACGTAGTGCGGCAGCGGCAGCCCGGTGAGGGCGAACGGCCCCACCCGGTGGCTGCCGGGCAGCGGACGCACGTCGAACACCGCGTGCAGATCGACGTCGGGCTCCAGCCCGCCGAGCCGGTCGAGCACGCCCGGCGGGCAGTACAGCGGCAGCCGCGGGCCGCCGGGGTCGCCGTAGAAACGCATCCGGAACAGGCCGTGCAGGTCGATGCAGTGGTCGGGGTGCTCGTGGGTGACGACGACGGCGTCCACCGCGCCGTCCGGCCAGTGCGCGAGCAGCCTCGGCAGCGTGGCGTAGCCCAGGTCGAGCAGCAGCCGGTAACCGTCCCAGTCCACGGCGAAACCGCTGCAGGCGCGGCCCGGCTCGGGGAACGCACCGCAACTGCCGAGGACGGTCACTTGTCGCATCCGTCCAGGATGCCAGTCCCCCGGGCGGTCATGGCCGGCGCGGGTGTGCCGGATCCGGGTCGGTGATCGCCTGGAGGAGGTGGCGCATTCCTGGAGCCTGTGCGAAGGCTGCCTCAGGGGCCGGGCGCAGGGCCGTGCCCTTGGGCGCCGAGGCTCAGTCGGGCTCCACGTCGCCGAGCCAGACGTAGCCGTCGCCCACGTCCAGCCAGGCGTCCTGCGAGGTGCTCGGGCCGATGGCGTTCGCGACCTGCTGGACGACGTACGCGGCTGAGTAGCCGGCCGTCGCCTGGCCGGGTGTGGCGGCGGAGGAACCGGACAGGTCGCCGGTGTTCATCTCGCCGTACACGTCATGGGCCGCCGAACCGCCGGAGGTGCCGTCACCGTCGATCTCACCGCCCGGCATCATCTCGCCGCCCGGCATCATCTCACCGCTCGGCATCATCTCACCGCTCGGCATCTCGCCGCCCGGCATCATCTCACCGCCAGGCATCTCACCGCCCGGCAGCATCCCGGCGATCTGAGCGGCCTCCTCCGGCGTCATCTCGATGTAGCCGGCCGTCTCCTCGTACTGCACCGGCTCGCTGTAAGCCATCCGATCGACGATCTCGTACGCGGGCCCCGGCCCCGCACGTACGGGTGCGCCTTCAGGGTCGGCCACCCGGAGGTCGTCGTCGTCCGGCACCGGCTGGGCGACCTGGGCACGAACCTGGCCCACGTCGGCCTGGGCCGTCGCCGCAGCGCCGAGCAGGCCCGTTACGCCTACGGCGCCGGCGACGGCGAACTTGGTGATGGTGGTCCGCATCGCGGGTACCCCCGATTCCTGCTTCTCCGCGACCGCTGCTCCTGGTGGGAGAGCCGTCGTCCTGCAGTCACCTGTCGGGCTGCCCCGGAGCCGGGAGGTCCCATCCCGCTCCGGCGTCAAAACCGGCCCAACTGCCTCCGCGGCTCATCCGTAACGACTGCCACAGACCGAATACCGCAGGGAACAGGCCCGTTACCCCACCCCGGCGCCCCGCCACGAAGCCGCCACCTTCTCGCCGTAGACGATCTCGCGTGCGCCAGCGAAGGTCGCCAGCTCCTCGATCGCCCCCGTGACAGCCCGGACAGCGCTCGCCTCCGTAGCGGTGTCCTCCGGGAAGACGCCCTCGATCTCCAGCACCCCGCGCCGCCGATCCATGCGCGGCACCAGCCGCCCGATCAGCCGCTCCTCGTGCAGGATCGGCATGATGTAGTGGCCGTACTGCCGCTTGTGCTTGGGCACGTACATCTCGGTGCGGAACGCGAAGCCCCACAGGCGCTGGGTGCGTTCGCGGTCGCAGATGAGGTTGTCGAACGGGGACAGCAGCGTGGTGTGCGGCTGCCAGGCGTCGCGTTCCAGCAGGGCGAGGGCGTCCACGTGCGCGTACCAGGTCTCGTCGCCGCCCTCGACGGTGACGGGGACGACGCGCTGAGAGTGGTGCAGGGCGGAGAGCACGGCGGGCAGGCCCGGGTAGCGGCTCCGGGTGAAGTGGTTGTCGATGTCGGCGGCGCGGGCCACGCCGAGGGCGCGCAGGGCGTGCTCGGCCGCCTGGGTCACCGCCTCCTCCTCGGACAGCTGCGCGGACTGCGCCCAGTCGGGGAGCCAGCGCTCGGCGAGGTCCCAGTGGCGGGTGCGGCCCTGTCTGGCGGCGACCATGATGTGGCCCTGCGTCCACAGGAAGTCCAGCATGCGTTCGACGTTGCGGCCGTTGGTCCAGCCGGTGGACTTCCACGGCACCGCCGCGAGGTCCTCGAACGCGCCCGGCGGGAGAGGGCCCTCGTCGCGCAGCCGGTCGAGCACGTGGCGGCGTAAGGCGTCGTTGGAGTCGAGCCAGCCGCGCACCATGCGGGCGTGGTCGGAGTCGCCGGCGGCGTGGCGGCGCATCATGAGGTGGTGGATCGGGTAGTCCTCGGCCAGCACGATCGAGGCGGCGTGGGCCCAGTATTCGAACAGCCAGCGCTCCTGCCAGAGGAGCGTGTCGAGGGCGGTGAGGTCGTAGTGGCCCGCCCGGCTCCAGAGGACGAGGAGGTGGCTGCGGGCCACCGCGTTCACCGGGTCGAGTTGCAGGCAGCGGAGGCTGCGCAGGATCGAGCGCAGGCCCGCCAGGTCGCTGCCGGGGCGTGGGCCGCCCAATTGCTGGCACATCACGGCCAGTTTTCGTGCCGACTCCAGGGTGAGGGTGAGGGCCACGGGAGGAGCTTAATCGAAGAGGTGTTCGAGGGCAAAGCGGGGGCGGGGGGCGGGTTGCTCACCGTACCGAGGCGGACAGGTGGCGGAGTGCGCGGGCGGAGGGGGTGCCGGCGTCGGCGGTGATGAAGACGACCTGCTGGTCGTCGTCGGGGACGAGGAGGACGTCGCAGTTGAGGCGCAGCGCTCCCACCTCCGGGTGTTGCACGACCTTGGTGCGGTGGCCTGGTTCGTGGACCGGGTCGGTGTTCCAGATGTGCACGAACTCCTCGCTGCCCGCGCGTAGTTCCGTCAGGAGGAGCTGGAGTGCCTCGTCGCGCGGGTAGCGTTCGGCGGCGCGACGCAGCCGGGAGACGGCGATGTGGCCGAACTCCTCAGCGCTGGACGACTCGACGTAGCCGAACCCTCCAGTGTCGGCGAAGCGGCGGCGGGCCAGGTTGAGCTGCTGGTCATAACCCAGGACGGCCTGCGCGAGCGGGTTCCAGGCGAGCACGTCATAGGCGGCGTCAGTGACGATGGCCGCCGTGTCGGGCATGCGCTCCAGCAACGCCGCCACCTGCGGCCGGACGCTGCGCACCGGCCCAGGCGGCGGCGTGGGGCCGGTGCCCGCGAGCTGGAACAGATGCCGCCGCTCAGCGCGGGTGAGCCGGAGCGCGCCGGTGAGCGCGTCGAGGATGCGCGGCGACGGCCGCGGCCCGCGCGCCTGCTCCAGCCGTACGTAGTAGTCCACGGACATGTGCGCGAGCTCGGCCACCTCCTCCCGCCGCAGGCCGGGGGTGCGGCGGCGCCGGTCGGCGGGCAGGCCGACGTCGGCGGGCGGCAGGCTTTCGCGCCGTGCCCGCAGGAAGCGGGCCAGTTCCTGTTTCGCCACGCGTCTCCTCCAATGCCGGCTGCCAGGGATCGGTTGTCCCTGGATGCGGCCCGTACCTGCGCGGAAGGGTCAACGGTATGAACCACTCTGCGACGTCGAAGGATTCCATCGCCCTGGTCACCGGGGCCAACAAGGGCATCGGCAAGGAGATCGCGCGGCAGCTCGCGGCGGCCGGGCTGACCGTCTACGTCGGGTCGCGCGACGCCGCACGGGGAGAGCGGGCCGCAAGCGAGATCGGCGGCGGCGCCAGGCCGCTGCTGCTGGACGTCACCGACGACGACAGCGTCGCCGCCGCCGCGCGGCTGGTGGGCAGCCTGGACGTGCTGGTGAACAACGCCGGGATCATGGTGGACGACAGGCGTCCCGACGAGGCCGACGCGGCGAGCTTCCGCCGCACGTTCGAGACGAACCTCTTCGCCGTGCTCACCGTCACCAACGCCTTCCTCCCGGCGCTGCGCCGCTCACCCGCCCCCCGCATCGTGAACGTCTCCAGCGGCACCGGCTCGCTGACCTTGAGCACGGACCCCGCGCAGGGGTTCGCGGTGGCGGGAGGCGCCGGCGCGGCGTACCGCTCGTCCAAGACGGCGCTGAACGCCCTGACGCTCTTCTACGCCCAGACCCTGGCCGAGGCCGGTTTCAAGGTGAACGCGCTGGCCCCGGGGTTGCGGCGGACCGAGCTCAACGACCGGGCCGCCGGGAGCGACGGCGATCCCGCCGAGGCCGCGGCGGGGGCCGTCAGGCTGGCGCTGTTGCCGGACGACGGCCCCACCGGCGGCTTCTTCTCCTGGGACGGGACCCCCATGCCCTGGTGACCCCGGCGGTCACGGCCGCGTGTCGGCGAGGTTCTGGCGGGCGTCGCCGGGCAGCAGGTAACCGGCCTTGAGGTTGTGAGCGTCCGCGCGGACGACCGCCGCCACGTAGTGGCCGTGCGTCGGGTACAGCTCGTCGAGCTGCTCCTGCTCGAACGGGACGTGTGTCCCGAACAGCACGCAGAACGTCTCGCCGGAGTTGTCGCCCGTGTTCAGCGCCGTGGGCGCCGCCACCTGCGACAACCGGATGCCGCCGCGCGCCAGCCCCAGCTCGTCGCGGGCCTTGGTGCCGTCCGGGGCGAACTCCAGCGGCGGCGCCACGGGCGGCGCGGCACCCCGCCGGGCCCAGCGGGTCAGGTGATCGTAGGCGGCGGCCAGCACGTGGTGCAGCGGGACGCGGCTGAAGGGCGGCCTGTCGCACGTGTACGTCGGCGCGCTCCCGAGATCGCGGGCGAGCAGCGGGGCGCGGGCGCTGTAACCGTGCCAGCCGGAGTGCGCGCTGCCCGCCACCTCCCAGCGGCGGAACCGCTCGGTGTCCGGCGGGCGCACGGGTGTGCGCACGTCGGTCTCCGACAGCACCTGGAACACCGGCTCCGCGCCGGCCCGGGTGGGGGCGGGGCCGACGATCTGGCCGTACCCGTCGAAGACGCTCTCGATGTGCGGCAGCACGGCGTCGTAGTAGACGGTCAGCCGTCCGGCCGACTGCGAGGCGCCGACGGCCAGCACGGTGTCCGCGCGCAGGCGGCCCAGCAGTGTGGGACGGGCCGACGTCCTGATGGCCTGGGCCGCCTGGGAGAACACGTCGTAGGAGAGCTGGTCGGTCATGAACCGGCCGCCGCCGGTGACGTCGAGGGTGCCGTAGCGGGCGGGACTCCACTGGCGGAGCTGGTTCACTCCGACGCGCTGGGCGGAGACGCCGACCCACGCGTACCCGGCGCGGGTGAGCTGCTCGGTGCTCCAGAGGGCGTCCAGGTCGTATCCGGCGGTGACGTTCTGCCACTCCATCAGCACGGTGCCGTTGAACTTGGCCTGGCTCGCCGGGCGGCGGACGACCACCCTGGTCCTGTACGGGACGTCCGGGGCGAGCAGTTCGCCCGTGGCGCTGTAGGCGTCGGCGTTGCCCGACAGGTGGAACTCCTGCTCGACATAGCCGAGGGCGCGCAGGTCGGCGTCGGTGGCCAGCCAGGGGTAGGTCTCCGACAGCTCGGGCGAGGCGGGGTCGCCCGGCAGGTCGCCCGGCAGCGGGCCCTCCACCTTGGGGACGTCCACCGGGGCGGCTCTCGGGACGTCCACCGGAGTGACCGCCGCCCGTGCCGAGGCCGTCGCGGGGAGCAGGGTCGTGGTGAGCAGTGCCGCGGCCGCGATCCGTGCCGCTCTGGGAAATGCCGCCATCGCGTGATCTCCTTCCGGGGCCCAGGAAGACGCCACGTCCGATGCTCCCCCGTCCGCCGGTCGCGCGCATCGGCACAATCACCGGCGATCAAGCGGGACGAGCGTCGATGCGGAAGAGCGAGTGGAACAACGGCCACGTCAAGGCCGCCATCTCCCCCGGCGACCGCGTACACCCACCCTGCAGCCACTCCGCGGCCACCCCGATCAGCGCCCCCGCCGTGAACGCCGCCGGCACGTCAAGCGGCAACTCCAGCAACGGCCGCGCCATCTCAGGCACCTCGGCGCTCTCCACAGCCTCCCGCAGCCGCTCCTGTATGGCCACGGTGCTGCGATGCCGGATGTGATCGGCCACCCGGGCACTGCCCTGCGGCCCGAGCAACGCCCGGTAGAGCCCGGCGTGCTCGGCGAGGCTGCCGAAGAACGCCTCCAGCGACTCGGTGGCCTCCCGCCCGGGGTCGGCGGCGTTGAAGTCTCCCGGCAGCGACTCGATGAGGCCGTCGATCATCGCGGTGCAGGCGGCTTCGGCCAGCTCGTGCACGTCGCGGTAGTGGTCGTAGAAGGTGGAGCGGCTCACGCCGGCGAGCTCGGCGACGTCGGCGACGGTGACGCGGGACAGGTCCTGTTCCTCGACGAGCCGCAGCAGGGCCCGCGCCAGGGCCGCCTGGGTGCGGCGCACGCGCCGGTCGCCCGTCGGGGTGGTGCTTCCTCTGCTCGTGGCCACGACTTCACCCTACCGTCTCACTACATGTGCAGGTTTTCCTACAGATGTAGGGTAATCTGTGGGCGACACGAGGGAAAGGACTACGACCTATGCGGATTTCTGCAGGTAGGACGGCCTCCCACCGGAGCGGAGCGGCGTGACCACGCCCGGCAGCGTCCTGATCGTCGGCGCCTCTGCCGCCGGCCTGAGCACGGCCGAGGCGCTGCGGCGTCAAGGCCACCAGGGGCGGCTCACGCTGCTCGACGCCGAGCCGCACCTCCCCTACGACCGGCCGCCGCTGTCGAAGCAGGTCCTGGCCGGCGACTGGGAGCCGTCCCGCGCCCAGCTCCGTACGCAGGCGCAGCTCGACGCGCTGGACGCGGAGTTCGTCCGCGGCGAGCCCGCCGCCTTCCTCGACGCCGCCGCCCGCGAGGTGCGCACGGTCACCGGCCGGGTGCTGCGCGGAGACGCCGTCGTCATCGCGACGGGCCTGACGCCGTGCCGTCTCCCGGGGCAGCGTGGGCTCGCGGGGGTGCACGAGCTGCGCGGCCTCGACGACGCGCTCACCCTGCGCGCCCACCTGACCGCCGCCAGGCGGCTGGTGGTCGTGGGCGAGGGTGTGCTGGGCGGCGAGGTGGCCGCGACCGCCCGCAAGCTGGGCCTCGACGTCACCCTCGTCGGCCTCGGCCCGGCGATCCTCGCCGACCAGCTCGGCGGCCCCGCCTCCGAGCTGCTCACCCGCACGCACGCCGAACGCGGGGTGGCACTGCGGCTCGGCGTCGCGGTGGAGGAGCTGACGTCCGCCGAGGGCCGGGTCACCGGGGTGCGGCTGGCCACCGGCGAGCTGCTGCCCGCCGACGCGGTCGTGGTGGCGATCGGCTGCCGGCCCGCGACCGGCTGGCTGGAGGGCAGCGGCCTCGCGCTGGGCGACGGCGTGGAGTGCGACTCGCGCTGCCGCGCCGCCGAAGGCGTGTACGCCGTCGGCGACGTGGCGTCCTGGCAGCACGAGGGGCTGGGCAGGCGGCTGCGCCTGGAGAACCGCACCAACGCCACCGAGCAGGCGCAGGTGGTGGCGGCCAACGTGCTCGGCGCCGACCGCCCGTACGAGCCGATCCCGTACTTCTGGACCGACCAGTACGACGCCAAGATCCAGGCCCACGGCCTGCTGTCAGCGGCGGCCGAGGTGAGCGTCGCGGAAGGCGACCCGGAGCAGGGCCGCTTCGCCGCGCTCTACCAGGAGAACGGCCAGGTCACCGGCGTGCTCGGCTGGAACATGGCCAAGCAGGCCCGCGTACTGAGACAGCAGCACCTCACTGCCCGTCCCGTCACGGCGTGACGGCGGCGACCCGGGCATGAACACCGGCCGCCCGGTGGCGGTCGTCCGATCCGCGCACGAGGAGAATGCCGAATGAGTGTGAACGAGCAGGTCCTGAGCTACCCGATCCCCAACGACGCGGCGCTGGACCCGCCCGCCGAGTGGGCCGAGCTGCGCAGCGGGTGCCCGGTGGCGCACGTGAAGCTGCCCAGCGGCGACGCGGCCAAGCTGATCACCCGCTACGAGGACGTCAAGCAGGTGCTGGCCGACCCCCGCTTCACCCGCCAGCTCACCGCGCCCGACGCGGCCCGGCTGTCGGCGGACGGCGGCGGGGTCTTCAACAGCGACGTGGCCACGATCATCCCCGACAGCGGCGACGGGCATCTGCACTGGCGGCGCCTGGTCGGCAAGTGGTTCACGGCCAAGCGCATGGCCGCGATGCGGCCGCGGATGGCGCAGATCGCCGAGGACCTCATCGACGACCTGGTCAAGCGCGGCGCTCCCGGCGACCTGCGGGCCGCGCTGGGCTTCCCGCTGCCGGTGTACGTGATCTGCGACATGCTCGGCGTGCCGGCCGAGGACCGTGACAGGTTCTCGTACTGGTCGGACACGCTGCTCAACCTGACCAGGTACGGCAAGGAGGAGATCGAGACCGCCCAGGCCGAGTTCTTCCAGTACATGTCGGACCTCATCACGGCCAAGCGCGCCGAGCCGGGCGACGACCTGCTCAGCGAGCTGCTCGCGGCCGGCGGCCCCGACGACGGCGGGCTGGCCGACCTGCAGATCATCGTCACCGGCATGGCGCTGCTGGTCGCGGGCCACGAGACCACCGCGAACATGATCGGCAAGATGGTCTCCATGCTCCTGGCCGACCGCGCCCGCTGGGAGGCGCTCCAGGCCGACCCGTCGCTGATCCGCACCGCCGTCGAGGAGACGCTGCGCCTCGACGCGAACTCGGGCTTCGGCCTGCCCCGCTACCTGCCCGTGGAGGCGGAGATCGGCGGCGAGACCCTGCCCAAGGGCACCACGGTGATCTGCAGCATGGCCGCGGCCAACCGCGACGAGAGCGCCTTCGAGGACGCGGCCGAGATGGACCTGACCCGCAGCCCGAACGCGCACCTGGCCTTCGGCTCCGGCGCCCACTCCTGCCTGGGCCAGTCGCTGGCCCGCACGGAGCTGCAGGTCGTGCTGGAGGTGCTGCTGCGCAAGCTGCCGGCGCTGGAGCTGGCCGTGCCGGTGGCGGAGCTGGAGCGGGTGGAGGGGCTGGCGGTCGGCGGCCTGCGTACGGTGCCGGTCCGCTGGTGACATCGATTCACGAGGAGGGAACCCTGATATGAGAGTCACCGTCGACGAGGACAAGTGCTGTGGCGCCGGCTCGTGCGTGCTGGTCGCCCCCGAGGTGTTCGACCAGCGTGACGATGACGGCATCGTGGTCCTGCTGAACGCCGAGCCGGGCGAGGACCAGCACGCGGCGGTCCGCGAGGCCGCCGTGGTGTGCCCCGGAGCCGCCATCGAGGTGAGCGAGTAACCCTGAAGGGCTGAGGGCGCACGTGCGTGATCGATCGCACGTGCGCCCTTCTCATGGCCTGCCGGCGAGGATGGACCTGGTGCGCCGGGGCGCGTGCGCGGGCAGCTCGGCCAGGATGTCGGCGAGCGTGACCCCGGCGAGGCTGGCCCGCCACGCCCGGTGCGCGTCGGCCATCTTCTCCGCCAGGACGCAGGCCCGCCGGCATTCCTCCGGCGGCAGCGCGCCCCGCCCCTGC
>NZ_VSEY01000003.1 GCF_008086045.1 Nonomuraea sp. PA05 | reverse complement strand
CCAGAACAGCGGTCCTCCAATGTGGCTGTCATGCATGCTCGGTTTCCCTGGCCGGGGGTGAAGCCGGACAGCCGTTCGTGCGTACGCGCCCAACTCGGGCAACACCTGCGTGATGTCGACCGAGGGCTTGGAAGTGGTGCGAGCCATGAGCACGAAGATTAGGCCGCTGGCACCTACGGAGAGAAGACCGGATCTTGAGCTTCCTCGGCGGCATACAGAGCTGCTGCGGCGTAACGCCCGACCGCGAACGAAGAACCTGCGGATCAAGCTCGGCCGATCATGGTTCAGACAGTTAAGAGCAGGCCAGATGATGTGCGCGGTCCGTACTGCAACTCTCAGCAGGTCATAATTTAAGGCGCCAGTTCCTACACGAGACTGATCTGGCACCGTTCGCGGCCAATTGCTGTCACAGGTCCAGCGGCGGCAGTCCCCGCATATCGCGGTAGCGCTGTCGAGCTGCAGTCAAGCTGTCCGACCCGTTGGGGCCGCCCATGACGACATCGGCGTTGTGATCATCCTGACCGTCGTCCTCCCAATCGCATTCTTCGCAGTACCCACAGCCGCCGCGGTACTGAAGGGTGGGATGGAAGCAGCATGGGCACGTGTACGGTTGATCGCCCGGCGGTAGATTCAGGCGGTCTCCGCCCTGCTCCGCCATCTGGGACAAGACCCACCGCCTGCGCTCGCGGATTTCCTCCATGCCGGGATGCGTCATACCGTGATGATGCCACGCGGCTCTGAGCGTCCACATCTCGGTCGGCGATGCATCTGCTACTTATTCGTGCTCGCGCCCGCGGCTTCCTCCTACCGTCTGGCGATCATCGCCCGCACACCGGCATTCGAGCAGCATCTGTGCGGCGGCGCGGCAACCCCGGCCAATGCGTCCGGTTGGTACGACGGGGCCGGCGTGCGGCGCCCGGCCCGGTGTCCCGCCGCCGTCCGGGACCGGCTCCCAGGCCCCACGCCCGGACGGCGGGCGGCCGGAGGGCCGGGGTACGGCGGCGCGCCGCGCCGCCGCTTGATCCCCTATGAGTGCAATCCGGCAATGACCATGGAACCGCATGCCCTCAGCGACCTCCCTGTCACTCTTCAACCAAGAGCCGCCGCTACGACCTGCTGACAAGCGGAGGCAGGAAAGGCGGCCACTCGCCGCGAACACCGACAAGCACGTCCACATAGTGCTCCGCAAGGCCCTCACTGACGTCGTGCTCGTAGACGAGCTGCTGCCCAACAACCCCGCTGAACGGGCCCAGCTCCCGCTGACCGCTCACGCAGGCGTTCGTCGCGGCGATCTGCTCAATCTTCGCTGGACGGACGTGGATCTGGACAAGCCCCAGATTCACGCCGGCGTTCCCGTCCACGTCGTAGCGGCCCGACTCGGCGATCACCCTCAGGGTCTGCGCCCCACGTCATCCACTTGCAGGCGGCCACCGCGTCTTCGCAAGACCGTCGGCGGATGGCTCTCGTGCTATCGGAACTCACGATTGTCCTTACAAACGTAGAGGCCCCTGAACCGGAAACACCAGTTCAGGGGCCTCTACACGCAGAGCCGACGAGGGGAATCGAACCCCTGACCTTCTGTTTACAAGACAGATGCTCTGCCGATTGAGCTACGTCGGCACGGCCTACCAGTGTAGACGCTAGAGACGCCTGTGACGAGCGACTTCATACAGCGCCACCCCAGCCGCCACCCCCGCGTTCAACGACTCGGCAGCCGCCTGCATAGGAATCCGCACCACCACGTCGCACTGCTCCCGCACCAGCCGCGACAGCCCCTTGCCCTCCGAGCCGACCACGACCACCAGCGGCTCCGCGAGGAGCTCGGCGTCGCCGATGTCGGTCTGGCCGGCGCCGTCGAGGCCGAGGATGAAGAGGCCGGCTTCGCGGTATTCGCGTAGGGCGGCCGTCAGGTTGGCGGCGCGGGCGACGCGGAGGTTGGCGAGGGTGCCCGCCGAGGTCTTCCAGGCGCCGCCCGTGACGCCGGCCGAGCGGCGGGACGGGATGAGCAGGCCGTGGGCGCCGAACGCGGTGGCGGAGCGGGCGATGGCGCCGAGGTTGCGGGGGTCGGTGACGGAGTCGAGGGCGACGATGAGGGGCACCTCGGCGGCGTCCTGGGCGAGGTCCACCAGCTCCGACGGGTGCGCGTAGTCGTAGGCCGGGATCTGAAGTGCGACGCCCTGGTGTACGGCGCCCTCCGTCAGGCGGTCGAGCTTGTCGCGGGTGACTTCGAGGAGGGCGATGCCGCGCTCGGCAGCGACCTTGATGGAGTCGCGTACGCGGTCGTCGTTGTCGACGCGCTGAGCAACGTAGAGGGCGCTGGCCGGGACGCCGGCCTGGAGGGCCTCCAGGACCGGGTTGCGGCCGCCGATGTATTCCGGGGCGTCCTCGGAGCGGCGCTGCCTGGCGGGGGCGGGGCGGCCGGTGCCGCCGCGCTCCTCGCGGGCTACGCGCTCGGCGCGCGCCTTGTCCTTGTACCAGTGACGCATCTCGGCGGGCGGGGTCGCGCCGCGGCCCTCCAGCGACCGGCGCTTCTGCCCCCCGGTGCCTTTGGACGGGCCCTTCTTCTTCGCGGGCCTGCCCGAAGCCCTACCGCCTGCTGCCATGGCAACAAGGGTACTCGGGCCGCCGGTCAGCCTGAGCCACCGAGATCACAGGGCTCGGGGCTGGTGCCAGGGGGCTGAGCTCCCGGCAAACCTGCTCCACCAAGCTCCCGGCTAACCTGCTCCACCAACGCTGGTGGCTGAGCTCCCAGCGAGCCCCGCCGGGCGGAGTGCTGATGGCTGAGCTCCCAGCAAGCCCCGCCGGGCATAGTACTGGTGGCCGCGCCCCAGCAAGCCCCGCCGGCTCGGTTCGATGCAGCTAGTGGCTGAGCTCCCAGCGCGCCCCGTGCGGCGTGTCCTCGACCGTGATGCCGGCCGCGGCGAGCTGGTTCCTGATGGCGTCGGCAGCCGCGTAGTCCTTACGCTCCCTGGCCGCCTTCCGCTGCTCCAACGCCACCGCCACCAACGCGTCCACGACGGGCGTCAGGTCGGAGCCCGCACCGCGCCACTGCGGCGAGCGCGGGTCGAGGCCCAGCACGTCGAGCATGTTCTGGGTCTCGGCCAGCAGCCGGGCGACGGCCTCCTTGTCGCCGCGCGACAGCGCCACGTTGCCCTCGCGCACGACCTCGTGCACGACGGCGAGCGCCTGCGGCGTGCCGAGGTCGTCGTCGAGCGCGTCGGCGAAGGCCTGCGGGAGGGGCGCGTCGGCATCGACGTCGTGGATGACCTCGGCGGCGCGCGTGACGAAGCCCTCGATGCGCTGGTACGCGGCCGCGGCCTCCTGCAGCGCCTCCTCGGAGTACTCGATGGAGGAGCGGTAGTGCGGCCCCGCCAGGTAGTAGCGCAGCTCCACGGGGCGGACCTTCTGCACCATCTCGGGGATCAGCAGCGAGTTGCCGAGCGACTTGCTCATCTTCTCGGCGCCGATCTTGAGCATGCCGTTGTGCATCCAGTTGCGGGCGAAGCCGTCGCCGGCCGCCTGGGACTGGGCGATCTCGTTCTCGTGGTGCGGGAAGATCAGGTCGATCCCGCCGCCGTGGATGTCGAACGTCGGGCCGAGGTACTTCGTGGCCATCGCCGAGCACTCCAGGTGCCAGCCCGGACGCCCGGGGCCCCACGGGGTCGGCCACGTGGGCTCGCCCGGCTTCTCGCCCTTCCACAGGGCGAAGTCGCGCGAGTCGCGCTTGCACGACTCGTCGTCGGTGTCGCCGGCGCCCCGCATGTTCTCGAGCTTCTGGTTGGACAGGGAGCCGTAGCGGTCGGCGTAGGAGCGCACGTCGAAGTAGACGTCGCCGCCGGACGCGTACGCGTGACCGCGCTCGATCAGCCGCTCCATCAGCGTGATCATCTCGGGGACGTGCCCCGTGGCGCGCGGCTCGACGGTCGGCGGGAGGCAGCCGAGCGTGTCGTACGCCCAGGTGAAGGCCCGCTGGTTGCGCTCGGCCACGACGAACCAGGGCACGCCCTCCTCGGCGGACACCCTGATGATCTTGTCGTCGATGTCGGTGACGTTGCGGCAGAACGTCACGTCGTACCCGGACCGCGTCAGCCAGCGCCGCAGCACGTCGAAGTTCACACCCGAGCGGATGTGACCGATGTGCGGCGGAGCCTGCACGGTGGCCCCACACAGGTAAATCGACGCCCGGCCGGCTTCGACCGGAACGAATTCACGGATGGCGCGCGTGCTGGTGTCGTAGATGTGCAGGCTCACGAAGGCAAGGCTAACGCCTCGACGCGCTTACCACGTCGCTAAATCAACCCCGCAAGAAGACCCTGTCCGGAGAGATCCGCACGATGAGACGCTCGGTGCCCGGTTTGTCCGTCCAGGACGTGCCCTGGTACTTCTGCGACAGCTCCTCGATGAGCTCGCCCTCGGGGTCGGGCGTCATGGTCACCCGCCCGCGCACCTCCACGTATCGGTAGGGGTTCTGCGGATCGATGACCAGCAGGCTGGCTCGCGGGTCGCGCTCGAAGTTGCGCGGCTTCCTGCGCCCCTTCGCGGTCGAGAACAGGACGTCGTCCCCGTCCGTACGCACCCACACCACCGACGACTGCGGCCCTCCGTCGGGATTCAGGCTCGTCACCGTCGCGTAATTCGGCGTGTCCAGGAGTTTGCGGACATCTTCCGACAGCTCTGCCATGAGCGGGTCTCCCTTGATCGGTCCTGACCATCATTGTTCTGTAGGCTCGAAACCGCCATGGACGTGACTCCCCCCTCTACGCTCCGCCGTCTGGGCATCGCCCTGGCGGGGCTCGCGGTCGCCGCCCTCACCGCGGCCGCGTGCGCGCTCTCCTTCGACGACCTGCGCGCGCTGGCCCTCACCGGCGAGGCCAGGCCCGACCTCGCCTTCCTCTATCCGGCGGCCTTCGACGCGCTCCTGCTGATCGCGCTGATCGGCGTGTTGCTGCTGCGCCCGGCCAGGATGCTGGTCCGGGTGCAGGCGGCGTTCGTGCTGGTGCTGCTGATCGTCGCCGCCGCCGCGGTGAACGTGGCCACGGCCGTGCGCTTCGCCTTCGACGCGCGCCAGACCGCCGTGGGCGTGGCGCTGGCGCCGTGGGTCATGCTGGCCCTGGCGTTGTGGCTGTGGTTACTGCTGATCAAGCACGTACGTGGCCCGGAACGCGCTGAGGCCGCGGACCACGGGGCGGAGCAGGACCTCGTGCCCTTCCACCGCCCCCAGGCGGCTCCCCCGCTGGCCACCGAGGCGCCCGCGCCCGCGCTGCTGGAGAGCACGCCGGTGGTCGGCCCCACCGCCGCCCCCGAGACCCCTCCTGTCGCCCCTGAGACCCTCCCTGTCTCGACGCGGGTGGCCGAGTGGGCCGTACAGGAGGAGGAGCCAGTGAAGCCGTTACAGGACCCGTCCCAGCCCTCTCAGGAGCCCGTCCACACGGACGTGCAGGAACCCGAGACACCCGAGGAGGCCCCCAAGCGCCCCGTCCGCTGGGGCGACCGCGTCAAGCCCGCCGACGTCCTGGTCCACCCCCGCCCCTACGACGAGAACGACGAGAACGGCGAGGACGCCGACACCCAGCCGCACCCCGTCTTCGAGGACGAGGAGCGCACCCCCGACCCCGCCCACGGCCCGGAGACCGCAGACGAGAGCGAGCAGCAGAGCGAGGAGCTGGAGGACACCGCCCCGCACCCGGTGATCCACGACGACACGCCGGCCCCGTCCGGCAGGCTGCGCAGCACCCCGCGCCCGCCCGAGGACTGATTCAGCGCATGCGCGGACCCGCCCGGGAGATCCCGGGCGGGTCGATGTTTCTGATGTATCCCGCCTTGGCCGGGGGCGTCAGACGCGGGAGCCGCGCTTGAGCCCGGCGACCAGGCCCACACCGACGATGGCGAGCACCACCTGCATCACCAGCTCGATCCAGTCGATGCCGGGGGTCGTCTCCACGCCCAGCACCTGCGCGAGCAACGTGCCCACGAGGGCCGCGACGATGCCGACGACGATGGTGAGGATCCACCCGATGGCCTGCCTGCCGGGAAGCAGCAGACGACCGATTGCGCCGATCACGGCGCCGATCACGATGGCGCCAAGGATGGATTCGATGGTCATGATGTGAAACCTCCCCATGAGGGTGAGCGGTTCATCCTCACGGGGAGGTGGCTACCCGATCTACCGGGTTTATGCATCGCTGTTACGAAGGCGCAGGTCAGGTCATGGTTCGGCCTGTACGGCCACCACCGCGGCCGCGCCCCATGCCCATGCGGGTCACGAGCAGCACACCGATGACGGCCAGAGCGAGCTGGAGTATGTGCTCCAGCCAGTCGATGCCTCTCGTGTCGGCCCAGCCGAACGCGTGCGCGATCAGCGTGCCGATCAGGGCGGCCACGATGCCGACGATGAGGGTCACGCCGATGGACATGTTCTGCCTGCCGGGCACCAGCAGTCTGGCCAGCGCACCGACGATGGCGCCGATGACTACTGCGGAAACAATCGCGCCGATCATGTGTAGCTCCCCCCGAGACGTTCACATGTCTTGGGGACACATACCCTCTGATCAGGCAAACTACGCATGAGAAGGCGGCGGTCCGTACCGCGCCAGTGACGAACCGCCGCCTCCGAATCAGGCGGGCTAGGCGACGACCCGCCAGGACACCCTCACGCGTCCCTACGTATGACGCGGGAAACTCAGGAAAGGTTGACGACCAGCGCCGTCGCGATGGCCGCGACGCCCTCTCCACGCCCGGTCAGGCCCAGCCCGTCGGTGGTGGTGGCGGAGACGCTCACGGGCGCCCCCACGGCCGCGCTGAGTGCCTTCTCGGCCTCCTCGCGGCGCGGGGCCAGCTTGGGACGGTTCCCGACCACCTGGACAGCCACGTTGCCGATCTCGAAGCCCGCGGCGCGTACCTGGCGGGCGGTCTCCTCCAGCAGAGCGGCGCCCGAGGCGCCCGCCCAGCGCGGGTCGGCGCTGCCGAACAGCCGGCCCAGGTCACCGAGGCCGGCCGCCGACAGCAGGGCGTCGCAGGCGGCGTGCGCCGCGGCGTCGCCGTCGGAGTGGCCTTCGAGGCCGGTCTCACCCGGCCAGTGCAGGCCCGCGAGGTTGAGCTCGCGGGCTGAGTCGCTTGACGAGAACGGGTGGACGTCGACTCCGACGCCCACCCGTGGAAGATTCGTGTTCAGGAGTTGAGGACCTCGTCGAGCAGGGCCTCAGCCTTGTCCTCATTGGTCTTCTCAGCCAAAGCCAACTCGCTGACCAGGATCTGACGAGCCTTGGCGAGCATCCGCTTCTCCCCCGCGGACAGGCCGCGCTCGCGGTCCCTCCGCCACAGGTCCCGAACGACTTCGGCGACCTTGTTGACATCACCCGAGGCGAGCTTCTCGAGATTGGCCTTGTAGCGACGAGACCAGTTGGTCGGCTCCTCGGTGTGCGGCATCCGAAGGACGTCGAAAACCCGCTCAAGGCCTTCCTGACCGACAACATCGCGCACGCCGACGAGTTCTGCGTTTTCAGCTGGCACCTGGACGGTAAGGTCGCCCTTGTCGACCTTGAGCACCAGGTAGGTCTTTTCCTCACCCTTGATGGATCGCGTCGTGATTGCTTCGATCCGAGCAGCCCCATGGTGGGGGTAGACGACAGTGTCGCCGACCTGGAAAGTCATGTGACAAGTACCCCTTCCGCTGTACTCCAGGGTACCACGCATCCACAGCCTCCCGGAACAGTGAAATCCTCATAACTGCAGGTCAAAGCCGCATATTGGGGCTTGACAAGCGCTCAACTCTATGAATCGCATTTCCGGACATAGCGAATGACCTGCGGGGGTGCGGATATGACCTTGCATTGGGGTGGATATGGTGGGCGCTGCACATCACGCACGCGCGACACCTGCGCAAGACCAAGGAGTACCCGCCCGTGACCAGCCGTCGCTGGATTGCCGTAGCCGCCGCGTTCTTGGCAGCCCCCGCGCTCGCGGGCTGCGCGGCCGGTTTCGACGCCACCACCAACAAGCCCTACGCCCCCAACGAAGCACAAGTGCTGATCGATAAGGGCGCGTACGGCAAGAGCGGCATTCACATCCCGCAGGCGTTCATCCTCGGCCCCGACTCCGGAGCCCAGCTTCCGTGGCGCGGCTCCGCCCCCGTCTACCTCAACATCCTCAACACCGCGGGCGCCGCCGACACGCTCCAGGCGGTCTCCGCGGGCGACATGGGCACGGTGAAGGTCACCGCGCCGATCCAGCTCCCGACCAACACGCTCGTCAACACCGGCAAGCCCGCGCCCCAGATCATGCTCGAGGCGATCCCCAAGAGCCTCAGGGGCGGCGAAAGCATCAAACTGGACCTCCAGTTCGCCAACGCCGGTGTCGTGTCCCTGAACGTGCCTGTGGTCACGCGCAGCCGCGAGTTCAAGGACTACCCGCCGGCGCCGGGCGCCACCGCGGCTCCCTCGCCGACGCCGACCCCGTCCGCCACCGCGGCGGAAGAGGGTCACTGACGATCGCACGAGAAAACCCCGGTACCGGGCGGTACCGGGGTTTCTCGTTGCCGCCTACTCCTCGACGGCGTCGAACTTGTAGCCCAGGCCGCGCACGGTCAGGATGCAGCGCGGGTTCGACGGGTCGGACTCGATCTTCGCGCGCAGCCGCTTGACGTGCACGTCCAGCGTCTTGGTGTCGCCCACGTAGTCGGCGCCCCAGACCCGGTCGATGAGCTGGCCCCTGGTCAGCACCCGCCCCGCGTTGCGCAGCAGCACCTCCAGCAGCTCGAACTCCTTCAGCGGGAGCTGCACCTGCTCGCCCCGCACGGCCACGACGTGCCGGTCCACGTCCATGCGGACCGGGCCGACGGCCAGCACGGCCGTCTCCAGCTCCTCCACGACGTCGCCCTGGCGGCGCAGCACCGCGCGGATACGGGCCACCAGCTCGCGCGAGGAGAACGGCTTGGTGACGTAGTCGTCGGCGCCCAGCTCCAGGCCCACGACCTTGTCGATCTCGCTGTCCTTGGCCGTCAGCATGATGACCGGCACCTTGGAGCGCTGCCGCAGCGAGCGGCACACCTCCGTGCCGGGCAGGCCGGGCAGCATCAGGTCCAGCAGCACCAGATCGGCTCCGCTGCGGTCGAACGTCTCCAGCGCCTCGGGCCCGGTCGCCGCGACGGACACCTCGAAGCCCTCCTTGCGCAGCATGTAGGACAGGGCGTCCGAGAAGGACTCCTCGTCCTCCACGACGAGTACTCGGGTCATGTGGCCGCCTCCAGCGGGATCGAGGGTGGTACTGCCACCGCCGTGCCGCCGAAGGCGGGCAGGCGGAGGGTGAAGGTGGAGCCGGACCCTTCCTTGCTCCAGACGGATACCTCGCCGGCGTGGGCAGCGGCGACGTGTTTGACGATGGCGAGACCGAGACCGGTACCGCCCGTTGCGCGCGACCGGGCCGCGTCGACGCGGAAGAAACGCTCGAAGATGCGCTCCAGCGCCTCCTCGGGGATGCCGATCCCCTGGTCGCTGACGCTGATCTCGACGGAGTCGCCCGCGGGCCGCACGCTGACGACGACCCTCGTGTGCTCGGGACTGTAGGCGACGGCGTTGTCGATCAGGTTGCGCAGGGCGGTGACGAGCAGGTCGTCGTCGCCCCAGATGCGCAGGCCCTCGGTGCCGCCGATGACGAGCGCGATGTCCTTGGCGGAGGCCCTGGTGTTGCAGTACTCGATGGCGCCGTGGATGGCCTCGTCGATCGAGACCTGACCCGGCGTCGGGATGGGCTCGGCGCCCTGGATCCGGCTGAGCGTGATCAGGTCCTGGATGAGGTAGTTGAGGCGGGCCGCCTCGTGCTGCATGCGCCCCGCGAAGCGGCTGACCGCCTCGGGGTCGTCCGCGGCGTCCTGGATGGTCTCGGCCAGCAGGCTCATGGCGCCCACCGGGGTCTTCAGCTCGTGGCTGACGTTGGCGACGAAGTCGCGGCGCACCGCCTCCACCCGGCGCCGCTCGGTCTGGTCCTCCGCCAGCACCAGCACCTGGCCGTAGGAGCCGAGCGGCGCCACGCGGACGGCGAAGTTGGTGGTCTCCTGGCCGAACTTGTGCCCGGCGACGTCGATTTCGCTCTCGCGGATCTCGCCGTCCCTGCGTACCTGTCTTGCCAGGGCGAGCAGCTCCGCGGCCATCAGGCGGTCGCCCTTGACCAGCCCGAACGCACGTGCGGCCGAGCTGGCGCGCAGGACGCGGTCGTGGGCGTCGAGGACGACGGCGGACGACGGCAGCACGGCCAGCACCGAGGCGACGCCCTGCGGCAGCGCGGCGCCGGTCTCCACGCCGTCAGCGGCGGCGGCCCGGCTTGGTGCCTCGATCTGATTCCGGTAGAACAGAACCGCCAGCGCGCCCACCACGAACCCGGCCAGGGCCGCGAAGCTCATGGCCATCTCACTCATGCCTTCGATGGTAGGTGCCCTTTTCGCAGGACAGACCCCCTCATCAGGGGATGAACGGCCCTTTCCTGGAAAGTTCATCTTGCTGTAGGGGTTCGTTCATCGAGCGGGTCGTACGGTGACGACATGCGCGACGCGTACCATGAAGAACTTGACGCACTGACCGACAAGCTGGTCGAGATGACCCGCCTTGTCCGCTCGGCGATCTCCCGTGCCACCACGGCGCTTCTCGATGCCGACCTGCAGCTCGCCGAGAGTGTGATCTCTCGGGACGAGGAAGTGAACGCGGTGTTCGCCGACATCGAGGGATCCATCTTCGAGCTGATGGCCCGCCAGCAGCCGGTCGCGGTGGACCTGAGAATGGTCATCACCGCGCTGCGCATGGGCACCGACCTGGAGCGGATGGGCGACCTCGCGGTGCACGTCGCCAAGGTGGCCCGGCTGCGGCACCCCGACTCCGCCATCCCGCCGGCGCTGCGCTCCACCATCCTGGAGATGGGCCAGATCGCGGAGAGCCTGGTCACCAAGGCCGGGAGCTGCGTGGCTTCGCGTGACGTGGACTCCGCCCTGGAGCTGGAGCAGGACGACGACGCGATGGACCGGCTGCACCGCAAGCTGTTCAGGAACATCCTGGCCAAGGACTGGCAGCACGGTGTGGAGCCGGCGATCGACATCACGCTGGTGGGGCGCTACTACGAGCGGTATGCGGACCACGCGGTGCGGGTGGCGCAGGACGTCGTCTACCTGGTCACCGGCGCTCGCCCCAGCTGATGACGAAGGCGCGGGGGCCTCGCGCGTTCACCTCTCGCGCCGCCTGACGGCGTACGGCAGCACAAACAGGAACAACCCCGTGATCATCTGCAGGACGAGCGGGAGCAGCGGCAGGTAGAACACCCACATGGGCGGCTGCTCCTGCGACACGGCGACGACGCACCCGATCACGGTCACCGTGAAGACGACGGACAGCCAGCGATGGCTCTGGCGCATCCACTTGTTCCAGTTCATCGGACCTCCCACAGGGGCGGGGCGCCTCAGCGCCGCTGCTGGATGCGGATCAGGTTTCCCGCGGGGTCGCGCACGGCGCAGTCCCTGACCCCGAACGGCTGGTCGATCGGCTCTTGGACGATCTCCGCGTCACCGGCCTGCAGCCGTTCGAAGACGCCGTCGAGGTCGGCGGTGGCCAGCAGGATGCCCGCGTAGGTGCCCTTGGCCATCATCTCCGCGATGGTGCGCCGCTCCTCCTCGGTGACGCCCGGATCGGCGCTCGGCGGCTGCAGGACGATGGACGTGCCCGGCTGGTCCGCGGGGCCGACCGTGATCCAGCGCATCCCGTCGTACCCGACGTCGTCGCGGACCTCGAAGCCGAGCACGTCACGGTAGAAGGCGAGTGACGCGTCGGGATCGTCGTGCGGCAGGAAACTCGAATGAATGGAGATGTCCATACCGGTCACGCTAGGGGGGTGCGCCGAACGGCCGCTTCTCGATTCCTGACCGATCCCTAAGATGCATTCATGTCGGAAAAGCGCGACACAGAGACGGGCCGTTGTTTCGTCTGCAAGCGCGAATTCAGCTATGACCCCAAAGAGGTCACGACCTTCCTGATCGACCCGGAGACCGGCTTGCCGCCGGGCTTCAGCGTGCTGGGCACCCTGCGTCCCGCCAAGCCCGAGGCCGTGGCCCGATCCACCGACCAGCCCCTCTGCCCCGGCTGCCAGGCCAGGGCTGAGCAGTACGCCGAGTCGATGGCGGCTCCCCCGCCGCCGCGCTGGGAAAGCTGGCCGCCAACCGGGCAGTGATCCGCGCAGGTCACGGGCGTGGCTCTAACATCTCCTCCGGGCAGACCGGTTGCGACGCCGGGCGAAGGGGGGCCTTCGCCCGGCTCGCGCCTCACGCGGGCGTCCGCCACGGCGCGAACGCGTGCGGCACGCCGCGCAGCGCCGGGGCCAGCTCCGGGTGGTGGCGCAGCAGCACCTCGGTCATGCCGGTCCTGTCGATCCAGTCCAGCCCCTCCGGGCTGTAGACCTCGGGCGTGTACAGGTCCGTGAAGAACGGGTCGCTCTTCAGCCGCCGCGACGCCATCAGCACGAACACGCGGAACGCGGTGTCGGACAGCGCGAAGCCCGGCGGCTTGGGCTCGGCGAGCAGCCCGATGGTGGCGTCCACGCGCTCCGGGTCGCCGTCGTAGACCTCGGCGAGCTCCCGCGCCCATCGTGGGTCGGCGGTCATCCGGTCGAAGGCGGTCACCGGCGGTTTGCGCAGCACGCGGCGGAAGTCGTTGTAACGGGGCACGCCGCGTTCGCGGTCGCGCAGGATGTCGAGGGTGCCGACGTCGATCCGCTCGCCGCTGACGCGTACCAGGTCGCGCAGGGCCTGCGGGTGGTTGTGCAGGGTCAGCGCGCCGGGGTTGGTCACGCCGAAGGAGTAGAACCAGTCGGACATGCCGTGCCTGTCGACGGCGGCGCGGGTGTGCCGTCCCTGGATCGGGAGCAGTTCCTCGGTGGTGATCAGGCTGCCGTCGCGGTGGGAGCGGACCGGGTAGTCGTCGCGGATCAGCGGGTGGAACCGGTAGGAGGCGATGAACTCCTCCGTCATCGAGTACGGGGCGGCGTGGTGGTCCATGGGCGAGCCGAGGATGCCCGACAGCACCTCGCCCCTGCCGACGCGGCCGTGACGGCGGCGGAAGCCCGGCCCCAGCAGGCCCGCCCAGTTGGTGTGCATGCCCAGGCGCACGGCCCGGTTGTCGAGGATCCCGGGAGTCCACTCCACGGTGTGGATCTTGGCCATGACGGCCACGTTGACCAGGCGGGCGGTCTGGAAGAGCCGCTCGTCGTCCCAGGAGGGATACGCCTCGCGCAGCCTGCCGCAGATCGCGTTGTGCTCCTTGACGAACAGGGTGTGCAGCAGCGCCAGGCCCACCCAGTAATTGTCGTTGAACCCCGTCAGGTCGATCCCGGCCAGCCCGGGGGCGGTCTCGTCCGGCAGCCGCCCGTCCTGGAGCGCCATCATGCCGTCCTCGCCGGTCCGCAGCGAGCGGCAGCGCCGCTCCGAGCTGCCGTAGAGCTGCGAGCCGTCCCACCAGTGGGTGACGGTGTTCTCGTACGTGGGCGCGGCGCCGGCCGCCGTGTGGGGCGTGGGGTCGGGACGGCTGCGGCGCACCCGCATCACGCGTTCGTGCCAGTGGTCGCCCTCGGCGATCGGGACCTCGATGGGGTCGGTGAGGCGGTTGTCGCCGTGGCTGAACCAGTCGTGGTTCTGGAACTGGATCCAGGCGGCGGCCAGCAGGTTCAGCGTGGCGGCCGGGATGAGGTCGCCCCTGGTCAGCAGCCGGTTGCACACCTCGCGAGGGTTGGGTGACAGCAGTCGCTCGTCGGGGACGGTCAGGCTCGGCGGGGCGTTGCGGTCGAAGCGGGTGCCCGCCCGGCCCATGTCCGCGTCGCGAGGGTCGTAGCCGGAGCCGTCGTAGCTGCGGTGACCCGGCCGGGGGCGGGACGGGGCGGGCGCCGGCTCGCCGCCCGCCGGGCGGGTGTCGTACAGGTTGTGCCGGCGCAGGGCCGCGCGCATCCTGGCCAGCGCGACGAGTTGCAGCAGGAACGGCAGTTCGTACCACTCCCTGGAGAACAGGTCGCGGAGCTTCGATGTCCTGGACATGACCGATCGCCGCCTTTCGGGTCTTCACTTATAGTAATCGTTTAACTACTATTTGTGGTATAGCGAAAGTTGGGAGGGTTCCGCGATGGAGCCGGTACCGCGTGCGACCGGGCTGGAGAGCCTGCTGTTCGCCCTGCTCTACTCGCTGCCGGAGTACGCGAGGGGCATCGTCGTCCGCAGGCCCTCGATGACGCGGTTGCTCGCCCGTCTCGGCACGCAGGCGGCGGTGCAGCGGCTCTGCACGCGGCTGCGGGTGCGGCACGGCGGCCGATCGGTCTACGTGCGGGGGCCGCGCGGGAAGGTGCTCGTGCTCCTCGCGCAAGGGGACGTCGAACGGGTGCTGGGCGGCAGCGACTCGGTCTTCTCGCTGCGCACGCAGGAGAAGTGGCGGGGGTTCTCGCCCCTGCAGCCGGACAGCCTGCTGCTGTCACGCGGGGAGACGCGGAAGGACCGGCGGCGGTTCAACTGCGCCGTGCTGGGGAGGGCGCCCGGCGAACTGGCCCTGCGCATCGATCAGGTGATGGCGGAGGAACTGGACGGGGTTCTCGGGCGCGACCCAGGCTCGGTGGACTGGGCGGGGCTGCGTAGCGGGTACAACCGGGCGATCCTGCGGCTGGTGCTCGGGGACGCGGCCCGTGACGACGTCCGGATCCTGGCGGCGGTGAACGCGTTGCGGCGCGAGGGCAACTGGCTCGGCCTGCGTCTTCCCCGGCCGGGGCGGACGCGCAGGTTGCGGACGGCCATGACGTCCGGGATCGAGCGCCACCTGGCCGCGGCCACCGGCGACGGCCTGGCCACCGGCGACGGCCTGGCCACCGGCGACGGCCTGGCCACCAGCAGCGGCACCGGCAGCGGCACCAGCAGCGGCACCGGCAGCCTGGCGGTCGGCGACGGGGGTGTGGCGGCGGTCGGTGACGGGAGCCTGGCGGGGCTCGCGGCCGTCGCGCCCAGGACCGCCGACACGTGTCCCGCCGGGCAGGTGCCGCACTGGCTGATGGCCCTGGAGGGGATCGGCTCGACGGTGCTCGGCCCCACCCTGGCGCTGATCGCCGGCCACCCCGAGCACTACGAACGGGCGCGGTCCGAGGCCCGCGCCACCTCCAGCGACCGGCGGCATCTGCGCGCCTGCCTGAACGAGTCGCTGCGCCTGTGGCCGCTCGTGCCCACCCTGCCCCGGGTGGTCACCGAGCCCACCGCCTGGCACGGCGGCACGCTTCCCGCCGGGACCGACATCCTGATCCCGATCGCCGTCCACAGCCGGAACCCGCAGATCGGCTACGCCGACCGCTTCACCCCGCAGGCCTGGCTGGACGGGCGGGCGGAGGCCGACTGGTCGATCGTCCCGTTCTCCGCCGGGCCCGCCCACTGCCCGGGGAGCGATCTCGGGATCACGGTCGCCGCCTCGGCCCTGGCCGCGCTGCTCCGCCAGTACGACTTCCGGCCGGTCGGCTCGCGGCTCGGCCCCTGCCGCCCGCTGCCGAAGGCCGTGGACCCCTTCACCCTGCGCCTGAGCGTCGAGCCGAGCGTCTTGTGAACGGGCCGGGTAACGCGGTAAAAACGTCCGAACCCATTCTTCAGGCCTCGACGTACGCCTGACCCCGCTTGAGAGAGCGCTCTCTTGAAGCGGTCAGGCCGATGCCCAGAGCACTGCGCATCCCGCAGTGGAAGGGACGGACCGCATGACGACGACCCAGCCTCCCCGTGGCCGGGCGCCGCGATTCGGCCTCGTGCTCACGACCGCCCTCCTGACCGCCGCCGCCACGACCACCGTCTTATCCGCGGGAGCGACCGCCGCCACCGCCACGCCCTCCTCGCCCGACCTCGGGCCGAACGTCACCGTCTTCGACCCGGGCATGCCGGTCGCCGACATCCAGGCCACCCTCGACGCCGCCCACACGGCCCAGGTGGACGACGAGATGGGCACCAACCGCCACGCGTACCTGTTCAAGCCCGGCACGTACGGCACCGCCGAGCAGCCGCTCCAGATCAAGGTCGGCTACTACACGGAGATCGCCGGCCTGGGCGCCTCCCCCACCGACGTCGTCATCAACGGCAAGGTCGAGGTCTACAACCGCTGCCTCGCGGACGGCGGCACCGGCAACTGCCTCGCGCTCGTCAACTTCTGGCGCACCCTGTCCAACCTGTCGATCAACATCAACGCGGCGGGCCAGGACGGCTGCAGGTCCACGGCCAACTTCTGGGCCGTCTCGCAGGCGGTGTCCCTGCGCAGGCTCAACGTCACCGGCGGCACCTTCTCGCTGATGGACTACTGCACCGCCGGACCCCAGTACGCCAGCGGCGGCTTCATCGCCGACTCCAGGCTGCCGTCCGTGACGAACGGCTCGCAGCAGCAGTGGCTGACCCGCAACAGCGAGGTCGCCGGCTGGTCGAACGGCGTGTGGAACCAGGTCTTCTCGGGCGTCGCCGGCGCACCGGCCGAGACCGGCTTCCCGAACCCGCCGTACACCACCCTCGACACCACCCCCGTCAGCCGCGAGAAGCCCTACCTGTACACCGACGCCAGGGGCCGGTACAACGTGCGCGTCCCCGCCGCCAGGAAGGACACGCGCGGCGTCTCCTGGGGCGCCGGCCTGACGCCCGGCCGCACCCTGCCGCTCACCGACTTCTACGTCGCCAAGCAGTCCGACTCCGCGCACGACATCAACCGGCAACTCGCCCGCGGCAAGCACCTGCTGCTCACCCCCGGCGTGTACGACATCGCGCGCAGCATCGAGATCAAGCGGCCCGACACCGTCGTGCTCGGGCTCGGCCACGCCACGCTCACCGCCGTCCACGGCTCGACCCCGCTCGACGTCGCCGACGTGCCCGGCGTGGTCGTCGCGGGCGTCACCATCGACGCCGGCACCGAGCAGTCACCCGTCCTGCTGCGGGTCGGCAAGCGGCACGGCGAGCACCGCAGCCGCCCCGACAACCCGACGACCCTGTCCGACGTGTACTTCCGGGTCGGCGGGCCGCACATCGGCAAGACCGACGTCGCGCTCGAGGTCAACAGCGACCACGTGCTCATCGACCACACCTGGGTGTGGCGGGCCGACCACGGCGTCGAAGGCCTCAACGACACCCAGCGCTGGAACACCAACCTGGGGCGCAACGGCGCCGTCATCAACGGCGACCACGTGACCGCGACAGGGCTGTTCGTGGAGCACTTCCAGCAGTACAACACCATCTGGAACGGCGAGGACGGCACCACGATCCTCTACCAGAACGAGCTGCCCTACGACCCGCCGACGCAGGCCGACTGGATGAACGGCGACGTCGAAGGGTGGGCCGGGTACAAGGTGGGCGAGCGGGTGCGCAGGCATCGGCTGTATGGGGGCGGGGTGTACGTGTTCAACCAGAACAACCCGCAGATCCACACGGAGAACGGCTTCGAGGTGCCGCAGCGGGCGGGGGTGCGGTTGCACCACATCATGACCGTGAACCTCAGCGCGGGGACGATCGATCATGTCGTCAACGGGGTGGGGGACGCGGCGGACACCACCAAGGTGGGTGCGCCCGTCTACATCACGGACTACCCCGGCTCCGGGTGACGCCGACGGGCCGGCCCTGCGGGGGGCGCCGGCCCGTCGTGTGACTGGTCTGGGAGGGGACGGCCCTGCGGGGCACCCACCTGCCGAGGGAGAGCCGCCTGGGCGGGACGGCTTGCCGTGACACTCGCCTGAGCGGGATGGCCCGCCGTGACACTCGCCTGAGCGGTCCGGCCGCTACGGCGAGGAGGCGCAGGCAGGCCAAGCCAGGATTCCGGGGCGCGCTGGGCCGCCGCCAAGGGGGACGGCGCGGGCGTAGGCGGTGAGGGGGGCGGCGCGGCAGCAACGCCATGATGGGCGGCACCGGCACCTCCCTGAGGCCGCAGGCCGTCGTCTTAACCGCCCGGCAGGTCGCCGGCGCCCTCCCGCCCGGCAAGCGGCCAGCGGCCCGAAAAGCGGTGGACAGCCTCGATAGCGTGCTGGGCATGGAGAACGTCGATGTCGAGCGCTTCATCGCCGAGGGATTCGTCAAGGTCGACCAGGTGGTGCCGCGTGCGGTCGGGGACGAGGCCAGGGCGTTGCTGTGGCAGCAGATCGGCATGTCCCCCGACGACCCCGCCGGGTGGACGCAGCCGGTGGTGTGGGCGGCCGACCTGACCGGCGTGGGACCGTTCGGCCAGTTCATGGCCGGCCCGCGGCTGCACGCGGCCCTGGACGCCATCGCCGGCCCGGGCGGGTGGCATCGGCGCGGCAGTGTGGGCAACATCCCGATCCGCTTCCCCCGGGTGCCGCCCGCCGATGATCGAGGGTGGCATGCCGACAGCAACACCCAGCGCGCCGACGGCTCGTGGGGGCTGAGCAGGCGGCCCGCCACGCTGCTGCTGCTCGTGCTGTTCTCCGAGGTCGGCACGGACGACGCGCCGACCAGGATCAGGGCCGGGTCGCAGCGGGATCTGGTCGAGGTGCTCGACGACGACGAGGTGCGCGATCCGATGCAGATGGGGCCGATCTTCGACGAGGTGGGCAGAGATCGGGCGGTGGCGCTGGCCACGGGCAGCCCGGGCGACGCGTATGTGGTGCATCCGTTCACCGTGCACGCGGCTCAGGAGCATCTCGGCACCGAGCCGCGGTTCATGGCCCAGATGCCGGTCCTGCTGACCGCGCCGCTGGCTCCGGGCAACCGGACGCCGCTGGCGCGCGCCATCGACTGGTAGCAGCCGAGGCTGGCGCGGGGTGATTCCCGAGCCGCGCCCCGCCTCACCGCCTCCAACCCATCGGGCCCGCCTCACCGCCTCTCCAACCCGTCGGGCCCGCCGCGCCAGGACGGGAACGGTCGCAGCCCGACCGCCACGTCATAAGCCGCGGCCGAGAGCAGCCGGGTCGAGTCGAGCGTGGGAAGCGGCGAGTGCTCGGGCCCGACCAGCAGCGGAATCTCGGTGCACACCAGGGCCACGGCGTCGCACCCCCGCCCGGCCAGCCTCTCGATGACCTTGACGTACGCGGCCCGGGACGCGTCGGTGAACACCCCGTTGACCAGCTCGCTGAAGATGATCTCGTTGACCACCTCCCGATCACCGGCGTCGGGCACCTCGACGGCGATCCCACGGGCGCCGAACGCCCGCGGATACACCGCACCCTCCATCGTGTAGGACGTGCCGAGCACGCCCACGCGCCTGCGCCCGTCGCGGGCGGCCTGCGCGGCGACCACCTCGGCGATGTGCAGGCCCGGCAGGGCGAGGGCCGGGCCGGGACGTTCGAGTGCCAGGTGGGCGGTGTTGTCGGGGCAGACGAAGAAGCCCGCGCCCGCCTGGGAGAGCCGGTCGACGCTCACCGCGAGGGTGCTGCGCACGGCGTCGTGATCGCCCGCGTCCCAGGCGGGCATGCTGCGGCCGAAGGGGATGTAATCGAGCGTGACGTCGGGGTGGTCGTGCTCGCCGCGGCGCCGGAAGCCCTCCTGGCAGAAGGAGAGAAAGGCGAGCGCCGCGCCTTCGGTGCTGTGGGCGAGGATGCCGACGTGGCCCGGCACAGGCGAGGGGGCGTGCATGGGGCCTCCTGTTCGGCATATCGGAATGCTTGGTCGTTATAGTGGACCGCAAGATGGGTGTTCGTCAAATCGAACGGATGGAAGCGTGGAGCGAACAGAAGGCAGGCCGCCCTTCGAGCGGATGGCGGCGGCCATCAGGCGCGAGCGGGAGCGGGCCGGGATGTCGCTGACGGAGCTGGCGAAGCGCTCCGGCCTGGCGAAGTCGACGCTTTCGCAGCTAGAAGCGGGCAGCGGGAATCCGAGCCTGGAGACGCTCTGGGCGCTGGGAGTCGCGCTGGGGGTGCCGTTCAGCCGGTTGGTGGATCCGCCGCGACCGGCGGTGCGGCTGATCCGGGCGGGTGAGGGGCCGGCCGCGCACTCCGGGCAGGCCAACTACACGGCGACGCTGCTGGCCGCGTGCCCGCCGGGGGCACGGCGGGATCTCTACAGGGTGGAGGCGCAGCCGGGCGAGTCACGGCGCTCCGAGCCGCACCTGCCGGGGACGGTCGAGCATCTGGTGATCGGGGCGGGGCGGGCACTGGCGGGGCCCGCGGACGGGCCGGTCGAGCTGACGCCCGGCGACTACCTGTCCTATCCGGGCGACGCGCCGCACGTGTTCACCGCGCTCGAACCCGGCACGGCCGGGGTGATCGTGATGGAACAGCTCTAAGAGGGCGCGGGTGCCCGCGCCCTCCCGGAGCGGGTCAGCGACCCTGGTTGGCGACGGCTTCGATGGCGGCCTTGGCGGCGTCCGGGTCGAGGTACTTGCCACCGCGCACCGTGGGCCGGTAGTCGGCGTCGAGGTCGTACAGGAGCGGGATGCCCGTCGGGATGTTGAGGCCGGCGATCTCCTCGTCGCTGACGCCGTCCAGGTGCTTGACCAGGGCGCGCAGCGAGTTGCCGTGCGCGGCCACGAGGACGGTGCGGCCGGCGGCCAGGTCGGGGACGATCTCGTCGTACCAGTACGGCAGCATCCGGTCCACGACGTCCTTCAGGCACTCCGTGCGGGGCATCAGCTCCGGCGGGAGGAGGGCGTAGCGGGCGTCGCCGGCCTGGGAGTACTCGTCGTCGTCGGCGATGGGGGGCGGCGGGACGTCGTACGAGCGGCGCCACAGCATGAACTGCTCGTCGCCGAACTCCTCACGCGTCTGGGCCTTGTTCTTGCCCTGCAGCGCGCCGTAGTGGCGCTCGTTGAGGCGCCAGCTTCGCTTCACCGGCAGCCAGAGCAGGTCCGCCTCGCCCAGCGCGAGCTGAGCCGTCTGGATGGCCCTGGTCAGGAGGCTGGTGTGGACGACGTCCGGGCGCAGCCCGGCCTCCTGGAGCAGCTTGCCGCCGCGGCGGGCCTCATCCTCGCCCTTGGCAGAAAGGCTCACGTCCACCCAGCCGGTGAACAGGCCCTTCGCGTTCCAGTCACTCTCACCGTGCCTTAGCAGCACCAAAGTCGCCATGCGGCTAATCCTATGGGCCTACCTGTCAGGGTCGGCGAAGCGGGCGAACGCCTGGAGGTTGGCCAGGGACTCGCCGCGCTTGGCGCGCCAGGCCCACTCCCGCCGGATCGACGAGGCGAAGCCCAGCTCCAGCGCCCGGTCGAACCACTCGTCCGAGTAGGTGAGCACGCATCCGAGCAGCCGGTCCACCTCCTCCTCCGTCACCGCCGCCAGCGGCGTCCGCCCGACGAGGTAGACGTCGCCCACGGGGTCGAGGGAGAAGCTCACGCCGTACATGGAGCCGTTCTTGCCGAGCAGCCACCGGTAGAACTCGGTGTGGTTCTCGTCGGGCTGGCGGCAGAAGAACGCCTCGACGTGCAGCGCCCGCTCGCCCACGATCAGCCAGGTCATGGTGGCGAGCTTGTGCTGTCCGGGCAGTTTGACCAGGAACGCCCCGGGCCGCGGCTCGTCGTAGGAGACGTCCGCGGCCTTGAGCGCGGCTTCGACGACATCGCGCATGCGACCAGGATAAAAGGACGGCCAGAACAAAAGTCAGGAGACGGCCACGGGCACATGGTGCATGTGCGCGACGGCTCCGGCGTACACCTCCATGAGGCGGGAGGCGGTGGCCTGCCAGCCGAAGGCGGCCGCGTGCGCGCGGGCGCCCTGGGAGAGCTGGTCGCGCCAGCGGGGCGAGGTGACGAAGCGGCGCAGCGCTTGCGCCCACGCGGCCGGGTCGTGGCCGTCCACGAGCAGGCCTGAGACGCCGTCGCGGACGGCGGTGCGCAGGCCGCCGACCGCGGCGGCGGCGACGGGGGTGCCGCAGGCCTGCGACTCCAGCGCCACCAGGCCGAACGACTCGCTGTAGGAGGGGACGACGGTGACGTCCGCGCCCCGGTACCAGTCGGCCAGCTCCTCCTGCGGCGCGGGCGGCACGAGGCGGACGACGTCGGAGATGCCCAGCTCGGCGGCCAGTTCGGTGAGCAGGGACGGGCGGGCCAGGCCGTTGCCCGACGGGCCGCCCACGCAGGCGACGACCAGGCGGGAGCGCAGCGACGGGTCGTCGATGAGCATCCTGGAGGCGGCGCGGAGCAGCACGTCAGGGGCCTTGAGCGGCTGGATGCGGCCGACGAACAGCAGGACGTGCGCGTCCTGCGGGAGGCCGAGCCTGCGGCGGGCGGCGCCCTGCGAGGCGGGCTGGAAGCGGGTGAGGTTGACGCCCGGGTTGACGACGGCGACGCGCTGCTGCGGTGCGCCGTAGAGGTCGATCAGCTCGCGGGCCTCGTCGGCGGTGTTCGCGACGAGGCGGTCGGCGATGTCCACGACCTGCTGCTCGCCGACCACGCGGGCCCGGGGCTCCGGCTTGTCGCCCTGGGCGAGCAGGAGGTTCTTGACCTTGGCCATGGTGTGCATGGTGTGCACGAGCGGCACGCCCCAGCGCTCCTTGGCCAGCCAGCCGACCTGGCCGGAGAGCCAGTAATGGGAGTGGATGACGTCGTAGCGGCCGGGGTCGTACATGGCCTCGGTACGCAGCACCTCGGACAGGAACGCGCAGAGCTGCGCGGGCAGGTCGGCGCGGTCCATCTCCTCGTACGGCCCGGCGGTGAGGTGCCTGACGAGGACGCCGGGGGCGAGCTCGGCCACGGGCGGCAGGTCGCGGGCGGTCGCCCGGGTGAAGATCTCCACCTCCACCCCGAGCTGGGCCAGTCGTTTGGCGGACTCGACGATGTACACGTTCATGCCTCCGGCGTCGCCCGTTCCGGGCTGGTCCAGCGGCGATGTGTGCATGCTGATGGTCGCGACCCGGCTGACCCGTCGTCGCCTCACCCGACTTCACCTCCGAAGCGCCTCACTCGACACCACCTCCAGACGGAATACAACTCTCCTGATTTTTTCGACATTCCCGACAGACGGTCACAACTAGGCGTAGGGAACTCACCTCCTAGGATGTGGAGCATGCGGAAGACGGCTGTGGTGACAGGTGCGAGCAGCGGGATCGGCGAGGCGACCGCGCGGCGCCTCGCCGCCGAGGGATACGACGTCGTCGCGGGCGCGCGGCGGCGCGACCGGCTCGACAAGCTGGCCGCTGAGGTGCCCTCGATCAGGCCGGTGTCGTTGGATGTGACCTCTCAGGAGTCGGTGGACGCGCTGGCCGCCGGCCTGGAGCGCTGTGACGTGCTGGTCAACAACGCCGGTGGCGCGTTCGGGCTGGAGCAGGTGGCCGACGCCCGGCTGGACGACTGGCAGCGGATGTACGACGTCAATGTGCTCGGTTCCCTACGCATGACCCAGGCGTTGATCCTCAAACTCGTCGAGTCGGGCGACGGGGTGCTGGTGATGCTCACCTCCACGGCCGGGCACGGCGCGTACGAGGGCGGGGGCGGCTACGTCGCGGCCAAGCACGCCCAGCGCACCATGGCCGAGACCCTGCGGCTCGAACTGGTCGGGCAGCCGGTGCGGATCGTCGAGATCGCGCCGGGCATGGTGCAGACGGAGGGCTTCGCGGTCACCCGCTTCAGGGGTGACCAGGAGGCGGCGGCCCGCGTGTACGCGGGCGTGCCCGGCCCGCTCACGGCCGACGACGTCGCCGACGCGATCGCCTGGTCCGTGACCCGCCCCGCCCACGTGAACATCGACCGCCTGGTCATCCGTCCCCGCGCCCAGGCCGCCCAGCACAAGGTGCACCGCGTCAGTGGCTAAACCCGTCGGGACGATCACCCGGGGGACGACCGGCCACAACCGGCTGCGGCGCTGCGACCGCTGGATCGCGGCGGTGCACGGCCCGCTGCTGCGCGGCGCGGCCGGACGGCCGCTGGTGGTGGACCTCGGGTACGGCGCCTCGCACACGACGACGCTGGAGCTGTTCACCCGGTTGCGCCGGGTGGCGCCCGGCGTCGAGGTGGTGGGCGTCGAGATCGACCCGGTGCGGGTGGCGCTGGCGAAGCCGTACGAGCGGGAGGGGTTGAGTTTCCGCCTGGGCGGCTTCGAGCTGCCCGTCCCGCGCCCGCCGGTGCTGGTTCGCGCGTTCAACGTGCTGCGTCAGTACGGCGAGGACGAGGCGTGGCGGTACTGGGAGGCGCTGACGGGCAAGCTGGCCCCGCACGGCGTGCTGGTCGAGGGCACCTGCTCCGAGAACGGACGGCGGGCGGTGTGGGTGACGCTCTCGCCCGAGGGACCGCGCACGATCACGTTCGCGGCCCGCTTCGACGCCTTTGAGCGGCCGTCCGATCTGGCGGACCGGCTGCCCAAGACGCTCATCCACCGGAACGTGCCGGGTGAGCGGATTCATGCGTTTCTGAGCGACTTCGACCGCGCCTGGGCGGTCAGCGCCCCCTACGGGGCACACGGCCGGCGGCAGCGGTGGCTGGCCGCGATCCGGGCTCTGTCCACCTCCTGGCCGGTGCCGACGCACCCGCCGCTGGGCGGTTCGGGCAGGTGGCGGCTGGGCGAGCTGACCCTGCCGTGGGCGGCCGTCGATCCCCGGTAAATGGTCTATTTCGCACAAGAGATCTGCGTTATATGGTCACGGTGCGATCCAACTCGTTCAAGTTCGGTCGCAACCTGTCGGGGGAAGTCAGGCACGGTCCTCGTCAAGGAGCCGAGATGAGCAGATTCTCAGGCTGGGCCAGCCGCCTCACCGCGGTGCTGGTCCTCTCAGGAGCAGTCGTCGCCTTACCCGCGCAGGAGGCGCTCGCCGCGCCCCCGCTCACCACCCCATGGACCGCCGAGGTCACCCCGGCCAACGCCCTGCCGGAGTATCCGCGGCCCCAGCTCGTACGCTCCGAGTGGCAGAACCTCAACGGCCTGTGGCAGTTCGCCGCGACCGGCTCCATCAACACGCCGCCGACCGGACAGAACCTGGCCGAACAGGTGCTCGTCCCGTACCCGATCGAATCGGGACTCTCCCGGATCCAGCGGCACGAGGACCGCATGTGGTACCGCAGGACGTTCACCGTGCCCGCCGGATGGTCGGGCCGGCGCGTCCGGCTCAACTTCGGCGCCGTGAGCTGGGAGACCAGGGTCTGGGTGAACGGCACCGCCGTCGGCACCCACACCGGCGGGTACGACCCGTTCAGCCTCGACGTCACCGCGGCCCTGCGCGCCGGCTCGAACGAGCTCATCGTCGGCGTGTACGCCCCGGTCGACTCTGCGGGCGCCCCCATCGGCAAGCAGCGCCGCTCGCCCGGCGGCATCTTCTACACCGCGCACTCCGGCATCTGGCAGACCGTGTGGCTGGAGCCCGTCAACGCGGCGAGCGTCACCCGTCTCGACACCACCCCGGACGTCGCCGCCGGGCAGCTCGACCTGGTCGTCCAGGCGGCCGGCGCCTCCGGGCAGCAGGTGCGGGCCGAGGTCATGACCGGCGGCGCCGTGGTCGGCACCGCGACCGGCGCGATCGGCGCGCACCTGCGGGTCCCGGTGCCGAACGCCCGCCTGTGGACCCCCGACGACCCCTTCCTGTACGACCTGCGCGTCACCCTGACGGGCACCGGCGGCGGCGACGTCGTGACCGGCTACTTCGGCATGAGGTCGGTCGGCAAGGCCATGGTCGGCGGCGTGCTCCGCCCCACGCTGAACGGCCGCTTCGTCTACCAGCTCGGCACCCTCGACCAGGGCTACTGGCCCGACGGCATCTCCACCGCCCCCACCGACGCCGCCCTCCGCTTCGACCTGGAGCAGCAGAAGGCGCTCGGCTTCAACACCGTGCGCAAGCACGTCAAGGTCGAGCCCGCCCGCTGGTACTACTGGGCCGACCGGCTCGGCCTGCTCGTCTGGCAGGACATGCCGTCGATGCGCACCGGCGTCAGCCCGTCGGCCGCCGACCGGGCCAACTTCGAGAGCGAGCTGCGCCGCATGGTCGACCACCTGCGCGGGGTCACCTCGATCGTGCAGTGGGTGCCGTTCAACGAGGGCTGGGGCGAGTACGACCCCGCCCGCATCGCCGACCTGGTCAAAAGCTGGGACCCCAGCCGTCTGGTCAACAACAACTCCGGCTCCAACTGCTGCGGCTTCGACGGCGGCAACGGCGACGTCGTGGACGACCACATCTACGTCGGCCCCGGCACGCCGCAGCGGCCCAGCGCCACCAGGGTGGCCGTGCTCGGCGAGTTCGGCGGCCTCGGCCTGCTCAGCCTCGGCCACCAGTGGCCCGGCACCGGCTTCGCGTACGAGATGACCGCGAACGCGACCGCCCTGACCGACCGCTACGTCTCCATCAACGAGCAGCTCAGGCCGCTGATCGTGAACAACGGCCTGTCCGCCTCCGTCTACACCCAGCCCACGGACGTCGAGAACGAGGTCAACGGCCTGTGGACGTACGACAGGCGGGTGCTGAAGGTCAACGCCGACCGCGTCCGCGCCGTCAACCGCTCGGTGATCCAGTCCGCGACCGGCCTGACGGCGGGCGGCCTCGTCTCCCTGCGCGTCACCACCTCGGGCCACACCGACCGCTACCTGCGCCACCAGGACGGCCTGGCCCGCACGGACGTGGTCACCGCCGGCAGCGCGGACCCGCTGAAGCTGGACGCCACGTTCTGGACGCGCCCCGGCCTGGCCGACGCCGCCTGCCTCTCCTTCGAGTCGCGCAACTTCCCCGGCCACTACCTGCGGCACGCCGGCTCCCGGGTGCGCAAGGACGCCCGCGACGGCACCGCCCTGTTCGACCAGGACGCCACCTTCTGCGCCCGCCCGGCGCAGGCCGGCACCGGCGTGTCGCTGGAGTCGCGCAACCAGCCCGGCGCCTACCTGCGCCACTACAACGAGGCCGTCTACATCGCGCGCAGCGGCGGCCCCAACGCCTGGGACACCGCCGCCTCCTTCGCCGCCGACGTCACCTGGCTGCCGAGCACGCCGTGGTGGCGCAGCGGCGCCGACCTGGCCGTGGGCGCCGCCCAGTCGCTGCGGGTGACCACGCCCGGCTACACCGACCGGTACCTGCGGCATCAGGACTCGCTGGCGCGCACGGACGTGGTGAGCGCCGCGAGCGCGCAGCTTCTGAAGGAGGACGCCACGTACTACGTGCGGCGGGGGCTGGCCGAGGGGAGCTGCTACTCCTTCGAGTCACGCAACTTCCCCGGCCACTACCTGCGGCACGCCGATTTCCGGGTACGGAAGGACGCGCGTGACGGCACGGCCCTGTTCGACCAGGACGCCACGTTCTGCGCCCAGCCGCCCAGGGCCGGTGGCGCCGGGGTGACGCTGGGCTCGTACAACATCGCGGGGCACCACGTCAGGCACTTCGCGGAGGCCGTGTACATCGCGGTGCCGGGCGGCTCACACGCCTTCGACGCTGCGGCCGGCTACGACCAGGACGTGACGTGGGCCGTCGCACCGCCCTGGGCGCCGTGATCTAGAGTCGCGCTTCGAACACGGCGTACGCGGCGGCGTCGAACAGGACGAACCGCACGTCGTCCACCCGGGTGTCCGCCGCCCGGACCGCCTCCACGGCGATCCGGGCGGCGTCGTCCATGGGCCAGCCGTAGATGCCGGTCGAGATCGCCGGGAACGCCACCGAGGTGGCGCCCAGCGTGTCGGCCACGCGCAGCGACTCGCGGTAGCAGGAGGCGAGCAGCTTCGAGCGGTCCTCGGAGGCGGAGTGGACGGGGCCGACCGTGTGGATGACCCAGCGGGCGGGCAGCCGCCCGGCCGTCGTGGCCACGGCCTGGCCGGTCGGCAGGCCCTTGCCGTAGTGGCCCGTGCGCAGCCGCCTGCACTCCTCCAGGATCTCGGGGCCGCCCCCGCGGTGGATGGCGCCGTCCACGCCTCCGCCGCCCATGAGGGAGGAGTTGGCGGCGTTGACTACGGCGTCCGCCCGCTGCTGGGTGATGTCTCCTTGGACCAGCGTGAGCCGCATTGCCTCATTTCCCGGTCAGGCACTGGGTGATGACGGACACATCATCCCCCTTGCCGCTGTTGTTGGTGAACATCATCTGCCATTTGTTCCCGGCGGCGAGGCTCTCGACGATCGAGGCCGTCACGTGCGTCCCGTGCCAGTCGTAGCCTCCGCCGATCGGGACGCTGCCCGCCGGGCACGATCCGCCGGGCACCCGGACGGACTGGCGAGGGTGCACGTACACGGCCTTTCCGCGCGAGGCGATGGCCTTCAGCGTGGGAGGAGGCCCCTGCGGACCGGCCGGCCCCTTGGGGCCCTGGTGACCGGTCTTTCCTTGGTGGCCCGCGGGGCCGGTTCTCCCGATCGGGCCCGCCTGTCCCCTGGCGCCTACGGGGCCCGTCCGCCCGATGGGCCCGGCCGCTCCCGTGGCGCCCTGCCGGCCCGCAGGACCGGTCTTGCCGGTGAGGCCGGTCTTGCCGGTGAGACCTGTTCTGCCGGTGAGGCCCGTTCTGCCCGTGGGGCCTGTCGCTCCTCGGGCTCCCACCGGCCCGGCCGGCCCTCGCGCTCCCACCGGTCCCGCCGCCCCTGGTGCTCCCACCGGCCCGGCCGGCCCCGCGACGCCTCTGGGACCTGTCGGCCCCCTCTCGCCGGGAGACCCGGTACGGCCGGGAACGCCTTGCGCGCCGGGAGGGCCCTGTGCTCCGGGCACGCCCTGGAGACCTTGAGCGCCGTCACGGCCGGCCGGCCCTTGCGGGCCCGTGGCTCCCGGCGGGCCTGGATCGCCCTTAGGGCCGGGCGCACCGATCGCGCCCGGGTCCCCCTTCCACCCGGGAGGCCCGGGATCACCCTTCGGGCCGGTCGCCCCGATCGCCCCGGGATCGCCCTTGGGACCCGTGGGACCGGGCGGACCTGGATCACCCTTCGGGCCGGTCGCGCCGGGATCGCCCTTCAGGCCCGTCGCTCCCGGCGGGCCGGGATCGCCCTTCGGCCCGGTCGCGCCGGTCGGGCCGGTCGGGCCGGGATCGCCCCTGCGGCCCACCGGCCCCTGGTCGCCCTTGGCTCCGGGTGCGCCGGCCTGGCCAGGGTCCCCCTTCACCCCGGGGTCGCCCTGCGCGCCCGTGTCGCCTTTCGCGCCGGTCTCCCCTTGGGGGCCCCGGTCGCCGTCACGTCCTGGAACGCCAGGCCGTCCCGGCGCCCCCGCATGACCGGCGGGCCCCGCCACACCCCTCGGCCCGGCGGGACCCGTTCTCCCGGGCGTCCCCACCTTTCCAGGAGGACCGGTCTTTCCGGGAGGACCGATCTTCCCGGGCGGGCCTGTCCTTCCGGGCGGGCCTGTCTTCCCGGGCGGGCCCGACTTGCCAGGCGGGCCCGACTTGCCAGGCGGCCCGGCGGGCCCGCGCGCCCCTCTCGGCCCCGGCTTGCCCGGCTGCGGCGGATGCGGGTGCGGGTGTGCCGCTTCCGCACCCTCCGCGGGCTGCCCGGACGCGGAAACCGGATCGTCATGCGGCGTCAGCAAGCGGATGGCCCCGCGCAACCCGCCCTCCGGCACGATCCGCCGCGGATCTTCGCGCGAAGGGACGTCAAGGTGACCCCTGGATATTCGTCCTGAAGACACCGACCCAGTCGGCCTCAACGCCGCATCACACCCGACAATCGGCATAACTGCGTGCATCCCGGTAATTCCGGCTGACAGCACAAGCGCGCGTGTCAGCGCATTGATCCCCATGATGGCCATGCTCACAAACAGCGGCATAGACGGACAACCGCCATGCCCCCGCACCAACTTCAACAGGCACTCAAGAAACGCCCGAAAAGACCGCCTTCACACAGGGATAACACAGCGACCCTTTACTCGTTCCATATAAGCCATTAAAGAAGACTAAGCCTTATATTTCTTGATAAATCGGGCAGTAGCGTCACGGTGACACCACGGAGTCCCCCGGACCCGTTTGCCAGCTCGACGCTCTGTAGAGCTACCCTGAAAGGCGTGAAGGGTCTTGGCGAGCTTGAACGCAGCATCATGGACATCCTCTGGGCGGAGAGCAACGCGCTGACCGCCCGCGAGGTCGGCAGGCTGATTGCCGACCGCGACCTGGCCCCCACCACGGTCATGACCGTTCTCGACCGCCTCACCCGCAAGGGCTTCCTGGAGCGCACCCGCGACGGGCGTGCCTGGCGGTACCAACCGGCGGAAAGCCGCGACGCGTACATCGCTGAGCTTATGCTGGAGGCGTTGGACCTGACGGGCGACCGCTCGGCCGCCCTGACCCGCTTCGCCCAGGCCGTGTCGGGCACGGAGGCGGAGATCCTGCGCAGAGCCCTTACGGAGCTGGAGGACGAGTGATCACGGCAGCGGCGCTGGCAGCGCTCGCCACGGCGTGCGCGGTTGGCTCCTGGCGTTTCACGAAAGCCGGATGGACCTCGCGCGCTCCCCGGCTGGCCATCATTCTCTGGCAGTCCCTCGGCGTGTGCTGGGGCCTGGCCACCACGGGCGCGATGCTCGCCTTCGCCGTGCAGCCGTACGACGAGGGGATCCTGCCGGGTCTGATCGCGTTCGCGCACGGCGAGACGCCCGCGCGCGAGTGGGACGCGCTGCACGTGCTGGCCCTGATCGCGGGGCTCACCGCGCTGATCGTGCTGGTCGCGGTGCTGCTCACGGCCGGCGTGCAGGCACTGCGGGCCCGTCGCAGGCACCGCATGCTGCTGGCGCTGATCTCTCACGACGACCCTGGCGTGCCCGGCGTGCGGGTGCTGGCGCATCCCAGCGCCGCCGCGTACTGCGTGCCGGGGCTGCGCTCGCAGGTCGTGGTCAGCGAGGGCGCGCTGAAGCTGCTGTCGGAGGACGAGCTGGCCGCCGTGCTCGCGCACGAGGCCGCCCACGTACGCGAGCGCCACGACCTGGTGCTGCTGCCGTTCGCCGCGCTGCGCAGGGCGCTGCCCTGGTCGAAGGTGGTGGCCGACGCCCAGGGGCAGGTCGAGCTGCTGGTCGAGATGGCGGCCGACGACCGGGCGCGCCGCTACTGCTCGCCGCGCCGGCTGGCCACGGCGCTGCTCAGGTTCGGCACCGCGGGCGCGATGCCGACGCCGCACGGCATGCTGGGCGTGCACGTCCACAACGTCATGGCCAGGGTCGATCGCCTGATCAAACCGGCTCCTGAGCTGGCCACTTCGGTGCGTTACGGGTTCATCGCGCTTTCTGTGACGTTGGTCACCGCCGCACCCTTCCTATGGGTTATCCAGCTCTGATGCTTGCTGGTGTTAACCAACGCGTTTGCAATTGCAAGCACCGCGGGGCAAACTACAGGTATGGCACTACCCAAAGTCGGCTCGATCGGTGAATACATCCGCGACCAGCGGCAGCAGGCGAAGATCTCGCTGCGCCAGCTCGCCGCGGCGGCCGGGGTCTCCAACCCCTACCTGAGCCAGATCGAGCGCGGCCTGCGCAAGCCGAGCGCGGAGATCCTCAACCAGATCGCCAAGGGTCTGCGCATCTCCTCGCAGGCGCTCTACGTGCAGGCGGGCCTCATCGAGGACCGCGAGCCGCCCAGCGACGTGATCACCGCGATCAGGGCCGACACGCATCTCAGCGAACGTCAACGCCAGGTGCTGATCGACATCTACGAGTCGTTCCGCAAGGAGAACCACACCGAGGACGAGCAGACCTCCCAGAATGCCCGCCCCCGGAGTGACTCCGATTCGGACGACGCGCCGCTGCCCGAGGAGTTTCTCGCCGCTCTTGAGCCCTATGCGGCGACCTCACGCAACGGCAACGTCACCCAGGAAACCAAGGAAGGTTAACCCATGACGCTCGCCACCGAGGTCAAGAAGCTCACCGAGTCCAAGCCGTTCTACGCCATCACCGGTGCCGGCGACTTCGCCGTCGAGAAGCTGCGCGAGCTGCCCGAGCAGCTGCACAAGCTGCAGTCGCGCCGCTCCGAGCTGACCAAGGACCTGCCGGGCAAGGCCCGCGAGTACGCCGACAAGGCCGAAGGCTTCGCCCGCGACCTGCCCGAGAAGGCCCGCGAGTACGCCGACCACCTCACCCTCAGGGCCACCGAGGTCTACGAGGACTTCGCCACGCGCGGCCGCAAGGTCGTCAGCAAGGCGAGCGGCACCGCCGCCCTGGAGCTGGAGGAAGTGTCGGAGGCCGCCGAGCCGGCCGTCGCCGAGCCCGTCGAGCCGGTCAAGAAGACCCGCTCGACCAAGGCGCAGGCCTGACCCACCTCTGGGCCCGTCTCCCGAGAAGGGAGGCGGGCCTTTCCGTTCGGGGTGCCCCTATGTCGGGGGCGCCTATTAGGCTGAAGCCGTTTGCATCACGGCGTTGGGCGGAGACGACTACATGGACATGATCAACGGGGTCTTCAACCTCCTCTTCCTGGTGCTCGCCGTGGCCATTTTCGGCATGTCGATCTACGCGCTGGTGCACGCGATCAAGGTGCCGGCCAACGCGTTCGTCTCGGCGGGCAAGCTGCAGAAGAACCTGTGGCTGCTGATCCTCGGGCTGGCCACGCTGTTCTCGGCCGCCGGGGCGTTGAGCTACTTCCAGGCCTTCATGGTGGTCGGCGGCGCCACGTTCATCGGCATCGGCCTCGGATTGTTCTCGATCGCGGCCGTCATCGCGGCCACGATCTACATCGTCGACGTCAAGCCCGCCGTCAAGGGCATGGGCGGCGGCCGGGGCAACAGCGGCCCCTACGGCCCCTGGTAGATCAGGCCAGCTCGGCCGCCAGCCAGGTGGCCAGCCCCTCGTGCCCGGCGAGCGTGGGATGCACGCCGTCGGGCAGGATCGCCCCCTCCGGCCAGCTCTTTCGCATGGGGTCGAGGAACGACACCTTCCCTGCCCTGGCTGCCTCCGCCACCGCGTCGCGCACCCCGTACGCCTTGTCCGGCGGCTCCCCCATCCAGATCGGGCCGACCACCACCGTCCTGGTCTCCGGCCAGTGCGCGCGCACCTCGGACAGCAGGCTCGCGACGGCCCCGCGCACCCGTTCGGGGCTCCAGCGGCGGTCGTTGTGGCCGCCCGAGATGACCAGCAGGTCGGGAGCGGGCCGCCAGGCCAGCTCCACCTCGAACGAGCGCTGGAAGGTGCGGCCCGCCCGCCCCTCGTTGCAGAAGCCGGTGCCGCCCGCGCCCGCGATGATGGGCTGCCAGCCGAGCATCCGGGCGGTTTGCGAGGCGTAGGTCTGCCAGGGCGGCACGGGCCCCGACCCGACGGTGAAGCTGTCGCCCACGAACATCATCACGGGCGTGTGTTCCTTGACGGGCGGCGCCTTCGTCACGAACGCGCACGAGGGCAGCCCCAGCACCGCGCCGACCACCACGATGCGTCTCATCAGGCCACGCATGACCACCTCAGGACATTAGGCTGCCGATATGAGCACGGATCTCCACGGGCGTACCCAAAGGCTGGAACTGTCCGACCAGAACCTACGTGACTTCGAGGCCGTCGTCCTGGACGCCACGCCTGAGGGGATCGTGCTGAGCAGGTCGGCATTCTATCCGGGCGGAGGCGGCCAGCCGGCGGATCACGGTGTTCTCGTCTGGCAGGGTGTGGAGACCCGCATCGCGGGGGTGCGCAAGGGCGACGACCTCTACCTGATCCCGGCCGAGGGCGACCCGATCCCGCCCGCCGGCACCGTGGTCAGGGGCGCGGTGGCCGACGGGCGCCGCTCGGCCCTCATGCGCACGCACTCCGGCCTGCACGTGCTGTGCGGGGTGGTCTTCCGCGACTACGGCTGCCTGGTCACCGGCGGCAACATGGACGAATTCACGTCTTCCGAACGGCAGACTGTCGGAATCGCTCGGATGGACTTCGACCTGCCCGAGGTTCCCCCCGGTTTCAAGCAGGCCGTCGAGGACGCGTGCAATGCGGAGATTCGCGCGGACAGGCGCATTGACGTGCGGGTTCTCCCCCGCGATCAAGCTTTCGAGATTCCGGACCTCATCCGGACCGCAACGAACCTGATCCCGGATTCGGTCACGGATGTGCGAATCGTGGATATCGCGGGTCTGGACACCCAGGCGGACGGCGGAACGCACGTCGCATCGACCAAGCAGATCGGCCGGCTCAGGGTCGCGAAGGTCGAGAGCAAGGGCCGCGGCTTCCGCCGGGTGCGCGTCGAGATCTGCGACTAGCCCGCTGTACCGAGGCCTCCGGGGTGCGCCTTCCCGAGGGCCTCGGCCTCCCCGGGGGTGGGTCAGCTACGGCCGAGCATCTCAGCGGTGAGGACGTTGCCGCCGAGGCCCCAGCCGCCATCGGGAACCTCGTCGAGAAGGACCAGTGTGGTGGCCCTGGCGCGCTCCCCGTAGACGTCGGCGAAGGCGTCGGTGACGGCGTCGATGAGCTTCTTCTTGGATTCGGGGGTCAGGGTGTCGGCGGGAACCTTGAGGTTGGCGAACGGCATGTCGATGCCCTTTCATTGATACGTAAAGCTCATATCGTCGTTACGGCATGACCGTAGCACAGATTCGTATCGTCGCTAGCGACCACGGGTATCATTGATCTCATGACGGAGACCGATCCGCTTCGGGTGGCGATGATCGAGGCCGCGGAGCGGCAGCTGGCGTCGTCCGCCGACCAGGAGGTCGCCACGCGTGCGGTCTGCGAGGCGGTCGGGGTGAGCCAGCCCGTGCTCTACCGGTTGTTCGGCGACAAGCGCGGGCTGCTGGACGCCGTCGCCGACCACGGCTACGAGCGGTACGCCGCGCTCAAGGCAGCCCAGGAGCAGACCGACGACCCGGTCGTCGACCTGCACGCCGGCTGGGACGGCCACATGGCGTTCGCCCACGCGAACCCGGCCCTCTACCAGCTGATGTTCACTCCGCGGCCGTGGTCGCACTCGACGGCGCGCGATCGCGTGATGGACCTGCTGACGGCGGCGCTCACCCGGTGCGCGGCGGTGGGCGCGTTGAAACTCGAGCCGCGAACCGCCGCTCAGTTGATCCTGGCGGCCAACGTCGGGACCGCGCTGGACCACATCGCCCGGCCCGCCCAGTTCGACGACCCCGCGCTGTCCCACCGCATGCGCGACGCTGTGTTCTCACACGTACTCGCCACCACGCCCGCTCAGCACGACACCGACCCTTTGCGGACCGCCGCGCTACGCCTGCGGGCGCAACTCCAACTCGGCGCTACCGACGCCCTCGAACCGGTCGAAACCGCGCTCCTCCAACGCTGGCTGGAGCGCATCACAAACCCCTGACCGGCGACGCACCGTGCGGACCCGGCTCCAGGTTCCGCCGTCTGCGCACCCGGATCTCCGGCTAGTGAGGCTCGATCAGCTTCGTCAGCCCGTCGAGCAGCGACTCCAGCCCGAAGGTGAAGAGCCGGTCGAGGTCCATGTCGAACTCGCCCAGCTCGTCGAGCACGCCGGCGAAGGCCGGGCTGGTGGCCTTGACGCCGCGCAGGAACTCCTCCTGCCCGGTCATCCACTCCTCGTCGGTGACCCCGGTGGCCGCCCTGGCCTGCTGCTCCAGCTCGATGTGGGCGGCGACCCCCTGGACGAAGCTGTAGATCAGGATCACCACGTACATGCGGGTGCCCGCGTCGAGCCCGGTCGCCTGCAGCGCCTCCAGGACGAACTCGGAGTGCTGCAGCAGCGCCGCCGACGGGACCGGCCTGGTCAGTGGCGTCGCCCCCGCCATCCACGGGTGCGCCCGGTAGGCGGCCCACTGCACCCGCGCCGAGGACTCCAGCCGCTCCCGCCACCCCTCGGGGCGCTCGGCGGGCAGCGGGAACTCGGCGAAGGCCGCGTCCACCATGAGCATGACCAGGTCGTCCTTGCCGCCCACGTGCCGGTAGAGGGACATGGTGGCCGCGCCGAGCCGCCCGGCCACGGCGCGCATCGTCAGCTCTGACAGCCCTTCCGCGTCGGCGATCTCGATGGCCGCCCCGATGACGCGCCGCCGCGTCAGCTCGTGCTCCGCCGTCGTGCCGGGGCGGGGCTTGGCCGGGGTGCCCGGCCGCTCGGCCACCACCGTGCCGACGCGCGGCTCCGCCACCACGACGCCCTCACGAGCCAGCAGCGTCAGCGCCTTGGCGGCGGTCGCCAGGGCGACGTTCCAGTCTCTGGCGAGTTGCCTGGTGGAGGGCACGCGCTCGCCGGGCCGGAGCCTGCCGTCGGCGACGCGCTGCTTGATGTCGGCCGTGATGCGGGCGTGGGGCGGGGTTTCCATGCGACCTCCTGTACTAGTACAGATCTTCTCACTATACCGTTGCCACTTGCTGTATGTACGACGTACATTCAGTCCTGCGTACAACGTCAACAACTCGGGAGAGTGACATGAAGGTTCTGGTTTCCGGCGCGAGCATCGGCGGCCCCGCCCTGGCGTACTGGCTGGAGCGGAACGGGTTCGACGTGACGGTGGTCGAGCGGGCGCCCGCGCCCCGCAAGGGCGGCCAGGCCGTCGACATCAGGGGCGCGGCGCTGACCGTGGTCGAGCGGATGGGCGTGCTGGAGCGGATCCGCGAGCTGCGCACCACCATGCGCGGCATGTCCATGGTCGACGCCGAGGGCAACGAGATCATGCGCAGCGAGGAGGAGACGCTCAGCGGCGGCCGGTTCGACAGTCCCGACATCGAGATCATGCGGGACGACCTCAACCGCGTCCTCCTGGACGCCTCCACCGCCCGCTACCTCTACGGCGACTCGATCGCCACCCTCGGCGAGGACGGCGAGGTGACGTTCGAGTCGGGCCTGCGCGAGCGCTACGACTACGTCATCGGCGCCGACGGCCTGCACTCCAACGTGCGCAGGCTCGCCTTCGGCCCCGAGGAGCAGTACCTGCACCACCTCGGCACCTACGTCTCCATCTACACCGCCGGGAACTTTCTCGGCCTCGACCACTGGCAGACCTGGTTCAACGCGGGCGAGGCGGGCGGCGCGCTGTTCAGCGACCGCGACCCGAACGAGATGCGGGTCAACCTCGGCTTCAGGTCCGACGTGATCGACTACGACTATCGCGACGTCGAGCAGCAGAAGCGGCTCATCCAGGAGCGCTGCACGGAGGTGTGGGAGGCGGACAGGCTGCTGGAGGCCATGTGGAAGGCCGACGACTTCTACTTCGACTCCATGGCGCAGGTGAAGATGGAGCGCTGGACGAAGGGGCGCGTCGCGCTCGTGGGCGACGCCGGCTACTGCGCCTCGCCGCTGTCCGGCCAGGGCACGAGCCTCGCGCTGGTGGGCGCGTACGTGCTGGCGCAGGAGCTCGGCGCCGGCGGCGCGGACGCCTTCGACCGGTACGAGGAGCGCATGCGCCCGTTCGTCGCCGCCAACCAGGCGCTCGCCCACGAGAACCCCGGCCAGGGCGCCTCGCCCGAGAGCGTCCAGCGGGCAGCGAACAGCATCACACTCACCTGACAGGTACGAACCGATACGATTTGCCGCCATGGGTATCAGACTCACGATGGCCGCCCTGGCGGCCACCGCTCTGACGTTGTCCGCAACCCCCGCCGCTCTCGCAGCGGAGGCCGGGCTGACGGACGAGGTCACGATGACCCTCGGCAAGGACGGCACCCTGCACGTGGTCGAGAAGATCAGCGGCGCGTCCGGGCAGCTCAAGCGGACGTTCATCACCCGGACGCGGTACGACGACAGCAACGACCGCCTCTACCGGATCTCGAACGTCAAGGGCGGCACCCTCTCGGGCGACGTGCTCACGGTCACGGGCCAGACCGTCGAGTACGACGTCAAGGGGGCGGTGACGACCTCGGGCGGCGTCGAGGAGCTGCGCTGGTTCGCGGTGAACGGCTGGAACCAGCCGGTCGCCAAGGCCACGGTCAAGGTGAACGGCCCCGGCCAGGTGCAGAACCTGTCCTGCTTCGCCGGCGCGCTCACCTCCGCCATCGGCTGCACCTCCGCCTCCATGGACCACGCCGCCACGCAGGCCGACTTCGAGCAGGAGAACATCGCCCCCGACCAGGCCCTCACGGTCGTCGTCGGATACCCGAAGGGCTCCAGCGAGGGCGAGCCCATTCTGGAGAAGCGCTTCTCCCTGTCGGCCGCGTTCACCCTCGACACCGTCACCGGCGGCGCCCTGGCCGGGCTGCTGGTGCTGCTGCTCGGCGGCGTCGGCCTGCTCTACTGGACGCGGGGCCGCGACGCCCGCGTCGCCGGTCACGAGGGCGGCAAGGTCGATCCTGTGCAGAACGGCCACTTCAGCCCGCCCGACGGGGTGCGTCCCGGCCAGATCGGCACGCTCGTGGACGAGCAGGCCGACGTGATCGACGTGACCGCCACCATCGTGGACCTGGCCGTGCGCGGATACCTGCGCATCGACGAGCAGCCCAGGCAGACCTACGACGCCCCCGACTGGCTGCTGGTCCGGCAGCCGAACGCGCCCGTCAACGCGCTGCTGCCGTACGAGCTGGCGCTCTACCAGGCCATCTTCGACGGGCGTGACATGGTGCTGTTGTCGCAGCTGTCCGGCTCGTTCGCGGCCCACCTCGGCAAGGTGCGCGACGCGCTCTACGCCGACGTCGTCAAGCAGGGCTGGTTCGCCCGCCGGCCCGACACCGAGCGCACCCGGTGGACCATCATCGGCGTGGTGCTCATCGGGGTGGGGCTGCTGGCCACGGTGGCGCTGGCCTGGTTCACCACGTACGGGCTGCTCGGTCTGGGCGTGGTCATCGCGGGCGGCGCGCTGGCCGTCGGCGGCCAGTACATGCCGGCCAAGACCGCCAAGGGGTCGGCGGCGCTCGCGCACACCATGGGGTTCAGGCAGTACCTGTTCTCCGGTGAGCTGGGCGACGTGCCCGAGCAGCACCGGGTGGAGCTGTTCTCCCGGTACCTGCCCTACGCCGTGATCTTCGACGGGGTGGAGCACTGGTCGCGGGTGGTGGCCTCCGTCACGGGCAACGGCCACCAGGCCGACAACCTGTACTGGTACCACGGGCCGGCGGAGTGGGACCTGTCCAAGTTCGCCGGGTCCATGCGGACGTTCACCACGACGACGTCCGGCGCCATCTCCGCCACCCGCCAGTTCCGCTCCCTCTAGCGTCTAGCCGCGCAGGCGGAAGCGCTCGGCGAACGCGCACAGCTCATCGGGCTCCGTGGTCGAAGGGCTGACGACCAGGCGGGTCACGCCCTGCGCGGCCAACTCCTCGACGCGCCCGTCCGGCATGTCGATCGCCCCGAACCTGGTGTACTCCAGCGCGTCCGGGTCGCGTCCCGCCCCGGCGGCCGTGGCCCGGGCCAGCTCCCACAGCTCCGCCACCTCCTCGGGGCGGAGCCTGCCGCCGGGATAGAAGCCGTCGCCGCGCAGGCCCGCCCTGCGCGCCGCCGCCCGGCTCGAACCGCCGACGTGGATCGGCAGCGTCGTCGCCCCGTGCGGCTTGGGATAGCTGCACAGGCGGTCCACGTCGAAGAACTCTCCCGCGTGGCTGACCCCGTCCTCGCCGCCCGCCCAGAGCAGCCGCAGCACGTCGATGGCCTCGTCGGCGCGCCTGCCCCTGGCGGCGAAGTCCACGCCCATCGCCCGCGCCTCGCCCGGCAGGGCGCCGAGGCCGACGGTGAGCAGCCGCATCCTGCCCCTGGACAGCACGTCGATCGTGGCCAGCCGCTTGGCGAGGGTCACCGGGTGGTGGTACGGCAGCAGCAGGACGCCGGTGCCGAGCAGGATGCGCTCCGTGTGGGCGGCGACGAAGGTGAGGGCGTCGAGCGGGTCGGCGTACGGCAGGGTCGGCGGCAGCTCGAAGGGGCCTATGGCGGCGCCCGGGTACAGCACGACGTGCTCGGGGACGTACAGCGACTCGAAGCCGCACTCCTCGGCCAGGCGGGCGAACGCGACGAGCTTGCCGGGGTCGACTCCGTGGTGGGGCGTGCTGTAACTGATTCCGAACTTCATGCGCCGCGATGTTAGAAGGTTGACGCTGGCGTCAAGCCATGAACAGGTTGTTTAAAACATGTTGTTGACAACGATGCGCGTTCTACAGCATCGTGATCCCATGACTTCCGACCCCTTCAACCCCCCGCAGCCCGAACAGGCCCGCGCGCAGCGCGTGTACGCGTCCCTGCACCGGATCGCCGAACGGCACGCGGCCACCGACGAGCAGCGCACACGCCAGATCCACCCGTCGGCGCTCGCGCCGCACGAGGCGGTCAGGCTCGTCACCTTCCTGCTCAGCGGGGCCGCGCGGCCGGACGACGGCGAGCCGGAGGTGGACGCCGCCGACATCACGGCGGCGCTCAGCCTCGTCCCGCTGGTCCGCGGGGAGATGGACGCGCTCGAAGCCACGCTGCTCCAGCTCGCCCGCGGGCGCGGCATGACCTGGCAGGAGATCGCCTTCGGGCTCGGCCTCGGCACGCCGCAGGCCGCCAGGCAGCGTTACGAGCGGCTCGCCGAGCGCGTACCCGACCAGGAAGACTGATCGCGGGCCTCAGCGGACCCGCAGCTCGCCCGGCCGCCACTCAGCGTGGGTTCAGCGGACCCGCAGCTCGCCGACGGGCCGCCCGCCGCCCAGCACCGCGCCTGAGGCCAGCTCGGTCAGCTCGGGGGCGTCCAGGCCCAGGGAGCGCAGCGCCGCCACGGTGACGGGCACGCGGGCGCGGGCGCCACCGTCCTCGATCTTGACCGTGCCCGCGCGCCCGTCCTCGAAGACGAACGCGTCGAACGCCTCGGCCCCCGCCTTCAGCATCAGCCCGGGCAGCGCCCGCATCAGCTTGGCCTCCGCCCTGTCGGTGCCCGAGGTCCACTCGGGGTAGGTGCGCATGGCGTCGAAGATCTTGCGCTCGTACGAGTCCTCCGACGACATCGGGAACGCCCGGAACGCCTTGGTCACGCCCAGCATCGACACGAAGAACAGCGGCGCCCCGCACCCGTCCACCCCGGAGGCCGCCACCCGCTCCCCGGTCAGCTCCTCCACCGTCTCGCGGATCGCCCGCTGCAACGGATGCGCCGGCTCCAGGTAGGTGGTCAGCGGCCAGTCGTTCGCCACGCAGGTGGCCAGCATCGCGGCGTGCTTGCCCGAGCAGTTCATGTAGACCCGCCCGCGCTCGGTCACGGCCCGGTCGAACGGATAGTCCTCGGGGCACCGCAGCGCCGACTCCTCCAGCCCGGCGCCCGCCAGGATCTTCCGCACGCCGTCCACGTGAAAGGGCTCACCGGAGTGCGAGGCGCAGGCCAGCGCCAGCAACTCCTCCTCAAGCCGCAGCCCGGCGCGCAGCATGCCGAGCGCCTGCAGCGGCTTCATCGACGACCGTGGCGAGGCCGGCACGTGCACCGCGCCCCTCGTCTCGACCGGGCGGCCTGCCGCGTCCACGGTCAGCATGCGAGCCTGATGCGTGGACTCCACGAACCCGGACCGGACAACTTCCACAACCAACGACATTTCACGTTCCCCTTTCGACATGAGTGTATGAAGCGTTTGGTCCTGGTCCAGAATGGGATGCCATGCGAGCAGTCGTACAGCGGGTCAGTTCGGCGTCCGTCGAGGTGGACGGGCAGGTGGTCGGGGCGATCAGCGAGCCCGGCCTGCTCGTCCTGGTGGGCGTCACGCACACGGATACGCGCGCCGAAGCGGCGCGGCTGGCGGCCAAACTGTGGGGGCTGCGCGTCCTGCACGGCGAGAAGTCCTGCTCGGACGTTTCCGCGCCGCTCCTGGTGATCAGCCAGTTCACCCTGTACGGGGACGCGCGCAAAGGACGTCGGCCCACGTGGCAGGCGGCCGCGCCCGGGGACGTCGCGGAGCCGTTGGTGGACGCCGTGGTGGCGGAGTTGCGGGGGTTGGGGGCCCGGGTGCAGACCGGGGTGTTCGGGGCCGACATGAAGGTCGCCCTGGTGAACGACGGCCCGATCACCCTCGTCCTGGACATGTGACACCCCGCCCTGGTCGCGGGCGGGGTGGCGGCTTCAGCGGATGCGGCGGCGAAGGGACGGGTCGATGCTGACGTTGCGGCCCGCGTCCGGCGGGACGATGACCTCCTGGGAGGCCGCCACGCCGCCGGCGAGCAGCGGCGCGTCCACCGGCACCGTGCGCTTGACCACGGCCAGCGCGATCGGCCCGAGCTCGTGGTGACGGGCGGCCGAGCCGACGACGCCCACCTCCTGGCTCTCGAAGATCACCGGAGCGCCGTGCACGGGCAGGGTGTCGACGCTGCCGTCGAGGTGCAGGAAGACCAGGCGCCGCGGCGGGTGCCCGAGGTTGTGGACGCGGGCCACCGTCTCCTGCCCGCGGTAGCAGCCCTTGGTGAGGTGCACCGCCCCGCCGATCCAGCCGACCTCGTGCGGGATGGTCTTGTGGTCGGTCTCGAAGCCGAGCCGGGGCCGGTGCGCCTCGATGCGCAGGGCCTCGTACGCCCACAGCCCCGCCAGCGGCTTGCCCAGGTGGTCGGCCAGCTCGGCCCGCGGCACCAGGAGGTCCTCCGTGGCCGTGGAGAGGACGGCGAGGTCGTCGGCGCGGGAGACCTCGACCCGGAGCATGAAGCGCATGCGGTCGAGGTAGTCGACGAGGCTCTGCGCGGTGCCCGGCTCGACGTGGGCCAGGATGCTCTCGCCGTCGTCGGTGAGCGTGAGGTGGTGCTGGACGCGGCCCTGGAGATCGAGGTCGAGCGTCTGGGTCCACTCGCCCGGTTGGAGCGTGTCGAGCTTCTGCGAGGTGAGGTCGTTGAGCCATTTCAGGCGGTCCACGCCGGAGACGCGGATCACCTCGCGGTTGCTGCGGTCGACGACCGCCTCTCCCTTGACCAGTGCGCGCTGTTCGGCGAACAGATCGCCGTAGTGCGCGGCTACGTCGGAGTCAGGGGCGTCCGCCGGAACGGCGCCGGGGAGGTCGAGCAGAGGGCTACGCATGTCTTCCAGGCTATCCGCACCGCCGCCGGCGATCGGCACAGGCCGGTGGTCAGCGGCAGTTGCGGCAGCGGCCGAAGACCGTCAGGTGGTGGACGTCGGCGACGAAGCCCAGCTCCTCGTCCAGCCCCTTGACCAGCCCCTCCGCCAGCTCCGGCCGCACCTCGAACACCTCGTCGCACCCCCGGCACACCAGGTGCACGTGGTCGGCCTCGGCGGCCAGGTGGTAGGTGGGGGCGCCGTGGCCGAGGTGAGTGTGGGTGACGAGGCCGAGCTCTTCGAGCAGCTCCAGCGTGCGGTAGACGGTCGAGATGTTGACGCCGCGCGCCGTCTGCCTGACCTTGACGCAGATCTCCTCGGGCGTGGCGTGCTCCAGCTCCTTGACCGCCTCCAGCACGAGCTGGCGCTGGGGGGTGACCCGGTAGCCCTTGGCGCGGAGTTCCTCATGCCACTGCGTCTCGGTCATGCCTTCGATACTACGGCCCGGCGATATTCACTTGCCCGTTTCGCGCGGGACCGCATAGCTTCTTGAGTACGCGGAAAGGAGGTGGTCCGAATAATGGTTAGTCATAGTCGGGCTAGCGAGGTGGTTGTCCGCTGACCTCGCGGACTGTTGTCTCGTGACGTGAAGCGACTACGAGGCAACCACCGGGGCCCCTGGCAGCCGGAGGGCGGGACGTCGATCCCGACCATGGTCCATCCGGCCCGTCTCCTACGGCGGAGTGTTGCCTGGGGCCCTTCTCAATTTCCTGGTCAGTGTTCGCCGCGCGCGGCGATGCCGAGCTTGTCGCACGCCTCGCGGTAGAGGAGCACGACGGCCTTGCGCACCTGGGCCCGCTCGGTGAGCGTCTGCCCCCAGGGCACGCGCACCCGCTCGCCGCCGTCGATCGTGAACGTGATCGCTTCGGCGTCGACGTCGCTGGTGAGCGCGGTCCGGGCGTCCGGCCGGCCGCCGAGCCCGCGGACGATGATCAGCCCGTCGTCGGCGTGGTCGTCATTCATGTGCCGCTTGATCGCCTCGACGGCGTCAGCGGTGAACGGCGTGCTCATACGATCAGGCCACCTTCTTCAGCTCTGCCGACATGTGGTCCGTGAGCGGGTGACCCACGGCCGCCATCTCGTACGCCCACATCAGATTGCCGTTGACCAGGCCGTACAGGCGGTGGCCCGCGGTGTACTCCTTGGCCGAGGCGGTGCGTGCCACCACGTCGGTGCGAAGCTCGATCTTGTGGAAGACGACTTCGCCGATGTAGATCTCGACGATGCCGGTGGGGTGCGAGAGCACGACCTCGATCTGCCGTTCGGGCAGGGAACGCCAGTAGCCGGACTCCGTCGCCAGCGGCCGGACGCGGTTGCCCGCGTCGTCGAGCAGCCAGGTGCGGCTCACGTAGGTCAGGAACGGTTTGCCGTTGTGGCCGAACTCGATCTCCTGGCCGAAGTTGAAGCTCTCGATCGTCGGGTAGCCGCCCACGCCGGCGCCTTCCCACCGCCCCAGCAGGAACGCGATCGGCTCCAGGTCGGGGTGCACCTCAGGTTCTTCCATGGTCCCCAAGCGTAGTGGCGTGCACCGCCCGTGCGGCCTCCCGCGCGGCTAGGGTGACGGACATGGCACGTTCACTGGTGATCAAGGTGACCGCCGGAGCCGACGCTCCCGAGCGCTGCAACCAGGCGTTCACGGTCGCCGCCGCCGCGCTCGCGAGCGGTGTTTCCGTCTCCCTGTGGCTGACCGGCGAGTCCTCGTGGTTCGCGCTGCCGGGCCGGGCCAAGGAGTTCGCCCTGCCGCACGCGGCGCCGCTCACCGACCTGCTGGACGCCGTGCTGGCGGCCGGGCGGGTGACGCTGTGCACGCAGTGCGCCGCCCGCAGGAACATCACCGTGGACGACCTCATCGAGGGGGTGCGCATCGCGGGCGCGCCGGCGTTCGTGGAGGAAGTGACCACGGAAGGCGTGCAGGCGCTGGTCTACTGACCCCGCTCAACGCGCCGGAGCCTCTTGAACAGGCCTCTGACCGCGGTGTACGCGGCCGAGCCGACCCGCCCCACGAAGGGTTCGCGCTCCTCCTCCGCCGTGGGCCCGGGGTCGGGGTGCGCGGGCTCCACGCAGCCGGCGCGGCACGCTTCGAGCTGCGCCGCGAACGCCAGGCCGAGGAAGAGCGCGATCGAGCTGAGGAACGACCACAGCAGCAGGGCCACGACGGCGGTCAGCGGCCCGTAGGTGTCGCCGAACGTGCTGTTGTACTCGGTGTAGAGCGCCAGGGCCAGCGTGAGCAGCGTCCATAACCCGAGCGCCACCAGCGCGCCCACGGCCAGCCACGTGTGGCCGGGCTGCCTGCGCCTGGGCGAGGCCCTGAAGAGGGTGACCGTGGAGGCGAGGGCGAGCAGGAAGCCGAGCGGCCAGCGGACGAAGGCGAACGCCTGGCGCGCCCCGTCGCCCCAGCGGAACGTCTCGGCCAGGGCTGCGCCGAGCTCGCCGCCGCCCACCAGGACCGTGAACCCGGTGATCATGCAGATGCCGGCGGTCAGCGCGAGCACGACCGCCCTGGCGTACTTGCGGTGGAACGGCCGGTCGCGCTCGACGCCGTAGATCCGGTTCGCGCCCCGTTCGAACTGCGCCATCGCGGTGGTGAGAGCGGCCAGCGTGGTCGCCAGACCGAGCCAGAGCGCCAGCTCGTCCCTGGTGCCGCGCCCGCCGTCGAGCACCTCGGCGACGGCCTGCGCGCCGCCGCCCGGCGACAGCGCGCTCAGCGTGAGCCGCAGCACCCGGCCCAGCTCCTCCTGGTGGGTGACCGCGCTCAGGCCGACCACGGCGATGGCGCCGGGGATGATGGCCAGGCAGATCTGGAACGCCAGGGCCCGCGAATGGCTCATGCCGTCGCCGTACCTGAACCTGACGAACGAGTCGCGCACGAAGTGCCAGACGCCGTACTTGCGCAGTGTCTCCCACGCGTCGTCGGCGGACAGCTCCTCGCCGCCCATCGTGCGCGTCTGGGGGACGGTCACCGTGGATCCCACGGCGGACTTTCTACCCCAAAGTGGTGCACTCCAGCCACCGGGGGTGGCCGGAGCGGACGTCAGGGCTGCAGCACCGTCGTCAGGCGCTCCTGGCGCAGCGCCTCGTAGCGGGAGTCGTCGAGCGGCGCCAGCTCGCCCGCCCGCCACGACAGCAGCAGGTCGGCCAGCGCGGGGTTGCGGGCCAGCGCGGGCCCGTGCAGGTAGGTGCCCACGACGTGGCCCGCGTAGCAGCCCTCGAACCCGTCGCCGTTGCCGACGCCCTTGACCGTCCGCGACAGCGGGCGGACGCCGGGGCCCAGGTGGGTGACGCCCATGTGGTTCTCGAAGCCGGTCAGCGTGGGCAGGTTGAGCGCGGCGTCCACCTCGGCCACCAGCTCGCCCACCGCGCGCGCGGGGCCGCGGACGCTGGAGATGTCGAGCAGGCCGATGCCGTCGACCGGCTGGCCCTCCTCACCGCCGAACGTGCTGCCCATGATCTGGTAACCGGCGCAGACCGCCAGCATGGCCGCGCCGCGCGCGATGGCGCGGTGCAGGCCGCCGTCCCTGCGCAGGCGCTGGGCGGCCAGGATCTGCGGGCGGTCCTCGCCGCCTCCGATCAGGTAGATGTCGCCGGTCTCTGGGACCGGGTCGGCCGAGCGTACGTGGATCGTCTCGGTCTCGATCCCCCTGCGCTGCGCCCGCTGCTCCAGGACCAGCACGTTGCCCTGGTCACCGTACGTGCTCAGCAGGTCGGGATAGATCCAGACGATGCGCAGGGCGCTGTCAGACGGCACGGCCGAACTCCGATCGGATCTGCTGGAAGGCGGTGTAGTTGGCGATCACGTCCACCCGGCCGGGCGGCTGCATGGCCAGCGCCTCCGAGAACGTGCCGCACTGCGTGAAGGGCACGTCCGCCACGTCGAGCCGCAGCGCCAGGTCGAGGCGGCGCTCGCCGGTGACGAACACGGGGCGCCCACGCAGGATGCGGTAGTCGACGTCCCACAACCACGAGGTGTCGCGCCCGTCGGGGCCCTGCGCATTGACCGAGAGAATGATCGGGAACTGCGGGTCGGCGACGTCGAACGCCTCCAGCCAGCCCGCCGGGTTCTTCGACAGCAGCAGCCGCGCGTACCGCCCGTCGCGCTCGACGGTGGTGTAACGGCCGGCCACCGAGGTGACCTCGCGCAGCCGGGGCAGCGCCCGCTCGACCGGCACCCCGAACGTGTCGGCCACCGCCAGCGCCATCACCGCGTTGGAGCGGTTGGCCTGGCCCGGGAGCTGGATGTCGAGCATCCAGCGCTGCCCGCGCGGGTCGATCGCCGAGTCACCGTCGACCACCCACTGCGGCTCGGGACGGTGAAACGTGCACTCCCGGCACGCCCAGTCGGCGTCCTTGCGGTCGAGCGGGCCGCCGCACTCGGGGCAGCACCAGGAGTCCTCCTTCCACCGCTGGCCACCGGCGACCCAGGTGACCGCGGCGGCCGTGGAGGCGCCCCAGGTGACGAGCGGGTCGTCACAGTTGGCGATGACGTGGGTGGGCTTGCCGGAAAGGGCCCTGCGCCACTTCTGCGCCAGCAGCCAGATCTCGGCGGCCCTGTCCATCTGGTCGCGGCTGAGGTTCATCAGGCAGACGACGCCGGCGCCGGTCGTGTCGAGCACCTCCGGCAGGTACTTCTCGTCCACCTCCAGCACGCCGTAGGGGGCGCGCTTCTGCTGGGAGAGCGCGGAGACGTGGCCGGCCGGCATGTTGGCGCCGAACGCGTTGGTGGCCACCTCGCCGAGCTCCAGCAGCGCCGACGTGATCAGCCGGGTGGTGGTGGTCTTGCCGTTGGTCGCGCTGACCAGGGCCAGCTTGCGGTCGCGGGCGAGCTGGCGCAGGAGGTCAGGCTCCAGCAGCAGGCCGACCCGACCGCCGATCACCGAGCCGTCGCCACGCCCGGTCATCCTGGACAGCGTGGCGGCGCTGCGGCCCAGGGCACTGGCGAGCTGGGCCCGCAGAGGAAGCTGGGTCATGTGCAAGGATCCTAGTCGGCGTTGGCCCCAAGTCTGGAGACACGCGCGAAAACGCACCCCTTTGCGATCACGTGCCCGACGGCTCGGAGAAAGCGATCTCCGGGGAGCCGCCCTGCTCGAACGGCAGCACGAAGCGGCGCGGCCACGACAACACGCTCTCCAGCCACCCCGCCCCCATCGTCTGCCCCACGTGCCTGATCCTGGACGCCGACTCGACGCCGATGGCGACGGTCGCGATGTCCCGCTGCACCCCCTCGTGCTCGTCGTCGCCGAGGATCACCCGCCAGGCCAGCGCCCGGTTGTGGTCCACCTCCATCGACAGCGGGTGGTGGCGCAGCGCCTTGGCGCGGTGGCCGAGCAGCTCGGGCTCGACGGAGCCGGTGCCGGTGCCGCCCGGCTGGCGGAACAGGGCGTACTCCATGGGCGGCGCGGGGCTGCGCAGGTTCGGGGCCGGCTGCCCGTACGGGAAGAGCCTGTCCACCTCGTGCAGCCAGCGCACCTGCGGGATGACCCACGAGGCGCCGGGACGCTCGCCGCCGCTGTCGGCGCCCGCCAGCAGCCGGGTGGCCGTCTCGGCCGCCTTCTCGGTCAGCAGGACGGGGTCGAACCACGTGCGCAGCGACCAGGCGCGCCGCTGCACCGAGCGTTCGACCAGGGTGGCGAGCAGGCACTCGCGGCGGCGCGCCGGCAGGTCGGCCCAGCCGGCCGCCAGGGCGCGCGGGACGCCGGGCAGCGGCCGGTTGCCGACGAAGGCCAGCACCACTGTGTCGCACCAGATGCGCAGCCACGCCCACTCGGGCGCGCCCGCCAGCACGTCGGCCTCGCGCAGCTCCACCAGCGTGCACGCCTGCCCGGTGCGGCACTGCGCGCCGCACGCCGCGGAGCGGCGGCCCCGGATGGGCGGCGGCGGGCCGGGCAGCGCCTTCTCCCTGGACTCCCCGAGCGGTACGCGCACCCGCAGCGGCCGGTCCATCCCGTCGGCGAACACCGCGGCCGAGCCCGGCTGCAGTGAGACGACGTGGCGGGACTGCTCGTCGCTGAGGTTCATGGCGGCCCCGACGAGCTGCCTGTCGTCCTCGGCGGGCAGCCGGTGCACGACCTTCAGCGCCGTGTTCTTGACGACGTCGGAGACGAGCTTGGTGGGGATCTGCTCGGCCACCACGATGCCCTCCCCGTACGCCCTGATCTCGGCGAGCATCCCGGCCAGCAGCTCGACGGCGTGCGTGGAGGCCCGGCCGTGGCCGCGGTCGCGCAGCAGCCGGTGCGCCTCCTCGATCACGATGACGTGGCGCAGCTCGGCGGAGCGCTCCCGCCTGGCGCGCATGCGCAGGTGCTCCACGATCCTGATGATCAGCGTGCCCATCAGGAACGCCTTGTCCTCGTCGTTGGCCACGTCCTCGATGGCCAGCACGACCTGGCGTTCGAGCAGGCCGCCGATGTCGGCTGGGTGGCCGCCCTCGAAGAAGCGCCCGGCGGAGCCGACGCGCAGCGAGCGCAGCCGCAGCGAGATGAAGCCCTCGACGTCGGCCTGCACCTCTCGGCCGTAGCCGATCTCCTTGATCACGTCCATGGCGTGCTGCTGGAGCTGTTCGAGGGTGGGCACGCTGGGCGGCACGTTCGAGCCCGGCACGGCGCCGCCGGTGACCACGTCCCAGCCGGTCGCCTCGTAGACGCGCTGCAGCGCCAGCGACATGATCTGCGGGAACGGCTCCTCGGCGTCGAAGGCCGCCATGAACAGCGCCCTGACCATGTCGATGTGCGCCTGGACGGGATAGCCGGGCTCGGGCTCCAGCGGGTTGACGCTGAACGGCACGCCGTCCGGGGCCGACGGGTTGATCACGGTGACGGGCTCGTCGACGCGGCCGGCCATCGCGGCGTACTCGGACTTGGCCGGCTCGATCGCCAGCCACGGGATGCGGGCCCTGCTGAGCTGCTCCAGCAGGTGCCGCACGGTCTGCGACTTGCCCGAGCCGGTCGCGCCGGTGACGAACGCGTGCCGGTTCAGCGTCGCCAGCGGCACCCGGAACGAGCCGACGCCGCGGTCCTGGCCGTCGAGGATCTCGCCCAGCTCCAGCTCGCCGCCCTCCGACTCCGACGTCACGTCGAAGAAGCCCGAGTCCAGCACCCGCACGCCGGGCACCTCCCGCCTGGGCAGCCCGGCCAGCGCGGCCAGCGCCCCGGCGGTGGCCGCGAACGGGGCGGCGGCGCCGTCCGCCGGGTCCTGCATGGTGATGGCCAGGGCCTCGGGCAGCGAGTACGCGGCACCGTGCGAGCTGCGCAGCCGGTACGGGTGATGGCTCATCTCGACGGACCCGACGAGCACGGGCGCGATCTGCCGCAGCTCGTCGGCCGTGGCCCCGCCGGCCAGCACGCGCACGTTCCACAGCCCCGCCTCGCGGAAGGCGTCCAGCTCCTGCATGCGGCGCTCGGCGCGCTCGGCGTCGAAGCGGGAGCGCTCGGAGGCGTCGCCGTACTGCCGCAGCACGTTGAGCTGCGTACGCAGGTGCGCCACCTCGGCGTCCAGCAGGTCGGTCGGCTCGGCCACCACCAGCCAGGCGAACGGCCGCGACATCAGCGTCACCAGCGTCGACTCGAACAGGGTGGGCCGCTTCAGCTCGTCGGGGTCGAACTCGCGCCCCCTGTTGCCCAGCGGCGGTGCCTGCCGCCCCGGGCACGGCGTCCACACCAGGTCCGCCAGGTCGGCCAGGTACTCCTCGTTCAGCCGCACCCCGCGCGCTCCCCCCGGGAACAGCAGCGGCTGCGGCCCGCTCGGGTCGTCGGGCACGTCCGTCGACCTGCGCGGCTGGCGCGGTGGCGACAACGGGCCCGCGTTCGTGATGAGTTCGATCGGCGCCCCCGAGCCCCGCGACAACCATCCGATGACAAATGGCCGGTCGCGCTGCGCCGCCGACAGCACCGCGGGAAGCACGGTGACGAAATCCCACTCCGCCGACGAGCTTCGCGAGGGTGCTGCGATCGACTGAATTCGATACCAGGGCCCGCTCAGCGAGACACTCGGCTGCATTTCAATCCCCCACAGACGGTTCTTTGTTAAATTCCGCCAACCGTCAGCTCGTCACGTTGACATTGACCATGTCATTGCCTGCCCTTGCGCCAGTCCAGGCGTGGCGGTGGTGGCCCGAGGTTCGGCGGCGGCTCACCGTTGCCGTCGCCGGCCGGCGGGTCTAGCGCCATGACGGCCTCGCGCACGTCCTCCAGCTCGCCGAGCGTCGTCTTGGGGAAGGTGAGGATCGCCGGGTTCGCGTCCGCGAGGCGGACGCGGCGGCCGTCCGCGGTCGCGTCGGTGACGATCACGGACGTCGTGGGGAGCTGCTGGAGCTGGTGCGGCTCGACGAGGAACTCGCGCGAGCGTTGCAGCACCCGCTCCTTCTCGGAGATCTTGTCGGCGGTCCTGCCCCACTCGGTGGACTCGGTGATGTCCTCCGCCAGGTCCGCGTGGTCGCCGTCGCGCGCCTCCCGCTCGTCCTCGACCTGGCAGATCGTGGAGGTGTAGCCGCCGTCGAGGCCCGGCAGCGACTCGCTGATCGTCTCGGTGAGCTGGGCCAGCTCCAGCCGGTGCTCGGTGCCGACGTGCTCGCTGGCGACCCGCGCGTCCTCGGCGTTGCCGAGCCGCATGAACGCGACCGCCGCGTGCCCCCTGCCCAGCCTCTCGCGCACGGTCGGGGTGAGCGAGCGGTAGGTCAGGACGAGCCCGGTGCGGGAGGTCTCGCAGGCGTCCATCAGGCGGTCCAGCACGTCGCCCCTGAGCTTGTCCGCGCCCGCCACGATGATCGTGTGGTACCAGGGCCGGTCGGAGGACGGCGACTGGCGCAGGATGTGGGTCAGGGCCGTGGCCACGTACGTGCCGAGCACCCGGTTGCCGAACACGCCGGCCTGCCGGTCCATGCTCACCACCCGCAGCCTGGCGGGCGGCAGCCGTACGGCCTGGGTGCCGAGCGTCTCCAGCTTGCGTAACTGCGACTCCAGCGCCCAGGCCCGCTCGATCACCACCCGGTCGCTCACGCCGCGCCCGAACAGCGTGCCGATGCGTTCGAGCTGGGTCGCGGTGATCAGCCCGAACCTCAGGTCGTCGCGCGGATCGCCGACCTGCGCCAGCGCCCGCAGCGCGGCGGTGACCTGGCTGATCGTGGCGTTCTCGCCGAGCACCTCCAGCACGCGCTCCAGGATCGCGTTGTCGAAGCTGAGGTCGCGGGTGCTGCGCTGCTCCTCGCTGACGCTCACCACGTGGGCCAGCACGTCCGCGAACGCCTCGGGCTTGAGCGTGGCGCCCAGGTCCAGCCGGGGCAGGTCGACGGGCAGCACCCAGACGAGCGGGTCGTCGCCGCCCTTGCGGGCCAGCTCGATGAGGTCCTTGGCGATCGCGCCCTCGGACAGGTCGAGCACGGTCAGGTGGCCGCCGCTGTAGAGCCGGGTGGCGCCGAGCAGCGTCACCAGCGCGGACCAGCCCGGCAGGGTGCCGCCGGCCACGTCGATGCGGTCGATCTCGTCGGGCACCGCCACGGCGTACCAGGTGAGCTGCCTGTCGTGGCGCTCCTTGGACTCCTGCCAGTCGCGGTAACGCTGGGCGTGCTCCTCCTGGGCGCGGAACAGGTCCTTGTCGCGTTCCCGCTGCTGCCGCTCGTCCCTGGCCTGCTGCTCCAGCACCCGGTACTTGACCGCCCTGTCGCCCTGGAGCAGCGCGTAGCTGAGGATGGCGGCCACGCCGCCGGCGGCGAGCAACGCGACCAGCGCGAACGACCACGCGAGGTAGCCGGCCAGGGCGGCGGCCAGGATCACCACGGACATGGCCAGCATGAGCAGGCGCAGGAAGCGGACCGGCCGGTTGAGCATGTCCTCCTGCATCCGCTCGCGGCGCATCAGCTCCTGCTCGGCGGGGTCGGGCTGCTCCGCCGCCGCCTCCTCGACGGGCGAGGGGCGTTTGGGCGGCGGGCCCGGGTCGGGATGCAGCAGGATGTACTGCCAGCCCAGGTAGATGCGGTCCGCCTGGAGCTGGGCATGCTCGGGATGCACGTCCGTCACGTGACCCTCCGGCCGCCGATATGTCATGAGGAGTAGGGGTCAGCCCTTTCCGCTCCGTGACAGCGTATGAGTTGCAAGCGCTATAGCGGCAGGGTTTCTCGGCAATTCGACCGGCCCGATGGGAGCATTGCGGCAGATGGGACAAGCGAGACCTATTACCATCCTTACCCATGACGGAACCCTCCGGCGGCAGCACTGACAAGCCCAGACGGCCGGTGGTGGTGCCCGCGTTGGCTCTGGTGACTTTCACCGCCGTCGGCATCACCGCTCTCCTCGGCGGCCTGAACGAGGCCCCCGAGCAACCGGACCCGCTCAGCGAGGGCGCCGTGCTCGATCAAGGCCTGTACTCCACCAAGTTCGTCGGCTCCCGCGTGAAGATCGAACCGGCCCAGAACGACTGGGACGAGGAGAAGCGGTTCGTGGAGCTGGTCTTCAACGTGACCAACAACTCCGACGAGACCCTCCTCGTCGGCCTGCCCCCCGAGAAGGTGGAGCAGGCCTTCTCCTCCACCTTCTTCGCCGGCTCACTCGTCAAGATCGACCCGGCCTTCACCCACGAGGACGCCGGACCGTTCGCCTACGCCCTGAGCAAGGGCGGCGAGACCCGGCAGCTCCACCCTGGCGTGCCCACCGAGGTCATCCTGCGCTACAAGCTGCAGAAGGGCCAGCAGCCGCCCGCGAAGATCACCCTTGACGTGGCCTCCTTCGAGTTCACGGCCCAGTTCAACAACAACGTCGAGGCCTGGCGGATGATCGCCAAAGAGGTGGGCGAGAAGCACCTGCCCGAGATCAAGGCACGGGTCACCATGTCGGTCAAGAAGGGCGACCCGGCGTGACCGCCACCGAGCAGAGATCAGCGGTCGCCGGGCCGGCGCGGCGCGGCAGAAGAGCCGCCAGGCCGCGCGGCGGCGGCTCGTGGCTGCTGAACGCCGTCGCCGGGCTGGTGCTGATCAGCGGCGCCATCGGGCTCCAGACCCTGCACATGACCGAGGGCGAGCTCTCCGACCCGCTCACCTACACCGGCGCCAAGGGCCAGGACGTGGACGCGCGGCGATTCACCGCACGGGTGGACTCGTTCTCGGTCGCCAAGGCCATCGAGAGCTCCAGCAGCACCATCGGCACCGACAACCTGTTCCTCATCGTCATGGTCTCCGCCAAGTCCAGCCTCAAGCCCTACCACCTCAGCGAGGCCGTGCTGCTGACCGCCGACGGCAAGAGGTTCGACAACACCGACCGGGTCGACAACTCCGTCCTGTTGTCCAACACCTGGGTGCAGCCGGACATCTGGGTCAGCGGACGGTACGTCTTCGAGGTGCCGGCCTCCGCGCTGCCGGGGGCGAGCATCGTCATCGGGCTGCCGGGGGAGGCCATTTCGGAGGCGTACCTGCCGGAGGTCGAGGTGGATCTCGGGCTGGACGATGAGGGGGCGCGGAAGCTGGCCGCCTCGCCGGAGGCTGTCTACTCGGTGAAGAAGTGAGCGGGATATGAGTGGCAACGACGAGCGTGACTGGTTCGCGCCTCGCAGCGATCAGCGGCCCGAGGAGTACCCGCCAGCGTCCCCTTCCGGTTCGGGTCCGGGTTCCGGTCACGGTTCCGGTTCGGGCTCCGGCTCTGGTTCCAGTTCGGGCTCCGGTTCGGGCTCCGGTTCGGGCTCGGGCTCCGGTTCGGGTGAGGCTCCCCCGCCACCGCCGCCGCCGAGTCCGGTTCCGCCGCCCGGCCTGGGGCCGGCTCCCCATCCGGGCGGTCCGGCGGCCGAGCGGGGCACAGGGCTGCCCCGCCGGGGGCGACACGGTCGTGCGGTGCCACCTCCTGGTCCGCCTTCTGGTCCGGAGGGTCCGTACGGGGGGCCGTACGGGCAGGAGGGACCGTACGGGCAGGGCGCGCCGCCACCCTCGTACGGGCAGGAGGGGCCGCGTGGGCCTCACCCGCAGGGCGCGCCGGGTCCTGCCGGGATGCCGCCCCGTCACGGGGGCCCGCCGCTTCCGGGCGCTGGGCCGCAGGGGTTCGGGACGCCCGCGCACCGTGGGCGGTATGCGCCTTCCGATCAGCAGGTCTGGCCTCCGGCGCAGCGTGAGACCGCCGGTGGTGCGACGCAGCCGATCCCGGCCGTGCGGCCGTCCGCTGGGCCACTGCCTGGCACGATTCCGTTCGGCGCACCGCAGCCACCCGGCCACCAGCCCCCTGGCGCCCAACCGCCCGGCGCGCATGGCATAGGCACGCAACCGCCCGGCCCGCAGCCCTCAGGCCCGCATGGCCTGGGCGCCCAGCCGCCCGGCCCGCAGCCCCCTGGCGCGCACGGCATAAGCGCGCAGCCGCCCGGCCCGCAGCCCCCTGGCGCGCGCGGCATAAGCGCGCAGCCGCCTGGCGCGCAGCCCTCGGGCGCGCACTCGCGGGGCGTGCATGGCATGGGCGCGGCCGCCCTGGGCGCACAGGTGGGCGCCCAGCCTCCCGGCGGCGCTCTGCCGCCCAGTGTGCAGCCCCCCGGCGCGCACTCGGCGGGCGCGCATGCCATGGGCGCACACCCGCTGGGCGCGCAGCCTCCCGGCGGCGCCCTGCCGCCCGGCGCCCTGCCGCCCGGCACCCAGCCGCCCGGCGCCCTGCCGCCCGGCACCCAGCCGCCCGGCGCCCTGCCGCCCGGCACCCTGCCGCCCGGCGCGCAGCCGCCCGGCGCGCAGCCGCCGGGCGCCCCCGAGCAGTCGCCCGCCACACCCGACGGCACCGCACCCGACAGCACCGCGCCCGGCAGCACCGCGTCCGGCAGGGCCGCGTCCCCGCGTCGTTCCAGGCGTCGCCGTACCGCCCTGATCGCCGCGGGCGCGATCCTCGCGTCGCTGCTCACCACCGCCGCCCAGAGCTACGACGGCTACCTCTTCTACGAGATGAAAACGGACAGCCGCAAGGACACCAGGCACACCATCGTCGCCGCCGGCCAGGCGGGCCAGGCGCACAACATCGAGTACAAGGCCACGATCACGAAGACCGAAGCCCCCGCGGGCAGCAAGCTGCGCGAGGGCGTGACCTGGCTGAAGATCGTGATCACGAAGAAGCTGCTGAACGAGTCCAGCGCCACCATGACGGGCATCCCGTCGGAGTTCAAGCTGACGGACACCAAGGGCCGCACCTGGGCGGTCGAGGCCCAGGCGGTCGGTGATCCGCCGCAGGACGACAAGCTTGAGCTGGGCAAGGAGTACAGGATCGAGGGGCTGGCGATCGTGCCGTCCCCGGTGGCGAACGAGGTGGAGCTGAGCTTCCGGCCGAGCACCTACCGCTCGGACACGCCCACGGAGGACCTGTTCGACCGGGAGGCGATGGAGAAGGCCGAGAAGGACGACGTGGTGCTGGTGTTCAGACGTCGTTGAGAGCGACGTCCGGACGAACGGTGAGGGCGGTGCTCAGACGTCGTTGAGGGGCTCTCCGCGCAGGCGGGCGCGGGTGGCGGCGAGGTCGTACGTGGCGGCCAGGAGCGCCATGGTGAGCACGGTCACTACCATCTTGTGCACGAAGGCGAGCGGCGGCCCCTGGTAGACCCACACCCACTCGGCCTCGCTGCCGATGAGGTAGCGCAGGCCGCGCTCGCCGTACTCGCCGGCCACCAGCACGCCCACGTAGCACAGGCACATCATGCCGAACAGCGGCGCGCCGGCCTTGAAGACCATGCGCAGCGAGTTGGCCAGCGGCAGCCAGCGGTCCCGGAACCCGCCGGTGACCTGGTCGAAGGACTTCTGCGTGATGTCGTGGCTGCTTTCGAGGCGGTCCACGCTCTTCTCCAGCTTGGTGCCCTTGAGCAGAGTGCGGGCCTCGTCGGAGTAGGCACCGAAGACGAGCATGGCGACGGTGAGCCAGGCCAGGGGGACGGCGACGGCGTCGAGGAACAGCGGCCAGACGTCGCCCAGCCAGCCGGTGATGCCGTCCCAGACCGGCACCTTCTGCTGTGCCTCGGCCCAGACCTCCTGCGTGCCCTCGACGACGCTGCGGTGCGACACCCATTCGGACCGCGCGTCGGCGAAGGCGACGGTGGCGTTCAGCCCGTAGAAGACGAAGGCGAACTCGGAGAAGGCGGCGGCGAAGCCGTAGAAGCCGCTCTTGCCCTTCTCGACGAGCTTGGCGAACAGCATCTTGAGCGCGAACATCACGGCCATCGCACCGAGCGACACCCGCCAGTCGAGGCCGGACAGGCCCTCGCCGAACTGGCTCTCCTCGCCGAACCAGGCGGCGGAGGTCAGGTCGTAGAAGTGATGGAAGATGTCCATCTGGTAGATGTCGCGGGCGTCCTCCACGTGGAAGCCCCACGCGAGATAGAGCACCGCGAAGGCGGGGGCGACGCGGTCGAGGGTGCGGAAGAAGCGTTCGTCGGCGACGCCCTCGTCGGCCCTGGCCCGCAGCTCCCAGAGGGCGCCGCGCAGGGTGTAGAGCATGCCGGTGGTGACCGTCATCGCCGCCATGATGATGAGCGTCAGCAGGGTCATGACGCCCACGAGGCGGATCTGCCGCCAGTCGCCGTACGCCACCTCGACGGCGCCGTACAGCAGCACGAAGCGTGCCAGCTCGCCGACGGCGAACCAGCAGATCAGGGGCAGGGCGCACTTGCCCGCCAGGCGGAGTGCGTGCAGGGGCAGCGAGTACGGCGACGGCAGCTCCTGAGCCGTCGCAGGCCCAGGTCGCGGGGGTGCCGTCACACCTGACGATCCGGACATCTGTGGAATCGTATCGGTCTGTCCCTTGGAGCGCAGCCGCAACCTGGCAAAAGCGCTACGCTCCGCAGATCGATCATGAGCAGGCGGCGATCATCGGCCCGAGCCCACACGTTGGTTGGATGTGCGGCAAAATGGCTCTATGGAGCCGCAGCCCGCACTCGACACCGATCCGCGCGTGGTGGGAGACCGATTGCGGCAACTGCGGCAGGCACGCGGCGTCTCGCTCTCCGAGCTCGCCAAGCGGGCCGGCATCGGCAAGGCCACCCTGTCGGGCGTGGAGACCGGCACCCGCAACCCGACCCTGGAGACGCTCTGGGCGATCACCGCGCAGCTCGGGGTGCCGATCGGGGCCATACTCGACGCGCCACCCGAGCCGCAGATCATGCGGGGGACGGCCATCGAGGCCGAACTGCTGGAAGTGTTCGAGGACGACCGGGTCACCTACGAGCTGTATCGGGTGCGGATACCGCCGGGGTTGACGCAGACCTCGCCCGCGCACCACGAAGGGGTCAGCGAGCACGTCACGGTCTTCACCGGCACGCTCAGCGCGGGGCCCATCAAGGAGCCGCTCACGGCACGGCCGGGGGATCACATCTCGTGGGTGTCGGACGTGCCGCACGGGTATCGGGCGCACGGGCCTGACGTGGTGCGGGCCACGCTGCTGATGCGTTACCCGACCAAGCCGATCTGACCCCGCCCCACCTCCTTCGGGCGCGCGCCGTACCCGCCGCTACGCCGGGACGTCCTCGGCCGCCGGGCGGCAGGTGCGGCAGGGCCGGTAGCCGGCCGCGCGAGCCTGGGACAGGCTGCGGAAGCCGTGCCGGTGCGCGGCCGTGATGCGCCGCGCGTTGTGGCAGGTCGGGAAGCACACCACGCCGGTCGTGTCGCTGGCCAGGTAGAACACCCGCTCCCCCGCCAGCGCCCGCAGCCGCTCCAGATCCACCCCCTCGGCCACCAGCAGCCGCTCCTTGGCCGCCGGGCCGAACACGTACTCGCCCGCCGCCCCGTCCGACCGGATGACCCGGTGGCAGGGGATGAGCAGCGGCACCGGGTTGTGCCCGAGCGCGGTCCCGACGGCGCGCACGGCCTTGGGCCGGCCGATGCGGGCGGCGATCCATGCGTACGGGCGGACCTCCCCGCGCGGGATGTCCCGTGTCGCCTCCAGGACCGAGCGCTGGAAGGGGCTGAGCCCGCGCAGGTCGAGCCGCAGCCCCGACAGCCGCCCGGTGCGCAGCGCGGGCACCAGGCCCGCGGGCGGGCGGGCGGCGGGCAGCAGGGGACGGCCGAAGCGTTCCCTGAAGGCCCGCGTGAAGCCGTCTCCCTCGTGCACGTAGGCCACACCTTGGTCGGTGTAGGCCACGGACAGCTCCCCGATGGGCACCGGCACGCGGATCCAGCGGGCCGCGATCCGGTCGAGCAACGCTTCCGGCGGCTCCACGGCGAGTGCCGCGAGTCCGGTGAGCAGGGGATCCTGAGTCATCGGGCACCTCCTAGTGCGCGTAGCCGCCTCAACCCCCGGGACACGTGCGACTTGACCGTACCCTGGGGGATCTTCAGCACCGTGGCGATCTCACTGACCGGCAGGTCCACGACGTGCCTGAGCACGACGGCGGCCCGCTGCTCGTCGGGGAGCCGCCCCAGCAGCGCGGCCAGCTCGTCGCCGGTCTCGCGGCGGACGGCTGCCGCCTCGACGTCCTGGCCGGGGTCGGCGCTGTCCAGCGGCTCGTCGACGAGGTCGGTGGGCGGCCTGCGGGACTTGGCGCGGGCGCAGTTGCGCCAGACGTTCATCAGGATCGTCATCAGCCAGGCGCGCGGTTGCAGCCCCGCGATGCGTTCGGGCGAGTAGCCGGACAGGGCCCGGTACGCCCGCAGGAACGCCTCCGCCGTGTAGTCCTCGGCGTCGGCCCAGCGCCCGGTCAGCCGCAGCGCGGCCGAGAAGACCAGGCCGCGGTAGGCGCCGTACAGCTCGGCGAAGCCCGTGTCGAGGTCGTCGAGCAGCGCCTTGAGCACCGGTTCTGGACAGTCGGTTACAGCCACGTTCTCTACAACACCGCGCGGCGGGGATCGGTTGCACGCGAAGGGCCCGCGTCTCCGTGCGAGGAGAACGCGGGCCCTGAAGGCGAACAGGTGCTCAGACGGCGACCGCGAGCTGGGCGACCTCACCCAGCTTGGCCTCGACCTGCACGTCCCTGGTGACGCCGCCGCCCGCGATGATGCGGACGGTCCAGTCGCCGGGCGCGGCGAAGAAGCGGAAGACGCCGTCCTCGGAGACGACGACCTCGCCGGTGAACTCACCGGAGTGGTCGAGCAGCCGCGCGTACGCGGTGCCGGCGCCGGTCACGACGCCCTGGATGACGGCCTGGTTGCTGAGGTCGATCCCGGCGGGCAGCGCGACGGTCTGCTCCGGCGCGCCGCAACCCTGTGCTGCAGCCGACATTAGCGGGCCTCCCCCAGCTCGATCGGCACGCCCACGAGCGAGCCGTACTCGGTCCACGAACCGTCGTAGTTCTTCACGTTGGACTGCTCGAGCAGCTCGTGCAGCACGAACCAGGTGTGCGCGGAGCGCTCGCCGATGCGGCAGTAGGCGATGGTGTCCTTGCCGAAGTCGACGCCGGCCTCCTGGTAGAGGGTGCGCAGGTCGTCGTCGGACTTGAAGGTGCCGTCGTCGTTCGCGGCCTTGGACCACGGGATGTTGCGGGCGGTGGGCACGTGGCCGCCGCGCTGGGCCTGCTCCTGCGGGAGGTGGGCCGGAGCGAGCAGCTTGCCGGTGAACTCGTCGGGCGAGCGCACGTCGACCAGGTTGAGCTTGCCGATGGCGGACACCACGTCGTCGCGGAAGGCGCGGATGGCGCTGTCCTGCTCCTGGGCCACGTACTGGGTCTTGGCGCGCTGCGGCACGTCCTTGACCAGCTCACGCGAGTCGAGCTCCCACTTCTTGCGCCCGCCGTCGAGCAGCTTCACGTCCTGGTGGCCGTACAGCTTGAAGTACCAGTACGCGTAGGCGGCGAACCAGTTGTTGTTGCCGCCGTACAGCACGACGGTGTCATCGTTGCCGATGCCGCGGTCGGACAGCAGCGCCTCGAAACCCGTCTTGTCCACGAAGTCGCGGCGCACAGGGTCCTGCAGGTCGTTACGCCAGTCGACCTTCACAGCACCACGGATGTGGCCCTTGTCGTAGGCGCTGACATCTTCGTCGACCTCGACGAGGACGACTCCAGGGTTGTCGAGGTTGGCCTCGACCCAGTCGGCGTCCACCAGGGCGGCGGAGCGGCTCATTTGGATACCTCCATGTTGGCGGCGGGCAGTAGTCGGCGAATGAGCAGGTACGTTTCGCAGCCGAGGCAGAATCCGAAGGCTGCGTTGAGGAAGGCGGCGAGGAGAGCCGCGGCCGTGGCCCCGAGGGCCAGCGGTGTGATCCCGGTGGCGAACCCGGCCAGGCCGACGACCGCGAAGGCCAGCCCTACCCCCTGGGCGAAGCGGGGCGGACGGGCGTCCTCGGTCTCCGTTGGATCGCTCCTGACGAACACCTTGAAGAGCACCGCGTACGGCGAGCGCCGATGCGCGCCGAGCGCGAACACCACCGCCTGGGCGGCGAGCAGCCAGAAGCTCTCCGTCACCAGGACGGAGGCGAGGACCAGGGTGGTGATGGCCGCGCCGAAGCGCAGCGCTCTAGGATCGGCACGCATCGAAGGATGCTCCTGAAGGGGTCGATTTGGGGCGGATCACAGGTCCGCGCGAGATCGTCCTCAGGCAGCGCGACAGAGCGCTGTGGCTACGCGGCAGAAATCAACCGCGCGCCGCTTCGTGAGCAGCTCTGTCGATGGGTTCATGGCGACGACACTACTCGGCGTCTCGGCATCTGTCACATCTCGTCCGGTTGCTGAGACGACTTGTGAGACGGCTCACAGTCAGGTTTCCGGTACGGCCTGTGCCAGCGCGGCCAGCACGTCGGCCTTGCGCGGCTGCCCGGACGCCTTCTTGACGACGCCGCCCGCCGCGTCGAGGACGAGCACGGTGGGCGTGCGCGTGATGTCCAGCCTGCGGACGAGGTCGAGCCGGGACTCGGCGTCGATCTCGACGTGGCCGACGCCTGGCACGAGCGCGCTCACGTCGGCCAGGACGCGCCGGGTGGCCCGGCACGGCTGGCAGAACGCGGTCGAGAACTGCACCAGAGTGGCCCTCTCCCCGAGCGCGGCGCCGAGGTCGTCGGCGGACAGCCGCTCGCCGCCCGCGTCGTTCACGCGTCCGTCGCGGCGCAAGCGCGTCACCCCGATCACCGTTCCGAGCGCCAGCGTCGCCAGCGCCACCCACAAGCCCGTCATCCTCCGTGCAACCGCGCGGCGGGACCGCTTACTTCCCGCGGTCCTTCACGGGCACGTTGACGAGCAGTTTCCCGGCGGTGTCCACGACCTCGAACCTGGCGATCTCGCCGAGCGACATGGTCGTCCCGAAGCGGAAGATCTTCCCGGTCTCGTAGTCGCGCTGCTTGACGATCCAGCTCTGCGAACGCTCCTCGCGCCCGTCCACGCCGACCACCACGACCAGGCAGTCGGTGCCCACGGGCACCCCTGTGACCTGCACGCCGAGCGCGGAGCCCGCCGCCGTGGGCCGGACGAGCACGGTGGCGTAGTACTCGGCGTCCTCGTTCTCGTCGCTGAAGGCGACCTCGTCCGCCGCGGTCGGGACCGGGGTGGCCCGGGTCGCGCTCTCGGGCGCCGCGGGGCTCTGCGAGGCCTCACCGGCACCGCGGGAGTCGGAGGCCGCGTCCCTCGGCTGGGCCTTCTGCGCGTAGCCCTCCTCGCTGCTCTGGTCACTGCTCTGGTCGCTGAGCACCTGGGGAGCCTCCGAGGCGGCGGGCGCGGGGGCCTGGGCCGCCGTCGTCTCGCCACCGGAGCCGGTCTGGATCGTCGTCCACACCGTGCCGCCCACCACCAGGACCGCCGCCGCCGCGATCAGCGACATCACGGCGCGCCCGCGCCTGGTCCGCTTGACGCGGTCGTTCAGCAGCCGGTCGAGCACCTGGCGCGGAGGGCTGGCGACCAGCTCCACGTCACGCTCGGACACCTTGCCCAGGAACGCGCCGACCCCCTCCAGCTCCATCAGCTCGGCGCCGCACGCCTCGCAGGTCGCCAGGTGGTGGTCGATCTCCAGCTCCTCCTCGGGCTCGAGCGCGCCGAGCGCGTGCGCGCCCAGCGAGATGCGAACCTCCTCGCACGTCATCACGGTGCCAGCCCCCGTTCCTCGAGCGCCAGCTTGAGCGCGCGCAACGCGTAGTACGTGCGGGACTTCACCGTGCCCGGCGGAATGCCCAGCGTCGCCGACGCCTCCTTCACCGATCGCCCCCGGTAGTAGACCTCCAGCAGCACCTCCCGGTGCTCGGGCCGCAGCGCGGCCAGCGCCTCGGCCACGGCCCACGACTCGACCGCCCGCTCCAGCTCGTCGTCGGCCGGCAGGACCGCCAGCGCCTCGTCGCCGGTCTCCGGCGGCCTGGCCTTCTTGGCGCGATGCTGGTCCACGACGAGATTACGGGCCACTGTGAACAGCCACGCGCGGATGGGCCTGCCGGACATCGCCTCGGGATGCCGCCAGGCCCGCAGCAGCGTCTCCTGGACGACGTCCTCGGCCCGCCCGGAGTCACCGGTCAGTCGCAGAACGTAGCCGTAGAGGGGCCCGGCGTGCTCGTCGAAGAGGGTCTTCACGAGTTCCTCGTCGGCGGTCCCGGCTGTGCTCACACCCTCTTCACGTACGGCGGGCGTGAGTGGTTCAGTCTCATCCACGGATCGGCACGTCAGACGCCTCGGCCGAGATCTCCAGGCCCTCCGCCACGCTTCTGACCCCGGTCACCTTCACGTCGAAGGGCAGCTTGCCCTGGAACGGGATGGTGTAGGAGATGAGCCGGGCGACCTGGTCGGGCACCCCCTGGATCTTCTCGGCCTGCACCCTGATCGCCCCGTCGGCCAGCTCGACCCGCATCTCGGCGTTGAACCGCACCTTGCTCACCCCCACCGTGACCTCGCCCGACGCCGTGAGCCGCCGCCCGTTGCCGCCGATCTTGACGCCCTGGGGGGCGTACTTGTCGATCGTCTCCCTGGTGAGGGTGCCACTGATGTTCACACGGCCGGCCCGGATGTCGGGTCTGTTCTGGATGATGTCCGCCAGGGGCGCCGTCACGTCGTAGGCGGCGCCCCGCAGGTTCTTGATCGGCACGTCTCCGTACGTGAACGTGCCGAGATTGAACCGTACCTCCGGATAGCGCCCGGAGATGGCCTGAGTGAGAAATGGGATGCCCTCAATGGTGACGGTCGGCGTGCCGGAGAGGTCGGCCGACGCCGCGATGCGGTTCGCCAGATCCCGCTGCACGCCTGCCACGGCGACGCGGTCCACGGCGACAAGGAGGACGACCAGCACGATCAGAAAAACGATCAGCTTGCGCATGGGGCTCCCATGTCTCGAGCGGGGGTCAAGAGACTACCGATTGGAATCTCCCATTCCCCCGCGAAGCACCCCCTCACCTGACGGCTCAACCGCCTGCGAAGGGCGGGAGGACCTCCACGGTCGCGCCGTCGGCGAGGATCACCTCTCCGTGGGGGCGCTTGCCGACCGGCGAGCCGTCCACGAGGAACGAGCATCGTCGCACGACGCGTGCGAGGTCTGACCGATTTTGTGTGATTTTCGTCATGAGTTCACCAAGCGTGACCGCTTCGAACGGTTCCTCGGCGACTCCCGCCGCTTCCTTGGCAGCCGCCCAATAACGCACTTTTCCCGTGGCCATGCCTTGCCTCACAATCTTTTCCACACTATTGTGCGTCGCCCTTAACGAGCTTGTTCCAGGAGACGCGCTGTTCATCTGCCGGACGCGCAATGGACGCGACTTACTCGTGGGATATCCTCACTCACAGGACCTGGGCGACGTAGCCCCCGGGTCCTTGCGTGTTTGAGGAGGCCGTAATGAGCAACCTGCTCCTGCTGACCAACGCCCTCGAGCCGTCCGCCGAGGTGCTACCGGCGCTGGGGTTGCTGCTCCACTCGGTCCGCGTCGCCCCGGCGGAGGCATCCGCCCTCATCGACACCCCTCCCGCCGACGCTGTCCTCGTTGACGCGCGCAAGGAGCTCGTCCAGGCCAAGAGCCTGTGCCGGTTGATCCGCACCACCGGCATCGACTGCCCGCTCCTGGTGATCGTGACCGAGGGCGGGCTGGCCGCGATGACCTCCGAATGGGGGGTGGACGACGTGCTGCTCGACAGCGCCGGCCCCGCCGAGGTGGAGGCCCGGCTGCGGATGGCCACCGGCCGCATCTCGCAGGCCTCGACGGAGGACGTGCCGGACGAGATCCGCAGCGGCGACCTGTCGATCGACGAGGCCACCTACACCGCGCGGCTGCGCGGCCGCGTGCTCGACCTCACGTTCAAGGAGTTCGAGCTGCTCAAGTACCTCGCCCAGCACCCCGGCAGGGTCTTCACCCGCGCCCAGCTCCTCCAGGAGGTCTGGGGCTACGACTACTTCGGCGGCACCAGGACGGTCGACGTGCACGTGCGGCGGCTGCGCGCCAAGCTCGGCACCGAGTACGAGTCGCTGATCGGCACGGTGCGCAACGTCGGTTACCGCTTCGTGCCCGACCGCGCCGACGCGGCCAACGTCTGACCGAAAGTTCCCGAAGATTGACAGCGGGTTCCCGCTGCGCTCCACTGATGTGACAGGTCGTCGTACGAACTGTTTCGCGTCTGTCATGTCGAGGACACCGCCGTCCTTAAGGGGGTGGTGTCCGGGTGGGCCTCTTCGGATCGCTGATCGACGAGGGCGCCCGCCCGCGTGTCTACCACCGTGACGAGATGATGTGCTCGCCGTTGCGGGCCGACCACAACGTCTACGTGATCGACTCGGGCTACGCCCGCGAGTACACCCCGGCGGGCGGGCGCGAGGCCGTGCACGACCTGCGGGGCGCGGGCGACCTCGTCGGCGAGCTGGCCTTCTGGAGCCCCGCCGACCGGGTCAGGGTGGACGCGCTGACCGAGGTCCGCGCCTGGCCCATCGACCTGCGGCGGCTGCGCGAGCACGCCTCCGGCAGCCCCGCCGTGGCGAACGCGCTGGTGCAGGAGCTGTTCGCGCGGAACATGGCCGCGCGCAGGCACGAGGCGCTGTCCCGCGCGCCCGTCGCCGCCCGGCTGGCCGTGTGGCTGCTGCACCTGGACGAGCGTTACGAGCTGGGCTCCGAGGACGCGCCGCCGCTGACCATGGAGACGCTGGCCGGGCTGGTCGGCAGCTCCGCCGACGTGGTGCAGCGCCAGATCACCCGGTGGACGCAGCGGGGCTGGCTGGTCCGGGTCCGGTACCGGCGGCTGCGCGTCGCCGACCCGTCCGCGCTGCGCGTCGCCGCCGGGAGCTGGGAGCACCTGTCGGCGCCGTGGGCCGGGCGGGTGCCGCCGTTCCTGGCCCGCCCGGCCGGGCCGGCCGAGCCGCTGCCGGTGGGCGAGGTGCCCAAGCCGCGCCAGCTCCCCGCCGACATGCCGGACTTCATCGGCCGCCAGCAGAGCCTCGACCTGCTCACCGGCTGGCTGGAACGGCCACGGCGGACCAACACCATGGTCGTGCAGGGCCTGCCGGGCGTGGGCAAGACCGCGCTGGTGACGCACTGGGGCCACCTGCACGCCGACCGGTTCCCCGACGGGCAGATCGTGATCGACCTGCGCGGGCAGTCGCCGAGCCAGCCGCCGATGAGCACCATCGAGGCACTGGGACAGATCCTGCGCTCGCTCGGCATCGGCGAGCCCGCCTCCGACGAGGCCGAGCTGATGCTGCTGTACCGCAGCAGGATCGCCGGGCGGCGGCTGCTGCTCATCCTGGACAACGCCGCCGACCCCGCGCAGGTGCGGGCGCTGCTGCCGGGCAGCAGGGACTGCGTGGCGCTGGTCACCAGCAGGACCAGGATGGCGCCGCTGCGCGCCACCGGGCACGCCGACCTGATGGACCTGCCGGTGCTCGACCCGGGCAACGCCGTGGCGCTGCTCGTCGCGGTGCTCGGCGAGGGCTCGCCCAGGGCCGCCGACCGCGACGCGCTGGCCGAGCTGGCCCGGGTGTGCTCCTACCATCCCTTCGCGCTGCGCATCTCGGCGGCCAAGCTGGCCGAGAACCCCGGGCTCAGCGTCCAGTCCAGGGCGCAGGAGCTGCGCAGGCCCGATCGGCTGCTGGTGGGCGATCCGGAGGAGGCGTTCACCAAGGCGCTCAACCTGGCGTACGAGTCGCTGAGCCCCGCGCAACGGCGGGCGTTCCGGCACGTCGGGCTGCTGCCGGGGCGGGACTTCACGCCCGAGGTGCTGGCGGCGGCTCTCGGCGTGCCGGTGAACGAGGCGGTGGTCGCGGTGGAAGGCTTGCACAGGGCGTACCTGGTGGAGCCGCTGCCGGGGCCGCGCTACCGGGTGCACGACCTGGTCAAGCGGCTGGCCAAGGAGCTGGGCAGGCACGCGGAGGCGGGCGTGCGGGAGGCCAGGGTGCGGCTGCTCGACCACTACCTGGCGATGGCGACCGACCCGGCGACGCCGCGCGAGTGGTTCGAGGCCGAGCGGCGCTCGCTGGTGTCGGCCGTGCGGCTGGCCGGGGAGAACGGCGCGCACGGCATGGCCTGGCGGCTGGCCGAGGCCGTGTTCGAGCCGTTCAGGCGGCTGCGCTTCTACGAGAACAACCTGGAGGTCCAGCAGGGCGGGCTCACCTCGGCCATGCAGGTCAGCAACCGGCGGGCGATCGCGCTCATGCGCAGCCGCCTGGGCAGCCTGCACCGCGACATCGGCCCGTCCACGCTGGCCGCCAGGCTGATCGGCGAGGCGCTGGCGGACTTCGCCGAGCTGGGCGACCGCGAGGGCCAGGCGCGGGCGCTGAACGAGCTGGCCGAGGTGCACGGCATCGCAGGCAACAGCGAGGACGCGCTGCGCTACGCCGCCGAGGCGCTCGACCTGTACCGGGAGATCGACGACCCGGCCGGGGTGGCGAGCTGCCTGCACACGCTGTCGCGGCTGCACCTGTCGCAGGAGCGCTACGAGCTGGCACTGCACCACGCCGGCCAGGCCCTGGACGTGCGGGAGGAGCTGGGCGACCGGCGCGGCACCGCGCAGAGCCTGATCATCCTGGCCACCGTGCAGCGCAACCTGGGCGAGCCGAACGCCGCCCTGTCGGAGGGCCTGGAGGCGCTGTCGATCTGTCACGAGCTGGGCGACGAGCACGCAGAAGCCGAGACGCTGCTGTGCCTGGCCGAGATCTACGACCTGCTGCGGCTGCCGCACGACGCCCAGCGCGACGCCGAACGGGCGCTGGCCGGCTACACCGCGACCGGCGACCAGTACGGCTGCGGCCGGGCCCTTGGCGCGCTGGGCCGCATCGCCCGCAACGGCTCCCGCTACGACGAGGCGCTCGCCTCCTACGAGCAGGCCCTGGCCGTGCAGATCGAGCTGCACCACGAGCAGGGCAAGGCCGAGACGCTCGGCGACATCGGCCTGGTGTACTGGCGGCTGTCCGACTACCTGCGCGCCGACGACTACCTCAGCCAGGCGCTCTCGATCAGCAGGGTGATCCGCGACGAGCCCGTCGAGGCACGCATGCTCAACCGGCTCGCCCGGGTGCGCCGCCGCCAGGGCCGTCCGCAGGTGGCCTTCGTGTACGCGCTCGAAGCCCTGGACATCGTGCAGGGCCTGGGTAACCGGCGGGTCGAGGGCGACGTGCAGGAGACGCTGACGTACACGTACCTGTCGCTGGGGCAGCCCAAGGCGGCGCTGCGGGCGGCCAGGGCGGCGCTGGCGATCAGGGAGGAGCTGCGCGACAACCGGGGCAGCGCGCTGCTGTCGATGGCGCAGGCGCTGCTCGCGGCGGGCCGGTCGGCGCAGGCGCTGACGCCCGCCAGGGAGGCGGCCGAGCTGCAGCACGAGACCGGCACCCGCGACCGGTGGGCGGCGGCGCTCACCACCCTCGCCCTGGTGCTGCTGGACCTCGACAGGACGGACGAGGCGGCGGTGTACGCGCGGCAGGCCATGGACGTGCACAGGGAGTGCGGGACGCGGCGCGACCTCGGCTGCGCGCTGCGGGCACTCGGCCTGGTCTCGGCCCGGCTGGGGCACCGGTGGGCCGCCGTGACCCATTTGCGGGAGGCCGTGCGGGTTCTGGAAGAGGTGGGTGACGTCTTCGAGGCGAAGCACGTGGCAGAAGAACTGCGGCTTATCCATGAAATGCCGACAAAAGTCGTGAAATCCCGGATCTAAGGTCGCAGATCTTTTCCGGACACTCCCGTTAGCTGGTGATCCGGCTACCGATAAACGGAGGTGATCCGGATGCTCAAGAACCATCTGCGTCGAGACCTCAACTGGCTGAAAAGTCAGGCGCGCAAGGACAGACGGATCACCGTCGGGCTGCTCGCCGGTCTCCTGGGAGCCTGGGTGCACCAGGCTCCCGCCGCCGGGGAGGTCTCCTCCTCGCCGCTGCTGCTGGCCATCTCGGCCGCTCTCGCCGTGGGGTCGGGAGCTGCCTGGCTGGTGGCGACGTACCTCGTGTCGCGGACCCTGCGGGCGCGGCGCGAGCCGGCGGAGGAGCTGCGGTGGATCTCGCGGATCAGCAGGGGCAAGGAGTGGGCGTTCTGCTCGCTGAGCGCCTACGTGGCCTGGCACCTGCTGCAGTTCGTGACGGCGCTGCTGCTGGGCTGAAGCCCGCCGCCTCCGTCCAGAACCGCGCGCTCCAAGGAGTTCACGCGGATGCCGCCGCCGGTGTGCACGTACTGGACGATCTCCGCCGTGCGCAGCTCGGCCGTCCCGAAGTCGGCGTCCGCGTGCGCGTCGCACCACGCGACCAGCTCGCCGGCGTTCGTGAGCGGAGCCGCGAAGTGCACGAGGCTGACGTACCAGCGGTCGCGGACCCGGCCGCGCTCCACGTCGCGGATGCCGCGCGACTCCAGCACGTGGGCGAAGCGCTTGCGGATCGTGTCCAGGGTGTCGTCCTCCGGGTGGGCGCCCACCACGACGCCGCCCGGGTGCGGGTGCACGCCCGCCAGGCGCACCCGCGCCGGCGGCAGGCCCGCCACCGCCTCGGCCAGCGCGCTCCCGTACGCGCGGCGCAGCGGATCGTCCTGCGGGATGTGCGTGCGGTACCGCTCCAGCGTCCTGAGCGTGACATGCAGGGCCCTGGCGCCGTGCACCCAGTGGCCGGTGGCGCCGGCGGTGGCGGACAGCTCCGCCATCCGGTCCGCGATCTCGTCCTGCGGGCGGAACGCGGCCGTGGTGCCCCAGCGGGTGCCGCCGTCCACGAAGGGGACGTCATGAGTGGCCCGGCCGGCCAGCAGCGCCGCGCGCCCTCTCGCTCGAAACTCGGCGAAATCGGACATCCGTGCAGTATGTCATGATCAACGTCAGCGGTGCGTGCGGGCGAGGATGAGCAGGGCGGGCACCCAGTGCTCGCCGTAGCGCTCCAGCAGGTCGGGACGGCGATGGTCGCCGCCGGTCACGCGGCCCCGGCAGAGCGGGGTGGCGCAGCGGCAGTCCAGGACGAAGCCGGGGTCGGCGGTGCTGGTGGCGTAGTCGCTGGTGACCTCCTCCCCCGGGCTCAGGTCGCGGCGGGCGGCCAGCGTGTACGGCCCGGTCCACCACAGGTTCGGGTCGCAACTGTGGTTGGCCTTGCCGATGGGGCGGCCCGGCGGCAGGACCAGGTGGCGGTCGGCGGTCACCGTGATGGTGTCGACGTAGGGCACGGCGGGGTCGGCGAACAGGGCCTGGAGGTCGTCCCAGGTCACCAGGCGCCCACCAAGGCGGGAGACGACGGTGCCCGCGGAGATGGCCGCGGTGGCGAACAGGCCCTCGCCCGCGATGGCCGAGGGGCGCACCTCCAGGCCGGGGTGGAGCCAGCAGTCGGGTTCAGGAGGTTCCGGCACCCGTCAATCCTGCCTCGGGAAGGCCGCCCTGTGCGGGCCGGTGTCGGGGTCGAACTCGTGGCGGATCCGCGCGCAGTCGTCCAGCAGCGCCCCCTGCAGCGAGCGCAGCTCGGTGTGCCTGGTGTGGTGGAACTCGGTGGCCAGCCGCCGCTGCTGGCGTTCGCCGTCGTCGAGGGCGGCGCACAGGTCGTCCAGGTCCTCGCGCCGCCCGTGGCCGACCTGCAGCATGCCGAAGTCCCTGAACACGCGTGACAGCGCGGCCAGCTCGTCCGCCAGCGGCTCTGGCAGGTCGGCGCCGCGCGCGCCGGGCAGCCCGCGGACGCCGGCGACGAGGTCGACCAGGCCTCTGGCGATGCCTCTGAGCTGGTGGCAGGCGTGGTCGAGGCAGGTGGCGGCCTCGGCCACCTGGCGCAGGCGGCGGTCGTAGCGGCGGCGGCGCAGCGACAGCCGTACGGACTCGGCCGCCTGGTCGGCGGCCTGCTCGGTGTCCTCCAGGCGCTGGGACAGGGCACGCGCCCGGTCCAGCCAGTCGCCGGCCATCTCCCTGTCCCAGTCGCCGCGCAGGCCCTTCGACATGTCCTCGGCCAGGTCGGCCAGCTCAGCGGACAGGCCGCACAGCTCCTTGCCGGCCTTGTCCACGAAGCGGGGCGGCAGGACGAGGAGGTTCGCGGCGATGCCGATGGCGGCGCCGAGGAGCACGTCGGCGAGGCGGGCGAAGCCGTACGTGCTGCCCAGCGCCAGCACCAGCAGCGCCGTGATGGGGATCTGCACGTTCTGGGCGGGCAGGTTGAGCAGGCGCGTCAGGACGAGGCCCGCCACCACCAGCACGGCCAGCGTCACCACGTTGGCGCCGATCAGCCAGATCAGCGCGGTGGCCGCGCCCACGCCGACCACCACGGCGAGGATCTGCTGGCCGCCGCGGACGAGCGTGCTGTACGCCGTCGCGGAGACGGTCAGCAGCACGCCGATGGGCACGAGCACCGGCAGGTCGACCTTGAGCACGTACGCGGCCAGCCACCAGGCCAGCGCGCACGCCACCGTCACCTTGACCGTCTGGGCCAGCGCCTCCCGCTCCATCCGCAGCCAGCGGCCGAGGCCCATGCTGTGCGCGCGTGCGAGCGCGGCGGCCCCGCCCGACACGATGCGTTCGAGCGGGGAGCCGACCACCTCGCGACCGCGCCCCGTTTCACCCTCCATGTCCATTTTTCCTGCCCAGTAACGCCGCGGATAGAGCCGCCGCTGAGCGGGTAGCGGCAGATGAGGGAGGGTGACACATGGCCGGCGACCTGATCGTTCCTGACGCCGCTCACGGCTTGGTGGTGTTCGTGCACGGCAGCGGCAGCGGCCGGCACAGCCCGCGCAACCGTTACGTGGCGGGCGCGCTCAACGAGGCGGGCCTGGGCACGCTGCTGTTCGACCTGCTCACGCCCGAGGAGGAGGCCGACAGGGCGAACGTCTTCGACATCCCGCTGCTGGCCGGGCGGCTGCTGGAGCACACCGCCTGGGTACGCGCGCAGCCCGAGGCCAAGGGCCTGCCGATCGGCTACTTCGGCGCCAGCACCGGCGCGGCGGCGGCTCTGTGGGCGGCAGCCGAGCCGGACAACGCGATCACCGCGATCGTCTCCCGCGGCGGCCGTCCCGACCTGGCCGGGGAGCGGCTGGCGGCGGTACGCGCGCCGACCCTGCTCATCGTGGGCGGGCGCGACCCGGTGGTCGTGGAGCTGAACGAGGAGGCGCAGCGGCGCCTGAGCGCGGAGAGCCGGATCACGGTGGTGCCGGGGGCGACGCACCTGTTCGAGGAGCCGGGCGCGCTGGAGGCCGTGGCCGGGCACGCAAGAGACTGGTTCACCACCTGCTTCACCGGACCGAGGGAGCCGATGTGAGACTGGCCGCCACCGTCCTGGAGACGCCCGACGCGAACGCGCTGGCCGCCTTCTACCGCGCCCTGCTGGGCTGGGACGTCAAGGAGGAGGAGCCCGGCTGGGTGATGCTCAGGCCGCCGGACGGCGGGGCCGGGCTGTCGTTCTCCAGCGACCCCCAGTACGTGCGGCCGACCTGGCCGGCCCGGCCCGGGGCCCAGCAGATGATGGCGCACCTGGACATCAAGGTGGACGACCTCGACGAGAGCAGCGCCAGGGCCGTCGAGCTGGGCGCGACGGTGGCCGACTTCCAGCCCCAGCAGGACGTGCGCGTGCACCTCGACCCGGACGGCCACCCCTTCTGCCTCTTCCTGAACACGTAGGGGAATCGATCAATCACGTTGCCGCGCGGCCCGGTTTGTGCGAACGTCGGGGCGGATGACATCCCGACTTGACGGCGGTTGTGGACGTGCCACTTCTGGAGATCGACGGTCTCACCTGGGAGACGCGTGGAGCCCGGCGCCGCCTGTCACCCGACCCGCTGCTGCTCGCCCCCGGGCAGACCGCCGTGGTGGTGGCCGAGGGGCCGGCCGAGGCCGACGCGTTCACCGACCTGCTGCTCGGCCTGGAGATGCCCGTCGGCGGCCGGATCGGGATCGGCGGCCACGAGATCACCATGCGGCTGCCCGCGGAGCGCGAGATCGGGCTGGTCCCGGCGGGCGCGGGGCTGCTGCCGCACCTGACCGTCGAGCGGAACCTGGCGCTGGCCGCGCGTGACGACCTGGCGCCGTCGTTCGTGCGGGGCCGGATCGCGTTCATGGCCAGGCGGATGGACATCCAGGGCTTCCTGCGCTCGCGGCCGCACGAGCTGGCCCACGACGAACGGCTGAGCGTCGCGCTGGCGCGCGTCCTGTGCCGCCCGCTGCCCGTCAAGGTGGTGGTGATCGAGGACCGGACGGGCTGCGGGCCGTGCCACGCGGCCGTGAGCGGGGCGCTGCGCGCCGACCCGGGGCTGGCCGTGCTCGTCGTCACCGACGACGGCACCAGGGTGGCCAGCCTCGCCTCCCCTTCCTGCATCTGGGAGGTCGCCGATGTCGATGAGCCGTAGGGCGTTCCTGGCCGCCGTCCCGGCCGTCACGGTGGCGGGCTGCTCAGGGCAGGCGCCGTTACGCGTCGCGGTGGTGTGGAGCGGCGAGGAGTTACGCCGCTTCCTGCGCGTGGTGGACGCGTACGTGGCGCGGCACCGGCGGCCCGTCAGCGTCTACTCGGCGGGCGACAACATCAGCGCGCTGCTGCGCGGCCCCGCCGAGGACGTCATCCCCGACGTGGCGGTCATCCCCCGCCTCGGGCTGCTCTTCGACCCCGTGGTGCGGCCCCGCATCCGGCCCAGGAGCGGCGGGCACGAGCAGCCGGAGTTCTGGCGGCGGCTGGTGACCCCGTACGACAGCGAGGAGGAGCTGGGCGCCTGGTTCAAGATCGCGAACAAGTCGCTCGTGTGGCACCGCGCGGGCGAGCGGTGGGCGCCCGCGAGCCTGACCCACTGGCAGCCCCGCCCCGGCACGCTGGCGATCGGCGCGGCCGACGGCTGGGTGCTCAGCGACTGGTTCGAGAACGTGCTGCTCGCCTACGCCCCCGAGGTCTACACCGGGCTCTACCCGCCCGAGGAACGCGGCAGCCAGGCGTGGTGGGGGGTGGCCAGGGTCACCGAGGCGCTCACGCTGCTCGCCACGATCTGGCGTGAGGCGTTCACCCAGGAGCAGGGCAGGCGGGCGCTGACCATGCAGTTCCACGACTCGATGCTGGACGTCTTCAGCTACCGCACCGCTGACGTGGTGGCCGCGCCCGACTTCGCGCTGCCCGTCATCGAGCGGTACGGCGGCGGCGACGTGGCCCGGCACTTCCCCTTCCCCGGCCTCGACGGCGGGAAAGCCCCGCTGGTCGTCGGCGGTGACGTGGCGGTGGCGATGCGCGGCGGCGGGCAGGACGCACTCGACTTCGTGAACTGGCTGACCAGGCCGCGCGCGAGCGGCGAGCGCGACGCGCTGACCGACTGGGTGGACGAGGGCGGCTTCCTGACCCCGTACAGTGCGCCGTCGCACCCGCTGCTGCAGATGCCCGCGCAGATGCTGAACAAGGCGGAAAGCCGCCATTACGACCTGTCGGACCGGCTCATCGGCCGGTTGGAGGGCGGCGACGGGCGCGGGCTGTGGCGGGTGCTCACCGAGCTGTTCACCGACGTCACCGCGGGCACGGTTCCCCCTCCGACGGCGGCCGCCGCCGCCCGCGAGAAGATCGTGGAGGCCGTCGCCGCATGAGCGAGCAGAACGCCTTCCTGTTCGAGGTGGCCCCGCACCACGACGTCCGGGTGCCGGCCGCCGCGTCCGGGCTGAGCCGCTGGCGGGCCGCGCTCTACCTGCTGCTGGCTGTGCTGCTGTCGGCGGGCGTGATCCTGGCGCCGTTCCTGGTGACCGTGGTCATCAGCTTCTCCAGGCCCGGCGCCTGGTCCGGCGTGCTGAGCGACGGCCAGGCCTGGCAGGCGGTCGGCAACTCGCTGATCTGGTGGGTGCTGGTCGTGATCGTGTGCGCGGTCGGGCTCGGCCTGGCCTGGCTGGTCAGGAACGCCGGCCTCGCGCTGGGCCTGGTCATGCGGGTCATCCTGGTGCTGCCCGCCGTGGTCTCCCCGCTCACCACCGGAGCGATCTTCCGGCTGCTGTTCGACACCAGCCGCGAGCGCGGCATGGCCGCCGCCCTGCTCGGCAGGGACCTGGCCTTCCTCGGGCCCGGCTGGATCTGGCTGGTGCTCGGGCTGGCCTTCGTCTGGCAGTACGCCGGGGTCGCGTTCCTGGTCTTCCACGAGGCTCTGGCCCGGATGCCGTCGAGCCTGCTGCGGATGGCCAGGGCGTTCGGCGTGGGGCGGCGGCGCCGGCTCTGGTCCGTGGTGCTGCCCGCGCTGGCCGGGCCCGCCGCGCTGGCGTACCTGTTCGCGCTGGTGGCGGCGGCCCGGGTGTTCGACCTGGTGCTGATGGGGGTGCCCGGCTCGACGCAGGCGCTGGTGGAGGGCGGCGGGCTGTACTGGTGGCGGCACAACGACGACCTGGGCGACGCGGGGGCCGCCGCGCTGGCCGTGCTGATGTCCCTGCTGGTGGCCGGGCTGGCCTCGCTGGCGCTGCTCGGCCTGCGCGGCCGGGTGAACTGGGCGGACCCGCCCGCGCAGCCGTCACCTGACGGGAGCGACGGACGGGCCCGCACGGCTCAGGCGGGGCGCGCCCGCGCCGGGAGCGGGCGGCGGTTGTGGCCGCTGGGCGGGGCGGTGGCCGTGCTGTGGCTGCTGCCGTTCGCGGCGCTGCTGCTCACGTCGCTGCGCGAGCCGGTCGCCGCCGCGCGCACCGGGTGGTGGAACGGCGAGCCGTGGACGCTCGGCTCGTACGCGGAGGCGCTGTCCGACAGCGCGTTCACCGGGGCGCTGGGCACCACGGCGCTGCGGGCCGTGTCGGTGGTGTGCGTGGTGCTGCTGGCCGCGGTGCCGGCGGCGTACGTGCTGGCGCACGAGCACCTGCTGCCGCGCCGCGCCTGGCGGCCCGTCCTGCTGGTCTCGGTGGCCCTGGCGGCGCTGCCGCCGCAGGCGTTCGCCGTGCCGTTGCAGCGCTGGCTGAGCCCCGTGGGCACCGCGCTCGCGCTGACCATCGTGCACGCGGCGCTGGTGATCCCGCTGGCGGTGCTGGTGCTGCACAACGCGTTCGTCCGGGTGCCCGCGCCGATGCTCGCCCGCGACCGGTGGGAGCTGTTCCACGTCGTCCGCGAGGCGCGCCCGGCCGTGGTGCTGGCCGGGGTGCTGGCGTTCGTCCTGGTGTGGAACGACGCGGTCGTCGGGCTGCTGCTCAATTGGCCGTCGGGCGACCACCTGCCGCTGATCCTGCTGGAGCAGGCCCGCCACTTCATGAGCGCCGCGAGCCCGCTGGCGGCGCAGGCGGTGATCGCCACCGCGGTGCCGGTGCTGGTGGTGGCCGTGACCGCGCGCCGGCTCCACCGGGGGCTGACCCGGGGGGTGCGCCGGTGACGGACATCTCGCGCGGGGAACGGCTGAGCTTCCGGCTGTCGCGCCTGTACCGGCGGGCCGTGGCGCACCTGCCCGAGCTGGGCGTCGGCGGCGCGCTGACGGTGGGCGGCACCCTCCTGATCCTCCAGGAGGAGCTGATCAAGCAGCTCATCGGCGGCTGGCCGGCCTGGCTGCTGATCGTCCTCGTGGTGCTGGTGCCGATCGCGGCCGGCTCGCTGACCTACCTGATCCGCCGCCGCCACCGCGAGCCTCCGCCCCGGCCGGCCATGGGCGCCATGCCGTTCCCCGACAGGATCGACGGCTTCACCGGCCGCGACGCCGAGCTGCAGCGGATCAAGGACGAGGCGCTGGAGCACGGCGTCGTCGTGGTGCACGGCGGCATCGGGATGGGCACGTCCACGCTGGCCATCCAGGCGGCGTGGGAGCTGGCGGGCGAGGCTCGCAAGCAGCGCTACGCCGACCTGCGCGGCCCCGACAGGGACCGGCCCGAGACGCCGCTGAGCGTCGCGCAGCGGGTGCTGCGCACGCTGAACCGCCCGCCGGGCGCGATCCAGGAGCCCCAGGACGCGACCGCGCAGGTGATCGAGGCGCTCACCGGCACCGGGCACGTGCTCCTGCTGGACAACGTCAGCTCGTGGAGCCAGGTCGACTGGCTGCCGACCCGGGTGCCGGGCGCGCACGTCGTGCTGGCGGGCACGCTCACGGACGCGCCGCCGCAGCACGTCGAGCCGATCCACCTCGGCCCGCTCGCCCCCGAGGCGGGCCAGGCGCTGCTGGCCAGGCACATCGGGCCGGCGCGGGTGGCCCGCGACCCGAAGGCGCTGGAGCTGCTGGTGGACGTCTGCCTGGGCAGCCCGCTGGAGATCGTCAGGGTCGGCCGCTGGCTGGCGCGCAATCCGGGCGTCTCACTCCAGTCGCTGGTGGACGACCTGCGCGGCCAGCCCGTCGCCGACACGCTCGACTTCGTGGTCAACCTCAGCGTCAAGCAGCTCAGACCGACGGCCAAGCAGCTCTTCGTGCTGCTCGCCGGGCTGCCCATCGCGGAGGTGGACCACCAGGCCGCCGCCGCCCTGCTCGGCGTGCCGTCCGCGACGGACGCGATCGGGGAGCTGGCCGATCTCGGGCTGGTGGAGAACGTGCGGATGACGCGCGTCCGGGTGTCGAGCGCGTTCCGCGGCGGCGGCGCCGGGGACTCGCCCCGGGAGATCGCCGCCTGGCGCCGGCTGGTCGAGCACTTCGCCGGGCAGGCCGGCTCGTACGCCGGGCGGCTGCCCGCCGAGGAGGCCAGGACCTGGTTCGCGATGGAGGACCGGGTGCTGCTGCAGGTGCTGGCCCGCAGGGCGCCCGCGCCCGGGACGGGCCGCGCGCTCGCGCGGATCGCCGACGCGCTGGAGAGCTGGTTCCGGCTCGAACAGCGGCACGAGGACCGGCTGCGCGCGGCGGCCGAGCTGGGCAGGGCGGCCGAGGCGCTCGGGGACGAGCAGGTGCAGGCCACGGCCGAGCTGCGCCAGTGCGCGATCCTGCTCACCTCGGGGGACCCGCGCGAGGCGCGCAGGCACTTCAACCACGCGGCGGCGCTGCGCGTCAGGGTCGAGTCGTGGCCCGCCGACCTGCACCTCGCGCACGCGGCGATCCTGCTGTCCGGCGGCGACGAGTTCCCCGCCGTCGAGTCGGCCCTCGTCAGGTACGGGCAGGCGCTGGCGGGCGGCGACGTGCTCGGGCAGGCCGTCCGGCTGGCGAACGTGGCGGCGCTGCTGATGCGCAGGGGCCAGACGCTCGACCACGACGGCCGCGGCCCCGAGGCGCGCAGGCTGCACACCAACGCCAGGGTCGTGCTGTTCCAGGCGCTCGACCTGGCGCGGCGGGCCGGCGACGCCGGGGCGGAGGCGCACACCCGCGAGCTGCTCGCGCTGGTCCACCACTACCTGGGCCAGAGCCACGACGCCGGCCTTCACCTGGACGAGGCCGAGCGGCTCTACACCGGGGCCGCGGACGAGATCGGGCGGGCGCGCTGCCTGGTGCACCTGGCCGGGATCATGCTGGAGGACCCGGGGCACGCGCCGGACGCGGTGGTGGCGCTGCTGGAGGAGGCCGAGTCGCGGCTGCCCCCGGCCGGGGTGAGCACCGCGCTCGTCCACCTGCACCTGGCCAGGCTGCGGCGGGAGCGGGCCGCCGAGCACCAGGAGGCCGGGCTGGCGGCCCTGTCTCCCTGGGACGGGATCGCGGAGCCGAAGCAGGTCAGCGAGCTGCGGTCGTTGTTGCTCGCCCTGTGAGAGCCGTCAGACCGCCACGGTCGCCAGGGTCCTCCCGTCGAAGGTCTGGACGGTGAAGTGGTTCAGCTCGGACTGCGGGAGGCTGGTGCCGCCGTGCAGGACGAGCGGATCGGGCGAGCCCGGCACGCCGTACCCCTTCTCCGGCACGCCCCAGCTCGCGACCACCTCGGAGCGCCCGTCGTCGCCCACCGCCATGAGCCGGCACTGCAACGGCCCCTTGACGCCCTTGAGCTCCAGCGCGACGTGTGTGCCCCACCCCTTGTCCTCCAGGCCGACGAGCCCGGACACGCCGGTGGCCGGGTCGGTGATGGAGTACGTGCGGCCGGTCATGAGCAGCTCGCGGGCCGGGCCGTGGATGCTGTCGGGGTTCGGATCGCCGGTCATCGAGCTGACGCCGAGAAACACGCCGGCCGCGACCACGAGGCACGCGGCGGCGGTCATGAAGCCGCGGTGCAGGCTGCGGCGGCGGCGCTCCTTGGCGGCACGGTGCACCAGCAGGGACTCCACCTGCGGGTCGGGGGTGTGGGGCAGCAGGTCGTCCGGGTGGACGCCCTTGATCAGCTCGCCCATGGCGGCGAACGACCCCACTTCCGACGCGCAACTTCCGCAGCCGTCGAGATGGCGCTCGAAGGCGGCCCGCTCCTCCTCGCTGAGCAGGCCGAGCGCGTACGCGGCCACGTCCTCGTGGTGTACCTCTGTCATGGCGCCACCCCCCTGTCATCGTGACGCACCAGAATCACGGCAGCGTCACCCCCCTTTCCTCCAGCGCGACCCGTAAGGCGCGCATGGCGTAGTACACGCGGGACTTCACCGTGCCCACGGGCACGCCGATCGTCTCCGCCGCCTCCTGGACGGTGCGGTCCAGGAGGAACGTCTGGGTGAGCACCTGCCGGTGCGCGGGGGAGAGCGACAGCATCGCGTCGGTGACGACGATCTCCCGTAAGAGCCGCTCGTCCTCTTCCGCTACGGGCATGACGCGTTCGGGGATGTCCTCGACCGTGTCGAGGGGGCGGGAGCCGGAGCGGCGGCGGTTGTCGATGACGACGCGCCGCGCGACCGTGGCCAGCCAGGGCATCAGGGAGCCGGACTCCGTGCGGAGGTCGTGCAGGTTGCGCCAGGCCCGTACGAGGGTTTCCTGGACGACGTCCTCGGCCCAGCGGCGATCGCCGCCCGTCAGCCTGACGGCGAAGGCCATCAGGGGGGCGCCGTATTCGCGGTAGAGGGCTCTGACCATGGCCTCGTCGGTTACGCGGTGCGACACTCCGCGGCTCCCTGCGCTGCGGATATCATGAAATATCGCGCTCGGTAGGCTGATATTGAGAATTATCACTCTAGCCACGAGACGGGGCCAAGGGCGGGTAGTTTGCCCTTCTCGCTGTATAGCTAGATTTATCTGTTAAATCGTGCTTCAGTCCCCTGGAGAGGGGATTATGATCATTCGGTTGACGATCCGCGATCCGGCGGCCTCCACCGCCGCCGACGCCGAGGTGACGGCCGAGCCGGAGACCCTCGTCGGCTCGCTGCTGCGGGCGCTGCCCTTCCCCGTCAGAGGCCGCGCCTGTTACGTCGGCGGCGACAAACTCGACCCCGACGCCCGTGTGGCGGACAGCCCGCTGGTGCCCGGGGTGACGATCAGCGTGGGCGAGCCCGAGCGTACCCAGCCGTGGAGGCCCCTGGCGGCGGCGGGCGCCGTCCGCGTGTTCGCCGGCCCCGACGCGGGCCGGGTGATCTGGCTCAGCCCCGGCAGCCACGTCATCGGCCGCGAGTGGACCGACATCAGCCTGCTGCGGGACCAGAAGGTGTCCAGGCGGCACGCGCGCATCGACGTGTCGTGGACCGGCGAGGCGACGGTCGTCGATCTCGGCTCGCGCAACGGCACCCTCGTGGACGAGCTGGGCGTCCAGGGGCCCGTGGCGCTGCGTCCCGACGGGGTGCTCCAGGTGGGCGACGACCGGCTGCGGTGGGCGCCGCTGCCGCCCAGCCGGCTCAGGACCACCCGCGCCAGGGATGGCCGCATCGACTTCGACCGGGCCTTCTCCCCCGCCCCCGCGGTCGCGGGCGCCCGGCTCACCATGCCGCGCAACGAGATCCCGCAGCGCAATATCGCGGTCGCGCTGATTTCGTCGCTGTTGCCACTCCCGATATCGGTCGCGATGGCCGTTCTGTTGAAAAGTCCGTATTTTCTGCTGTTCGGAATTCTGACGCCGATCACGTTCTTCGGCACGCAGTGGGTGGAAGGGCGGCAGCGCAAGAAGAAAGAGCGCGAGTTCGACCAGCGCAAACGCGACACGATGGAACGCATCAGGCAACACGTCGTGCACGAGCAGTGGCTGCGGCACGTCGTCGCCCCCGACGAGGTGGACCTCACCTTCGCCGCCACCCACGAGGGGCCGGGCCTGTGGCCGCGCAACGCCGACTCGCCCGACGGGCTGACCCTGCGCGTCGGCGTCGCGGACGAGCCCGCCACCATCACGCTCGACGGCGAGCCATGGCCCGACTTCACGCCGCCCGTGCTGCGCGGCGTGCCGGTCACGGTGGACCTGCGCGAGATCGGCGTGCTGGGCGTCATCGGCCCGCCCGACCCCGTGGACGCGCTGCTGCGCTGGCTGCTCGTCCAGCTCGGCACCCTGCGCGCCCCCGACGAGCTGCGGCTGGTCCTCATCACCGCGTCCGGCGGCGAACACCTGGCCTGGACGCGCTGGCTGCCGCACCTGAACGTGGACGCGCCCGTCCCCTGCCTGGTCGGCAACACGCCCGAGACCCGCACCGAACGCGTCGAGGAGCTCAAGGACCTGGTCACCGAGCGGCTCAAGGCCAAGGAACGGCGCGTCACCTTCGGCGAGGAGGTCGTCGTCGTCCTCGACGGCGCGCGGGCCTTACGCGACATCCCCGGCATGAAGGAGGTGCTGCGTGAGGGCCCCACGGTCGGCGTGTACGTGATCTGCGCCGACCAGCGCAGCCTCAACGAGTGCCGCGGCGTCTGCGAGCTGGACGGCACCGGCATGCAGCTCACCAGGGGCCGCCAGGGGCTGCCCGTCGCCGTGCAGCCCGAGAGCCTCGGCGAGCAGGCCGCGGAACGCATCGCCCGCGCCGTCGCCCCCATGCGCGACCGCCTCACCCTCGCCAGGGCCGAGAGCGTCATCCCCGACGCGGTGCGCCTGCTCGACACGCTCGGCCTCGGCGTCCCCGAGGCGGAGGCCGTACTGGCGCGGTGGGCCGCCGACCCGGGCCCGACCACCAAGGTGTGCGTCGGCGCCGACGGCACAGGACCCGTCACCGTGGACCTCGCCGCCGACGGCCCGCACACGATGCTCGGCGGGGCGACGGGGGCCGGCAAGAGCATCCTGCTGCAGACCCTCGTCACCTCGCTGCTGCTGGCCAACCGCCCCGACGAGCTGAACCTGGTGCTCGTCGACTTCAAGGGCGGCAGCGCGTTCCTGCCGTTCGAGCACTGCCCCCACGTCGTCGGCCTGATCCGCTCGACCGGCGACACGGCGGCCGACGTCTTCGACGAGAGCGCGGCACGCCGCGTGCTCGCCTCCGTGCGGGCCGAGGTGCGGCGGCGGGAGGCCGTCCTGGCCAGGTACGGCGGCGAGATCGACGTCTACTGGAACGCAGGCGGGCGGCTGCCCAGGCTCGTCATGGTGTTCGACGAGTTCGCCCGCGTCCTGGAGACCTCACCCGACTTCCTGCGCGAGCTGGTCAACGTGGCGGCCAAGGGACGCTCCCTCGGCATGCACCTGGTGCTGGCCACCCAGTCGCTGCAGGGCAAGCTGTCGCCCGAGCTGAAGAACAACATCTCCCTGCGCATCACGCTGCGCCAGAACGAGCCGTCCGACAGCACCGAGGTGCTCGGCGTGCCCGACGCCGCCACGATCCCCTCACGGCTGCGCGGCCGGGGCATGATCATGCGGGTGGGCGGCGAGCAACGCACCCCCCAGCTCTTCCAGACCGGCTACCTGGGCGACCCGCCGCCCACCGGCTCCGCCCCCGCCACCGCCCGGCTGTCGCCCTGGCCGGCGCTCGGGCTGCCCCGCCCCGGGCTCAGGGACGCGCCCCGCGCCAGCCGCACCGACCAGGACCTGGCCATCGCCGCCGTGCTGGAGGCCGCGCCCCGCCTGTCCACCGAACCGCCGTTCCGCCCCCTCCTGCCGCCCCTGCCCGCCGCGCTGCCGCTCGACAACCTGTCAGGAGCCGGCGGGGTGCCGTTCGCGCTGCTGGACGACCCCGCCAACCAGGCGCAGCCCGCCATGGGGCTCGACCTGACCGGCACCGAACGGCTCATGGTCGCGGGCGGGCCGCAGTCGGGGCGCACCACGTTCTGCCGGACCCTCGTCTCCAGCCTGGCGGCGCGCTGCTCACCCGCCCAGGTGTGGCTGTACGTCGTGGAGAACCAGCCGGGCGGGCTGGGCGCGTACGCGTCGCTGCCGCTGTGCGGCGCCGTCATCGGCGGCGGCGAGCCCGACCGGATCAGGCGGCTCGTGACGTGGCTCGCGGAGGAGGTGGACCGGCGGCGGCTGACCCGCCTGACGCCCGGCGGGCCGTCCGCGCCCGTCGTCGTGCTGGTGATCGACGGGTGGGAGTACTTCGAGGATCGCGGCAGCCCCGACTTCTTCGAGACCCCGCTGCTCGTCACCCTGCGCGCGATCGTCGCCGGCGGGCCGCCCGTCGGCATCCACGTCGTGGCCGTGGGCGGGCACGACATGCTGCGCGGCAAGACCCCCGACCTGTTCTCCCGCCGCCTGTTCCTGCCCTTCGCCCGCGAGGAGACCCGGCGGTCCTACCTCACCTCCGGCATGGTCTCGCCGCCCGTCCTCGCGGGGCGGGCCATCGAGGCGGCCACCGGCCTGCACGCCCAGATCTGCCTCCCACCCTCCGCCGTCCCCGCTCCACCCTCCGCCCGCCACAGCCGCACCTCATCCTCCGGCCCCAAACCCTTCCCCCCGCTCCCCGCCACCATCCCCCTCCGCGACCTCCCGCATCCGGCCATCGCCATCGGCGGCCCCGACGTCACCCCCATCGACCTGGACCTCTTCGACCTCGGCCCGCACCTCGCCCTCGTCTCCGGCCCCGCCGGCTCCGGACGCAGCAACGCGGCCCTCGTCATCGCCGGCGTGCTGCTGCGCGCGGGCATCCGGGTCCTCGCCATCGCGCCGCCCCGGTCGCCGCTCGTCCGCACCCTGCCGGAGGCGCGGGCGCTGGCCGGAACCTCCTTCACCGACGCCGTGTTGCGGGAGGCCGTGGAGTCCTTCGAAGGGGAGCGGTATGCCGTGGTGGTGGACGACTTCGACCAGGTGACGGTCACGCCACGGGAGCAGGGGTTCGACACGCTGCCCACGTTGCTGCAGGACATCCTGGCGCCGTCCGAGCTGGGGAGGCGGGCGTTGGTGTTGTGCGGGGACGCCACGCCGTTGCTGGAAGGGCATCGGCGGGCGTTGAGCGGGGAGGTGGGGGAGGTTTTACGGTCGGGGGTGCGGTTCTTGCTGACGCCGACGAGCCGGGTGCATGCTCGGGAGCATGGGGTGAATCTGGAGCCGGATCAGTTTTTCGGGGGGCCGGTGGGGCGGGCTTATATGGGGGTGGGGCGGCGGTTGGAGCTGGTGCAGTTCGCGGAGCTTTAGGGCCGGCCGGTGCGCAGGAGGCGGACGGCGGCCTCGGGCTCCAGCGGCGCCTCGCGCAGGGCCTGGCTCAGCAGCTCGTCGGCGGTGTGGCCGGCCCGCTCCAAGGGGTGGTTGTCGTCGTCGAGCGTGCCGCCGGTCGATCGAGCGCATGGCGAAACCGGCTACGCGCGATGGACATGTCTCACTCCGGTAACCGGTCTTCCAGGCGCCAGCCCGCGGGGCGCTCCGGACTCTTCGAACCAAGGGCAGCCGTTGACGATCCAGCCCAGATCGCCCAGGTCGGGCTCTTGCCGTCTTCGCCCCAGGGCGGGTCGGGCTGGGGCAGGCCGCAGACCCGGCACTCGCTCATGGCAGGCGGCCGGTCACGAGCAGGTGGATCGCGGGCTCCACCTCCAGCGGCGCCGCCCTGAGCACTTGGGCGAGCATGGCCTCGGCGGTGTGGTCGGCCCGCTGGAAGGGGTAGTTGTCGTCGATGAGCGTCCCGTCGCTGAGCAGCGCGGCAACCGCAGCCAGGACGATCATGAACAGCTCCGGTACGGATCGGCCCCGAAGACCAGGATTGAAGTTCAGGTACCAGGGCCCGTCGACCCCGTACTCGCCGGGCGCCGTGAAGAACATGATGACATGTCCCGCACCGCCCCAGTGGAACGTCCAGTCCGTCTCCCCTTCCTCGAAGATCACCTCGACGTTCGACACGCCGAGGATCGTTCGCATGGCGAAGCCGGCCACGCGAGTGAGCGTGTGCGGGTCCGGCCGCTGCCTGCACCTGACTTCGATCTCCACGGACATTCGTCACCCCGGGAACACGATCCAGCCGTCGGCTGAGTTGACGTAGATGCTGCTGACGGTCCCCTTGCGTGGCAACTGCGCCAGCGGCCCGTTGAGGCCGAAGTCGATCACGTCTCGGCCTGGCACGTTCTTCGCGTCGACGTAGACCTCCACGCCTGTGTACCCCTCCTTGCGCGCGGACTTCTCAGCGTCACCCGCCCTCTTGAGTACCATGAACGGCCCGTCGGCCTCGATCTGCTTGAGGCTGACCGGTGTTCCGTCGAGCCAGCCGTCGATGCCGGGGAAGTTGTCGGTCGGCGCTCCTTCGAAGTGCCCGCCACGTAGTTCTGCGATCTCCCGGGCCTGGGCGACCTCCTTCGGCGCCAACTTGCCGGGGGAGACGGATGACGGCTTGCCCGCGGGCAGTTCCTTCGGACAGGCCGATAGCCCCAGCGGGTCCGTCCACACCTGTGGATTGCGCACGTACGCGTGCGGATCCCACCCACCCCGCAACCCGATCGGATCCGCCGCCACATAAACCCCGGCCTCAGGATCGTAATACCGCAGGAAGTTGTAGCAGAGCCCCGACTCCGCATCCTCGTACTGACCGGGAAATCGCAGTGGGCAGTCCGCCCCGGAGGTGATGGGGCCGGGTGAAGTCCCCCAGAGGGTGCGGCGGGTGCGCCAGGCGATCTCGCCTTCCGCCGACACCAGCTCGGCCGGCGTCCCCACGAGGTCCGTGGCGATGGCGTAGAAGCGCTCGTCCACCCACTCCTGGGACCGCTCGGTCTGAGTGAGGGGGCGGAAGGAGCCGGGTGCCCAGTCCCAGGAGGTGGTTCGCTCGTCGGTGGACTGTTCGGCGAGGGTGAAGCCGTCCCAGGTGAAGTCGGTGCGGTGCGCGCCGTCGGCGCGTTGTTTGGCGATGCGGCGGCCGAGCGGGTCGTAGAGGTAGCGCCAGCGGGTGCCGTCGGGGGTGGTGACGGCGGTGAGGCGGTCGTCGGCGTCCCAGGTGTAGTGCCAGGTGCGGGGTTTGGTGGACAGGCCCTTGCGCTGGCGGAGGATGGTGCGGCCCTGGCGGTCGTACTCGTAGCGGGTGCGGCCGGCTTGGCGGACCATGGTGCCGGTGTAGGCGCGCGGGCCTTGGATGTCGGTGTGGGCGCGTGAGCCTTGGATGTCGGTGTGGGCGCGTGGATTTTGGGGGTCGGGGTGGGCGCGTGGGTTCTGGGGGTCGGACGGGGCGGCGGGCCAGGTGGCGTCGGTGATCTGGCCGGCGGTGTTGTAGTGGTAGGTCTCCGACCAGCCGGTGGCGTGGACGGCGGTGACGCGGCCGGCCGGGTCGAGGTCGAAGCGGCGGCGGCCGGACAGGAGGTCGTCGATCTCCGTCAGCTCGCCGTCCCTGCGGTAGCCGTAGGTGCGGCGCTGGATCGTGCGGCGGGCCGGGCCGCTGGTGAGGGTCTGGGAGTGGAGGCGGCCGTCGTCGTCCCAGTCGTGCAGGAGGGCGAGGTCGGCGCCGAAGGTTCTGACGGTTTCGCGGCCCGCGAGGTCGTGGGTGAAGTGGAGGGTCTGGCCGGCGGTTTCGAGGGTGAGGGGGAGGTCGCGGGCGTCGTACGTCCAGACGGTCTCCGCGCCGGACGGGGTGCGGCGCAGGACTCTGCGGCCGAGCGCGTCGTAGGCGGAGGTGAGGGTGCGGCCGTTGCAGGTCTCGCGGACGACGCGGCCGTGCGCGTCGCGGACGAGGGTGAGGTCGGCGTCCGGGTTGGCGGCGTGCACGAGACGGCCGAGCGGGTCGTAGTCGAACGTGGTGAGTCGGTCGCCGGCGCGGCGGCCGATGAGCCGGTCGAGCACGTCGTAGACGAAGCTGGTGGACTGGCCCGCGCCGTTGACGCGTTCGGTGAGGTTGCCCACCGGGTTGTGCAGGTAGCTCAGGACGCGCCGGTCGTAGTCGCTCTCCTCGACCAGGTTGCCCGCAGGGTCGTAGGTGTAGTGCCAGGTCAGGCCCTGCGGGTTGGTCACCTTGGTGAGGCGCAGCTCGGTGTCGTAGGTGAATTCGAGGCGGGCGCCGTCCGGGGTGGTGCGGGCGGTGGGGACGTCGAAGGGGCCGATCTCGACGCGGGTGGCCTCGCCCATCGGGTCCACGTGCTCGATGAGGTTGTTCTCGGCGTCGTAGGCCCAGCGTTCTGCGGCGCCGCCGGGGAGGGTGCGGGTGGCAGGCCGGCCTTCGACCGTCCAGGTGTGGCGGGTGGTGGCGCCCAGGGGGTCGGTGACGGCGGTGACGCGGCCGAAGGGGTCGCGTTCGTAGCGGGTGGTGGCGCCGGTGGGGTCGGTGATCGTGAGGGGCAGGCCGGCCGGGTCCGTGGTGACGGTGTGGGTGTGGCCGAGCGTGTTGGTGATGGTAATCAGGTGACCGCGATCGTCGTACGCGTAGGTGGCGGACGAGGTGGTGGTCAGGTTGCCACGCTCGTCGTGGCGCAGGGTGGTCGTGGTGCCGTCGAAGTCGGTGACGGTGAGCGGCAGGTGGCGGGCGTCGCGGGTGCAGCGGCGGGTGGCGCCGTCCGGGCGGGTGACCGTCAGCACGGCGCCCGCCTCGTCGTAGGTGTAGCGGGTGGTGCGGGCCAGCGCGTCCGTGCGGGCGAGCAGCCGGTCGTGGCGGTCCCAGCGGTAGCGGGTGGTGTGGCCGAGCGGGTCGGTCTCCGCCGTGACCTGGAGCAGGTCGTTGTGGTGGTACGTGGTGAGGTGGCCGAGCGAGTCGGCGGCCCGGGTGACGCCGTCGCCGTAGGACAGCTCGGTGTTGAAGACGCCCGCCGACCCGGTGCCGTAGACGCAGCGGCCCTCCAGGTCGTAGGTGTAGGCGTACCAGGTGCCGATGCGGTCCTGCCAGCGGGTCATCCGGCCGTCGTCGTCGTAGGCGAAGCGCAGCGGCAGGCCGGAGGAGTTGGTCACCTCGGTGAGGTCGCCGGCCTCGTCGTAGGCGTACGACACCAGCCGCTGCCCGGCGCCGCGCAGCCGGATCTCCACGACGCGGCCCTGGGACGTCTCGATGTCCAGGTGGTAGCCACCGGAGTGGACGATCTCGGACGGCAGGCCGTCGGTGTAGCGCACCTCGACGCGGTTGCCGTTGCGGTCGGTGACGGCCGCGAGGGGCAGCACGCCGGCCTCGGTCGTCTCGGCGAAGTGCACGGTACGGCCGGTGAGCGGGTCGGTGACGGCGTAACCGTCGTCGGTCTCGCGCAGGGCCAGGCGGGGGCCGTCGTCCGGGTAGGCCGGGCGGTCCTGCTCGGGGTAGGGGAAGGTGAGCAGCGCCCCGGTCTCCGTAGCCAGGCAGAGCCCGCCGACGTCGGCCTCCAGCCGCTGGTCCAGCGTGGAGGCCCAGGAGCGGCCGAAGCAGCGGCCGGTACGGTACGTGGACAGATGGGTGCGTTCCAGCCGCAGCGGCAGCACGCCAGGCAGCTCGACGTCGGTCTGCGGCAGCAGCACGGTGCCGGTCGGGAAGTGCACCGGGTCCTGGCTGAAGAACTGGCGGCCGCGCTGCCACGACGCGGTGGCCGCCGTCCCCTGGCGGGCGCCGCCGCTCTGGATCGCCGTGCGCAGCGAGGGGGCTCCCAGCGCGTTGCGGCCGCCGCGCACGGCCATGGCGCCGGTGCCGAGCAGGGTGCCTCCACCGGCTCGTACGACGCCCGCCGCCCCGTTCAGCCCCATGACGGCCTTGGCGCCGCGGCCCAGCAGAGCGATCCCCTTGCCGACGGGCAGCACGCCCAGCGCGGCCAGCCCGACCTGGCCCAGCGAGCCTTTGCCCTGCCGGTACTTGTTGAGCGCGTCTCCCAGCACCACCGCCCCGGCGGCCACCGCCACCCCGGCCAGGATCACCCCGGCCAGCCCGCCGGTGCCGATGACCAGCACCACCAGCCCGGCCACCGCTCCGACGGTCCCGGCGAAGGCCACGAAGTCGTCCCATGACCTGAACGGCGTGGTGATCGTCTCCCAGGCCTGCTCCAGCCACGACTTGTCCTTGATGCCGCTGCCTTCGAGCGCCCGCTCGATCTCCCGCGTGGCCCGGTTCTCGGCGTCGCCGCGCAGGCCGGCCGCCTCGTCGGCGATCCGGCGCGCCCGCGCGCGGTCCTCCTCGGCCTGGCGGGCCCGCTGCATCGCGCCGCGGGTGGCCTCCCGTGTCGCCGGGTCGGCGTTGGACAGGGCGGACTCCGCGCCGGGCACGTCCAGGATCGGACCGCCGCCGGGGAGCTGCGCCTGCACCTCGCGCAGCGCCCCCTGTGACGCGGCCGCGGCGCTCTGGCCCTGCCGCAGCGCAGCGCCGGCCCGCGTCTTGGCCTGTTCCAGGCTGCCCGCGTACGTCAGCAGCGCCTCGCCGGCGCCCCGGTACGCCTTGCCCAGCTTGGCCAGCTCGCCGGGCAGCTCGCCCAGCGCCTCGGCGTAGCGGGCCGCGTAGTCGCCGCGCATCCCCAGCGCCGAGCTGTTGCCCGACACGGTGCTCAGCCTGGCCGTGTTGTCCTCGGCCAGCCGCGCTTCCTTGAGCAGCCGGTCGGCTAGTCCTCTGACCTGTCCGGGGTCCCCCGGCGCGGGGTCGCCGGCCAGTCCCAGTACGTCCCATCCGCCCGGCATGACGTCACGCTCCCGCGCCGCCGCTGAGCGAGGCGTCCAGCTCGCGGTGCTTGGCGATGGCGGTCTTGAGGAACTGGCTCATGCCCTCCAGGCCCTGCATGACCTGCTTGGCGCCGTTGTTCCACTGGTCGTAGTCCTGCTGGAACTTGCCGGAGGCCCGCTCGGTGACGAAGTCGCTGCTGACGAGCTGGTCGATCATCGCCTTGAGCTGGGTCAGCCGGCTCTCGATGTCCTCTTTCTCCTTGTTCAGCCGGGTGGCGCTGTTCTCCACCTGCGGGAAGCTGAGGTGATGGGTCCCACCTGCCATGACGGTTCACTCTCCTTGGGGGCCGGACCAGGCCAGGGTGGCGCTGATCGCGTCGAACAGGTCGAGCATGGGCTCGGCCAGGCTGAGGTGCGGGCTGGTGAGCACCAGGTCCAGCACGCCGTGCCCACCGGGCACGGGGATGAGGGTCTGCATGACCACCGAGTCGAGCTCGCCCGTCTCGACGCCGGCCACGCGTACGGCGCGGCCCGCGTCCAGCTCGACGATCTCGACGGCGCGCCAGCCCGGCGTGCCGGGGGTGGGCGGCACGGCGACGACGCCCGAGGCGATCGCCTCGACCGTGTTGCCCCCGGGGTCGGAGCGGCCCCGCGTGTGCAGCACCATGAGGGTGGCCAGCACGGTGCCGGCGTCCTCCAGGTGGTCGGTCATCGCGGCGCCGAACACCGCCCCGTGCCGCGTCGCCAGCTCGGCGACCTCGCGCAGCACCTTCAGCAGCACCGCCCGGTGCGGGGCCAGCTCGGGCGTGGCCGCCACCCGGGCGTCCACGAGGCGGGCCAGGTCGCCGGTGCGTCCCGCGCGCCAGACGTCGAACTCGTACCACGAGTCGGGGACCCGCACGGTGAATCCGAAGGGTAGGTCAGCCATGGGTCAGCTCCTCGATGAAGGCGTCCACGGGCTCGGGTTCGAGCGTGACGCCGCCGATCCGGACGTCCCGGCCCGGCACGAGCCGGGGTGCGGGCTGCTCGGCGTCGCCGAAGCGCACGGCGCCGACCTGGCGCCCGCCCGGCAGGACGATCCAGCCGCCGACGACCGACGCGCCGCGCACCTGCTCCGTCGCCCTGTAGAGGCCGGACGGCCGCTCGACGACGGGGGCGGTGAAGCGGAAGGCGGCCTCGCCGAGCACCAGGTCGCCCGTGGCGTCGTCGTCGCCGAGTTCGGCGGTCATCAGGGTCTCGCCGTCCTCGGTGCCGGTGAGCGTGGCGCGGTTGTCGCGCGCGTCGCCGGACATCCACACCTCGCGGCGGCCGTCGCAGAAGTAGCCGACGGCCTTGCCGCCGCGGATCGAGAGGGCGACGAGCCCGCCGGCCACCCGTCCGGCGAAGTCGGCCTTGTCCGTGGTGGGGTCCTCGGTCGCTTGTGTCTTCCGGGGTGCGGCCGCCTGCCCGGACGGCTCATCGACGTACAAGGCCCGCGCCTGCGGCTGGTCCGTCAGCGCGAACACCAGCGACGCCGCGACCGTCGCGACCAGGACGCCGGTGAGCACACCCAGGCCGAGCGCCTTCATCCCGAGCCCCCGGAACTGGTCGAGAGCGAGTCGGCCAGCGAGCCGTCGAGCGTGCCCGTGCCCTCGACGAGGGCGTCCAGCAGGCCCGCCGCGCGCTCCAGGAGCTGGTTCATCCGCTCCCGGTTGTCGGAGGACTCCTCGAAGAACCTCCGTACGGCGTCGTCGACCTTCTCCGAGCCGGTCCGCGCGTCGAGCGCGCCGGCCTGTCCGTCGTCCAGTGCCGCGCGGATGGCCTTGAGGTCCCGCGCGACGTTCGCGGCCTCCTGGCGGTTCGCGGCGAATTCCTCAGCCATTGGTCCTCTCCCCCTTGATGGCCTCGAACGCGCGCCAATCCCGGTAGACGGTCTCGACGGTCTGGGCCGCGCCGCCGCGGCTCTCCATGCGCAGGCGCAGCCGTACCGGCAGGCCCTGGCCGTCCACCTGGAGCGTGAACCGCACCGGACCCTCGGCGGGCAGGCCCGCGTAGGTGGCGTCGCCCTCCTCGCCCCTGACCCGGTGCGCGGGGACCGATCCGGTGAGCGTGCGGCCGTTCCCGGCCGCCGGCGCGCTGGTCACGCCGGTGCCGGCGGCGTCGATCAGGCCCTGGACGGTGCGCGGCGAGCTGAGCTCGCGCACGGTGGGCGCCGTCGACTGGACGCACGACTCCCCCGGCGGACGGTCGGTGTCGAACACCGCCCCCGCGGCCGTCCCCCTGGTGCCGACGAGGGACACGGAGACGGGCTGTGGATCGTTCCCGCAGGCGAGTTTCATGTCGTACGACGTGGCGGGCGCGCCGGGGTCGAAGCTCAGCCGCCCCTCGGACCGCACCCGGCCCGCCGTCCCCACGCCGTCCGACACCTGGCTGAACGTGGCCGTGCGTCGGCCGACCGCGGTGACCACGTCGCTCGCCTCCGGCGCGCTCCCCTGGCCCGAGATCAGGATGACCGCGCCGGCCGCCGCCGCGACGAGCGCGATGCCGATGGCGACGCCGGTGAGGTACGCGGGCCTGCGCCAGAACGGCGTGGGCACGACGTGCTCCTCGTACGGCGCGGGCTCCTCCGGCCTGGTCCGCCGCTCGGCCTCCAGCAGCAGTTCGTGCACCGTGGCGCCCTGGGCCGCGCCGGAGTGGCCGAGCAGGATGCGGACCAGATCGACGGCCGACGGGCGGGAGGCGGCGTCGGCGCGGCGGCACTCGTCGATCACCGCGCGCAGCGCGGGGAGCAGCTTGTCGAGGTCGGCGCCCTGGTCGGGCTCGCGGCCCGTCGCCGCGAACACGACCACGCCGGCCCAGTCCCTGACGTCGTGAGCGGGAAAGACGCTGTCGCGCGGCCCCGCCGCGAACGACACCTGGCCGCGCGGCCCGACCACGACGTTGCCGGGGGTGAGCCGCAGCCCGGCGATGCCGCCCAGGTGCAACCGGGCCATGGTGGTGGCGCTGCCGAGCGCGAACAGGTAGAGCGTTTCGTCCCGCAGGGGACCCGCCGTGCCGACGGCGGCGGCCAGCGTGTGGCCCTTTCCCAGGTAATCGCGCGGCCGCAGGGCCAGGCCGTCGCTCCATCCCTGAAATTCCATCGCCATCCCCGTGGCAGCCGGTCAGCGCGGCGAAGCACGCTCGAAATACGCCTTCGCGCAGGTCAGGTGGCGTTTTTCGGTGTGGGCGCGTGCTGTTGTCCGACAGGTTGTACGCGGCGGGGCGGGGGTGGGTTCAATCGAATTCGCGAGAATCCTTCTGGGTTGCCGGGATCGGCATGGGTTCGGCCGTGAAGAGCTCGTAGCTGTGGCCGTCGGGGTCGCGGACGTACACGCCCCTGCCGCCGCCGAGGTGGTTGATCCGCCGGTCCCATCCGTTCATGGGGCCCGAGCCGTGGTCGATCGCGGCGTCGGCGCGGAGCCGGTCGAGCACCGCGTCGAAGGTGGCGTCGTCCACCAGGAACGCGTAATGGCCGGGCTGGGGGTGGTGGCGGTCGTCGAAGTCGAGCGTGAGGTCGTCGTTGACCCTGACGGGGGCGAACGGGCCGGACGGCGGCCCCACCCGCAGGCCGAGCAGGTCGGCGAGGAACGTGGCGGCGGTGCTCTTGTCGGTGGCGGGGATGATCAGGTGGTTCATGACGATGGCCATGGCGATGCCTTCCTCTCCGGAATGTATGCGATTCGCATGGAATCATATGTGCGTATCGCATGCAATCCGTCGTAGGCTGGAGCGCATGAACGATCTCGACGAGGGCGGGCCCGCACTGTTCCGACTGGTGCGGTTCTGGTCGCGCCGCTGGGCCGGGCAGGCGGCGGCGCTCACCGGCGAGGCCCGGCACGTGCAGCACATCCTCGTGGTGGAGGCCGTGCGGACCGACCCTACGGAGGCGACCGTCGGCACCGTGGCGCACCAGCTCGGGCTCGACCACTCCGGCGCCAGCCGCATGGTGAAGGAGGCCGTGGACGCCGGCTACCTGGCCCGCGCCACCTCCGAGCACGACCGCCGCCGCGCCGCGCTGCGGCTCACCGACAGCGGGCGGGCGCTGCTGGAAGGGGCTCGGGAATGGCAGCGGCACGCCTTCGGCGAGCTGACCGCCACCTGGGAGGAGCACGACCGGCTGCGGTTCGCGGCCTATCTGGAACGGCTGGCCGACGAGGTCGGCGCCTGACCATTTCGGCGGCGGGTCATTCCCGGGACTTATTCAGGACCTGTGCATCAGGTGGCCCGACGGCCTTTCCCGGCATTGTTGAGCCGTGCCCGAAAAGGCGGCACGACCGACAATCCGAAAGGACCAGAACAATGACCGAGACCGCTATTCACGGCCTTTCCGTGGCAGACCTCGACGACCTCATCGCGCGGGCCCGCCAGGCGGCTCAGGACGACGCGAGCGCACTGGAGCGGGCGAAGTCCGCCCTGTCCGGCAGCGAGCCGACGACCCAGGAGGGCGGCCTCGACACGGAGGGGTGGAAGCGGCGCGTGCTGATCCTCGCCCTCCGGATGAGCGGCTCCGCCCTGGCGGGGATCCTGCAGTCGCTGGTCCCGCAGGCGGCCGACTTCGTCAGGGACCACGCCGGGCAACTGGCCGCCGCCATCGACGCAGGCGTGATCAAGGTGAAGTCCGAGCTGGTCACCTGGCTGGTGCGGATGGGCGCCGACCTGCAGCTGGCCAACATGATCGCCGACGTCCTGGACTGGTACCTCTAGCAGTGCTCCACGGGTGCGGCGCCTCCCGGGCGGCGCCGCACTCCCGCCCTGATCTCAGGCCGCCTCCCGCGCCGCTCCGAAACCGGCGTCCCTGGCGCGGGCGACGGCCTCCGCCCGGCGGGTGACTCTCAGCTTCTGGAAGATGTTGGAGACATGATTGCGCACCGTCTTCTCCGACACGACGAGAGCACGGGCGATGGTCCGGTTGTCCTGGCCACGGGCGAGCAGGTCGAGGACTTCCCTCTCACGTGCGGTCAACGTCTCGGCGAAGGGCCGGGCCTGGCAGCATCGGTGGACGGCCTCCCCCTTTTCCGCAACGGGAATCAGTATGAGCACGAGCACTGATTCGAGCGCGATTGAGCTCATCGAATTACTGATCTTCACGCGATAGGTTTCCTCTTCTTTCGCGGCCCCCTCCTTTGGACGGGTTGAGCGGGATCGCAGTTCCTCATGATCGAGGGTCATCCCGATTCTGCAATTTCCGGGTTGACCTTGACGCGACGTCAACGTGTCTCATGAGAGGTGAGTGAACGCGTCGAGGGAGGGCCGATGGTCAGGTTGGTGCTGCGGGTCGTGGGGTTCGAGCTCAAGGGCCTGGCCGCCATCGGGCTGTGGATCCTGCGCCGCAGGCACGGGGTACCCGAGGGGGCGGCCGTCGCGACGTATGCCAGGGAGCAGGCATTCGTGCTGACGTTGTTCGCCTTCGCGATGGCCGTCGAGACCGTGGTGATCGACCTGCTGCTGGTAGGGCTCGACGTGCCCGCGTGGCTGCGGTTCGGGGTGTTGATCGCCGACCTGTACGGGCTGCTGTTCGTAGCCGTGATGGCGGCCGGATGCGCGACCCGGCCGCACGTCGTCACCCGGGAGGAGTTGCACATCCGGTACGGGGTCTACTTCGAGCTGCGGGTGCCCCGTGAGCGCATCGTCGCCGTGCGGAGCAGCCGGAGCCTCAACGAGGACGGCATGGTGTCGGTCAAGGACGGGCGGCTGGTGGTGGCGGTGTCGTCGCGGACGAACGTGACGGTCGAGCTGGACGGGCCCGTCACGGTGGTGCGGCCGCTCGGGCGGCGGGCCGAGGTGAGCTCGATCCGGTTCTTCGCCGACTCGCCCGAGGTGATGCTGGCGGCGCTGCGGGCCGAGGAGGCCACTCACTCATAAGCGGCGACCGGGACGTGAGCGGGCCTAGGCGAAGGGCTTTTGTGGCGTTACGTTCCAGAGAAGCACCATCTCGGGATCTTCCACCCTCGACCTCGGATGGAGGCGCCGCCATGCTCTTATCCAGCCGTCGCACCTGGAAAAACGGCATGAGATCACTCATCGTCGCGGCGATCGTCACCCTCACCCTGACCCCGGCCCCCACCCCCGCCCTGGCCGCGGCCCCGCCGGACATCCCGCTGGCCAACGTCAAGGCGCACCTGACGCAGTTCCAGTCCATCGCCAACGCCAACGGCGGCACCCGGGCGCACGGCCGCCCCGGCTACCTGGCCTCGGCGAACTACGTCAGGTCCCAGCTCGACGCCGCCGGTTACACCACCGCCCTGCAGTCGTTCACCTACAACGGCGCCACCGGCTACAACGTCATCGCCGACTGGCCGGGCGGCGATCCGAACGACATCCTGATGGTCGGCGCGCATCTCGACAGCGTGACGGCCGGGCCGGGCATCAACGACAACGGCTCGGGCAGCGCGGCCATCCTGGAGACCGCGCTGGCGGTGTCCCGCCAGGCGCTGCAGCCGACCAAGCATCTGCGTTTCGCCTGGTGGGGCGCGGAGGAGCTGGGGTTGCGCGGCTCGCAGTTCTACGTGAACAACCTGCCGGCCGCCGACCGAGCGCGGATCAAGGGGTATCTGAACTTCGACATGGTCGGCTCCCCGAACGCCGGATATTTCGTGTACGACGGCGATAACTCGGACGGAACGGGGTCGGGGCCTGGACCGGCCGGCTCGGCGCAACTGGAGCGGACGATCCAGGACTACTTCACCTCCATCGGCGTGCCCACCCGCGGCACCGACTTCGACGGGCGCTCCGACTACGGGCCCTTCATCGCCGTCGGCATCCCGGCGGGCGGCACGTTCACCGGCGCGGAGGGCATCAAGACGGCCGCCCAGGCGACGCTGTGGGGCGGCACCTCGGGGCAGGCGTTCGACGTCTGCTACCACCGCGCCTGCGACACGACCGCCAACATCAACGACACCGCGCTGGACAGGAACGCCGACGCCATCGCGTACGCGGTGTGGACGACCGCCACCGCCGTCCCGCCCATCACCGTCTACCAGGACACGTTCGAGTCGGCCACGGGCTGGACCGCGAACCCCGGCGCCACCGACACGGCCACCCTGGGCCAGTGGGAGCGCGGTGACCCCGAGGCGACCACGTCCAGCGGCGCCAAGCAGCTCGGCACCACGGTCAGCGGCACGAACGACCTGGTCACCGGCAGGCTGGCGGGCGCTTCCGCGGGCGCGAACGACATCGACGGCGGGATCACCTCGATCCAGTCGCCGCCGATCACGCTGCCCGCCACGGGCGCGCTGACCCTGTCGTTCTCGTGGTACCTGGCGCACGGCTCGAACGCCTCCACCGCCGACTACCTGCGCGTACGCGTGGTCGGCAGCACCACCGCCACGGTGTTCAACCAGGCGGGCGCGGCGACAAACCGCAACGGCGCCTGGGCCACGGCCTCGGCGAGTCTGAACGCGTTCGCCGGGCAGACCGTCCGTATCCTCGTCGATGCCGCCGACGCCTCAGGCGCCTCGCTGGTCGAGGCGGGCGTGGACGACGTACGGATCACCCGTTAGCTCCCCTCACCATCGCGGGCCGGACCTCCGACAGGTCCGGCCCGCCATCCCTCGTGGAGCAATGTCATGGCACTGACACCGCTCATCCGTAAATCGGCCCTGCCCTTCTGCGCCGCCGCCCTGCTGGCCGGGGTGCTGACGCCCGCCGCCGAGGCGGGCGCGCCGCGCGACGCGGAGATCGAGAAGATGGTCCGGCAGGTGGACGCGCGCAACCTGGGCCGCGTCATCACCGAGCTGGCCTCCTTCGGCACCCGCCACACGCTGTCCAGCCAGGACGACCCGGTGCGCGGCATCGGCGCCGCCCGCGACTGGATCTACGACGAGTTCTCCAGGATCGCCGCCACCTCCGGCGGGCGCATGACGGTGGAGAAGCAGTCGTTCGTCCAGCCCGTCTCGCCGCGCATCCCCGCCCCCACGGTGATCACGAACGTGGTCGCCACGCTGCGCGGCACCCAGGACGCCTCCGCCGGCCGCACGTACGTGGTCAGCGGCCACTACGACTCCCGCTGCTCCGACGTCATGAACGCCACCTGCGACGCCCCCGGCGCGGACGACGACGCCTCGGGGGTGGCGGTCGCCATCGAGGCCGCCCGCGTCATGGCGACCCGCACGTTCGACGCGACCGTGGTGTTCATGGCGGTGGCGGGCGAGGAGCAGGGCCTGTACGGGGCCGCGCACTTCGCCCAGCAGGCCAAGCAGAACAACGTCGACATCCAGGGCATGTTCACCAACGACATCGTGGGCAGCGCCGACGGTGAGAACGGCCGGGACGCCAAGGCCGTGCGGGTCTTCTCCGAAGGGGTGCCCACCTCGGAGACCCCGGCGCAGGCCGCCGTCCGCCAGTCGGTCGGCGGCGAGAACGACGGGGTGTCGCGGCAGCTCGCCCGCTTCGTGCATGAGACGGCCACGCAGTACGTGCCGCGCTTCGACGCGCGGCTGTACTACCGCAGGGACCGCTACCTGCGCGGCGGCGACCAGATCCCGTTCCTGCAACAGGGGTACGCGGCGGTGCGCTTCACGGAGGTGCACGAGGACTACCGGCACCAGCACCAGGACGTGCGCGTGGAGGACGGCGTCCAGTACGGCGACCTGCTGCGGTTCGTCGAGACCGACTACGTGGCGCGGGTGACGCAGGTGAACCTGGCCGCGCTGGCGGCGCTGGCCCGCGCGCCGCGCTCGCCGGGGCGGGCGGCGATCGTGACGAGCCGGCTCACCAACGACACGGACCTGCGGTGGGACGCCAACCCCGAGCCCGACATTTCGGGGTATGAGGTGGTCTGGCGGGACACGACCGAGCCGTTGTGGACGCACTCGCGCTTCGTGGGGAACGTGACCTCGTACACGGTGGAGGGATTGTCGAAGGACAACTTCCAGTTCGGCGTGCGGGCGGTGGACGAGCAGGGGCATCGCAGCCCGGTCAGCCACCCGGCACCCGCGACCAGCTAGAACGAGGCCGGGTGGGCGGACGCGCCGCCCACCCGGTCAGGACCCGCTATTCGGCCGAGGCCGACAAGGCGGCGGCCGGCGGCGCCGTCCTGGGCGGGATGGCGCGCAGGTTGTAGGCGAACCTGGCGACCGAGTCCGCGATCGCGTCCGAGTCCACGTCGAGCGCGGTGTCGTTGATGTTGGCGATGGTGTCGCAGGCCTGGTGGTAGCAGGCGTCGTACGCCACCCCGGCCGTACCGCCGAACAGCGCCGCCTCCTCAGGCGTCTTGATGCCCTCCGCACCGGTGAAGATGCCGCCGGACGGGATGCCGACGGCGATGAACGCCCCGTAGTCGGAGCGGCCGTCGAAGTCGGTGCCCACGGTCGGCAGCGACCGGGAGCCGAAGAACGCCGCGAGCTGCGCCTCGATCTGGGCCGATCCGGGCGGGCCGGCGGGCGAGCCGACGCCGTCGGAGTCGTCACCGTCGTACAGCTTGTACGCGTAGTTCGGCGAGGCGATCATGTCGAAGTTCAGGTACACCCTGATCCGGTCGCGCTGCGCCTCCGACAGGGCGTCCACGTACTGGTCGGACCCGAGCAGACCGATCTCCTCGGCTGCCCAGAACGCGAAGCGCACCTTGTTCTTGACCGGGACGTACGCCATCTCCTCCGCGATCTCCAGGAGCGCCGCGCTGCCGGAGCCGTTGTCGTTGATGCCGGGCCCCTCGGTCACGCTGTCGAGGTGGGCGCCGACCATGACGACGTTGCGCGGGTCACCGAAGGGACTCTCGGCGATCACGTTGTCGTTGGTGCCGAGCACGAGGTTGGCGTCGACCTTGAGCCGGACGGTGGCGCCGGGCGTGGCGGCCAGCTCGTTGCCCACGGCGAAGCTGGCGAACACCATGGGGATGCCGCCCCGCCACTCGCCGATGTCCAGCGGGAACGGGTCGGTGCGGCCAGGCTGGCCCTCGTTGAAGACGATGAGCCCGGAGGCTCCGGCCTCGGCGGCGTTCATCACCTTGTTGACGAACGGGCAGGTCCCGCGCTGGACGAGCGCGATCCGGCCGGGGACGAAGCCGGCGAAGTCGGCGGCCTCGCAGCCGCTGGTGGAGCTGGGCGCCGGGGTCGGCGGCAGCGTCAGGTCCACGCCCTGGACCTGCGCGGTCACGTCGCCGGGCGGGGAGGGCTGGAAGGTGACGAAGTCGGTGCCCGGCACGTACGACTTGGGGGTGGGCGCGGTGATGTCGAGCACGGGCGGGCTGTTCTCGCTCCAGCTCTCGACGAAGTTGATCGGCTGGCGGGTGACCTTGTAACCGGCCCTGCGCAGCTTGCCCTCGACGTAGGCGACGGAGGCGTCGTAGCCGGGCGTGCCGGCGGCGCGGTTGCCGCCGTTGGCGTTCGCGATGGCCTGGAACGCGTCCAGGTGCTTCTTGACGTTGGCGCCCTTGACCTTCTTGACGAGCACCTTGGCGAAGGCGTCGTCGAGCCCGCCAGCGTGCGCGGGCGGAGCCATGGCCAGGGCTAAGGCGAGTACGGTGAGCAGGACGATGGCGAATCTTCGCATGCGGGTGTCCCCCCATGGGCTGAACGGGAACGCGGCCCTTCCCCCCGAGCGACCGCTGCCCGAACGTAACCCGTCGGCGAACTACCGTGAAGACCCACTAATGTGGCAATTTGCGGACATTACTCCGCGCGGCGGGCGCGGGCCCGCCGCTTGCCCTCGTGCATCGCCTGTACGCGGGCGACCGGGATCGTGTGCCCCTCCTCGACGAGGTCGTCAGGCAGCCGCTGCGGCTCGGGCATCTGCCCGGCCCACGGGTCGGCGTCCTTCAGCAACCCCGGCGCGGTCCGCACCGTGAAGTCCCGCGGCGACACCGAGTCGAGCTCCGACCACGCCAGCGGGAAGGAGACCGGCACGCCCGGCCTGATGCGAGGGCTGTAGGCGGCGACGACGGTGGCCCCGCCCGCCCTGGTGGAGTCGAGGAACACCTTGCCCTCGCGGTCCTCCCTGATGAACGCCGTGGTCGCCAGCGCCGGGTCGAGCCGCTCGGCCCGCGCGGCCAGCGCCCGGGTGGCCGCCGCCAGGTCGTCCATGGCGGTGCCCGGCACCACGGGCACGAACACGTGCACCCCCTTGGCGCCGCTCGTCTTGACCGCCCCAGCCAGCCCCATGTCATCGAGGGCCTGCCGGACCAGCAGCGCGCCGCGCACGGCCAGCGAGAAGGAGTCGTCGTGCTCGGGCGGGTCGAGGTCGAGCACCAGGTGCGTGGCGTGCTCACCGGCGAACAGTGCCGGGTGGTACTCCACCGCCCGCTGGTTGGCGAACCACAGCAGCGTCCGCCTGTCGTCGCACAGCGCGTACGTCACCTGCCTGCGCGACGCCTCCGCCCACATCGACACCGACCGCACCCACTCCGGGGCGTACTTGGGCAGGTTCTTCTGCATGAACGGCGCCTGCCCCGGCCGCACCCTGACGACCGAGAGCGGCCGGTCACGCAGCACCGGGACGATGCGGTCGCTGACGGCGTCGAGGTAGTCGACCAGGTCGCGCTTGGTCGCGTCGGCGCCGTCGAACAGCGGCTGGTCCAGGTTGGTCAGCTCGACCCCGTCACGCGTCTCATCAGCGGCCACCCGCCCTACGATGCCGACACTCGAACGTGTGGTCAACAACCCCTACGCCACCCGCACCGCGTAACCCTCCAGGCCCGGCACGGCCGGATAGCGCTCCAGCACGAGCGGGTCGTGCCCGGCCACGACCAGCTCCGGCGAGCCGGCCAGCTCACGGACCCGGTCGAAGGCGTCGTACATGGCCGGCAGGTCGTTGACGATGCCGTACGGCCGGTCGGCCTCGATGTTGGCGTAGAAGTGGCTGGCGTCCGAGGCGACGACCGCGTACCCGCGCGCGGTGCGCACCCGGACGACCTGCATGCCGGGCGTGTGACCGCCCACGTGGTGCACGCTCAGGCCCGGCAGCAGCTCGTGGTCGCCGTCGAGCTGCCGCACGCGGCCGGTGAAGTTCTCCCGCACCAGGTAGGCGATGTCGCCGGGCTCGGCCAGGTGCGGGTGGTCGCCGCGGTGCGCGTGCGGCCCGGTCCAGAACGCCAGCTCGGCCCGCTGCAGCACGATCCTGGCGCCGGGGAAGTCGCGCAGGTGGCCGGTGTGGTCGTAGTGCAGGTGGGTGAGCACCACGTGGCCCACTCCGGCGGCTTCCACGCCCAGGGCGGCCAGGGTGTCCACGGGTGAGCGCAGGTGGTGGCGGTTGCCGCGGCGCGCGGCGGTCTCCTCGGTGAAGCCCGCGTCCACCAGCACCACGCCGTGCTCCCCGACGGCCGCCCAGACGTAGTAGTCGATCGGGTAGGGGTCGAGGGCGCACGGATCGTGGCCGTAGAAGTGCTCGCCGCGCACCGACGCGTCGCGATGCGCGTAGCGAATGGCGTACAGCTCATACATCGGCTGCTCCGGCCGCGTGGACGCCCGCGCGGCGGCCGAAGACGGTGCCGGAGGTGAGCCCTGAGCCGCCCGGGTAGTTGCCGGAGAACAGGCCGCCGACCAGCTCGCCCGCCGCGTACAGGCCGGGGATCGGCGCGCCGTCGCCGTCGAGGACGCGGGCGTCGGTGTCCACCCGCACTCCGCCGAACGTGAACGTGATGCCGCACGTCACCGCGTACCCGTAGTAGGGCGGCGCGTCGAGCGCGAGCGCCCAGTTCGACTTGGGCGGCTGGACGGCCGCCGCCCGGCCGTCCTTGACCGACGGGTCGAACGGCACCGCGGCGTCGATCGAGGCGTTGAAGCGCGCCACGGTCTCCTCCAGCCCGGCCGGGTCGATGCCCAGCGCGGCGGCCAGCTCCGCCAGTGTGTCCGCCTGAGCGGCGGTGATCGGGTGCGAGTCGTACTCCTCGCTCCGCAGCAGCGGCCTGCTCCCGGCGTCGAAGAGCTGGAAGGCGACGCCGCCCGGCTGGCGGAGGATCTCCCTGCCGTACTTGGCGTAGGTGTAGTTGCGGTAGTCGGCGCCCTCGTCCACGAAGCGGCGGCCCTCGCGGTTGACCACGATGCCGACCGGATAGCTCTGGCGGGTGAGCTGGTTGGTCAGGGTGCGGTTGCCGCCGCCGTCGGGGGCGTTCGCGTCCCAGGCGGTGCTGTGGCAGGAGGTCCAGTCGCCGTACGGCTGCGCGCCCGCCGCGATCGCCAGGTCGAGCACCTCGCCGGTGTTCAGCGGGTTGCCGCGGATCTTGGCCCGCCGCCACTCCGGCCCCAGGTGCCGGGCCCGCCGCTCAGGGTCGGCCTCGAAGCCGCCCGCCGCCAGCACGACCGCGGACGCGGTGACCTCGTGGGACGCGCCGGACGCGTCGCGGTACTCGACGCCCGTCACCCGCCGCCCGTCGTGCGGCAGCGCGGTGACCGCCGCGCCGTACCGGATCTCGACGCCCGACGCGACCGCCGCCTCGGTGTGCCCGGCGATCAGCCCCTTCCCGCCGCCGGACGTGCCGACGACCAGGCCGCCGAAGAAGCGCCAGTGCCCGTCCGACTCGTAGGCCTGCCGCTCGTACATCAGCCGCCACCGGATCCCCTTGCCCGCCAGCCACCTGACCGCCTCCGCCGCGTCGCCCACCAGCACGTCGGTGAGCACGGGGTCGCAGCGGCCGTCGGTGACCCGCTTCATGTCGGCCAGGAAGTCCTCGGCCGTGTAGGGCGGCACGTCGGTCGTGGCGTGCCTGGGGTCCTGCTCGATCAGCGGCCGCAGCTCGTCCAGGCCGGAGAAGGGGAAGCGGAAGGCGCCCGCCGTGTAGAAGGAGTTGCCGCCCGCCTCGTCGGCCGCGCCCTTCTCCAGGAGCAGCACGCGGGCTCCGCGCTCGCGCGCGGCGTGGGCGGCGGAGAAGCCGGCGTTGCCACCGCCCACCACGATCACGTCGTACGAGGTCATGCTCACTCCTTCTCCGAGATGGGGCGGCCGGTCCACTGCTCCCACAGGGTGGCGATCGAGGCGTAGTCCTGGCGGCCGAGCCCGCCGCCGACGGCGATCTCGTACACGCTGTGGCAGGCCTGGATGGCGAACAGCGGGATGCCGGCGTCCTGGGCCAGGGCCAGCGCGAGCGTGGAGTCCTTGCGGGCGGCGGCGGTCGGCATGCCGCCCTCGTAGTCGCCGGGCAGGACGCGCTCCAGGAAGCGGTGGGTGAGCGGGCGGGTGAGCCCGGCCTCGGGGTCGGCCAGCAGCTCGGCGAGCCGCCGCTCGGACACCCCGGTGGCCGCCGCCATCGCGCCGGCCTCGGCCAGCACGACCATGACGGCGTGCGCCACGGCGTTGTTGATGACCTTGGCGGCCATGCCCGCGCCGATCCCGCCGAGCACGAGCTGCCGGGGCGCGAGCGCGTCGAGCACCGGGCGGGCGCGCGCGACGTCCTCCTCGTCACCGCCGATGAGCAGCGTGGACGTGCCCGCCGCCATCTGCGCAACCCCTGACAGGATGGCGGCGTCGAGCACGCGGACCCCGTGCGGCGCGCACAGCTCGCGCAGCCGGTGCATGTCCGCCGGGTTGACCGTGCTGGTCTCGACGATCAGCGACCCCGGGCGCATGCCGGGCGCGATCGCGGCGGCGGCCTGCGCCGAGGCGGCCGGGGTGGGCAGCGACAGCACGACCGTCTCTGCCTGTGCCAGGTCGGCCACTTCCGCGACCCCCGTCACGCCGTCCAGCTCGCCCGCGGCCTCGGTGCGGGCGGGGTCGAGGTCGTAGGCGAGCACTCGGCAGGTCTCGGAGAGCCGCCGCGCGACGGCGGACCCCATGTTGCCGAGGCCGCACAGCCCCACTGGTGATCTCATGTGGCGTTCCCTTCAGGTCCGCATGGCGAACGGGTCGGCGGCCCGGCCGGACAGGTCGATCATGACGTTCTTGGTGCGCAGGTACTCCTCCATGGCCTCCTCGCCGCGCTCGCGGCCGTACCCGGACATCCGGGTGCCGCCGAACGGCGCCTGCGCCGCGCTCGCCCGGTAGGTGTTGACCCAGACGGTGCCCGCGACCAGCCGCTTGGCGACCCGGTGGGCGCGGGCCAGGCTGGTGGTCCAGATGCCGGAGGCCAGCCCGAAGTCGCTGTCGTTGGCGATCGCGACGGCCTCCTCCTCGTCGCCGAACGGGATGACGCTCAGCACCGGGCCGAAGATCTCCTCCCTGGCGATCGGCATGCCGTTGTGCACGTCGGCGAAGACGGTCGGCCGGACGAACAGCCCCTTGTCCGGCACCTCCCGCTCGGTGGTGACCCGGCGCGCGCCCGCCTCGTCACCGGCCGCGATCATCCGCTGGATGCGCTCGTGCTGCGGCGCGTTGGCCACCGGGCCCATCTGGGTGTCCGGCAGCAGCGGGTCGCCCAGCCTGATGGCGTCAGCGCGCCGTGCCAGCTCGTCCACGACCCGCTGGTAGACGGGCCGCTCGACGAGCAGGCGGCTGCCCGCGATGCAGGTCTGGCCGCCTGCGGCGAAGATCCCGGCCATCGCGCCGGCGATCGCCGCGTCGAGGTCGGCGTCGGCGAAGACGAGGTTCGGCGACTTGCCGCCCAGTTCCAGGGTGACGGGGACGAGCGTGCGGGCCGCCGTGGCGGCGATGGCCTGGCCGGTGGCGACGCTGCCCGTGAAGCTGATGCGGCCCAGGCGCGGATCCGCGACCAGGCCGGTGCCCGCCTCGGCTCCGCCGGTCACGATGTTGATCACGCCGGGCGGGAAGCCGGCGCGTTCGACCAGGTCGGCCAGCTCCAGCGTGGTGGCGGAGGCGTGCTCCGACGGTTTGATCACCACGCAGTTGCCGGTGGCCAGCGCGGGGGCGAGCTTGTTGGCCAGGAGCTGCATCGGGGAGTTCCAGGCCGTGACGAGCGCGGCCACGCCCACGGGCTCGCGCAGCGTGTAGTCCAGGGTGTCCGGGTTGTCCAGCGGGATCGTGCGGCCGTACAGCTTGTCCGCGTACCCGGCGAAGAACCGGTAGTTGCGCGCGGCGAACCTGGCCTGCCCGGCGGTCTCCTTCAGCAGCTTGCCGTTGTCGGTGCTCTCCAGGCGGCCCAGCTCGTCGGCGCGCTCCTCGATCAGGTCGGCCAGCCGGTGCATCAGCCGCGCCCGCGCCACGCCCGGCGTCGCCGCCCAGGTGCTCTCGAACGCCTCCGCCGCCGCGGTGACCGCCGCGCTCACGTCGGCGGCCGTGGCGTCGGGCACCGTGGCGAACTCCGCCCCCGTGTACGGGCTGACCGCCGCGAGCCTGCGGTCGCCGGCCGCGTCCACCCGCTCGCCGCCGATCAGCATGCGATATCTCATCCGGCCGTCTCCCTCGTCTTGCCGTCGATCTCGTCCAGCGCCCTGAGCAGGTGCCCGGCGAACTCCGCCGGGTTCTCGGCCATCGGGAAGTGGCCGAGCCGGGGCATGGTCATGAAGACCGCGCCCGGGATGCGCTCGGCCGTCCGCCGGGACATCTCCGGCGTGCACGAGTAGTCGTACTCGCCGGTCAGCATCACCACCGGGCAGCGGGCCGTGTCGATGCGGCCGACCCGGTCGCGGGCGTCCCAGTCGCCGCTGTAGAACGCGATGTCCCCGGCGAACGTGCCGAAGCCGCCCTGGGAGTAGCCCCACCACACCTCGCGCCGGTGCTCCGGCGGGCTCTGCGGGGCCATCAGCCCCTCCACCCATTCCGGCACGAACAGCGTCTGGTTCACCCTCGGGTCGCGGGCCCAGCCGACCTGCCGGCCCGGCACGTGGTCGGCGGCCTCGCAGGCCACCACGCCGCCGAGCCGGTCGGGGTGGCGCAGGGCCAGCTCCAGGCAGATCTCGCCGCCCATCGAGCAGCCGACGACGATGGGGCTGTCGAGGTTCAATGCCTCGACCACGGCCATGACCGTGGCGACGTAGCGGTCGGTGTCGAGCGCGTACGCGCCGGGGTGCTCACTGGGCGGACCGCCGGAGCGGCCGTGCCACGGGAGGTCGAAGGCCACCATGTGGCAGCGTTCCGCCAGCCGGTCGTCGTTCATGAGGTGGTGGAACTGACGGCCGTCCGCGCCCGCGGTGTGCAGGAAGAGCACGTCGCGGCCGGTGCCCGCGTGCTCGTAGAACAGCCGCACGGTCTCCTGGCCCACCTCTGCCCGCAGGTAACGCCCCTCGATGCGATCCACCCGCGCCACTGCTGGAGCCGCGGCCGGCGCGGGCGGCGGGCCCGCGATCACCGCGCGGCCGATCTCCAGCACCCGTCGCACCAGGTGGGCGTGCTGGGCGAAGCACACCTCGTCGCCGGTGACGGCGGTGCCGGGGACGCGCATGAGCATGCCGAAGAGGTGATGGTGCGGCGGCCGGGGCTCGGCCGTGAAGAACAGCCGCCACGCCGCGGGCTCCGCGACCACCTCGAAGTCGGTCCGCGCCGCGGCGCCGGTCAGCCTCCCGTCGCGGAAGGCGAAGGTCGCCACGTCGTCCCCGGCCCTGATGCCGAAGCCGACCTCGCCACGGCAGCCCAGCGCCGCCAGCGCGGTGTCGGCCACGCAGGCCGCGTGCCAGTCGTCGGCCCGCTCCGCCAGCCTCACGGTCACCTCCTCAAGTGCGATGTATACCGTTGAATACGGAGATATCCACTCATCGGGGTTCGTGTCAACTACGGCGGCCAACCATTGACAATATCGGGATACCGTTGCATACACTCGCTCCTCACACGCTCCGGCACCCCATCGTGCGACGCGGTGCAACGCAGAGAGGCAGCGCCTGTGACCCCCCAGAACCAGCAACCGATCAGGCAGGTCGTGCTCGCCAGCTTCATCGGCACCACCATCGAGTGGTACGACTTCTTCATCTACGGCACGGCCGCCGCGCTGATCTTCAACCAACTCTTCTTCCCGACGTTCTCCGACGTCGCCGGCACGCTCGCCGCCTTCGCGGTCTTCGGCGCCGGCTTCGTGGTCCGCCCGCTGGGCGGGATCGTCTTCGGCCACTTCGGCGACCGGCTCGGCCGCAAGTCGATGCTGGTCCTGAGCCTGTTCATCATGGGCGCGGCCACGTTCCTGATCGGCCTGCTGCCCACCTACGACTCACTCGGCGTGCTCGCGCCCGTCCTGCTGGTCGTGCTGCGGCTGCTGCAGGGTTTCGCGGTCGGCGGCGAGTGGGGCGGCGCCGTGCTGATGGCGGTCGAACACTCGCCCGAGAACCGGCGCGGCTACCACGGGAGCTGGCCGCAGTCCGGCGCGCCCGCCGGGCTGGTGCTCGCCTCTGCCGCGTTCGCCCTGGTCTCGCTGCTCCCCAAGGACGACTTCATGAGCTGGGGCTGGCGGGTGCCGTTCCTGTGCAGCGTGGCGTTGCTGCTGGTCGGCCTGTTGATCCGGCTGCGGCTGGCGGAGACGCCCGACTTCGAGAAGGTCAAGCAGTCGGGCGGGCAGGCGCGGCTGCCGGTGGTCGAGGCCATCCGCCGCCACCCGAAGAACCTGCTGCTGGCCTTCGGCGCCTGCATCGCGCCGTTCCTGCAGTTCTATCTGTTCGGCACGTACATCCTCACCTACGCCACCACCGAGCTGAAGATGGAGCGCGGCACGGTGCTGCTCATCGTCTCCATCGCCGCCGCCCTGGAGGTGATCACGATCCCGGCGTTCGCGGCGCTGTCGGACCGGATCGGCCGCCGCAAGGTGTTCCTGGGCGGCACCATCGCCTTCATCCTGTACGCCTACCCGTTCTTCCTGCTCATCGACACGGGCTCGCCGCTCGTGCTGGCCCTGGCCACGATCCTCGGTTTGTCGGTCATCCACCCCGCCATGTACGGGCCGCTCGCTGCCCTGTTCGCCGACATGTTCAGCGCCCGCGTCCGCTACAGCGGCGCCTCGCTCGGCTACCAGATCGGCGGCATGCTCGGCGGCGGCTTCGCCCCGGTGATCCTGACCTCGCTGCAGGCGGCGGCGGGCAGCGCCATCGTCGGCATCCCGCCCTACATGATCGCGGCCGGGCTGATCACCATCGTGGCCACCTATCTGGCCACCCGCGCCGCCACCACCCGGGAGGCCCACGCCGTCGAGGTCTGAGCGCCTGTTATTGTGGCCGATGACGCGGGGTGCCCGGGAAGGCCGGGCTGAGATCACACCCGTCGAACCTGATCTAGTTCGGACTAGCGAAGGGACGTCACGGCCGTGAGCGCTGTTCCCAAAGTCCTGTCCATCGCGGGCACCGATCCCAGCGGCGGCGCCGGGATCCAGGCCGACCTGAAGACCTTCTCCGCGCTCGGCGCGTACGGCATGACCGTCGTCACCGCGCTGGTCGCGCAGACCACCACCGGCGTGACCGGCATCCACGAGGTGCCGGCCGCGTTCGTGGCCGAGCAGCTCGACACGCTGCTGACCGACGTGCCCGCCGACGCCGTGAAGATCGGCATGCTGGGCAACGCGGCGCTGATCAAGGCGGTGGCGGCGGCGCTCGACACCTACCGGCCCGCCTACGTCGTGCTCGACCCGGTCATGGTGGCCAAGAGCGGCGACCGGCTGCTGCCCGCCGACGCGGTGGCGGCGCTGCGCGAGACCCTGCTGCCCCGCGTCGATCTCATCACGCCCAACCTGCCGGAGGCGGCCGACCTGCTCGGCGAGGAGCCGGCCGGGAGCCTGGCCGCGATGCACGAGCAGGCGGCGCGGCTGCGGGCGCTGGGCGCGCGGCAGGTGCTGCTCAAGGGCGGCCACCTCGACGGCGACACCTGCGTGGACGTGCTGGCGACGCCGGAGGGCACGATCGAGCTGGCCGCGCCCCGCGTGGACACGAAGAACACGCACGGCACGGGCTGCACGCTGTCGTCGGCCATCGCGGCGCTGCGCCCCCGTCACGACGACTGGGCGGGCGCGGTGCGGGCGGCCAAGACCTACCTGACCGAGGCGCTGCGCGCGGCCGACAGCCTGCACGTCGGCTCGGGCCACGGCCCCGTCCACCACTTCCACGCGATCTGGTAGGGGCGGCATGTTCTGCGACGACGTCTGGCAGCGCACGGCCGAGCTGATGCGCGCCGTCCACGAGCACCCCTTCATCACCGCCCTCGGCGACGGCACCCTCGACCGCGAGCGGTTCGGGTTCTACATGGTGCAGGACGCCCGCTACCTGGAGGCGTTCGCCAAGGTGCTGGCCACCGCCTCGGTGCGGGCCACCACGCCTGACGACGCCGCTTTCTGGGCGCAGAGCGCGCACACGGCGCTGGCGGCCGAGCGCCTGCTGCACGCCGGGTACATCGAGGAGCTCGACGCCTCGGGCCCGACCTCGCCGACCTGCCTGGCTTACGCGTCGTACTTGCAGGCCACCGCGCTGAGCGCGCCCTACCCGGAGATCGTGGCGGCGGTGCTGCCGTGCTTCTGGATCTACCAGGACGTCGGCGCCGCCCTGCTGAAGCGGGCCGGCGACACCGGCGGCCACCCGTACGGCAAGTGGATCTCCACCTACGCCGACCCCGGCTTCGCGGCCTCCGTCGAGCAGGCCAAGGCCATCGCCGACCGGCTCGCCGCCGCCGCGGGGCCGGACACCCGCGAGGCGATGGCGCGGGCGTACTGCCGGGCGGCGGCGTACGAGTGGATGTTCTGGGACAGCGCGTGGCGGCGCGAGGCCTGGCCGACGGAGCGGTGGCTAACCGCTCGATGACGACGCCTTCGCCATCGCCTCCTTCTCCTCCCTGGTGGCGATGAGCCCGGCCGGGGCGTAGATCTTCGACTCCTCGAACGGCGCCTCCGTGCTGGGCAGCGGCTCCCTGGCTCTGATCGCCTTCATCCACACGCGGGCGGCGTCGAGGATCACCACGATGATCAGGACCGCGAACAGCGCCGCCAGGATGCCGTCCACGGTGGAGTTGACGACGATCTGCCGCATCGCGTCGGTCGTCTTGGCCGGCGCGAGGAGCTGCCCCTGGTCGAGCGCCGTCTGGTAGCGGTCGCGCTGGGCGAAGAAGCCGAGCGTCGGGTCGGGCGAGAACACCTTCTGGTAGCTGGCGGTCAGCGTGACCGCCGCGTCCCAGGCCAGCGGCACGCCCGTCACCCAGGCCCATTTGAGCCGCCCGCTCTTGATCAGCAGGGTCGTGGCCACGGTGAGCGCCACGGCGGCCAGCAACTGGTTGGCGATGCCGAACAGCGGGAAGAGCTGGTTGATGCCGCCGAGCGGGTCGTTGACGCCCTGGTAGAGGAAGTATCCCCAGGCGGCCACGACCACGGCGCTGGTCACCACCAGGCCTGGCCACCAGCTCACCCGGGAGATCGGCTTCCACAGGTTGCCCAGGGTGTCCTGGAGCATGAACCGCCCCACCCGCGTGCCGGCGTCCACGGTGGTGAGGATGAACAGCGCCTCGAACATGATCGCGAAGTGGTACCAGAACGCCTGCAGCGCCGCCCCGCCGAGGAAGCCGGAGAAGATCTGCGAGATGCCCACGGCCAGCGTGGGCGCGCCGCCCGTCCTGGCGATCAGCGTCTCCTCCTGCACGGCCGCCGCGGCGGCCTGCAGATCCTGGGGCGTGATGACGAAGCCCATGTTGGTGACCGCCTCGGCGGCGGTCTGGACGGTCGGGCCGAGCACCCCCGCCGGGGAGTTCATCGCGAAGTAGAGGCCGGGGGTCAGCACGCAGGCCGCGGTGATCGCCATGACCGCCACGAACGACTCCATCAGCATGGAGCCGTAGCCGATCATGCGGACCTGGGTCTCCTTCTGGATCATCTTGGGCGTCGTGCCGGACGAGATCAGCGAGTGGAACCCGGACAGCGCCCCGCAGGCGATGATGATGAACACGAACGGGAACAGCGACCCGGCGAAGACCGGGCCCTTGCCGGTGAAGGCGAAGTCGGTGAACGCCGTGGTCTGCAGCGGCGGCGCGGTGATCGCGATGCCGATCGCGATCAGCACGATGGTGCCGATCTTCATGAAGGTCGACAGATAGTCGCGCGGGGCGAGCAGCATCCACACGGGCAGCACGGCCGCGACGAACCCGTACGCGATCAGCCACAGCGCCAGCGCCGACGGGCTCAGCGTGAAGAACGGCGCCCAGCTCGACTCCTGCACCCAGCCGCCCGCCACGATCGCCAGGAGCAGCAGCGCGACCCCGATGACCGTGACCTCGACGACCCGGCCGGGCCGCAGCACCCGCAGGTAGAAACCCATGAACAGGGCGATCGGGATCGTCATCGCGATGGAGAAGACGCCCCACGGCGACTGCGCCAGCGCGTTCACCACGACCAGCGCCAGCACCGCCAGCAGGATGATCATGATGGCGAAGACCGCGATGAGCGCCGCCGCCCCGCCGACCGGGCCGATCTCCTCGCGGGCCATCTGCCCGAGGCTCCTGCCGTTGCGGCGCATGGAGAAGAACAGGATCACCATGTCCTGCACCGCGCCGGCGAAGATCACGCCGGCGATGATCCAGATGGTGCCTGGCAGGTAGCCCATCTGGGCCGCCAGCACCGGCCCGACCAGCGGCCCCGCCCCGGCGATCGCGGCGAAGTGGTGGCCGAACAGGATCCGGCGGTCGGTCGGCTGATAGTCGATGCCGTTGTCGAGCCGCTCCGCCGGGGTTGCTCTGCGGTCGTCGGCACGCAGCACCTTGCGCACGATGAAGCGGGCATAGAACCGGTAGGCGATGGCGTACGAGCCGAGCGCGGCGCACAGCAGCCACACCGCGTTGACGTTCTCGCCCCTGGACAGGGCGAGCACCGCCCACCCCACGGCGCCGACGAGCGCCACCGCCGTCCAGATGATGATGGAACGCAGCTTCACCGGTTACCTCCCGTGAAGAGGGCCATATAGAGGGCGCCCCAGGCAGCAGCGCAGACCGGCGTCCGGCGGCAGATCGGAGGTGAAGCGCCGCCAGCGCCACAGCGGGCGGCAGTCGATCGTCACGGGAAGGTCGGCGAGGTGCAACCAGGCGATGGGATGGGCGTACACCGGCTCTGACCGACTCAGCGGGCGGGCCCGCCTGGGCAGCCTGGCTCGGCTCAACGCCCTGACCGAGAACTCCCCCGCGTCCGCGCAGCAGAGGCCGGTGACATGCCAGTCGAAGAAGACCACTTCTCCGTCGCGGAGGGCCTCACGGGCCGCGGGAGTGAGCGTGATACGGGACATCTGGGGCTCCTGAAGATCAGGCAGCTCAGAATCAACCCGACCCTTACCCACGGTGATCGCCGCTGAAACGGCGGAAGCGCCCCCCGATATCCCGGGGGGCGCTTCCTCTCGTCAGAAGGTCACTTACTCCACGGCTCGAAGTAGGCCACCGTGGCGAAGTCGACCTCCAGCGCGAACGGCGGGGTGCCGCCCGTCGCGCTGGAACCCGTCACGAAGATGCGGACCCCGTCGGCGGCGGTCGCGTCCACGGCCACCCCGTGGGCGTTGTCACCCGCGCCGACCGCGCCGTCGTAGCGGCCCGTCCAGAGCGGGGAGCCGCTCGCCGCGTCGTAGGCGATGGTCACGTAGTCGGCGCCCTTCGCCTGGTCGTCGGCGCTCTGACCGGCGACGACGACCTTGCTCCCGTCGGGCGTCACCCTGACGGCCCAGGCGTAGTCCTCGTTCTTCGCCTGCCCGTCGAAGCGCTGCACCCAGGCCCGCTGCCCGGTCGCCGCGTCGTAGGCGAGCGTGGTGTAGTCGGAGCCGGTGCCCTCGCCGGTGGTGTTGCCGGTGACGTACAGCCTGCCCTGCGCGAGCGTCACGTCGTGCGGGGTGTCGCTCTCGTGCCCCGGGCCGTCGTAGCGGTCGGCCCACAGCTCCTTCCCTGTGGCGACGTCGTAGGCGACCGTCATCACGTCGCTCTGCGTGTCCTGGGTCTCGATGCTGCCGGTCACGTAGACGGCCTTGGCGTCGGCGGCCATGCCCGAGGGCACGTCGATGCGGTTCGCCGGGCCGTTCCGCCTGGCCGTCCAGAGCTGCTGCCCGGTGGCGGCGTCGTAGGCGACCGTGCCCCAGTCGGACAGGCCGGTGCCCTCCTCGCCCTGGCTCTGGCCGCTGACGAACAACTTCGTCCCGTCGGGGGTCAGCTCGACCACGCGGGCGTCGTCGGTGCCCTTGCCGGGGCCGTCGTAGCGGGCCTGCCACTTCTCCTTGCCGTCGGCGGTGTCGTAGGCGGCCACGAAGTAGTCGGCCTCGCCGTTGTCGCCGACCGTCGTCATGCCGGTCACGTAGGCGGTCTTGCCGTCGGGCGCCACGTCGATCCCGTTGGCGTGGTCGGAGTGCGCGTTCGCCGCCGTGTAGCGGGCCTCCCAGAGCTGCTCGCCCGTCGCCGGGTCGTAGGCGAGGGTGACGGCGTCGGTGCCGCTCTCCTTGCCCGCGCTGATGCCCGCCACGAACAGCTTGCCGCCGTCAGGGCTCAGCTCCAGCGCGAACGGCTCGTCGTAGTTGCCCGCCGGGCCCGTGTACCGCTTGCTCCACAGCTCCTTGCCGGTGGCGGCGTCGTAGGCGACGGTGGCGATGCTCGGGCTGAGCAGGCCGGGCGTGGAGCCGTAGCTGGCGCCTGTCACGTAGATCCGCTTACCGTCGGGGTCGTTGACGATGAACTCGGCCGAGTCCTGGCCGCCGGCCACGCCGTACGTGGCCGCCCACTTCTCGGGCACCGGGCGCACCACGACGGGCACCCGTACGGTGTGCTTGCGCTCCTTCCAGGCGAGCTGCCCGCCCGCGTAGGCGTTCATCGCGGCCGTCGTCCGGGTGAAGGTGACCGTGAACGACTTCGTCTCCCCCGCGCGCAGCTTCAGCCGGCTCGGCGACACCTTGACGTCGATCCCCTCCAGGCCCGTGACGGAGGCGGTGTACGTGGCGGTCGAGCGGCCCACGTTGGTCACCTTGCGGGTCACCTTCTGCGTGCCGGGCAGCCTGCCGACGGCGATCGAGGGCACGTTCATGTCGCTGGGGTCGAAGGAGTGGCCGCGCTCGGCCAGCGCGTCGCAGACCTTCGGCTCGACGGCGTTGGTGCTGCCGCACAGGAAGGCCATCCAGTCCTTGATGCCGCTGTCGTAGACGAGGCCCGGGTCGGCCGCGCTGTTCGGAGCGACGTGCCCGGCCCCCTGGCCGAAGATGACCGACGGGTCGGTGGACGGGCCGTCCTTGACGTCGTAGCCGCTGGTCATCAGGGCCGACTTGACGGCCATCGGGGACCAGCGCGGGTTCAGGTCCTTCAGCAGCGCGGCCAGGCCCGCCACGTGCGGGGCGGCCATGGAGGTGCCGCTGGAGACGTTGAACTCCAGCCCGTTGGCGCCGGGCGGCGCGAACGCGGCCAGGATGTCCTGGCCGGGGGCGATCAGGTCCGGCTTGAGCAGGTCGCCGCCGGCCGCCTGGAGCGGGCCGCGCGAGGAGAACGCCGCCACGTACGGGGCGGGCGCGTCCGTGGTGATCTTCGCCTGCTCCACCGTGGCCGTGGCGCCAGCCGTGGCGGCGTAGTCCTTGACGGCCTGCCGGTCCTTGACCGCGAGGTGCACGGTGGGGATGGGATGCAGGTCGGCGTTGAGCGAGTTCTCATCCGTGTTGGTCAGGATCACGCCGGCGCCGCCCGCCTCGGAGACCGCGACGCTCTTGTTGACGCGCGGCGTCGTCCCGCGGTCGCAGAGCACGATCTTGCCCTTGACCTTGGCCGGGTCGAGCACCGCCGTGCCGCCGTTGTCCCTGGCGGCCCAGCACTGCGCCGCCTTCACCGGGTCCGCGCCGGCCACCCCGGCCGCCGCGGCGTCGATCAGCGGAGCGGGCCCCGCCTTGGTGGCGGCCACGGAGACGCCGGAGTACGAGGCGCCGTTGCCGAGCGTCGCCGTGCCCTGCGTGCCGCGGTTGTGCGTGCCGGCCGCGACCGTGGTCACCCACGGGGACGGGTGCGCCACCGTGGCCGCCGCCGGCCCGTCGTTGCCGCCCGCCGCGGCCACGAACACGCCCGCCTCGGCCGCCGCGAGGAACGCCATCTCGGCCGGGTCGAGCAGGTCCGTGCTGGTGCCCGAGACCGAGTAGTTGATCACGTCCACGCCGTCGGCCACCGCCTGGTCGATGGCGGCGACCAGGTCGGAGTAGTAGCCGTTCGCCGTCGAGGCGTCCTGGGTGGACCACAGTGCCTTGTACGCGGCGATCCTGGCGCGCGGCGCGATGCCGCTGATCTTGCCGAACCCCGCCGCGGGGCCCGTCACTGTCACGTCATGGTTGCCGCCCGCCGTGGAGGCCGTGTGCGTGCCGTGGCCGTTGTAGTCGCGCGGCGACTGGAACTCCCACGGGAGCTGCTCCTTGATCCCCGCGTCGCCGCCCCAGCCCTCGTTGAAGTGCTTGGCCGCCACGATCTTGCCGTTGCACAGCGCGGCGTCCCACGACTGGTCGGGGCTGCTCTGCGCGCAGCCGCCCGCGAAGCCGCGCAGCGGCCCGTACCGCTTCCCGGAAGCGTCCGGGTTGGCGAAGCTCTGGCTGCCGGCCCAGATGCCGCTGTCGATCACACCGATGACCAGGCCGTCGCCGGCGCCTCCGCCCTTCCGGCCGCCTGTGGGGCCGCCGAGCCGGTCCCACAGGCCGCCGCGGTCGTCCAGGCCGAGGAAGGCCGGGGTCGAGGAGGTCGCCACCGAGACCTTCCTGTCCTCGGTGACCGCCATGACCTCGGGTAACGTCCGCATCTTGGCCGCCTGGCCCGCGGTCATCCGTGCGGCGAAGCCGTCGTAGGAGTAGACGTACTCGTAGAGCTTCTGGCCACCCGCCTTGCGCAGCACGGCGTCGCCCCGGCCCTTGAGGTGGTCGACGTACTCGCTCACCTCGGCGGAGCCCGTCTCGATCTTCTCGCCCTCGCCTGGCTTGGTCTTCGCCAGACCGGCCACGTCACCCTCGTACGTGGCCACGGGGTCGGCGGCCAGTTGCACGATGTAGGTTTTCTGCTCCTCCGCGGCGGCAGCGGCGCTCGGCCAGCCCGGCCCGGCCATCGTCAGACCGGCCAGCGTGGCGGTCGCCACCAGCCGTCTGGGGGTTGTGGACAGATGCATCGTCGCCCCTTCATGCGCGTTCCGCGATCACGCGGATGATCGCTGACGGTATTGAGGGGCGGGCGGCAGCCACATCCGTACCGGATACGGATTTATGCCGTCATTAAACGGAAATTTAGGATCCGGTAGCCTGTTGCCGCTGATATCCGGTAGGAGGTGGCCGCTTGCCTCTGGGACCGGCCCCTTCGGGCTCGCTCTCCGACGTGCTCGTCGGCCGCCGCTCCGAGCTGGCGCTGCTGCGTTCCTCCATCGCGGCGCCGCCGTCGCTCGCCCTGGTCGAGGGTGAGGCGGGCATCGGCAAGAGCCGCCTGGTGGCGGAGCTGTTCGCCGCGCCCGACCTGGCCGGGACGCGGCGGCTCGTCGGCCAGTGCGAGCAGCTCCAGGAGCCGCTGCCGCTCTCGCCGCTGCTCGACGCCTTCCGCCTGGCGGGAGACGAACTCGCCCGTTCCCCCTTACCGCTCAACCCCGTGGCGGGCGCGCTGGCGCCGCTGCTGCCCGAGATCGCCGAGCACCTGCCCCCGCCCCTCCCGCCGCTGCCGGACCAGCGGGCGGAGCGGCACCGCGTCTTCCGCGCGGCCGTCGCGCTGCTCGAACACCTCAGCCCGCTCGTGCTCGTGCTGGAGGACGTGCACTGGGCCGACGCCGGCACCCACGACTTCCTCGCCTTCCTCGCCGCCCACCAGCCGCGCGACGTGGCGGTCATCCTCACCGTACGCACCGAGGCCGGCCTGCTCCCCATCCGCGAGGCGTTCGCCAGGGCGCCCTCAGGCCCGGCCCGCACGATCAGCCTGGCCCCGCTCAGCCTGCCCGAGGTGGAGGAGCTGGCGCGCGGCGTGCTCAAGGCCGACCTGCCCCCGGAGTTCGCCGCCCCCCTCTACGAGAAGACCGGCGGCATCCCGTTCGTGGTGGAGGAGGTGCTGCGCACGCTGCTGGAGCGGCTGCCCGCCGGCGAGATCCCCGGCCGCCCCGACGTGCTGGCCGACCTGGCCGTGCCGACCGTGCTGCGGGACGTGGTGCTCCAGCGCCTGTCCTCGCTCGACGACCCCGCGCAGGAGATACTCGGCGCCGCCGCCGTCATCGGCATGACCCCCGACGACCGCGTGCTGGCCGAGGTCAGCGACCGCAGCCCGCCCGAGGTGGCCAGGGCGCTGGCCAGGGCGCAGGCGGTGGGGCTGCTGCACGAGGAGGACGGCCGCTCCCGCTTCAGGCACGCGCTGGCCCGGCAGATCGTGTACGAGTCCGTGGCCGTCTCCGGGCGGCGCTGGCTGCACCTGCGCACCGCGCGGGCCCTGGAGTCGGGCAGCGGCCCCCGGCCCGTGGCCAGGCTGGCGCACCACTTCCAGCGCGCCGGCCGCACGGCCGACTTCGTGGGCAACGCCGAGGCCGCCGCCGACACGGCGCTGTCCCACGGCGACGACGCCACGGCCGCCCGCTTCCTGCTGCGGGCGCTGGAGGTCGAGGAGCTGCCGCGCGACGTGCGGGTGCGGCTGGCCGTCAAGCTCGGCCGGGTGGCCGTGGACGGGCTCGCGCACGCTCAGGCCGTACCGATCCTGGAGCGCCTGCTGGCCACCGAGCCGCCGCCCGCCCCGCTGCGCGGCGAGCTGCGCTTCGCGCTCGGCCGCCTGCTGCGCCAGCACGGCGAGGTCAGGGCCGGCTACCTGCAGATCGAGGCCGCGATCGAGGACCTGCGCGAACGTCCCGCGCTCCTGGGCCGGGCGCTGGCCGTGCTGTCCGCACCCGAGACCGTCGCCGACCGGGGCATCGGCGAGCACACCGCCCGCTGCGACCAGGCGGAGCTGGCCGCGCGCCGCAGCGGCGACCCGGACATCGGCATCGCGGTCCGCATCGCCCGCGCGTCGCTGCTGCTGGAGCAGGGGGACCCGGCGGCGTGGCGGTTGATCGACGCGCTGCTGGCCGACGAACGGCTGCGCGCGACGCCGCGAGAGCACGCCCGCGCCTGCCTCAACTGGGCGCAGGGCGCGCTGCACATCGGCCGCCTCGACCGCGCCGAAGCGCTGCTGGCCGAGGGGCGGCAGGTGGCGAACGAGGCCGAGTACCTGCGGGTGGCCGAGGTCGTCGAGCTGGTCACGGCCGCCGTGGACCACGCGGCCGGGCGGTGGGACGGGCTGGAGGCCCGCGTCGCGCGGCTGGCCGGCGCGTTCGCCAGGTTCGCGGCGGCCCTGCCCGACTCCCGGCTGCTGCACGGGGCGCTGCTCGCCGCCATGGGGCCCGCCGAGCGGGCCGCCGGCTGCCTGCGCGAGGTGATCGCCGTCGCGTCGCGGGTGGGGGCGGTCTGGCCGCTCATCCCCGCCCGGATGACGCTGTCGCGGCTGCTGCTGTCCCTGGACGACGCCACGGGGGCCGCCGAGCAGGCCCGCGCCGCCCTGGCGCTGGTACGGGCGAAGGGCAACTGGGTGTGGGGCGCCGAGAGCGTGTTGTGCCTGGTCGACGCCATGGACGCGCAGGGGCGGGCGGCGGAGACGGCGGGGCTGGTGGCGGAGCTGCGCGCCGGGCTCGCCGGGGCCGGCGCGCCGCTCGCGCAGGCGGCGCTGCTGACCGCCGAGGCGGTGCTGGCACGCGCGCACGGGGGCGAGCGGGCCGATCAGCTTCAGGACCGGGCGCGGGTCCTGCTGGGCGAGGCCGGGCTGCGTTACGAGGAGGCGCTGGCCGGGGAGCGGCTGGGGCGGTGGCGCTGCGAGCGCGGCACCGGCGACGGCGGGACCCTGCTGGAGAAGGCCTTACGGGCCTACGGGGCGCTGGGCGCGGATCGCGACATCGCCCGGATCTGCCGGGTCATGCGCCAGAACGGCGTCCCCATCCCGTACCCCTGGCGAGGCGGGCGGCCCTCGCACGGCGGCACGCTGTCGTCCCGGGAACGCGAGGTCGCGCTGCTGGCGGCGGCGGGCAGGACCAACCAGGAGATCGCCGACGCGCTGTTCCTGTCCAGGCGGACGGTGGAGAGCCACATCGCCAACGCCTTGCGCAAGCTCGGCCTGGCCTCGCGCAAGGAACTGCGCACGTTCCCGGTCGCCTAGGGCAGGAGGCGGCTCTCCCAGGCCCAGGCGACGATCTCGACCCGGTTGCGCATCCCCAGCTTGGTCATCACGGACGACACGTGGCCCTTCACCGTGCTCAGCGAGATGCGCAGCTCCGCGGCGATCTCCTGGTTGGTGCGCCCCCTGGCGACGGCCCGGACGACCTCGGTCTCGCGCTCCGACAGCGCCGGGGAGGGGGCGCGGGCGGTTCGTCGCGTGGTGGCCGTGAGGTGGCGCAGGAGGCGGAGGGTGATCGACGGTGAGATGAGCGCGTCGCCGGCGTGCGCGGCCCTGACCGCCTCGACGAGCAGCTCGGGGCCCGCGTCCTTCAGTACGAATCCGGCCGCGCCGCCCCTGAGGGCGCCGTAGACGTACTCGTCGAGGTCGAACGTGGTGACCACGATCACCCGGAGCGGGTCGCGGACGTCGGGCCCGGCCAGGGCGGCGGTGACCTCGATGCCGTCGAGGCGGGGCATCTGCACGTCCACCAGGCAGACGTCGGGGCGCAGCCTGCGGGCCACGGTGACCGCCTCCGCGCCGTCGGCGGCCTCGGCGATCACCTGGATGTCGGGCTGGTCCTCCAGGATGAGGCGCAGGCAGCTCCGGATCATGGGCTGGTCGTCGGCCAGCAGCACGCTGATGCTCACCGCCGCCCGCCCAGGGCGCCGTCATGCGGCGCCGTCCTCGGCGCGGCGGCTCGCTCGGGCAGGGGCAACGTGGCACGCACCGTCCATCCGCCCCCTGCGCGCGGGCCCGCCGACAGGCCGCCGCCGAGCGCCTCGGCCCGCTCCCGCATCCCGACCAGCCCGAAGCCACCCCCTGAGCGCGCCCAGCGCTTCCCCTCGCCATGCGGAGACGGCGGCGCGTCGTCCGTCACCTCCACGACCACCTGCCCCTCCCCCTGCGTGACACTGACGACGACCGCCCCGGCGCCGGACGCGTGCCGGGACACGTTGGTCAGCGACTCCTGAACCACCCGGTAGACGGTCCCCGCCACCTCGGACGGCCACGCCGGCTCCCCGTCGGGCAGCCGCAGCGTCACGGGAGGCCCGCTGAACCGGCCGACCAGCTCCCCGAGCCGCTCGGCGGGCCCGAACGCAACCGGCCTGCCACGCTCACGCAGCAGCCCGACCACGCGCCGGGTGGCGGCCAGCGCGTCGGACCCGGCGGCCTCGATGTCGGCGAGCGACCCGGCGACCCGCTCGGGGTCCTTGCGGGCGACGAGCTGCGCGGCCTGCGCCTGGAGCACGACGCAGGTGACGTGGTGGGCGACGACGTCGTGCAGCTCCCTGGCCAGCTCCAGCCGTTCCGCGTGGCGTACGCGCTCGGCGACGGCGGCCCGGCGGGCGGCGAGCAGCCGGGGCCCCAGCCCGCCCGCGACGGCGGCGAGCCACGCTGCGAGGTTCAGCGTCAGGACGCCGATGTGCGGCGAGCCGGAGAGCTGGCTGCCGAGGGCGACCGCGAGCCCACCGGCGCCGACGCCTGCGGCCTGCGGCGCCGGGAGCCTCCTGAGTGCGGAGCCCACCAGCACGGACAGCCCGAGTGCCAGTCCAGGGCCAGGCTCGGCGGGCAGGTCGGCCGGCCGGACGATCGCGATGGCCACCGCAGCGACCGCCATCCCGGCGACGGCCGTCCACAGCGGGGCGCGGCGGCGTACGAGGGCGAGCAGGCACACCACCGCGCCCGCCGCGCAGCCGAACACCCAGTAGCCGCCGCCCCAGCTGTCCACGATCCGGTGGCTCCAGACGGCGAGCACCACCGCGCACGCGACGCCGAGTCCGGCGGCCTCCCACCGCTCCCGCATGCCTCCACGCTAGAAGCAGGGGCGCGGGCGCAGTACCGGCCGAAAGTATGGTTCCGTGTGGCCGCCGCCGCGACCCCCCTCCTGCCCGGCTTCGGCCGGCCGTCCCGCCTCGACTACGCCGACCTCAGCACCCTGCACGGCGACGACCAGTTACTCCTGACCACCCTCCAGGGCGTCGTCAACCGCCGCGGCCCCGCCTCTACTTCAACTACAACGCCGAGAACTACGACGCCGCCTGGCTCGACAGCACCGGCGCGAGGATCACCCGCCACGACCGCCCGCTCGACCTCATCACCCGCTGTGGAACCAGTTCCTGGTCACCGCCACCACCACGGCGCCCACCCGGGTGGAGCCCTTCCCCTACTTCCGCGACTACACGGTGGCGACGCGGGCCATGGTGTTCTGGCTGCCGCCCAGCGGGGAGACGGGCGCGCTGCTGGACGAGATCCTGAGCGAGGTGCGGCCGACGACGCCGTACGCGGGCTGGTTCTCCAACGACGTGGCCGGCGAGTGGGGCGGCGTGGACCGGGCCTCGCAGCACGCGGTCGAGGTGGTGCCCGCCGACTACTACATGAACGCCACCGTGCACGCGGGCGTCCAGGCCAGGATCTCCGACCGCGTACGCCCGGTGCCACGCACCTCTCTGCGCAACCGGGTCTACCTCACGCTCACCGTCGGCGAGGGCGACAACATCCAGTACTGCCAGCGCAGGATGCGGCAGATCTGGGACGACCCCGCGCGCGGCCGGGTGCCCACCAACTGGACGGTCAGCCCACTGCTGGCCGACGTCGGGCCCGCCCTGCTGGCGTACTACCAGCGCACCGCCACCGGCAACGACCTGCTGATCGCGGGGCCGTCCGGCGCCGGCTACACCTACCCGGGGTCGTGGCCGCAGGGCGACCTCGACGCGTACACCGCGCTGACCGGGCGGTTCCTGCGCCGCACGGGCATGGACCTGGTCTACGCCTACAACCATCGCAACGCGGCGGGCGACGGCTGGGTGGCCTTCGACGAGCGGATCGCGGCCTCGTACCGGAAGAACACGCCGCTGCGCGGCGTCATCCAGTCGTGGGAGACCGGCGACCTGCGAGCCGCCCCGCCGGGCTGCCGGTGATCGGGAACTTCTCGCCGCAGGGCAGGGCGCAGGAGTACCGGGACACGCTGGTCAGGCACATCGAGGGGTGGGACGGCGGGCGCCCGCTGTTCATCGCCGGGGCGGTCAACGCCTGGAACTGGGCGCCGGCCGACATCGCCGAGCTGAGCGAGCTGCTCGGCGACCCGTTCGAGATCGTCCGTGGCGACGCCTTCTTCAAGCTGCTCCGAGAGGTCATGATCACGGTGTGAGGTGATCTGACGCGGGAGGTCATGCGTGGTGGACGAGACGGAGACGACGGCGGCGATGTACCGGCGCTTCGCGACCCTGGAGGCGCCCGGCGCCTCGCCGCTCTACGAACGGCTCGCCTCCGGCGTGGCCTCCGACCGCGAGCTGCTCGCCCTGCTCGGCGGGCTGCCCCCGGCCAAGCGGCAGCCGAACCTGCTCTTCGCCGCCGCCCGGTACGTCACCGGCACCCCGTCCGGGTACGACGACTTCCGCGAAGCCCTCTTCGAGCACCGTGAGGCCGTCGTCGCGGCCATGCTCGCCCGGCGCACCCAGACCAACGAGCCGGCCAGGTGCGCCGCCCTCTACCCGCTGCTCGCCTCGCTGCCCCAGCCGCTGGCGTTGCTGGAGGTGGGCGCGTCGGCCGGGCTGTGCCTGCTGCCCGACCGGTACGCCTACACCCAGAACGGCCATGTGTTCGGCGCCGTGGGCAGCCCGTTGCGGCTGAACTGCCAGGTCGAAGGCACCCCGCCCCCGCACCTCACCCGCCCCGGCCCGATCACCGTCGCCTGGCGCGCGGGCATCGACCTCAACCCCCTCGACGTCACCGACCCCGACGACGTGCGCTGGCTGCGCACGCTGGTCTGGCCGGAGCAGCACGAGCGGCTGCACCGCCTGGAGACCGCGATCGGCCTGGCACGCGACGACCCGCCGCCCATCGTGCGAGGCGACCTGAACGACCGGCTCGCCGAGGTCGCGGCCCAGGCGCCGCCGGACGCCACGCTCGTCGTCTACCACACGGCGGTGCTCTACTACGTCAGCGACGAGGGCAGGGCCGCGTTCGCCGACCAGCTCGCCCGGCTCGGCTGCCACTGGATCGGGCAGGAGACCGAGGGCATCCTGCCGCAGGTCACCGCGCGCCTCCCCCGGCCTCACCCGGACGGCCCCCTGATGTACGTGCTGTCCCTGGACGGCCGGCCGGTGGCGTTCTCGGCGATGCACGGCGGCCGGCTGCACTGGGTGTGAGCCTCGGCTGCCCCCGGACACCATGGGAGAATACGGTCATGCCCATCGACCCCCATCTGCTCGCCCTCTTCACCGTCACCACGATCATCGCAATGATCACACCGGGGCCGGACATGCTCTTCGTGCTGGGGTGCGGGATGCGCGGCGGCCCGAAGGCCGGCCTGCTCGCCACCGCCGGCGTGGCCACCAGCGAGGCCGTCCACGTCGCCGTGGCGGCAGCGGGCCTGGCGGCGCTGTTCGAGGCGGTGCCGGTCGCCTTCACCGTGGTGCGGGTCGTCGGCGCCGCGTACCTGATCTACCTCGGCGTCCAGGCCATCCGCAAGCGTGACGACAGCCCCATGGACGTGGCCATGAGCGGCGGCGGCATGTCGGGACGCAAGGCGTACCTGAGCGGGCTGATGACGAACCTGCTCAACCCGAAGATGGTCACCTTCACCATCGCCTTCCTGCCGCAGTTCATCAATCCGAGCCTGGGTCAGGTGTGGCTGCAGTTCGCGATCCTCGGGGTGATCCTCATCGCGCTGGAGTTCGCCGTGGACGGGGCGGTCGGCGTGCTCGCGGGCCGCATCGGCGGCTGGCTGCGCCACCGGCGGGCCGCGCGGCGCCGCATCGACGTCGCCACGGGCGGCATCTTCGTCGGGCTCGGCGTGAAGCTGGCCCTGGAGAGGTCGTGAACTCGGCTCGGTGAAAATGAGTGGCGCCGGGCCGGTCGCCGGAGGTCCACTGGAGCGACCGCTTCCCGAAGGAGTCCGCTCACAGTGATCGCCGTCTCGGCCGCCTCCGGCGCGCTCGGCCGCCTCGTCATCGACCGGCTACGCACGCGGGCGGAGGTGGTGGCGGTCGTCCGCGATCCCGTACGCGCTCCGGCGGGCGTCCAGGCCCGGCGCGGCGACTACGACGACCCGGCGAGCCTGCGCACCGCCTTCGAGGGGGTCGAACGCCTGCTGCTGATCTCCTCCCCCGAGCTCGACACGCCCCGCAGGATCGCCCAGCACCAGGCCGCCGTGACCGCCGCCGCCGACGCCGGCGTGGCCGCCATCGCCTTCACCAGCTTCCTGGACGCCGACACCGCGCCCACCGGTCTCACCGAGGCCTACCACGCCACGGAGCAGGCCATCCTCGCCACCGGCCTGCCGTACACGTTCCTGCGCCACCCCTTCTACAGCGACGCCTTCCTGCCCCGGGTCACCGGCGGCGAGCTGACGAGCGGCACCGCCGGCCGCGGCCTGAACACCGCGTTCCGCTCCGACCTGGCCGAGGCCGCCGCGAACGTCCTGACCGGCGAGACCCCCCTGGGCCGCGCGTACGACCTCACCGGCCCGCTCTGGACCCACCCCGAGGTGGCCGAGGCCCTGGGCGTCACCTACCGGGAGGTTCCGGACTCCGGCCGCGGCCCGATGAGCTGGATCAACGGCCTGATCCGGGCGGGCGCGCTGGAGCGGCAGACGTCCGATCTGGAGCACCTGCTCGGCAGGCCCGCCGAGACCGTCATCGCCCGTCTCCTTGGAGGAGAACCCGCCCAATGACGCCCGACCTGCGCCTTGCGCCCATCACCCCGGCCAACCTGGACGCGGCCATCGCCGTGAAGGTGCGCCCCGACCAGGAGCACTTCGTCACGTCGGTGGTGAAGTCGCTGGCCGAGGCGTACGTGCATCCGCGCACGGCCTGGCCGCGCCTCATCCTCGACGGGAACGTGGCCGTGGGCTTCCTCATGGCGTTCCTCGACATCGACTGGAACGGCAAGGGGGTGGACTTCCGCTCCGGGCTGTGGCGGCTCAACGTGGTGCCCGACGCGCAGGGGCGCGGGGTCGGGCGGTTCGCCGTCGCGTCCGTGGCCGGCGAGCTCAGGCGGCGCGGCGCCACGCGGATGTACGTCACCTGGCATCCGGGGGACGGCGGGCCCGAGGGGTTCTACCGCAGGCTCGGGTTCGAGCCGACGGGCGAGGTCAGCGGCGACCAGACGGTCGGCGTCCTGCCCCTGTGACGGCGCGCGCACTTCCTCTGTGACGGCAACGCCCACTGCCCCTGTGACAGCGACGCGCACTGGCTCTGGGACGGCGACGTGCGCCGGCTCCGGGACGGCCCGCGCGTATCCTTGGTCGGGTCGCCGAGCGCGCGACCGCGAAGGGATGCGGGCATGCGTCGTTACTCACGGGTCGTGGTCAAGCTCAGCGGCGAGGCCCTGTCGGGAGAGTCCGGCTGGGGCACCGACCCGGCGAGCCTGGCCCAGCTCGCGGACGAGATCCTGTCGGTCCACGACCTCGGCGTGCAGATCGCCGTGGTCATCGGCGGCGGCAACTACTTCCGCGGGCGCATGGCGGACGGCTGGGGCATCGGCAGGGCCGAGGCCGACAACATCGGCATGCTGGGCACCGTCATGAACGCGCTGATGCTGCGCGGCGTGCTGACCGCCCGCTCCGACACCGACGTCCGGGTCATGACGGCGATGCCCATGCAGAGCGTGGCGGAGCCGTTCATCAGGCTGCGCGCCGACCGGCACCTGCGCCGCGACCTCATCGTGCTGCTCGCCGGCGGCATCGGCCAGCCGTACGTCACCACCGACTACCCCGCGGTGCAACGCGCCCTGGAGTTGGACGCCGACGCGCTGCTGGTGGCCAAGCGCGGCGTGGACGGCGTGTACGACAGCGACCCGAACCTCAACCCGGACGCCAAGCGCTTCACGAACCTCACCTACCGTGAGGCGCTGGCGGCCAAGGTGCGGGTCATGGACGAGAGCGCGTTCGTGCTGGCCAACGAGCAGGGCCTGCGCATGCACGTCTTCGACGTGGCCGCCAGGGGCGTCATGCGGGCCATCTGCGAGGGCGAGGACATCGGCACCCGTATCACCACCGACGACGCCGTGCCGCCTGCCTAGTACCCTGCCGGGATGGCGACCGGTCACGGCAGGGGCACGCGCCGCCGGGCTCGACTTCATCGCCGTCACCGAGCACAACACGCCCTCCGCCTGGGCCGACTGGGCCGCGCTCGCGGTCACCCTGCACACCGAACGCGGCACGGTGCTGCGCGAAGCGCTGCCCGGAACGGGCCCGGCCTGGTGAAGTGGCGGACGAGCGCGGCGGAGTCGGCGTTCGTCCGCGCCGAGATCCGCCACCCGGACGGGCGCATGGCCGCCCTCACCAACCCCGTCATCCTGCTCTGACAGTGAGGATCCCGCCCGACGCGGTTCTGACGGTCGCGGTTGCTAGCATTCCCTCCCCTGCAGTCGATCATCAGGAGTTCTCCCGTGCGTTCGATCCCAGCCTTAGCGGGCCTGTTCACCCTGCTCGTCGCCCTCGTGACGGGCTGCTCGGCCGCGGGCGGCGGGCCGAGCCTGGCCGTCCCCGACAGCCCGGTGGGCAAGCAGTTGCAGTGGTATCTGGACGCCGTCAACCGCACGCCGATCCCCGAGAACGAGCTCGGCGAGCACCTCAGCGAGGCCTTCCTCAAGGAGATCCCTGCGGACAAGTTCAACGGCATCGCCAAGGACCTGGCCGGGCTCAAGCTGGACGAGCTGAGCAGCACGAAGCCGAACGAGCTGGCCGGGGTGACGTCCATCCCCGCCGGGCAGAAGTACGACACGAAGATCTCCGTCGGGGACGACGGCAAGATCGACTACCTGCTCCTCGAACCCCAATGATCACGCCCGTCGCGAGCGGCGGCGTACCCATCGCCGCTCATGACCACGGCGGCTCCGGCCAGGACGTCCTGCTCCTGCACGGCGGCGGTCGCACCCGCCACGACTGGGACGTCTTCGCCCGGCTCCTCGTGACCGCCGGGTTCCGGCCGGTGTCCATGGACCTGCGCGGCCACGGCGAGTCCGGGGCCGCCCCGTGGTCGTGGCAGGCGGCCCTCGGCGACGTCACCGCCGTCGCCGGCGCGTACGGGCTGCACCGGCCGGTGATCGTCGGCCACTCACTCGGCGGCATGGTCGCCGCGCTGTGGGCGTCCGAGCACCCGGACTGCCCGCTCGCCGTGAACCTCGACGGCCACGGCAACCCGACCCGCCCCGGCCAGTTCGCCGGCCTGGAGGAGGCCGCGGCGTCGGCCGCCTGCCAGGAGATGACCGCCTTCCTGACGGAGCTGGGCCAGGGCCTTCCGGAGGAGTTCTTGCAGGTCATGCGGGAGATCGACGCCCTGGACCTGTTCAAGGTGTACCGCGCCGCGCGCTGCCCGCTGCTGGTGGTCAGCGGTGACGCGACGGCATTCGCCGCCGTCTTCCCCGATCGGCTCGTGCCGGCGTGGGAGGCGTACTGCCTGTGGACGCGGCGGCAGCTCGGCGCGGTGGTGGAGGAGTGCCCGCTGGTACGGGAGGCGTCCCTGGCCACCGGGCACGACCCGCACGTCGAGGCGCCCGAGACGGTGCTGCGGCTGCTCTTCGAGCACCTCGAACGGTGACGCGCACGGCTTGCGGGCGGCGCGCCCGCCGGTGAAGGATCATGCCCATGACCCGAGAGCCACAGATTCTCGCCTGCTCAGGAGTGCTCTATCCGCCTGAGGGGTTCACCCACGCGGGCGTGCAGATCTGGCAGGCGATGCGACTGGCCGAGGTGCCCAGGCCGCGCGTCTGCCTGATCGCGACAGCGACGGGGGACGCGCGGGAGCAGATCGACGGCTGGTACGGACTCGTGCCGAAGCTCGGCGACGCCGAACTCTCCCACCTGCAGCTCTTCACCCAGCCGAACGTCAAGGACGTGCGCGCGCACCTGCTCTCCCAGGACGTCGTCTTCGTGTCAGGGGGCAGCGTGGTGAACCTGCTGGCGGTCTGGCGGGCGCACCGGCTGGAGGAGATCATGCGGGAGTGCTGGGAGGCGGGCGTGGTGCTGGCCGGGCAGAGCGCGGGCAGCCTGTGCTGGCACCTGGGCGGGGTGACCGACTCCTTCGGCGACCAGCTCGACCCGGTGCACGACTGTCTCGGCTTCCTGCCGTTCAGCAACGGCGTCCACGACGACCTGGGCGACCAGCCGCGCCGGGACACCTACCGGCGGCTGGTCGGCGAGGGGACGCTTCCGCCGGGATACGCCACGGAGGACGGTGTCGCGCTGCACTACGTGGGCACCCGGCTGCACGAGGCGTTGAGCGTGCTTCCTGACAGGAACGCGTGGTTCGTCGAGCGTGACGGCGACGGCACGAGCCGGGAGACGGCCGTCCCGGCCCGCCGCTGGGTCCCTTGAGCCTGGACGCGGACGGGCCGGGCGCGGACGGGCCGGGCGCGGACGGGCCGGGCGCGGACGGGCCGGGCGCGGACGGGCCGGGCGCGGACGGGCCGGGCGCGGACGGGCCGGGCGCGGACGGGCGGCGTCGGAGCCCGTGGGTTCTGGGGTCGCTCTCCGTGCTGGTCGCCGCGCTCCTGGCGTTCCACTCGGCCGTCCCCAACGCCGTGGGCAACCTCGGCAGCCTGCTGGAGACCTTCCTGCCCTGGCTCGGCCTGCCCGCCGTGGCCCTGCTCGCCCTGGCCTCATTACGACGCTCACCCGCCGCGATCGTGGCCGCGATCGTGCCGGCGGTGGTCTGGGCCGTCATGTTCGGCGCCTGGGTGTTCCCAGGCTCGTCGCCTCCCGGCCCGGCGTTCCCCGGCGCGCCCGAACCACCGTCCGTCCTCACAGTGCTCCAGCACAACGTCGCCGACGACAACGCGACCCCCGCCACCACGGCGAACGCCCTCGCCCGCGCCGGAGCCGACCTCATCGCCCTCCAGGAGCTGACCCTGGAGGCCCTGCCCGTCTACGAAGCGGCCCTCACCCCGGAACACCCCCACCGGATCATCGTGGGCACAGTCGGCCTCTGGTCCCGATACCCCCTCACCGACAGCCGCCCCCTCGACATCAAACCCAAGGCCATCACCGCCGACTGGAACCGCGGCCTGCGCGCCACCGTACAAACCCCGGCAGGCGACATAGCGGCATATGTCGCCCACCTCCCCTCAGTCCGCATCCGCCTCCAGGACGGCTACGGCACGGCCTGGCGCGACGAGAGCGCCACCGCCCTGGGCGCCGCCATCGCCGAGGAAGAGCTGGCCAGGATTGTCCTGATGGGCGATCTCAACGGCGCCGTGCACGACCGCGGCCTGTCCCCCCTCACCTCCCGCCTGACCCCGGCCCTCGACGGCTTCGCCTTCACCTGGCCCGCCGCGTTCCCCCTCGCCCGCATCGACCACATCATGACCCGCGACGCCCCCTCCACCAGCACCTGGACCCTCCCCTCCACCGGCAGCGACCACCTCCCCACCGCCGCCCGGCTCGACCTCAGAAAAACAAATCCCGATTGATGGCCACACGGATGTCGAGAACGTCGCGCCGGCTCCGTCCCAGGGTCACAAGCGGCCACCACGGCCCGCGGGACGAGGAAGAGGACCAGTCATGCAGCAGCACGAGATCACCGAGATCCTGAACCGCCCGTACAGCCAGGAACTGCTCGCCCGTGACCTGACCCGCCTCGCCTACGTCGCCAAGGACGGCACCCCCCGCAACATCCCGATCGGGTTCACCTGGAACGGCTCGCAGATCGTCATGTGCACGACGAAGAACTCCCCCAAGCTCGCCCACCTGCGCGAGAACCCCGCGGTGGCCCTGACGATCGACACCGAGGTGCACCCGCCCAAGATTCTGCTCATCCGCGGCCAGGCCGAGCTGGACGTCGTCGACGGCATCCCGGACGAGTACCTCCAGATGAACGGCAGCTACCAGATGACGCCCGAGCAGCGGGTCGTGTGGGAGGCGGAGGTGCGTTCGCTCTACGACGGCATGGTCCGGGTCGTCGTCACCCCGACGTGGGTCAAGCTGATCGACTTCGAGACGACGCTGCCGAGCGCGGTCGAGGAGCTCATGCACGAGCGAGCCGCACGCCAGCAGGCCTGAACCCCTTCACGAAACCGCACACAGGAGAACATGATGGCCAAGTACCTGCTTCTCAAGCACTACCGAGGCGCTCCCGCGGCGGTCAACGACGTGCCGATGGACCAGTGGACGCCGGAGGAGGTCTCCGCCCACGTGCAGTACATGCGGGACTTCGTCGCCCGGCTGGAGACCACTGGCGAGTTCGTCGACAGCCAGGCGCTCTCCCCTGAGGGCACGTTCGTCCGCTACGACGGCGAGGGACGGCCGCCGGCCACCGACGGGCCGTTCGCCGAGACCAAGGACCTGATCGCCGGCTGGATGGTGATCGACGTCGAGACGTACGAGCGGGCGCTGGAGCTGGCGGCCGAGCTGTCCGCGGCTCCCGGAGCGGGCGGCCGGCCGATCCACGAGTGGCTGGAGGTGCGCCCGTTCCTGTCCGCGCACTCCACCGTCACGGAGTGACGAACGGTGGACGAGACCCTGCTGCGGACCCTCACCCCCACGGTGATCGGCGTGCTCGTCCGCCGCGGAGCCGACTTCGCGGCGGCCGAGGACGCCGTACAGGATGCCCTGATCGAGGCCGTGCGCGTGTGGCCGGACGACCCGCCCCGCGACCCGAAGGGCTGGCTGGTCACCGTGTCGTGGCGCAAGTTCCTGGACGCCACCCGCGCCGACGCCTCCCGCCGCGACCGCGAGGGGCGCGTCGAGGCCGAGCCCGCGCCGGAGCCGGGCGACCCGGTGGACGACACGTTGCAGCTCTACTTCCTGTGCGCGCACCCGTCCCTGACGCCGGCCTCGGCCGTCGCGCTGACGCTGCGCGCGGTCGGCGGCCTGACCACGCGCCAGATCGCGCAGGCCTACCTGGTGCCGGAGGCGACCATGGCCCAGCGCATCAGCCGGGCCAAGCGGACCGTCTCGTCCGTCCGCTTCAACCAGCCCGGCGACGTCGCCACGGTGCTGCGCGTCCTCTACCTCGTCTTCAACGAGGGCTACTCAGGGGACGTCGACCTCGCCGCCGAGGCGATCCGGCTGACCCGCCGGCTCGCGTCCGGGACCAAGCACGAGGAGGTGGCGGGCCTGCTCGCGCTCATGCTGCTGCACCACGCCCGCCGCCCCGCCAGGACGGGCCGGGACGGCAGCCTCGTCCCCCTCGCCGAGCAGGACCGCTGCCTCTGGGACACCCGCCTGATCGCCGAGGGCGTGGACGTGCTCCAGGCCGCCCTCGCCCGCGACCGGCTGGGCGAGTTCCAGGCCCAGGCCGCCATCGCCGCGCTGCACGCGGACGCGCGCACGGCCGGGGAGACCGACTGGGTGCAGATCGTCGAGTGGTACGACGAGTTGCTGCGCCTCACCGGCAACCCGGTGGCCCGCCTCAACCGGGCGGTCGCCGTCGGCGAGGCGGACGGCCCGCGCGCCGGGCTGGCGGCCCTGGCGGAGCTCGACCCGTCGCTGCCCCGATACACCGCGGCCGAGGCGTACCTGCGTGAGCGTGACGGGGACCTGGCTGCGGCGGCGCGCCTGTACGCCGAGGCCGCCCTCTCCGCCCCCAACCTGCCCGAACGGGACCATCTCACGCGGCAGGCCGCCCGCCTCAACGCCAAGCTCCGAGATTGAAGGCCTTCAGGCGCCCTCACCGAGGGCGCCCACATGCTGTCGCCCCCTCCCCAGCCGCGACTTCCCTACGGAAAACGACTCGTTGCGGGCGTTGAGCGACAGCTAAGGTGATCACTGTGCAGGACGAGGTCTACCGCTACAACGCGGAACGCTGGGAAGCCCTGGTGGAGGCGGACGCGCTGTTCACCCGCCCCATGCTCGACCTGGACGAGGAGAAGGCCCGCGGCTACCTGGGCCTGGAACGGCTGGGCGTCCCCGGCGACGTCGCGGGCCGCAAGGTGCTCTGCCTGGCGAGCGGAGGCGGCCAGCAGTCCGCGGCCTTCGCCCTGCTCGGAGCCGACGTGACGGTCTTCGACATCAGCTCCGGCCAACTGGAGCGGGACCGCTCGGCCGCCGATCACTACGGCGTCGCCGTCCGCACCGTCCAAGGCGACATGCGGGACCTCTCAGCCCTCGGCGACACCGCCTTCGACCTGATCTGGCACCCGTACTCGCTGACCTTCGTCCCCGACTCCCGGGTCGTCTTCCGCGAGGTCGCCCGCGTCATCGCGAACGGCGGCCACTACTACCTGATGTGCGCCAACCCGTTCTTCTCCGGGCTGACCCACCACTCCTGGAACGGCGAGGGCTACACCCTCACCCAGCCCTACACGGACGAGGCCGCCACCTCCTACCCCGACCAGGACTGGGTCCACGACCAGGAAGCCTCCGGCATCCGCGAGCCCAGGGAATACCGGCAGACGCTGAGCCGGATCGTCAACAGCCTGATCGGCGAGGGCTTCACGCTGACCCATCTCTCCGAGGTGCGCGGCGACTACCCCGGCGCGGAGCCGGGCAGCTGGGCGCACTTCACGGGGGTGGCCCCGCCGTGGCTGGAGTTCGTCTGGCAGTACCGCGAGCGAAAGTACGAGGGCGATCGTTGCTCAAGGGTGTGATGTTCGACTTCTCCGGAACGCTGCTCCGCATCGAGCCCACGGAGCAGTGGCTACGGGCCGTCCTGCAAGACAACGGCCAGTACTCTCTCTCCGACGCCGAGATCACCGCCTGCGCCGACCGCCTGGAGATCATGGGCGCACAACCAGGCGGCCCCACACCCCGCGAAGTCCCCCACCACCTGACCGGCCTCTGGCGCGATCGCGACCTGACCGACGACCACCACCGCGCCTGCTACACCGCCCTGGCCAGGGAAGCCCGCCTCCCGCACCCGTCCCTCGCGGACGCCCTCTACGAGCGCGCCCTCCAGCCGATCGCCTGGCAGCTCTACCCGGACACCCGCCCCGTCCTCCAGGAGCTGCACCGGCGCGCGGTGCCCACAGCGGTCGTCAGCAACATCGGCTGGGACCTGCGCACCGTCTTCGCCTTCCACGACCTCACCCGGTACGTCGACGCCTTCGTGCTCTCCTACGAGCTCGGCGTGACGAAACCCGACCCCCGCATCTTCCGCGCCGCCTGCGACAAGCTCACGTTGCCGCCCGGCAGCGTCCTCATGGTCGGCGACGACCGCCACGCCGACACCGGCGCCACCGCACTCGGCTGCCCGGTGCACCTCGTCGACCCCCTGCCTGTCAGCGCTCGGCCGGACTCGCTGACGCCCATCGTCGAACTCTTCGAGGAGGGGTAGCTCCGGGCCGCCGTGTCACTCCTCGATGACGGCGTCCTCATCGACGATCGTGTCCAGATGGGCGGAGAGGTCGTCGACGAGCCGGCCGATCAGGCGGACGAGGTCGCGCTGGTCGTCTTCGGACCATCCGGCCAGCGCCTGGTCGAACCACCCGTTGATGACCTGTAGATAGCGGCCGATGAGTTTCTCGCCCGCGGGAGCGAGGGCGATCAGGCGGACTCGCTGGTCGTCCGGATCCGGGACGCGCTTGACCAGCCGACGCCGTTCGAGTCCGTTCAACTGGCGGGTGACGTACGGGCCGGCAAGCTGCATCCGGGCCGCGAGCTCACCCACCCGCAGAGGCCGCTCGGCGGCCTGGAGGGTGACCAGGGTGGTCACCACGGGCCGGTCCAGCGTCACCCCTGCGGCTGCGGTGGCCCGCTCGAACAACTGCCCGCGATTCAGCGTGCTGCTGAGCTGGGTCATGCGGGGCAGCAGCCCCATCAGCGCATCGTTCGTGCTGCTCATCGGCCCTCTCTTGATTAGATATCTACCTTAGGTATATTGTCGCACGCATCCACTCAAGCGGCAACGAAGCCGCCTGACCGAACAATAGATATCTAAGGTAGGTACCTAAAATGACGGACGTTCTGATCGTCGGAGCCGGGCCGACCGGGCTGGCCCTGGCCTGCGACCTTGCCCGCCGTGGCATCGACTGCCGCGTCGTCGACCAGGCGCAAGGCCCCGGCACGGCCTCACGGGCCAAGACGATTCAGCCGCGAACGCTGGAGGTGGCCGACGATCTCGGCGTCATCGACCGTGTACTGGAACTGGGAGCAGTGCACGTGCCGACCCGGCACTACGACCGCGGCCGGGTGATTTCCGAAGCGGTCGAGGCGGCGATCGGGACGTCAGAGCCGGGAGTCCCCTATGCGCCGGTGTGGCTGTCGCAACCGATGTTCGAGCAGATCCTGCGTGATCGCCTGACGGAACTCGGCGGCCGGATCACGTGGGGCACGGCCGTCACCACCGTGCAGGAAGACGGCGACGCCGTCGAGGTGAGCATGCGAACCGCGACCGGCGAGCAGTCGATCACCGCCCGCTACGTCATCGGCTGCGACGGCGGCCGCAGCCTCGTCCGCCGGCAGATCGGCGCGACGCTGCAGGGCGTCTCCTACGGCGATCACCGCTGGTGGCTCGGTGACGTGCGCGTCCAAGGACTGGACCGGCACTGCCAGCACCTGTGGATGAGCCCCGAGCACGGCATCTTGTCGCTGTTCCCGCTGCCGGGCACGAACCTGTGGCAATTCCAGGCGTCCATCCCCGCTGACGACCCGAACCCCGTCCAGCCCTCACTCGACCTGTTCCGGCGCCTCCTCACCGAACGCGCGGGGCTGCTGGACGTCACGATCACGGACGCGGACTGGCTGTCGCTCTACAAGATCAACGTCTGCCTCGCCGACCGGTACAGGATCGGCCGCGTCTTCCTCGCCGGGGACGCCGCGCACATCCACTCACCGGCCGGCGGCCAGGGCATGAACACCGGCATCCAGGACGCCTACAACCTCGGCTGGAAACTCGCCGCCGTCCTCGGCGGCGCCGGCCCCGCCCTGCTGGACACCTACGAGCTCGAGCGCCGGCCGGTGGCACGCGCCGTCCTGGAGGACAGCACCGCCCGCCTGCACGCGGTCATGCGCGCCACCCGCGACGGTGACGGATCGGCCGCGCAACGCGGCCTGACCGGCGACTTCACCACCGGCCTCACGATCGCCTACCCCGACAGCCCGCTCACCACCCCGCTGCCGGACTCCGACAGCGCCCGCGTCCGGCCCGGCGACCGCGCCCCCGACGCCGAAGGCGTCCAACCCGGGTCCGGCCGCACGGTCCGCGTGTTCGACCTGCTCCGCGGCCCGCACTGGACCCTGCTCACCTTCGACCGCGGCCACCCCGCACCCTGCAGCACCATCGACGACCCGCTTCGCACAGTCCGGATCACCACCGATACCAAGGCCACCGGCCCCGGCGTCGTCCTCGACACCGATGGCCAGATTCACCGCGTCTACGACATTCGCGAGGACAGCGCCGTGCTCATCCGTCCGGACAACTACATCGCCACCCGCTCCCCCATCCGCCCCGACACCCACCAGATGACCACATGCACGGCCCAGCCGAGCTGACGCCTGTTCGCGAGGCGCTGCGGCGACCCGTAAGCGGCGGCGTCTCGGGGAGGTTGGTCGCTTACCAGTCCGGCTCCCATCTGTAGCTGTACCAACGGCCCTCCAGGTGGCTGTAGCGGTTGCCGCCGTCGCTGCTCTCACTGGGTTCTCCGGAGGGCAGCCACAGGAAACCCTTGCCGTCGTCCAGGAACAGGTCTCGAACGGCGAACTCGACACTGCCGGGAAACTCTTCCCCCGTGGTGGCGTCCTGATGCCGCATCCCGCCGCACGCGTAGTACAGGCCAACCCATTGACACGCTTCCGCACGGCGGGGATTTTCGTTCACGGATTCGACGTAGGCTTCCATGCTCGATTCGGAGAGCGTGAAACGAACCCAGGACGGCGCTTCCGTCATCAGCGCGATCAGCACGACACCGGCGACGTACCACGGCATGAGCGTGCGACTGCGTATGCCCTCCGGCAAGGCTCCTTTGTGGTCGGCCCAGACCACTCGAATCGCCCAGTAAACGAATAAGACGAGGCCGACGGGAACTGCGTGAACGAACGTCTCAAGCCCCAGCCAGGACGGGTGACCGGCCCATGTCAAGAGAACGGCCGCCGCCGCCGAGAAGACGACCAGGAACGGTAATCCAGGCGGCTTGTTGATCACAGCGCCACCCTAGCGCGCAACAGGGAGAAGAACCGCTCCCCTCGATGTCAGGAAGGAAATGACCGGTAGCGCTCGAACACCTCCAGGCGCGCCCCGGGCAAGCTTTCCGCCATCTCCCTCCCCGCGCGCCCGCCACGACGAGCGCCGGACACCGAACGGACGCCAGCCCCTCGGTCAGCCTTGGACATGCGTGGTTGGGCACCATGCGAGCCACCCGGAACCCTCCACAATCTGTCGGCATACGGCGGCGGGCACCATGAGGATTTCCCCAGGCGCCGGCGTCGCGCCGCCACTCTTTCCCAGGAAGAATCGAGGGAGCCGCTTAAACTCAGGGACGGACGAATCAGGAGCAGAACACAGCATGGATGCACAAGACTTAGGCAAGGCGTTCCACGGCACGGACATCATCGCCGAGCCCGGCGAGGTAGTCGTCCGCAAGGGCAACGCGAATCTGTGGCGCGGCAAAGAGGCCGTGGGCGGCCGGCTCTGGCTCACCAGTAATTGGCTGGTCTTCCACGCTCACTCCGTGAATTACCAGGCAGGCGTCTGGGCTTGGCCGCTCAAGGACATCATCACGACGACCCCGGTCAACACGCTCGCCATCGTGCCGAACGGCATGGAAATCGCACTGCGGAGCGACGAACGCATCCGATTCGTCGTGCACCGCCGCCGGGAATGGATGAACGCGATCGAAACCACGAAAGGCTGAGCGCCCCTCACGCTGCGACCGCGGGCACCGACGTCTACGGCTACATCGAAACCCGTCACCCATGTGCCGGCGAGGACTGGTACGACAGCGAACCATGGCAACCGTTCGACGCCCCTCTACCCCCTGTACGACGGCCGCGACCACGACGCGTTCGGCTGCCTCTTCGGCGTCCGCGACCAGCTCGACTGGCCTCCTGCCGCAGCCGCCCGTGGCCTACCGGCCGTCACTTCTCGCCACTTCGAAGCATCCGCTGCCACCGACCCCGCCGTCCACGACTGCACGTGGATCACCTGGACGGAGACTCGCGACCTGGACATGACCGTGCAGCCCGCGGAGTGCTGCACATCAACTCGGCAGTATCGAATCGACGACCATTGGCCGAAGGAACTCGCGAGGCTCTACCCCGTTCCTCTCTTCGCTGCGAGCATGTTTACCGTGCGAGCAGTGCCGCGCGAACATCGGCGAAGAAGGCAGGATCGGTCGCCATCCGCATAAGAAAATGATGAGGGGCCCAACTACGCATCCCGGAGACCAAGGCCGCCTCAGTCAACCGTCGCATGACCAGGACCATCTCACGCGCCTCCCCATCTGGCCGCACGACGTACACGGCCTCGCTGAGCAGCCCAACCATCACACCCATCTTGGCGCCGATCAGGTATTCATCGGGATCGGCCCACGGCTGCCGCATCGGCCATTCCAGATGCCGGCTCGCTATCTCATCCCTCTTCAGTCTGGCGAGAACCCCGTGCAGCACACGCGGCGCGATACAGGAAACGCTCTCGACCAAGTCCATCTCCTGGGCATATTCGAAAGACGTGAGTCGCGTCTCCTGGCCGTCCCTGACGTAGTTGCGCAGGCAGACGTCAGGGGGCAGCGTGCAGCCGCCGTAGATGCGCAGCGCCTCGCCGTTGATGGTGCTGACGGGCGCTTGCGCGATCTCGTCCAGCGCCTGAGCGCCAAAGCGGTCGCGTAGCAGATCGGCGGCGGCGTTGTCGCTTTCCTCGATCAAAGCGGAGACCAGCTCGTCCAGCGTGACGCTCGCGCCGGGCTTGAGCCGTCTGAGCGCCGCTTCGTGGGCGCCGCCATCGGTGTCGGGCAGGTGATAGGCGTCCCAGAGCGCTACGGAGACTGGTTCGTCCGGCTTGGCCAGGCCCTTGCGCACGGCATCGGTGTAGGCGGCGAGGTGAATGATTTTGATGGCGGACGCCACGGGGGTGAGGCGGTCGGCATTGTGCTCGATGCCCTGGGTCATCAGTGCGATGGTGTCAGGGTGAGCGCGGATGTGGGCGAGTACGGCCTCGGTGTCCTTGAGATCGTCGTTCATCGGGGCCATGCAGGAGACAAGAACAAAGCAGGAATGGTTCGCATCCCTCGATTCAACTCAGGAGACTTCGCATACAGAAACGATTTTTGAGGTTACGGGTGACCGAAGTTCGGCTTGGAGCTTGTTCTTCTCCTTTGTACGACCTGATGATTCCGGCCTGTTCCATCCGCAGACGCGGTGCTTGCTGGAGAAGCATGGCCGACCGGCAACGATCCGGTCGGCGCGCTGTGCGGGATGGAGGCGGATACACAACCTCACCCCGCACACGAGCAGGCAGGCCATGACCTGGGGATCGGAGACCAGCTACGGGAGATCCGCAAGCGCCGAGGCTTGTCCCAGAAGGTCATATCGGAGCGCTCCGGGATGACCCAGCCCGCTCTGTCTTACATCGAGGGCGGGTGGCGGCATCCCGGATATTGCGACACTGCTGCGCCTCGGTGCGGCAATGGGAATCCGGTTCCGCGTCGAACTCGCATGAGCTGAGGGCGCGCCACTTCACGCGAGCAAGTGCGACGGTCGCCCCCCGCATACCGCCACGCGGTCGCCGTGAATTCACCGAACCCGGCTCAGACTTCGGTGAACGCCTCGTCTTCGCTCAATACCAGCACCTGTCAGCAGGGGGGCTGAGCAGCCGCCAAGCCGATCCGAGCGCCTTACGGAGTCCGGACGCCGATCTCTGCTGATCTTGCCGCAGGGTCGGCTTTCTCCATCCTGCGAGATCAGTAGCCGCGAAGGCATCGTTCAGAGAAAACGCGCAGACACGACCCGAATGCGAGCAGAACCCTCAAACCGCAGGATGCCGCTTGGAGTCGCGAGCGGGCCGCATGGCCGGAGCATCACCCTGCAAGCACTGACCGGCGCTGCTCCCCCTCGACGAGCACCACGACCATACGGACCTCATAGCATGGGCTTGCTGCGATGGTCGCGTGATCACGCTGCCCGAACCGCCGTTTATACGGTTGCTGAACCGGGGCAAGCTGTCTACTTTGCCACGGTGAGTGAAACTACGGAGTTGAACGGCCCTACGCTGCTGCGCATTATTGGGCCCCCAGCGGTCGGCAAGATGACGGTCGGCTATGACATCGCTCAGCTGACCGGGATGAAGGTCTTTCACAATCATCTGGCCATCGAGCCGGTGCTGCGGTTCTTCGAGTTCGGCAGCGAGCCTTTCGCGCGCCTCGTTGGCGGGTTCCGCCGTCGGGTTTTCGAGGAGGTGGCTGCCAGCGATCTGGCGGGCCTGATCTTCACGTTCGTGCGGGCGTTCGACGTCCCTGCCGATGAGATCGAGCTTGAGAGTTACGCGGCTCCGTTCCACAGCAGGGGAGGACGGGTCTTCTACCTGGAACTGTCCGCGAGCCAGGAGGTGCGCCTGGAGCGGAACGAGGGTGAGCTTCGCCTGGCTGAGAAGCCGTCCAAACGTGATCTCGAGTGGTCGCGGCGAAATCTTCTGGAGCTGGACGCCAAGTACCAGCTGAATTCGAATGGCGAGTACGAGGGCCGGGCCGACTATTTGCGAATCGACAGTACCGAGCTGTCCTCGGCTGCAGTCGCGAAGCTGACGATCGAGCACTTCGGTCTCGGACAGCGGTCATAGGCCCCGCTTGGAGAAGGCTCGTCTGCGTTCTCGCCCGCGGCGTAGTCGCCCGGAGCGCGCTCTGCCGGCCCAGGACCGGGAATCGCTCCTCAGCGGTGACCGAGGCGTTAACCGTCGCCGGAAGGTCCGGGGGAGGTCCGCATCACACACCGTCCTAAGCTTCGGTGGCGAACTTCTCCGCCCACAGGTCGAAACTGCGGGTCAAGGTGCGACGGCGGTACGCCTCGTCGGGCTGCGCGGCGGCTTTCGCGTAGGCCTCGGCGATGGCGCCGTCCACGTCGAGTGCGCGCCGTCGCTCCTCTATCGACAGAAGCCAGACATGTTCGGTGACCCGCTCACCCCCACCGCCGAGGACGGCCTCCGCGTCGGCCCGGCCGGTCGAGACGATCCGGCCGGTCACCGTGTCCAGGCGCCAGGCCGCCGTCGGGGCGGCGTCGTCGGTGAGGTCCACCCGCACCGGCTCGGATTCGAGGAGAAAGTACGCCCTGCGCCGCTGTACCTGCCGCCACATCTCGTAAGTGGCACGCCGGGTCTGCGCGGTTCGCCCGTCGCGCGCCGCCCGCTCGTACGCGGCGAAGATGTCCGGCTTGTCGTGACGCTGAAAGAACGACTCGCGGAGCAACCGCTCCCGTCGGTGCTCGACCGCTTCGATGAACTCGTCCTCGTCACGCAGCGGCCAGGTCTCGTCGTCCTCCAGGCCGTGCGCGCACTGTAAGGCGCACCGCGTGTCGGCCTCGAACTCGCCGGTGGCATCGTTGAGGCCATATCCCGCCGCCCGGCGTCCCAAGATGGGATCGAAGGGGCCTTGACCGTACGGGAAGGTCTCGACGAGCTGGCCCCAGCAGTCGAAGTGCCGCTCCGAGTACAACGGATCGAACGATGCGTCGACGGGCACGGCCGGTCGAGTCGCGCTCGCCGATCGAGCCGGCGAGGTGAGGCGCCGACGCCACGGATACACCGGACCGTGAACGTCGAGAAAGGTACGGAACTCGGCCCAGCTCGGCCAGTGGTCCAATTCTTTCTCGTTCCCCGCGATATTGACCGGACGGAAATCGGCGACTCGTACGCGCAGGTCGGTCTGCTCCAATGCTTCGCGAACGGCGGCACGCGCCTGCTCCGGATCCGCGTAATCGCGACCGTCAATGACGAAGCCCGCCTCCGGCCCTGTGTACGGGCCGCCGACGATCCACACGAACGTCAAACGCCGGCGGTAATCGATCGGCCCAAGGACCAGCGATTCCATCAGATCTCCTCCAGTCCGGCACGGACGCTGGGGCGGATATCCCTCGGTGGCCGGGATCTTGGCTTGTAGACGCGTCGACCTGTGGCTGAGGTTCTCCTGAGTGACCGTAGTTGGTCCCTCATCATCTCCTCAGCGGCACGGCGATCAGGCTCGCGACCCCAGTCGTTGCCACCATGAAGGTTTGCTGACGCGGGCGATTGATCCGCGTGGCGCTTCGCCCGTGACGGCGTACTTGAAGAACGTCTCCAGGTCATGTACATATCCGTTGTGGATCCGCTTGGCGACCTTGTTGTGCGGGTAGCCGCGAAGTCCCGCAGGGCTCTCCACAGCAGCGGCATTCTCGTTCGCGCAGTACACCCATTTACAGTCGCTATTTCGGACGATCATCTCGCCCAGATACGCCCCTGCGCTCATGATCACGCTGTGGACGGCCTCAGGAGACGACTTCGAGGTCACGAAATGGGTGCAGTAGTTGTCGAGATGGTGAATGAACGCCGGGTCCCAGTCGAAGGAGTATCCGTCCTCGCGTGTGTGCTCAACAAAGTGCTCGGCCAGGCTCCGCATGTACCCGGCAGTCTCAGCGTCGCTGGGGGCGGTTCCTGCTGCGACTTCCTGCGCACCATCGGCTCCTAGGTTCCGGTTCGGATCATCAGCGCAGCTTCCCATGGCACGGTCGAAGGACGAAAGCCGAGGCACCGACCTCACTGATCATGCCGTCCCCGTTGACGCGCCCGAAGGACCGGGGCTCTGGGGACAAGGTGGCGCCCCCAACCTCGTTCCCGTGGCCCTGGTCTGCTCGGGTTGTCCCGGCTCGATGCCGGACGGGATGATCACGCTGCCGACAGCCGCTTACGTCCCGCTCCTGCGAGGCGGCGATCATCCCGGAGCTGGAGTGCCCCCGCCGGAGGCACTGGGTTTCCAATAGGGAGGCCGTGTGATGCCGAGCTTTCGGGCGCTGAGGGGAGAGAGCGTCATGGGTGTGAGCCATCCTTGCCGGGTCACGACGACTTGGGCCGGCAGTGGTGCGGATGGGGAGACCTCGATGCCGCGAGCCCAGTTGAGGAGGATGCCTTCGGTTCCATCGGTGTCGGCCAGGATGACGGAAATCGGTTGCTGGTCGTTGGCCCAGGTGTTCCAGACGGCCCAGCCGTCAGATGCCGGGGGTATCCCCAGTCGGGTGCAGATTTCTTCGTAGGTACCCTCCATGTCTGAAGGGATCGCCTTCGGGTGGAGGAGGACGATTCCTGCGAGCTGCATGGGCGGGAGATCGTCTTCCAGGCAGCCGTCTCCGCTGAAGTGGTGGTGGCGGATCTGACGGGCCAGCTCGTTCACGGCTCGGTGGAGAGCAGTGGCGGGTGTCGCCTCGCGGTCGTAGGTCAGCCATCCTTCTTCGTTGGCGGCGTGTATGACATCGTGGGCGAGCAGTTCGATGTGACGTAGGTACTCCGTCTCGCTGAGGTTGGCTGGAGGCATGAGGCCCAGTTTGCACCTGCTTGCGGATCTGGCCCAGTCAGCTCGGGAATCGCAGGGATGTCGCCTCGTGAGAGCTTTGACATGGGTCTGAGGCCGGTCGTGAGTGACCGTGGTTGCCCCCTCGTCACACCTCCTAATGGCCCGCTAATGGTCCGACGACCAGCCTTCATCCTGGCATGACGCGAGCACCGAGGTACGTAACAGGGCAATTTCACTTCTCCAAGACCCGGCTCTTGCTTGCACTATAACGTTTGTGTTATGAACTGAGGAGAGGTGGAGCTGGAGCCAGAGGTTGATGAGTGGTTCGACACTCTTGATCAGGAGGACCAGGAAACAGCGGCGTTCTACATCGACCTACTGGCCGCGCGTGGTGTCCTGCTCGACGAGCCCTACACTCGTCAGCTCCGCGGCAAACTACGGGAGCTGCGATTTCACCTCCGCCGAGAGGCGGTGCGGATCACCTACTGGATCGCTCCGGGGAGACGGATCGTCATGCTGACGGTGTTCCGCAAGCAGCGGATGCGCGAGACCACTGAGATCGATCGTGCGTGGCGGGCCATACAGCGGTGTATCACTGAGGCGCACACCACTGATGAGGAGTGAGCGGAGTGAGCGAGCGCAAGACTTGGGCCGACAGGAAGTCCGAAATCATGAATCGTCCCGGTGCTGGAGCGGCCTACGAGGCGGCCAAGATCCGGTTCGAACTGGGCGAGGCCGTGAGGCTGCGGCGTGAGCAACTCGGACTGACCCAGGCTGAACTAGCGGAGCGCACTGGGCTGCAGCAGCCAGCTGTTGCACGGTTCGAGGCAGGAGGAACCATGCCGAGCATCCCCATGCTGGAGCGCCTGGCAGAGGCTCTGGAGATGCGGCTCAACGTCGAGTTCCAGCCGCTGCGTGAGGCCGGCTGATCTTGCTCGAAAAAGTCCCGGCACCCACGACCTGGCTGCCGGTACGCGTCGCTGGTTGCACGGAAGATCGAGAACAGCCCCCGAAAACGATCAAAGCCAGGCTGGGAATCCATCCCGGACCTGGCCTCCTAGTGAGAGCGGGTGACGGGAATCGAACCCGCGCTGTCAGCTTGGGAACTGCATCGATCACGGCCCGCTGGGGCGCTGAACTGGGCAGAAAGCCGGTCCTGAGTGACCGTGATTGACCCCTCTTTGCCCCCTCCTAATGGCCCGCTAATGGCCCGGCGATCAGCCCGCGACCTGGCGTTTTCCCGCGTAACGCGCACACCGTCCGCCTGATCACCCTCATCCGCCGTTGTTCCGTCCCAAAGAGGAAGTCAGGAGAGCACCCAGCTCTCGCCGATGTGCAACCACGAGTAGTAGGCGTCCCGACGCTCGTAAGGCAGCCGCGACACCGCAGGAGGATAAGCGGTAGGATAAAGAGCATGAGCGAGCCTACTGGCAAGTATTCGATCACCATGCCGCGTGACATCGCCGAGGCAGCCCGATCCCGGAGCGGCCCTTCCGGCCTGTCGGCTTACGTCGCCGCCGCCGTCGCCCGCCAGATCGAGCGCGACAACCTCAGCGAACTCATTCAGGTCGCCGAGGCCGAGCATGGCCCCATCACCGACGACGAGGTCCAGGCACTGCGCGACCAACTCCACCAGGCTCGGCGGGGACAGGCCAATGGTGGGGCGGCTGCGTGACCCGTTCTCCCGCTGCTCCCGGCGGCACCCTTGTCCTCGACAGCGAGGGACTGGCCAAGGCCGTCCTGCGCGACCGTACGATCACCGCATGGCTCGCTCTCGCCCGCGCCGACGACCTCCGAGTCATCACCTCCGCCGCCACCCTCGTCGAGGTGGTCCACCCCCGCGTTAACCGGCCGGCTCTGGAGTGGACGCTGTCCCGCCTTGTCATCGAGCCAATCACCGAACCAATCGCCCGCCACGCCGCCACCCTCTTGTCCAACGTCGGCCTGCACGGGCACAAGTACGCCATCGACGCCATGCTCAGCGCCACCGCCCTCGCAGCCCCAGGCCCCGTCACAGTCCTCACCTCCGACCCCGAGGACCTCGCCGCACTATGCGGCGTACGCGTCACCGTCATCAAGGTCTGAGTCAGGCCCCTGCCCTGCTAGCTCCGACAGGGCTATCATCCAAGCTAATGGCACCCAGAGCCCAACAACCCTGGACAACACCAAAGCCCAGGCACCGAATCCATCGGCCTACCTGGGCTTTCCCTATGAGAGCGGGTGACGGGAATCGAACCCGCGCTGTCAGCTTGGGAAGCTGATGTTCTGCCATTGAACTACACCCGCGCAAACCCGAAGGCCGCGCCCCCCACTGTAGCGGAAACTTGCCCCACAACAGCAATCCCAGCCAACACTCGTCGAACCAGACCGGTAAGTTGCTCACCGTGTTGCTATCTGACCGTGACATCCTCGCTGCGATCGAAGCCGGCCGTCTGAACATCGACCCGTTCGACCCGGAAATGATCCAGCCGTCCAGCATCGACGTTCGGCTAGACCGCTTCTTCCGGGTGTTCGAGAACCATCGGTACCCGCACATCGACCCGTCCGTCGAGCAGCCGGATCTCACGCGGATGGTGGAGCCGGAGGGGGATGATCCGTTCATCCTGCATCCGGGTGAGTTCGTGCTGGCCTCCACGTACGAGGTGGTGAGCCTGCCGGACGATCTGGCGTCGCGGCTGGAGGGGAAGAGTTCGCTGGGGCGGCTGGGGTTGCTGACGCATTCGACGGCCGGGTTCATCGATCCAGGGTTCAGCGGCCATGTGACGCTGGAGTTGTCGAACGTGGCGACGTTGCCGATCAAGCTGTGGCCCGGCATGAAGATCGGGCAGTTGTGCGTCTTCAGGCTGAGCTCGCCGGCCGAGCATCCGTACGGTTCGAGCAAGTACGGGTCGCGCTACCAGGGGCAGCGGGGGCCGACGCCGTCGCGGTCGTTCCGGAACTTTCACCGGACGAAGATCTGAACAAGATGAACAGTAGATGAACATCTGAGGAACGTACGGGTGACTTCACGCGCCCGACCACGCCCGGGTGAGGGGTTACGGGCTACCCCAAAGCGGGCGTGAGCAGCAAAAAACCGCCTAAAACTACGCGGTTCTGCGGTGTCGTACAACATACGTCGGGTAGCCAGTAGGCGAAGGGGACATGAAGTTCGCATTTCGCCTGGTAAGCCATACCCTCTTCCACGGACCATCCCCGCACATCTGGAGAACGACGTGCGTCTGCGTCTCACGCCACGTGAGGACAGCTACTACGACCTGTTCGCCGACTCGGCGAACAACCTGGTCACGGCATCCCGCCTGCTGGTAGAGATCATTAGCGACGGATCGGACAGGGAGACCCTGGCCGAGAAGATGCGCGCTTGCGAGCACGCCGGTGACGAACGCACCCATGCGATCATGAACCGGCTCAATGAGAGCTTCATCACCCCGTTCGACCGCGAGGACATCTACCGGCTGGCCTCGAACCTCGACGACGTGATGGACGCCATGGAGGCCGCCTCCGACCTCATCGTCCTCTACCAGCTCGACCACCTCCCCAAGGACGTCGTGCGCCAGGTGGAGGTGCTGGAGCGGGCGGCGGAGCTGACCGCCGAGGCGATGCCGCGCCTGCGGTCGATGAAGAACCTCAACGAGTACTGGATCGAGGTCAACCGCCTGGAGAACCAGGGTGACCAGGTCTACAGGAGGCTGCTGGCCAAGCTGTTCAGCGGTGAGTACGACGCCCTCACCGTCATGAAGATGAAGGAGGTCGTCGACGCCCTGGAAGAGGCGGCCGACGCCTTCGAACACGTGGCCAACACCGTCGAGTCGATCGCGGTCAAGGAAAGCTAGGCCCAGAAAGTGGACCTCACGCTCGGCCTCGTCATCGGTGTAGTCGTCATCGCCCTGGTCTTCGACTACACCAACGGGTTCCATGACGCGGCGAACGCCATCGCGACCTCCGTCTCGACCAGGGCCCTGACCCCCAGGGCCGCGTTGTTCATGGCCGCCGCCATGAACTTCATCGGCGCCCACCTGGGCACCCAGGTCGCCCAGACGGTGGGCAAGGGCATCATCGACGCTCCGGACGGCTCACACGGCCTGGTCATCGTCGCCGCGGGGCTGATCGGCGCGATCACCTGGAATCTGATCACCTGGTACTTCGGCCTGCCGTCCTCCTCCAGTCACGCGCTCATCGGCGGCCTGGTGGGCTCCGCGCTGGCCTCGGCCAGCGTGGTGCACTGGGACGGCGTCGTCGAGAAGGTCGTCATCCCCATGATCCTGTCACCGCTGATCGGGTTCACCCTCGCCGCGGCGATCATGATCGCAATTTATTGGATCTTCCGCAACAGCCAGCCGGGGCGGACCAACCGCGGCTTCCGCTACGCGCAGACCGTCTCGGCCGCCGCCATGGCACTCGGGCACGGCCTCCAGGACGCGCAGAAGACGATGGGCGTCATCTTCCTGGCGCTCGTCGTCGGCGGGTTCGCCCAGCCCACGGACCCCATCCCGCAGTGGGTCATCCTGGCCGCCGCCGGGGCGATCTCGCTGGGCACGTACGCGGGCGGCTGGCGCATCATGCGCACGCTGGGGCGGCGCATCATCGCGCTGGACCCGCCGCAGGGTTTCGCCGCGGAGTCGGCGGCGGCGACCGTCCTGTACGGGGCCGCCATCGGGTTCGGGGCGCCCATCTCCACCACGCACACGATCACCTCGGCGATCATGGGTGTGGGGGCCACCAAGCGGCTCAGCGCCGTGCGGTGGGGCGTGGCGGGCAACATCGTGACCGCCTGGATCCTGACCATCCCCGCCGCCGCGATCGTCGCAGCGGTGTCCTACTTCATCCTGCACGCCATCGTCGAAGGCTGATCGCGCGAGGCGCAATGCACGTCACACGGGGCGTAATACACGCCACGCGAGACATACAGCAAGTCACGCGGGGGCGTACATCACGTCCACGTCCCACCGGTTGAACCCGAGGGACTCGTACAGCCTGATCGCCGCCGTGTTGGTCTCGTCCACGTACAGCATCGCCTGGGCGAGACCACGCGAGCGCAGGTGACTCAGGCCGGCGAGGGTGAGCGAGCGCCCGAGGCCGGTGCCCTGCTGGGAGGGGTCGACGCCGACGACGTACACCTCCCCCAGCGGCTCGTGACCATGGTCGGTGGAGCCGTGGATCTTCGTCCAGTGGAAGCCGGCCAGCCGGTCGCCGCGGACGGCCAGGATGAAGCCCTCGGGGTCGAACCAGGGCTCCCGCTCGCGCAGCAGCAGGTCGTCCATCGTCCACGCGCCCTGTTCCGGGTGGTGGGCGAAGGCGGCGGCGTTCACCTTGAGCCAGGCCTCCTCGTCCTGTCCCGGCACGAACGCGCGCAGGCTCACGCCAGGCGGCAGCGTGTACGCGGCCAGCGGGGCGTACAGGGAGCGGCGCATCTGCCACAGCGAGCGGACCCGGTCGAAGCCGAACGCGGTGGCCAGCGCTCCGGCGCCCGCGTGGTCGCCGTGGGCCCACAGCCGCAGCCGGCCGTTCGTCAGGTCGGTGACCGCGCGCAGCAGGCTCGTGCCGTTGCCCTGGCGGCGGTGCGCGGGGTGGATGACCAGTTCGACGCTCGGCCCCTCGACCTCGTCCGTGGGATCGACGTGCGCGTACCCCGCCAGCGTCGAACCCGCCCAAAGCAACACGGAGCGGGCCTGCGGGTCGCCGCCGTAGCGGAGGTGCAGCATCACGTGCTCGTTCAGCGGACGCACGCCGTCCGCCTCCGTCGCCGCCTCCACCACGCCGAGCACCCCGGCGATCTCCTGGTCGTCCAGCCGTTCCCTGATCTCTGTGCGCGCGTTCACAGAACGAACTCTAGGCGTCCGACTGGCAAATAACGCCATGTGACAGCCCGGCATATCGTTACCTTTGCGACATTGGCTGCATAGATTCCAGCCGTAACGTCTTGGGCCATGACGTCTCGTTCCCTCCTCCGGCTGGCGCTGGCCGGCGCCGTCGCCTCGGGTGCGGTCCTGCTGGCCACCCTTCCGGCGGACGCGAGCAAGGCCCCCCGTACGGTCCCCGTACGCCTGCTCGCGCTCAATGACTTCCACGGCAACCTCGAACCCCCCACCGGCTCCTCCGGCCGCATGGTGGACGAGCACGGCAACACGGTCGACGCCGGCGGCGCCGCCTACGTGGCCACCCACATGAAGGCCCTGGCCGACAGGAACACCATCGCCGTCGCCCAGGGCGACCTCATCGGCGCCACCCCGCTGATCTCGGCCGCCTACCACGACGAGCCGTCCATCGAGTTCATGGACAAGCTGGGGCTCAAGGTCGCCGCGGTCGGCAACCACGAGTTCGACGAGGGCTACACCGAGCTGCGGCGCATCATGGACGGCGGCTGCCACCCGGTGGACGGCTGCTCGCCCGCGGGCGAGTGGAAGGGCGCCAAGTTCGACTACGTGGGCGCCAACGTCCTGTTCAAGAACCGCAACGAGAAGACCGACGCCCTGGCGGCGCTCGGCGGCTCCGACTCCGCGCAGGTCAAGAAGGTCCTGTCCGACTGGGGCGTGCCCGCGCTGCCGCCGGTCAGCATCAAGTGGATGAACGGCGTGCCGATCGGCTTCATCGGCCTCGTCACGCAGACGACGCCGAGCATCGTCACGAGCGAGGGCATCAAGGACCTCAAGTTCGTGGACGAGGTCAAGGCCGCGAACGTGGCGTCCAAGCTGCTCAAGCTGGTGGGCGTGAAGGCCCAGGTCGTGCTCGTGCACGAGGGCGACCAGGTCACCGCCGGCCAGTCGCCCGACGCCTGCGCCGCCGTCCCGGGAGCGGGCAACCGCATCGCCACCCAGGTGGACGCCGAGATCGACCTGATCCTGAGCGGCCACTCGCACCAGGCGTACCTGTGCCAGGTCAAGGACCCGGCGGGCAACGACCGCGTCTACTCGCAGGGCGGCTCGTTCGGGCGGGTCATCACGCAGGTCGACCTGAACGTCGACGTGCGGACCCGCGACATCGTCCGCTCCTCCGTCGTCGCCGACAACCACGTCGTGACGCGGACGGTCGCCCCCGACCCCGAGATCTCGGCGTTCGTCCAGACGTGGAAGGACCGCGTCGCGCCCGTCGCGAACAAGGCGGTCGGCACCATCAGCGCCGACATCACCAACGCCGCCGCGCCGTCCGGCGAGTCGCCGCTCGGCGACCTCATCGCCGACGGCCAGCTCGCCGCCACGCAGGCGGGCGGCAACGCGCAGATCGCGCTGATGAACCCCGGCGGTGTACGGGCGTCGCTGTCGTACGCCACCTCGCCCGCGAACGAGGGCGCCGGCGTCGTCACCTACGGCGAGGCGTTCACGGTGCAGCCGTTCAACAACCTGATGCAGGTCGTCACACTGACCGGCGCCCAGCTCAAGACGGTGCTGGAGCAGCAGTTCACCAGCGGGCCGAACAACCAGGCGTTCACCAAGATCCTGCAGCCGTCGGCGAACTTCACCTACACCTACAGCCAGAGCGCCGCCTGGGGCTCCAAGGTGTCCGACATGAAGATCGACGGCGTGCCGGTGACGGACACGCAGCCGATCAGGGTCGCGGCCAACAACTTCCTGGTGGGCGGCGGCGACGCGTTCCTCGCCTTCAGGGACGGCACGGACCTGTGGAGCGGGCCGCTGGACATCGACGCCTTCGTCGAGCACCTCGGCAGGAACAACCCGATCGCTCCCCCGGTCACCAACCGGATCACGGTCGTCGGCTAGCGCGTCCCCGGGCCCGCCTCCCCCCGGAGTGCGGGCCCCAACCACTTGCGCGCGATCTCCTCCTCCAGGTCCACCCCGTGGTGACGGGCCATGAGCAGCACGTGGCAGACCACGTCGGCCAGCTCCGCCCTGAAGTCGGCGTCGAGCTCCGCGCCGGTGCGGCCCTTCGTCCTGGCCCGGCCGGTGAGCATGAGGAACGCCTGCGTCAGCTCACCGACCTCCTCCTGGAGCTTGAGCAGGAACCAGGTGTCGTCGCGGTCGATACCGAGGTGATCGGCGTACCGCCGCGAGATGGACTCGATCTCCTCGGACAGCTCGCGCAGATCCATGCCGCCGAGTCTAGGCCCCCTGCTCACGAGCGGTGCAGCGGCAGAACGGCGACGAAGCGGGCGCCCGGGGTGTGCTCGGCGACCGTGAGGGTGCCGCCGTGCGCCGTGGCGATCTCCCTGGACAGCGGCAGCCCGAGCCCGCTGCCGCCCTTGTCCTTGGCCCTGGCGCTCTCCAGCCGGGTGAACCGCTCGAAGACCCGTTCCCTGTCCTCCGGCGCGATCCCGTCGCCGTCGTCGGTGACCGTCACGACCACCCGATCCCCCCGTACCGCCACCTCGACGTCGATCCTGGACGCGGTGTGCCGCGTGGCGTTGTCGAGCAGGTTCGTCAGCAGGCGGTCGAGCTGCATGGGCGAGCCGAGGACGGGCGCCGGCGCGCAGGCGTCCAGGAAGATCGGAGCCCGGCCGCCCTCGCGGCGGCGGATCTGCTCCTCCGCCACCCGGCACAGGTCCACCACGCGGCGCGGCGTGAGCGCGCCCGCGTCGAGCTTGGCCAGCATCAGCAGCTCGTCGATGATGCCGGTGAGCCGGTCGGCGGCGGCCAGCGCCCGCGCGCCCGTGGCCGGCCAGTCCGTCTCGTCGGGGTAGTCGTGGGCCACTTCGAGCTGGGCGCGCAGCGCGGAGATGGGGCTGCGCAGCTCGTGCGAGGCGTCGGCGACGAAGCGGCGTTGCGTCTCGGCCGAGCGCTCCAGGCGGTCGAGGGTGTCGTTGGTGGTCTCGGCCAGGTCGGCGATCTCGTCGCCCGTGGGCGGCACGGACACGCGGCGGCTGAGGTCCTGGCCGGTGATCTCGGCCAGCTCGGCGCGCACCCGCCCGACGGGCCGCAGCGCGTAGCTGACCACGGCCCAGGTCAGCATGGCGATCAGGACGAGGACGAACGGCGTGCCGAGGTAAATGATCAGGTGGATCCACATCAGGGCCCTGTCGACGTCGGCCAGCGACGAGGCCGCCTGCACGGTGACGGGGCCGCGCGGCGAGCGCACGGTGATGGCCATGAGCAGGTGGTTGCTCCTGGGCTCGTCCGGGTGACGCGCCAGGTCCAGCTCGGTCGTCTCGATCACCTCCCTCCTGACCGGCCTGAACGCGGTCACCCGGGCGTCCTGGGGGAAGGAGGTGCTGCTCGCGAGCACCTCACCGCGCTCCGAGAGGACGCGCAGGAGCTGGACGCGCGCCGGTGTCGGCAGCTCAGCGGGCAGGGTGCCGGTGCGCGCCTGGCTCGCCACCCGCCGGATCGCCAGCTCCGCCCTGGTATGGACGATCCCGTGCAGGTTGTCCGGGACGGTGGACAGCGTCAGGGCCGACGCGCCGGCGAAGACGGCCGCGGCCACCAGGGTCGCGGCCGTGGTCATCCGCGCCCGGATCGAACGCGGAAGGAGCGAGCGCGCGAGGAGCCACCCTGTCAATCCCATCCCGCCTTCCTGTCATCACTGTCTGTGACATTTACCCGCCCCTGACGCCCCCCATGTGATCGACGGATACTCTCCGTACATGTTTCGCTCCCGGCGATTCCGCTGACGGCGTGCACGCCTTCCGGCAGGGGCGTGCGGAGGCCAGGGTGGGGCCATGAAGGTTCTGGTGCTGGGTGGCACGGGGTTCGTGGGCCGGGTGTTCGTCGACGAGGCGCTGGCGTCGGGCTGGGAGGTGACGACGTTCAACCGGGGCAGCCACGAGCCGCCCGCCGGGGTGACGGCGTTGCGCGGCGACCGCTCGGCGCCCGGCGGCCTGGCGGAGCTGGAGCGCGGCGGCGAGTGGGACGTCGTCGTGGACACCTGGTCGCTGGCGCCCTCGGCCGTCAGGGACGCGGCGGCGCTGCTGGCCGGGCGGGCCGGCTCCTACGTGTACGTCTCCAGCAGGTCCGCCTACGCCGAGCCGGTGCCGTACGGCGCCGACGAGAGCGCGCCCGTGGTGACGGCCTCGGCCGACGACGGCGAGGCCGACTACGCGCGCAACAAGGCGGGCGGCGAGCTGGGGGCCGTGGCCGCGTTCGGCGAGCGGGCGCTGCTGGCCAGGGCCGGGCTGATCATCGGGCCGCACGAGAACGTGGGGCGGCTGCCGTGGTGGCTGAACAGGATCGCGCGCGGCGGCCCCGTGGTCGCGCCGGGGCCGGCGGATCGCGGCATCCAGTACATCGACGCCCGTGACCTGGCCGTGTGGTGCCTGGAGGCGGCGGCGCGGGGTGCCGGCGGGGCGTTCAACCTGGTGTCACCGCTGGGGGCGACGACGATGCGCGACATGCTGGAGACGTGCGTCAAGGTGATCGGCTCCGACGCCGAGCTGCGCTGGATCGAGCCTGAGCGGCTGCTGGCGGCCGGGGTGGAGCCGTGGGTCGGGCTGCCGTTCTGGCTGGTGGGCGCCGAGTACGACTTCCTGCACGGCGGGGATGTCAGCAAGGCCTTGGCGGAGGGGCTGCGGGTGCGGCCGGTGGAGGAGACGGTGGCCGACACGTGGGCCTGGCTGCGCGGGCTCGGCGGGCAGGCGCCGCAGCGGGCCGACCGGCCGCTCAAGGGCCTCGATCCGGAGCTGGAGGCGCGGATCCTGGCATCGTGACCTCGCTCGGCCGTGCGACGCCGCCCTGTCAGGCGTCAGCACGGGCCGCCTCCCTGTCGCGGTGGCTGCGTACCAGGTCGTACAGGGCCGCCGCCAGGGCGATGCACACCGACGACAGCACCACGACCAGGCCGTGACGGAAGGCCGCCGCCCAGCCCTCGTCCAGCGACCCGAAGAACGTCGTCCCCGCCGCCGCGATGCCGATCGCCGAGCCGAGTCGCTGCCCCGTCTGCAGCACCCCGGCGGCGCTCCCGCCGCCGGAGGGCGGCACCTCCGACAGCGTGATGGCCTGGTTGGGCGAGATCACCAGGCCGCTGCCCATGCCCGCGACCAGCAGCGGCAGCGCGGTGGCCAGCCCGGTCGCCGCGCCGGGCACCAGCGCGGTGGCGGCCATGGTGGCCAGCAGCCCGACGATCACCATGCTCAGCCCGATGGCGACCAGCCGCCGTCCCATGCGCGACACGAGGTGCCCGCCGACCATGGCGGCCGAGGCGGAGCCGAGCGCGAACGGCGTGATGGCCAGCCCGGCCTGCAGCGGGCTGTAGCCGTGGCCGCTCTGCAGGTAGAGCGTGAAGATGAAGAAGATGCCGGTGAACCCGGCGAAGTAGAACAGCGCGATCGCCGATCCGAGGCTGTACGAGCGTTTGCGGAAGAGCTCCAGCTTCACCAGCGGCTCACGCCGGTAGAACCGCTCCCACGTCACGAACCCGGCCAGCACCAGCAGCGCGGCCGGCACGAGCAACCACTTGGCCGCCCCCTCCCACTGGTGCCGCTGGATGAACGGCAGCAGCAGCCCTGCCACGCCGACCCCGAGCAGCAGCACGCCGACCGGGTCCATGCTCTCCGGCCGCGTGTGCACGTACTGGGGGCGCGGCAGCAGCCGGTAGGCCAGGGGCAGCAGCGCCAGCCCGATCGGCAGGTTCACCAGGAACACCCACCGCCAGCCGTGGTCGGCGCCGAACACGGTCACCAGCGCCCCGCCGATCAGCGGCCCGGCCGCCGTGGAGACGCCGATGGTGGCGCCGAGCGCGCCGAAGGCGCGGCCTCGTTCGTACCCGTGGAACATCTGCTGGATCAGCCCCGACACCTGCGGGTTGAGCATCCCGGCCGCCATGCCCTGCACGAGGCGGGCGGCGATCAGCACGTTCATGTTCCAGGCGAAGCCGCAGAACGCGCTGGAGAGCGTGAACAGGACCACGGCCCACAGGAAGATGGTCCTGCGGCTCCTGGCGTCGCCCAGCCGTCCGGCGGGGACGAGGAGCAGGCCGAACGTGAGGGCGTAGCCGGACAGCGTCCACTGCAGGCCGTCCTCGCTGGCGTGCAGCCCTGCCTTGATGGACGGCAGCGCGACGTTGACGATGCTCACGTCGAGACCGGTCATGAAGGCGGAGACCAGGCACACGGCGAGCGCGCGCCGTCGTGTGTCGGTGCCGGGCTCCTCCTTCATCATCTCGCCCATGCTTCCCATCAGTGCCTGAAATATCGCCTTACAGCCGTTTCTTTGCCCATCACCGGAGAAGATGGGTAACGTCCGATCATGAGCACGATGACGGTCGAGCAGAACGGCATCAACGCGGTCCCAGCAGGGGAACGGCGCGGCCGGCCGAGAGATCTGTTCTGGCCCTGGGCGGGCTCGAACCTGTCGCTGTTCGGGGTGGCGTTCGGCGTCTACGTCGTCGGGCTCGGGCTGGGCGTGATCCCGGCGATCATCGCCGGGGCGGTCGGGTACGGGCTGTCGTTCCTGCTGGTCGGCCTGGTCGCCGTCGGTGGCGCCAGGTCGGGGGTGCCGACGATGACGCTGGGGCGGGCGGCGTTCGGCTACCAGGGCAACAAGCTGCCGACGCTGTTCAGCTACATCTCCAACGTCGGCTGGGAGATCGTGCTCGTCACGCTCGCGGCGCAGAGCGGCGCGGAGATCATCAGGCGGCTCGGCCCCGGTCTGCCGGAGACGGCCCGGCTGGAGCCCGGCACCCCGCCCACGGCGGCCACGGCGATCTGCTTCGCCGTCGCGGCGGTCGTGGTGATCGCGGTCGGCGTGTACGGCCACGCCATGATCATGGCGGTGCAGCGTTACCTGACGTACGCGTTCATCGCGCTCACGGTCGTCTACCTGATCCTCATGGTGCCCAGGCTCGGCGCGGGCTCGCTGGAGACCACGTCGGGCGCGGGCGGCTGGGTCGGCGGGATCATCTTCGCCATGACCCTGCTGGGCCTGGGCTGGGTCAACTGCGGCGCCGACTACTCCCGCTACCTGCCCGCCAGCTCTCCCCCGCGCGCGGTGGCCCTGTGGACGACGCTCGGGGGCGCGCTGCCGCCGCTGGTGCTGCTCGTGTTCGGGGTGCTGCTCGTCGGGGGCGATCCCACGCTGGCCGAGGCGGCGGGGGCCAACCCGGTGGCGGCGCTGGCGGGGGCGTTGCCGACCTGGTTCCTGGTGCCGTACCTGCTGACCGCCGTCGGCGGCTTCCTGGCCGGCGCGATCATGGACATCTACTCGTCCGGGCTGTCGATGCTGGCGCTCGGCGTGCCCGTCAGGCGGCACTTCGCGGTGCTGATCGACGGGCTGCTCATGGTGCTCGGCGGCTACTACCTGCTGTTCGTCTCCACCAGCTTCCTGGCCACGTTCCAGGCGTTCCTGGCGATCGCCGGCGTCGTGATGGCGGCCTGGGTCGCGATCTTCCTGGTCGACATGTGGCGGCTGCGGGCCGGCGGGCGGGCCTACGACGAGCGGCTGCTGCGGGCGGGCGCGCCCGCGCTCAACTGGCCGGGCCTGGTGTCGCTGGTCGTGGCGTCGATCGCCGGGCTCGGGCTGATCACCTCAGGCGACCCGAACATCGCCCGGGTCGTCGGCTTCCTGATGAGCGACGAGCTGAAGGCCGGCACCTTCGGGACGGCGAACATCGGCGTGGTGATCGCGCTCGTGCTGGCCGGGCTGCTGTACTTCTCGATCACCGCTTTCGCGCGCCCCCGCCGTGCGGTTACTCTTGGTAATGATGACTGACGTTGCGTTGCGGCTGCTGAGGTGGGCGATACACGTCACGGTCTGCGGGCTGCTGGCGATCGCCGTGATCGGCGTCCTGCGCGAGGGCCGTGCCGGTCCGGCCGCGGGCGGCGTGCTGCTCGGCATCCTGTACGCGGCCGGCCCCGTCCTCCAGCGCCGGCCCGTCGCGGGGCAGGTGTGGCTGGGGCTGGTGACCGCCGGGTGGCTCGTGCTGGCCGTGGCGGCGCCGCCGTTCGTGTGGGTGGCCTTCCCGCTGCTGTTCGCGTACCTGCACGTGCTGCCGCTGTGGGGCGCGATGTTCGGCGTGGCGGTGCTGACGTCGGCGGCCGTCATCGCGGCGGCCTGGCACGCGGGCGAGCTGACCACGCCGCTGCTGGTCGGGCCGGGCGTCGCGGCGGTCGTGGTGACGCTGCTCGCGCTCGCCTGCAAGGAGCTGCGCGCCGGGGAATGACCCGTCAGGCCGTCACGATCGCGAAGTCCGGCACCGGCCGGTCGAGCACGGCCACCAGCCGCTGCAGCACCGTCGTGTCGCCCTCGCGCCGCACCCCCTCCACCCCCTTGCCCGCCAGCAGGCCGATGAGCTGCGCTTTCGTCAGCCGCAGCGTGAGGTCGGCGTCGTCGTCGGGCGGGGCGGGCTGCTGGATGAACGCGCCGTTCGACAACGTCGTGCGGTAACGCTCCTCCAGGTCCGTCAGGTGCCAGTCGATGGACAGCCGCTCGTGCCAGGCCCGCGGCCCGTCCACGCGGATGGCGATCGAGTCGAAGATCTGCTCCACGGTCAGCGCGGCGAAGAAGTCGGGCGATGCGGTGTCCAGGGCGGCGGGCACGATGCCGTCGGCCAGCTCCAGCGCGCCCATCAGGTAGCAGTTGCGCCAGGTGGCGTTCTCGGCGCCGTGGCCGAGCCGGGTGTAGACCTCGGCCAGCAGGTCGCGGGCCGCCTTGTTGCTCTCGTCGGCGAAGACGGCGTGGTTGAGCAGCTGGGCGGCGAAGCGCAGGTCGTTCTCCTCGATGTAACGCCTGGCGAACGCGACCACGGCCGCCCCGCCGCCGAGGCACTCGACGTACCGGATCGCGCTCTCCCTCGGCGGGTGCTCCCACAGGTGCGCCGGGTTGCCGTCGAACCAGCCCAGGTAGCGCTGGTAGACGGCCTTGACGTTGTGGACCAGGGAGCCGGAGTAGCCGTGCGTGTGCCAGGCCTGCTCCAGCTCGGGCGGGAGCTGCACGGTCTCGGCGATCTCGGCTGCCGTCAGGCCCTTGTTGAGCAGGCGCAGGGTCTGGTCGTGCAGGTAGGCGTACAGGTCGCGCTGCTGGCTGAGGAAGCGGTGCACGCGATCGGCGCCCCAGGTGGGCCAGTGGTGGGAGGCGAACGCGACGTCCGTGTGACCGCCGAACAGGGTGATGGCCTCCGCCAGGTACCTGGCCCAGGCGCGTACGTCGCGGACGGCGGCGCCGCGCAGCGGCAGGAGGCTGTGCTGGTTGTGGGTGGCGTTCTCGGCCAGGCAGAGCGCCCGGTGGCCGGGGAACGAGATGTTCATCTCGGCCGGCGACTCGGCGCCAGGGGTGAGCTGGAAGACCATCCTGACGCCGTCGATCGTCTTCTCCTGGCCCGTGCGGGCGATCTCGTCCGTGGGCGGGATGAGCGACATGGTGCCCGTCGAGGCGGTCATGCCCAGCCCTGCGCCGATCTGACCCTGGGCGGAGCGGAGCAGGGAGCGGCCGTACATGTAGGCGGCGCGGCGGGTCATGGCGGGGCCCGCGTAGAAGTTCTCGGCCACCGCGTGGCGCATGAATCCGGCGGGGGCCAGGATCGGCACCCCGCCGGGGGTGACGCCGCGTACGCCGCCGAAGTGGTCGGCGTGGGCGTGGGTGTAGATGACGCCGGTGACGGGGCGGTCGCCGCGGTGGACGCGGTACAGCTTGAGCGCGACGGTGGCGCACTCGGTGGAGACGAGGGGGTCGATGACGATGACGCCGCGTTCGCCCTCGACCAGCGTCATGTTGGACAGGTCCAGGCCGCGGACCTGGTAGATGCCGTCCGTGACCTCGTACAGGCCCTGTTTGGCGCAGAGCTGGCCCTGTCTCCAGAGGCTGGGGTGGGCGGTGTCCGGGCAGTCCTCCCGGAGGAAGTCGTAGGAGTCGTTGTCCCACACGACCCTGCCGTCAAGGGTTTTGATCACTGCTGGGCTGAGCTTCGCGATGAAACCACGATCCGCGTCCTCGAAGTCGCCCCTGTCCTGGAAGGGAAGGTCTGCCATGTTCAGCCGCATGCCCCCCTTTTCGGGCAAATAGCTCAATAGATGCCCTAAATAGGATGAATCTCCGACAAGTCGATGTGATTGGCTTGGCTCTGAGCTGATCGACTCAGGGGGATGCATGGACGCGTGCGTGTTCGACCTCGATGGCGTGCTGGTGGACAGCGAGCCGGTCTGGGAGGAGGTGCGCCGGGCGTTCGTCGCCGAGCACGGCGGCACCTGGCAGCCCGACACGCAGTCCAGACTCATGGGCATGAGCACCGGCGAATGGGCCGCTTACCTGCACGAACTAGGCGTCTCACTGCCGCCGGACGAGATCGCCGGCGGAGTCGTCGAGCAGATGGCCGACCGCTACCGGGGCGGGGTGCCGCTGATGCCCGGCGCCGTCGAGGTCGTGCGGCGGCTGTCGGGACGTCTAACGCTCGGGCTGGCCAGCTCGTCGCCGCGCCGCCTCATCGACGTGGTGCTGGACGCGGCCGGGCTGACCGAGTGCTTCGCGGCCACCGTCTCCACCGAGGAGGTGCCGCGCGGCAAGCCCGCGCCCGACGGCTACCTGGAGGCCGCCCGGCGGATCGGCGTGGACCCTCACGGGTGCGTCGCGGTCGAGGACTCCAGCAACGGGCTGCGCTCCGCGCACGCGGCCGGGATGCGGGTGATCGCCGTACCGCACCCGCGCTACCCGCCCGCGCCGGACGCGCTCGGCCTGGCCTGGCGCGTCCTGCCCGACCTCGACGCGCTGAGGTCGGAATTGGTCGCCTGACCAGCTCGGACGCGCTGACCGGGACCGGGTCTCGTGCAACGTCAGTGCCTCTGGCTACCATGTGGGAATCGTGCGAGACATCACGGTTTTCAGCGGCAGCGCCCACCCCGAACTGGCCGAGGAGATCTGCGCCCACCTGGGCACACCTCTGCACCCCGTTCAACTCAACCGCTTCGCCAATGACGTGCTCGAAGTGCAGCTCCAGGCCAACTGCCGCGAGCGCGACGTGTTCCTCATCCAGCCGCTCGTGCCACCCGTGCAGGAGCACCTCGTCGAGCTGCTGCTCATGCTCGACGCCGCCCGCGGCGCCTCCGCCGCCAGGACCACCGTGGTCCTGCCTCACTACGCCTATGCCAGAAGTGACAAGAAGGACGCCCCGCGCATCTCGATCGGCGCGCGGCTGGTGGCCGACCTGATGGTGGCGGCGGGCGCCAGCCGGGTGCTGGCGATGACGCTGCACTCGCCGCAGGTGCACGGCTTCTTCAGCGTCCCCGTCGATCACCTGCACGCGCTGCGCGAGCTGGCCGCGCACTTCCGGCAGTACGACCTGTCCAACACGGTCGTCGTCTCCCCCGACCTCGGCAACGCCAAGGAGGCCGCGCACTTCGCCCGCCTGCTCGGCACCGGCGTCGCGATGGGCGCCAAGCAGCGCTTCAGCGACGACCGCGTGGTGATCAGCTCGGTGATCGGTGACGTGGGCGGCAAGGACGTGATCATCCTCGACGACGAGATCGCCAAGGGCAGCACGGTCATCGAGCTGCTCGACCGCCTGCGCGAGCAGGACGTGCGGTCGGTGCGGGTGGCGTGTACGCACGGCCTGTTCTCGGGCGACGCCATCGAGCGGCTCAGCGCGCTGCCCGAGGTGCAGGAGATCGTCTGCACCAACACCGTCCCGTCGCCCAAGCCCAGCGACAAGCTGACCGTGCTGTCGATCGCGTCCGCGCTGGCGGAGGCCATGCGCCGGATCCACTACGGCGAGTCGGTGAGCGCCCTGTTCAGCACGTCCTGAGGTCCTGTACGCCGCGAGGGCCAGGACGTTCTGCACGCCAGGACGTCCTGGAGTATCAATACATCCTCAGGATCTGCCCCGTCACCCGCCGCCCCTGGTGCGAGGCCAGGAACGTGATCACCTCGGCCACGTCCTCCGGCTGCGCGATCTCCTTGAGCACCGTGCTCTCGGCGACCCCCTTGGCCACCTCGTCGTTGATCCAGCCGGTGTCGGTGACGGGCGGGTAGACCATGTTGGCCGTGATCCCGTACGAGCCCAGCTCATGCGCGGCCGACATGGTGTAGTTCTCCTGGGCCGCCTTGGCCGCGCCGTACGAGACCTCCGTCGGAAAGCCGTCCGGCCCGCCTGAGGTCAGCCCGATGACGCGGCCCCAGGTAGCGCCGCGCGCCACGTGCCGCCGGGCGAACTCCGAGATCAGCAGCGCGGCCGCCCGCGCGTCCACCCCGAACTGCCTGTCGAACGTCTCCACGTCCACCATCCGCAGCGACCGGCCGAAGGCGTCCTGCCCGGCGGGCGCGAAGGTGTCGCCGAGCCCGGCGCTGGCGTTGTTGACCAGGATCTCCACCGGCCCGAACGCCTTCTCTGCCAGGTCGAACAGCGACTTCGGAGCCTCCGGGTCAGCGAGGTCGGCCTCGGCCGCCTCCGCGGTGCCGCCCGCCTCGCGGATGCGGCGCACGACGTCGTCGGCGGTGCCCGCCCGCACCCGGTCGTAGGTCTCCGGATAGGCCGGCTCGTTCAGGGGCTCCAGCCGCTTGTACGTCAGGAACACGGCGACGCCCTCGGCCGCCAGTGCGATCGCGGCCGCCGCACCTATGCCGTGATTGGCGCCTGTGATCAGCGCAACCTTTCCTGTCAGCCGTGTATCGATCATAGTTGCCATCATGCACGCAGCCACCGAACGACTGCTAAGGCATTTTCTCGAGAGCATCGAGCCCGCCGTCCCCCTGGTCGCGCTCTGGGCGCACGGCTCGCTCGCGTTGGGCGACTACCAGGAGGGACGCAGCGACCTCGACCTGATCGCGGTGCTCGACTCGCCGCCCACCATGGGCGACTGGCGGCGGATCAAGGCCGTGCACCGAAGGATCCGCCTGCCGCTGGCGGAGCGGCTGCACTGCTCGTACATGTCCCGGCAGGAGCTGGACGACCTCGGCGCCGAGCACATCACGTGGGCGCACAGCAGCATCTTCAGGCGGCCCGTCAGCGCGGTCACCCGGCGCGAGCTGCTCGACGGGGCCAGGGTGCTGCACGGCCCGCCGCCCGCCGGGCTGCTGCCGCCGGTGTCGGACGAGGAGCTGACCCGGTTCGTCCGTACGGACCTGCGCGACTTCTGGCTGGTCAAGGCGCAAGAGCGGCGGCGCTGGCTGCAGGACATCTGGGTGGATCTGGGCACGGTCACGGTCGCCAGGGCCACCGTCACCCTGCGGGAGGGGCGGCTGATCAGCAAGCTGGAGGCGCTGGACGTGCTGGCCGAGCTGGGGGCGCCGGAAGTGGTGGTCGCGGACGTCCGCGCCCGCCGCTACGGCACGCCGGCGCCGGTGCTCAGCCGGTTCAGACGGGGACGGCTGACGCGGGCCTTCGTCAAGTCGGCGATCAGGCGGGCACTCGGCTGAGCCCCACCAGGAAGAATGGCGGCATGCCGGTGGTTTGTTACGTGCGTAGTGTTAGCGCCAATCACCACCTGGAACCTGGGAAGGGCGGCAAATGGGGGAGAGCAGGCAGTCCTATCTCTTGGCCGCGGCGTCGGCGGTGTCGCTCCTGCGCGATCCGGCCGTGGCGGCATCGTGGGACAAGCCGAGCGCGCTGATGGAGTTCAGCGTCGCGGGGCTGGCCGGGCACGTGGCCCACCAGCTCGTCAGGGTCGGCGACGTGCTGGTGCCCGACGGGCAGGCCGGGGAGCCCGTCACGCTCATCGAGCACTACTCGCGTTCGCCGTGGGTGCAGGCCGGCCTCGACCACGAGAGCAACCTCAGCGTCCGGCGCGGCGGCGAGGCGGCCGCGGCGGCCGGCCCCGCGGTGCTGGTCGAACGGGCGCAGGCGCTGTACGAGATGCAGAGCGCCGCGCTGGCCGCCGAACCGGCCGGCCGGGTCGTGTTCCTGCCGTGGGCCGGCTGGTCGCTGCGGCTGGACGACTTCCTGCTCACCCGGCTCGTGGAGCTCGTCGTGCACTCCGACGACCTGGCGGCCAGCGTGGGCGTGGAGACTCCCGACCTGCCGGACTCGGTGATCGAGCCGGTGGTGGAGCTGCTGGCCAGGCTGGCCGTGCACCGCCACGGGCCTACGGCGGTGATCCGGACGTTGAGCAGGGCCGAGCGCGCCCCGGCCACGATCAGCGCCTTCTGACGGCCTTCCGACGGCCTTCCGACGGCCATCTGACGGCCATCTGACGGCCTTCCGAGCACACACCGGCCACCCGCCCAGCACGCCACGGCCCTGGCAGGCGCCGCCAGCCCGTCGGCGCCTGCTGGCCTGGCGAGCACGCCAGCACCTTCGAGCCGGCGAACGCGCACCGGCCGCCCGCCAGTTCTACCGACCCCCTCGCCTCGCGGGCACGGACCGGCCATCCGCCGACGCCCCGGCCCGGCGTGCGGGTGCCCGGCCGCTGTCTCATTGCACGATCATGCGCAGGGCCGCGACCACCTCGCGGCCCGACAGCGCACTCGCCGGGTCGAGCAACCACTGCGACAGAAACCCGGTCAGCATCGCCTGATAGACCGTTCCCGTGAGCCGCTCACGTTCGGGATCGGTCCCGAGCGTGACCCCCTCGAACAACTCGGCCAGCCCCAGCCGCGCCTCCCCGATGGCCCGCGCGAGCTGCTCCCGCACCTCAGGCGCGGCATGGTCGATGTGCCCGAGCAGATCGAACTGCGTCACCCACAACGGCCGCAGCTTCTCGAACGACTCCACCACCCGATCCCACGCCGCCTCGAACCGTTCCAGCGGTGTGGCGTCCGGCCGCACGTCGGCCGACAGGGTCGCCCCCAGCTCCTCGCCCCAGTCCTTCATCACCTCGAACAGCGCCTCGTTCATCAGCGCTTCCTTCGACCTGAAGTGGTAACCGATGCCCGCCAGGCTCACGCCGGACGCGGTCGCGATGTCGCGCGCGGTCGTGCGCGAGTAGCCCTTCTCGGTCAGGCACCGCTTCGCCCCCGCCAGCAGATCTTCCCTGTTTCCCATGCCCGAAGGCTAACACACTTGTACTAGACAAGCGTCTGAGACACATGTACCGTCTCGCTCATGACGAACATCCTCATCTCCGGCGCGAGCATCGCGGGCACGGCGACGGCGTACTGGCTGCGGCGGCACGGGCACACCGTGACCGTCGTCGAGCGGGCCCCCGCCATCCGCACGGGCGGGTACAAGGTGGACGTGCGCGGCGCCGCGCTACAGGTCGTCGAGCGCATGGGCTTACTGGACGCGGTCCGCGCCAGAGCTACGGACATGCGCGTCGCCACCTACTACGACCCCGCCGGCCGCCCGATGGCCGCCGTGGACGCCGACCTGTTCGGCGGCCGCACGGGCGACGACGCCGAGATCATGCGCGGCGACCTCAACGAGCTGCTGTACGACCTGACCCGCGAAGACGTCGAGTACATCTTCGACGACTCCATCACCGGCATCGCCGACGACGGCACCGTGACGTTCGAGCGTTCCGCGCCGCGCACGTTCGACCTGATCGTGGGAGCCGACGGCGCCCACTCCAACGTGCGGCGGCTCGCGTTCGGCGAGGAGCGGGCCTTCACCCGCGACCTCGGCCACTACATCTCCATCTCCACCGTGCCGAACACGCTCGGCCTGGACCGCGAGGAAGCCGTGCACGCCGCCGTCGGCAAAACCGCGAACGTCTACAGCACCCGCCAGGACAGCAGCGCCAAGGCCCTGTTCATGTGGTCGTCGCCGCCGGTCGACTACGACCACCGCGACATCGCCGGGCAGAAGAAGCTGGTCACGGAGGCCATGAACGGCGTCGGCTGGCAGGTGCCCGCGCTGCTGGAGGCGATGCGCGACGCCGACGACTTCTACTTCGACTCCGTCGCCCAGATCCACCTGGAGAGCTGGTCGAAGGGGCGGGTCGTGCTGGTCGGCGACGCGGGCTACTGCGCCTCCCCCGCCTCCGGCCAGGGCACCAGCCTGGCGCTGGTGGGGGCGTACGTGCTGGCGGGCGAGCTGTCCACGGGCGGCGGGACGGAGGGGTACGAGCGGGAGCTGCGCCCCTTCGTGGACGCCAACCAGGCGCTGGGCCCCGCCAACATCAAGGGCATGGTCATCGGGTCGCGCTTCGCGCTGTGGTTCCAGCTCAGAATGATGCGGCTGCTCCCCCACCTGCCCGGACGGAACCGGATGATCGAACGCATCACCGGCCCCATCCACCGCGCCGCCAACGCCATCACGCTCAAGGACTATGCACGGTGACCTCGGGATAGTCCTTGACCGGAGTGTTTCTGCCCAGCAGGTGCCGGTCGAGGAAACCCGCCAGGTGCGCGCGGGTGATCTCCAGCGCCCGCCCGCCGTCGAGCTCCTGCGCGGGCAGCCCGGCCTGCGGCCTGAGCACCGCGTAGTCCACGAACGCCGAGTGGTCGGTGCCCTCCACCGTGATCCAGCGTTTCCAGCCGGCCAGATTCCGCCACGCCTTCTTCCACGACTCGTCGGTGCCGCCGGGCGTGTGCGACTTCGGCGCTCCGATCAGCATGAACGGCCGCTTGAGCGGCTCGTCCACCCGGAATGTGCCGTCCAGATTGACCCCGGCCTTGATCCGGCCGTCGGCGAGCATCGCCTGAGCAGCCGCGTAACCGCCCACCGAATGCCCCACCATGGCGATCCGCGACCGGTCGATCCGCCGCCCCCAGCCGCCCCCGATCAGCTCGTCCAGCACGAACCGCACGTCCCTCGCCCTGCTCGCGGCGACCTTCGCGTGGTCCTGACCTTTCACGCAGGCCAGGCAGGTGGTGGTGCGGCCGTCGGGGAAGGTGGTGGCGACCGACTCGTACGTGTGCTCCACGGCGGCGACCAGGTAGCCCCTGCTGGCGAAGTCCTCGGCCAGCGAGGTCAGGGTGGCGCGCGGGAAGCTGAAACCGGGCGACATGACCACCAGAGGACGCCTGCCTGCGGCTGCGGGGGCCTTCAGGCGGGCGTGCGTGGTGACCTTGGTGAGCGTGTCGGGGGCGACAGGAAAGCCCTTCAGCACGGCCGCCGACTCCTGCGCGGTCATGTACGGCACCCGTCGCGCCGTGGCCTTCTCACCCTTCTTCGCCGGGTACCAGAGCGAGACCAGCAGCTCGCGGTGCAGCGCTTCGGGATTCCAAGGGTCGGGGCGGCTCTTGTCGGTGAGGTGCAAGGTGGTCATCCCGACGGGCTTCGACCCGGTCGGCTCGGGCAACGCCAGACCGGCTGACTCCGTGCCTGCCGCCCCGGCGCGGCCCAGCCCGACCGCCTGCACTTGAGCAGGCCCGGCCGCCTGCGTGTGAGCAAGCCGGGCCGGCTGCGCTTGAGCAGGCCCGACCACCTGCGCTTGAGCAGGTCCGGCCGCCTGCGTGTGAGCAAGCCGGGCCGGCTGCGCTTGAGCAGGCCCGACCACCTGCGCTTGAGCAGGCCCGACCACCTGCGCTTGAGCAGGTCCGGCCACCTGCGCGTGGGCGAGGGTACTCGGCTGCTCTTGGGCTGACGTGGACGCCTGGGCCTGGTAAGGAACGCCACAGAGGACGACCGACGAGAGGGCTGCTACAGCAGCGGTGCTTCGCATGCCGACCACGCTGCCGGAACCCCGCCACCAACCGTCCTCCCCGATCGTCGATCAGCACCCACTACTTTCGTCGTAACCACCTTTCCCACCCCTCCCCCTACGCTGTGACCATGCGCTTCGTACTGCTCGGCGCGGGAGTCTTCGCGGCTTCCCTGTTCGTGATGAGCGGGCAGGCGGGGGTGCCATCCGGCCTCCCGCTCCCCGTCCAGGTCGCGATCGCCGCAGCGGCGGGCGTGGCGGCCTGGCACGCCCGGCGGTCCTGGTGGCCGCTGGCCGCCGTGGGCGCCGTCACCTACGCCTGGCTGGTGGTCTGGCCACCGTTGCTCGTCGCCTCCTACTACGCGGGCCGCACACTCCACAGAGCCCGAGACGTCGCCGCCTACATCGCCGCCTGTCTCGTCGTGTGCGGCATCTCGGCGGTGGTCGGCGACGCACGCGAAGGTCTGCAGGAGGTGCTGACCGCCGGTCTGGGCAACGCCCTGTTCATGGCACTGAGCATGATCGGCCTGCCACTGGCCGTGGGGTTGTGGACACGCGCCAGAAGCGAGGTCCTGGCGGCCGCCGAGGAGCGGGCGCGGCGACTCGAACGCGAACAGGTCATGCGGGCCGACCAGGCCAGGGCGCAGGAGCGGGCCCGAATCGCCCGGGAGATGCACGACATCGTGGCGCACCGGGTCTCGCTGATGGTGCTGCACGCGGGAGCGCTGGAGGTGCGCACGCCCGACGAGGAGGCGGCCAGGACCGCCGCCATGATCGGCGGGATCGGCCGGGAGGCCCTGACCAACCTCCGCGACGTACTCGGCGTGCTCCGCGCACCCCACCACCAGACAAACCGACCCGCCAAGCCTCCCCCCGACCACCAGCCAACCAACTCTGACGCCGACCACCAGCCAACCGACTCCGACGCCGACTCCGGCCACCGGCTGACCAGCTCTGACTCCAGCCACCGGCTGACCGGCTCTGACTCCAGCCACCGGCTGACCGGCTCTGACTCCAGCCACCGGCTGACCGGCTCTGAGGCCGTGGCCCGGCGTGCGGGCCTGGTCGGCGACTACCGGCCTGCCGACTTCGACGCCGCCTACCGGCCGCAGCCCACGCTCGGCGACCTCGACCGGTTGCTCGACCAGTCGCGCGCTCTGGGCATCGCCGTGACCCGGCACGACGAGGGCGATCCCCGGCCGGTCGAGGAGACGGTGGAGCGCACCGCGTACCGCGTGATCCAGGAGGCGCTCACCAACGTGCACAAGCACGCGGGGGACGCGCGAACGGACGTGCTGCTGCGTTTCGGGGACCAGGAACTGCAGGTGGAGGTACGCAACCAGGCACCGCACGCACGGCGGCAGGCGCCGCCGGGCCAGGCACAGCGAGAAGTACTGCCCGGCCAAGCGCAGCGGGAGGTGCTGCCCGGCCAGGCACAGCGAGAGGTGCTGCCGGGCGCGGGCTGGGGCCTGGTGGGGCTGCGGGAACGCGTGGAGCTTCTCGGCGGCACGCTGCGCACCAGCGCCGAGGAGAGCGGCGGCTTCCTCGTCAGCGCCAGGATCCCGGCATGAGCGAGCCGTGGGTGAGTGATCCCGCCACAGCCCACGAGCCCCGAAAGAGCGAGCCACCCGCGAGCGTCACTGCCACAGCCCACAAGACCCACAAGACCGAGCCACCCGCGAACGTCACCGCCGCAGCCCACAAAACCCACAAGACCAAGCCACCCGCGAACGTCACCGCCGCAGCCCACAAAACCCACAAGACCAAGCCACCCGTAAGCGGTGCCGCCACAGCCCGCGAGACCATCCAAGCCGAGCCGTCTGGGAGCGGAACCGCAGGAGGCGGCGGGATCTGGATGAGCGGGTCGTACGCAGGCGGCCCCCTCGTAGGAGGCGGGATCGGCATGAGCGAATCTCGCGTGGGTGGTCACGCCGTAGGTGGCGGGATCTGCACATGATCCGGGTGCTGGTGGTGGACGACGAGGCGCTCGTACGTTCGGGGCTGCGGTTGATCCTGGAGGCGGCGGGCGACATCTCGGTGATCGGCGAGGCGCGCGACGGCGCCGAGGCGGTGTCGGCGGTAAGGCGGCTGCGGCCCGAGGTGGTGCTCATGGACGTGCGGATGCCCGTCATGGACGGCCTGAGCGCCGCCGCACGCATACTCGGCGACCCGGAGCCGCCCAAGGTGGTCATGCTGACCACGTTCGACGTGGACGAGTACGTGCACGAGGCGCTGCGGGTGGGTGCCGTGGGCTTCCTGCTCAAGGACACGCCGCCACGGGAGCTGGCCGCCGCCGTGCGTACGGTTGCCGACGGTCAGGCCATGCTGTCCCCGTCCGTCACGAAGCGGGTCATCGCGCAGTACGCCGACCGCGCCCCCTCGCGGGCTGAGGCCGCCCGCAGGCAGTTGGACGGGCTCACCGGCCGGGAGGGGGACGTGATCAAGGCGCTGGCTCGCGGCCTGTCCAACGCCGAGATCGGCCGGGAGCTGCGGCTGACGGAGGCGACGGTGAAGGCGCACGTCAGCCGGGTGCTGGCCAAGCTGGGGCTGGCGAACCGCGTCCAGGCCGCGATCCTGGTGCACGACGCCGACCTCGGGCGGCCCGGCCCCGATGCCGACTTCGCTGCCTGGTGACGGCTCTGGGGCTCGCTTGCCTGGGTGACGGCCTGAACCTCCTGCCTCGGTGACGGGCTCTGGGGGCCTCACTCGGTTAGTGAAGGACATCGGGCCCTGGCTGGTGCCGGGCTCCGAGTCTCGCCTGGATGGTGGCGGTTCCGGGTCGGCTGGTAAGTCGTCTGTGCGCCCGGGGCCGGGCGGGGTCAGCTTGGCAGGGCGGTGCCCTTGCAGCCGCCGTCGATCCGGCCCGTCTCGAAGTAGCGCGCCACGTCGGCGGCGCACTCCGGCACCCGCGTGCTGGACACGTGCACGTCATCGGCCACCGTGTAGACGGTGCCGCCGACGGCGCGTCGCGTTTGCAGCGTCCAGTCGTAGGCGGACATGAACTCGTGCAAGTGGCCCGCCAGCACCAGCGAGCCGTCGCTCCGGCGGAGCGTGGCCTGCTGCACCGGTAGCGGCCAGCCCTGGCACATGGCGCCGCCCAGTCCCCAGCCTCGGCCGGTCGCCGGGAAGCGCTTGACGAGCTGCTGGTAGGTGCGCCAGGCGGTGTCGAAGGTGGGTCGGCTGTCGTCCTCGTTGCAGGCGACCGACCAGTTCATGGTCAGGTTCAGCATTTCCGGCGCGCCGGGCACGGGGGTGCCCATCATCCCTGCGCCGAGCAGCTCCTTGACGGTGGGCGGGGCGGTGGCGCCAGTGCCGGTGCCGGTCCCGGAGGAGGGGCTAGCGGAAGTGCCGGTGCCGGAAGAGGTGCGGGTGGGAGTCGGGGTGGGAGTGTTGGCGAAGTTAGCGGTGCCGGTGGAGGCGCTGGCGAAAATACTGGTGCTGGCAGAGGGGCTGGCAGCGGTGCTGGTGGAGGGGCTGGCAGCGGTGCTGGTGGAGGGGCTGGTGGAGGGGCCGGTGGAAGGGCCGGTGGAAGGGCCGGTGGAAGGGCCGGTGGAAGGGCCGGTCGAGGGGCTGGTGCTGGTGTAGGGGACGAGGGCGGTGCGTAGCTCTGCCAGGGCCTTGCCTGCGCGTGCCCACTCCGTCGAGTTGCGCTTGGCCAGGTCGGCGATGGCCGAGCCGTCGATGGGGCGCTGGAGGTCGCTGTAGATCCTGGGGCTCCGATCGTACGCACGCACCAGCTCGGCCACCTCCGCCCGCACCTGGCGCGTGGTGGCGCCGAGGCCGTAGAGGGCGTCGCGGCGGGCCAGCCAGGCGGCCATGCGCCCGAAGTTGGCCTCGGCCGCCTGGGCGGCGCCCTCGGTGTGTTCGACGAGGTTGGTCCACGGCGGTGCCACGCTGTCCAGGAAGGCCCGTCCGGTGCGTTGCGGGTACAGGCTGCGGTACACCATGCCCAGGTAGGTGCCCCAGGAGAAGCCGAGCAGGTTGAGTTCGGGCTCGCCGAGCGCGGCCCGGACCAGGTCGAGGTCCTTGGCGACGTTCTCGGTGGTGAGTTGTCCGAGGAAGGCGGGGTCGGAGCGTGCGCACTGCTGGTTGGCAGCGATCTGGGCGTCGTAGATCTCTCTGGCCGACTGCTTGGTGAGCGGGCCAGGTTGTCGCGGCCCTGCCTGGGAGGCGGGGCAAGCGGTCTTGGTGCTGTAGCCCACTCCGCGCGGGTCGAAGCCGATGATGTCGTAGTGCTCGTTGAGGCCTGCCATCTGGTCGTTCCTCAGGGCGGCGCGCAGGATGGGGTCCAGGTAGCCGCTGTTGCCCGGACCGCCTGGGAGGACGGTGATGGCGCCGAGGCGGTGGGTTCGGTCTGTGGCGGCCAGGCGGGTCACGGCGATGTCGATCTCGCGTCCGGCGGGGTCGTGGTGGTTCAGGGGGACGGTGACCGTCCCGCATTCCAGGCGTCTCATCAGGCTGTGGAAGGACGCGATCTTGTCCTGTGCGACGCCCAGGCCGCGTGCCACCTCGTCGGTGTAGGACGGGCAGGGTTTCCAGGCCACGGAGGACGACGGCACGCCGGAGCTCGGCACGGTCGCAGCCGCCGGCGACGCGAGAACCGCCGAAGCCGATGCGAGGACCGAAGGTGATGCGAGGGCCGAAGGTGATGCGAGGGCCGAAGGTGATGCGAGGGCCGCTGTTGGCATCGCGGAGGAAGCCGCCAGCGCCGTCACGGCTGTCAGGGCAGTCAGTGATGTTCTCATGGGAACCAGCAGTAACGCCGCGGCGGTTTCCGCGGCGTTTCCACCGGCCCGATCACCGGGTCACTGGCCGGCCGTCTCCGCGTAGTAGCAGGCCGCCTGCGCCTCCGCCGTGGCGGGCAGGATGTCCAGCAGCTGGGTACGGCACCGCCCGTCCACCCCCGCCTCGGCGGCCTTGCCGGAGGCGAGTACCTGGCAGCGGGCGTGGAAGCGGCAGCCGCCGGGGATGCGGGTCGGGTCCGGCGGCTCGCCGGTCAGTACGACGCGTTCCGGCGACTCGGGCAGCACCGACATCAGGGCCTGCGTGTACGGGTGCCGCGGCGCGGTCAGCACCTGCTCGACGGGCCCGGATTCGACGATCCTGCCCAGGTACATCACGGCCACGCGGTCGGCGATGTTCCAGGCCAGGCCCAGATCGTGGGTGACGACGAGCGCCGACAGGCCCAGTTCGGCGCGCAGCCGGAGCAGCAGGGCCAGGATCTCGCCGCGTACGGAGGCGTCCAGGGAGGCGACCGGCTCGTCGGCGATGAGCACCTTGGGGTTGAGCGCGAGGGCGCCGGCGATGACGACGCGCTGCCGCTGCCCACCCGACAGCTCGTGCGGGTAGCGCAGGAAGAACCGGTCGGGTGGCCGCAGGCCGGCGTGGGACAGGGCGGTGGACACGACGTCCTGCTCGTCGCGCAGTCCGTGGATGCGGGGGCCTTCGGCGACGGCCTCGTACACGGTGTGCCTGGGGTTGAGTGAGCCGGTCGGGTCCTGGAGGACGAGCTGCACCTGCCTGCGGTACGCCTTGAGCGCCTTGGAGGTGTAGCTGAGTGGGTCGCCGTCGTAGCGGACCTCGCCGGTGGTGGGGCGTTCGAGGCCGAGCAGGGTGCGGGCGAGCGTGGTCTTGCCGCAGCCTGACTCGCCGACGAGGGCGACGATCTCGCCTTCGCCGATGGCCAGGTTGACGCCGTCCACGGCGCGGGCGCGGCGGCCTCGGGAGGAGAACTCGACGTGCAGGTCGCGGGCCTCCAGCAGGGCCGGCCGGGTGGTCGCGACCGCCTCCGCGGCCGTCTGCGTCTCGGTCATGAGACCTCCGCGTCGATCTGGGGTGAGGTCATGGGTTGTGTGCGATGGCAATGGCGAGGGCGAGGAAGCTGAGGTGAGGTCATGAGGCGTCCTCCGTCTCCCTGACGCGCACGCAAGCCGCCCTCCGCCCATCCCCGGCCGGCCAGAGCTCCACATCGATCGACGAGCACTCGTCCAGCACAACAGGGCAGCGCGGATGGAACGAGCACCCGCCCGGCAGGTGCATCGGGTCGGGCGGGTCGCCGCCGAGCCCCTTGGGCGCCATCCGGGAGACGGGGTCCCCCACGGTGGGGAAGGCCGCGGCCAGCGCCCGGCTGTAGGGGTGCCGGGCTTCGTGGAACACCTCGCCGGACGGCCCGTGCTCGACGACGCGCCCCGCGTACATGACGGCGAGCTGGTCGCAGACGTCGGCGAGCACGGACAGGTCGTGCGAGATCATGATGAGCGAGATGCCCTGCTCGGCGACCAGCTCCTTGATCAGGGTGAGCACCTGGGCCTGCACCATCACGTCGAGCGCGGTGGTCGGCTCGTCAGCGATGATCAGCCGGGGCGAGCAGGCGAGCGCCATCGCGATCATGACGCGCTGCCGCTGCCCGCCGGACAGCTCGTGCGGGTAGCTGCGGGCCCGCCAGGCGGGCAGGCCGACCTGTTCGAGCAGTTCGGCGACGCGCTTGCGGGCGGCGTCCGGCTTGGCCAGGTCATGCACGAGCAGCGGTTCGGCGATCTGCTCGCCGATCCGGCGCACGGGGTTGAGGCCGTGCTGGGCGCCCTGGAAGACGATGGACGCCTCGGCCCACCGTACGGCGCGCAGGCGGCCCCACTTCATGGCGAGCACGTCGTCGCCGTCGAGCAGGATCCGGCCGCCGACGCGCGCGTCGCGGGGCAGGAGCCGCAGCAGCGCCATGGCCAGCGTCGACTTGCCGGATCCTGACTCGCCGGCGATGCCGAGTGCCGCTCCGGCGTCCAGGGTCAAGGACACCCCGCGTACGGCGGGCACCTCGCCGGAGGCGATGCGGTAGGTCACCGACACGTCGTCGAGTTCGAGCAGGCTCATGCGGCCCTCCTCAGCCGGGGGTTGAGCACGGCCTCCAGCGCCCGCCCCACGAGGGTGAACGCCATCACGACGACGAGGATGGCCAGGCCGGGGATGAGGATGTACCACCAGGCGCCCTCGTTGGCGGCGCCGAAGTCGTAGGAGGCGCGCAGCATGGTGCCCCACGAGGTCTTGTTGGAGCTGGCGCCGAGGAAGGCCAGCGTGGACTCGGTGACGATGGCGCTGGCGACCTCCAGCGTGGTGCTGGCGAGCAGCAGCGGCGCCACGTTCGGCAGCACGTGCCGGGTGGTGATGTGCCAGTGTCCGGCGCCGAGCGCCTTGGAGCGCTCGATGTACGGCCTGGCCTCGACGGCGAGCGTCTGCGCCCTGATCAGGCGGGCGGTGGACGGCCAGGTGGTGATGCCGATGGCCATGATGATGGTGAACGTGCTCCCGCCCAGGACCGCCGCCAGCACCAGGGCCGTGACCAGCGAGGGCAGCACCAGGAACCAGTCGGTGACCCGCATCAGGGCGGCGCCCAGCCAGCCGCGGAAGTGCCCGGCGGCCACGCCGACGACCAGGCCGATGACGATGCTGAGCAGCGCCGCGAGGAAGCCGATGAGCAGCGACGTGCGCGAGCCCCACCAGACCATCAGCAGGATCGAGCGGCCGGACTCGTCGGTGCCGAACGGCTCGCTCAGGCTCGGCGCCGCCCACTTCTCGCCGACGCCCTTGACGACGCTGGTCACCTCCTCGCTGATGAACAGCGGCGCGACCAGCGCGAGCAGCACGGCGGCGACGAGCACGACCAGGCCGATCACGCCGCCGCGGTGCTGGCGGTACTCGGCCCAGAAGCGGCTCAGCGCGAGCCGCCTGCGGGCCGTGGAGACACTGGTCACGCCGACCTCACCCTCGGGTCGAGTAGGTGGTAGACCACGTCGGCCAGCGTGTTCATGACGATCACGGCTACGGTGATCAGTAGGAAGGTGCCCTGCATGAGCGTGAAGTCGGGCACCCTGATCGCCTCGTAGAACAACTGCCCGAGCCCGGGCCAGGTGTAGATCGTCTCGACGGTGACCGCGCCGCCGACGACGAAGCCGATGCGCATGAAGACCAGCGTCACGGTGGGCAGCAGGGCGTTGGGCACCGCGTGGCGGCGGCGTACCTCGTCGTCGCGCAGGCCCTTGGCCTTGGCGACGGTGACGTAGTCCTGGCTGACCTCCTCCATCAGCGACGAGCGCATGACGAGCAGGTACTGCGCGTAGACCACGGCCACCAGCGTCAGGCAGGGCAGCACCATGTGGGAGGCCACGTCCAGCACGTACGCGAACCCGTCGGGCGCGTCCACGCTCTCGATGCCCCGGAACGGGAAGATGCCGGGGATCGGCCCGATGCCGACGCCGAACACCATCATGAGCAGCAGCCCGAGCCAGAACGTCGGCACCGACCACAACAGCAGCGACGTGCCCGTGGACAGGCGGTCGAACCGGGTGCCGTGCCGCCAGCCGGCCCGCGTGCCCTGCCAGATGCCGAGGCTGACCGCGATCACCAGGCCGGTGCCCGCGAGCAGCAGGGTCGGGCCGAGGCGCTCGCCGATGAGGTCGAGGACGGGCCGCTTGTACTCGTAGGAGGTGCCGAGGTCGAGCCTGAGCGTGTCGCCGACGAAGTCGATGAACTGGTCGAGCAGCGGCTTGTCGAGGCCGAGCCGCCGGCGTTCCATGTCGAGCTGGCTCGGCGTCATGTTGCGGCCCTGCGCCAGGTTGCGCACGGGGTCGCCGGGCAGCAGCCGGAACACGAAGAACGTGCCGACCAGCACCATGGCGATGCTGAACAGCGCCCCACCGCCCTTGGACAGCGCGTACCGCAGCGTGCCGCGGCTGGTGGGGCGCTCGTCACCAGGGCCCGCCGCCTGGACGGCGGCGGGCTCTGCTGCTTCGAGCGGTGTCGTCATTCGCGCTCGTCTGCGGTGCTCTTGCGCCGCCTGGTCAGGAAGAAGGCCGCGGCCCCGATGACCACCACGGCGCCGACGATGCCGGCGATGAGGCCGGTGTTGGAGCCGCCGCCGGTGGCGCCACTGGCTGCCGCAGCGGCCTTGACGTCCACGGTGTAGAACGGCCAGTAGCCGCTGCCGCCGTACAGCAGACCCTTGTCCTCAGGGATGGGGGTGATGCTGGTGACCTTGTCCTTGCGGTAACCCTCCAGGTCGTTGGTGTAGTAGATCGCGATGATCGGCGCCTGGGTGTAGAGCCGCTCCTGCATCTGCTTGAGCAGGTCGACGCGCTTGGGGCGGTCGAGCTCCTTGAGCTGATCCTGGTAGAGCTTCTCGAAGGTGTCGTCGCAGAAGAACGACTCGGTGCCGCCGCCCTCGCCGCCCGGTGCCGGCCTGCGGCTGCACAGGTGGGTGGCCATGACCTCTTCCGGGTCGGGGTTGACCGACCAGCCGCTGATCGCGATGTCGAAGTTACCGGTGACGCCGGTCTCCTCGGTGAACTTGCTGGACTCCAGCTTCACCGTGGTCAGCGTGATGCCGACCTCCTTGAAGAAGGCGGTGAGGTACTCGGCGAGCTTGTCCTCGATCGGCGTTTCCGTGTGGATGGTGAAGCGGAACTCCAGCTTGCGGTCGCCGTCGGGCATCGTGCGGACGCCGTCGGCGCCCTTCTTGTAGCCGGCGTCGTCAAGGATCTGGTTGGCCTTGGCGGGGTCGTAGGAGACCTTCTCCTCGCCGGTGGCCTCCCAGAAGAAGTCCTTGTACATCGGCGGCACGATGGAGCCGTCGGCGGGCTTGGCCAGGCCGTTCTGCACCTCGTCGACCAGCTTCTGCTTGTCGATGGCGTAGTGCAGCGCCTGGCGCACCTTGAGGTCCTTCAGCGCCGGGTGACCGTCGCCGACCGCCTTGTCGTCGGTGGTGGTGGCGCCGTGGTTGACCTGGAGGTAGGCCGCGCGGCGGCCCTGGGTGTTCCAGGCCTCGATGTTCGGGTCGTTCTGGATGGCCTCGAACTCCTGCGGGGTCATCCGGCCGAGCAGGTCGATGTCACCCTTCTTCAGGCCGGCGATCGCGGCCTGCGGGTTGTCGTAGAAGATGACCTGCAGCTCGTCGATCTTCGGCTTGCCCCGCCAGTAGTTGGGGTTGGCCTGCAGCTTGACGTACTGGTCCTTCTTGTGCTCGACCGCGATGTACGGGCCGCTGCTCACGGTCGGGTACTTCTCGGCGTCGTAGTTGGCCATGTCGGTGACCGACTCCCAAGCGTGCTTGGGCATGATCGGGACCGGGTTCTCCAGCATGGACGCCTGCGGCGCCTTCAGCTTGATGGTCAGGTCCTGGCCGTTGGCCGTGACGCTCTCGAAGTTCTCCACCGCGGGGCCGTTGGCGGTCTTGGCGGCCTCGTCGGTCATCATCTTGTTGAACGTCCAGGCCGCGTCCTCGGCCGTGACGGGCTTGCCGTCGGACCACTTCGCGGCGCGGATCTTGAACGTCCACGTGAGCCCGTCCTCGGACGTGGTCCACGATTCGGCCAGGTCGGGGCTGGGCTGGAGGGTCTTGGAGTCGGGCACCGTCAGGTAGCCGTACATCCAGCGGTGGATCGACGTCGAGACCAGGCGGACCGCGAGGAAGGGGTTCATCGAGTCCATGGCCTGCGTCGCGCCGACGCGAAAGACTTTCTTCCCCGCCGCCGGATCTTGGGCAAGGGCGGCCGTGGTGCCCGTACCGGCCACTAATAGCGCGACGCCCAGCGCGGCCAGGCGTGCGAACCATCTCCTCATGAGTGCCTCACCTTCAGGCAGGGGGGTTCCTGTGTAGAGAAAGGCACACCATACGGAGTCCGCATGTCAACGAGGTGCGGAAAATTGTTTCACCTTCGTTTCCTTTGGCGGTGTAAATTTTCAGCGCACTTGGCACTACGTTGAGCTGGTGCCCCGCCTGCCGACCGCCCTAACCTGCGTCGTGATCGTCGCGTGCGGGCTCGGCGTCCGGGCGCTCTGGGACGGCGCCTTCTCGAAGTACGCGGGCGACGCGCTCTACACCGCGCTGATCTACGCGCTCCTCGTGCTCGCCCTGCCCAGGATCCGGCCGTGGGTGGCGGCGGCGGTGTCGGCCGGGCTGAGCTGGGCGATCGAGTTCGCCCAGCTCGGGGAGATTCCCGAGCCGCTGCGGCCGGTGCTGGGCAGCACGTTCAACCCGCCCGACCTGCTCTGGTACGCCGTCGGCGCCGCCGTCTGCTGGCCGGCCCACCATCGACTGCGTGCCCGGCACGCCGAGCAGGGCTAGCCGTCCGGCGTCCGGGCGCATGACGCGGCGCCGCTCCTCCTCCGACGTCAACGGCCGCTGCCCCGGTGAGCTAGTGGCAACCGCCGGAACCGCAGCACGACGACCCGCTCACCTGAGGCAGCAGCTCGACCTTGCCACCCAGCTCGTAACCGGCCTCGACCACCGCGGCGTCGATCAGCGCGACGTCGATCGGCGCCGCGCTGGTCACGGTGACCGCCCCGTTCGCCAGATCGACCTCGACCCCGCTCACGCCGGTCACCTTGCCGACCTCCTCGGTCACGGCGCTCACGCAGTGGCCGCAGGTCATGCCGTCCACCTGGTACGTCGCGACAGTCATGGTCACACTCCTCACTCTCGGCTCTCGTGCCCCACAATATACCCCCTAGGGGTAAAGACGCATACATCCGGCGGTCACGGAAAGAGGGGTGGAAACAAGGGAGGGCAGTCACATGCTGGACGGCAAGACCATCGCTTTCCTGGTCGCTCCCGAGGGAGTCGAGCAGGTGGAGCTCACCGAACCGTGGAAGGCGGTCAAGCAGGCCGGCGGCACGCCCCGGCTCGTCTCGACCTCTCCCGGCCAGATCCAGGGGTTCAACCACCTGGACAAGGCGGACACCTTCGCCGTGGACGAAACGGTGGAAGAGGCCTCGTCCTACGACGGCCTCGTGCTGCCGGGCGGCGTCGCGAACCCGGACTTCCTGCGCACGGTGCCGGAAGCCGTACGGTTCGTCCGGTCGTTCTTCGACGCGGGCAAACCGGTGGCCGCCATCTGCCACGCGCCGTGGACGCTGATCGAGGCGGACGTCGTACGCGGCCGGACCCTGACGTCCTGGCCCAGCCTGCAGACGGACCTGCGCAACGCCGGGGCGACCTGGGTGGACAAGGAGGTCATGGTCTGCACGAACGGGCCGAACACCCTGGTCACCAGCCGCAAGCCGGACGACCTCAAGGCCTTCTGCCAGGCCGCCATGGACGCCATGTCCTGACACCCCCTCGCGGTGGTCTCCCCGCACGTGCCGGGGAGGCCACCTCAGGGCCTGACGAGATCGAAACCCCGCTGTAACGCCTTGTCCCCTGGGCAGAAATGGTCTAGACGTAGACCAAAAGGAGCGTCCTCCGCGCCCCCCAGGGAGACCTCACATGACCACTGAAGAGGATTCCAGGCGACTGGCCGAGCTCGGCTACAAGCAGGAGCTGGCCCGCACCTGGAGCGGTTTCTCGAACTTCGCCATCTCCTTCTCGATCATCTCCATCCTCGCCGGCTGCTTCACGACCTTCGGTCAGGCGTGGAACAACGGCGGCCCCATCGCCATCTCCTGGGGCTGGCCGCTGATCTCACTGTTCATCCTGATCATCGGTTTCTGCATGTCGGAGCTGGTGTCGGCATACCCGACGGCGGGCGGCATCTACTGGTGGGCCGCCAAGCTGGGCAAGCCGATCCACGGCTGGTTCACCGGCTGGCTGAACCTCATCGGCCTCATCGCCGTCACCGCGTCGGTCGACTACGGCTGCGCGACCTTCCTCAACATCACCCTGAACCGCCTGACCGGCGGCGCCTGGGAGGCCACCCTCCCCCAGGCGTTCCTCCTCTTCGTGATCATTCTCGCGCTGCACGCGCTGATCAACATCTACAGCCACAAGCTCATCTCACTGCTGCAGAACGTGAGCGTCTGGTGGCACGTGGCCGGCGCCGCGATCATCGTGGCCATCCTGATCTTCGCCCCGGAGAACCACCAGTCGGCCTCCTTCGTCTTCTTCGGCACCAACAACAACTCGGGCTTCGGCGACGGCTCGGACGGGCTGCCCTTCTGGCTGTACGTGCTGCCGCTCGGCTTCCTGCTCACCCAGTACACGATCACCGGCTTCGACGCCTGCGCGCACGTGTCGGAGGAGACCCAGGGCGCGGCCAGGAGCGCGGCCAGGGGCCTGTGGCAGTCGATCTTCTACTCCGCCATCGGCGGCTGGATCCTGCTGCTGTCGTTCCTGTTCGCCGCCACACACGTGGACGAGATCAACAAGAACGCCGGCTTCGTCGGCGCTATCTTCGACACCGCGCTGTCGTCCCCGCTCGCCACGGCCGTCTTCGCGATCTCCACGATCGGCCAGTTCTTCTGCGGGATGAGCTGCGTGACCTCGATGTCCAGGATGACGTACGCGTTCTCGCGCGACGGCGCCGTGCCCGGCTGGCGCCTGTGGTCGAAGGTGGACCGCAACCGCACCCCCGTCAACGCGATCATCGCGGGCTGCGTCGCCGCCGCCCTGCTCACGCTGCCCGCCCTCTACGCCCCCGCCGGCCTGACCACGCCGGTCGCCTTCTACGCCGTCGTCTCGATCGCCGTCATCGGGCTCTACCTGGCCTTCCTCATCCCGATCTGGCTGCGGCTGCGCATGGGCGACGCCTTCCAGCCGGGGCCGTGGACGCTCGGCAAGAAGTACAAGGCGCTGTGCTGGATCGCCTGCGTCGAGATCGTGATCGTCTCGATCTACTTCATCATGCCGTTCTCACCGGCCGGCGTGCCGGGCAGCCCCGACTTCACCTGGACGTCGGTCAACTACGCGCCGATCGCCGTCGGGGTGGTGCTGATCGGGATCGCGCTGTGGTGGGCCCTGTCGGCCCGCCACTGGTTCACGGGACCCCGCCGGACGGTCGACGAGGTCCCCACCACGTGAAACAGCGTCGGGTACGGCGCGGGCGCCGTACCCGACGGCCTTACCAGGAGAGGCGGTCAGTCGGCCAGGCCGGCTTCGCGCTCTTGAGCTTCATCGTCTCCTCAGGCGTGCCCACGGCGCAGCGCGTGCCGTGCGCGGGCACCTTCAGCGAGATCAGGTACTCGTCGAAGATGTCCGTCTGGCACTTGTCCTTGCCGTAGATGCGGTGACCCCAGCCCTCGTACGTGAGCAGCACCGCCTTGGAGCCGAGCTGGCGGGCCGCGTTGGCCGACCAGATCCACGGCGTGGCCGGGTCGTGCAGCGAGTTGCCGAGCAGCAGCGGGGCGTCGCCCGTGTACTTCAGCTCGTGCGGCGGGTTGGTGGTCCCGTAGTTCATGCAGATCGGCAGGTCGTCGACCGGGTACGGGTGGTACCGCGTGTCCGGCGCCAGCTTGCCGGACACCTTCATCAGCGCGGCGTACTCGGTGTAGTTACGCACCCTGAGGTTGTAGTCCTGGCAGAGGATCGCGGTCGGCAGGTACGCCACGTCCCCCTCGACGGGCCCGCGGCCCGGCAGCGGAGGCACCCAGTCCGGCTCGGCGCCGCCGTTCAGCCAGTTGATCGTCTGGCTCAGCGTCACCCAGTCGGGCCCCTCGTTGCCCAGCGCGGCGTTGTAGATGACCTGCAGCTCCGTCATCTTCGTGCCGGTGCTGGGGTAGACGAGCTCGCCCTTGCGAGCCTTGTCCAGCAGGCTCTTCCAGATCGCGCGGACGTCCTGGCCGTGCAGCACGCAGCTCGGCTCCTGGTCGCACCAGCCGACGAACTGGTCGAAGGCGTCCTCGACGGCGAGCGCCTCGGTGGACAGGAAGCCCGTGACACCGAGGCTGTGGTCCATGTTGCTGTCGAGCCCGAGCGCCCGGACGCGGTCCGGGAACAGCTCGGCGTACATCTGGCCGATCAGCGTGCCGTAGGAGATGCCGTAGTAGGTGAGCTTCTCCTCGCCGAGGGCGGCGCGCAGCGCGTCCAGGTCACGAGCCACGTCCGTGGAGTCGACGTGGTCGTACAGCGGGCCGGTGCGCTCGCGGCAGTCGGCGTGCAGCTTCTTGGTGAACGAGTTCCAGGCGTCGAAGTCGGCCTGGCTCTTCATCACGGTGTGCGGCATCTGGTTGTAGACCGACGCCGAGCAGATCACCGGATTGCTGCGCCCCACACCCCGGGGGTCGAAGCCGACGATGTCGAACCGCTTCTGCAGCTCGTCGGTGAACCAGGTGGCGCCGTACGCGGCCTCCACGCCGGAACCGCCCGGGCCCCCCGGGTTGATCACCAGCGAGCCGATGCGGGCCGACGGGTCGGTGGCCTTGCGCCGGGCGACCGCGATGTCGACGGTCGGCCCGTCCGGCTTGGACCAGTCGACCGGGACAGTGAGCTTGCCGCACTCGGCGCTGGGCTCCTCCTCGCAGGGCGCCCAGGTGATCGTGCGTGTCGTCTCAGCCGTGTCCGCGTTGGCGGGGGCGACGGACGAGAGTGTCGCCATCGCCATTAAGGCGGCGGCGAGCAGGGAAAACCTTCTTCGCACAGTGCTCCAATCTTCGATCGATCCCCCCGTCGGGGCGTGCGATCAAGATTGGATCATTGCCTATTTGCAGGGACGAACGGGGAGAAATAACAAGATTTCCTCCCTGAGAATGACCTCGGCCTGTCAGGAGGCCTCGAACGCCTCGGCCACCGCCGCGCGCACCCGGGGCATCGCGGCGTCGTCCAGCTCGCGCTTGAGCGAGGTCATGTCCACGTCGGGCATCCCGCAGGCCACGGCCCAGCTCCACGGCGTCAGGTCGCCGTCGACGTTGAGCGCGAACCCGTGACTGGTGACGCCCCTGCTCTGCCGCATCCCGATCGAGATGATCTTACGACCGGTCTCGGCCGTCCACACCCCGGTCAGCAGCTCCGACCCGGGCGGCGTGTCGCGCCGCTCGGCCGGCAGCCCCAGCTTGCCCAGCGCCTCGACCAGCCGCAGCTCCACCTCGCGCACGTAGTCGACGATCCCCTCGCCCTCGTCCAGCTTGACGATGAGGTAACCCACGAGCTGACCGGGCCCGTGGTAGGTGAGCTGGCCGCCGCGCCCGGTCTCGACGACGGGGATGCCGCGCGTGGGGTCGGGCAGGTGGGCCATCGGGGTGCGGCGGCCGATCGTGTAGACGGACGGGTGGCTCAGCAGCCAGAGCGTGTCCGGCCGCTCGTCCCGTTGGCGCTGCCCGACGAGGTCGGTCATGCGCTCCATCGCCTGGTCGTAATCGACGAGCTCATCCTGGATGAGCGTCAGCGGCCTTGCCCTCATGCTTCGAGGATATGTCGCCGCGCGGACGCCCAGGCACGCGCCTCCTACGGGCCTGTCCTACTGGCCGATGCGCCCGTCGATCCGTTCGCGCAGGAGGTCCACGTGGCCCATGTGCCGGGCGTACTCCTCGATCATCCCCAGCACCACCTCGCGCAGCGACATCGCCCCGCCACCGCTGCCGTGCAGGTTCTGCGGGTCGTCAGCGGTCGCCTCCAGGCTGGGCACCTCGGCCAGGAACCTTGTGGAGAACTCCGCCTCCGCCCGCCACGTCCGCCACGCCTCGGCGACCACCTCGGGGTCCGCGACCGCGCCGTCGAAGTCACCGTCACGGTCGGTGTCGGAGCAGTACAGCTTGGGCACGTCCTGCCCCGCCAGCAGCCTGCGGAACGTCGCCCGCTCCACCTCGGCCAGATGCCGCACCAGCCCCAGCAGCGACATCGTCGAGGGCTCCACCGCCCGCCGCGCCATCTGCTCCGCGTCGAGCCCCGCGCACTTCAGCTCCAGCGTGAGGCGCAGGCAGCGCAGCGATTCCGCCAGCGTGGCGCGCTCGTCGCCGAGCCGGGGCCCGTGCTCGCGCGGGTCGTCGTCGGATGGTCTGCCGTCCTCGGTGAACATGTCCGCGCGTCGAGTCGTCATGGCGGCCATCCTGAGCGACGCTCCGCACGGCTCACAACCGAATAAAGGCCTGAACCACTCGGAGACGGCATCCGTCTCAACCGGTGTGAGATCACTCCACTGGCTCATCGCCGGGCTGCTCGCGGTCTCGGGGTGCGCCGTCGCGCAGGGATCCCCACCGGCGCCGCCCTTCTGCCCGCAGCAGTGGGACAGCGAGAAGATCGGCGGCTGGGTCCCGGACGCCGCCGACCTCGACGGCGCCGCGGACCGGCTGGTACCCGGCGCGCCGGACCTCGCGCTGATCTGCGCCTACCCCGGCCGGAACACCGACCCGGGCGGCGAGAAGCTGGACGGATGGCGCACGCTGAACCACCAGAACACCGAGGCGATGGCCCGCGACCTGGCCTACCTGCCGATCGACACCGCGAACGCCGAACGTGGCTGCACGCTGATGGGCGGCCGGATGACGAACTACCTGGTCCGTTTCGCCTACTCCGACGGCGGCACGCTGTGGCTGGGCGGCGCGGAAGAGGTCAACTCGTGCGCCACGATCACCAACGGCACGGCCACCAGCGACGTCTATCTCGGCCGCGGCCTCACCGCCGCCTTCCGGACGGGGACCTGGAGCCTCCCTCAGCCCGACGACCCCTGCGACGAATCGCTCGGCCGGCGCGGGCAGAACGAGCAGATGGTGCCGGAAGGGGCCGTCAGCATGCTGGTCTGCAGGCTCACGCCGGGCCAGAAGCCGGGCGCGCGGTCCGAGCACGGCGCGCGGGAGGCCGCCGCGCTCGCCGCGGCGCTGAACACGCCCGGGACCAGGCCGAGCACGAACGGCTGCCAGCAGGCGGGGCCTGTGAGCGACTCGTTCCGGCTGGTCTTCCGCTACGGGGAAGGACCGGCGGCCTGGGTGCACGTCATGCCGGACTGCCGGCCGGGCGTGAACAACGGGCTCTTGCAGGCGGAGCTGGACGCCCCGACCCGGGATCAGGTGGCGCGGCTCGCCCCACCGGCGTAGCCCTTCGGCGCTTCCGGGATCAGGATCCACATCACGACGTAGACCACCCAGAGCGGCCCCGGAATGAGCGACAGCAGCAGCCAGAGAATCCGTACGAGGGTGGGCGGCAGGCCCATCTTGTCGGCGAGCCCGCCGCAGACGCCTGCGATGATCCGGTGCTCACGAGAGCGGTACATGCTGTTCCTCCGTGTGGTTTTCGCGACCTATCTGGAAAACGGACAGCGTGGCCGCAAGACTCCCGTCAGGAACCCTGAGAAAACCCTGTAAGGGTCAGCCATTCATGTGCCATGCCCAGATGTCGGCTGGTCAGTCCCTGTCGCGGATCCACGTGGATGAGCAGGAAGTCGGCCAGACCCTGATGGACCCTGAGGTACTCCTCGTCCTCCGCCCACACCTGGTCGTCGAACCAGACGAACGGCCGCTGCCCCGCGTACGCCGCCACGTGCGGCGTCTTGAACATCTCGCCGTGCTCGCTCGCCGGCACGCCTGCGGAGGAGGGGGCGCCCATGGTGATGACGGGCAGCGAGGGCAGGCCGATGCGGGGGGCGATCCAGTCGTTGGCGTGATGTTCCCAGGTGGTGGCCCAGACCAGCTCGGAGCCGGTGGCCAGGGCCAGTTCGAGCAGGCGGCGGCCGTGGCGGGGGTTGAGGTGCACGGTGTAGACGTCGGCGCCGATCGTGCAGCGGTAGCGGCGGAAGTCGGGCGTGGGGCGGCCCATCGGGTTGAGCACGCCGTCCACGTCGAGCAGGAGCAGGGGTTTCACTTAGCCGCCGCCCGGTGTTCCTGCGGGCTGACGCCGTGCACCCGTTTGAAGGCGGCGCTGAGCGCGAACGGGCTGCCGTACCCGACCTTCCTGGCGACCGAGCCGATCGTGGCGTCGGGCTCGCGCAGCAGGTCGGCGGCCAGGGCCAGGCGCCAGTCGGTGAGGAAGGACATCGGCGGCTCACCGACCAGCTCGGTGAAACGCCTGGCCAGCGCGGCCCTGGAGACGCCCACCTCGGCGGCCAGGGCGGCGACCGTCCACGGGTGGGCGGGGTTGTTGTGCAGCATGCGCATGGCCTTGCCGACGACCGGGTCGCTCATCGCGCGGTACCAGGCGGGCGCCTCGTGCGTGGCGAAGTGGGCTCGCAGGACGGCGATGAGCAGCAGGTCGAGCAGCCGGTCGAGGACCGCTTCCTGGCCGGGCTCGTCCTTGACGATCTCCGCTCCCAGCAGCCCGATGATCGGGCCGCCCGGCTCCACGATGAGCTGGGGCAGCGCTTCGAGCAGCCGCCTGCTGACCTCGCCCTCCAAGTTGTAGGTGCCGGTGAGCAGCACGGTGTCGCCGTCCGTGCTGTTGCCCCACGTGCGGATGCCCAGGTCGAGGGAGGCGTAGAGGGCCTCGCCGTCGATGGTGGTGCAGTGCTGGCCGGGGTGGATGACGACCTGCGGCCTGGTGCCTGGCTCGTCGGCCACGGTGTACGGCTCGGGCCCGCGCGCGATGGCCACCTGCCCGGGCGCCAGGTGTACGGGCTCGGCGTCGTCGAACATGATCCACGACTCGCCCCGCACCTGCGCGATCACCGACAGCGGCGCCTCGTCCTGGATGCGCAGCGACCACGGCGGACGCAGGATCGAGCGGAGGAGGAAGGCCCCGCGGGCTCTCGGGCCGTCGAGGAGCGCCGCGAGCTGGTCCATGGGTTAGACGATCGCATATGGGATTGCGCTTCTCAACCATGGAGAGTCTTATCGGTATGGCGACTTACTAGTTACATGATGATTTTGGTACTCGGCGGCACCGGCAAGACCGGCCGCCGCGTCGCTGACCGGCTCACCTCGCTCGGCCTGCCCGTACGGGTCGGCTCCCGCTCCGCCGCCCCGGCCTTCGACTGGCAGGACCGCGGCACCTGGCAGGCGGCGCTCGACGGCGTCACGGCCGTCTACCTGTCCTACTATCCCGACCTGGCCTTCCCCGGCGCGCACGACGACATCAAGGCGTTCACCGAGCTGGCCGTCCGCAGCGGCGTGCGCAAGCTGGTCCTGCTGTCCGGCCGCGGCGAGCCGGAGGCCGAAGCCAGCGAGCGCACCGTGCGGGAGTCGGGCGTCGACTGGACGATTCTGCGCTGTAGCTGGTTCATGCAGAACTTCACCGAGGACTTCCTGCTCGGCGCGGTGCTGGACGGCGTGATCGCGCTGCCCGCCGCCGACGTGCCCGAGCCGTTCCTGGACGTGGAGGACATCGCGGACGTGGCCGTGGCCGCGCTCACCGAGGAGGGGCACGCGGGCAGGCTGTACGAGCTGACCGGCCCGAGGCTGCTGACGTTCGCGGACGTGGCGGAAGAGCTGACGGAGATCACCGGCAGGCGGATCGCGTTCGTCCGCGTCACGGCGGAGGAGTACATGGCCGCGGCGGTGCGGCACGGGGTGCCGCGCGAGGCCGCGGAGGGCCTGGGGCACCTGTTCACCGACATCCTGGACGGCCGCAACGCGAGCGTGACGGACGGCGTGCGGGATGCGCTCGGCCGCCCGGCCCGCGACTTCGCGGACTTCGCCCGGTCGAACGTGCAGGCCTGGAAAAGCTGAACCGCACGCCTGGAAACGCTGGACCGCACGTCTGGAAGCTCGACCGCGCGTCTGGAAGCGCTAGATCCGGGCGTCGCCGTGCGGCCCGTCGTAGAGATTCCACGGCAGGCGCTCGTACTCGTGGTCGCAGGGCGTCCCGGCCGCGATCAGGTAGTCGCCCGTGGTGAGGTCGACGCAGCTCGACAGCAGAGTCGCCCACCGCTTGACGGCGGGCTGCCCCGGGTCGGGATGGGTGCAGAGGGACTCGGGGAAGCCGAGGTGGTCGGACATGGCGGCCCTGATGCGCTTGCGGGCCTCGTCGGTGCCTGATGCCTCGCGCACCGTACGCAGCCCGCCCTCGGCCCTCGGCACCCGGACCAGCGAGTCGGCGGCGCTCGGCCGGTAGTGGGCGGCGAGTTGCGGCGGCACGAACGCCTGGTAGTGGTTGCCGTGCACGAGCAGCCCGTGGGCCGGGTACATCCAGCCGACCGCCCCCGGCGTGGTCTCCAGGTCGATCGCGAAGCCGGCCTGGTGCGTCACCAGCGCGTTGCTGGCGATGTGGGCCTTGGTCCCGGTCAGCGTCTCCAGCGCGGCGCTGAGGTTGCCGCTGTCGAGCACCCTGCGCCTGATCAGCGTCTGCGGCACGCCCACCGAGTCGTCGAAGCGCCCGCCGAGCCCGTTGGCGTTGAGCGCGATGCCCGCCGAGTTGGCGCCCTGCCGCCCCACCTGCCCCGCCTCGACGTGCATGACGACGGTCGGGCGGCCCGGCTGGACCACTCTGAGCACCATCAGCGTGCCGGAGACGCCCTCGCGCCAGTCCCAGTTCTGCCCGGCGTAGACGTGGCCGTCGCCCGTCGCCTCGCCCATCAGCGCGAACGAGGTGCAGCCGTCGGCCTCCATGGCGCTGAACGTGGTGTCGTAGATGATCTCGCCGCGGGCGTTCAGCGCGAGCACGTCGAGGAAGCCGACGCCCGCGCCCTCGGCGATGCCCTCCATCTCCTCGACCAGCTCCGGCGCGAACGCCTTGCTCGGCCCCGCCCAGCGCGCCGCGCGCCGCACGACCTGCTCCCACGACAGGCCGCTGGCGTGCCCGAACGCCTCGGCGTAGTAGGTGAGCGAGCGCTGGACCCGCTCGCGCGCCTGCTCACCGTACTGGCGCCCGCGTTCGCGCGGGGTGCCGGAGATCTCCACGAGGGGCAGGGATGTGCGGCTCAATGGTGCTCCTTGGACCGGCCGGATGCCTCTCAAGCAACCTACACACGGCCTGACGGGCAGCCCTGGAGGAACATCGGGCGAATTCCCGGTGAACTGCGAGGATGATCCACCGGCCGATCAGCTCAACGCCTTACGAGAGCGATTGCCCGGCCCGCGATTCCGCTAACCTCACCCTCATCACTCCGGCGTGCTCGAAAGGTGTAGTCGTGATCGGCTGGCTAGAAGCGGTGATCTTGGGGTTGGTCCAGGGGCTCACGGAGTTCCTGCCGATCTCCTCCAGCGCCCATATCCGGGTGGTCTCCGCCTTCGCCGGCTGGCCCGACCCGGGAGCGGCGTTCACGGCGGTCATCCAGATCGGCACCGAGCTGGCCGTCGTGATCTACTTCCGCAAGGAGCTGTGGGAGATCATCTCGACGTGGACGCGCTCGCTGTTCGTCAAGGAGCTGCGCCCCCACTGGGCGGCCCGCATGGGCTGGTACATCATCATCGGCACCCTGCCCATCGGCGTGCTCGGCCTGGTGCTGAAGGACCAGATCGAGACGGTCTTCCGCGACCTGCGCCTGGTGGGCACCACGCTGATCGTCTTCGCGCTCATCCTGTGGTTCGCCGACCGCACCGCCCGCAACAAGCTCACGCTGGAGAAGCACCTCAGCATCACCCACGCCCTCATCTACGGCTTCGCCCAGGCGCTCGCCCTCATCCCCGGCGTGTCCCGCTCCGGCGGCACGACGACGGCCGGCCTGCTGCTCGACTACCGGCGCGAGGACGCGGCCAAGTACTCGTTCCTGCTGGCCATGCCCGCCGTCTTCGCCTCGGGCCTGCTGGAGCTGTTCGAGATCGGCGAGGCCGGCACGCCCGCCTGGGGGCCGACCATCGTGGCCACGATCGTCTCGTTCATCGTGGGGTACGCGGCGGTGGCGTGGTTCCTGCGCTACATCAGCACCCACCGCTTCACGCCCTTCGTGATCTACCGGATCATCCTCGGCTTCTTCATCATCCTGGCGGTCACCGCAGGCTGGATTCCGGCACTCGGCTGACCTCGTAGTAGCCCGCCCACGCCGCGTCGCCCATGCGCAGGATCCGCACGCCGGTCCAGCCCAGGGCGACGACCGGCGCGGTCCAGAACGGCACGGTCAGCGGCCCGTACGGCACCAGGAAGCCGCCCAGGTATCCGGCGGCCACCAGCAGCGGCACCCACCACCCCACGAAGCCGGCCCGCCACACCGCCACGGTCAGCAGCGGCAGCCCGATGAAGCCGAAGAACATCCACGGCATCTGAAAGCCGAAGGTCACGCCGGGCAGGTTCATCATCTCGTCGAGGATGCGCTGGGCCTCCTCCGGGCTGTTGTGCTGCCCCAGATACCACTCGACGGGGTCGATCAGCAGCAACCCGGAGAGCTGGAGGTAGCCGATCACCGCCAGCACGCCCGACACGTGGCCGAGCCGCGTGGCCCTGCGCCTGGTGAGGTGCATCAGGCCGATGACGGCGACGGCCATCAGCATCCAGCTCCAGTGGTAGAGCACGGACTGCGTCTGGGCCAGCGCGGGGTTGTCGCCGAAGCTGACGGCCTCCCGGTCGTCGCCCCAGGTGCCAGGGTCGACGACGACGGCCACGGCCTGAAGGAGGGGGGCGACGACGAGCAGCGTGCCCGCCGTGACGCGGCGGAACTTCACCTGATCGTTGAACATGCGGCCGACCGTAGGCGGGCGAGCCGCCGCGAGTCGTCCCCCTGCGGGCCGACCGGCCGTCCCCTCCGAGGTGGAGATCCCGCGCACGGATCGGGCGGGCGGGCGGGCGGATCAGGCTGACGTGCGGGGGTAGCGGCTGGCCCAGGCGAAGACGGCCGCGAACAGGGCCCAGGCGGTGACGTACGCGACCGGATGCGCCCAGCCGTCCCCCACGATGTCGGCCAGCGCCGCGCGGCCCTCGAAGTAGGCGGCGAGCCCCAGCACCGCGCCCGGGATCGCCCCCCACCACCGCTTCCACCACACCTCGTGCACGGCGATCTCGAACACCACCAGCGCGATCGGCCCGAACAGCAGGAACTTCAGGTTCAGGGCCGAGGGCGCCAGCGCGCCGAGCACCATGACGCCCGCCGCCGCGGCGACCGTCAGCAGGACGACGGCGGCGAAGGGCGCGGGCTCGTCGCGCGGGTCGTCCTCCGGCTGCGCGGGCGACGAGCCGGAGTCGCCCGCCAGGGGATCGTGGGACACATCCATCATTGTGGCGAACGACCCGCCCGCACGGCCCCCTACTTAGGTAGCGGGCACGCTCATCTTCGGCTGCCCCCGGTAGGTGACCAGGGTGAACAGCAACGCCACCAGCCCGAACCCGGTGGCGACCACCACGACCCCCACCCGGCCGTACGCCTCCAGCGCCGCGCCGCCGGCCAGCCCCGCCACGAAGAGCCCGAAGTACTGCGCCGACGACAGCAGGCCCAGCCCGATCGGCACGTTGTCCGGCACCGCCGTGACGGTCCTGAACTGCTGGGCGGGCGCCACCAGCCACCCGGTCGCCCCCCACAGGAAGCCCCAGGCCAGGGCGACGGGCAGGGACAGATTCGCGACGGGCGCCAGGGCCAGGAACACCACGGACATGGCCAGCCCGGCGAGGATCATCCGGCGCGGCCCGTAGGCGTCGGTGAGCCGCCCGCCGAGCGCGTTCCCGACGATGCCGCCCAGCCCCCACGCCCACAGCAGCGCGGGCAGCGGCAGGTCGAACAGCGACCCGATGTAGGTGTAGGCGGTGAAACCGGCCGCGAACATCAGCAACTGCGTCACCATCACCGCCAGCACCCGCCGCTCCCGCAGCGGCTCGAACCGCTCCCGCAACCGCCCGGACACGGGGATCCGCACCTCGGGCACCAGCGCGGCGACCCCGATCAGGCCGATCAGCCCGAGCCCCGCGACCATCCACAGGGTGGCCCGCCATCCGGCCGCCTCGCCCAGCCAGGTGCCGAGCGGCACGCCGATGGCCGACGACACGCTCAGCCCGCCCATCACCAGCGCCAGCGCCCGGCCGCGCCGCTCGGGCTCGGTCAGCGCGTTCGCCACGGCCGACGAGGTGGGCGTGAACATGGCCGCGCCCGCCGCCGCGATCACGCGGGTCAGCATGACCAGCGCGTACGTGGGCGCCAGCGCGGTCAGCACGCTCCCCGTCACGAACACCCCCATGGCCACCAGCAACAGCGTCCTGCGCGACATCCGGGCGGTCAACGCGGCGAGCAGCGGCGACAGCACGGCGTAGGCCAGCGCGAACACGGTCATGAGCTGCCCCGCCGCGGACCGGGAGACCCCCAGGTCCGCGGAGATGGGCGGCAGCAGCCCGGCGGTCACGAACATGCCCGTACCGATCGCGAAATTCCCGGCGGCCATCGGGTAGAGCCGCGAACTCATGGAGCCTCCAGCATTAGTTGGACGCCCATCAAACTGACCTATAGTTGGATTGTTGTCAAACAATAAAACGGAGGTAGGGTTTCCCCATGCGCCTGCTGCCTCATCCGTCCACGGAGAACATCCAGCTCACGGAGGTTCTGCGGGCACTCAGCGACCCCGTACGTCTTGAGATCGTGAGCCGCCTCGCCGCAGCCGGCGAGATGACGTGCACGGTCGCGGGCGACGACCTCGGGGTGCACAAGTCGACCGCCTCGCACCACTACCGCACACTGCGCGAGGCCGGCGTGGTCCTCACCAAGCAGGAGGGCAGGCTCAAGTACATGAGCCTGCGCCGCGACGACCTGGAGAGCCGCTTCCCCGGCCTGCTCGACGCGGTGCTCACCGCGACGCTCCCCGTCCCCGCCGCCGCGCATGCCTGATGCGGTGCTGCCCATCCGGCACGTCCTGCCCGAGCTGCTCGCGGCGCTCGACCGGCACGGCTGCGCGGTCCTGACGGCTCCACCCGGCACCGGCAAGACCACCGTCGTCCCCCTGGCACTGGCCGAGGCGGGCCTGCGGGTCGTGGTCGCCGAGCCGCGCAGGCTCGCCGTCCGCGCGGCGGCCCGCCGCATGGGCGTCAGCCACACCATCAGGGGCGAGCGCCACGTCGGCGCCAACCCCATGGTCGAGGTCGTCACCACCGGCGTGCTGCTCCAGCGCCTCCAGCGCGACCAGGAGCTGCCCGGGGTGGACGCGGTCGTCCTCGACGAGTGCCACGAGCGGCACCTCGACGCGGACACGGCGCTGGCGTTCCTCCTCGACGTACGCCAGACGCTCCGCCCCGACCTGCGCCTGCTCGCCACCTCGGCCACCGCCGACGCCCAGCCGTGGGCCGACCTGCTCGGCGGCCCCGTCGTCGCCGCCACCGGCGCCGCCCACCCGGTGGAGACCGTCTGGGCCCCGCCAACGCGCCCGGTCGCCCCGCCGCACGGCCTGCGCGTCGATCCCGCGCTGCTGTCGCACGTGGCCGCCGTCGTGCGCCGGGCGCTGGCCGAGCGGGACGGCGACGTGCTGTGCTTCCTGCCCGGCGTCGGCGAGATCGCCAAGGTGGCGGGGATGCTGGCGGGCGACGTCGAGCACCTCCTGCAAGTCCACGGGCAGGCGCCCGCCCACGTCCAGGACGCCGTGCTGAGCCCGGGGACGGCGCGCCGGGTGGTGCTGGCCACGTCGGTCGCCGAGTCGAGCCTGACCGTTCCCGGCGTGCGCGTGGTGGTGGACGCGGGGCTGGCCCGCGAGCCCCGTACGGACCACGCCAGGGGGCTGGGCTCGCTTACCACGGTCCGCGTCTCCAAGGCGTCGGCCACCCAGCGCGCCGGCCGCGCGGGCCGCGAGGCTCCTGGCGCGGTGTACCGCTGCTGGTCGGCGGCCGAGCACGAGCGGCTGGCCGACCACGCGCGGCCGGAGATCGCGCTCGCCGACCTGACGGGCTTCGCGCTGCAGGCGGCCTGCTGGGGCGCGCCGGACGCGTCCGGCCTGGCCCTCCTCGACCCGCCGCCGCCCGCAGCCCTGTCCGCCGCCCTCCGCACCCTGGAACTCCTCGACGCGCTCACCGAGGGGGCGGAGCGTGCGCGGGTGACGGAGCGGGGGCGGCGGATGGCGCTCGCCGGCGTGCACCCGCGCCTGGCCAGGGCCCTGCTCGACCTCGGCCCCGACGCCGCAGAGGTGGTCGCCCTGCTGTCGGAACAACTCCCCAGGGACGCCTCCGACGACCTGGCGGAGGTCTGGCGCGCGGCCCGCCGAGGCGGCGCCGGCTTTCCGGCCCGCTGGCGCCAGGAAACGGCCCGCCTGCGCCGAACCGCCACAGCCGCCCGCACCACCGCGAACGCCCGCACCACCACGAACGCCCGCACCGGCCCCACAACAGACGCGCTGGCCGGGACGGCGGTCGCCCTGGCCTTCCCCGAACGGGTCGCCCGCCGCCGAGGCGGCGGCTACCTCATGGCGTCCGGCACCCAGGCCCAGCTCCCGGACGGCTCCAAGCTCCAGACCGCCGAATGGCTGGCCATCGCGATCGCCGACCGCCCCACCGGCTCCGCCTCGGCCCGCATCCGCCAGGCCGTCGTCATCGACGAGCCCACCGCGAGAGCGACCGTCGGCACCACCACCCAGGACGAGATCACCTGGCACGTCCCGCCGGGCGAACGACGCGGCGACGTCTCGGCCCGCCGCGTCGAACGCCTCGGCGCGATCGAACTGAATGCCACCCCGCTCAAGAACGCCGACGTCCGCGACGCCATCCTGCACGGCCTGCGCACCGAGGGCCTGCTCACCTGGACGAGACAGGCCAAGGACCTGCGCGACCGCCTCGCGTTCTGCCACCGCGCGCTCGGCGCCCCCTGGCCCCCGATGGACGACCTCGTCGCCCTCGCCGACCAGTGGCTGGAGCCCGAGCTGAGCAGGGCCCGCCGCCGCGCGGACGTGGAGCGCATCGACGTCGCCGCCGCGCTGCGACGCCTGATCCCCTGGAGCGAACGCCTCGACCTGACGGCCCCCGAGCGCATCGAGGTGCCCACCGGCTCCAGCGTGCGCCTGGACTACTCGGGCGACCAGCCGGTGCTGGCGGTCAAGCTGCAGGAGCTGTTCGGCTGGCAGGAGACCCCGCGCATCGCCGGCGTCCCCGTCCTGGTGCATCTGCTCTCCCCGGCGGGCCGCCCCCTCGCCGTCACGGCCGACCTGGCCTCGTTCTGGCGGGAGGGCTACCGCCACGTACGCGCGGAGATGCGCGGCCGCTACCCCAAGCACCCCTGGCCGGAGGACCCGCTCACCGCCCAGCCCACCCGCCGCACCAAGAGGAACACCCCATGACCGACTGGCAGGCCGAGGCGGCCCTGGACAACGCGCGCTGGTGCGACCTGATGTGCCGCGCGCACGGCGTCCCCGGCACGTTCACGCCGCTGACCTGGACCAACCCGTCCAGGACCCCGCCGTACTACCCCGACGCGGTCACCCTCTCCCCGGAGGCGACGGCCGCCGACCTGCTCCCCCGCCTCGACGCGGGCCCGGGCGCGTCGATCAAGGACAGCTTCGCCACCCTCGACCTGCCGGGCTTCGACGTGCTGTTCGAGGCCCAGTGGATCCATCGCGACGCCCCCGCCAGGACGGGCGCCTCGTGGCAGGTCGTCCAGGACGAGGAAGGCCTCGCCGCGTGGGAGCGGGCGTGCGGCCTGAGCGGCCTGTTCCTGCCCGCGCTCCTCGACGAGGCCACCATCGTGCACGCCCCCGACCTCGGCTCCGGCGCCGTCCTGACGGCGACAGGCCCGGCCGTGGGCGTGTCGAACGTGTTCGGCGACTGGGACGGCGTCCTGGCGACGGCGGCCGAGCTGTTCCCCGGCCGCCCCCTGGTCGGCTACGAGAGCGACCCGGCCCCCGCGCTGCGGCACGGCTTCACCGCCATCGGCCCGCTGCGCGTCTGGCTCAGGGCCTGAGGTCGTCCAGCGTCGGGTTCTCCAGGACGGGGTAGCGCTCGCCGCCCACCCCCAGATCCTTGAACCCGCTCGACGTGGCGATGCACACGACGGGCCCGTCGAAGTCCCTGCGCAGCCTGCGGTGCCCGGCCAGCCCCGCCGTGCCCGACAGCTCCTGCCACAGCCCGGCCCGCGCCAGCTCGCGCTGCGCCCGCCGCATCTCCTCGTCGGTCACCAGCACGGCCTCGCCGCCGCTGTCGCGCACGGCGACGACCCCGCGGTGCCCGCCGACGGACCCGGCGACGCCGTACGCGTCGGTGGGCCCCAGCTCGACGACGGCGGCGGGCGCGCCGGTGGCCAGCGCCTTGGCGTGCGGCCCGCCTGCGGCCGTCTCGCAGGAGAACATCCGCGGCGCCTTCTCCGTCACCCCGAGCAGCAGCAGCTCGCAGAACCCCTTCCACACCCCGTAGAGCAGCTCGGCGTAGCCGGTGGGCGTGAACACGGCCGCGGGCACCTCGCCTAGTTGCAGGAACAGCTCGTACGCGATCGTCTTGTACCCCTCGGGCCCGAACGGGTGCCCGGTGTGCGTCACGGTCTGGTTGCTGACCGGGTGGTACCCGAGCCGGTCGACGACCTCCCGCAGCAGCGGCCACCGCTTCTCGCCGGGCATGGACACGACCTTCGCCCCGTACGCGCGTACGAACGACTGCACGGCGGGCGGCGAATCCGCGGAGGCCAGCACGATGGCGCGGAGCCCGGCGCGGGCGGCGTAGGCGGCGGCCGAGGCGCCGTGGTTGCCGGAGGAGGCCACGACCACGCCGGGCGCGCCCGCGGCGACGGCGGCGCTCACGGTGACCCGGTTGAGCCGGTCCTTGTGCGACCAGGTCGGGTTGCGCGACTCGTCCTTGATGTAGACGTCGCCGAACGGCAGGAGCGGCGTGCCGCCCTCGCCGAGCGTGGGCGCGTCCAGCGGCGGCAGCAGGGGCGACCAGCGCGCCAGGTCGGGCCCCGGCGTCTGGTCGAACAGGCCGCGGTCGACCTTCGCGTAGTCGTAGCCGACGTCCAGCGGGTAGGCGATCTCGTCGGTGCTGGTCTTGGGGCAGCCTCTCGTCAGTGGCGGGAACAGCGGGAACTCGGCCGATGGGTCACCCAGGGAACGCTGGCGGAGGGCAAGCGAAGGTCCGTTCACGTGAATCGACCCTATCGACCCTCGCAACGATGAGTGAAAACCTGCACACTCTTCTCATGTTGTGGGCAGGCAGGTCCGCCATCGAGATCGCGACGGCCGTCCGGCATGGTGAGGTCAGTGCCACGACCGTCGTCGAGGAGCATCTCCACGTCATCTCGGAGCGGGACCAGAAGATAGGGGCGTTCCGGCGGGTCAGGGAGCAGGCCGTGCACGAGGCGCGGCTGCTGCAGAAGCGGCGCGACCTGGCCGACCTGCCGCTGGCGGGCGTGCCGGTGGCGGTCAAGGACAACCTGGAGGTGGCGGGCGAGGCCACGCGGGGCGGGTCGGCCGCCACGCCTGGCACGCCCGCGCCGGAGGACCACGTGACGGTGGCGCGGCTGAGGGCGGCGGGGGCGGTGATCGTGGGCGTCACCAACCTGCCGGAGCTGGGGCTGGTGGCGCTGGGCGACAGCGCGTACGGCATCGTCCGCAACCCGTGGAACACCGCGCGCACGGCGGGCGGCTCGTCGTCGGGCAGCGCGGCGGCGGTGGCGGCGGGCATGGTGCCGATCGCGCTCGGCAACGACGGCATGGGCTCGCTGCGCATCCCGGCGGCGTGCTGCGGCGTGCTGGCCGTCAAGCCGGGCACCGGCCTGGTGCCCCCGCCCGCGGACGACTGGGAGCGGCTGACCGAGAACGGCCCGCTGGCCACCACCGCCCCGGATCTGGCGCTGGCGCTGTCGGTGCTGGCCGCCGATCCGGCGCTGGCGGAGGCGTGGCGGGGCGGTCGGCGGGTGGAGCCGCCGCCGCGCATGCTGCGCTCGGTCTGGGCGGACGACGACGAGGTGTGGGAGGCGCAGCCGCCGCCCGCCAGCCCTGAGCCGTTCGACCTGCGGGTGGCGTACGCGCCGCAGCCGCTGCCGCCCGGCATGCGGATGGACAAGGAGTTCGCCTCGGCGGTGCGCGGCGCGGCGGAGACGCTGCGCGTGGCCGGGCACACGGTCGTCGAGCACGAGCACAGGCTGCCCGTGTGGCTCGGCCCGGCCACGATCGCGACCTGGCTGGTCAGGGCGGCCGTGTCAGCCGACGGCCTGGAGGGGCTGGAGCGCCGCACGAGGGCGCTGGCCCGCGCGGGCCGGATGCTGCGGGCGCTCAGGCTGGACGGGGTACGCGGCCGGGAGCGCTGGAGCGGCTACGGTGCCGACCAGTGGTTCGGCGAGGCGGACGCGCTGATCACGCCCGCTCTGGCCGCCGTCCCGCCGAAGGCCGAGCGCTGGGGCGAGCGCGGCTTCGTGCGCAACGCGTGGACGAACGTCACCTACGCCCCCACCGCCGGCCCGTGGAACATGTGCGGCTGGCCCGCCATCAGCGTCCCGGTGGCGACGCACTCCAGCGCGATGCCCATCGCCGTCCAGATCGTCGCCCCGCCGGGCGGCGAGCCGCATCTCCTGGGCCTGGCGGCCCAGCTCCAGGCGGCCCATCCACCGCTGCGACCGCCGGGGTTCTCGTTCTGACGGTGCCGCCCCGTAGGGTCTCCTGGCATGATCCAGTCCGCAGATCTGATCACCTTACGCACGAAGCTGGCGACCGCGTCCCCGGCGAACGCCTGGAAGGCCGTCCGGCGCCTCGCGCTGGGCGGCCGCGGCCGCGAGGCGCTTGCCCTGGCCGACGACTACGCCCAGATCGCGAAGCCGTCCACGGACAAGCTGCTCAAGCTCTGGCCGCAGGCGCTCGACCCCGACGGGTTCGCGGAGCACGTGCTGGCCCCGGCCTTCGACGCGGAGGGCTGTGCCGAGCTGAAGCTGAGCAGAGCCGGCTCGCTCACCGGGCTGCGTCACCTGACGATGCTGGAGAGCCTGACCCTCGACCACTGCAAGACGCTGACGGACCTGTCCGAGGTGGCCGCGCTGAGCGGGCTGCGCGCGCTGGAGCTGGACGGCTGCACGGCCGTCAGCGATCTCCGGCCGCTGTCCGGGCTGTCCGGGCTGGAGAGCCTGCTGCTCCGCAACTGCCGCCAGGTGGCGAACCTGACCCCGCTGTTCGGCCTGCGCGGCCTGCGCCGCCTCGACCTGCGCGGCACGTCGGTGGCGAGCGTCGCGGGGGTCGGTGACACCTTTCCCCGCCTCGAAGTGCTCGACCTGAGCGGCTGCCGGCACCTCGAGGACGTGCGCGGCCTGTCGGGGCTGCGCGACCTCAGGGAGCTGGACCTGAGCCGCACCAAGATCACCACCTTGGAAGGGCTGCGCGACCTCGGCTCCGTCACCGAGCTGCACCTGCACAGCACCCGCTTGACCGGCCTCGACGGCATCGGCGTCATGACGGAGCTGGAGACGCTCTACCTGGGCGGCAGCACGAAGCTGAAGAGCCTCGACGGCTTCGGCCGCCATCCCCGCCTCACCACTCTGGGCCTGCCGCCCGCCGCGCTGCCCGACCTGCGCCCGCTGTCGCGGCTGCCCGCGCTGCGGCGGCTCTGCATCGACAGGGATCAGCGGCTCACCTCGCTCGACGGGCTCGAAGGGCACCCGTCGCTGGAGGAGCTGCACCTGGCCTACGCGGAGGACCTGACCGACTTCTCGGCGCTCGCCCGCATGCCCGCCCTGCGCGTGCTGACCCTCCAGGGGCTGGAGCAGCTCGCCGACCTCACCCCGTTCTCGGGCCTGCCGCACCTGGAGCAACTGCACGTCTGCTTCACCGATGACCTGCGCACCTTCGGCGACGTCGATCGCCTGCCCGCGCTGCGCACGCTCGACCTCTACAACTGCCCCAGGCTGAGCGACCTCGGCGCGATCACCGGCCTTCCGTCGCTCAAGGAGGTCCGCGTCGCCGACTGCCGCGCGTTGCCCGCCGACCTCGTCGGCGAGCTGAAGGCCCGGGGCCTGTACCAGAAGTACTGAGCCCCGGGCGCGCACTCAGATGCCGATCGGATGCCAGACGGTCTTGGTCTCCAGGAAGCGCGTCATGCGGCCGGTCCCCGGATCGGCCGCCCAGTCCTCCCGCACCGGCCGCAGCACCCGCTTGAGGTTCTCCGCCGCCGCCTGCTCGCAGCTCAGCGCCAGGTCGGCGTCCTCGACCCCGGTCAGGTCGAGCCCGTTGACGTCCATGTGCGCCGCCAGCCACGGCGCCAGCTCGGCCTGCCGCCCGGTGAGAACGTTGACCACCCCGCCCGGCAGGTCGGACGTGGCCAGCACCTCGGCCAGGGTGATCGCCGCCAGCGGCGCGGGCTCGGAGGCGACCACGACACAGGTGTTGCCGGTCACGATCACCGGCGCGACCACGGACACCAGCCCGAGCAGCGGATCGGCGGGCGCCACCACGGCCACCACGCCGGTCGGCTCCGGCGTGGACAGGTTGAAGTAGGGCCCGGCCACCGGGTTCGCCGCCCCGTGCACCGAGGTGATCTTGTCGGACCAGCCCGCGTACCAGACGAGCCGGTCGATGGCCGCGTCCACCTGCTCCAGCGCGGCGCGCTTGCCGCCGCCGACCTCCTCGGCGAACTGCGCGCGCCGCCCCTCCAGCATCTCGGCGACGCGGTAGAGGATCTGCCCCCTGTTGTACGGCGTCGCACCCGACCACCCGGGGAACGCCTTGCGCGCGGCCACCACGGCGTCGCGGGCGTCCTTGCGCGAGGCCCGCGAGGCGTTGGCGAGGAACTCGCCCTTGGCCGAGGTCACGGGGTAGGACCTTCCACTCTCGGAGCGCGGGAACGCCCCGCCGATGTACAGCTTGTAGGTCTTCTTGACGGACAACCTACTCATCGCCCCGCCCCCTCCACGTGGACTCCTGCGACATCTGGACCGGGACGAAGACCTGCCCGCACCGGCTCACGCCGCAGCGGTGGGCGTACCAGCCGGTGCGCACGGGCCGACCGGCCCTGGCGAAGGCGTGCCCCCTGGTGGCCTCGGCGCGCCGCTGACGGCGGCGGGCACGGCGGTGCTCACACATCAAGGTAGGCCTCCAGCCCGGCGAGCCCGCCCTCACGCCCGTACCCCGACTCCTTGTAGCCGCCGAACGGCGAGGTCGGGTCGAACTTGTTGAACGTGTTGGCCCAGACCACTCCGGCCCTGAGCTTGTCGGCCATCCACAGGATGCGCGAGCCCTTCTCGGTCCACACCCCGGCCGACAGCCCGTACGGCGTGTTGTTGGCCTTCTCGACGGCCTCGGCGGGCGTGCGGAAGGTCAGCACCGACAGCACGGGGCCGAAGATCTCCTCCCTGGCGATGCTGTGCGACTGCGCGACGCCGGTGAACAGCGTCGGCGGGAACCAGAACCCCTTGCCGGGCAGCTCGCACGCGGGCGACCAGCGCTCGGCCCCCTCGGACTCGCCCAGGTCGCTCAGCCGACGGATCTTGGCGAGCTGCTCGGCCGAGTTGACGGCGCCGATGTCGGTGTTCTTGTCCAGCGGGTCGCCCAGCCGCAGCGTGCCCAGCCGCCGCTTGAGCGCGGCCAGCAGCTCCTCCTGGATCGACTCCTGGACGAGCAGCCGCGACCCCGCGCAGCACACGTGGCCCTGGTTGAAGAAGATCCCGTTGACGATCCCCTCCACGGCCTGGTCGATGGCCGCGTCGTCGAAGACGATGTTCGCGGCCTTGCCGCCCAGCTCCAGGGTGAGCTTCTTGTTCGTGCCCGCGACCGACCTGGCGATGACCCGGCCGACCTCGGTGGAGCCGGTGAAGGCCACCTTGTTCACGTCGGGGTGCGCCACCACGGCGGCGCCGGTCTCGCCCGCGCCGGTGACGATGTTCACCACGCCGGGCGGCAGGTCGGCCTGCCGGCAGATGTCGGCGAACAGCAGCGCGGTCAGCGGCGTCGTCTCGGCCGGCTTGAGCACCACGGTGTTGCCGCAGGCCAGCGCGGGAGCGATCTTCCAGGCCAGCATGAGCAGCGGGAAGTTCCACGGGATGACCTGCCCGGCGACGCCGAGCGGCTTCGTCCCGAACCCGGCGTAGGCCAGCTTGTCGGCCCACCCGGCGTAGTAGAAGAAGTGCGCCGCCACCAGCGGCACGTCCACGTCGCGCGACTCGCGGATCGGCTTGCCGTTGTCCAGCGACTCCAGCACGGCCAGCTCCCTGGCCCGCTCCTGGATCAGCCGCGCGATGCGGAACAGGTACTTGGCCCGCTCGGCGCCGGGCAGCGCGCTCCAGACGCCGAACGCCTTGCGCGCGGCCTGGACGGCACGGTCGACGTCGTCGGAGGTGGCGGTGGCCACCTCGGCCAGCGTCTCCTCGGTGGCGGGGTTGACGGTCTTGAAGGAAGGGCCGGAGCCGTCGACGAACTCACCGTTGATGAACAGCCCGTAGGAGGACTTCAGGTCAACGACGTCGCGCGACTCGGGGGCCGGTGCATACTCGAACATCGTCTAGTCCAGGGTGAAGTAGTCGGGACCCGCGTACCGGCCGGTGGCCAGCTTCTGGCGCTGCATCAGCAGGTCGTTGAGCAGCGAGGAGGCGCCGAGCCTGAACCAGTCGGGGGTCAGCCAGTCGTCGCCGGCCGTCTCGTTGACCAGCACCAGGTTCTTGATGGCGTCCTTGGTGGTGCGGATGCCGCCCGCCGGCTTCACGCCGATCTGGCGGCCCGTCGCGTCGCGGAAGTCGCGCACGGCCTCCAGCATGATCAGGGTGACCGGCGGCGTGGCGGCCGGTGACACCTTGCCGGTGGAGGTCTTGATGAAGTCGGCGCCGGCCAGCATCGCCAGCCAGGACGCGCGCCGCACGTTGTCGTAGGTGGACAGCTCGCCGGTCTCCAGGATGACCTTCAGGTGGGCCGGCCCGCAGGCCGCCTTCACCGCGACGATCTCCTCGTACACCTTCATGTACCGCCCGGACAGGAACGCGCCCCGATCGATCACCATGTCGATCTCGTCGGCCCCGGCCGACACCGCCAGCGCGGTGTCGCTCACCTTGACCTCCAGCGAGGTGCGGCCGCTGGGGAACGCGGTGGCCACCGAGGCCACCTTGATACCGGTGCCCTTGAGCGCCTCGACCGCGACGGGGACGAGGTCGGGGTAGACGCAGACGGCCGCCACCGAGGGCGCGTCGCCGCCGGGCCGGACGGCCTTGGCACACATCGCGCGCACCTTGCCGGCCGTGTCGGCCCCTTCCAGCGTGGTCAGGTCGACCATCGAGATGGCCAGGTCAATGGCCTGCGCCTTGGCCGTGGTCTTGATCGAACGGGTGCCCAGCATCGCCGCCCGCTGGTCCGCGCCGACCCGGTCGACCCCGGGCAGGCCGTGCAGAAATGCTCGCAACGCGGCTTCGGACGAAGCGACGTCCGCGAGCGAGGTAGTCACAGTTGACACCTAGACAGCATCGCCGACCAGGCCCACTACCTCCAAACCGGACCACCTTAGGGCACCCGGGGCCCGGGTCCTAGGTATGCCGGGGGCGTTCTCGCGCCGGAGATAAGGCATCCACCCGATGTGGCGGGGCGGGCCTTAGCCCGAAGCTTAAGTGTGTCGGCAAGCGACACGAACAAACAGGAGAAACACCATGCATCCCGAGATGGAATACCAGCTCATGAAGAGTCAGGCGAGCGAGCTGCGCGAGGCGGCCGCCCATCACCGTCGCGTACGTGAGGTCGAGCGTGCCAACAAGAGCGAGCGCCGCTCGTTCTTCGGCAAGCGCCGTACGTCATGACCGTCCCACGAGAACCCGGCCGCGATCTCGCTCGCGGCCGGGTCTCGATACCGCCATAAACCGTCGAAAGCACCGGAAGTGGCATGACATGCTGGACGACATGCGGGGACGTTCTGTCAGTCCCGTCTTCGTAGGGCGGGAAGAGGAGCTGGCGGCGCTGGCGGAAAGCTTCGCCGAAGCGCGCTCGGGCACCGCGACGGCCGTCCTGCTGGGGGGCGAGGCCGGGGTCGGCAAGACCAGGCTCGTCCAGCGCTTCGCCGAGCAGTGCGCCGCCGGCGGCGCCCACGTGCTCTTCGGGGGCTGCGTGGAGCTGTCCACCGAGGGTCTGGCGTACGCGCCCTTCACCGCCGCGCTCCGCCAGCTCGTCCGCGAGCAGGGGCCGGCCGCCGTGGCGGCGCTGCTGCCGGACGGCGCCGAGCGCGACCTGGCCAGACTGCTGCCCGAGTTCGGGGAGCCCAACGGCGACGGCGAGACCGACACCGGCCGCGCGCGCCTGTTCGAGCAGTTCCTCACCCTCCTCGAACGCCTGGCCGACAGCCGCCCCACCATCCTCGTCATCGAGGACATCCACTGGGCCGACCGCTCCAGCCGCGACCTCATCGCCTTCCTCAGCCGCAACCTGCACACGCCGCAGGTGCTGATGGTCATGACATACCGGTCCGACGACCTGCACCGCCAGCACCCGCTCAGGCCGGTCCTGGCCGAGCTGGGCCGCGTCCACGGCGTGCACCGGCTCGATCTGCCCCGCCTGTCGCGCGACGAGGTCGCGCAGCAGATGACCGCGATCCTCGGCACGACCTCCGAGTACGGTGCGGTCGAGAAGGTCTACGAGCGCAGCGAGGGTATCCCGCTGTTCGTCGAGGCGCTGCTGGAGTGCGGCGTCGACTGCACCTTCCCCGACTCCATGCAGGACCTCATCCTCGGCTCCGTCGAGCGGCTGCCCGAGGAGACCCAGCGCGTGCTGCGCGTGGCCGCCGCCGGCGGCATCCGCGTCGGCCACCCGCTGCTGGCGGCCGTGAGCGGCCTGTCCGACGTCGAGCTGGAGAGCGCGCTGCGCCCCGCCATCGCCGGCAACGTGCTGCAGATCGCCGACAACCGCGCCTACGTCTTCCGGCACTCCCTCATCCGCGAGGCCGTCCACGACGAGCTGCTGCCCGGCGAGCACCAGCGGCTGCACGCCAGGTTCGCCGAGGCGATCTCCAAGGACCGCAGGCTCGTCCCGCCCGGCCGCGCCGCCGTCGAGCTGGCACACCACTGGTACGGCGCCCGCGACGACCGCTGGGCCCTCATCTCGGCCTGGGAGGCGGCGCAGAAGTCGTTCAAGGCCTACGCCTACACCGAGGCCGTCCCGCTGCTGGAGCGAGTGCTCCTGCTGTGGGACCGGGTGCCGGACGCCGCCGAGCTCATCGGGGCCGACCACACCGCCGTACTGGAGCGCGCCTCCGAGGCGGCGAACGCCGGCGGCGAGGTCGACAAGGTCGTCAGATTCGTCAAGGCCGCGCTGTCCCAGCTCGACGAGACGCGGGAGCCCGAACGGGTGGCCCAGCTCATCGTGCGCCGGTCCGCGTGCAAGAACTCCAAGGGCCAGCCGGGCGTCATCGACGACCTCAGGCAGGCGCTCGACCTGGTCCCCGGCGACAGCCTCGACCGGGCCCACGTCGTCATGACGCTGAGCCGCCACCTGATGCTGCGCGGCCGGATCGAGGAGGCCCGCGGCCTCCTCGACGAGGGCCTGCGCCTGGCCAGGAAGTACGGCGACCGCTGCCTCGAAGGCGACCTGCTGATGAACCAGGCGCTCGGCCACTCCTTCAACGGCGACACGGAGAACACGGTCACGCTCAACGAGCAGGCGCTGCGGATCGGCAGGGACGAGGACTCCGCCCGCCTGATCACCCGGGCGCTCGCCAACAACATCGACGCGCTGCTCGACATGGGCCGCGAGGACGAGGCGCTGCGCCTGGCCGAGGACGGCTGGCGGACCTCCAAGAAGTACGGCAGGCTGCGCGCCAGCGGCCTGTTCATCGCCAACAACTGGGCCGAGGCGCTGGAGGTGCTGGGCCGCTGGGACGAGGCGATCGAGATCGTCGAGAACGCGCTCAGCCACGGCCCCGTCCTGCGCCACAGGTACGCCCTGCTGCGCGTGCGCGCCGACATCGCCATGGCCAGGGGCGAGCTGCCGTTCGTCGAGGCGCTGCTGGCGGAGATCGGGGTGTTCAAGGACCACCACGAGGAGTTCGTCCAGGACATCGTCAACAACGCCCGCCTGCGCATCGGCTGGCGCCTGACCAACGGCGATCCAGGAGGCGCGCTGCACGAGGCCGAGGAGGTCCTCACGCGGCTCAAGCAGCCGAGCAAGGCCATGCTCGGCTGGCGGCTGCTGTCCACGCTCCGCGTCGTCTGCGACGCCGTCCAGGACATCGAGCCGGAACGCACCGAGTCCGTACGCCGGCACGCCGCCGAGGTGGCCGCCGGGCTGACCGCCAAGGGGCCGGTCGTGGAGGCGTACCGGCTGTCGTACTCCGGCGACTTCGACGCCGCGGCGGCGGCCTGGGAGCGGCTGCGGCGCCCGCACAACCAGGCCAAGGCGCTGCTGCGGGCAGCCGGCGTGGCCGCCCGCGACGGTGACAGGGAGGGTGCGGCGACCCGGCTGAAGGCGGCGCTCCCGCTGGCCGAGTCGCTGCGCGCGGCCCCGCTCGTGACCGACATCGAGGCGCTGTCGCGCCGGGTGGGCGGCCTCCAGCAGGCGCACGAGCCGTCCGAGCTGCTCACGCCGCGCGAGCTGGAGGTGCTGCGCCTGGTCACCCAGGGGCGGACCAACCGCGACATCGCGGCCGAGCTGTTCATCTCGGCGAAGACGGTGAGCGTGCACGTGTCGAACATCCTGGGCAAGCTCGGCGTCACCACGCGCGGCGAGGCGGCCGCGGCCGCCCACCGGCTCTCGCTGCTCTCCTAGAGGAACGCCTCCACCAGGAGGATCACCCCGAAGACGGCGAACGCGGCGGCGGCGCCGTACCTGATGACCTTCTCGGGCAGGTGCTTGCCCAGCAGCCGCCCCACGAGGATGGCCAGCGCGTCGGCCGCCACCATGCCCACCGTCGAGCCGATCCACGTGCCGACCCAGTCGTCGTAGCGCGTCGCCAGCGTGATGGTCGCCAGCATCGTCTTGTCGCCCAGCTCGCTCAGGAAGAACGCCACGGTCACCGCGATCAGCGCGTTCCTGGTGGTGCGCTGGGCCTTCTTCGACTCCTCCTCGGTCAGCTCGTCGCCGCGCAGCGTCCACGCGGCGAAGCCGAGGAAGGCCAGGCCCGCCACGACGGAGATCGCCGTCGTCGGCAGCCAGTCGCCGACCAGCCCGCCCAGCGCGACACTGAGCAGGTGCACGACGGCCGTGGCGACCGTGATGCCCAGGATCACGGTCCACGCCTTGAAACGGGTGGCGAACGTCATCGCCATGAGCTGGCTCTTGTCACCGAGCTCGGCCACGAAGATGGCGACGGTGCTGATCCAGAACGCTTCCAACGGTCCTCTTCCGCGCGACCAGGCCGGAAGCAGGCACCCAGGGAGATTTCGGGCACGACTTCGGCCCGGCAGCGTCTTTGTCATGACTGCCAGGCCGAAGGTCTCGTCCGCCCGTTCAAGGCCCGCGCGACCGGGCACCCAGAGGTGCCAGTGTGTCGATCACGCGATTGGGACTACTCCCCTTCGGTAATTCTGAACAACCATAACAGCCCCGGCCCGGTGCCTATTCCCCGATTTCGCAGCCCACCAGCACCGGCTCGTTGACCAGCGTGACCCCGAACTTCTCGCGCACCCCGTCACGCACCTCCCTGGCCAGGGCCAGCAGGTCGGCGGCGGTGGCGCTGCCGGTCGGGTTGGTGAGGGCGAGCGTGTGCTTGGTGGAGATGCGCACGGGGCCGCGCGTGTACCCCTTGGGGTAGCCCGCCTGCTCGATCAGCCACGCGGCCGGCACCTTGACCAGCCCGCCGGGCAACTCCCAGCGCGGATGCCCGGGCGCGCGCACGGCCAGCTCCGCCGCCTGCTCCGGCGTCAGCACCGGGTTGGTGAAGAACGAGCCCGCGCTGCGCGTGTCGGGATCGTCCGGGTCGAGCACCATGCCCTTGCCCCTGCGCAGCTCCAGAACGGCCGCACGGGCCCGGTCGAGCGGCACCCGGCCGCCGGCCTCGGTGCCCAGCCTGCGGGCCAGCTCCTCGTAGGCCAGCGGCCCGGACAACTCGGACTGATCCAGCGCGTACGTCACCGCCAGCACCACGTACCTGGACAGGTCGCGCTTGAAGAGGCTGTCGCGATAGGAGAAGCCGCACTGCCGGGCCTCCAGGTCCACCACCTGCCGGGTGCGCCGGTCATAGGCGCGCACACACCTGATGGTCTGGGCGACCTCCTGCCCGTACGCCCCGACGTTCTGGATGGGCGTCGAGCCCACCAGGCCGGGCACGCCGGACAAGCACTCGATGCCCGACCAGCCCTCGGCAACCGCGCGGGCCGCCAGCCGGTCCCAGTCCTCGCCCGCCGCGACCACCAGCACGACCTGCTCGCCGTCGCGCGAGACGGTCACGCCCTCGGTGGCGACCTTGACGACCAGCCCGTCGAACCCCTCGTCGGCCACCACGACGTTGCTGCCCCCGCCGAGCACCAGCGTGGGGACGCCGTTCATGTCGGCTTCGGCGATCAGTGACACGAGCTGCTCCGCCGAGGTCGCCTCGGCGAAGTCACGGGCGGGGCCGCCCAGACGCAGCGTGGTGTACGGCGCGAGCATCTCCATGAGCAACTAGCTTAGGAGGCACTCAGCATGCGCAGCACCCCGTCGTAGTTGCGCCGGGACTCCCGGTCCAGGTAGCCGGACGGCACCTCGTGCCTGCCCAGCCACTCCACGTGCGGCGGCTCGTCGGGGACGACCAGGTCGCCGCGCAGGGCCAGCGAGAGCTCCAGATCGGCGTACGCGCCGTAGCAGGCGTCCTCCGGCAGCGCCCCGATCGCCTGCGCGCGGCGCACCGCGAACAGCCCTCCGGTCAGCGCCCGCACCTTCCCGGGCCCCGCCTGCCGCCACTCCGGCCCCGCGCCGCCCGGCCCCTCCTGCCACTGCGGCATGATGCCGATGCTCGTGTGCTCCGTGGCGCCGTCCGACGGCTCCAGGCCGCGCCAGCCCGCCGCCACCGCGCCCTCCACGACCGCGGCTACCAGCGGGGTCAGCGCGTCGCCGCGCAGCGCCACGTCCGTGTCCATCAGCACGTGCACCTCGGACTCGTCCAGCCGCAGCAGCTTCGCCCTGCCCTCGCCCCACGTCGCGGTGCCGCCCCGCCAGTGCGGCTGCTCGGCGACGTGCCAGGCGGCGATCCGCTCCGGATACCGCTCGGCCAGCTCACGCAGCACGTCGCCCGCGCCGTCCACGTTCCCCAGGTCGAGGGCGAAGATCCGGGCGTTCGTGTGGTCCACGAGCGACTGCAGGCACGTGCGCACGTCCTCAGGCCAGCCGTCCACGAGCAGGCCAGCGCCGACCGTGACGTCCTTGGTCTCCATGCGTTGCCGCTCGGTGTCGATGCCCAGCTCGTCGAGCCGGTTGGTGGCCAGCGTGCCGTCCCAGACGCGCTGGGCGTGCAACATCTCGTCGCCCGGGTCGCCGTGCTGGCCGGGATCTCCGGAGAAGCCCAGCTCGGCGGCGGGGTTCATCCTGGCGTGCTCGCCCTCGGTGTGCTCGTTCCCGTGCCGGGGGCTGCCCGCCGTGCCGACCCCGGGGGCCCGCCCGCCGCCGCCCATGGTCGCGCCTCCCGCGGTGTCCCGGCCGGTGCCGGTGCCGCCCGCCACCCTTCCCGGCCGCGCGGGGCGCAGGTGGGCGGGCGGCTTGGCGTCGGTCACCGCGGAAACGGGGATCGATTGGATCGTCGGCCAAACCTGTCGCGCAGCATCAGTCATACCGACACGCGCTACCCGCGAGCCGCCCTTCGTATCACGAGAGCTGGACCACCGCCCGCGCCTTGGACAGCACCTTCGCGTCCCCGGACTTCGCGGTCAGCCCCACGACCACCCTCTTGTCCTCAAGCTTCTCCTCCACGACCCCGCTCACCGAGATCGTCGCCCCGCGATCGTCGTCCGGCACGACCACCATCGACGAGAACCGCACCCCGAAGTCCACCACCGCCCCCGGATCCCCCGCCCAGTCGGTGACGAACCGCCCGGCCTGCGCCATCGTGTACATGCCGTGCGCGATCACGTCGGGCAGCCCCACCATCTTGGCGAAGCGCTCGTTCCAGTGGATCTGGTTGAAGTCGCCGGACGCGCCCGCGTACATCACGAGGTTGACCCGCCGCACGTTGTACTCCGCGGCCGGCAGCTCCTGCCCGACCTCGACCTCGTCGTACCGCACCGTGGCAGTCATCTCAGCCGGCCCCTCCACGCTCGACGATCGTGTTGTACGTCACGCAGACCTGCTCGCCCTGCACCGTCCGCACGTCGCTCCTGACCGTCAGCAGCTCGTTGCGCCCGGCCGTGCGGATGTCGGTGATCGTGGACGAGATGACGAGCTCGTCGCCGGCGTGGACGGGCCGCACGTACTCGAACCGCTGCTCGCCGTGCACCACCATGGCCAGGTTCAGCCCCAGGTCGGGGTCCACCAGCGCCTCGCCGCCGCTCTGCAGGCTGAAGACGATGGGGAAGGTGGGCGGCGCGATCACGTCGGGGTACCCGGCGGCCTGGGCGGCCTCCCTGTCGCGGTAGAGCGGGTTGTTGTCGCCGATCGCGGCCGCGAACTCCTTGATCTTCACCCTGCTGACCTCGTACGGGGCACTCGGCGGATAGGTTCTGCCCACGAAGTCACGATTCAAGGCCATCGCTGCTCCCTCGCATGTCTCCGTCCCAGCGCTGATGGGCCGACGCTAACAGAACAAGGTTCGGCTGTCGCTGGGGATGGCCTGCTTTTTGCCCGGCACATGCGATGGCCCGGAAAAGGCCCAGAAAACACGACAAACCGGCGCCCTGCTAGGGGACGCCGGTTGTGCGAGATGTCGCTAGGTATGTCTGTAGGAGGGCAGAAGCCCTGCCCGGAGGCCCTATCGGGTCTCGCGGTGCGCGCGGTGGCAGCGGCAGTTGGGGCAGTACTTCTTCAGCTCAAGCCGATCCGGGTCGTTGCGCCGGTTCTTCCGCGTGATGTAGTTGCGGTGCTTGCACTCCTGGCAGGCCAGCGTGATCTTAGGCCTAACGTCGGTGGCAGCCACTTGGGAGTGCCTTTCTACGTTCGGGACATGGACACGCCCATACCCAGGCCTGGCGACCTGGGATTGGGCAGTAGCGGAGGCCGGACTTGAACCGGCGACACAACGATTATGAGCCGTTTGCTCTGCCTGACTGAGCTACTCCGCCTTTGAGCCGGAAAGGCCCGGCCCGTAGAGGATACCCGACACGGCGAGCACATTCGTAACTCACCCGGTCAGGTGGGGTGCTCCCAGTATGCCTCAGGAACCCCGACAACCGAAATCAACCGCCCGGCAGCCCCGCCCGCCGCGGCCCTCCCCCGAGGGGTGATCAGCGTAGCAGCCTTCAGGTGGTGCCACCGAGCCGCCCGCGGACCTTGGCCAACAGGTCGTCGGGAAGCGGCGCGTAACCGTACAAAGAGAGGTAGGACTGCCCGGCGTCGCTCGCCGTGTAGCCGAGGAAGGTGAGCACCACCGGGTCCGTGTTCCGCGCGCAGATGATCTCGTACGTCGTGAGGATCAGCGAGTAGGCGCCGGAAGCCTTGGTCGTGTAGTCGATCCGCACCACGAGATCGTCCGCCCGCCCGGCGCTCTTCGCCCCCTTCAACGCCCTGCTCGCGCTCTGCGGCGACAGCGCCACGAACTGCCCTGCCCCGTTACGGATCTTCGCCACCGTCAACCGCGCACTGCTCGCGAACCCGTACTCCACGTACCCGATCGAGTCCCGCGTGTGCCTGACGGCCCGCGTCATGTCACTGGAGCTCACCACCCCGCGCCCGGGCCCCTCCCACCGCCTCGACGGCGGCTGCGGCCACCGCCCGGCCGCCCGCAGGTAGGACAGGAAGTTGTGGGTGGTGCCCGAGTCGTCGGAACGGTGAAAGGTGTGAATCTTCGCGTCCGGCAGCCTGCCGCCCCGGTTGTCCGCCGCGATCCGCGGATCGTCCCACCTGGTGATGCGCCCGCTGAAGATGCCCGTCAGCGTGCCCGGCGACAACCTCAGATCCGGCACCGACGGCAGGTTGTACGCCACCGCGATCGGCCCCACCACCATCGGCAGATGCACCGCCCGATCACCACACCGCCGATCCGCCCGCACCTGCTCCTCAGGCGTCATCGGCACATCGGACCCCGCGAACGCACTGCGCCCCTCGATGAAATCCCTGATCCCGGCGCCGGAACCGTTGGCGTCATAGGTCACCCGCAACCCCGGATGCATCCGCGCGAAATCGGCCCGCCACGCGTCCATCGCGCCCTTCTGCGCCGTGGAGCCCGAACCGCGCGCCGCATCGGTGACCGGCGGCTCCCGGCGCTCACCGTCGCCGCCGAGCAGCACCATTCCGCTCGCCACGGCTACCACGATCACCACGATGATGGCGGCGACCACGGCCGCTGAGGCGATCCAGGTTGACCTTGCCATTTTTCTCAGGCTACGGACGCGGGGGCTCGGGGCCCATCAGCCTCGTCTCAAATCTCGGGCTTGATCCAACAAGCTGCGCCCCGCACCCGGCCTGAGTCATCGGCGCGGGTGCCCGAATGGCGAACCCGCGTGGCATGCTGAGGGCGTGGCACTGATCGAAGCAGCCCGCCGGCAGGCCGGAGCCGCCGTGAGCCGGTACGGGCAGCAAGTGGCCGCCCGCCCCGTCCTCACCCTCGCCACCAGCGGCGTCGTCGCCGGCCTGTGCGTGTTCGCCATCGGAGCAGTGTTCGCCGTCCTGGTCGGCGACGATCCGATTCCCTGGGGCTGGTATGCCAAGGTGGCGATCGTCCAGGCAGCGGCCTGGTGGGTGATGGCTCTGCTCGTGCGCGGTCGCCGATCAAGGCGGTAGGCGCCGCGTGCCGTGCCCCTCGGCCTCCGAGGCGACCGGCCGCGACCTGCCCGGCGGCTGACAACAGGCTCAGCCGTGCCCGTACATGGCGGGCCCGAGCCGGCGGCTGGGCGATGGGTACGCGGAGATCTCCGGGATCGCGGGAGGCGGCCAGGATGAGCATGGACAACAAAAAGCCCGACCTGAGAGATTCTCAGACCGGGCGATCCTCTTGCTCACGATGCGAGCCCCCAAACGGAATCGAACCGTTGACCTTCTCCTTACCATGCAGATTCGCGCATTCCAGCGACCTCGGATAATTCGCGTAAGACCAGGTCAACGTGGCAGTCCTTGGCAGATCAGAGGCGATCGGAGAGATCGTTAGCCCGTTTCTATCGCGAATCCATCGCGAATGGAAACGGAGCCCAAAACGATCACCGTTCGTGCCTCCGCCCGAGAATGAGTGACGGCCGATCGGCCGTCAGGCGAAACTCCGAGTAACACCTTCCGCACACATATGTGAACAACGCATGCTGTTAACCCCGGCACAAGGGGAGACAGCCGGGACTCACGGAACATCAGCAGCCAGGGGGGCTCCTGCATGACCATCCCGTCACCACAACCCCGCACCACCACCACAACCCACTCCGTCTTCGCCGCCCTCGAACACACCTTCCCCGCCTGGGAGATCAACGTCTCCCGGCACGGCATGTGGAGCGCCGTCCGCGTCCAGGAGCCGACCCCGCAGCAACTCGCCGCCGGCCTGCTCCCGCACATCGTCCGCCGCAGCCGCGACGACCTCGTGGCCACGCTGATCGAGCAACTGCTCATCGCCCAAGGGTGCTGATCAATGCTGCGGGCGATCCTCCGGCGGCACGACGAACGTCCCCTGGGAGCGTTTGATGACCACCAATCCCTCCTCGGCGAGCAGGTAGACCGCATGCAGCGCCGTGTTGCGGCCGATCTCGTACTGCTGCATCAGCCGCGGGATGGCCGGGATCGTCGTACGGGGCGGGAACTCGCCGCGAAGGATCCGCTCCCGGAGGTCGTCGGCGACCTCTTCGTAGCGGTACTTCGGCTCCCACTTGATCATGAGGAGAAGGTAGTAGTGCCAGGCACGCCCAGGTACACCGGGAATTACCCAGGCCGTCCCGGGTGGTACTGGGACCACCCTTGCGGTCCTACCCGATCCTCCGACATCTGAGGTTTCCTGAACGACTTGTGCGGGAACAGCAGACAAAAGCGGCGGCGCGGGAATCAGTCATCCCAACCGATGCTGTCGGGCCCGCGCCGCCGCGTTCACCTAACTCCTCGCCGGCGGGCCCCCGCACGCAGGACAGTGACGCGCCGTCCACGACGCCCGGACCCGGACACTGTGCGGCTCAGACTTCATGTTGCCCGACGGGCCGCGGCAGGGCTCATACTCCAGCGCGGCGCAGTACTCGAGCGGGCACGCGGTCTCGTACGGCGGCAGACGGTGGTCGTCATCGCCGTGAAAGGCGCGCGCGGCGGCAAGCGCACGCCGTTGCATGCGTGCATCCCACGCAGCCAAGCGCTCTGAAAGCCGCGGATCCCCGTTGTCGGCCACGTTGAAGGCTGGCCCCTCTGCTCGGATCGCCTGCACCTCGGCCTCGCGAGCAATCTCTCTGGTTGGGAAATGCTCGTATTTGGCGCTTGCAACAAGGTGCCACCAGGGCTGAACGGCAGCATGCCCGTCAAGACGCACCAGAGGTGCTTCAGTGATCCCGATGTAGAGCAAGGTGCCTTCGTCGTCGAAGAATCGGTAGAGGGTTGCCACGCACGCCTCCCGCGAGAACCAGCAGGCGCGAGTCTAGCGGCTTGCCTCAGCCCTTCTGCGCTTCTCTCTTGCCGGTGATGACGACTTCATCGCTCGGCAACAGCTTCTCCTCGGTTCCGCGGCGAGCTAGGACAACGAGGGCTACGCCTTCATCGATGTCGAGCTCGACCCGCTCGGCCGGCGTCGGCATGCGGATCGTGACCTTGTCGGCGGCCCCGAGTTCGATCCGCTGGCGCTCGCGTGGTGTCCGCACGTAGGAGCCTTCGCCGCGGCGAGTGGCGACGAGCCCTTCGGAGCGGAGGACTGCGAGCGCCTTGCGAGCTGCTTCGCGGCCGACAGCGTACTGCTCGGCGAGCTTGAACTCTCCCGGCAGATCGGTTCCGGGAGCCAGGTCGCCTGAGCGGATCTGGTTGCGCAGGATGTCCGCCAGTTGCTGGTAGACGGGCACGTAGCTCCTCGGATTGATCGTCACAGGTATGAGGTTATAGACGCACAAGCATTCTGTGATCTTGTGCGCTATACCTGCTCAAGCATCCTATGCAATCTGTTTGCCTGTACGTACATGTGCTACGTTCTGCGATATGGTCCTCGCGCAGCCTCCGGACAGCTCCACACCTGGATCTGCCGGGCAATCTTCTCCCCTCCCGGAGATCCCCGAGTTCAGGGATATCGAGCAGCTAGACGATGGCTCCTGGCGGGCCGTGCACAAGCTGTCCGGCGAGGTGATCGAGGCGGCGACCTTCTCCCGTCTTGAGAGCATCGAGGCCCCTGCCCAGCGCCTCGCGTACACCCTGCGGAGCGGGTCGTGAACGAGGAAGAGACGCGCGCCTACTACGACCGCCCAGAGAACGCGCAGGCAATGTGTTCGCTGCTCATGCGCACCCATCCGCACTGGGTGGTATGGCGGCAGCGCACGGTAGGCCACGGGCCCATGTGGTTCGCGCGGCGCGAAACGTGGGGTGAGCGGCGCCCATCGCTGGCGGATGTCAACGCCGGGGGCCTCAACGAGGCCATGGCCACCAGCCGGGGGCTGTGGTGAGCAGGCTCGCGCCAGCAAGAATGCGGGTGCCGTACATCACCGCCTACGACGGCGAGGACATCCCCTACCAGCTCGCCCTGGCTCCACACGCTGAGGCCACCGATGGGCAGCGTCTCTCCTACGTCAACGCTGTGCCCACCGACTGGATGTTCGGCGTGCTGTGGCACCGGCACGGCCTGTCCCGCGCCGGCAACCCCGAGTGGAAGCTGGTGAACACCAGCCGGCAGCGGCGTTGCATGCGCCGCAACCTCTGCCAGGTGTGCGGCCAGTCGGCGGCGGACGAGGACGGGCGGGTGTGGTGGGTGATGGCTGAGCCGCCCGGCCGGTCGGCGTTGGGAGAGCCATTCACGAACGCGCCTCCCACATGTCGGACCTGTATCCCCATGGCCCAGCGACTCTGTCCGCGGCTACGTGAGGGTTGTCAGGTGTTCACAGTTCGAGGCGTGGAGCCGTATGGCGTCGTCGCAGAGATCTTCCGGCCGGTCGGCGGGAAGCTACTCATTCGTGACACCACCACAGAGATGCCACTCGACGCCTTCCGTGACTTGGAGTATTCGCTCGCGAGGCAGTTGATCGTGAAGCTGGAACATCTGCGGCCAGCAATCCTCACAGCCACTGGAGAGACACGATGAACACGATGTCCTGCCGCTCGTCTATGAAGTAGGTGGCGATGCCTGTCGCGCCGAATGGGTGGGTTCGGAAGTTCGCCGTGGGGCTCCGCCCGGGGAGGAGTGGCCCGTTCTCTGGCGACATCTCCAACATGGTCTGTAATTCCATGTAGGCGATCATCGCCTCAGGTGGAAGATCGTCGCGTGTCCTCTCCGCGTCCGGAGCGAGGACTACGGTGTACACGCCGGAACTACTTGCCCTGATCGATCTGCTCTTGCAGTCGCGCCTTGTAGGCGTCGTCCACGACGACCGCTCCTGGCGGCAGCTCACCGCGAGCCAGGTAAGACATGGCGCGTTCGCCAGCCTCGATGGTCGCTCGGTACTCGTCTGGGTCCGCCTTGAGAACAGCGGTCATCCACCAACGCGTCTGGAAGTCGTGGATGGGTGTCAAATCGTAGGAGACTCTGGCCTGGTCCAAGGACGCCGCGTACTCGCGATCGAACAGCTCGTGATCGTCGACAGGGGCTGCAGCACGTAGGGCTTTCGGGCTGCGATCATCCTTGATCGAAGCTCTGACCTCCTCCGGCGTCCGGTGCTGCTGGTGTGGCTGAGCGGTCATGGCGTGCTCCTCTCCCCCATCATTCGACACTAACCCGCCGACAGCGTCGCGTCCGCCCTTCACGCCAGGACGTAGCGACAACTGCTGTCGGTCTCTCGGCTCACTCGGTAGGCAGTTCGTACGTAAGGACGTTCTCATCTCCACGCAGGACGAAGTGGCTGACATCCATCGGGGTGTCATCCTGGTCATAGCTGATATGCAACACGTCTAGAACAGGCGTTCCCGGCTCTGCGTTGAGGCGCTCAACCTCTCCATTGCGCGGCATTCTCGCCTGCACCTCTTCGAGCATGCGTGTCAGCCGATGCCCCTGCTCCTCAAAGGCCGCATAGATGCCTCCAGGGCCTGGCACCTCCTCCTCCAGCGAGGTTCCTTCAGCGATGGACAACGGGATGTAGGTGTTCACGATCTGCACGGCCGCATCGTCCACGTAGTACGTATTCTCCCGCCGGAGAACATGATCACCGCCTCCCAGTCCAAGACGCTCGGCAACCCACTTAGGCGGCTCAATGCGAGCGATGCTTGTGACTTCGACACGCGCAGAACGGCCTTGCGCTTCCACTTCAGCTTTGAAGGGGGCCTTCCCCGACTCTCGCCAGCGGCGTGCATAGCGGTCATGCGCGTGCCTGATGAGCTGTGGCCGTCTGCGCACGAAGACACCGCGTCCAACCTCGCTCACAACCAGACCGGTGGACTTGAGCAAGGCGATCACCTTGTTCACGGTGCCGCTCGAAATCTGGTACTTGGCCACGAGTTCCCGCTCTGAGGGAAGTAGCGAGCCTGGCAGCAGCTCTCCCGCCTCGATCGCCTGCCGCAACTCACGCGCCACTTCCCGACTGCGGGGCATCCGCCGACGATCAGCCATTTGACCTCCCGTTACTCCGTAAGTTCCCAGCTTACAGCCTCTTCATAGAGACCACTATAAGGAAGTTCCCAGCCAGGCTTGACACACCTCCTTAAGGAGGTTCACGATGGACCAACAAGGAAGCCTCCTTAAGGAGGTTGTCCGCAGCCGTCATCCCTGGTTGTCCAGATTTGAGGTGCTTTGTGACTCAGTCGCCTGCGCCCCTCATGAGGCCGCGAGACGTTGCACGCATATTCGACGTTGAGGTCTCGACCGTTGTGGAGTGGGCACGCATTGGCAAGATCCCTGCCATTAGGACGCCCGGGGGGCAGCAGTACCGCTTTCGCACCGTCGACGTCGTCGCGATGTTGGAGCCGCTCACCACTGTTGGCGGCGATGGCCACGGACTCGACTCCGCCAAGCAGCGACAGGAGTCGACGTGAATCGCAGCCAACGTGTAGGGCCGCACTCTCCTTGGACATGCGAAGGGCGGCCCTCATCCGCCAAGACGAAGCCGCCCACTCGCGTGCCCTCCCCGGCCGGTCAAAGCACGGAAGGACGTCCCCATCATGACACAGCCCGCGTTCAACACCACTCTCTCCCAGGAGAGGCTGCAAGCGGTCCAGGTCACCGCCGACGCCTGGCGGTCGAGAGGCCACGTACAGGATGCGGACAACCTCCTGATCGTGGCCGGCCTCGCCACCGGACAGCCGTCAGCCACGCCCCCGTCAGCCACACCCCTGTCGAACGTGTTCTCCCTCGCGGACTTCCGTTCCCGTCAGGCGGTACAGCGATGACCGTCCCTGAGATCCGCGCCACGCTCTCGGCCCTTGAACGGGAGATGAAGTCTCCACCGCGTGCTCTCCCGCACACGCTGGACCGGGGCCGGTGCACGGATGTCCGCTGCTCGTCCTGTTCTCGGAGGGCAGCTCGATGACCGACACCGCACCCTCTGACTTCGCCGCCCGCGCAACCGAGCTGTTCGAGTCCGCCAGCAAGGAACTCAACCGCTACCGGCCGAGCGACATGCGGGAAGAGCACGCGCTTCGGGACGTGGAGCTTGCGAAGACGCTGGCGCTGATCGCCATCGCCACCACGTTGCAGCAGATCCACTCCGACGTCCACAACGCTGTGAAGACGCTGGCCTGCCCTCGCCGTCGCCGCCTCTGGCGGAGGACGGCCCGATGACCACGGCCCGCCCACCGCATCTCTCCCACCCTCGCAGGCGGTGGGCGGGCCCTTCCCTCAACCCCCGTCTGGAGATCGGCATGACTGCCCACACCTTCACCCTGGTTCCCGTCCCTACCCCGTCCCGCCAGTACCGGTGGTCCTGTTCGTGCAGCAACGAGGCGAGTCAGGCGTTCTTCGCCACCGAGGCGCAGGCGAAGAGGGCGCACGGCGACCACGCGCAGGCGAAGAACGCCGGCTGACCCGATGATCTCCCGTCCAGGGGCCGCGGCCCCACATCATCCCAGCCGCCGGATCCTGGACGGGCCCCTTTACTCCCCCCGCCTGCGAACGTGCACGGAATCCAACCCTCTTCGCCCCGGGCGGGGGCTCAACAACTTCCCACCCGATCCACCAGGAGTACGCGATGACCAGCGCGACGGACTTCGTCCACCAGCCCTTCACCCTGTGGGGAACCGGCGACCAGATCGAGGTGCACGCCGCGTTCCTCGCCTACGGAAAGGACTGCCCGAACACAGTCGAGGTCGTCTTCACCCGCCACGACGGCAGCGACTCGTGCAGCAGCTACCTGGTGGCCAGGGCGGTGCTCGCCGCAGGACTGGTTCGCCCGGCCAGCGACGGCACGTTCACCGTAGGGCCGCACGCCCGGCCCGACTGGCTCATCGTCACCCTCCCGATGGGCGAGCAGGCTCGCGGCTACTACGCCGACGCCGTCGTGCTGCGGGCCTTCCTCGACGCCACTGCCCAGCTTGTGCCGATGGAGGTCGCCGCCTGATGGACTGGAACCTGTATCTGCCGCCCGCCGAAGTGGTGTGGGCGGTTGGTGCGCTTCTCACGATCGCTGCGGCCAGCGTACCCCTGGCCGTGATCTACGGGACGCGCAAGAACCGTAGGAGGGATGCCTCCTCCTCCAGCCCGGTCGAGGACTGGCTGACCCGCGGCGTGGCCGCCATTGCGACCGGCGTGTCCGCGGAAGGCATGTGGCGATTCACCCGCGACGTGCTCAAGCTGGACGGCCCGCTGCAGATCGCGTTGTTCGCGTTCATCGAGCTGTCCATGGTGACCGAGGCCGTGCGGGCCCGCCGCAACATGCGCGAGCACGGCTCTGCCGGCCTCGATGGGATCGCTGTGTGGGCGCTGGCGTGCCTGACCGCTGTCCTGTCGAGCATGGACGCCAAGGCGCCCGCTGAGGTCGTCTTCCGGCTTGCCGCCCCGCTGGTGGCGGCGTGGATGTGGGAACGCGGCATGCGGCTGGAGCGGCGGCGCCAGCGCGGCAAGGCCGGCATCAACTGGCGGCTCACACCCGAACGGCTCCTGGTGTGGGCTGGCCTGGCGGAAGCCCGTGACCGTACCGCCTCCGAGGTGGACACGCACCGCAGGCTCAAAAGGGTGGCGCTGGCCGCCAAGCGCGTGGACCAGATGCGCGAGGCGAACGCCAAAGCCAAGAAGGTGGCTGCGGCGATCGGCAGGCGAGACAGGATGCTCGATCTCGCTGTCGCCCACACCGACCTGGCCACCAACCCGCGTACTCAAGAGACGCTGCTGGCCGTGCTGCGCACGCTCGGTGGCGGGGAGGACCTATCTGTTGTGCTGTCCACCGCGCTGGCGCCGTGGCGGGACCTCGACCATCCGGCCGTCAACGGCCAGAAGCGGCTCAGTGAAGCCGCCCGGCTCGCGGCCGAGATACAGAAGCTGACCGAGGCCGTCCTCCAAGGACGCGACCCGGACTCCGCCGCGACGATCAAAATGCTCGCCTCCATGCTCGTCGGCCGGCGCATCCCGCCACCTGGTAGCGCCACCTCGGGTGAGGTGGCGCCGACGGTAGCGGATCTAGTGGCGGGTCGAGTGGCGCTGCGGCCCGTCCCGCCCCTGCCTGGCGACACCGCAACCGACACTTGGACCGCTACTCGTGCCGCTACCGATCATCCAGTGGCGGACGAGGTAGCGGACGAGGTGGCGGATCTCGAAGCGGAAGAGGTGCTGCGGCAGCTCCGCGAGGAACCCGACGACGACGGCGACGACACCGTGACCGCCACCGCGAGCGCCACCGAAGCGATGTGGCGCTACTGGCAGGACGCCATCGACAGAGGCGACTTGCCCACCGGCGCCGACCTGGCCAGAGAGGGCGGATGTGTCGACTCCTACGGCCGGCGCAAGCGCAACGAATGGCTCGGCCAGTTGGACGTCCGCACACGCCGCCGCCTGCTGAACGCCACGCGGCGCGAAAGGAGCGCCTGATGGGCCGCTACCAGTGTCCGCTCTGCCAGTGCTTCCACCCGGACGAGGCCAAGCCTTTCTGTTCCGTCCACGGTAGGGACGGCTACTCGCCTCGCTGCCAGGAGTGCATCCAGTCCGTCGCCAACCCGCCGTGCGCGGTGCAGTCAACACCCACGTAAGGAGATGTGACATGTCTTGGATGGTGGTTGCGTGGCTCGTCCTTCTGGGCGTGATCACCACCTGCGTGATCGTCAAAGTGACCCGCTGGTACGAGCTGCTGTTCATCGGCTCGTTCGGGTTCTTGACCGCCACCCTGCTGGCGGGCGTGACGACGCCCGGCGGGCTCGCCTTCGAGAACCTGTGGGGGGCGATTTTTTGATGGATGGCCTGCCCGCACGCCAGGAGCGGTGATGAGCGGCCTCGAGTTCGTCATCGCCGCCGTCGTGATCGCGGTCCTCGCTGGGACAGCCAGACGCATGTCGCAGCCGGCGGACCGCCCCAAGACGGCCAACTGGCTGATCCGCACGTGGAACGCCAGTGGCGCCCGTGAACTGCAAGGGACCACGTTCGGCGACGCGGTCACGGGCCTGTCAGGCCGCGCCATCGGCAGCGCCCTGCGCGGCGGCAAGCGGTCCGCCATCTGGACGGGACGCAAGGGCATCCTGCCTGCTGCGAAGGCAGGCGGCAGGATCGCCGCGTGGACGGTGAGCACCACCTTCGTTGCCCCTGCCAAGAAGACCGCCCGCGTCACGGCCCGGCTTCGCCGCTCCGCGATGCGGCGGATGGGCCGCCGCTGGGACGCCAAGGCCGCTGATCGCGAGCCGCGGCTGTTCCGCCGCCGCGAACGCCCGGCCGGACGGGCCGGCACCTCGGGCCGGATGAGCCGGGTCCGCGGCTGGCTGCACCGGCATCGGCCGTGGCGCCGCGCAGGCACCCCGCCCGACACCCCTCCGACCGTAGCGCCTGCCGCTCCCGTGGTTCCGCCCGCCCCTCCGACCCGCCTGCTCCGGCTCGCGCCCCCGCCCACCTCTGGAGAAGCCATGACAACCCCCGACACCACCTCGCAACCCGCCGCCGCCCCCACTGCCTCGAACGGGCTGCCGCTGCCGCCGCCCCCCGACTGGCAGATGCTGATCCGACGGGTCGGCAACCTGGAACCGGGCAGCGACATCGCGCTGGAGCGCTTCATGCTCGGCGAGATGACCGGGATGATCGCCTACGCGGAGGCGTTGAAGAACGTGCACGGCACGTGCGTCGGCGCGCTCGGCCTCGACCCGGCCTCCGTGCAGGGCATCGCCGACTACGCCATGGCGGCAGGCGACGCGGGAGCGGCGATGGCCGGCGCGCACAAGCGGTGGCGGGCGGTCTACGAGGAGATCCTGCGCGCGGTCCGCTCCGGCGTGATCATGCCGTTCAAGGGCCGCTTCTTCACCACCGGCCGCGCCGGATAGCCCTCTGCCCACGTCCCCTGTCCAGGCCTGTTGTGAGGTGACCATGCAGCCCAAGCCGACGCTCCGCGAGGCGTTCTCCCGCCGCCGCCCGAAGGACGGCGCCGAGACGACCCCGCAGGGGCAGGAGGCGGTGAAGCGCCCGCGCGGCCTGGGCCTGGTCCGGTGGGTCCGCCAGAAGCCCGCCGAGCGCATTCCGCTGCCCGTCGGGGCCGGCCTGTACGGGGCCGGTTGGGCCGGGTACGGGCTGGACTGGTCGTCGCCGTGGCTGGCCGCGGGCGGCGTTGCCGCCGCTGTGGTCACCTACCTGGTGGGGGTGCGCAACATCGGCGGTGAGGACCGGGCGTTCCGGCTCGCCGCCGGCGTGGCCGGGGCCGGCGGGTGGATGGCGCTCAGTTCCGCCGTCGGCCCGACGTGGGGCCCGTACGGGGCGCTCACGTGGCTGTACATGGCCGCCTACGGGGTCGCCTACTGGGTGTACCGGGGCGATGTCGCCGTCCAGAAGAAGATCGTGTGGCGGGAGCAGAAGACCGGCTGGCACCAGTTGGGCCCGAAGTTCGGGATGCGCGGCTCTCACCTGCTGTATCACGAGCCGACCCGGCTGGGTGAACGGTTCCTCATCGACACGCAGGGCACCGGGCAGCGCGCTTCGGCGTTCGCGACCCCGAGCCAGGAAGAGCTGATCGCCGAGAAGCTCGGCCTGCCCCGGGAGCGGGTCAGGTGCCGGCCTGACTCCATCGCCGGACGCCTGTGGATCTCCATCCGGTACACCGACCCGTGGGCGCAGCCGATTCCGCACCCCGTCCTGGACGACAACCCGGAGATCGTGCTGCCGGAGGTGGCCGACATCCGCAAGCCGCAGCCGGTCGGGGTCGATCCGGAGACGGGCAGACCGCTGACGCTGACGGTCTGCAACCAAGACGGCGGCCTGCACACGCTGATCGTCGCCATCAACCGGTCGGGCAAGACCGTGCTGCTCAGCAACATCAACGAGCGGCTCACCGCCGCCGACAACGTCTTCCCCATCGGGATCAACGTCGGCATCAAGGCGCCCGAGATGTACCGGTGGCGCAAGGCGTTCGCCCTGTCGGCGTGCGGCCCCAAGGAGCGGGTGCGTGCGCTGCGCATCCTCGAGCTGGTCCGCGACGGCATGGAGTGGCGCGGCGCCAACCACGGCGACGAGACGGTGTTCGAACCGCGCGCCGGCCGCCCCCTGTGGGTGATCGAGGTGGACGAGATGGACGCGCTGCTCGGCCACAACGACAACATCGGCCACGCCATCCGGCAGTGCGTCGTCGACATCGCCAGCAAGGGCCCGTCGGAGGGGTTCGCGCTCATCCTGGCCGGTCAGCGCGGCACCCAGGAGTGGATCGGGTCGACCGACATCCGCACCCAGATCCGCAACTTCGTGTTCCTGCAGCTCGGCGCCGGTAACGAGGCGTTCAACGCGGCTGGTGACCTGGGGTTGACGCTGCCGGACATGGCCACCTACGGCGAGGGCCACAAGGGTGTGGCGTGCATCGCGCAGTTGGGCGGCGACTACGAGATCGGCCGCACGTTCAACCTGCGCGAGCTGGTCGACATCGACCGGGTGGCCGAGGGCCGTCGCCCGTCCCGGCTGGAGCCGCTCCTGACCGCGCACTTGGGTGTGAAGCTGGAGCGGCTGCTGGCCTCCGAGCCCGGCCCCGGTGAGATGCATGCCCGCGATCTCAAGGAGTCCCGGCCTGCTGCGCAGCAGGCCGGGACTACGCCGAACAACACGGCCCCGGACGCGAGCCCGGAAACGAGCCCGGTCGGCCAGCAGGACAACGGGCTCGACAAGGCCACCGAGAAGATCGACGAGACCCGGACCTACCTCGCCTCGTTGTCGCCGCTGGCCGAACCCGACCCGGAGGTGGCCGCGGCGCTGGCGCAGTCGGCGGAGGAACGCTCCCGGCAGATGGCCGAACAGGTCGACATGTCCGAGCAGGTCCGCGCGCGGCTGCTGGACCTGCTCGCCGACGGCACGACGGTGCGGCCCGCGGCGGAGGCGCTGGAGGACCTCGGGGTGAGCCGGTGGAAGGTGCACGAGTGCCTGACCCGCTTGCACGCCGAAGGCGTGGCGGTGCGGGAGGGCAAGGGCCGCGGCTCGATCTGGCGGCTGGCGCCGTCCGAGCCCGACGAGGAGGACACCCCAAATGGTAACGCTGTGTGACGAAGAAATGTCCGGTGGATTGTCCGGAAGAATGTCCGGACCCCCTCCCCCGGCCCCCGTATATGAGAGACCAGACAGCCCCTGCCGGACATTTCCGCGGCGCTCCACCACCCTCACAATCCGTGACACCCGCGGGGGTGCGTGATGACGCACACGAGTGCCGCCGCGGCGCACACCGACTTCACTGACGCCGCCTCCACGGCAGCGATCATGCACGCTCGCTGCCGTGCGGCCGGTCTCGACCCGGTCTCCTACAGCGGCCTGGCAGGTGTGGCGCTGACCCTCGGACATGAGGAGATCGCGTCCTGGGCGGTTCCCTGGCCAGCCGACCGTGATCTTGTCTCTGCCGTTGTCGGCCTCGAACACGAACTGCGCGGGCGGGCGGCCCGCCTGACCACCTTCCAGTCCAAGATCGCCGCGTCGTATCGGCACGCACAGGAGCAGGCCCACGCCGAAGCGAACGCCTCGGGCGGTATGTCCGACGCCACCCGCGCCTGGCTCGCCGACTGCCTCAACGCCGAAACCATCGTCCAGAGCGGCCTCGCCCGGCTCCGCTACGCCCGCCGCCGCCTCTCAGCCATTCCCACCGAGTTGGGGGAGCGGTATGAGGCCATCTACCGGTTCGTCAACCAAGGCCACGTCCTGCCGGTCAACGGCCGATGGCTCACCGAAGCGGGGTCATGACCATGGAAGCCTTCCTGATTCTCGCCGCTCTCGCGTTCACCGCCTGGGTGGTCATCGACTACCAGCGCAACCGGCTGTCACGCTGCCCCCGCTGCAAGGGCAGCGGCCAGTTATCGGCGCGGTTCTGGCCGAACCGGTACCGGGCGTGCCCGCGCTGCAACCGCCGCGGCGAGATCGGCAGACGGTGATGGCCGCCACCAGAAGGACACGCCGGCCAGCCGCCCGGCGCGCTCCCGCGAAACCAGCCCGTACGGCGCTCCCTGCCCGCAAGGCACGGACCGCGAGCAAGGACCCGGCCGCGTGGATCGCCCGCAAGACCAAGCGGCTGCTGTCCGCGGCGTGGACCAGAAGCGCCCACCGGGTGGGCCGAAGCATCCGCCGCGAACCCGCAGACGCCGCCACCGCTCACCACGACAACGCCGCCCTGGCCGTTCTCGCTGCCGGGCTGCTGCTCGCGGCCGGCGTGTGGAACCTGTGGGACAACATGTTCGCTGCCGCGGCTGCGACGCTGACGCGCGCCCTGGTCGGGTCTGCGGCGGTCGCCGTCCCGCCTGCCGTGATGGTGGCGGCGTGGCGGCGCTTCCGCCACCCGGACCGGCCCATGACCCGCCTGCTGTCGGGCTGGGCGGTCGCGCTGGCCGCCTGGGCGGGCATCGCGCACGCCGTCCACGGCGGCGGTGTCGCGTCCCCAGAGACGGGCGGCCTGGCCGGATACGCGGCGGCAGCCTGGCTGACCTCCCACATCCCGGACGCGGACGTGCCGATCCTTGCCGCGGCAGGACTCCTGGCGCTGTTCATCGCGGGCGGCGTCCATCCGCGCGACATCCCCGAGCGGGCCGCCGCCGTCCGCAGCCGGTTCGCCGCACCGGTCGCAGTCGGCGCGCAAGAGAGCCCGCCCGAAGGCGACCAGGAACCACCAGAGACGGAGCCGGACCGCACCGACGAGACGTCCGACGAAGCCGCCGGCGAACCTGAGCCGGCCTCCGCCGATGACGGGCCACCGCAAGAGTTCGCAGCCCCAGGGAACACGCGCACGCCCGCCTCGTACGTGCCCGCCGACCCGCGCATGCTCAAGCAGGGCAGCACCGCCCGGCCGCGCACCAGGGCAACCGATGCCGTCGTCGAAGCGCTCTCCCGGGTACTGGCCGAGTTCGACATCGATGCCGCCGTGGACGACTTCGTTCGCGGCCCGCAAGTCACCCGCTACTTCGTGACGCTCGGCCCCGGCGTCAAAGTCGAGAAGATCACCGGCCTGTTGAAGAACTTCCGCGTGGCCACGAAATGCGACCAGGTACAGATCCACGCTCCCGCGCCCGGCCGCGACGCGGTCGGCATCGACGTCCCCAACGCCGAGCGAGACCTGATCCGGCTGGGCGACATCCTCAACTCGGCGGAGGCGAAGGCCCGCAAGCACCCGCTGACGGTCGCGCTCGGCGCCGACATCGAGAACAAGCCGATCGTCGCCAACCTGGCCGGAACACCGCACCTGCTCATCGCTGGCGCCACCGGCGCCGGCAAATCCATCTGCGTCCACGACCTGATCGCCAGCGTCCTGCTCCGCGCCACCCCGGAGGAAGTCCGCATGGTGCTCATCGACCCCAAGCGGGTCGAACTCGCCGTCTACAACGGCATCCCGCACCTCATCACCCCGGTCATCACCAACCCGAAGAAGGCCGCCGAGGCCCTCGAATGGGTCGTGGGCGAGATGGATCGGCGCTACGACGACCTGGCGGCGTCGGGGTTCCGGCACGTGGACGAGTTCAACAAGGCCGTGCGGGCGGGCAAGCTGCAGCCGCCGCCGGGCAGCGAGCGGGTCTACCAGCCGTACCCGTACCTGCTGGTGATCGTGGACGAGCTGGCCGACCTGATGATGGTGGCCCCGCGCGACGTCGAGGACTCGATCGTGCGCATCACCCAGCTCGCCCGCGCGGCGGGCATCCACCTGGTAATCGCCACGCAGCGGCCGTCGGTGGACGTCGTCACCGGCCTGATCAAGGCGAACGTGCCGTCCAGGCTCGCCTTCGCCGTCTCCAGCCTCACCGACTCGCGGGTCATCCTCGACCAACCGGGCGCAGAAAACCTCATCGGCAAGGGCGACGGCCTGTATCTGCCCGCGGGCGAGAACAAGCCCATCCGGTTGCAGAGCCCCATGGTCACCGAGCAAGAGGTGCAGCAGATCGTCGCCCACTGCAAGAAGCAGGGCGCCGCCGCCTACCGAGACCTCGAACCGGCCGCGCCCGCCCCCAAGCAGGCGCTCGACATCGGCGACGACCTCGACCTGCTGATCCAGGCGGCCGAGCTGATCGTGACCACGCAGTTCGGCTCGACCTCGATGCTGCAGCGCAAGCTGCGGGTCGGGTTCGCCAAGGCGGGGCGGCTGATGGACCTGCTGGAGAGCCGGAACGCGGTCGGTCCAAGCGAGGGCTCTAAAGCACGCGAGGTGCTCGTCAAGCCCGACGACCTGCCCGACCTCCTCGGCAATCTCCGCGCGACGCAGAAAGCGCCGTGAGCACAGCCATCTCATCCGGCAACCAACCAAGGAGAACCGGCATGAACAAACGGAAGCAAGACAGGAACCGGCTGTACACCCGCAGACAGCAGCCACGACAGCAGCCCGCAGCCGCGTGGGTGTGGAACGGGCGCACATGGGCCGACGCCACACCGGAGCAGGAGCACACGCTGCTCACGGCGCTGTTCCGAGGACGCAGATGACTCGCCCCGACGAGACCTCGCAGATCAAGCAGAGGTTCATCGACCAGTACCCGGAAGAGAACCTCCGCCCCGACGAGGTACGCCTCCTGCCTGACGGTGACGTCGTCATCGACAGGAGGGTTAAGTACCCGAACGCGCAGCAGTTGGTTGTCGGCCGGTGGAAGCCCGGCACTGGTCGTCCCCCGTTCTCGCTGGTGAACGACTGACTAATCCCACACCCGTTGAGGGTGTCCCACCCATCCGGCTCCGGCTGCCCGAACCTCGCGGCCGGGGCCCACATTCCCTTCCCACACCTACAAGGAGGTGCCTTCCATGGCGGAGGACATCACCATCACGATGCCGGCGTCCGAGCTGGAGATGCGGTATAGGGGCGGCAGCATGTACCGGCTGGTGTCCATGAACGGCTGGCACCCACCGCGAGCAGGCGGGCGCTGGCCGCTCATCCTGAACGTGGACCACACCGCCGACGACGGGCCGCCGCTGGTGGTCGTCGAAATCGAGACAGACACGGACGCACACGGAGTGCCACCCTCTAGCAAGGTGAAGGTGATCCCCGTCAACCCATCAGGGGCCACACGATCCACCGGGGAGGCACAAGAGGCGGTGAACACGTGAGCCGCCCGGACCGGGCCCTGATAGCGGAGATCATCGCCGCGTACAGGGCAGCCCCGCGACAGAACAACTGGGTTCGGCTGAACGAGATCCGCGCCAGGCTGGGCGCGTGGACGCGGGCCGAGGTAGACGCGGCCCTCCTTCACCTGCTCAACACGGAGAACGTCAGTCTGGAACCCGAGTCCAACCGCCACAGGCTGGCTGATCCCGAGTACCGTGACGCGGCGGTCCGCATCGGCGGGGAGGACCGGCACCTCATGCAGATCTACTGACGTCTGCGCACAAAAGAACGCCCCCGGTCGCTTCCCCATGACCGGGGGCGTCTGACTGTTCAGACTGGGGTGGAGTCTTCATCCAGAGTGCTCGCGGCCACCCACGCGAGAACACGGTGCCGCGCCTCCGCGCTGGACTGCGACTCCAGCAGGGAGCGGACGGCGAACGCGGTGTCGATTTCCGCTTCGTCGTGCAGGACGGGGTGGCCGCCGACGCGTTCGATGCCGCCGTCTGGCATCTCGTAGGTGTTCGTCATGCCGGTCAGTGGAGCACCGCTGTGTCGCACTGGTGTCGCGAGGTTCCCTGCTTTTCTCGGCGGACCGCCGCGCCGTGGGGGGTATGTGGGAACGCCCCGGCTGCTTCCCCACAGCCGGGGCGTTGTCATGGGGGCGGGGACCCGTCGCCAGCCTCCGCGGCGAGGGCGTCCTTGGCGGCCTGTGTCAGTCCCAGGCTGGTCCTGAGCCGGTCCTCCGCGCCTTTCGCCATGGCCGGGCGCCGGTAGATGGCGTCCACCAGTTTCAGCCTCCACGCCCGCGCCTCGTTGAGCTGCTGCTCCAGTTCGGTGTCTCGTTCTGCTTCGAGCGCTACGACGTCGACGCTGGATGGCAGCGCCCTGCTGATCCTCTCGCATTCCGCCTCGGCCTTGAGGAACTCCTTCTTGAGTTCCAGCAGGTCACTCGGTACTTCACGATCCGCCATGACGCTCCCCCGATAGTGGTTCGAGGGGATGATACGGACATCGCTGCGGGTGATCACGTACCGGGGTGAGGATGTCGGCCATGGACCCGGAAGAGGTTGAGCAGCGCTTGGCGGAAGTACGGCTACGCAGGGAGATGGAGGAGCACATCCTCGCCACGGAGGAGGTGCCGCCCGAGGCGAGCCAGGCCGTGCGGGACTTGTTTCGAGAGCATCCCGTTGGGTGATGTCAACCGACTGTGGAGAATTCCATCACATGAGGGCAAACGAGTGAAAGCGGGCATCATCTAATGAATCCATCGCGCATTCAAGTGATCCGCATCACACTCTGCCATCATCTTCATAACAATGATCTTTGGATGGCGCTTTCACGGTGCTGTAATCGCTGTCCGTATTGATGCGAGAACTCTTCGCAATAGGCGCTGAATCACTACGCAGCGGATTCGAATAGGGCACGCTTCTGCTCACGGATCCGCGCGGTTCACTGTGCGTTAATGGGGACGCCGCCGCGCCATGCTTCGGGGGAGGCGTGCGGATGAGCCGCCGTTTCAACCAATCCCAACGGGCCGCTCTCTTCCTGGCCAACGATGGACGCTGCAGTCGCTGCGGAGTCGATCTCCAGCCGGGCTGGCACGGAGATCACGTCATGCCCTACTCCCACGGAGGGGCAACGGACGTGAGCAACGGGGAAGCGTTGTGTCCCGAATGCAATCTCCAGAAGGGGGATCGCATGAGTCAGCTCCGGGCCTGGCAGGAGGACGCCCTCAGGGAGTACACCCTGTGGATTCCGCGCGAAGGCAACGGCTTTCTGGTCGAAGCCACCCCGGGCGCAGGCAAGACCAGGCTGGCGATCGAAATCGCCCGCCGAGCGCTCGCCTCGGGGCGCGTCCAACGCATCGTGGCCGCCGTACCGACCGCACGCCTCGAAAGCCAATGGGCCGAAGAGTTCAGCAGACAGGGCATCAGCATCAACCCCGGCTGGCACGCCGCCGATGGCCGCCTCGCCACTGACGAGCAAGGGTGCGCCGCAACCTACGCCGAGATCGCCAAGCAGCCGCAGATCTACCGCAAGCTCGTCTCCGAGAAGCCGACGCTGGTCATCCTCGACGAGATCCACCACTGCGGCGGAGAAGAGCGCGCCTGGGGCGCTGGAGCACGAACCGCCTTCGAGCCAGCCGTGGCCAAGCTCCTGCTGTCCGGCACACCCTTCCGGTCCGACAACGACGAGATCCCGTTCGTCAACTACGTCGACGGGGTTGGCGCGCCGGACTTCCGCTACGGCTACGACCGGGCTCTGGCCGACGGCGTCGTCCGTGCCGTCTTCTTCCCCCGCCGCGGCGGACTCATGGAGTGGACCGCTCCCAATGGCGCCAACCGCAGCGCCACCTTCGAGGATGAACTCAATGACCGCGACGCCGCCCACCGGCTGCGCACCGCGCTCTCGCCCACCGGCGAATGGCTGCCATCCGTCCTCAAAGAGGCCAACACGCAGCTCGCCGAAGTGCGCACCAGCGACCCCGAAGCCGGCGGCATCGTCTTCTGCGAGGACTCCTACACCGCCCGCGAAGTGGTCAAGCTGCTCACCGCGCTAGGCCAGACGCCCGTTCTCGCGATCTCCGATGAGCCGGAGGCGGACGGCCGGATCAAGACCTTCAAGTCGTCGACCGCTCCGTGGATCGTCACGATACGCAAGGTCAGCGAAGGCGTGGACATCCCCCGACTCCGGGTCGGCGTCTACGCCACACCGTGGATCACCGAGTTGTTCTTCCGCCAGGTCGTCGGCAGGCTCGTACGAATCCGCCCCGGCGAGGACGACCCGACCGCCTACCTCTACATCCCCGACGACTCAAGGCTGCGGGCCATGGCCGCACAGATCAAGCAACAGCGTGACCACATCCTCGACCAGCAGGACGCCGAACTGCTCGGAGACTCGGGCGGGGAAAGCTCTGGGCCGTCGGGCGAGCAGCCGCTCTTCTCGCTGTTTTCCCCCATCTCGGCGACGCCAACGGACGAGGGCGTCATCGTCGACTCCGACACCATCACGCCGGCCGAGCTGGCTAACGCCGAGCAGGTCAAGCGGATGGACCCGACAACCACCGCCATGCCGACCGCGTTGGTGGCCAAGCTCCTGCGCAACGCAGGCGCCACCTTCACAACGGCCCAGCCCGTTCCCCCCTCGGAGGCCGCCGACGCGCCGTTCGAGCGTAAGGAGAAGCTGAAGAAGCAGAACAACACCGCCGCGCAGCGGGTCGCGCGTGCCTACGGCATCCCTTACGGCACCGTGAACGGGCGCCTCAACCAGCTCGTTGGCGTGCCCGTGTCACGGGGAGTCCGTCAGTGCAGCGAGGAACAGCTTGAGAGGCGTCTGCAGTTCGCGAAGCAGTGGCTGGCCACCGGCGTAGCTCCCGGCGCACGGGAGGGCGAATGACGGTCGATCCGCGGGTGGAACACGACCACCTCGTAACGGACCTTCGTGGCGCCGTTCATAACGGTGAATCAGGCCTGGCGTACGTGCCGCGGCTCCTGAAGCGCTTGCTGGAGACGGAAGCATGGCGGGAGCGGTACGACGTCAAATCCAGGACCGTGGTGATGTTCAAGAGCTTCATGGAGTTCGTCACGACGCCGGCCACTGAAGGGTTGGGCGCGTCCATCGAGCTAATCGATCGCATCGTTGGCACGGACGATCCCGATCTCCTGATCCTCCTGCGCGAGGCCAAGGCGGGCACGCCAGGCCGACCCAGAGCTGATGCAGAAAACCCATTAGAATCTAATGGGTTTTCCATCCAGGGAGAGTCCACCGAATACACGGCAGCCCGTTTGGCAGCAGAGGCGCCAGAAGAGTTTGAAGCCGTACAGCGCGGCGAGAAGTCGATCCACGCGGCTGCTGTCGCGGCCGGCTTCCGTCGGCGCCGCATCCCTGTCCGCCTCGACAACGCATCATCAGCGCTACGAAGCCTGCAGGCGAACAGCAGCCCGGAATTCTGGGCCGAATTCAAGCGACTCGTGGCGGAGTCCGAGTAGGGGCCGACAATCCGAAGAGGCCCTCGCCCTCCCGGAGGAGAGCGAGGGCCTCTAAGCCCAGGCAGCGGCGTCCCGAGGGGACCGGCCTGAGGTTGACGATACGTGTGATCAGCTTGTTTCGGTAGCCGTAGGAGACAGCAGCATGTGCGGCAGCGCCGACGTCGGGCAGGTGGTGACGCCGTTCTCTCTGGCGTCGAAGATGGCCAGCAGTTCGTTCGGGTCTTCGTCTTCGTAGAAGTCCAGAGCGGTTCTCGCCACTACGCCTCCCGTGCTGCTCGAAGTTCCTCGATCTTTGCTCTCACCTCGTCGAGGTCGTCCACCGTGAGCTGCTGCATGCGCCGCTCCTCCGCGCCGGCCAGCATCGCCTGGACCTCATCAACGTACAGGCGAACCCCGTCCGGGTAGACGTACACGTCGCGCCCGTCATGCCATCTGACGACAGTGGGTGGCTGGTGCTCCATCTCGCCATCCTCCTAACGTCCTCCTCGACGAGGAGGAGGGGCCGGGCCATCCCGAAGGATGACCCGGCCCTCATCGAGAGTCCAGCGAGTTACTAACCGAGACATCAGGCCCCGGGGTTCTCCACCCTTCACAGCCCACTTGTCCCTGCCGCCCTGGCCTGGGCGGTCAGTCGGGCACTGGACTCCCAATCCAGACGGCACCGTAGCGCCCCTGGCTGGCCTCGAAACGCACGAGAGCCCCCGCACCATGGCGGGGGCTCAAGGCGAGATCGCCGGGTGTTGAGGGCGCCCTGGACCTCTCACCGGCTCCTACCGCCAACAGGGACGGCAGGCCTACGGGATCCCGGATTCGGGCTCTGTCGTGCTCCGGGATCGGGGCAGTCCCGGCACCCGGCCATACCGGGGCGAGACCACACTGTCAGGGTAGCGGCACGAACTCCGCGCCCTTCCGCTTGTAGTAGTCGGCCACCCGCTGCTCCGGCTTACCGATGGACCAGCGGGCGATCGGGGCGGCATCGACGACACGGCCATCCCTGACGACGACCGCGAAGGTTGCGTACGTGAGGGACACCCATATCCACCGATCCACCCCGCCACGCTAACGAACGGGACCGACAGGATCAGGCGCTGGTGACCGCCGTCTCCTTCGGCTCCTGGTTCTGCCTCAGCATCAGGCCCAGCACCGCAGACAGGGCGGCGACGATGACGCCCTGCTGCTCCGTGGTGAAGGTGAGGCCGGGCAGCCCGAACGCGACGATCCCGGTCAGGATCGTCTGCGCGGCACCAGTGATGGCGGCGACGACGACCGGGCGGGTGGTGAGCGCCACGATCAGCGCCATCACACCGTTCGCCACCACCATCGTGTAGTCGGCGGCGTCACCGGTCAGCGTCCCGAACGCGACCAGCACCGCGAGCAGCGACTGAAGGCCGTACAGGATGGCCGCAGGGTCGCGGCCGAACAGCTTGAACTGCATGACGACCTCCTAGTTGACGGTGTATCCGCCGTTCCAGTCCCAGCTCTTGCTGGCCACCTGCGTGGCGCCGGAGGTCAGCCAGACAGAGTCGGCGTCGTTGTTCAGGAAGTGGCCGGAGGCGCCACAGTCCACGTCGCTCTTGGCGTACAGCCGGTACGCGGAGCCGTCCTTGTAGTTGCCGCCCCACCGGGAGCCGTTGTAGACGGTCACGGTCTCGCCCGCGGCGAGCAAGGCGGCGGAGCCCTGACCCGGCAGGCCGGTGATCACGTACTTGTTGCAGGTGTGCGGGCTGCCGTTGTTCTTCGACCAGTTGTCCTGAACCACCAGGCCATCGATGTCCACCGGGCCGCCGCCCGTGACCTTGAAGGTGACGAACTCGCGGTTCCGGTTCGCGAAGGTGTCGCTGCCCATCGCGTCGGTGCCGACCTCGACGATCGTCAGCGCGCCCACAGGCAGATCGAGGGCGGAACTGGAGGCCGAGGCCGGGCTGCCCGCGAGGCCAGCAGCGGCGACGACGGCAGCGAACAGAAGCGCGCTCTTGTTGAGACGCATGAGGATGCTCTCCTACAGGGAGGTGACATGAAAGAAGCGCCTCCGCATCGGGCGGGGCGCTTCGGGGGCGAACTCTTTCCGAAAATTGGAAATAGTTCGCTCAGTTGGCCTCGTCGAAGAGGCCCGGCACGCGCTCAGGCGTGCCCTCGTCCGCGGGCTCGGGATGCCGCGGAAGCAAGGATGGGTACAGGGTGTGCCACCAGCGCAGCCACAGGCCGTCGCTCACGAGGCGACTCGCACCAGCGCCGCCCACGTCTGGGGGCCGATCAGCGAGTCTGCGTCCAGCTTCTTCAGCTTCTGAAACCCCTTGATGAGGCCGGCGAACTCGTCGTCGTACCTGGTGCGGTCCAGCCAGGACTCCAGCCCCGCGCCGGCGTACACGGTCTCGGGCAGGTAGCCGCGGGAGCGCAGCAGGTGCCGTGCCGTCTTGACGTCGTAGTTGTCGTCTCCGGGCCGGAGCAGGGGCAGGTCCTTCACCAGGGTCTCCGTCCATGAGGTGTCGGCCGGCGCCGCGGGTTCGCCCTTCAGCAGGGCGGCCACGTCCTTCCGGAAGGCGTTCATGTTGATGCTGTGGGGGTCGGGCTTGGAGGCGTTGACCTCCTTGTGGCCCTTCACCGTGGACACCGGCAGCCCGAACTCGCGGCACAGTTCGGCACACAGCCGCTTGTAGGCGTCGAGCTGCACCGCTGGCCACGGCGCCTTGCCGTCGTTCTCGGCCTCGATGCCGATCGACCGGCTGTTGGTGTGGCCGAGCGACAGGCTCGGCGCGTTGTGCCAGCACCGGCCCGCAGCCACGATGAAGATCCGCCCGTCACGCCTCAACCAGATCTGCGACAGAGGGCCGTCCAGACCGGGCCGCCCGTCCCGGACCACGTGCATGTCGTTCCAGCCCGCAGTGTGGTGACAAACCACCCCATCGACCTCGGTCAACGGGCCGTGGCCGCGCGTCTTCCAACCGCTCACCTCCGTCACCGGGCAGCCCGTGCGTCGGGCCACCTTGGCGAGTTGCGTCAGGTACGGCATCAGAAGGTCTCCCCCTCACGCGGGTCAACTCTCAGGTCGGCGAGGCGGGTCTGGAGCTTTTCGCACTGCTCCTGCAGCCTGGCCAGCCTGGCGAGCGTCCTGGTCACCTCAAGCTCAAGTTCGGCGATCCGCTGATCCCGCTCCTGCAGCTTCTGGTCGCGTTCCGTCAGCGCCTGCTCGAGCCGGTTGATCGTGGATTCGGCGCGGTCCAGCGCCACCTGCAAAGCGGCCACCGCTTTCTCGGCGCCGCCGATGAACACGTTCTCCAGCTCTACCGGCTGGCGTTCCTCGTCGAGTTTGGCTTTCCGCAGGTCGATGCGGGCTTTGACGAGGACTCCGAGGGCTGACATCAGTCCTCCGGCCAGCAGGGTGATGACCGCCGGTGTCAGCCACTCGGTCAATCGGTGCCTCCCGTGTGTTTGCGGATGGTCTTCTCCAGACGGGACACCGCGACAGCACGGGCAGCGCACGCGACAGCCACTGCCACCAGGACGCCCGCAGGGTAGATGGCGCGGACGCCGGCGTAGCCGACGACGACGATCCCGTACACAGTCGCGGCGGCGGCGAGCGGCCACAGGCCGGCTCTTTCCATCCGGAATCCGACGATGAGCAGGGCGGGACGCCAGTAGCGGATGACGATGCCGACGATGATGAGCGCCCCTGCCAGGAGTTGGATGCCACCCCACGCCCACGCGACCGCTGGCGGGAGGGTGGCGTTCAGGCTGGTGGGTGGTCCTGCCCCGAACACGAGGGCAGCACCGGACAGGAACGCGGCCAGGCCGACGAGTAGTTCGAAGGGATGTTCCGCGAGGGGGACGAACCGTTTCAACGCGTTCCTCTCTCGCGGAGGTTGGGGTGCCGCCCGTGCGCATCCTCAGGAACGGGCGGCACCGATCAAGGAGACAAATGGCGCGGCTAGACTCCGCGCATGGGGGCGAGGTCTTGAAGAGGGCGTTGCGGTATGGGCTGGCCGCGCTGATTCTGGTGGTGGTGGCAGCGATCACGTCAGCCGCCCTGGCAGTGGTTCCGTTCCTTCTCCACGGGGACATCTCCGACGCGTTGCTGACCGGTGCCGGTTCCGTTGCCGTCGTGGTTGTCGGACTTCTCTTTCGCGCCTGGCGGGAACGCAGGAACAGCAGCTCTGACTAGCAAGGGATGGCCGCCCGCGCTCCCTCTACCGACGCGTCCCAGCACACCCTCAGGGCTGGATTCCGGTACGCGGACGGCCACGCATTAGGGCGGGCTAGATGGTGTCCATCAGCCCGGCGATCTTCATGTTGGTGATGATCAGGTTGACGCGGTCCTTCAACTGGTTCAGCAGATCCTGCTCGGACGTCGTGTACGTGGTGCCCGCGTTCGCGGCGCCGACCGCCTGCACGAAGCCCGCTTTCGCCTGGTCGTTCAACGCGATCGTCCCGAAGCTGGAGCGGGCATACAGTTGGCCGCCTTGGGCGTAGATGTGGATGTCGCCGGTGGGCGGCACGCTGGGGGTGGCCATCTCTCTCAGCACCCAGCCCTGCGACGCCTCGGTGAGCGCCTCGCGGGACGCTCCCGCCCGGAGTTCCTCGACGGCTTTCTCCAGGTCGCGGATCCGCTGGGTCAGGTCGGTGGGATAGACGTCAGGCATCAGGTGGGCGCCTCCTGTCCTTCGAGCACCAATCGGGCTTCTTCTTTGCCGCTGGCGCGGGAGGTGGGGGTGATGCCGATGCCGATGACGCGGCGGGTCCGCCAGTGCGGCAGATGCCATTCGTTGTTGAAGTACAGCCTCGCCGCGTCGCCCAGGTTGTTCGGGGTGAGGGACGGGTTCTTGCCGAACGTGACGGTCACCTGGTCGACGCGCAAGGCGCCGGCAGCTCGTTGTGCCCAGAAGGCGGCGTAGTCGTCGAGCGTGGCCTGCTCGGTCACTGTCGAGTACGACAGGGTTTTGTCCAGTCGGGGCCAGCCCGCTTCGAGGTGGGCGGTCGCCTCGTGCACCGCGGAGATGAGCGGGGTTGCGGCGACGGACGCGTCTCCGCTGGAAGAGGAGCCGCGCGCCCGCCACCTGGTCGCGCCGCGCAGCGCGTCGATCTCCTCGCTCCATTCGAGGATGTCGCCGCCTGACCGGCCGTCGGCGAACAGGTGCGGGGGCGGGTCCTGGACGCCGAGCCGCGGGTAGCCCCACACCCAGTTGCGGACCAGCGAGCCGTCCACCAGCTCGAAGTTGATCATCCATTCGAAGCCGTCATCGACCTGTGCCAGCTCGATGAGCCGCTGCCCGTAGGTGCCGCCTTCGGTGTCGAGGTAGACGCGGTCCCGGGCGACGCCGGAGTTGCCGGACTGCAGGTTGAGGCCGATCCCCGCGTGGTCGTCGGACATGAGGTCGGACAGCAGCGACCGGGCGATCTCCACCTGGTCGGTGCCCGTGTAGAAGAGATCCGACTGGATCTCGACCCGGGACAGGTAGGCCTCCAGCGTGGAGCCGCGTAGCTGGATCTCCGGGGTGCCGCGGCGGCTGCGGGACGGCTGCGCGGAGGTGATCCAGTACTCGCCCCACGGCTCTCCCTCACGGAAGATCTGCACCGTGATCACACCCGGCCCTCTGTCCAGGTACGTCTCATCCCGGGGGATGATCTCGGCGATCTGGTCGCCCACCCGCCGCGACGGGATCGGGATCGTCGCCGAGAAAGATCCGGCTTGCAGGATCCGTTTGTCGAAGGAGACGTTCTCCAGCTCCAGGTCGCCCATGTACTGCCGTGATCGCAGGTCCGTCACCACATACCGGTACTGGGAGGAGCCTTTGCCGGGCGCGTACGGCTGCACCACCGGCGGATCCGGCACCGGCGGCGTCGTGGACGCGATCAGCACCGTGATGCCGTGCACCGCCGCCAGAGAAGGCGAGGAGGAGAACGTCACGAACGGCACATCCAGCGACGACACGACCGGCGCCGACGCCACCATCACCGAGGTGAAAAAATCGCCCTGCTCGTCCACCAGCTCCGTGAACCCGGCCGGGACCGACCATGACACTGACGCGCCAGGCGGCGACGGCACCCCCGCCATGTACCGCAGTTGCAGGCCGGACGCTTCGGCAGGCGTCGCGCCCGGGGCGAACGAGGATCCGTTCGCGCCGAGCTGGATGACGACGTTGTCGGTCTGCGCGGCGGCGACCGCGACGATCGTGACCATCGTGTCCGCGACCGCGCCGCCGAACGCCTGGTAGGTGGCGGGCTCGCCAGCCTCGCACACCTTCGTGTAGATCTTCGTGCCCGCCCAGGTGCCGCTGTTGGAGCCCGGCCAGACGCCGCCCGGCATGCTGCCGCCAAAAATCCAGGCGCCGCCCAGGCTCATGGCGAAGTTCCCGCCGGAGTCCGCCGACATGAACGCCACCAGCACGTCGCCGGGCGAGGCCGCTCCCCGGGCTGCTTCGCCGTTGCCGCCGTTGATGTGGGTGACCTTCACGGAGCGGACACCAGCGGTCATCCCTGCGCCTCCCCTCTCGGGCGGTCAGCAGGGGAAGAGGTGGAGGACTAGAGGGTGGCGTGCCGCCACAGGAAGTCGGCGCCTTCGCCGCCGCCGGAGGTGACGGCGTAGGTGATGGTGTTGGAGCCCGCCTTCAGCACGAAGTCGGAGACCGGCACCGACGAGCCTGCCAGGGTGGACATCACGTTCTCGTCGGCGACGGTCGCCGTCCCGAAGTCGGTGTCGATCTCCATCAGGTCGCCTTCGCCGAGCGTGATGGCGAACTGCAGGGTGCGGCCGAGTGTCTGGTTGGTCAGGACCGGGTTCGTCGCCGGCCCTTCGATGCGGATGACCGGGTGGCTGGAGGCGTTGCCGGTGTTGGCCAGCGTGGTCGGCAAGCCGACCGGGACGGTGACGCCTGCCCGCTCCAGGCTGTACAGGCGCGGGTCCGCGCACGCGATGACCACGCCCATCGTGGGCATGCCCACGTTGTAGTCGCCGTCCAGGGTGAGCGGCCGGTCCACGACCTGCCCGTACGCGAGTTTCGGCGCCCCGTACGCTTTGATCACCAGCGGGAGCGGCGCCTCATCCTCAGGGATGCCGGTCACCGCCAGAACCTGGTCGATCAGGTCCTGCACCTGGGTGGGGTCGGCGGCCGAGTTCGGCTGCAACCTGATGGAGACGATGCGCTGCTTGGCGACTTTGCGGGCATCCCACGCGCCGTGCCTGCCCGGCCTCTCAACGTTCAGGTTGTCAATGCTCGGGCTGCCCAGCCACCCCTCCACAGGCAGCAGCACCCGCACATCGGTGGCGGGCCCCCACAGGGTGCCGTTCCATTCGACCTCGCCGTTCGCGCCGGTGAGGCTGTCACCGGGCTTGACCGGGATCGTCACCGCCAGCGGCGGCCATTCCGACAGCGACTCAAACGGGGCCAAGGTGAACCGCTGCTCGAAGCGCAACGTCAGGGCGGGCCACTCCGACGCCGACTCGAACGGTGCGAGCAGCACGTTCACGTTCGGCGTGATGACCTCAAGGTTGGGCCACTCGCTGACCGATTCGAAAACCGGGAGGGTGAACTGCTGCGGAACGCCCCGGTAGGAGGGGACGGTCCGGCGTTGCGGGGCCGGAAAGGCGCGACCGTACCGGGACACCCGGCCTCCCCCCTACCAGCGAGACGCGCGGTGGACGGCAGTCGCAGCCACCAGCGTGGGGCGCGGGGCAGGATCGACAGCAGGACCCAGGGGACCGTCGGTGGAGACCGCGAAATCGTCGAAATACTGGACGACCGTCACGTCGGACGGCCGGAGAATCTCCTGCGTCCGGCATGTGCCGCCAAGGTCGGACGCGGTGGACGCCGACGCCGACACCGTGCCCGAATCGGACGAGTTGTACAACTGTGCCGACGCGCCGTTCGTGGTGGAGAACATGGCTTCGACGCGCACCCACTGGTTGAGCGTCACCGCCGCGCCGGCCACGTTGACCGTGGCGCCGCCGCATACCAGGTCGAGAAAGCCGTTCGCTTTGGTTTCGATGCCGCCCTGGTAGGCGCCGCTGGCGTCCACGTTGTCCCACAGCCGCAGCAGACTCCCGGCCACGTGCTGCGTCAGGTAGGCGTAGAACCGCACCCAGAAGGTCGCCCCTGCCAGTTCGAACCCGACCCCGGAGAAGTCGGAGGCGACAGTCGCGCACGACAACGTTCCGGAGTGAGCCTGAGTGTTGCTGAAGGTGGGCGCGCCAACGATGTGCTGCACGGCGTCCCCGGAGACACCCCCAGAATTGCCTGTCGTGATCTCGGTGCCGTTGCTGCCGCCGTTGAAGTTGTTACGCAGTGTCGCCACGAGTTCAGTGGCCTTCGCGCCAGTACAGTTGGACGGTGCAGTTGACGGTCGCGGCGGCGGTCACCGTCAGGCCGAGCCGACCGGATGCCGGGATCACGATCTCGTCGCCGAGCGGAATGTATTCGGCCATCCCGGTCTGCGGGTGCACCTCCTGACTGAACAGCAGATCACCAGAGGTGGGTTCGGTGGAGGAGAAGGTGATGTTCGCCGTCGCGGTCGCTGAGACGCCTGAGGAGTCCACCGACCCGATCGACGCCGTACCGCCCGAGGTGCCCGCCGTCGTCTGCCGGACCAGCCGGAACCGTACCGGCTCCGCGATCGAGCTGGTGCCCTTACAGGAGACGCGGATGCCGTACACGCCGCACCGCTGCGTGCCCGCGACGATCTGCAGCAGCGTCTTGGCGGCCGTGCCGGAGGCGACACCTTCGACGGCGGCCGTGTATCGAGCCATGACCTGGCCCCTTTCATGCGAAAGCCCCGCACGCCGGCGGGGCTGAGGTCGGAAACCAGGTCAGGCGGTGTTGCGGAGCACGACACGCCACGCCCCGCCCTCGGAGTCGAAGGAAATCTCGAACGTGCCGTCCGCCGTGGTCTTGACTCCGTCGAAGGACCGCAGCACGAACGCCTTGTTCGACAAGCCGGGCGCGTAAATGAGCAGCCCCTCCGCGCTCAGCGTCGTGGCCTCCCACGTGACGGTGGCGAACCGCCACCCGACCTTGTTCGTCGCCGTCAGCGTCCCGAACGAGGCGACGGTCAGGTCCTGCCCGCCCGCCGTATAACCCGGCCCTGACGACTCGCCACTGTTGAGCGGCGACGACCCATAGGCCGGGTTCGTCTGGTTGAAGTCCGGCACGACGCTCCCCGTGAAGAGCGCCCCCTTGAACAGGCCCGGCGTCGTGCTGCCCACATCAATGGTCGTCGTCTGGCGCATGACCTTGGCGTAGGTGTCCACGAACCAGGCGTCCTGCGTGATCGCCATGCCGTCCGCTCCTATCTGAGGTTGACGCGGACGTGCTGCTTCTCGTGGCCGTCCGGGGTGGTTTCCTGCGTGGTCTCATGGCCCGCCTGGTCCGTGGTCCGCTTGAAGCGGCCACCGTCAGCGCCGGTCCACTCCGCCACCTGGTCCCGGGTGGCCCACGTCCAGCCCGTCGTCCGGACCTGGATGCCCTTGCGGCGCAACTGCTCCGCATATGAGAGGCCCTCATCGGGCTGTTCAGGCATGGCGAAGCCCGCCCTCCAATCCGTGTTGATGTTGAGCGGGCTCAGCCGCGCGAATCCACCCGCACGCCGATCTGCGCCACGAGAACGTCAGCGTCCGCTTCGCGGTGGATGGTCGTCCCGTACATGGCGACCAGCGGGCCGCCACCAGACCCCGACCCGGACCCGCCCGAGCCGGACCCCGACGTTGCCCCGGGCGACTCATAGGTGGTGCTACTGCTGGCCGACATCTGCTGCGGAGCCGACACCCTGGAGGCGTTGGCCGGCGAGCCGTACGTGAGCGCTGAATCGCCTCGCAGGTAGCCGCCCGACCCGTAATCGCCAGCGATCATGTCCACCGGGGTACTGCCCTTGACCGAGCCGCCCTTACCAGTGACGCCCTTCGCCGCCTCCAGCAGCAAGTTCAGCGCGGAACTCTTCGCCGACCCCGACTTGCCGGACCCGCCGCCCGCCTTCCCTTCAGCGAGCGCCGTCATCAGGTCCTTTACCGACACCGTCAGCGCATCCACGCTCGTCGACATGACCGTCACCGAATCGGCGGTCACGGTGGCCACGCTCGACACGGCGTCGGTCACGGCAGCCGACGTGTCACCCACCGTCGCGGTGAGCTGCTCGGCTGTCGTGGCCACCCCGTTGATGCTGGACGTCAGCGACCCGGCCTGCCCCATCGTCTCCTCTAGGGAGCCCATGACGCCGGACAGCTTGTCGCTGATCACCAGGCCGGAGTCGTCGATCGTGACGCTCAACTTCGCAAGCCCGCGAGCCGCCTGCTCGTTGTTGAGGCTGAGCCCGAAATCGTTCGCGACCTGGCCCAGCAGCGCGGTCGCTTCTTCGCGGTACCTCGCCTCATACGGGATGAAGGCCTCGTCATCCGCGCCCTCCCCGTACAAGATGGTGGGCCGGGTGGCCAGGTGTGGGCGCATGGACCGCACACCGCCGGCGGCGTACCGCTCGATCCCGCCTTGCGCGTACCGGTTGATCGCGCCCTTCGCATTCTTCTGCCACGACGCCCGAGCCCCATGCTCTTGCAGCTCTGTGCGGACCTGGATGGTGTACGTCTTGGAGAAGAAGGCGGCGATGTTCTTGCCCAGCGTCCCCAGCGCCGACATGGCCCCAGAGACGTCCGCGCCGATATCCACCTTCTTGGACTTCAGCTCGCCAATGACATCCTTGACGCCCTTGACGCCGGTGGCTGCCTTGTCGGCCTGGGCACGGTTGACGCCGAACCCTTCAGCCAGGTTGTAGATCTGCGCCTTGGCCTCGGACGACTTGCCCGCCAGCTCGAACAACTGTGGCAGTTGGCGGATGAACGCGTCTCTGGCCTCGTCGCTCTTGAGGGCCGCCTCTCCCGTCTTGCCCCCGAGTTCGCCGGCCGCTCGCGCGGCTTCGAGGACCTTCGTGATGTAGCCGGAGAACTCGTCCCGCGCCTTGACGACGGCCTGACGCTGCTTGTCCGTCATCCCGGCCGTGAGGTCGAGCTTGCCGCCCGCCTCCTCGACGGCCCTCTTCGCCTCGTTGAAGGCGTCCCGCAGTTCGAGTGTCCGCTGCGCGACGTCCGTCTTGGCATTGAAGGTGTCCAGCGAGGTGTTGAAGGCCTGCATGGCGACCGCCGTCGGATCGACTTCGGTCTTGAGCAGGCCCATGGCGTCCCGCATCGCGTCGGTCTGCGGGATCGCGCCGTCAAGGCTCGCCGCATACTGCGGGAACAGTTCCCGCAGCTTGTCCACGGGCACGCCGGCGTCCTGCGCCTGAGTGGCGAGACGGTTGAAGGCGCCCGCCGCTTCCTCGGGACGGCCCGACTGGACCAGTTGCACGAGCGCCTGGTCCAGGTTGTCGATGGCTTGCCGCCCGCCATCAAGCTGGACGCCGAACGAGTCGTCGATGATGCCGCTGAGGCTACGTCCGAGCTCGTCGAACGGGTTGTCCGACGCCAGCCGGCGCGCCGAGTCACCGAACGTCTCGAACCGGCCCACTAGGCTCTGCAGCTTCGGGTCGAGCTGGTCCAGCAGTTCACCGGTCGGCGCGGCACCCCGGCCGAAGTCGGCGAGCCCATCGGCGACCTTGTCGATGCTCGGGTTGAGGCCGTCCAGCGAATCAGTCACCTGATCGACGGCGAGGGCGGTGCCGGCCGCGGCAGCAGCGATGACGCCGCCTTTGCCGAGCAGCCCTGCCAGGTTGGTCAGTTTGCCCTTGGCTCCGTCCGCGCTCTTGCCTGCCGCGTCCATGCTGCCGGAAAGGCCGCGGAAGAACTCCGCCGCCCCCGTGACCGCCTGGAAGCCCTTCACCGCGGTCACCACGGCGGCGATCGCCACCGCGAGCGCCTGGATCTGGCCCGGCGACATGTCCGACAGCAGCTCGGCGAGCAGAACGAAGGCCCCCAGCTTGAGGGTGGTGCCCGCCTTGGCCGCCGCGAAGATCAATCCGATGCCGGTGGCGATCGCCTGGATCTGGCCAGGCTCAAGATTCGCGAGCCGGTCGGACAGGACGACCATGAAGTCCAGCACGCCAGGCCCGAGGTCCGCACCGACGTCCACGAGCTTGCCCGCGAACGTGGCCAGATTCCCGAAGATCTCCGCCACCTTCGGGCCGTTCTCCCGCACGTAGGCGAGGAACTCCTCGAACTCTGGCGACCCTTCGAGGTTCTCGCCCCAGTCCTCGAATCGCTGCGTCAGCCTTTCGACCACGCCGAGCAGTTCGGTCGACTCTGGCAGGACCGCCGAGAACACTCCCCGCAGCCCGTTCCCCACGTTGATCGCCGAGTTGCCCAGCTTGTCGATCGCTGTCGGAGCCGTTTCGGCCAGGTCGTCGAAGAAGTCCTTCCATTCCTGCGACTTCAGTTCGGTGTTCAGTTCCTTGAGGAGTTCGTTGAACGCCTTCGACGACGACTTGATCAGCGGCGTGGACAGTTTCATGCCGGTCGACATGAGATCCATGCCGGACCTGATCACAGGAAACACGTCCGGCTGCAACGACCGCTGCCAAGCGACGTAGGAGTCCTGGAACTTCTTGATGTCCTTGGCGAGCGCCTGCTCACGCTTGCTGAGTTCGGCGAACTTCGACGCAGCCCCGCCAGCGGCGCCGCCCGCCTGCTCCATCGCAGCCTTCTGCTGCAACTGGGTGACCGTCAGTTGCTTCTGCGCCTCAACCAGATCCTGCTGCGACTTGAGCAACTTGTCCTGGGCGGCGCGAACCTGGTCCGACCCTTCGACGCCCTTCCGGTCCGCTTCGGCCTTGTCCTCCTTCAGGCGCTTGGTGCGGGTCTGCTGCTCCTCCAGTCGCGCCATCGCCTGCCGGTGAGCCAGCTCGGCGCGCCTGATCTCCAGGTCCGTGGACTTGTCGTCGGCCTGCACCTCAGCCAGCCGCCTCGCGGCCTCCTCCACAGACAGAGCGGCATCTTCTTCGGCAAGGGCGGCGTCCTTGACGCTGAAGGCGTAGTCCTCAAGGGCGCGCTTAGCGTCCTGCCTCGCCCGGGTGAGATCTTCCTGGGCAGCCTTGACGCTCTTCTGCGCGTCCGCGACACGGCGCTCCGCCTGCTCCAACTGCAGAGCCCGCGACGCCGCCTCGGCTGCGGACTGTGCGGCGCTCTTGGTGGCCCCTCCCGCTCCGCCAGCGGCAGACGCCTGCTGCTGAAGCGCCTCGTTGATGCGACCGAGGCTCGGGACCGCGACGGCGGCGAAGCCTGCCGCCCCAGCCCCCGCCGCGGCAAATGCGCCGCCTAGCGCGCCGACCCCGACAGCGATGCTCGTCACCGCAGGCAGGCCTGCCAGGGCCGCGCCGACCATGGCGATGCCGGCGAGCGCCCCGCCGACGTCTGCGTCCACCTTGACCCGGGCCGACCTGCTGGACACCGAAGTCATCTGCGCCTCAAGGGTGCGCAGATCGGCAAGCGCCCGCATCGTGTCCACCCGGACGTCGATGTCGGCAGAGGACCGGTTCAGAGCCTCCAACTCCCGCTGAATCGCAGCAATCTCCGCCTTGGCGGCTCCAGCGTCGAGGTCCACGCCGATGGTGCGTGACGACAGATCCGCCATTCGACGCTGCAACTCCGCGATACTCGCCTGAGCCTGCGCGGTGTCAACGTCTGGCCGGATGGGGTCGCGGCGATCCCGCAGCTTGGCCAGGTCCCGCTCGAGTTGCAGAATCTTCGCCTGCGCGCTGGCCGCGTCGAGGTTGACGGGCAACGGCTTGCCGAGCGAGTCGCGGAACTTGCTCGCGGCGAGGGCGGCCTTGCTCATCTCGGCAACGAACGGCTTGACGTCGCCCTTCAAGACGACCGTTACAGACCTGTCGGCGATCGGACTCACCTCCGATCGAAGGGGCCCAATCCCGGCCGAAGAAGTGGCCTACATGCATCACGTCGTGGCACGGTGCAAACCGCGTCACCTTCCGGCGCGTCTACTGCGCGCCCATCTACTGCCTCAGGAGCCACACAATGCAGCCATGGCCATACGGCGAGCAGCCGCCCGGATCCCAGCCGTACGGGCCGCCTCAGCCGCCGCCGAACCCGTACGGGCAGCGGTACGCGCCACAGCAGCAGCCGTCCTACACGCCCGTGCCGGCGAACCACCGTGCAGCGCAACGCAGCCAGGGGTTAGCCATCACGACGGTCGCCCTCGGCATCGTCGCGATCATCCTGGCCGCCACCCCGCTGCGCGGGATCGGCCTGCTGGTCGGGCTGGTCACCGCGGTCCTCGCGATCATCGCCTTGGCCGCCAGAAGTCAGGGCGGCACGATGTTCGCTGTGACCGGGCTGGTGCTGGCGATGCTGTCCTTGCCGGTGGCTTTGCTCATGTACATGTGGGCAACCGAGTCCGCGGAGTCGGACGCGGACCGGCAGAAGGCGTTGCAGGAGTGCATCGCCGCGAACCCAGAGAAGGTCTTGGAGTGCGCCGGCTGGGAGTAGTCACGTCCTGGCCAGCGTCTTCTTCACCTTCAAGTACACCCTGAACAGCAACCCGGGCGGCGACTGCGTGTACTCGCCCTTCCGGTGCTCCAGCGGGGTGCAGGCGTGGCACCGCATCGGGGGCGGCGCCTCGTATCGGCCTTCGTTCTCCGGGTCGGTGGTCTCGCTGAGCGGCAGTCCGCACCCAGGGCATTTGTCCAGGTCGTTACGACGCTGGCCTTTCGCATAGCCGAGGTCCTCGCCCAGCCATTCGGCGTCGTGCGTGGTGACTGACCGGGCCAGCCGCCCGTCCTCGTACTCGTACACGGTGACCGAGCGGCGCTGACGGCCCAGCAGCATCGACCGCGGCACCCTATACGCCGCGGCAAGCGCTACTTCTTCGGCGAGCTCTGGAGAGCTTCGGAGGCTCTCCTGGATTTTGGGACGTCAACACCGGACCGGTTGAGTCCCCACAGCGTGTTGAACAGGTCGTTCCACTGGCCGGTGCTCATCGAGTCGACCAGCTTGCCGGCCTGCTCCTCGCTCATCACCGGATCGACCGCGCACTCCGCCAGCAGAGCAGGCCCGAACGTGGCGCTGTTGAAGGCGCCGTCGTTGTCATTGCCCTCGCGTGGCGGGTGCTTGGCGAGCAGGTCCATCCACTCCTTGTGGGTGCGCGCCCGCAGCTTGATCGCCACCGTGTGGGCGGCCATCTCCGCTTCCAAGTCCTGGACGCGGGACGCGAGTTCCCGCACCTCAGCGGAGTTGCCCACCAGCGAGTCACGGGCCTGCAGTTCGGCGCGGGCGAGCGTCTGCTCGGCCTGTTCCCACTCGCCCTGAAGGTCCGCCCTCGTGCACAGGTTGAAGGTCCGCTCGGGCAGACGCATCTGCCCGAGCAGGTCGTCGATGCTGGCCACTACGCGGCCACCGTCACGTCGGCGTCAGCCGCAGTGTGGTTGAACAGCTTGGACACGAACCGCTGCGCCGCGTTGAGCTCGGGCGGCTGCATGTTGGGCCGACCGCAGCGGACCGGGTACACCTCGCCCTTCTGGTCGGCTGCCCATGCGGTCTCGTGGGCCATGTTGCGGCGCACCGCGAGATAGCCGAGCTGCCGGTCCACCAGCGTGTTCCAGCCGATGTCCTCGGCTGCGATCTCCTTGCGCTTGACGGTCAGCTCGATCGAGTACTTGACCGTTCCCGCGTCTTCGGTCTCATCGCGGGACGCGAGCGCGGTGTTGTCCACCGCTGCCTGCTCGGGGGAGATGCCGAGCCCGTCCTTGGTGATGAACTCCTGCAAGTCGACGCCCGCGTTCAGCTCTGCGGCGGTCGGGGCGTTGACGTTGGCGATGGTGAGGCAGAACGTCACCTTGACGTTGCCATCACCCAACAGGTCGGCGCCAGCCATGGCCTACTCCTCGTCGTTCTTGGCCGCGGCGCGGCGCGTCGTGGTGGGCTTGGGGGTGTCCGCCTCGGACGGCGGCGCAGGAACCGTTGACGGCGCGTCAGTGGCGGCGTCGACCGGCTCGAAGTCGGGGAAGTGGCGCAGGGCGTCCGGCGAAACCAGCGCCGTGTGGCCGGTGATCCTGGAGCGGACGAGGACAGTGGGGCGGGCCATCAGATGCGCACCGCCGCGAAAGTCACGCTGGTCACCGAGGAGCAGACGAACGTGACCAGCCGTCCGTCGTTCGGGTCGCCGAACTCCGGCAGCATCGGGATCCACATCTCGGCGCCGGTGCCGATCGTGTACGCCTTGTCGGGGTTGTCCACCAGGTAGGCGGTCTGACCGGCGCCGGAGATGGTGCAGGTGATCGACCCGCCGGAACCGTTCTTGACGTGGATGAACGTCCTGCCGTCGGCGAGGACCTTGTCCCCGGTGGTGGCGGTCGCTGCGTGGTAGGTCGGCGTGACGCCAGCCACCGTGACCGCCTGAGCTGTGCGGGTAGCCACTACGGGCTCCTTTCGGGCATGCGAAAGAGCCCGGTCACCTGGGGGTGGCGGGCTACGAGAAAGCGGAGGAAGGGTTAGGTGGGGTCGGAGCGCACCAGGTACTGGGCGGTGGCCAGCCAGAGCGCGCTGGATTCGTCGTCGCGGCGGACCGGCTGTGCCGCCTCTTGCCGGATGGGCCTCACCCGGCGACCAGGCACTGTCAGCAAGCTGGTGAGCAGCGCCCGATTCGCTTTGTCTGCGACGAGCAGCGCCTGCTCAGCCGAATCTCCCACTGACGTGATCTGGAAGCGAAGATCGTTCGGAACGTCATCCGACAAGGCCCTGTCCGCAGTGGATTCCATGCCGATGTCGGGGTACATGACCGCATACGGTCGCGCCGCCCCGGCTGGAGCGCCACCCCAGTAGATGCCGATGGTGTTCGGGAACGCAGCGTCGAGCATGGCGACAACTGCTAGGACGAGCGGCCTGGAGTCGAGTGTTGTCGCGGTCACAGCAGCTTCTCCGACCACGTCTTCACTGCGGCCTCGAACCGGTCGGGCACGGCAACGATGGCTTGTCCCATGTCGTTGTGGGGAGGTTGGTTGACGCCGCCCCACTCGAAGCCGCGACCCATCCCGCCCTGAGGCAACGTTGTGTCGGGGCCGACCTCGTAGACAGCCTCACCGCCGACCTGCTCCAGGGTGATTGACGATGGGTAGTGCTTGCCATGCTTGCCTGCGGACTTGCGGGCGTTGTCTCGCCAGTCGTTGCGGAACCTGACGGCCTGCTCATGGACGACGTCCGACGCCCCAATGTGGGCGTGGACAGCTGATTCGAGCAGATCGGATTCCAGCTTCTCGGCCTCGGAGGTGTCCCAGTTAAGCAACGTTCATCCCTCCCGGTCTTCGACGAGGAGCCGCCGGGCCGTGGCGGTCCCAGCGAGGGAAATGCCAACCACTTCGAGGTCGCGCCCAATCAGCCAGGTGTCATCGGAAGCAGTGACACGGAGCCGGTCCTCCCGCTGGATTTCCGATGTGGTGTCCCACGGCAGTACAGCGATGTAGGAGCCCAGACTGACCTCGCGTTCGCCCCACTCGGCCTCTCTCGAGGTCCGCGGTTTGACCCGACAGGCACCTGTGTAGACGGTGCTCCACGACTGCTCAAGCAGGCCGGTCTCCTCATTGAGCACCGGCTCCCCCGACTTGCGTTCCACCGTGCAGGTGTCCCGCATCAACTGCAGTGCTGCCGCGCGCCCTCGGGCGAGGACTCCGGAGACGCTCACCGCGGCCTCACCACGTACGCGCCCGGTGCCGAACCGAGGAACCCAGCAAGGGACGAGCACTCACCCGGCAGCAGGCCGGACGCCGTCTCTACGGCTTCGGCGGCGTAGGTGACCTGGTAGTCGTCGATGGACTCCGACCTGATGCCGGCTTCCATTCCTGCGGCTTCGTCCGTTGCGGACAGCCGTGAGGCGACGGAGCAGACGAGGTCGAGCAGCTCGTCCGGGATGACGGTCAGGCCGTGCGTGTAGGTGACGTTGACGTCCCCGCTCGCCAGCGGGATGCAGTGGATGTGCTCCATGCCGTCCCACCGCCACCCGGTGAGGGTGGCGCCGCCGTCCTCGGCCAGCCGTGCGACGGTGGCCACGGCGGTGATCGGCCCCCCGGGGAGCAGGACCGCGCCGCCGTCGACACGCCGGCGCACCGTCGAGACGGTGGAGGAGATGGGACGACCTGCCTCCCTCCGCAGCCGGGCGGAGGCGCGGGCCAGGAACTCCATCTCCCGCCCCGCAGGGAGCGAGTAGCCGAGCCTGGCAGCGTCAGCAGGGGACGCCAGAGGGAGAGGAGGCATCAACTACCTCCTCAGCTCTTGGAGCCGTACAGTTCCATCAGGTCGTGCTTGGTGAGGGCTTCCGCCTCGTCGAGGGGAACGCCGTGGACGCGGTGCGCGTAGCCGATCCACGCCGCCTTGTTGGCGTTCGCTGGCGGCGCCTCCTCAGCGGAAGGCTCGCCGGGGTCCTCGCCTTCCGCGCCGGGATCCACGTACGGGGTGCCGTCGGCGTTCACCCGCGTCAGATAGCCCTTGACCAGCTTCTCGGCCATCACCTCGGACAGCGGCAGCGTCATCGGCCAGATGACACCGCCCTCCCCGCGGAACCATCCGGTCGGCTGGTCACCCATCAGGTGGCCCTCGGGATGAGCAGGACGTCGATGGCGCCGGTCATGCCGGTCTCGAAGTCGATCTCCATCGACCCGTTGCCCTGCAGGAACCGGCCGCTTTCGAACGGGCCGATGAACTGCACGCCGGTCGTGGCCGCCACGGTGACCGCGAGGTCACCCTGGCCGGCCGCCCACGCTGGCGGGTAGTCGCCCGCGCGGACGGTCACGACGTTCGTCGAGCCCTCGGTGTTGGTCACCCGGATCAGGATGTGCTCCGGATCGGCGCTGTTGATGACGACGCCGTTGGTGACGAGGGTGGAGTCGATGGTGGTGGCGCCGGTGGCGCCGTTGAGGCCCCCGTTCGCGACCAGTGCGCGCGGGGTCACAGCGGTACGAGCCATGATTCATTCCTCCGATCAGCCCGTGGTGACGGTGCAGGACGCGAGCGCTTCGGGGCGAACGAGCTTGGCGCCGTACAGCGTGAGGCCCTTGACGGCGTCGCTGAAGCCGCCCTCGGGCCGGTACGCCTCCGTCTTGTTGATCTGCTCGGCGAAGGAGATCGCCATGTCGATGCCCGCGGTGACGACGTTCTGGTTCGCGCCCGGGACCGGCGTGTTGTTCGACACGAGGATGTCGAAGCCAGCGGCCCGGCCGACCATGCCGTTGCGCAGGCCCTCGGTGGTGCCGGACGCGTCGAGCCGGATGAACCGGTCGTCGCGCAGCAGCACGCCGTGAAAGACGGGCGGGACGACGCAGTAGCGGCCCTCGGTGGGCACGTTGGCCTCGTCCAGCTTGACCTTGAGCGGGATGAGGACGTCGTTGTACGCCTTCGCCGACTCGGTCGCCCACGAGGTGGGGCTGGACGTGTCGATCGTCACTGCGGAAGCGACGTTTGCCGCAGGGATGCCGGTGTAGAGCGACGCCACGTACTGGTCCGCGACGTCGGCCAGCTTGTACGCGGCCCGCGACATCGCCTCGGGGATGACGTCGCCCTTGGCCTGCCGGGCGTCCACGTCATCGACCTTGAACGCGAAGTACTTGCACTGGTCGATCACCAGAGTGCGCTGAGCGTCGGTCAGCTCCTCCGGAGTGATCGAGGTGACGTTCGGAACATAGGTCCCCACGGTCGGGTCGGAGATCGACGTGATCCGGACCGTGTCACCAGCCTCCGCGATCTCGCCTTCGTAGTCGCGATTCACAACGCCGGGGCCCGCATACACGAGCCGCTTCCGGAGGGCGACCAGCAGCCGCGCACTCCAGATTTCCGGCACAAAACGCCTGATGGACATTTCAGCCTTCCTTGTTGATGAGCTAGCGCGTCAGGCCCATGAGGTCGTCGAAACGTCCTTCGTCCTGCGCCTGAACGATCTGCTCGGGCGACATCCGGCGGAGGTCGTCCTGAGTGAGCTGGGCCGGTTTCTGGGGCCCCTTGCGGGCACCGCCGTCCCCTGAGCCCTGGAATCGCTTGGCGCTTTGCGCTGCCACAGCCAGGTAGGGCTTCTTTTCGAGAAGCTCGTCGAGAGCTTCCTTGATGGCCTCGGCGTCGATCTTGTCGCCGTCGAGGAAGTCTGCGATCTCGTTGCCGGCCAGCAGCAGCGTGCGGACCACGTCGGGGTCCTGGGCGCGCTTGGCGGCGATCACTTCGATCTTGTCGCTGACGCGGTCCCTCAGCACTTCCGCCTTGACCGCGGCCTTGGCCTGCTCCTCCGCTTCCTTGCGGATAGCGTCCAGGTCCGGGCCCTTGTCGGCAGCCGTGTCGCCGTCGGCGGGCTTCTGCTCGGCCGCCTTGCGCAGCCGCTCCAGTTCGGCGAGAGCCTCATCGCGTTCCCGTGCCGCCTGCCTGCGCAGCCTGTCCGCTTCCCGGCGCCGGTCCTTCTCCGCCTGGAGCGCCTTCTCGCCCTTCGGCCCGAGCGGCTTGTCGTCGGAGTCATCGTCCTTGCCGTCGTCTGGCGCGCCGGCGTCGCCATCGCCGGAATCGTCATCGCTGTCGTCGCCAATGCCGGCGTCGGCAGCGTCGTCGTCGGCGTCAGAGACGATGACGTCGTCGTCTTCCGCCCCGCCGAGCACAGGCCAGATCGGCACACCGTTGCGGCGGAGCCCGATCGCCTGAAGGCCGGTACGAGGGTGGAAGGGCAGGGTGAGGTCGGTCATGCGGGTATCTCCCGTTGCGGGTGAAGGTGAAGCCCCGGCGTTGCGCAGGGGTGTAGGGACTGCCAAACCCCGGCGAGGCCCGGTTAGCTGGTGATGAATCCGAAGCGCTGCAGGAGCCGGATCGCTTCGTCGCGGTTGCCGTTCGCGGCCTGCAGAATCGCCTCAGGCATGAGCCTCGGTGTGCGGACTCGCTCCCGTCGGACCTGCCGCTGCTCGCGGCCTTGCCTGGTGATGCGAGTGGCGAACTCCTCGACCACCCGTACGGTGGGTGCGCCCTGCTCGATCAGCCGACGTCCGGCCACGCCGCGACGCGTTGTGCCTTCGGTCGTGATGAGCGTCTGCCTGCCGAACACGCTGGCCTGCTGCATTCCGCGGCGGGCATTGACGACCTGGCCGAGATCGGCTCCGAGACGGATGGATTCGGCGCCGGCCTTACCGAAACGGCGGTCCTGCTCCTCTTCCGACATCTGCTCGAACAGCTCTCGCGGCGACAGGACGGCCACGTCGTCGCCGGTGACGGGCATCATGCTGCAGTCGCAGTTCGGGTGGCGCAGAAAGCCTGTCGAGTGCGAATACACGCGGCCCGCCAGGATGATGCACCTGGAGCAGGCGGGCAGGTTCACCACCCGCACGTACATGACCCACTGCCGGTTCGCGGTCATGCCGGCCTCGACAGCGCCGCGGCCAGCGTCGGCCGCCTGAGTGGCGGCGATCATCGCCAGGTGGGCGGTCGCCCGGCGCATCGCCTCGTCGATCGGCACGCCTTCGGCTAGGAGCCGCTTGAGCGCGATGACCGGCTGGTACATCAACGACTCCAGCGGGCGGCCATCCGACGCGACGCCGGAGAACGCCGACGGCACCACCTCGTGTTCGGGCGGTTCGATGCCCTGAGCCTGCGCCACATCTCGCAGGTAGAACGGCACCAGTGAGGCGATGTCGGTCTGGGCTCTGGCCATCGTCTGCACAATCGACGGCCCGACACCGGCCTGCCACGACTCCGTCAGCCTGGCCCGGTCGAGGCGCCGCCACCAGCCGAGAATCATCGCGATCAACGCCAGGATGATGCTCCGCTGGCGCTGCTGGTGGGCGACCGCTATCTCCTGCGGGGTCGCCACCGGCTACCTGACCGGTTCCGGCGCGACCTCAGCCAGGTCCTCGCCCTGCGCTGCTGCCGAGGTGGCGGCGATCGGCTGGACGCCGCCGTTCATCGCCTGGTTGATCGGGTCCATTTGCGCCATCTCTTCTGCCATGCGCATGACCCGCTCCACCTCAGGCGGTTCGAGCCCGTACTGTTCGGCGATCCACGGCAGCGGGAAGCCGATCGTCTTCAGCTTCATCAGCGCGTCAACCTTCTGGCCGAGCGCCCGGAACTGGGTATCGGCCCACATGACGGTGCCGCGCTGGCACGCCTTGGCCTTGCCTTCGTGGCCCATGGCGTTGGCCATGAGGGAGTGGATCTCGCGGATGGAGGAGTTGACGTAGACGATCCGCTCGCCCGTCTTCGACACCAGGCCGGTCTCCGCTGCGGTGAGCGCCTCAGCGGACAGGTTGGCGACCTTGCCGATCAGGTAGTGCGGCGGGGTCCGGGTCTGGGCGGCGATGTGTTCGATCGCCCGCTCGATCACGTTGCTGTACGCCGCGAGATCCGCTGCCGGCCACGACCCGATGCTGGCGTCCCCGGTCAGCCACAGGATCCGCTCGTTGATGAGCGTGTCCAACTCGATCGGGCGTTCACCGACCTTCTGCCCGCTGTCGTCGAGGATCGGCACCTTGGGCACGTCCGCGCCCATGACGACCCGCTGCGGCAAACTCGCGAAATCCAAGGCGTTCATCAGGTACGCCCAGGTCAGGTTGATGGCGTCCTGCATGGCCATCACACCCGAAATGTCGGACAGCGGCTCATCGTCGAGGAGCGTCTGGTTCCGCAGCTCCACCATCGGGACGACACCCATCGGATTCGGGATCGGCCACGTGGTGTCGAGGTCGCCCTGGCGCGGCTGCCAGCCGTACGGGCCCGCGTTCCGCACCACGTCGCTCCCCGCGGGGACGATCAGCCCAGACACGCTGTACCCGGTGCGGGCATACCGCGGCCTGGAGAACTTCCACACCTCGGTGCGGGTGTACAAGGTGGCGTACTCCAGCGTGTCGTCCGCCCACAGCTTCAGCGCCGCCGACCGTTCCCCGGTGTCGGAGTCGTAACCCACGATGGCCTGATCCGGGCGCTCCCACGTCACCCGCGGCTCTTCCTCGTTGGCAGGGTTGCCCCACACCAGGCAGTACGAGCGGGCCGCAGCCAGCGTGACGACGAACGCTTCGGATGAGGTGCGTTCGCAGTCGGCGACCTTCCACGCCTCCGACAGACCCTTGTCCGCAGTGCGCTCGTCCGGGTCCAGCCGGATCCCGAGCACGTTCATGCGTTCGGCCGGCGCCGCCGCCACGGGCGCGGTCCAGTTGTCGGAGAACCCCTTGAACCGGTCCGCGAAATAGTCGCGGAACTCCGGGGAGGCGTAGCAGAGCTTGTGCTTGCCCTTGTAGTAGTCAAGCCGCCGCGTGGTTTCCGTCTCCCGCCTGCGCAGCTCGTCGGCGAGCCGATTCAGTAGGTTGACCGCCTTGCGCGCCTCATCCGAGGCCGTCATGTCCGAGACAGGCAGGGGCATGGCCACCGGGCGTCACCTCCGCCGTGTCGATGACGCCGTGTAGATCAGGTTCTCCGCGGGTTTCTCGACCGTGAACAGGCCCGCAGCAAGCGCGTCACCGTACGCCTCGTGCGCGAGAACGGAGCACACGGTCAGGTCGATCTTCTGAGTGGGGGACGCCTTCGCCAGCACGTACCGCTGGCCAGGCCGTGGCGCTTTTCGCGTGTTCCGCTGGTGGATCGCGGTCGTCGGGCAGCCGTCATGCGTGAACGGCGACCCTGCCTTGCCGACATCGACCAGCAGCCGCTGACACGCGGCGTGCATCTGCACCGGCCGGTACGTCGCCCACCGGATGACGACCTTCTCGCCGTACTTCTCCACCCAGGCGTCGATCTCCGACTTCCAGTCCGGCGGATCCGCGTACATGCGCACCACCTGGAAACGCGTCATGAGCTCGTCCACAGCGGCAGACACTTCAAGCCGCGGCACCTGGCCGCTGAACGCCGCCGGATCCCACACCGTCGGCACCTTGTCAGGCCCGTACGTGGGGGTGAACTGGTAGCCGTCCGCGGTCTCCGCGCGGATGCCCGTCCAGTCGTCCACATCGCTGCCGTCGAAGCCGAGCACGATCGGCGTACCGTCGGGGACCTCGCGGGGCGCCTCCCGACCGTCCCAAACGTCGCCGTCGATGTAGCCGCCCTGGCCGTACACGACCCTGTTGCCGAAGAACCGTTCGGCCTGCGCCGGGTCCTTCTCCAGCAGCTCCGCTGCCTCGGCTTCGATCGCGTCAAGGTCAACGTGAGTGGAGCCGCGGTACACGAACCGGTGAATCTTCGCCCGCTCGGCCTTGTTCTTGTACGACAGGTGGGCAGGCGGGACGCGGTGGAACTTGAAGATGTCCGGCCGCTGCGACTCCGACGTCCTCTGCGCTACCGACTCCTCGGACGGGTCCCAGGCATTCGACGTCTCCATCGTCCGCCCGCCCATGCCGGCGGCGCCGCGCCGCTGCGTCTCGGCGACGCGCACCATCTTGTTCGTCTTCGTGTACAGGCCCGTCTCGTCCTGCATCGCGAACGTGATCGGGTTACCCAGCCGTGACGTCGCCGACGAGGTGACGACGTCGATCCGGCCATCGTTCGGCAGCCGGATGAACTCCTCGCCCGTCCGCATCAGATCCGCGAGCGGCCCCGACTTGGCCATCGCCTGCAGCGGCCGGTACACGTTGTCGACCTGGTCTTCGGACGTGGCCAGGAGCTGGATCAGCGGTGTCGGCCACGGCATGCCCATCGGCTCGCCCGGCTCGTACTCGTACGACCAGCCGCACCCGCACCCGTAGTCGCGGCAGTCGTACACCTCATGGCCCGTGGCCCAGCCCGCGAACACGGCAGGCCCGACAGCCTCAAGACAGATGATCGACGCCGACCACGGCCCCTTGCCGGTCTTCTGCGGAGCGATGACCTGCGAGCGCCGATTGTGGAACGCAGGAGCCAACTGGCCCAGCGTGGCGGCCGGCTTGACCCGGTAATGGTTGGCCGTGCACCAGAGCTGCCAGTCGTACATCTCGAACCGGTCGCCCTTGCGGAACCCGTCCGGGACGCTGCAATGCTCCTCGATCCAGTCGATCGCCACCCACAGCGTCGGAAAGTCGACGACGAACTCACTCGCCGGAGGCATCGCCCGAGATCACCGTGAGACGACTCCTCGCCGACCTACGCAGCGGAGCCTTCTGCGCCTTCGACGGCTCGGCCGGCGCCGCATCCGACAGCCGCCACCGGTTGCGCAGCATGCCCTGCGTGGACAGCCCGAGCGAGTCGAAGTACTGCCGGACCACCTTCTGCAGCTCGATCGACGACTTCGGCTGCTCGGCGCGGGCCAGCATGCGCACGCACATCGCGACCTCGTAAAGCTGGCCCATCTTCTCCCACATCAGCGCCTGCGGGCGGGACCAGAAGTCCGTCCACAGCTCCCACTCGCGGCCGTCCGGTTCGAGCAGAGGCCACTCGGGAGGGTCTCCATCCCGTCCCTCAGAAGGAAGGGTGGTCCACGTGGCTGCGTCCGCGGGCCGACTGCGCCGGAGCGCGTTCGGATCAGGCGCAGGACCGGACGCGGCGTGTCCGCCTCTCGGCATAGCACTCACTACTCCTCAGCCGCGTTGCGCGGCATCGGGCGATGGTCACCTTGCGTCACCACCTGAAGTTGATCAAGGACTCTCTGACCTGGCGGACCTCGGAGCCGCCTCCCCCGCGGTCCTCGTTTTAGCATGTTTGTAGCAGGTCATGCCCCACCCCGGCACCGTGTCCAGATACGGACAGTTACCTCGCTCGCGTGTTCGCGCGGATCATGAGGTGGTCTGCTGTTTCGCATGCATGTCGAGTACTCCGCAGTGAAGTTGCGTGGAGCGAAGTACCAGGGCGATCTCGCGAGGTATGTGAAGGCAGGCTCTGAGGTCGAGCTGGTGCGTGAGCCGGACAATCCTTACGACTCGGACGCGGTGCGGGTGTTGGCTGTGGTGCCGAGCCAGGGTGAGATCCCTGTGTCGATCGGCTACCTGGCCAAGGGCGCAGCATCACGGGTGGCGAGGGACATGGATGCCGGCCGTACGTTCCGCGGTGTGTTCGTCGGTGGTGGCGTGGATGCCACGCCGTACGTGGTGGTGCTCGCAGCAGGTGAGGGTGAGGACCTGAAGCTCACCAGGCTGAAGCACAGGTAGGTCAGGGCTGCTGGTGCTGGGCTGCCAGGTGGTCTATGGCGTGAGCCCATAGGCCCGGGATGGTGGCGATGTTGGCCACGCACGGGTCTGGGTACGTGCTACCGGTCCGGTCGTAGTAGGCGAGAGGCCGGCCGCCGTCATGGTGGTCGCGGCAGTGGAGCCCTACTCCTCCGTCCTCGCCACCCAGGAGGTAGAGGGACGGGTGGGTCAGGGCTTCGAGGAGAGCATCGACAGGCGCTCGGTCATGGAGGTTCTGGTCCACTGTCACCAGCACCTCCTTACCGCGCTACTCGGTGGGCGACCGTCCGAGGCCGGTGAGTGCGCCGTCCCACGTCAGTGAACCGACTCGCGGTGCGGTCGCCTGGAACATGGCGTCGCCGGTGCTGCCGTCGGGGAGGCGCAGCGTGGCCTCGCCGTAGGGTGGGCGTGCGTCCGTCAGTAGATCGCCGGTGATGTCCGCGTCCCACCTGTGCGCATCCCTGATGTATGGCCGGTCACCGCCAAGGTCGGGGATGTCGTGGTAGACGCGGACTCGCGCCTGGCACGGATAGTCCCGGCCGTCGCTCTTCGGGATGAGCATGGCCTGTCCCTGATAGGTGACGGTGGCGGCGATCTCCATGCCCGTCATTCTCTCTCGCGGGTGGGCGTCCTGAGGCCGAACCGTTTGCGAGCGGCGAGGTCTTCGGGAGAGCCGGGCTCGCAGTTCTCGATGTGCAGCCTGGGCGCGTGAAGTTGTTCGATGACGTACCCGAGCAAGGCAAGGCACACTACTCGATCACGGCCTGCGGGCAGGTTCCCGATGGGGGCGCGGTCCAGGATGGTGATCGTCGGGTTGTCGCCCTCGGTCACGTACAGCAGGGCCGGGCCTGGTGGCAGGTCGATGGTGCGTTGCGTCTCGTCTATCGGGACAGGGACGATGCTCATCGGTCACCTGCTGCCGGGTGGTGAATGGCGAGGTGGATGAGGGCCTGGCTCCACAGCCCGGAGACGGACGTGGCGAAGGTGATGCCCGTGTTCGCTGCTTGCTCGCCTTCCTTCGCTCCGAGGTAGGCGATCGTCTCATGAGCTATCGGCGTGCAGGCCCGGCAGTACATGCCGACGCCTCCGCCTCTCTGCCCGAACAAGACCAGGTCCGGGTTGATGAGGATGCGGTAGGCGAGTTCACGAAGATCGAAGCGCATGTCTCTGGACAGGGCTTCCTGCGTGGCCCGCTCCACGCCAGCGATGAGTTCGGGGGAGGAGACGGGCGCGTCCGTTGGCGTCTCGGGCACGCGGATCGTCTCGCCGCAGGAAGGGCAGGGAAGCTGCGCTCCTGGCACATCATGGCCGTCACCGCCACAGGAGCAGCGCCAGAACATCTTCACTGGCGAGGTCGAGTCGGGGGCGCACCTCACGGCGTGGACGACGCGGGCGCTCACCGCTTCCTCCCCCGCGAGCGGGAGCGGCGGTGGTACTCCGTCTTCGCCCTGCGGGAGCGCGGGCTCGTGCGGCCGAACACCAGCCGGTAGCCGGACCAGAGCAGGCGGCCTCGCAGCTTGAGCGTGTACGGTCCCGTCCGCTCCAGGAGCGACGGAGAGACCACGAGGAACCGTTGAGTCTTGGACAGCATCTCGATCGGCGTAGGCGGGCCGGTGACGAACTTCAGGTCCGACACGGTTTCTCCGAGCTCGACAGGCTCGCCGGTAGCGGGGACCCAGGAGACGCGGACCGTGGTCATCGGTCACCTGCCGGAGGAGTCCAGCCGAGAGCGATCAGCGCGTCTCGCGCTGCGTCGGGCATGGACAGGACGACCTCGGAGTCTCGGACGCCGAGATCGGCCACCTCGATGGCGTCGATGAGGAGTTCAGCCTCGACGGCCGGGCGTTCGCCTGCTTGGAAGCGGATCGTCAGACCGCGCAGGGCTCGGCTCAGTTCATGGTCGCCGAGCTTCACTGTCGGGCCGAAGACCGGTCCGGTGATGGACAGTTCGCGCTCTTGCATGGTTTCTCCCTGGTGTGGCGACGGCCCCTGAGTCAGGGAGATCTCAGGGGCCGTCTACCTCCCGCCGCGAACGGGAGGATCTTGTGTGGGTCAAGGGTTGATCAGGTCGGCGCCGGCCAGCACGAGGAAGGCGAAGCCGAGGCAGAACAGGGCTGCGACCCACGACTTGTGGACGAAGCCCACTACGGAGGCTGCGAGGAAAGCGATCAGGGCGAGAAGAGTGAAGAGGTCGGGGACGTTCATGACCGAACTCCTTCGTGGCAACGGTGCGTAACATGGGCGGGCGCTTCGACGGTTACCCGCCCGTGCGAGAGGCTGACTTTGTGCACGTCAGGACGACGTGCACGGAGAGTTACTATCGGGCGTTCCAGCCGCCCTTTTGGCTCTCGTTCGCCTGTGTGGCCTTGCCGTGACATGAGGCACACAGGCCGCGCCCGTACTTCGGGTCGTCCGGGTCCAGCCCTCGGGCTACCAGCTCTCGGCGGTCCATCGGGTGATGGTCCGCCACGGTGCTCCGTGCGGCTCCACACAGCACGCACGTGGGGTGCTTCGCCAGCACGCCCGTACGGAACCGATCACGATGGCGGGAGCCGTAGCCGCGCTGTGAGGCGCTGCCACGAGCCTTCTCAGCAGCGCTACGGCACTCCGGGCACCGGCCGCCGTCGCACAGGTTCGGGCAGCCCGGCGTGCTACAGACCGACGCTGCCCGCCTAGGCATCGGCGACGGACAGCCACCCCTCGATGGCTGTCTTGGTAGCCGATGGGGATCCGCGAGTCACTCTGATCTTGTAGAACCAGACGCCCGGCGACTCGGTCACACTCTCGGGGAAGGTGAGCGTGATCAGGCCTTGGGCTGCGTCGTCGATCGTGACGCCGTCGCCCTCGGTCAGCGTGAACACGCCCGTCGAGGCGTCGTCCTCCACAGCCTGGCTCGCCTTGATGACAGCGAACACGTCCGCGCCCGTGAGGCTGAGAGCGGTCCCCGAGTCGTCGACGATGCGGAAGGACGCGGACTCGTTGTCGTCCTCCACCAGCGTCAAGTTGACGAAGTCCGGCACCGCGTCCACCTCCTCACGTGAGAGATCCGCCGAGCTGACCCGTGGTGACCTTGGAGCCGCCGAGACCATGGCCTTCGATTCGGGAGCCGCCCAGGCTGTGCTGGGCGACCAGAGCGCCGCCGAGCCTTGGGGGTAGATGATCGGGAGACGCTCCCGCGGACACGGACGGCGCCGAGATGGACGCGACCGCAGCCACGGCGGGAGGACGTGCTGTCGTCGACACCAGGGCCGCGGGGATCGTGGCGAAGGCCTGCACAGCCGCGGGCGTGGCAGCAACCAGGACCGAGGTCGTCGGCGTGGGCACGGCAGCGGTGGCGAGCACGACGGCCGGCGTGGCCGTGGAGCTGGTGCCCGTGGCCGGGGACGGGATGCTCGCCGCGGCGGTGACCGTCGCTGGTGTGGCGGCGGCGTTCCCGTCGGCTTCGACAGTCGGGGCCGGGATGCTGGTGCTCGCCTGGACGGTGCCGGGCGTTGCGGTCGCTCCCGCGCTGACGGTTGGCGCTGGAATCGACGCAGACGCTTCCACGGGGTCCGGCGGGGCGGTGGAGCCTGCCGACACCTGAGGGGCGCTCACGGACGCTGTAGCAGCCGCCACAGGAGGCTGCGCGGTCGCTCCAGTCGTCACGGCCGGAGACGCGATCGCCGCGGCGGCGGTCACCGTGTCCGGGGTGGCGGTGGAGCTGGAGCCCGTCTGGATGCTCGGCGCCGGAACTGAAGCGAAAGCAGCGACGACGGCAGGGGTGACGGTCTGCCCGTACGAAACGGTGGGCGCCGGGATGGCGGCCGTCGCGGTGACGGTCGCAGGTTGCGCAACCTGACCGGTGGCGACGGCCGGCTGAGGAACAGACGCTACGGCCTGGACCGCGCCGGCTGTGACCGTAGCGCCCGCTGAGACGGCTGGAGCGGGGGTCTGTGTTGTGCCGGCGACAACGGAGGGGCTCGCCGTTGAGCCCGTCGTGGTGGTCGCCTGCGGGACGGTGGTGGTCGCTGGAACCACGTCAGGAGCCGCGGTCGCCCCGGCCGTGGTGGTGGGCGCCGGGATCGTCGCCGTGGCTGCGACGACGTTCGTGGCGGCTGTAGAGCCGGTGGAAATGGCAAGGGCGGGGATGGACGCGGCGGCCTGGACGGCGGCAGGGGTTGGGGTGGAGCCCGCCGCGACGCCCGGGGCAGGGATGGACGCCGCGGCGGGGACAGTAGCCGGGCCTGCAGCCGAGCCCGTTCGTGTGGACGGCGACGGGATGCTCGCCAGCGCGGCCACCACAGCCGGCGAAGCCGCAGAGCTCGTGCTTGATGCAGGGGCCGGGATCGCCGCGGTGGCGGAGACGGCGGGCGGGCTGGCGGTGGCGTTCCCGTCCGGGGCGGCGGGCTCCAGCACGATCGACCAGGCGCCGATCGCGTCACCGACACCGCCGAACGTGCGCGTGCCCGTGGCGCCGGGAGAGGCGACGACCTGATCCGCTTCGGCGTTGTAGGCCTGCGCGGACAGCGGGGTCCGGTCGGTCATCCCGGCTGGGGCGGTCAAATCCTGCGACGACTCGTCCGCGTACAGGACCACCAGCAGCGAGTTCGCCGTGACGGTGGTCACCGATGGCGCTACCGGGTCGGCGGCGTCGGACTGGGCGTAGATGGCCGGCGCGGTCGTACCGCGGTAGGCGAGGATGTCGATGATGGGGCCGCTGCTGGACCCGATCCAGGTGTGGTCGGTCGGGTCGCCGGTGACGGTCGTGGTCCAGGCGTTGCCGTCGAATTGCTGGCCCACCCGGCCGACGCCGATCTCCGTCCAACCGTCAGGCCCGTCCAGGAGTTCCGCGTCTTGGACGATCGCGAGGAGGACGTCGCCTTCCTGGATGCCGACGGGCAGGTTACCGATGGTGGATTCGGAGTGGGCGGCGTCGACGAACTCGACGGCCGCGCTGGTGGACACTGCCGGGGCGGGCACGACAGCGGTAGCCGCGACCACTGGCGGGGTTGCGGTCGCTGACGCCTGCGCCGACACGGTCGCAGCCGGGACGGATGCGGTCGCTGCCACCGTTGCGGGCGAGGGTGTCGCGCTGGCTGACACCAACGGGGCGGGAATCGCCGCCGTCGCCGCCACCACGGCCGGGGTGGCGGTTGAGCCCGTACGGGGGGAAGGAGCCGGAACGGCCGCCGAAGCCGGCACCACCGCAGGAGTCGCCGTCGCGGTCACCGACACCGCCGGGGACGGGACCGACGCGGTAGCCGACACCGCAGCAGGGGTCGCGGTCGCGCCCGTACCCGCAGACGGTTTGATCTCCGCCGCCGCCCAGTTCCACTCGCGCGACAGGCCGCCACCATTGAAGTTCAGGGTGACTGACGTGCCAGAAGACCCCGTGTTGGCGGCCTTGTGGACCGCTATCCCGGCAGTCTGGAAGAACTCATCCCACGGGAAGCCCGTGTCGCTGCTGGTGACGGCGCCCGATTCGAGGGCGTCCACCGCGATGCCGACCGCTCGGGAACCCGCGACGCTGGAGGTGTAGACAGCCGGGGTGATGCTGCTGGTGGCCGAGCTGCCTTCGCCGACGTTCCCCACAGGAGACGCCAGGTCCGCACCCGTCACCACCAGCAGCTTCAAGACGACGAAGTCTCCGCCGTTGCTGCTCGTCAGGGTGACGGTGCGGGCCGCCGACGCGGCAGCGGGGGCGGTGAAAATCTCCACCGCCGGCGTGTACGCGCCCGCGTCGTCGCCCAGCATCCGCCGCACCCGCGACGTCCACGTCAACGCGGTCCCCGAGTTGGTCACGGTGTGGGTGACCGCTCCGGAGTTGGAGGCACACAACGCCACCAGGAGACTGTTGGCGGGCGCGGTGAAACTCGCCGTGGTGACGGCGTCAGTGTCGGTGACCAGGGCAGGCGAAGAGGAGTCGATCGCAATCGCCACGCCCGCCCCCGAACAGCAGAAAACCGCCCGGAGGCGGTGAGGGTCGGGTGGGTGTCAGCGGCAGGTGGTCACGGCGTCCAATCGACCGTGAAGATGCCGGACCCGCTGTACTGCAGGAGGAACGTGCCCGCTGACGTGCTGTAATCCTGGCCCAGGTTGAGGAGTACCACCGCGTTGTCGCCCGCCAGGCCGTCGGCGTAGATGAGGGCGGCGCGGGCGTTCGTGATCGTCGAAGACGCCCAGGAGGAGTCGGCCGCGTCGAACGTGGTCGAGCCGGAGCTGCCCGTGAATGTGGTGGTGGTGAGCGTTGCCCCACCGGCGGTGTAGCCGGTGCCGCTGACTTCGTTCGCGTTGTACGGGGACACGCCGTACGCGGTGTCCGAGCTGAAGTTGGGTGTGATCGAATTCGTGAAGAGGGCGACCTTGAGCTGTGTCTCCGACGACAGGTCCAGGCCGAGCTGGGTGTCGTCGAACACGTCCACGATCGTGGCGATGTAGATGCCCGAAGCGGTGACAGCCATGATCAGACCTCCTCAGAAGTGGGGCTGACGAAGGCGTCGCCGCCGACCGTCGTGCCCTCGGTGCGGGTCTGGGATCGGGCCTCCCGCAGCGCGAGAGACGCCTCCCGGATGGCGGCCTTGTCGCCGCTCTCCTTCGCGGCCAGGAGGTCGTTTTCGAGGCCGGCCATCGCGTCGAGAGCGTCGGCCTGTGCTCGTAGTTCGGCGGCGCGCTCAGCGCTCGATGACATCGGTGATCTCCCTCTTCGACGCGGAGGCGGGAACGTGTGCGCGGACGGTTTGGATGCGCGCGATGACGGACTGCTGGTCGTTGCCGTGCTGGATGACGTCATGGCCGAGCTGGTCGGTGGTGCGCTTGAAGCGCTGGCCGAACCGGTCACGGCCTTCCGTCACCTGGTCGTGGGTGGCGTTCGTCCATCCGCTGGCGCGGGTCTGGACTCCCTTGTTGCGGAGCCAAGACGCGTAGGAGCCGTGAACTGCGGGGTTGTACTCCTCGCGCACGCCGATCACCTCCGGACATGACGGAGGCCCGCACAGTGGCGGGCCTTCGGACGCGGCTGTGTTGGCAGTACAGGTGTCGAACTCAGTAGTCACAGACAGCGTGTGCCTGCGCCGTTACGGTGCGGGCATGGCGAAGCAAGGTGACGACGACGAAGCGCCCCCGGTGTGCGGTACCTGCCTCGGTGCGGGCGGGGAGTGGATGGAGATGAACGGCAAGAAGGGCGCCAACCGCCAGTGGGTGGCGTGCGACACCTGCAACGGAACCGGCCGGGCGTGACGTGACCGACCCCATCACGTGCCCGGAGTGCGGAGGCCGGCGCGGGCAGCAGTTCGGGCCGCTGTTTCTGGCGTGCCGCTTCTGCGGCGGGCAAGGCACCGTGGGAGGCGACAACGAGCCTGCCGAGCGGAGCGAGAAGCCGCCTCCTCCACCGCCGACCGCGACCGACCACAAGGTGTGGACGGACCCGCTCATCGCCAGGGCATTCCTGTGCCGGTTGTGCTTCGGATCCGGTCAGCTCGCCCACATCGACGAAGAGGCCGGGACTCTGGTGACGGTGCCTTGCCGGTGCGCTGCAGTGGCTGAGTGAGTGGTCAGGCGCGCGAGCGTGGTACCCGTGAGTAGTCGACGCCCTTGATCGGCTCTACCTCGTACGCCTGCAGCCAGGACCGGTGGGGTTCCAGCCCACCCTTGTAGCCGGGGACGTCCAGCACGTACTCCACCAGCGCTTCCCACTGGCCCGTCCGGGTTTTTCTCCACTGGTGGAGGAGCCCTGCGCCGGCGGGGTGGTGAGGGAGACGTACGGAGGGCGGGTCTTGCATGTGGGCGAGCCTACCCGCGAGGTCGAACGACTATTCGAGTGAGTCCGCAGCCGCGTGGTTGATGTCCGGGCGGGCCAGGGAAGCCCAAGCGAAGGCGTGCGGCTGATCGTTGTGAGAGAAGCCGTACCAAGCCCGCCCGGAGGTCTACGGGATCAGCGCCAGCATTGGGCGGGCGGGATAACCTCTATCGGCTCTTCCGAGTCTGGACCCCAGAGGCGCATGCCCTGCTCCGGGTCGTAGTCCCAGTACATCTCTTCCTCTTCCGCTTCCTCCGAAGCGTGTCCCGTCGGCAGGCGCGGTGGCGGTAGCCCACCACCAGGCGGCCCAACGCATCATGCAGCGCGCCAAAGTAGGCCCCTCCGAGCGCGTAGCCGTGCTTCTCGAAGAGATCCAGTACCGACAATTCGGCCTCACACCGGGCGATCGTGTCGCGCGGGTCGTGGAGAGCGACGTGCTTCGCTTCGACCTCGCACAGGGTGCCGGTTATGCAGCACCCGCAGGCTTTGCCGAAAGCCCCGGCGTCCTCGATCTCGATGAAGAACCCTTCGTCACGGTCGTCGGCGGCGGCCCAGACCTCACCCAAGTTCTCCTCGGCTAGCGCCTTGTCGCCCTCGATCGTCGCCTTCAGCCAGGACAGCATCTCGTCGGAGGCCATCAGGAACTCGCCCTGGAAGCGGTCGCGGTCGGTAGCGTCGCAAGCCCGTCTTTGGCCGGGGCCCGGCACACCTTGAACCCGTCGATGTGGTCCAGCGTCAACGTGTCCACGGTGAACCACTGGGCATGCAGGGTCGCTCCTCGCGGCATGCCCGCCTGGTCGGTGATCAAGTCACGCGACACCCGCAGCGCTCTCTCCGGCAGGTGCAGCGGCGTCAGCACCAACGCATATCCGTCACCTGGCTCGTACCAGACCTTCACGTCGATACGGTCCAGCGAGGCGACGAACTCGGCGGCGCGCCGCTTATGTTCGGCCTGCCACTCGGCCATCTTCGCGTCCGCGCGACCTGAGTCGAACGTCTCGAACACGGCCCGCCAGCCGTGCTCCTCCAGCGTGTCGCCGTTGCCTGTGTCGATGCGGCGGTAAGACGTCCGCTCGGGGCCACGGAAAAGACTGTCGTACAGGGTCACCACGTGCCGGTCCCGCACGTACGCCGGGCCGTCCAACACGTCGAATGCCAGCACTCCATCTGCGAGTTCGCACTGCTCGGCGTCGACCCGGTCGGCAAATACGCCGACCACTTCGTAGCCACCGTCGTAGTCGTAGGAGTCGTAGTTGCTGATCGCGGCGTACACCTTCATCGGTGATCTCCAAGGGGGCTGTACAGGGGGTTGTGGTGCGGCCCGCCACCAACCCCCCGGAAGAGGCAGGCCGCACGATGAGGGGTTGGCCGCCCGGCCCGCGACCCTCGCAGACACGGGACCGGGCGACCTGGGGAGGGCTCGACACAGGCCATGGGGGCACGTCCTGCGGAGCCGCGCGTCTCCCTCAGCACCGAAGGGACGCGCGTCTATGGGAATCTCTACGGCTGTCTAGGCTGCGCGGGTGACCCGCTTGCCGCTGCCCGACGTACGGACCGCAGCCTCGTACGCCATGCGATCCGCCTCATCCACGTCAGCGACCTTGAACAAGCGCCGGCGCGGCGGACAGCCGGGGACCGGGGCGAGGTAGCCGATGCGAACCCACCGATCCACCGTTGCCGGCTTCACGCCTTTGAGATCGGCGGCTTGCTGCCGGGTGACGCACGGTTCGCCGTCGGGGTCGTAGTGGAAGCGCATCCGGGCCACCCCCAGACACGCGAAAGCCCCGGCGCTGGAAGCGTTCCGGGGCATAGATCGTCCGCTGTTTCCCAACGTTAGACCGCTCGCGATGGACTTGTCCAATCCTGTCCAGGCGACTCGCCGCACAACCGTTCACAGAGGTCCTTACGCTGCTCCGGCGTGAGGCGCACGGGCCACACTGCAGGCAGCAGCAGAACATCCCCGTTGGGCATGCGCACGACATCGAGAGGAGAGTTCGGGGAGGCGTTCACAATCACGATGCCTTACGTACCTTCTTGGCCTCGTCCACCAACTCCTGGTACTCCGACCACTTCAGGACCCGCTCGCAGGTACGGCGCCGGCACGTCACCTTGTCCTCGCCCACCTTCCGCTCCAGGGTGAGACCGTTGCATTCCGCGCAGCGCGCTCCCCTGAGCGGTTCGACGACAACGTCTGACGGGTCGTAGCGGACGAGCCTGCCGTGCCAGCGGTTGACCTCCTCGCCGAACGCGGGCGCCAGGTCCGGGTGGGCGAGGATGCGTTCCGCTCGCACCACCAGCCATGCCGTTCCCAGGGTGACGGAGTCGGCGAGCATGCCCTGCCTGGCCATCGTCTCCGCCCCCAGGTAGGCGGCTTTCCAGTCGCGCAGCCACCCGTCCAGTTCGTCGATGTCCTCGACGGCCGGCGACAGCGACGGCGGCTCGCTGCCCTTGGACGACACCTTCGCCTGGTCGGACTGGCCTCGGAATCCGTCCGCTTCCCGCAGGTACACGCAGGCGGCGCCGTCCAGCTTCGACAGCTTCGACTTGCAGGCGTACACGCAGTCCGGGCAGAACACCGGGTCACCCTCGATCCGGTACGGGAGGCGCGGCTCCTCCGGCTCGGCGGGCTCGTCTGGCCACACGAGCGGGGCATGCCACGCCGCGGCGTCGGCCTGCCATTCCGTATGGGCGGCGCGGTAGACGGCGTAGGCGTGCTCGTAGGAGCGGACCTTACGCCGGTAGCCGTTCATGCAGGCGCCGGCACACAGGCGTTCGAGGTCGTAGGTGCGCTGGGACATTTCGGCCTCCCCGAATGTACGCTTACGGGAGGCTTCGTTCTGCGGTGGATGAGGCTCAGCGAGGGTAGTGGGACGGGGCGGCTCTCCATGGGGGTGGAGGGCCGTCTTCGCTTCCAAGGTCAAATATGCCACGTATGTGCAGGTGACACCTCAGTTCGCGGCGAGGCTCGCTTCCCGCTCGGCCCGCACCTCGACTACCGCCTGCATGTCGGGCTGCTCGTACGGGATCCCCAACAGGTCGTGCAGCTTCTGGTAGATGCCCGTCTCCACGAGTTCGATCTGGACCTGCTGCCAGGGTGTGGCCCTGCCCAGCGCTCGGGTGAGGACCGCGATTCGGCGGGCGACATCCTCGCACCCTGCTGACCAACAACCGTTGTAGGCGAAGCGGATCTGCTCGTGAAGGTCTCCCCACAGGCGCATCAGTTCGTCGGCGGCGGCCTGGTCGAGGGAGGCGAAGCCCTCCTCGTTGGCGGAGTCGATCGCCTCCTGGAGTTCCTTCGCGCGGTCAGTCACGGCTCGACTTCCCCTTTCGCCCACTTGTGGCTGTAGTCCTCATGGTCGGCCCACGGCTCAGCGAGGGCGCACGCGATCAGGTACGCCTTGCCCCACCGCTCGAACCCGTCACGATCAGGGCCGAACACCTGCGTACCCGCGTCGAGGTCGGGCTGGATGATGTCGAGGATCCACCGCTTCGACTTCACGTCGGCGAGGACGGCGTGCATCGCTGCGTCCTCCTCTTCCCACAGGGTCGAGCCCATCAGACCGGCGTCGCGGGCCTTCTGGTTGATCTCAAGAGCCCCGCAGGCGTCCTTCTCGCGCTCGTCCAGGCGCATCCTGACGAACGCTTCAGGGCAGTACTGGAGTTGGGCGCGCGTGTCGGTCACGTCTCCCCCAGGCAGGTCGTACAGGGCCTCATCTTCGCTGTCTCCTCTTCGGAGACCTCGCGGATGGGGTGGCTCTCGTAGTTGTTCGGTGCGCTGGCGTTGCGTCCGCGCTGGAAGGCAGGACATTCCTGGTCGCGGTGGTAGAAGTCGCTCGCGTCCGTGGTGATGTACAGCATGGCTTCCTCCAGGAGGTTGGCCTGTCCCTCGCAGCATCCACCAGAACGGCGGGAGAAGCGCGGGCCTGGCGGGTCGATGATCCCGAGCTTCTCGGCACACTCCGGCCCGAAACCGCGCCTTCTCGACTCCGGCGCAGTCAGGTGACGGCCACAGCCTCCCAGACACAGCATCGGCGACAAGGGAGGGGCGTCAAGGTTGAGGAGGTTCACTCGAACGGCCCGTAGTCGTCCGGGTTCACGTACTCCAGCAGGTAGCAGGTGCAGTAGGTGTCCATCGTGTGCCCGCACGTCTTGCGGGGCGCGTCCGGGGTGATCGGGTCGGGGCAGTGGCACTCGTCCTCTGGGTCGCCGGTCCGGCCGTAGGCGCACTGGCGGGAGTGCCAGCGATCCTCAGCGGTGGTCACGTCTCCTCCTCGGTGGCTGTCGTCTCAGGGGGCAGGCTGGGCGGGTCAGGCCGTGGCTCATCAGAGCCGTACGCGGTGCCGTCCAGGTACTTGGACAGCATGAGCCCTGCCGCGTGGTGCATGTCGTCCGGCGGCCACGCCAGCCACTTGTCCCTGAGGTTCTCCATGCGGGCGAGCGCCAGTTCGGCCTCGCCCAGCTTGGCAGCGAGGCCGGCGGCTTCCTCGCGGATGGCCTTCAACTGGGCTCGGACGATGCTGTAGGCGTCCTCCCCTCTCCCGTCGAGGCGGTCGATGTAGGCGACCAGGTCTCTCGCGTACCGGCCTGCCACGCCGTTAGGGGAACACCAGAACCGGAAGTCCTCGTCGATGTAGCGGCGGATCTCGATCAGGCGGCGCTCGGCCTTTTCGGCACGTTCCCGCCAGTGGTCGCGGTCCTGCTCGGCTTCCTCGGCACGGGTGCGCTGCCTGGTCAACTCGGCGGCAACGGCCTTCTGGTAGCCCCTCTTCAGGACATCCCGGAGCTGTACGGAGTCGTCAGTCATGGGTCACCTTCTCCTCGGTGATCCACAGGCAGCCCTCGTCGTCGGGTTCCTCGTCGCGCTCGTGCACCGCCCACGTGCGTGCTCCCTTGGTCCCCAGAGCGGCATTGTTGACCGTCGTGGCCACGAGGTCGCCACCGAAGATGTCGTCGGTACGGAGGGCGTTCAAGGCTGCTTCGAGGCTGGCACCCACGGCCACGCGCTTACGCCCGTCCACGGGGTTACCGCTGAACCAGATCACTTCAGCGATGTAGACGGTGATGGGCTCAGACATCGTTCTCCTCACGTTGGGCGGCGTGCGTTTCGAGGCGGGCGATCACGTCGGCCAACCCTCGGTCCCGCATCGCCTGCTCGTAGCCCTCCTCGTAGCCTTCTCGGTGCGCCCGATTCAGGACCTGGCGGGCCACGTAAACGCGCTCTTGCAGGTCGTCATCTTTCAGGGTGACGAGTTGACGGATCTCGGCGGTGAAGTCAGGCACGGACGGCTCCCTGAATCGCCAGAAGCAAGGCGTCGGATGTCGGCAGCTCCCGCACCTCCGTCAGGTAGGTGCGTCTGCCCTCGGTGACACGGACTCGCCCCAGTGGAGCCCTGCCGTGCTGCTCCAGGTGGACGTGCCAGCCGAAGGCGGAGCCGGACCCGCAGGCGCTTCCGTCGCACTCAACGGTGAAAAGGCCCAGCGGGAGATCGTCAAGCAGCGTCTCAGGCACCAGGACCCACCGCCTCGAGCCCGGAGAAGCAGCGAGGGCACACCTTCCACGGCTCGTCATTGACGCCGCCGCGCCAGTCGCAGTCTCCTGTGTTGGTGCACACCTGTCGCAGGTCGTCGTAGTGCTCTTGGATCACATACCTCACGGGTCGCTCCTCTCGGGTAGGGCGGCACGGAGGCGGTTGAGCAGGTCCGGCTCCTCTGTGATGTACCGCCACGGGTCGTTCACCGCTTCCAGGACCTCGATGGCGGCGCGGAGGTCCTCAGCGGAGACGACGACCATGCCTGCGCCGGCCAACGCGTCCAGGTCTCGCTGCGCCTCCTTAAAGAACGTCTCCCGGGAGGCGGAGCCGTCACCCCAGCGTTCCTCAAACGCGGCGATACGAGCCTCAGCGATCACCTCAGCGGGGTTCATGGGCTCCTCCGATCAGGTGAGCTGCCGCCTTCAGGGTGTCTCTCATGCGCGGGTGGTAGACGAGTCCGTGGTCGGCAAGGAAGGCGTCGAAGCGGTCAGGGTCATAGCCGGGGCGCTTCGGGTCGACAAGGTCCAGCAGACGCTCAGCCGCCTGCCGGTGCTCGTGCTCGCCACCATCACGGGCTCCCCCGTTCTCGGTGGCGAGGACCTCGGCCGCCCACTCCAGACTCATCGCCCGATCGTGGCCTTGCCATAGGTCTGCGACGACGGTCGGTTCTCCTGCCGCGCGCCTCTCCTGCGGGAGCGCCCGCTCGGTAGCGGCACGGGCGCGGAGGTCGGCGATACAGCGGGCTCGCTCACCAACACAGGCCTGGGCGGCGAGGACAGGAGCAGCAGCCTCGACAGCCGCGCGGGCGAGGTCTTCGTCGTGCTCCATCCACGTCCCGTACTCCGGCTGGCCAGAGAACAGCATCCGCGAGATCGCTGACGCAGCGGCCTGGACGGCTTCCTCGGGAAGGTCAGGCACGGTCTGTCATCCCCTGCTCTGCCAGGGCCGTAGCGAGACGCCGTACCACGTCTCTGGGGGCGTCCCCAGCGTGCTTCATGAACGCCAGCGCGATCGCGATGTCGCCGGCCATCACGGTCACCATGTCGTCGTCGCCCGAGCGAAGCGAGATCGGAACCGCTCTCGCCGCCCAGTCACCAACCGTCTCGCCCTCCCGCCGCGTGGTGAACGTTCCGGGGTCGTTGATGGCTCGGCGGATCAGCACGTGCAGATCATCAGGCATCAGCCTTCTCCTTGATCGGGGTGATCGGGGTGATGGTGAACCGCCACACGACGGCGTGCGGGTCGATGCGGCGAACGTGCCCCTCCTGCTCGTCGCCGCATTGGGCGCAGCAGAACGTGGTGTGCCTGCCCATGCCGAAGAGATCAGCGGAGAGCACCTGCGTTGCTGGGTGGTTCGGGAAGTACTCGCAGGTGAGTGGATTCTCCTGATCAGCCACGGCTTACCTCGCCGAAGATCTCAGGGTGGGCGGCCTTCCAGTCCGTCCAGTGCTTGAACGTCTCGCCACCGACGGTGTAGATGCGGTCCATCACCTGCACCAGCGTCATCGGGCCTGCCCAGTTCGGACGGTCGTCAAGGTGCGTGCCGCGCAGGCGAGGGAAGACCGGCACCCACACCGGCCCGTACTGCCACGTCACCACCCGGTAGGACCAGTCACCGTCCGCCCACTTGTGGAAGATCCTGGTGGGATTGCCGCTGTCGATATCGAACGGCCGCTCGGCGAGCTTCGCCTTCCACGTCTCGTTGAACCAGTGCTCGCGATACTCGTCGATGAACGAGACGAGCTGCGCAGCCTCCCAGTCGGTGGGCCGCACCTCAGACTCCCGGTCGAACGACGCCGCGTACTTCCAGCGCGGAACGAAGCACGTCACCGGGATGCGGAGCTTGGTGAGCGGGTCATGCTGGTCGGCGTCGTACGGCCAGTCAGCGGTCTCACTCATCATCGCTGCCACCCTCCCGGTACATGCCGAGGTATTCGTCGTCCTCGCCCACAGTGCCGGCCAGCAGCCGCCGAACTAGGTCTGCCTCCCACGAGCCGGGCCGTCCTGCGGTGAGGTCGTAGGAGCCGTGAGGCTGGGAGGCGGCGACGGTGGCGAGGGTCGCGGCCAGCCAGCCGGGGAAGTCGCGTTCGAGCGCGACAGCGGCGCTCAGGGCGTCTACGGCGTTACGCCCGTACGGGGTGTCAGTGATCAAAGCCATCGGGGATCAGCCCTCCTCCGGCCCGTAGACGATCCGGTACTCGGTGAGGGCGTCAACGAGGACGGCCCGCATCCGCTCCTCCAGGCAGAGGCTCGGATCCCGCCGCCAGGAGGAGAGAGCGGACTGCAACAGCCAGTCGGGGACGGTTACGTCAGGCATCGGGATCAACCTTCCTCGGGGGCGGGTGGGCAGAGGAACGCCAGACGGTTGGCCATGTCCAGAGCGTTCGCGTAGGCGACCAGATCGGCGACGGTGCGGCCCAGTCGCGCCGCCGTGGAGCCGACAATGGTCGCGGTGTCGTCCTTCACGATCTCGGTGAGCTGGTCCAGGACCGCTCGGGCGTCACGAAGTTCGATCTCCAAGTTGCTTCTCGCCCGGGTTCGTTCGCTGTCGTAGCCGTGGCGGAGGAGACGGTCAGGGAACTGCTCGCTGGCCATGTTCGAGGGCTCCTCTTGTGGATCTGGTCTTGTAGATCTGCCGTTGTCGATCTGGTCTTGTGGATTACCGCCCTGTCTCGCCAGGTACCGGAGAGACAGGGCTGGATGGTCAGCGGTAGCGGATCTCTGCGAGGGCGGCATTTACCCGCTCCTCCAGGGCCAGGTCCTCAGGGCGCTCGTTGAGCCGGTAGCAGGCCAGCCTGACCCGTCCGGTGTTGCGCCCGTCCGGCTTGAGCCGCCAGTTGGCCGAGCCGCCGTCGAGGATCGCCTCGAACGTCTCGCTGGGGCTGGCGTGGTGCTTCTGGACCGCCTCGCCGATCACCTCGGCCACGTACGGCTTCTTCAGGTCGGAGAAGTACGGCAGCAGGGTTGCGATCACCTGCTTCGCGTAGTGGCCGAGCACGCCCTTGGGCGGTTCACCAGCGCCGTGGCAGCGGTTCCCGCCCGGGGCGAGCCAGGCGTTGCCGCCCTTGCTGCGGACGTGCATGCGTAACGTCCCGTCCGCCTTCAAGCTCACGTCGGTACGGTCGCAGGCCCGGCACCCCTGGTGCTTCTCTTCGCTCATCGGTCAGTCCTCCACAACTTCCCAGCCGCCGGACGTCATGGTGGCGACCCACTCGCTGTACAGCTCGTTGCCGAGCTTCTCTTGCTCGGCTTTGGTCATGGCGTCCCAGTCCTCGCGGGTCTCGCCCGTGTCGATGACGCTCTCGGTGTTGCTGCGCACCGAGGTGATCAGGCTGACGTTCACCTTCAGCTTCACGGTCTCTTCGTTGTCACTCACGGGGAACTCCTTGGTCGTTGAGGGGTTGGGTGTCCCGGTCCCCGGCAGGAGGTACCGGGGAGAGGGAGAGGTCAGGCGCTCTCGAACGCGCGGGTGATCTGCTCCCATTCGGCGCGGTCGGCGAGAATCAGCGTCTCGATCTCGCCATCCTCCAGCCACGGCAGGTGCGGGAAGGCGAGGGAGCGGCGCGATAGGTCCCGCATGAGGACGCTCGCCGCCCACTCCTCGCCACGCTCGCGCAGCAGCTTCTTCGACTGAGCGGCGGCGCACGGATCCACGAAACGACTCTTCGCTGCCTCCGCCTTCCCTTCGGCGGCGAGAACAGCGAGACGTTCGGGCGAGAGCGTGGTTCTCATCAGGTCTCCTACGTCAGGGGCGGTCAGTCGTCGTTCTGGCACTCACAGTCGGTCTCGCACACGTGCGGGTCCGGCTCCATCGGCGGAAAGTTGGCGGCGGCCTCACGCAACGCCTTGACGAGGCGTCCCGGGGCGGGGCCGGTGGCGCGGACGCTGAACACCCACTTGCCAGGCGTGTGGTCCACGAAGCGCCCCGCCTTCCGCAGGAACTCCGCCACCTCGGCCGCCAGTTCGGCACGCCGCCCCGGGTTGTCGTCGTTCCTGACCATCACCGTCACGGAGCCGAACTTCCGCCTGCCCGACACGTACACGCCGGGCAGGCGGCGGCCGGTGCCGATACCGACCCCGATGACGGGGTATCCGGCGTTGCGCAACTGGCGGGAGATGCCGGACGGGGAGACCGGCTTGGGCTGGGTGGTCATCGGTGCTCCTACGGCAGCGGCAGGGGCGGACAAGATCGGGGAGTGGCAGGGGCGGGCTGCTCGGGCTCGGACATGTTCAGGCTGTGCATCGAGCCGGGATGGTCGGCGGGGCGTGTGCAGCGGAAGGTCATTCCCCACGTCTCAGCGGTGGCGGTGCACCGGTTGTCGGAGTGCGGGGCGGTGGGAGCGGTCATCTCGGTCCTCCGTGGCGCTGGTCGCGGGATCTTCCGGTCGGGTTCAGGGAGAGGGGGGGTGAGCCCCGGTCTTCCCGGGGCTCTGAGGTCCTACTTGCGGAGCGCGTCCCGGGTCTCGCGGACCTGCCTCCAGAAGCGGTCCGCGTCCGCGTCGCTCATGTAGGAGGTGAAGTCCTCGATGTCGGCGTCGGTGGTGTTCGGGTCTGCGGCGAGGATCTGGGCGAAAGTCATCTTGTTCTCCCTGGCGTCCTGTTGTGTATCTACAGATTAACTCTCATGCTTGTAGATACGCAATACCTCTGAGAAGATTTCTGTAGATACACAGCGAAGGGACGCCATGAGCAGCGACGACCAGGTCACCAAGCCCCGCCCAATCCGGGTGCCTGAAGTCCTCTGGGAGGCATACGGCGAGGTGTGCAAGCAGCTCGGAACCAACCGAACCGCCGACCTGCTCGACCACATGCGACGGCAGATCAACCGCCATGGAGGCGAGGCCCAGCTGGACAAGCTCGCGGCAGCCGAGCAGGAGCTGGCAGAGCGCCGCGCCCGCATGCACCCTGGACGCCCCCGAAAGCAGCACGCCGGCGAACCCGAGACCGCCGCCGAGTAGCCGTTCACCGGCCTTCCCCAGACTGGTCGGCGGGCTCGTCCGCGTCGATGCCGAGTTCGTCGCGGAGGCGTCGCAACCGCTCGTACGACCAGTGGCGGAGCTGCGTGGCACCGACCAGTTCCTGCATCTCCTTGGTGCCGTTGCGGTGCACGGCGAGGAGGATCCGCAGCCATGCCACGTCCACCCACTCCGTCGTGGAGTGGGTGGAGCAGCGGGGGCGGCCTGACCGTTCAGGGCCGGTGGCGGGCGGGCAGCCGACCTCGATCAGCGGGTACGAGTACCGGCCGATCAGCAGATCACACTCTGCGTGGCCGTCGATGCCTGCAGCGATATCCGAGACGGCCGCCTCGGGTCGGTGGTACTCGACCTCGGAGAGGATGATGGCCGGGTCGTGGGAGAGGCAGAGGACGCGGTAGACGCTGCTCACTGGGCAGCCTCGATGTCCTGGACGGGCTGGTAGCCAGCGGCGAACTCGGACACCCACACATGGCGAAGGGCCATCGTGTCGCCCATCGGCTCCTCAGCGATCCAGTCGCCGACAGGGACCTCCATCCGGTGCCACTCAGTCATCCAGATCTGCACCAGCGACGGCTCGTGGCTGGTGAAGGTCGTCCTCGATCTGAACGAGCCGACGAGGGCGAGCACCTCATCGCGGTTGTCTCCCGTCCACTGGACGGCCTCGACCTCGATCGTCTTGCGGTAGCGGGCCATCAGCGGGACACCTCGCTGTCCTGCTCGGCCCGCCTCTTGGCGATCGCCTCCCGGGTGACCTCCTCAGCTCTCGCAGCCATCCGCTCGGGCATGTGACGCAGGTCGTCCACGGAGAACTTGTCCTGGTCGTTCTCCGGCGCGGAGACCATCACCTCGGGCGGGAGCGCGCCCTCACGCCAGCCATACGCCGCCCTCCGGCAGATCACGGCCGCGTCCGTCTCGGCGTAACGGCCTGCGGCCCACACGTCGTGCGTGTAGCCCCGCCTTGCGGGCCCCCACCAGGCGTCGTGCTCGTTGGACCACACCAGCCAGACCTTCACGGGCGGCTCGTTGATGCCTCGCATCGTTCGGATCTCCTATCGAACATTGATCTTGAAGCTGCATATTTCGATCTTGCTGGGAACTGGAGTTCGCCTCGCGGGGCTGTAGGTACCCCAGAGCCCCGCGAGACGGGGCGGGCGCTACACGGAGACCTGAGACGCGTCTTCTCGCGCCGTAGGGGCCTCTGAGGCGCGAGCGCGGGCATCTCCGTCCGAGCCGTCCCCCGCCGAAGCGCAAAGGACCGCCAGATCAAACTCTCCGGCTCGGACGCCCGCCAGGAACGCCTCCCACTCAAGGCGGCTGTAGAGCAGCACCGGGCCGTCCGGCTCCTTCGAGTCCCGTAACGCCACCAAGCCCTCGACCTCCGCCACCTCCACACACGCGGTAGCGCCGTTGCAGAAGCTGGACCTACGCCACATCGGTGGCCTCCTCGTCGATCGTCTGAACGGGGGCGTCCTCGCGTCGCGGGTCCGTCTCGACGACGGCCGCCGCCTCCATCAGGGCGAGCGTCTTCAAGTACCAGTCCCGGCGGGTCACGACGCGGTCCCTTCGGCGAACAGCAGCCGGGCAGCCTCCAGCGGAGACAAGCCCGCAGCAACCAGATCGGCGAGCCGCACACGCTCGGACTCGGCTTCGTCGGCCACCTCTTCGGCAGTCTCCGCCCAGTCGGTTTTCGGCAGGACCTCCACGCGCCTGGCGGGCGCAGGAGGAGACGTCTCGACCAACGGGCCAGTCCAGCGAGGCCGCCACACCAGCTCGTAGAAGATGTCATCCACGCGGCTCACCGGGAGGTTCCGTTCAGGACACGAGCCACAGCCATCCCGCCCGCAAAGCAGGAGCACCGGTCCTCACCCACATCGAGCAGGACACCTCCGCAGCCGCCGTCATGGACGAGGAGCGTGCCGTGATCGACATGGCAGCCGTCACCGCATGCGGGGCACTCCGGCTGGTCGCAGATGACCTCCTTGTCGAAGACCTCCGCCACCTGCTCCAGCCAGGAAGCGAGAGGCTCACGGGCGTTGATCAGCGTCGCCACCAAGCGGGCCAGCACCCGGTCCTTCACGTCGAACAGGACACAGTTGCGGCAGGTCACCGCCGACTCCTCGTGGACGCTGCCGCACAGCACCACAATCGCGGTCTGCGGAAGCACCTCAGCGACCACATGCGACAACAGGTGCTCGCGCGCTCTCGCCGCCGCCTCTCGCAGTTCGGACGCGATCGTTTTCTCGGTGGTGTCAGCCATGGTCGCCTCGCTCCGGGAGGTTGGTCAGCGCGAAGTTCGCAGCGCGGCGGATCCGATCCTCCATGCCGTCCAGTTCGCGGCGGTGCCGCTGGAGCGCGACGTGATCGGGCGTAAACTCAGCGACGGCCGCCACCCACTCCTCCACGCCCACGAAACGCTCGTCCCTGCGGGACGCGTACCGCGTGATCTGCATCCCCATCGCAGCCTCGATCTTGTCCAACAGTTCCAGGCGCTCCTGGGTCTCGTAGTCGAGTCGGGAAGAGCCGATCTCCTGCCGGATCTTCTGCTCCTGCTCGTAGAGGGCGTTGCGGTGCTCCTGCTTGATCTGCCAGATCTCACCGGCGCGGATGTTGTCGGCCCGCCGCACCAGTTCGGTCATCAGCGCCAGCGTCAGCTTCGGCTGGCGCTCGGCGGGTTTCACCACCACCTTGAAGCGGCGATGGTTCGCTGACGTGGGCGGCACCATCAGGCCCCAGCCGGTCGGCAGTTCGGACGGCTGGATCATGTTCGGCGGGGCGACGATCCAAAAGCGGCTGGAGTGCTCCCACCAGGCTTCCGCCTTCGCTGGGTCGTCGAGTTCGCGCAGCCAGTCCGCGCGGCTGACCTTCAGCTCGTGCACGTCGATGCCGTACCCCCTGCTCGACCACAGTCCGACCCGTACGAGATCGGCGCGGCGGCTGGAGCCAGGGGCGGCCACTTCAGGGATGAGTACCTCACCGTCCTGGTCGGTGCCGGGCTTGCGGTAGTGGGCGAGCAGCGCGTCCATGAGCTGCCGTGTGGTGGTGTCGCTCATCGGGAGACCACTTCCTCGGAAGCTTCGACGGGCTCGATGTGGGTGAGGGCGATACCGCCCGACCGGCCTTCGACCGACACCACGGCAGCACCGTGGCCGAGCGTCCACGCTGGCGTCCGGGTACGGGTCACCAGCGGCTCGTCGTCGCGGGCGCCTGGCCATGCCAGGACCGGCGTGCCGACCGGGTGAACCGTGTTCCAGGCGACGGCGGCGTTCTTGTACCAGCGCCACGGCTTGGACGCCTTCTCTGGCGAGGACACATGCTTGCGAGGACCGTTCGACCGGCAGAGGCCCGTGCGGTGGGGCGGGAGGCCGCACACGTCCCCGTGCTCGCTCACCGCTCCGCACACGTCTACGGGACTCATCGCGAGGCCACCTCCTGCCCTGTCCCGTTGACGACCCGGGCGAGCACCAGCGCGGTCGTCCACGCGAAGCTGCCCTCTCCCCGGTGGTCGACCACCATCCGCCGCCACTGCGGAACATGCTCGGGAAAATCCTGCTCTTCGGCGTCCTCGCACTCCATCTCGAACGCGAGGTGGTCCAGCAGTTCAGCGACGAGTTCGCCGTTCGGGTGGCCCTTGTCGGTGCGGATCTTGACGGCAGCGGCTCGGACTTCGGCTTCCACGGACAGCGCGGTCTCGGTGCTCATCGGGCGAACACCTCGCCCCCGAACTCAGCAGCGGCCTTGCACGGCCACCGCGTCACCGAGCCCTCGTCCCAGCAGACGTTGCACACCCACGCCTTCGGGATGCAGTCGCCCAGCCAGTGCGGGGTGTGGAAGCGGGCCGGAAGCTTCTGCCGCTCCTCCAGCGTCTCAGGAAGCTCCTCCAGGCACGGCTTGTCGGGAGCCTCCAGCAGGATCGCCTTCACCGGCTCGGCGTAGGCGTATCGGAAGGCGCGCTCCACCTGCCGGATCGCCTCGGTGTAGTCCTTCGGGCCCTTACGCTCACCCTCAGGCTTGATCGGCTCGATCAGAAGCGTCAGCCGCTCCTCGGCCTGCTGCGCCAGCGCCTCCTCGAAGTCCTCCTGGCAGGCGAGCACCGGCCGGAAGCGGCCGTCCGGCCACGACAGGCGAGCGACCGCCGGGGTGGGCTCGTCGTGGTCCTCGTTGCCGCACGGGACGCGGATCTCGGTCTTGGTGTCACTCATGGCTTACGGGCCTCCTCAGGCTCGGTGAGTGTCGGGACGGGGACGGGAGAGGCGGGCTCGCCGACGTCGGTTTCGGGGTAGCGGCCGAGCACCTGCCGCATCGCGTTCAGCGCCGCCTGCGCCTCCTGGAGGTCCTCGTACTCGCCCGGGTCCACGATCACGGCCGCCAGACCTCGATCGTCTGGGCGGGCGATGTAGCGGGCGATCCGCCGGCCGGTACACCACCTGCCGTTGTCGTCACCTGACAGGAACTGGCGGAGCGCCTCCTGCGCGTCGTCGTGACCGAACGCGATGCACGTCATTGCGGGTTCTCCCTCGGGCCGTCGTGAACGTCCTGGTCAGAGTCGGGCGCCTCGTCTTCGTCGTCCAGGCCGAGCGCCACCAGAGAGTCGATGACCCTCTCGATCGCCCGCCGGTCCATCCCGGTCGTAGGCGGCTTCGGCGGGACAGGGCGCAGCCGCTCCGCTTCCAGCGACCACAGGCGGGCTTCCAACTCCGGGTTCACGGCACCTCCTCGCCTGCCATGGCTCGCCGGGCGAGTTCGGCGCCGCGGTGGGCGATCTCCGGGCGGGGCGGAGGGCCGATCTGCTGCTGCCACGGTCGCGCAGGCCGGGCCGCGGTCGGCCGCCAGCCCTGCCCGCGGAGCGCGGTCATGAACTCACCAGCGAACAGTTCGGCGTCGGGGCGTTCAGCGAGGGCTTCCCGCTCCCGGACCCTGTGCGCCAGGGCAGCGACAGCAGCCCTTGTCGCCTCGTCCAGGTCGCGTAGGTCGGCGGTGGTCACGGCACCTCACCCCGACACCCGGTGCTCGTCGTCGCCGACGCCAGCGGCCTTCAGCCGGGCCTCGTGCGCCGGAGCAGTCAGCCTGCGGCCATCCGCGTCTACGCACACAGCGCCGGGCACCGCCCGGCATGGCGGCCATGGGCACGACACGCGGATCGCAGCGACGCGAAGCGGGTCGTGGTCGACACCTCGGATCTCGAGGTACTCCGTGGACGGCTCCACCTTGGCCGTGATCTGCCTGGGCAGCGCGAACCCGCGGGCCATCTTCGCCAGCGCGGCCTGGAACGCCGCCCTGTAGTCGCGGGGCCTGTCAGCCAATTCGGCAGGGGGCGCCGGAACGGGCTCACGCGCCAGCCTCGCCGCCCTGATGTCCTTTACGCCCTTGCGGACATGGGCGGGCATCAGCCACTCCGTCGTCAGCGTGTAGTGCGCGATCACCGCGTCCTGGGCGTCGAGATAGTCCAGGTCCTTCACGGCGGCGTGCCAGGCGACCACGTCAGCCTCACCGACCTTGCGCCGGTCGTATGCCGCAGCGGTCGTGAGCAGGTCGATCACCTCTTCGGGAGTCATTGCGCAATCTCTCCTTGGATCGTTGGGGGCATGCCGGAGCGGAAGCGCTCCTTGAGGCTTTGGGCCTGGGCGACGCGCTCGTCAGTCGTAGAGCGCTGACTAGGGGCTTGCGACCGGCGGCCAACCTGGTTCTTTGCCTGGAGGCGCAGGCGGTCGTACTGGTCGCGCAGGGTCGGCATGCTGAGGATGTTGGAGCGCCAGAACTCGTCGTTCTGGCACCAGTCGATGGCGAGGTGGATCTGCTCCTCGGTCCGCCCGTCTTTGTCGAGCATCAGGCGGGCGGCGTTCCTCCAGCGCTTTCCGACGGTGGGGGGCTTGGACCCGTTCGCCACGATGCGATCAGCCAGGTGCCTGCACAGGCGCTCGACGTCCTCGCGTGACGGTTCGGCTTCTTCCTCGTCTTCGGCGCTGCCGTCGGCTTCGGACGTTTCCTGAGAAGTCGCAGACTTCTCAGCTCCAATTTCCGACGCTCCATCTACATCTCCTTCTCCCTCCGTACGGAGAGGAGTAGGAGTAGGAGTGTTCGTGAACGAGTTCCGCTCAACGGCTCCGTGAGTCCTCAGTGAGTCCTCAGTGATTGCCATTTGACCTGCGGCAATGAGGGCTGCGTCGGAGATTTGCTCGGAAACTTCCCACATGGCGCCCAGGTCGGCGCAGTCCAGTGCCCGCCCAATGCTGCGCGCGGTCCGAATGACATCTTCGTTACTGCTCACTGAGTCCTCAGTGAGCCCTCCGTGGGTCACCTTCGGGCACTCAGGGAGTTTGCTCGCCACGGGACGGTTCGGCTTCTGGTGCTCCGCGAAATTCACGATGTGCAGGTACTGCTTGCCGCCGCTCTCGTATCGACAGATCAGGTGTGCCGCCTCCAGTTCGTCGAGGAAGGCTGCCACCTCCCGCGGCGTGACGTCGTCGTCCAGCGGCCAAACGGCGGCTTTTATGAGTCGCACTTCGGCCCGGCCGCGTCCCTCGTCGTCGGCGTAAGTCCACAAGCCGGCAAAGTTCCAGCGTGCATGTACGGAGACCTCGGTGAGGGTCTCCGAACTGAACGCTTCCGGCTTGAGCGTGCGCATCCGTGGCAAGGTGTTGCTCCAGGTGGATCAGTAGGGATTGGTTGAACTGCGGAGCAGGCCCTGTCTTCGACGACTAGGCATGGGGCACCGTCGCACCAAGCGTGTGACTGACCGCGATTTCGAGCACCTCATCAGGGCACTCGTAGGCAGAAGTTCGGCGATGTCCTTTGCAGGCGGCATCCCACTCGGCGGTCGCCTTCACCAACGCAAGGGATCCTTCGTCGCCAGGAAGGCGTTGCAGCCATGCCAGGAGCGCTTCTTTGTCGCGGCCGAACTCCTCGATAACAAACCGCCCCTTGCTAGCAGCAGCCGTGATCAATTCGCGTTCGGACGGCCAGCGGTCGCCGATGTCCCGTCGAGCGGCCCAGAGCAGCTTGACTCGCTCTGGAGGGGTGAAGCCGGCGAGATAGGCGTGAGCAATGATCGCGTCGGCCTCCTCCTCGGACGTTCCACGATCGGCACCTGCCGGGGGGAGGAACACCGCGAGTTCAGGCTTGCGGGCTTCTCCTGCAGCTTCGCAAGCAGCGAGGATGTCTTCGGCCTTTCGGCCGGTCGCTACGGCGGTGGTGAACGACACCAGCCAGGCGCCACTCTCCAACGGGTGGGGAAGGTTCCGGCCGAAGCCCGAATACCACCTGACGGCAGAAGCGATCTCTAAGTCGTGCACCCACTCCGCCAGTTCTTCCTCGTCGCCTTCTTCGGCCGCGAGTGCGCGAGCAGCGATGGCGGCGTCCAGGTCGGCCTGAGGAACGTCCTCGACAACGGCGGACTCCAAGGCGATATCGCTCTTGCCTGAGTTGCAGTCCTCGCATGCCGTGATCAGGTTCGTGGGTACATCTCGGCCGCCATCGGACCTGGGGGTCATGTGATCGACTTCAAGGACCGCCCCATCCTTTGCCGCCAGTCCGCAGTAGCGGCAGGCGAAGTTGTCGCGGCGGAAGATCTGGAACCTGAGACGCTTACCGACGGCCATCGGCACTCCTGGGGTCACTGGGGCAACGCCCGACCCGTCCACTATATGCCACACACTTGTTGGCATACATGTTTGAGGCTTCACGGCTTGGGGCCTCTGATATATTGGCCTCATTAGAGGTGCGACCATGGAAAGGTGTCCGACCCCATGACCGGCATCCGAACCGCGAACGCCGCACTTGAGGAAGCCAAGGCCCGCGCCAAGCAGCTCATCGCCGACGCGCAAGCCGAGCTTGGGCGAGAGATCCTCCTGGCCCGCGCTGGGGGCGTTGAGCAGAAGGACATCGCCACCGAGTTGAAGATCACTCGCGAGCAGGTCCGGCGCTTCCAGGTGGCCGCCCGAAACGCCGGCATCGCGCCTTCCGAGTCCTCCGACTCCTGAGCTGCTGGCTACCCGAGCCCCAGAAGTCATGACGCCTCCCGGCGGACACCCTTGGGCTTCTCGTTGGGGTCGTCGATGTCGTCCCACGCCAGCGGTGACAGCCACCCGTTACGGGCAGCGCGACGGCAGGCCAGCTTGGCGCCGCGCGAGGGCGGGGCCGGCGTCCTCGACAACTCCCGATACAGGTCGCGGACCGCGCGGGCCGTCTCGGCGAACACGCGCGGGTTGCGCAGCACCTTGTAGTAGTTGTTGACCGTGCGTCCCAGCAGGGCGCACTGGGCGCTCAGCGAATACCCGATGGCGACGAGCGCCTGAACGCGGCGGCGGGTGCCCGTGGCGTCGATCAGCACCCGGTCCGGGATCGCGTCGAGGTCGAACGAGACCGCCAGGAGTGAGCGGGCGTTGATGTCGAGCGGGCCGCGCACATGCTGCTCGTTGAGCACCTGCAGCACGCACTCGGCGTGGACGCCCGCCAGGTCCGCGATCGCCGTGGGGCTGAGCCCGCGGGCCATCAGCCCGGCCACGTGCGCACGGACGAACCCGGCATCGCCGTACGCCGTCCACCGCCCGTACGCCATGAGGCGGCGCCGGTTGACGTCGTAACGGCTCTTGGCCGCCCTGCACGGCGTACAGCGGCAGCGGTAGGCGTTGTAGCGGCGGATCGTGCCGTGACGGACCTCGCCCATCACGCCGCCCCGGCCTGCTGGCGCGGCTGGACCGCGAGCAGCTTGTCGGCGTTGGCAGGCCTGATCCGGCTGGAGCGGCGGCGCCCCTGCGAGGGGACGCCGTAGATGAGGGCGTCCACGACACCCTTCGACACGCCCGCCGCGATGGCGATCTGCCGCAGGCTCATCCCGGCGTCCCTGAGCGTCTGCACGTGCCTGCGGACCTTCTCCGCCTCCGCGTCCGGGCGATGGTCACCCGTCTTGACAGCGAGCCGGTAGACGTTCTGCGCGCGGGCGTGCGCCGCGGTGCAGCGCGGGCAGCGGCAACCGCCAGACCGGTAGCGGTGGGCGCTGCCGTGCGGGTGCTCGGCCATCACACCACCGCCGTCTCAGCGCGGGCACGACGCTGAAGGCTTCGCTTGAGGGACTTGCGTTCCTCCTCCGTCTTGCCGCCCCAAATACCGGTTTCGCCCATGGTCAGCGCCCAATCCAGGCACGCCGCGACGACTGAACACGACCCGCAGACCTGCTTGGCCTCCGCTGCCTGAATGAGTGCATAACCGGTGTTCCCGACCGGGAAGAACGTCTCTGCGTCCATGTCGCGGCAGGCAGCCCGCTGGCGCCAGCCGCTGCCGTTGCCGGTCTTCTCTGGGATCCGGGCGCTAGGCACGAGTCTCCTCCTCTTTGGTGCTTGCACGGGTACCGACGTCGGTGTAGTCGCGCATCATCCGAACCAGCTCGGACAGTTCCGGGGGCGCCGACGCGTCGGCTGCGGCCTTCTCCCAGCAGCCGGGGTGTGGGGCGATGCGGTCCAGCCACCGGTAGAAGCGGTCCAGGGCTAGGTCGTCCATGCGGGCCTGCGCCGCATCAGGAGTCAGGTCAGGACGCATCGGCCACCTCGATCAAATCGAAGAGTCCGGGCATGTCGGCCTTCCGCTCTTGCGCCTGGAGATACTTGATGCCGTCGAGGAAGTAGCTGGTGTTGAGTTCCGCGGCTCGGCCGCGCCGACCAAGATGGAGCGCCCGAACGGGCACCGTGAACAGACCTCCGAACGGGTCATAAACGAGCTCGTCCGGGTTGCTGAACCGGGTGATGAGCCGGTCCACGATGTCCCACTGGAGAGGGCATACGTGGAGCTGCTGGCGCCGCCTGGACTGCTCGGTGTTGAGCGTGAGCATCCGGTTGACGTCGTGCCAGACCTCCGGGTGGTGCGAGCCAGGGGCGAGGCTCATGAACGTCGCTGGGAGCGCGCCCCGCCCCTCCAACGCCTCGCCGATGCGGACGTGCGCCTCGTAGTCGTACACCTGGCGCAGCGTGTTCTCCGTGAACAGCCGTGACATCTGGTCGGGCGGGAGCGCCGCCAACTCCTCCGGGGTGAGCGGCCGGTTACCGGACGACCTCCAGAAGGCGTGCGCGTCCACCTGCCACCGGGCCCGCGTGTAAGAGGCCTTATCCTTCACAACGGGGACATCGGCGTAGCCGCGGCTACGGTCGGTCTGCGGCTTGTGGAACAGCAGGATGTACTCGGGGGACCCGGCGCCCATCTTGGTGCCGTCCTTGCACTGCTCAGACCAGCCGAGCCTGTACGTCTGGTTGTTCTCTCGGACCACGTCCGTCACCACCGTGATCATGCCCATGTAGTCGAACCCATGGCGGCGGCCATGCATCAGTGCCTCGGCATGGAAGGGGGAGACGGTGGGCACGCCGGCGCCGGTCACCGCTCCGAACAGAATGCGGTCCTTGACGTGACAGGCGTAGACCCGGCCTGGCCGCAACACCCGCAACAGCTCGGGCGTCAGGAAGTCCATCTGGGCCCAGAAGTGATCGTTGTTGTCGGTGTGCCCGAAGTCGTTGTAGCTCGGCGTGTACTCGTAGTGGTTCGAAAACGGGATGCTCGTGACGATCAGGTCGACGCTGTCGGCCTCCATCGCCTGCGTCTCCAGCACACAGTCGTTGTTGGCCACCAGCCAGCCGTTGCCGCTCGCCTCGATCCGCTCCACTCCCATGGAGCGGACAAGCTCGGCGGCGATGCTGGCACTCGACAGGCCGTGCTCGCGAATGATGTCGCTCATGGTCGAGGTCAGTTCCTTGTGTCGGGCCCACTTCTCCTGCAAGGTGCGGACGACCTCACGCTCGGACTCGGCATGGATGATGTGCGCGTAGCAGGTGCGGGTCTGTCCGTAGCGCTGGATGCGGTGGACGGCCTGAATCAGGTCGTTGAACTTGTAGGTGACGCCGACGAACACGGCCGTGCAGCACTGCTGCAGGTTCATGCCCTGGCCGAGCATCACCGGCTTGCCGATCAAGGCGTATGTCTCCCGGTCGCGCCACTGCTGCAGCCGTCTCTCGGCCTCCTCCAGCGGGAGAGACCCGTGAACGGAGGAGTAGGTCAGGCCTGCGGCGGCGAGAGCGCGCTCGATGGCGTCCTGTTCGGCGTTCAGGTCGCACCAGATGATGATCTGGTCACCCGGGTGGTCGGCGACGTGGGCGCCCACGATGGACATGAGCTGGTCGATCCGGGCCGGGAGCGTGTCCCTCTTCTCCCGCGCCACATCCTCGACACCAAGCGCGCCACCGCGGAACAACGCGGCCTGTCCGTCCCGGTCGACCGGCGCGTCAGAGTGATCCACCGCCACCTCGTGGTGCCGGACCTCGATCGGCGGCAAGTCATATCCGGTGTCGTCGTAGCCGAGATCGGAAGGACTCTGTAGGAACACCGCCCACGTGTTGAGCCACAGCCAGAACTCGCGCTCTTTGTGCGGGTACAAGGTCAGGTTGTTCGCCTTGGTCGAGTCGCGCTGAAAGAAGCGCGTCAAGGCCTGCCCGGTGTCCATGACCCCGAGGAACCCGGCGTAGTGGATGAGCTCCTTGTACCGGTTCGGCGCCGGCGTGGCGGTCGCCAGAAACCGGTAAGGGACATCGCCGAACAGGGACAGAAACGTCTGGTACGTCTTGGAGCCGAACGAGCGCAGCACCGACGCCTCGTCCAAGCTGACGGCGTCGAACAGGTTCGGGTCAAGCTTCCCGTCCCGCACGCTCTCGTAGTTCGTGACGTACAGGCCCGGCCCGTTCACCTGGCCGGAGGCGCGGACGAACGTCACGGTGAGGCCGAGCATCGCGGCGTCCCGGATGAACTCGCCTCGCACACCGAGCGGGCAGACGATGAGGGCGCGTGCGCCACCGGAGTGGGCGAGCGTGAGGCGCAGGATTTCCAACTGCATCACGGACTTGCCGAGTCCGAATGCGGCGAACACCGCCCGCCTGCCACCTCGGACCGCCCACACCACAATGTCCCGCTGGTGAGGCTTCAAGATTGGGTGCACCTCGACAGGCTCCGTGGTGAACCCGGCAGGCTCGGCGAGCGAGGCCTTGCCCGCGAGGAAGTCGGTGTACGACTGGCTAGGCATCATTCGCCTCCGTTCGGGATCGTTCCGAGCTGTTCCGAACCGTTCTGGAAACGTCCGGAGACTCGGCGAGGCGGGCCACGACGTAGCGGCGGACCTTTCCGTCTCCGCCCTTGCGGGCGGGCTGTGTGCCGCTGTCGGTGGCGATCTCGGCGCCCGTCTCGCGAAGAATGCGGTCAGCGCCGTCAACGGCCGCCTGAGAGCCGATCAGGCGGATCTCCGTCCACTCGGTGAAGGTGGGCCGCGGCATCAGATCGTCCCCCACTGGCCGAAGTCCGGCAGGACCCGAACACCGTCCGCTCTCCCCCACAGGTGGAGGGCGAAGTTGTGGATGTTGACGTGCCGGTCCTGCGGCGGGAACACCTGGTACGCCTCCCGCTCGGGGCCGAACACTCCCGCCTTCACCACCGTCAGCTCGTCGTAGGTGGGCATCCGGTCCCGCCACGAGATGGAGGCGTGCAACCACTCGGTGTCGTCGAGCGGTCCTTGGGTGACGATCACCTTCCCCGCTGGCGTTCCCGAGAGGTCCCGCAGCAGGAGGACCACGCCGCACGGGCCGAACGGCTCTGGAGGCGTCGGCCTCATCCCGGCCTGCTTCAGGGCGCGGAACAGGTGCGTCGGGTCGCAGTCGAGTTGGACGAGGTGCAGCATCACAGCGCCTCCTCGGGAGAGTCCTGTACGGGAAAAGCAGGGACGATGTGACGGGCCAGGAACGGCTTGTCCTCCTCCGGGCACACCGCCGGCGTCTCCCCGGCGCTCACGGCCCTCTGGCGGTCGAGCAGCCGCTGCCCCACCGCTGCGGGGATGTCCGGGTCGCGGAGGACCGCCCACACGTCGATCAGGGGATAGTCAGGCATCTGCCGCGCCCTTTTGGAGCACGTCCGCCACCGTGTGGCCGTTGACCGTCTGGACCTTGGCGGCCTTCACCGCGATCCGCTTCGCGGTGTCCAGGTCGAACCGGTGCGTGGCCAGCCAGTCGTCCTCCCGCGACGACGGGCGCGGCTCGTAGTCCTTGCGGCCGTCCGCGTCGAGAGCGAAAGGCCCGTCGAGAACCGCCCACAAACCGCGCCCCCGATACTCGACGGAGATCGTGAAGTGCGGGGCGTCGATATGGCCTTCGGGCAGGCAGCAGAACTCGTAGCGGGTGACTCGCATCTCAGGCTCGGGGATGGTCACAGCAGCGGCCCTCCTTCCTCGGTCTTGGGCGGGTCGATGTCGAACAGGGGCTCTGTCTCCGGCTCCTCCACTGGGGCCGGAGAGCGGTGCACGCACACCAGGCGGTGCTCGTCGTACTCGCCGCGCTCCACGGCCTTCTCGCAGCACTCAGGGAGCACCTAGGCCACCTCCTCGAACAGGGAGGGCTGGTAGGCGACCGACTGGATCGCCGACGCAGTGGACTCGCCTCTCATTGCCGCGGCGACGCGCTCGCCCAGCCAACGGGCGATGCCGACCGGGACGGCGTTGCCGATCTGCTTCTTGACCTGCTTGCCGTCGCCGACGAACTCGTACGAGTCCGGGAAGCCCTGAGCGCGGGCGCACTCGCGGTTGGTCAGCAGCCGATGCCAAGCCCGCCCTTCACGAACGGTGGCGACGGCGTGGTGGTTGCCTCCCGCGGTGACGCAGGCGATCGGATGCCGATCGGCGCGCTTGGCCTTGGCGTTGCGCCGGTACGTCACCAGGTGCGGCACGTCCTCGTCGCGGATCTGGGCGATCTGCGGCGACACGTACAGCGGGCGAGTGACGAGCTTGCCCGGGTCGTCGTCGAGGATCGCGGACGCCGGCACGCGCGCCATGCCGGGCGGGGTCAGGTCCACAGCCAAACCGTTGCGGGTGGCGACGATGAACAGCCGGATCCGGTGCTGGGCGTGCCCGTAGTCGGCGGCGTCGAGCAACAGCGGCGTGATCCGGTCGTAACCGAGCGACCGCAGCCCGTCCAGCCACCAGCCGTACAACGTCCAGTCCTGGAACTCCGGCACGTTCTCCACCAGGACCACCGGGTACTTGTGGACCTCGGCCGCGGCGATGACCGCGAAAGCCGTGGCCCGGTCGATCGCCCCGGCGTCCTCGCGCAACTTCTCCACCTCAGCCGGCGGACGACGCCGGCCGCCCGAGCGGGCATGCCACACGCAGCTCGGAGACGCCCACAGCACGTCGGTGGCAGGGAAGGTCCGCCAGTCCACCTCCGACAGGTTCGCGATCCGGTGCTCGGTGTCCGGGTGGTTGAGCTGGTGTGTGGCCACCGGGATGCGCTCGTGGTTCGCGGCGATCGCCACGAAGTAGCCAGCCTGCGCCAGCCCTTCGGAAGAGCCGCCGCCACCAGCGAACAAGTCAGTGGCCTCCAGCACGGTCATCGTCGGCCTCCTCCCACACGTCGTAGAGATCGGCGACCGGCTCCCTCTTCTGCGCCCAGGAGTGGATCCAGGCCAGCAGTAGGGATCCGGCGGTGAGGTAGGAGCCGAAGAGGATCAGGGCGCAGCCGAGCAGCGTCAGGGCGGTCACCGGTCGCCTCCGCGCTGCTCCTGGCGGCGAACCTCGTCCTCCATGTGCTGGCGCAGGATCTTCGTCAGGCGGGTCGGCGGCTGGACGTCACGACCCTGCTCGTCAGTGCGCGGCTTCGGCGTGAGCGCCTTACGGATCTTCTTCAGCGGGTTAGCCACGACGACCACGCCCCCGCCCGCGGGACCGTCCGCCACCGTCGCGCAGGAGGTGATCCACCGGCACGCGCTGGGACGCCTCTCGGGTGTCCGCTGCCCGACGCCGGTCACCCCGGTAGGTGATGGTGGCGACCACACCCGCCATCGCGCCGAACACAGCCGCCACGTAGACGGCCACGACAGCCTGCCCAACGGCGATCACGGAGCCACCTCCTCGGAGGCGACATCACCCAGGACAGCAGCAGCGCCTGCGGCGTCACCAGCAGCAGCGAGGCGCATCGCCTGCTCCACCGCAACGCCGACCTTGGCCAAAGCGCCAGCCAGGTGCTTGGCGGACTCGCGGGCCTGGTCCCGCTCGGCGGCGAGCTGGCGCAGACGGTCCGTGAATGCTGTGGAGCCGCGCTGGAGTTCAGTCCCGAGCAGCTCTACAGCGGCTCTCAGACGGTCCACCTCGGCAGCTGGGGTGACCAAGTCCATCGCGTTCAGCCACGGGTCGTTACCGGAGGAGTGCTCGCCGATCACCTCGAGGGGAGCGACCTTCTCGGCGAACTTGTCGAGGAGCGCATGCAGGTTGTCCCGCTCGTCGATGAGTTGGCCTGTGGTGTGCTCGTCCCGCTTGGCGTCCGCCTCAAGACGGCGCACCTGAGCCTTGAGGCGGTCCACCTCCTGCTTCCAGTCGGCGTCCGCAATCTCGTTGAGACGGTCGATCGAGTTGACGTAGGCGTTGAGGCGGTCCACCTCGGAGAGGAGGCCCACACGGACCTGCTCCAGCAGGTGCACCTCAGCGTGGTACGGGAGCGCCCGGATCTCCGTGAGGCGCTCGACGGACAGCGGCGGCGTGTTCCGGTCTAGGGAGGTCACGGCTGCCGCTCCTGCTCTGCCTGAGCGGCCTCAGCGAGGGCGAGAAGAGCAGGCAGGGCGTTGACCGCCTCGACGATGAGTTCGGCCATGTGCCGCCGCTCGTCGTCGTCCTCGTCCTCCCCCTCGTCCCACGTGTCCAGATCCCAGTCGGCGATCAGGTCGTTGCGCTGGTACGAGCCGGGGGTGCGGTAGCCCTCGATGTCGCCGTCCTCGCCCCGGGTGACGTGCGTGAGAGCGGACTCGCGCCAGATTCGCATGTCGCCCTCGCAGTCCGACAGGAACCACGGGAGGCCCCCGACAGACGTCAGGAGGTCCTTCAGGTGGGCGACCTTCTCGGGGGTGATCGGCTCAGACATCGGAGGCACCGCCGTTCTGCTCGGCGAGGATCGCGTCCACGAGCCGCCGGCCCACGTTGTCCGACCGGTCGCCCTCGCTGTGCTTGTCGGCGAGGAGCTGGTGGAGGACATCGTCCGGGACGGCCACGTGGTGCGGTTCGAGCGCCTCAGTGAGAGCGCCGAGCGTCGGGATCTCGCGCGGCATCATGCCGAGCCAGAACACTTCGTCGTCGCCGTCGAACGCCATCGCGAAGAACGTGGTGAGCGGGGCGTCCCAGCCGACCGTAGTCACACGCTGGTCGGGTGACCCGGGAGCGTTGGGGATGACGTGGCGGCTCACTGGGCACCGCCCGTCTGAGCCTGAGCGGCCTCCCGAGCGTCAGCCATCGCCGCCAACTGCGCGGCCATCTCGCGGGCCTGAGACGGAGGGATCACCCACTCGTCAGCGCCACCAGGGAAGATCGTGATGCCCTGGTCGAGGAGAGCCAGCATGTCACCGCCGTCATGCCATCCCATGCCGAGTTCAGCGGGAGCCTCCAGCACGATCGGGACCGTCTCGCCCTCGACGACGACCGCCCGGAAGTGCTGCTCGGGCAGCTTCTCGCCGTCCTCGCTGTAGGCCGTGATGCCGATGTGGACGACGTTGCCTGCGGCGCCGATCGACGGGTGCCAGTAGTTGCCGTCGTGGTAGTCGTTGTCGCCTGAGGTGAGCATCTCGGCGACGTTCTCCGGGGTTGGCGGTGTCGCGGCGACCTTCTCGGGGGTGATGTCGCTCATGACGCCACCCCGGAGAACAGGTCAAGCTGGCCCGACGGCTCGGCTTCCTCGTAGGGCTTCTGCGTCCAGATCAGTGCCGTGCTGACCTTGGCCCCCATGCCGGAGAAGGCGCCTCGTTCGCACGATCGCGCCCTTCCGCATTCGTCGAGGAGTCCGCGCACCTTTTGTACGAGCTTGGAGCGGCCGGTCATCACGATGCGGGGAACCACCGCGCCGATGACGCCATACGGCGCGAGCAGGTGCGGATGGTGGTAACACTCCAGCACGTGTTCGGCCCATGCCTCGCGGCGGTCCGGCAGGGTGAACGGCGGGTTCATGACCACCAGATGGAAGGGCTGCCACGCCCCGCTGGTCGCCTGCCGCGTGACGTCGGCGAGGTACAACTCCAGGGTGGTCTGCACGACCTCGATGCCAGGCGTCGCGCGCAGGGCCGCAGCCCGTGTCTCGCTGGGCTCGACCGCCGTGATGTGCGCTTCGGGCAGGCGCTCCCGGATCGCGCGGACAAGGTGCCCCTCGCCTGCGGAGGGTTCGAGCACACGGACGCCATCACCGAGGGCGTGCCACGGTTCCATCAGCCAGTACACGAGATCGTCGGCGACCTCGGCCGGAGTGGGCCAGAAGGACATTTCCCGGTCTGAGGCTGGGACGGTCATGCCGCACCATCCGCACGGTTGAGCAGTGACGTGAGCACCCGCCGCGTGTTGTCGTCGAGCCCGACCAGGACCTCACGCCCGTCCTTGTCGATCATCCGGACCAGGGTCGCGCCGACGTTCTCCTCGGTCTCCACCATGAACACGGTGGGCGCGATCCTCACCGGATCCTCATGGACCGTGGCGTCACCGATGACGGCCGACGTGACCATCTCCCGCTCGGTCGCGGGCCGGACCACGATCTGCTTCTCGCCGTGGTAGTCGGCCGCTGTGGCGACCGCGAAAGCCTCCATGGCCTCTTCGGCACCCATCGGGTGCGACGGCGCGTCCTGCCCGGGGTACGGGGCGGGCTGGCCGTCCACCAGGACCCGCCACTTGCCGTGGCCGGTTGAGCGGGGCAGAAGGATCATGCCCTCGTCGTTGAGGCAGTCCTCCAGGTCGTCGGCGTCCTCCATGGCGGTGGGCTCACGGTCGCCCGCCTCGTCGACTTCGGCCGCCTGGCGCTGCCACGCCGTAACGGCGCGGGCCACGGCCTCGCGCTTGGCCTGGTACGGGTTCGTCGTCGCGGGCGTCTCGGGGGTTTCGGTGCTCATGCCGCATCCTTCGGGGAGTAGGGGTGCCGGTAGTCGGCGAAGGGGATCAGCTCGTCCTGGGCGAGCGGGAGCACCACGAGCGGGGTGCGTCGAGGCTTGGTGAACGTCTCCTCCCGCTGGGCGGGAACCAGGTGCGCAAGAGCAGCCCAACCGGTCGTGGAGCCGTGAGAGGCGAAGTGACGGCGACGATGGCGGCCCTGGTGGCGGGCGAACGGCGCGGCCGGTAACACGGCGAGACGGCGCCCGGTCACGACTCCGACACCTCGCCCTGCTGCTGGCACCACTCGCCGGCCGCCACCCACAGCAGGCCCTGATCTCCTGCGGTCTCGTGGACGTTGCCGTACTTCGCGGTCATGAACATCGGGTCGCCGCACTTCGGGCACTTCTCCGCCGTGTGGCCGCGCTCCCCCGCCTTCACCGGCCACACCGGCTGCTCGGCGGACGGCTGGTACTGCGACCCCAGGTCTCTGCGGTATCGGGCACGGGTGTCGGCGAGAGTCGCCCTGGTGGCCCGGCAGGCGGTGAGGTCGTCTTGAAGGAGGGCCTCGCGTTCGTCGAGCCAGGAGATGTCCATTTCAAGCTCGGCGAGCCTCTTGTTGAGGTGGTCGGCGTACAGCTTGGTCAGCGGCAGAGGCTCAGGCGTGAAGTGATCGATGTTCGGTCCGAGAATCTGGTCCGTGGTGCTCAAAGTGATCTCCTGTTGGTGCGCTTGTTCGGAGTGGTGCAGTGCGCTCGCCCGACCCCCGTAGGAGAGCGAGCACGGAAGAGTCAGGAGCGAGGGGCGGCGAGAGAGGACAGCCAGTCGGCGGCCATCTGCAGGTGCTCGGCGGACAGCCCCGAGTCAGCAGGGATGTCCACGATCAGGAAGTCGCCGACGCCTGCGTGATCGGCCAGGTAGGCGCGGTCTACGGCATCAAGGTCGTCGTCGAACCACACGAACGGCCTGCTGTTGATGTACATGGCGACGGGCGGCACCTTCGTGTTCACCCACGCCGCTTCGTCGCCCGACATGACGTCGATAACGGGCAGCTTCGGAAGGCCGATCTTCGGGCCGATCTCGCGGTTGGCGTCGTCCGTCCACGTGGTCGCCCACACCAGCTCGGCGCCGGTCTGCTCGGCCAGCTCCAGCAGCATCGGCCCGTGGGACGGGTTGAGTCGCACCCGGTAGGTGCCGTTCCAGCTTTGGCAGGTGTGGCGCTCCCAGCCGGGGCCCGGGTCGATGGTGAGGACGTTGAGGACGCCGTCCACGTCCAGCAGGATCAGCGGGCGGGTGCTCACGACTCACCGCCAGAGGGGACCCCGAGCGACTCGCGCCGCTCGCTGATGACGCGCTTCCACTCGGCGGTCAGGGCCGCCCACCTCTCGTACCTTTCGTTTCCTCCGACAGCAGCGCCGCGCTCAAGGGAGAAGCCGTGCTCAACCAGAGCGGGAGCGTGCGGGTTGTTGTCGTAGGCGTTCTCGCCTACGAGGTCGATCGCCCCTTCGTCGAACTGCTCATCGTCGTAGTGGAGGGGATCGGTGTAAAGCTGGCCGATGACGCACTCGCCGCAGTCGTTGATGTTGAGCGTGTCCAGGTGGATCCGCTGCCACCAGCCGGGGCGCTTCTCGTCCAGTAGGGCGGCACCGCGAGCGACACGCTCAGGGATGTCGAGGAAGGTTGTCTCGGGCATCAGGCACCGTCCAGGGGAAGCTCAGGCCAGCCGGGAGGGTCGAGGGGAAGGGTCTGAACGATCTCGTCGGCAAGTCGGGCGATGTCCTCGAACGCAGTTGGGATGTCCTCACCCGTGATCGCGTAGATCGCGCACATCTCGATCTCGAACGCCCTCGCCATCTGGCATGCCTCGGCTGGTTCGATTCCGCGCCCAATCAGGTAACGCTCCGCGGCGGTTGGGTCGGTCTCCGACCACGGCATGATGGCGTGGGCCATCATCTGCTTGCCGAGATCCAGCGCCATGCTCAGCGCTTCTGGCGCATTGCCGTCGTTGTAGAGCGTTCCGACGATCGCCAGCCGGTCCCCCAACTGGCTCATCCGAGCCCGAGTCGCTGTGCGCACCCGCTGCTCTTCCACCGAGCGATACATGGCCTTGCTACTGGTGAGGAGTTCATCCAGTTCGGCTGGCGTGAGTCGAACCACTGGCAGCCCGAGCGCGTACTCAACGACCTGATCGAAGTCCGCGCCCTGGAAGTACTCCACGCCAGCCGTGCGCGGCCAGCGCTCGGCGCAGAAGTCGATCAGGGCGCGCTCATTCACCTGGTAGCCGGTATGCGGGTCGGAGAACCACGAGCGGGTCACAGAATCGCCGTGCCGTGCCGCGCTCTTCGCGTGCTCGGACAGGCGCTTGTGCGCTTGCTTGGCCTGTCCCACTTTCACGGTGTTGCTTGCGAACTCGATCACGTAGACATGGCGCTCCCGCTCCTGGCGGTGCCTCTCGCGCTGTTCGTTGTCCAGATCGCGCGGCGTTATTGCTGCCATGATCCTGCCTCCTTGGTCAGGTGAACATCTGGTTGTGTGCCGTCACGTCCCCGACCCCCGATAGATGGCGGGGACGTGACGGAGGGAAGATCAGAACGGGTCGTCGTCAGCGACGATCGGATGGCACAGACACGGGCCGTCCCGGCAAGGCGTCAACGGGTCTGTGTCCACCAGTGCGCGTTCGGCCAGCTCGTCCAAGGTCCAGTCGCGGTCGTCGCCCGGCTCATACAGGTCGTCGATGTCGGTCATCGGAGATCTCCTAGGCGGCGAGGTAGACGATGAGGGCCGCGACCACAGCGGCGGCAGCCACGACGGTCAGCACGGCCAGGACCGCGGAGGACAGGCAGCCTCCGGCTCCACTTCGGGGTAGGCATGCTCACGTCGTCTCCTCAGGAAGGTCGGAAGGGGAGCCGTGCGGATCGGCGACGTGGCCGGAAATGACCCACTTACCGTCCGGGCTCGGGTACGCCCACGTGGTGCCGCGCAGCAGAACGGGCACGTCCAGCGGGTCGAAGCCGGTCCGCACCAGGTAGCCGTGGTTGTAGGCCTCGGTGCGGCGCCTTTCGACCCACCCATGGCAGCCCGTCACGCCGCTGCCGCACAGCAGGAGGAGGTTTTCGGCGGTGTTCTCGCCGCCGCGGCCTCGCGGGATCCGGTGGTGGATGGAATCCTCGTCGCGGGGCACCTGGGCACCGCAGCGGACACACCCGTTGTCGCGGGCCTCCACCAGCGCCCGCAGCTTGGTGGACGGTCCGGAGTTCGGCTGCGGGAACTTCAGGTGCCAGCCGTTGCGGCACAACTCCACGTCGAACGGCAGAACGCTCCGCACCCCGAGGGCGTGCATGCGGTCCAGCCGCCGGCGGGCCTCCGCCTCGTTGGCGAACGTCTCCTTGTTGCAGCAGGACTGCACGCGCGTCTTCATCGGCCACGCCCCGGCGTGTCATACAGCGCCTTCGCGTTGACGTTCAACGAACGCATCACTTCGACCTGCGTCTTGACCTGCCACACGTAGTCGGAGGCGTTCTGCCGGATGACCTTCGCCTCCCGGAAAGCCCAGTACTCCTTCGAGATGCGGACCGCGTACCACTCGTCGGCCTGCTTCTGCGTCACCTGGCCGGCCTTGCGGCCCACCTCGGGCGGCTCCTCGCTGGTCGCGAACAGGTAGGCGGTGCGGGCCTCCAGGAACGCCCGCTCAGCGGTGACCTCAGCGTCCCGGGCCCTCATCAGGTTGAGCTGGGCGCGGGCCAGTTCGTTGTTGAGCCGCTTCAGATACACGTCCGTGTCCGCGGGGGTGAGGACGGCGTCCTCGGAGATGAACTGGAACCCGGCCTCGCTGCGCTGGAAGACGTCCGTCATGACTGGCCGCCCTCAGAGTCGGCGGCCTCGTCCTCGCTGTGGTCGAGCGGGTTGTCCTCGGCCGACCTGGTGAACGGCGGCTCGTCGAGGAAGTCGCCTCGGTTGAGCGCCACCATCACCTGGGCGGCCTCTGCGCCGGTCAGATCCTCAGGCTTGGCAATCTCCCGGTCGGCAGCCTTGGACATGTAGACGAGCGCCAAGTCGGGCGACGTGATGCCATTCTTCGACAGCAGCAGCACGATCTGGTTGCGCTGCCTCTTGGCGGACATGCCGTCGGCCTGCTCGGCGTCGCCGTTCTGCGCAGCGACAGTTTCGCGGATGGTCTGGCCCTGGATCGTCTCGCGCGGCGTCTCGTCGTCGAGGTGCTCCATCTCGACGTCGCTGTACATGCCGCCCAGGTCCTCGGGGAAAGCGCGGCGTAGCGCCTTGGCTTCGGCGCACTTTTCGATTTGGCCGTCCGGGCTGGTCTTCCACAGAGCCTTCGGGTTGCCGTCCCGGTCCCGGTCCACGTAGGCGGCGAAGCGGGCCACCCCGGAGAACCGCTTGCCGTTGCGCAGGACGACGACCTTCGCCGCGACCGGCGGCTGCTCAGTCAGCCACACCTCGTGTTGGGCGCCATCAGCGTCGAACCAGACGGTGTCCTCGTACTCGTAGTCGATGCCGGACTTGTCCGCCGCCCGGCGAGCGATCACCCGGAAGCCGTCGATCCCGGTCTGTGGCGTGAACACCTTCCGGCCGGCCCGCTTGTCATAGCGGCCGATCAGATACACCTGCTTGAGGAACGGGTCCAGGTCGCGCCGCTGGCACAGGTGGATGAACCCGGCCAGCTCGGCGTTGGTGCACTCGTGGTCCACGCCCATGCTCGCCAGGACGGCCCGCTGTTCGGCGTTGAACATGGACTGGGTGGGCTGGATCGCCAGCGCACCACTGCCCTGCACGGCGGGCAGGTTGTCAGTCACGGTCATGCCGCAACTCCTCGTAGAAGTAGGTCGGAAAGGTCAGGGAGCTTCTTTTCGGCGACCAGGAACGGCGTCCCACCGCCTTTGGCCTGCCTGCGGGCCAGACGGCGCCCGTCGTAGTAGGCGCGGTGCGCGGACCCCATCGCCTCAAGCAGGCGGGCTCGGACCTTCTGTTCGCGCTCCTGCGCCTCGGCCAGGCTGGTCGTGGCGTCGATGAACTCGACCGCCAAATCCAGGTCCGCCACGAACGACGTGTCCTTGTCGATGTCCGGGTGCAGTTTGCGTACTGCGGCGTACGTGGCCGGGTGGTGGTCCAGGTCCGGCATCTCCCGCCAGTACAGCGACGACAGGAAGTCCTCGGCCTGGTCGCGCATCCACGTACAGTCGAGAGGGTCGTAGCGGACGACGTACTCGCGGAACTCCAGCCGCCCCGTCAGGACGACCACGTACCAGACGTCCAGGCCGAGCGTGTCCATGTACCACTGGACTTGTGGCCGGTAGTAGGCCGGGATCTCGTCCGTGCCGGGATTCCCCCACCCGGACGCCTCAGCGTCGGTCTTCAACTCCAGTCCTGCCCGCACGCCCGGCTCAGGGAAGTGGCCGGGCATGCCGAGCAGGAGCCGGTCCGGGTTCGCGAGCTGGTAGTCCCGCTCGGCGTGCACGTACGTGCCGGCCTCGCGAACCTCGTACTCGGGGTGCTGGTCGGCGAACCATGCCGCGATCCCGGACTCCAGGTAGTGGCCGCGAGCCTGCTCCTTGGTCTGGGTGTCCTTCTGGACCAGGCCCGCCATCAGGCACCACACCGAGTACGGGGACTCCCACGGGGACAGGCCAAGCAATGCCGCGATCCTGGATCCGCCGAGCCGCTGAGCGCGGGCGGCGTCCCATTCGGGCGTGCTGCTCTCCCATCGGCCGATGAAGCGCCCCGTTGGCGTGGGTAGCGTCACTGCTGCTCGTCTCCCTCGTCGTTGGGGGTGTCGTCGCTGTAGTCCGCCTGCTCGCGGCGGAAGTCAGGATCGGTCCACGGCTGCCACGCCGGCTTCGCGTTCTCGGCCAGGTCTTCGCCCTCATGGGCGGCCAGCTCCGAGGCGGACTCCAGGACGTCGATCTCCCGGTGCGGCAGACGGTGCAACCACACCCGCCGACCGTCAGGGGTGCGGGCCTCGCACACCAGCGCCCGGCAGGAGAACGGGCCGCCACACGGAGCGGGCTCGGTGGCCAGCCGGAGTGGCTTGCTCCAGTCCTCCGAGTGGGCGTTCAAGTGGACGTAGATGCGGTGCAACTCGATGAGGTCGCCAGCGTGGGCGTTAGCGAAGGCCGTCATGAGGTCACTCCCGCCGGTGAAGCGAGCGCTGCGGTCAAGAGCCGCAACAGCTCGGGCGTATGCAGCGGTTCGCCCTGCTGCAGTCCGGGCGTCTCGGCGACCGCCCGCTCCAGGTCGGTCCATGACTCGTTCAGGGACAGCCATGCGCCGCCCGCCTGGTGGCGGTAGGAGGAGTAGGTGCGGCCCCGCTTGCCCGGCTTGATGTAGGCCACCACTACATCGGCGGACCCGTCCGGGCGGGTGAGGGTCCGGCGCACTTCGAAGGTTCCGTAGTCCTGCGGGTTGCGGTTCATGTCGTCGCCTCCGCCTTCTCAGCGAGACGGGCAGTCACCGGCTCGCTGGACGCCTCAACGGCGGTCCACCGCCACGACCCGTGGTAGAGCTGCTTCTCGTGCCGGATGTAGACGACCGGCTCCGACCGCAACAGCCTTGCGGCCTCATGCCAGGCGTCCCGGTCCATCCGCAGCCGCCCGTTCCGGATCCCGGCGAGGGACGAGTACCAGGCGACGCCCACGCCCCAGCCGAGCACGTCTCGGCTGCCGGGGATCGCCGCGTACTGCTCAACGTCCAGTTGCGGCTCGTAGTCGCGCACCTGGCCGGAGGGGTGCTCCACCACCGCGACCGCGCCGGCGGGCACGCGCAGGACGGCCACCTCCACCACGGACGGGCGGGCGCCGACCAGAAGTCTCGGGGCGCTCACGCGGGCACCTCCCCGCGCTGCTCAGCAACCTTCACTTCCTCCGCGTACAACCACCGCAGCTTCCGCTTGGAGTACTCGTAGTGGTCGATCTGCCGGGCCACGTCCTCGGGCTCAGGGGGCAGCACGTGCGTCACGACGCCACCTCGGCAGGCTCGTCGCCGCTCTCGTCCGCAACGGGATCGACCAGGTCCCACACCTTGACGGTCAAGCCGCAGTAGGTGCCCTCGACCGCGATCTGCACCTTGCCGTGCAGGTGCGGCCTCTCGGTCACCTCGCACCCCAGCAGGACCGCGTACCGCTTGAGCGCCTCACGGGGGTCGTCCTCGCGGACCAGGTGGCCATCGACCTGGTTGGGGTGGGTGGCGCTGAGCGACCAATTAACGTTCGCCAGCCCCTCCCCGATAAGGGACATCAGGATGGTCGCGGTCCGCTGGTAGGCGATGCGGTTGATCGCGTCGTCGGTGATGGCGTCCCACTCGTCGAGGGGGTCGCGGCGCCACACGATGCGTGAGTCCGGGTAGGAGAAGTTCAGTTTGCGGAACGCCTGCTTGGCGTCGTCGGCGTTCCGGCTGGGCTCGGTGCGGCCGATCAGCGTCTCTCCGTCGCGGATCTCGACGGCGAACTCGGCGAGGCCGAACGGGTCGTATACCGTGGTCATCAGTTCTCGCTCTCTTCGATCAGTCAGTGCTCGTGAGCGGGGATCAGCGGGTCCGGCAGGGTGAGATTTGCCGGGCCCGCAGCCTTGTCAGGGCTTGCGGTGGTGCTTGCCGACGTACTCGCAGTCGTCGATGGCGGTGAGTTCCGAGACGCGCACGGACAAGCCGAGCGTCATCAGGAAGGCACCCCAGCACTCGACGGCGGTCATGCCGCGCCCTCGTTCCTGTACAGGCGGCTCACGCTGCGGTCTGCGACCGGGATGTTGGAGTTCGTGGGCGGCGCGGCGGGTCGCTTCTGCGGCGTCTTCCGCCCAGGCCGCTGCGGTTCACGCCGCTGAGTGCGCGTGGGCACCTCGGCCGGCTTGGGCTGCTGCTTCGGCTGCTGAGCGCCGTTGCGGATGATCTCGGCGATCTGTTCGTCGGTCCACCAGACCTGGCCGCCGATCTTCGTACGCGGGATCAGACCCGCAGCCCCCGCCTTGTACATCCAGCTCGCGCTCTTGCCGACCTTCTTGCCGGCCGCTTCGGCGTTGTGCAGGACGGGCGGAGTCATGCCGACTTCCGTTCCTCCAGCTCGACAACCTCGAAGAGGTCGTCGAACGTGAGTCCGTGATCACGTGCGGCGAGAAGCAGATTGCCCTGGAAATAGGGGCCAGGGTCTGCCCTTCCGTTGAGGACTCGGCTGTAGTGCCCCTGGTCCACTCCGATGGACTCGGCGACCTGTGTGTTGGTGGTGCAGTCGAACACACGCTTGAGGCGTTCACCAGCTCCTTGGCGTAGCCGGATAGTGGCTCCTTGGCTCATGTACATAGACGCTACTCATGTACATGGCGCAACGCAAGACATGACCTGGGATTGACCTGGAACGGTCTAGGCCGTAAGAACTGGTGTTATGAGTGTGGCGCAAGAGATATAGCGCTGACATGGGATTATGCACATATGCAAGGTGGACGGAGCATGCGCATGGCCCTATGCTCTTGTACATGGTCAAGTCGCCAAGTTGGCCCGTTGACCGCTTCCGCGAACTGATCGACCAAATCTTGCGGGACACCGGGCTACCTCAAGTCCAACTCGCCGCACTCGTCCCCATGGACCAGTCCCAGCTCAGTCGCTGGAAGTCCGGATCGAGCAAACCCAAGCCCGAGAGCTTGAAGGCTCTCGGGGAGGCGCTCGCCGAGCACTACGCCCACTTGGGCATAGGACCCGACGAACTGATCGACACCGTGTACCCCCGAGATGCGACCGAGGGTGCCGATCGCGACAACATCCAAGAGGTGCACTCACCCGAGGCTCCGATAGACATCGCCAACATCACGGACCCCTCGCCGCGAGAGTCGATGATCCTTGCGGCGATGGCTGCCGTACATCGCGATCTCCGCCTCCTGCATGAGAAGGTCGACGCCCTCGCGGCCGAACGTCGCGCCGACCGGGAGGAAATCGACCGCGACACGGAAGATCGAAAGGGCGCTTAGGGGCTCCTAAGTTATAACAAAGTCGGACATCTCTGCAGCGGATTGTCACAGAATGAATACGATCCGCCAGGGGATATGGACCCCATAACGTGAATAGGCGTCATATAAGGGTCCCGACAGCTCATAACGGCGAGGGATAAAAACACCAGCACATCTTGGGGAGGTGCGGGCGTTTTGGCGTCCCCACGGAAGAACGAAGTGTCATCGAACGGAGAATCGTCGTACGACAGTTTGATCAGAAGGGCGTTGCGGCTACTTCGCCGGCAGTCCACAGCACGCGAGGAAGTACTCGCTGCGGAATTGGCGCGAGCGTTCCTTGAACGCGACCGCCTCGAACAGCAAGTCATCGCCGCCGAGAACGACGCCCACGCCCAGGCCGAGATCAGCAGAGTGATGCGATCTGGCGAAGGGGAACGACTCCTGGTCGTCCAGTATGACGGCATGACCCTGCGGGCCATCTTGCACGCGTCAGGCAGGCGGGCACCTGCAAGGGAAGCCGCCGTCTGGAGGTGCCTACGCGATACCGCAATCAGGGCGCGGGAGTCCCGTCGTGAACGATGATCCCGAAAACGTTCAGGAGTACCGACGGCAGCGATTAGAGCCTGAGATCGCCGCCATGTCGGTCGAACTCGACGAAGATCAGCTCATTCTGATCGTTAACCTCGATGACCCAACCGCCAGAAAGTCGATCAAAAGGCTCATCGTGTGGCTCGGTACCATCACCCTTGGCTCACTTCTCGAATGGGTGCGGCGATCCTCAAAACGAAATGTGGTCCTGCTCGTAGCAGGATCCGCGACAGTCGCTTCCGCTGCCACCGCCGCAGTAACGGACATGACAAAAGACAGGTCTCCGCACCCGCCGATAGTCGCCCAGCGCACCGTCACCCTCCCTCCCCGACCTGCAGTCACCGTGACAGCGGCGCCCAAGGAACCCCCGGCCAAGCAGACGCCGGCGGCACGCTCCACGAGGTCGCCCGACAGCCTGCCGCCCCGGGGTGCCCTCTCCTCGTCTGCCCTGCCGCCCTCAACGGCCCCTTCGTCCAGCGGACAACCACCTCCGCCACGGTCATCCCCAGCCAGCGCACCGCCGTCCTCCTCTCCCGCCCCGACACGAACCACCGAATCTCCACGGCCAGCCGCGTCGAGCGAGCCGAGCGAGAGGGAGCAAGCGCGCCCGAACCGCACGTCTTCCTCTCCCATGCCTGAGCCGACAACGCCACCCCCCTCACGGCCGACAAAAGAAGCGACCTCGCAAGCGCCAGAGCCCCCGCCTACGCAACCCTCTCCGGGCAGGGACTGCCTCGTCCGCGTGGATCTCGACCCTCTCGTGGACGTCTGTGTGCTGGGCTAGACCCTGCACCCCCGGACAACCCCTCACCTCGCAAGGAACATCATGGCGTTCCACCAAGTACGCAAGGACGGCGTGATCGTCGCACGCTGGAAGCGGGCGGACGGGACGATCGGCACCAAGTCCCGCCACCCAGACACAAACGAGTACTGGAAAGACGGCGACGAGGCCGACGCCTGGGGCGAATGGATGGAAGACCTCGAACAACGAGGCCTCGCCCCCGACTACCGGCGCAAGCCTAAGAAGCAACCCGAGCCTCCCCCCGAACCGGAAGAGGCGGACGAAGCCGGCGTCACCGTCAACGAGTGGTTCGCCCGCTGGTGGACCGGGCTCGATGTCGGTCTACGGTCCCGGGGCAACTACGCCTACCTGTTCCGAGCCCACGTACTGCCCGAGTGGGGCGAGACGGCACTCAGCGACATCAAGGCCAGTGACGTCAACACCTGGGAACAGCGCATGATCCGAGCTGGGTACGCGCGTGACGGAGTCGCCTCCGGCGCCCGCACCCGGCTCGCGACGCTGCTGGGCGACGCCGTCACTGAAGGACTCATTGGCAGCAACCCCGCGCTGCGGCAGCGCCACCGAGGCCGCCGCTCCGGTGTCGGTACAGCCGGCCGCGGCAGGGAGAAGACCGCCATCACGCCGTTCGAGGCCATGTGCCTGTGCGAGCGGATGGGTGTCCTGTCCGGGCGGGACGACGAGTTCATCTTCGGCGTCACCCTCGCCTTCGGCGCGCTGCGGTACGGCGAGGGGATCGGCTTGCAGCGCGAGTACGTGAAGCTCGGCAGGCTTCGCGTCGACTGGCAGCTCATCGAGGACGGCGGCAAGTTCTACCTCGGTCCACCGAAGGACGACTCCAACCGGGACGTGGATCTGCCTCCGTTTCTACAGGAATTGCTGAACCGGCAGATCGCCGCCCATCCGGATCAGCGGTGCCGCTGCAAGCCGGTCACGATCGAGGGCCAGGACGAGCAGCCGTGCCAGGGCGGTGGCGCGTTCGTCTTCCTGGGTGAGCGTGCCGGTCATCACCGCAACAGCAACTTCGCCCGCCGCGTGTTCGACCCAGCGGCCGACGGCTGGTACCCGACGTCGAAGGGCAGACGTGGTACGAAGAAGCACCGCGAGGAGGACCGGAAGATCGGCGTGGCCTACAAGCCGGTCCTGGTCGAACTGGACACGCCGTGGCCGGGATCCCCGCTTCCGGCGTGGCCGGCCGCCGTACCTGGACATCCGTACGATGCTCCGCGGGTACTTGGCTACCAGCGTCGCCCGCTCGGGCTCGGCGTGAACGCGGCATCGTCGAAGGCGGACCTGGTGGCGTTCGCCATCCGGCAGGGCATTCCCGTGGAGCAGGCGCGGGACCTGACGCGGGAGGCCATCCTGGATCTGTTCGTCCGTTCGCAGTACGTCTCCGAGAAGGCTCCAGTGGCGTCGTGGGCGCCCATCACGGAAGGGTTGAGGCCTCACGATCTCCGGCATGCGCACAGCACGTGGCTGATGGATCTAGGGACGCCTCTGCAGCTTCGCGACGACCGGATGGGGCACGCCTCGCCGGAGATGCGAGGAATGCGCGGAACCTACACGCACGTGTCGCGGGAGTCGCGGGCGTGGCTGCGGGAGCAACTGGAGCGGCTGTGGCAGGACGCGCTTGCGCGGCGAGCGTGGTTCGGTCTCCACTCGCCCGTCAAGATCTTGGATGAGTTGCTGGCTCCGTTCCGTGACGGGAAGCGGGAGCCGATCGCTCCGTACGAGGCTCGCGGAGAGGTGCTCCAATTCCCTACCTCGCGTGCGGGTTAATGGCCTCTTTTCGCGAATCCATCGCGAAAACGTCCTAACGATCAGAAACGCCCGGCTCCGAGTGATCTCGGACCGGGCGTTTTGCCTGTTCAGACTGCGAGCCCCCAAACGGAATCGAACCGTTGACCTTCTCCTTACCATGGAGACGCTCTGCCGACTGAGCTATAGGGGCCTGTCCGGCGCTGCGGACAGGTGTAACCATACACGGCACTCAGCGATGATGCGAACTCGTTCGGGCCGCCGGCGATCTCTCCGCACGCCGCCGCGCGGGCATCTCGATGACCTCGCACAGGTCGGCCAGATCAACGTGCCTGGCCACCTCGGCCACGGAGGTGCAGTCGGCGACCAGCCACCCGTTCCTGCGCACCCGGAGCACCTGCCGCCCCGCCCGTACCGCGCCGACGACCTCGTACCCGTCGAGCCCGACCCATCGCCTGTCCATAGCGGCACACACTAGCCGTGGGGTCTCTCATTTTTTGCCGTGCCACAGGCGTTACAGGCATACCGATTCGGCACAGGTCCCCGTTCAGTACCGGAAGAACCCGGCGAAGTCCTTCTTGCGGCCGATCTCGTCGACGCGCACCACGGCTCCGGTCTCGGGCGCGTTCATCATCTTCCCGCCGCCCAGGTAGATGCCGACGTGATGGGTCTTCACCGACCGTTTGGTGATCTTGCCGAAGAAGACGAGATCCCCGGGCTTGGGCGAGGAGACGCGGCGCATCCTGCGTACGTGGTCGTCGGTGTTCCCCGGCCCGAGCACGTCCTCTCCGTGCGCCAGCGCGTACACCCACCGCGCGAACCCCGAGCAGTCGAGCCCGCGCGTCCTGGCCGCCGGGCAGGGCTTGATCCGCCCCTTGTATCCCCTGCACGTGCCCTTGGACGGCCCTGGGGACGCGGCGTGGCCGCCGCCCCACGAGTAGGCGATCCCGCGCTGTTCGATCTCGTACGAGAGCCGCACGATCAGCGGCGGCATGGACAGCCCGAGGGGCACGGAGGCCGTCGCGGTCAGCAGGAGCAGCGTCGCTGCCAGCGCTGACCGCCGCCTCATCCTCTGCCCTCCCAAAAGCCCTGCTCTTGGGATTTATCCTGCCCTATCGAGACTTAAGAGTGAGTTTCACCGAACCAACCGTCACGTACATGCCAACGGTGCCCTTCGACTTCCTCGGCTTGGTGGTGAACGTGAAGGTCTTGTTCTGCCCGCGCGGCAACTCGCCGACCGTGCAGCGCACCGCCGTGCCGCTGAAGTCGCAGCCCGGCGCCCGGACCACGGTCTGCCCGCCGAACGCCCTGCCCGACAGCTTGATGTCCTTGACCGGGTGCGGCCCCGTGTTCTTGATGGTGACCGTGTAGGTCTTCCTGCTCCTGGCCTGGCCCGACACGCTCACCGACGCGGGCGGGTTGGCCAGCGTGGCGAGCTGCGACTCCGTGCCGTTGAACGTGTTCCCGCCGCCGACCAGCGGCCCCTTGTCGGCCGACTGCCAGAACGTCCACCTCTTCCAGCTCTTCGGCAGCTCACCGGGGTCGCTGCCCCAGCGGGCCAGCCAGAGGGGGTTGGACTTGAACTTGGTCGAGTTCCCCGTGCACGTCTGCCACCAGCTCGTGGTGGTGTAGATGATCGCGTGCCGGCCGGTGGCGTCGTGGTACTTCTTCGTGAAGTCCTTGAGCCAGGTGACCATGTCCTCGACGGACAGCCCGTAACAGTTGTTCTTGCCGTTCGTGTCCTTGTACGGATTGTCCTCGATATCGAGCACTCCCGGCAGGGTCCGGCCGTCGCTGACCCAGTTGCCGCCGTGCTGCAGGAAATAGTCGGCCTGCGTTGTCCCATCGGTTTCGTGCGGTTGCGCGAAGTGATAGGCGCCCCTGATGAGCCCGGCCGCGGCGGCCCCGTCGTACTGGGCGCCGAAACGCGGGTTGGTGTAGTCGGCTCCCTCGCTGGCCTGCACGAACGCGAACTTTCCGCCTCCGGCGGCAACGCTCGCCCAGTCGATGTCGCCCGTCCAGTTGCTGACGTCCACACCGGGCACTCCGTCGGCCGCGTGCGCGACGCCGGTCATGCCGACCGTAGCAATTGCCGCTAATAACAAGAGACGTTTCACGCGGGAGATCATTGCGGAGCCACGCACAATTCCGCAAGTCCGGGAATATCAATTACCTCCGAGGTGCGGACCCGATAGACGGGGCCGAGCCCCAGGGGCCGCGCCCCGGCCGTCCATTCCCGCCACCGTTCGTCCCCGGCCTCGGCGTCGAAGTGGATGGCGTGCCGTACGCGCCGCTCGTACCGGAGCCTGGCCAGCTCGGGCGGCACGTCGCACCAGACCTCGCGCACGCGCGGGCCCGGCTCCAGGCCCGCCCGTTCCAGCCCGGCGAGCACCACCGGCCGCAGCGGCGCCAGCCAGGGGCTCTCCAGTACGGCGCCGCGCCCGGCCGCGGCCAGCAGCGTCCACATGCTCTCCCCCGCGGCCATTCCCAACCGTCTGCTCCACACGCGCGGCGGCACGGACTCGGGCCGTTCCAGCACGTCGGCCAGCGTCTCCTTGAGGTCGTCCTTGCTGATGACCTGCCAGCCGAGCGCCCGCCCGAGCGCTCTGGCCACCGTGGTCTTGCCGGAGCCCGGCAGTCCGTTGACGAGCACGACACATTCGCACATGTGCGAAATATTTGCAGAATGCGATGAAACCGCACTTCGGGGCCTCGAAATCGGCCACGTCAGAGACACCGCTCCCGACGGTGTTCGTGCAGGTCAGAGCCGTTTATGAATGTCACATTCGCGTTTGCCAAATCAGCTTAAGGCTGCACAAACTGGGTTCGATCCTTGAAGCACGCCCCGACCAGGGGTTTCTTCGCCATGCCCGGAGGAAGGCGACCATGATCCATACCCGGGGGCTCACCCGAGTGTTCACCGTCAAGAAGGAGAGCGTGGCGGCCGTCCGCGGCATCGACCTCGACGTGGAGGCCGGCCAGCTCGTCGCGTTCCTGGGGCCGAACGGCGCCGGCAAGTCCACCACGCTGCGCATGCTCACCACCCTCCTGCCGCCCACCTCCGGCACCGCCACCGTCGCCGGCCACGACGTGGCCGGGGACCCGGCGGGGGTGCGGGCCCGCATCGGGTACGTGGGGCAGCGCAACAGCGCGGGCGAGGATTACCTCGTCCGTGACGAGCTCGTCTCCCAGGGCCGCTGCTACGGCCTGCGCCCGAGGGAGGCCGCCGCCCGCGCCGGCGAGCTGCTCGACCTGCTGGACCTGACGCCGCTGGCCAAGCGCCTGCCCGGCACCCTGTCGGGCGGCCAGCGCCGCCGTCTCGACATCGCCCTCGGCCTGATCCACCGCCCCGACCTGCTGTTCCTCGACGAGCCCTCGACGGGCCTCGATCCCAAGAGCCGCGCGGAGATCTGGGAGCACATCCTGCGCCTGCGCGAGACGTACGGAACCACCCTGTTCCTGACCACCCACTACCTGGAGGAGGCCGACAGCATGGCCGAGCGGGTGGTGATCATCGACGGCGGCCGGATCATCGCGGACGGCACCGCGGAGCAGCTCAAGAACGACCTGGCCGGCGACCACATCGTGATCACCACCGGCACCGGGCACGAGGCGGAGACGGCCGCGCAGATCGGCGGCGGCGCCGCCGACGGCCTCACCGTGCGGCTGCGGGTGGCCCAGGCCACCGCCGCGCTGCCCGGCTACCTGCGGACCCTGGACGCCGCCGGCATCAAGGTCGTCACCGCCGAGACCATCCGCCCGACCCTCGACGACGTGTTCCTCACCCTGACCGGGAGAAGCCTCACCGATGACGACGTTCCTGCGTGACACCACCACCGTTTTCTCCCGCGAGATCAAGCCAAGCCTGCGCAACCCGGCCGGCCTGCTGTTCGACATGGGGCAGCCGCTGCTGTTCCTGTTCCTGTTCGGGTCGCTGCTGGACGGGGCCGTCGGCGCGTCGTGGCAGTGGTTCGTGCCGGGGATCCTGGTCATGATGTGCCTGACCGGCCCGATGAGCGCCGGCTACACGCTGCTGGTCGAGCTGATCGGCGGCGCGATGGAGCGCCTGATGGTCACGCCGCTGAACCGGACGGCGATGCTGGTCGGCAAGAGCGTGAAGGCCGTGCTCACCCTGCTCGTGCAGGCGGTGCTGATCATCGCGCTGGCGATTCCGCTGGGCTTCGAGCTGCACCTGACGGGCGTCCTGGCGGCGCTGCTGCAACTCGTGATCTTCAGCGTGGGGCTGGGGGCGCTGTCGTTCGTGCTGGCCATCAAGTCGGCCCCGGGCGGCACCCTGTTCTACGTGGTCAGTCAGTCGATCATGTTCCCGCTGCTGCTGCTCTCGGGGGTGCTGCTCCCGCTGGAGACCGCGCCTGCCTGGCTGCGGACGCTCGGTCAGCTCAACCCGGTCACCTACCTCGTGGACGCCCAGCGCGCCCTGTTCGCGGGCGACCTGGCCGACCCCGCCGTCCTGTACGGCACCGCCGCCGCCTGCGCCATCGCCGCGATCGGCCTCTACCTGGGCAACCGGGCGCTGCGCCGAGGTCTTTGAACCGTTTTGACATCCGTTTCCCGTCGCCACCAGAGTGAGCTGGTGACTTCTGTGGTGGCGACGCGGACGGTGCCCTGGATCCCGGTGGCGCACCGCCTCGACGTGATCCTTACCGAGACCCTTCCCCCGGCCGAGCGGACCACGTCGGCGTTCGCGTTCGTGTCGGACTCCGGCGGCCGGACGCTGATGACGTACGTGGACAGGGCGGGCCGCGGCTGGGACATCCCGGGCGGCCACCTGGAACCGGGCGAGAGCCTGGCGCAGGCGGCGGCCAGAGAGCTGTACGAGGAGACCGGCCTGCGCCTGCCGCCGTCCGACCTGTCGATCTTCGCCTGGCAGCGCATCGAGCTGCTGGAACCGCCGCCGGCCGGCTACCGGTACCCGTCGCTGGCGTACATGGCGATGTTCCGCGCGGTGCTGCCGGAGCCGGGCGCGCCGACGCGGCCCCCGGCGGGCTCGGAGAGCACCCGCGCCGACTGGCTGCCGCGCGGGGAGATCGAGCGCGTCTGCCCCGAACGCACCTGGCTGCCCCTCCTGAGGGGGTGACCCGCACGATCCGCAACACCGGCGACACCGCGCTCACCGCCCGCCAGACGGTCACCGTCTCCGGCGTCCGCGCCGATCGCATCGACGACTCGCCCCAGCTCGTCGAGGCCACCGCCACCGCCTGGGCCGTGCCGTGGTGGCCCATCGTCGCCGTAGTCTGCGGGTGCGTGGCCGTGCTACTGCTCAGAAACAAAAAACGGCAAGCGGAACGTACGCCGCTTGCCACTCTTAACGTATAGCGCACCGGGGGGCTTGCGGCAAGACCCCGGTCATGGCGCAGAATCAACGGCCGTGGCCACCGCCACGTACCACCGAGATCGGAGCCGCCAACCGTGCCACCGCTGCCCACCAGCGCGTTCAACCTGCCCGGACACCTCGCCCCCAAGGCCGACCCCGCCCTGATCGCCCGCGACGAGCGGCACTTCGCGGCCATCGCGGAGAGCCTCGACCAGGCCATCGCCGAGCTGTCGCAGCGACTCGACGCCGAGCGGAAGGCCCCTGGCGGCGCGGGCCGCCAGGCGCTCGACCGGGACCTGGAGATCCACCGGCTGACCTCCCGGCTGCGCGCGCTGCGCCGCTTCGGGCTGGACCTGTGCCTCGGGCACATGGTGGGCGAGGACGACCCAGAGCCCGTCTACGTCGGGCGCCTCGGCCTCACCGACAGCGAGGGCCGCCGCCTGCTGCTCGACTGGCGCTCCCCCGCCGCCGAGCCGTTCTTCGGCGCCACCCACGGCAACCCCATGGGCCTGGCCAGCCGCCGCCGCTACCGCTGGACCCGCGGGCTGATCAGCGACTACTGGGACGAGGTGTTCACCGCGGACGGCGTCGAGGGGCACGCCGCGCTCGACGACCAGTCCGCGTTCATCGCCAGCCTGGGCAGCAGCCGCTCGCCGCGGATGCGCGACGTGCTCGCCACCATCCAGGCCGACCAGGACGCCATCATCCGCGCCGGATCGCGCGGCGCCCTCGTCGTGGACGGCGGCCCCGGCACCGGCAAGACCGTCGTCGCCCTGCACCGCTCCGCCTACCTCCTCTACTCCGACCCTCGCCTCGGTCACCGCCGCGGCGGCGTGCTGTTCGTCGGCCCGCACCAGCCGTACCTGGCCTACGTCGCCGACGTCCTGCCCAGCCTGGGCGAGGAGGGCGTGCAGACGTGCACCCTGCGCGACCTCGTCACCGAGGGAGCCGCGGCCACGCCCGAGACCGACCCGGAGGTGGCGCGTCTGAAGGCCTCCGCGGACCTGGTCAAGGCGATCGAACCGGCCGTGAGGTTCTACGAGAACCCGCCGGCCAAGGGCATGACCGTCACCACTCACTTCTCCGACATCTGGCTGAGCGCCGAAGACTGGGCCGAGGCGTTCGCCGCGCCCGACCCCGGCACCCCGCACAACGAGGCACGCGACCAGATCTGGGAGGAACTGATCACGATCCTCACCGACAAGCACGACGACGAGGACATCTCCCCCGACCTGCTCCGCAAGTCCCTCCTGCGGAACAGGGAGCTGCTGACCACGTTCAACCGCGCCTGGCCGATCATCGAGGCCGCCGACCTCGTCGGAGACCTCTGGTCCGTGCCCGCCTACCTGCGCATGTGCGCCCCCTGGCTCGCCCCCGACGAGATCCGGCGCCTCCAGCGCGCGGACCCCGCCGCCTGGACCGTCTCCGACCTGCCCCTCCTGGACGCCGCCCGCCAGCGGCTCGGCGACCCGGAGACGTCCCGGCGCAGGCGCCGTCAGGAGGCCTCCGTCGCCGCCGAACGCGAACGCATGTCACACGTCGTCGACAACCTCCTCGAAGCCGACGACGACGGCGAGGGCCTGGTGACCATGCTGCGCGGCGAGGACCTGCGCGACAGCCTGGTGGACGAGAACGCCCTGCCCGCCGCCGACCCGGACCTGCTCGCCGGTCCGTTCGCGCACGTCGTCGTGGACGAGGCGCAGGAGCTCACCGACGCGGAATGGCAGATGCTGCTGCAACGCTGCCCGTCCAGGAGCTTCACCATCGTCGGGGACCGCGCGCAGGCCAGGCACGGCTTCACCGAGTCGTGGGAGGACCGCCTCAAGCGGATCGGCCTCGACCAGGTCACCCTCGCCTCGCTCACCGTCAACTACCGCACCCCCGAGGAGATCATGGCGGAGGCCGAGCCCGTCATCAGGGCCGCACTCCCGGACGCCAACGTCCCGACCTCCATCCGCGGCACCGGCGTCCCCGTCACCCGCGGCTCCGCCTCGGACCTGACCTCGATCCTCGACACCTGGCTCGCCGCCCACACCGACGGGACCGCCTGCGTCATCGGCGATCCCACGTTCGAGGAGACGGCGCGCGTACGCTCGCTGACGCCGGCCCTGTCGAAGGGGCTCGAGTTCGACCTGGTCGTGCTCGTCGATCCGGAGTCCTTCGGCGAGGGCATCGAAGGCGCCGTCGACCGGTACGTCGCGATGACGCGCGCCACCCAGCGACTCGTCATCCTCACCTGAGCCATGGCCGGCCACCGGAACGGGCGGGTCGCGGCGGCCCTCGCCGGCGCGTACGCCGCCCTGGTGCTGCTCCTCGGCGCCGTCTCAGCGATCACCCTGCTCACCGTGCAGGACCCGATCCTGCTGTCCGGCGTCGCCCTCATGGTGGTCACCTTCCCCCTCGGGACGCTCATCTGGTGGGGGTGGGACGTGGTCCCGCCCCCGCTCGACGATCCCGTCCTGCTCGTCGGGCTGCTCACGGGGGCGGGGCTGCTGCAGTCGTACGTGCTGTGGCGCGTCCTGCGCGGGCCTCGATGATCACGTGCCCGAGCGGGGTACGGCGAACCCCGGCCACCCCCAGCCCCGCCTCCTCGACCAGCGCCCGATAGCCGTCCACGCTCCGCTCCCGCCCGCCGCTCAGCACCAGCATCCGCAAGCTCATCTCGGCGACCATCGCCGGATCGTCGCCCGTCTCGATCACGACCACCCGCCCGTCCGGCCCGGCCGCCTCACCACATCGACGCAGGATCCTGCGTGCCTCGTCATCTCCCCAGTCGTGCACGACCCGCTTGAGCACGTACACGTCGCCGCCGGCGGGCAGCGGCTCGAAGAAGCTCTGCCCGGCGAACGAGCACCGACCCTCCAGCCCCAGCCCGGCCAGATACCGCCGCCCCCGCTCCACCGTCCCGGGCAGATCCACCAGCGTGGCCCTGACCTCCGGATGGGCACGCAGCACCTCGGCCACAAAGACGCCGCTGCCGCCGCCGACGTCCACCACGTGCCGCGCCCGCGACCAGTCGTACCCCTCGACCAGGTCGGCGACGTAGTCCGCGCCGGTGGCCATCATCGCGTCGAACGACGCGCTCAGCTCCGGGTTCGCGGCCAGATGATCCCAGTACGGCGCACCGAACACCGTCTCCCACGCCGGCCCACCGGTGCGCACGGTGTGCAGCAGCCCGGTGAACGCCAGATCCATCTGCCCGCCGAACCCGTCCAGGTCCAGCCGCGCCCGCATCCCGGACGGATGGTCGGACGCGAGCAGCGCGGCGGCCTCGTTGACGGCGAACCTCCCTGGCTCCTTTTCTGCGTACACCCCGCGGCAGACCAGCAAACTCAGCAACCGCCCCAGCGCGTCCGCATCCGCCCCTGCCCGCCGCGCCAGTTCCTCCACGGACACCGCGTCAGCGGCCATCAGATCGGTCAGCCGCAACGTGGCCGCCACCCGTACCGCCATGGGCGTGACCAGGTCCGTCACCGGCTCCAGCACCTTCCAGGCCTTGACCCATGCGGAGGCCTGGCTCTGCTCGTCGTGGGTCATGGCTCCGGCCCTCCCTGGCTCGTCTGGCCGGAAGCTACCACGCGCCCTGTCCGCGGGGTCTTGGACAAATCTGACCCCTGGCTGTCACCATCGTCCCCATGTCTTCGATCAGAAAGGGCCATGCCGCGTAGGCGCCCTTCCGAGGTCCGTACGCGCGGCTCGGCGTGCGGGGCCCACAGAGCCGTGATCCATCAGGTGCCGGGGCTCGGCCGCCGGCCCATGACGGCGGTGATCAGGCTCGAACACACCCGCATGTGGCCGGGCGCGGTGGCCTCGGCCCTGGTGGCCTGGCAGGAGGCAGCCCTCGTCGGGACGGCCGAGCGGCTGCTTCGCCGGTGTGAGTGCGATGAGTGCAGCGGTGGTGCCCCGCGCCGGCGACTCCAGCAGGCTCTCACCGGCCTGGCGCCCTGGGCCCGGCCGCACCTGTACGCCCTGATCCGGCCCATCGACCTGTACTACCTCCAGCGGAGCTCACCATCGGCGCCCATGTCTCCCGGACAAGGCCCACCCCCTCAAAGATGAGGGCTGAGGCGCTTGGCGATTCCATCGGTCTCCGCAACGTCGAGACAAGGAACCTCACCCGACCGCGTGCCACCGCCGGGCAGAGTACCGGCGACATGAAAGTGCACATGAGGCACGGTCTGATGCGCGGCCACCCCGTTGTTCTGCCAGACGGCGATGCCCCCGGGGTCATAGGCGGCCTCGATGGCCCGCGCCGCCCGCCGCACCGCGTTCATCAACCGCTGCTCCTCCTCCGCCACCACGTCCATGACCGTCGGACGGTGCGCGACCGGGATCACCAGCACGTGCCCCTGCCCGCGCTGCCATCGCGTGACCAGGATGGCGACGTGCTCCCCCTGCTCCAGGATGGTGACGGGGTGCAGGCCGGCGAGGTAGTCGCAGAAGGGGCACTGGTCCGTGGACGGCATCGATATCGGCATGTTCCCGATCTTCCCGCACCTCTCACGGACGCACGCCACATGGCCACCCGGCGCCGCATACCCGACTCGTGGAGCTTCCCACCGGCACACCGTCCACGAAAAGGACCCGGCCGGGTTCTCCACGGTTGTCCGGAGCTTCCTGCGTGCGCTGATCGAAGTCACCTTCGAGGAGCCCGAACCCGTGGACCCATCCGTTCGGCGTCCGCATCGAGGCGGTGGACCCGGACGGCAACCGGATCTCGCCCCGCCGGCAGCGCACGCCGCGCAAGCCCTGACCACCCAGCCGATCCGGCCCTCTCGCCTCGGCCTGAGCCGGTGTCGTCCGGGTCGGCCCGCGGATGACACGCCATCCCGGGCCGACCAGGCGTCATCGCCCCGTGCCACCTCTCCGGGTCAGCCGATGGCGTTGACCGTCCACCCGGCCCCGATCTGGAACCGGCTGCCGAAGCGACCGCTGCCGTTGCCGGGATAGACCCACAGATCGCCACTCCCGTCGAGAGCGACCAGGTCGGTCCTGCCATCACCGCTCAGATCCATGGCCGCGACCTTGTAACTGCTCCAGCCGGTGCCGGACTGCGTACGAGCGGCGAGAGCGACCCCGTTCTGGCTGGTGTTGGCGTAGAACCAGAGCTGACCGGAGGTGTCGATCGCCATGACGTCCGCGCGGTCGTCACCGCTGAAATCGGCGGGGAAGACGCGGAAGCCGGTCCAGCCGCTGTTGCCGATCGTCGTCTTGCCGCCCCCGTCGGGGTAGTAGTACAGCGCGCCGTTGGCGTTGTTGACGCCGAACAGATCAGCGGCCGCCTTGTCGTTGGCGTTCCCGGCGGCGTGGACGTAGTTGCCCCATCCGGTGCCGACCCGCTCCCTGGCCCCGGAGACGAGTTGCCCGTTCCGGTTGGGATACGTCCACAGCTCGCCTTCGGAGTCCTTCATGACGACGTCGGCCAGGCCGTCGGCGTCCCAGTCGGTGACGATCCACTTCAGCGACCCCCACCCGCTGCCGATTTTCACCCGGTTGGCGCCGCTGACGGTGGACAGGCCCGTGCCGCCCTGGCTCGGATACATCCACAGGTCACCGGCCGCGTCGGTGATGACGACGTCGTTACGCCCGTCCCCGTCGAAGTCGTGATCGTTCGGCGCGGGCGTGACCGACAGCCGGTTCCAGGTCTGGAGAGTGGACAGGACACCCTTGAAGTGGCCGCCGAGGCCGGCGGCGCCGGTCTTGTGCGCGCCCGCGCGCAGCGCGCCTGCGGCCTTCCACTTCACTGTGTGGCGGACGCTGGCGACGTTGCGCCCGTTGACCCAGAGGATCGCGACGCCGGTGGCGGCCTTGTAGGTCACGCCGACCTGCGACCAGGCGCCTGCCGGAGCGCTGCCCGCGGGTGCGGTGGCGGTGTCCCAGACGGGGCTGGCGACGTCGGATCGGCTCATGGCGAAGCGCCAGACTCCGTTCTCGGCCCAGAGTTTGAACCCGGCGGTGTTGACGCCGTCCTGCGACAGGACGGTGCCGCCGGCGGCGGGTTTGGCCCAGGCGCTGAGGCTGAAGTCGGCGTCGGTGACGACGGCGGGGCCGCCGGCGGAGAGGGTCGCGGTGGTGCCGTTGAGCTCGACGGCCGGGCTGCGGGTGTCGCCGGTCTTCCAGGTCGCGCCGGCGGTGGCGGTCAGCGGGAGGCCGGTCCCGGTGAAGGCGCTGTCGGCAGTGGTGCCGACGGCTGCTCCCAGGGCGGCGTCGGCCAGGGTCCAGGTGTGGTCCGCAGTGCTGCTGGTGATGGCATTGACCCAGATCGCGAGGTCGTCGGCGCGGGCGGCGGTGACGGCGCCGCCGTTCCCGGTGGTGCCGGGGCAGCCGGCCTGGCCTGCCTGGCTGAGTACGGCGGCGAGCTTGCCGCCGTTGAGCACGGGCGCGCCGGCCATCCCGCTGCACACCAGCGGGCCGGCCTCGGCGGTCAGCGTCGTGGCGGTGGCTGCCGTGAACGTGATCCGCGCGCTCTGCTGCAGGTCGGTGGTCCAGTCGGTGTCCGTCACGGCGGTGCGGCTGTGGCCGACGGCGACCAGCTCGACCCCGGTGGGAGCGGTGGCGGCCGGTGTGAGCGGGGTGATCCCGTCGATCGGGGCGGCCAGCCGGGCGAGGACGACGTCGCGGCCGGGACGCGGGCTCAGCCAGTCGACCTTGACGGCGGACTTGCCGGGGAACGCGACATGGGTCGCGGCGGACGGCGGGCCCTCGGCCAGCAGGGGCTGGTTCGGGTCGGCGGCCAGGCAGCTCGCGGCGCTGAGCGCCCAGCGTGGGGCGACGAGCGTCGCGGTGCATTCACGGCCGGCGGTGCCGAGCTTGCCGACCGCCGCGTGCTCGCCGGTGCCCGGCGCGAGGCCGGTGCCGGCGCGTAGCCGCAGCAGCATGGTCGGGGACGCTTCCGGGTCCGCGCCGAGGCCCACTTGCGTGCTGCCGTCCGGGTCCACCTCGACGGTGTGCTGCTCGCCGTCGTCGTCGCGCAGCTTGGCGGTCACCTGGTGACCGGTGCCCTCACGCTGGCCGTCGCCGCGGATCTCGAACACGCCGGGGACTTCGAGGTTCAGTACGCCGCCGGACGCGGTGACCTTGAAGCAGACCCGGCCGATCCCGTCAGCGCCGATGGCCTCGTCCGTCGTCCAGATCTTCAGCAGTCCGATGTCGCCCTGCGCCGGCGTGGCGCAGTCGGCCAGCAAGATGTGGCCGTCGCCGGAGATCAGCCTGACGTTCTGCGCCGCCAGGATCTCCGCCGCGCCGGGGTAGGGATGGACGCCGTCGTCCACCAGCGACGGCGGCGAGATCGCGGACGCGCCGGCCGGCGTCGTCCCGGCGGCTACGGATAAGGACGCTGCCAGCGCCGCGACGACGCCGAGCGTCATCCGGCGTGGTGCGGAAATCATGATCACAAACCTCCGGTGACTCCCCAGGCCCGTGCGATCCGCGGGTACGAGGCGAGGCTAGAGAGACGCGGTATGCGGGCGGTATATCTGCCTGTTTCTGGGATTGCCCGGTATTTGAGCGTCGTGTGACCCTCCGCCCGTGCTGAATGGATGGCGATCTTCAGCGCTCCCCGAGATGCTCGAAGGGTGACGGAGGCTGAACGTGCGTGCACGGACACCGGTCACGAAGGGACGAACGCGCCCAGGTGCGATGCGCCGCCAGGCGGTGATCGCGGCACTCGTGGCCCTGACGCTGGTGGCAGGTCGGCTGCGAATGGGGTCCGAACAGCTCGGTGATGACGTCGCGAAGCCGGCGCCATGGGACGATGACAACAGTCTCGTGAAAAGGGCATGAAATCAGGTGTCCCATGCCTATGCCAGTGCAGCCTCCGGCGAGGTCAGAGTGGTGCGTCAAAACGGATGGCGTGTCGGCGACCACGGAACGCGACGCCCATTTCGCCAATTCGAACGTCACCCGGGTGGTCGCGCTCATGGTGACCTCGGCGACAGAATGGGTGCATAGAGTGCTCCCGGCAGCGGACTGCAGTAAATTCCGCGCAGGGAGCTGGTCGGCTGGATTGTCGGTTCGGCTCGCGTGAGAAGCGTTGATTCCCGGCGGGCACATCACCGGGATCCGCTGTCTTGAGTCGCACGGAACGAGTGAGTACGAGACGACCGTGCTGGCGCCCGATCCCGTTCGCGGGATCGGGCCCGAACTGTGCACCTGCGCGGCCTCGGAAGGCTGTGGTGGTCCGGTACCGGCTCCGCCGCGGCCGACGTTGACCGGCGCTGGCAGACCTTGACGTGTATGCGCGACCTGCGACGAATGGCCACGCAGGGCGGCCCCCTGAAACGTAATGGAGGCCCGGAAGGGCCTCTACGATAGGCCGCCCTTGCGAGGCCAAACTGCCGAGGTGCTCGCCGTTCGCATCGGAAGGCAGAGCGATGGAACGCGAGTGGTCATGTCGGGAAGCAGCGACGGGACCGTCCGTGTATGGGATCTCGACTCCGGCACGCTGATCGGAAAGCCACTGAGGGGTCACAAGGATCTCGTCATGTCGGTAGCGGTTGGACGCAGTTGTGACGGGACACGCGTGATCGTGTCGTCGAGCGGGGACAAGACCATACGCGTGTGAAATCTGGACGCCGGCAGGCTGCTCCGCGTCCTGCGTGGTCACACCGATTCAGTGTGGACGGTGGCCGTCGGCCGGCGCCGCGACGACGCCGAAGCCGTTCTTTCCAGTGGCTTCGACGCTTCCGTGAGGTCGTGGGGGCTCGGCCCGTACTGGATGACCCGCGAACGCGGCCCTTCCCACGGACGCGGCATCCCATCGGCGTACGCCTGCGACATGCGTACGTCACCGCGACAAGACCCTGACGATCAGTCCGCTGGAGTCTGGGGCCTCAGTCATCCCTGACGAGGGCGCCATGCGTGTGCGCGACTTGTGATGCCGAGGCGTCGTATCGGGTCCAGACGGAGGGGACGGGACTGCCGAAGCGAGTTCTCCGACACCCGTGACACGCCGCCACGGGTCCCATTACGGAAGCGCCCATTTCCCATTCACGGCGCACCCCATTGTTATTTTGCGGTGATAAAGCTCTGCCAGGATTCTTCAGCCATGATCATTGAGAGGAATCCTGTGAGACTGTTAACTAGGGCCGGGCACCGGATCGGTGCACTGGTAACCGTTGTGGCCTTGGCTTCCGGTGCGTTCACCTCGGGTGCACAGGCCGCCCCGAAATCGATAGTTTTCGGGGCCGCTGCCGCGTCGCCGAAAACACATACGGGCACCTGCCCGGTGACCGTGACGCTGTCCACCACGGTGAAGGTGGAGGCGCCGGTCGCGCTGAAGTACCAGTGGACCTTCAGCGACGGCGACAAGAGCAAGATCAGGACGTACCGGATCGGCGGCAAGGGCGTCAAGACCATCCGGCTGTCCACGTCACTCAAGGTCAGTGGCGACGCCAAGGGCTGGGGTGCCGTCCGGGTGGTCGGCCCGGCGCAGAAGACCTCCAAGAAGGCCTCGTTCACCGTCACCTGCGACAGCGGCGACGAGAACAGCGGCGACGTCTGGGACAGCGTGAACACCTCCCTCGACTACGTCGACGCCGACTCCACGCCGACGCCGACGCCCACCTCGAGCCCGAGCCCGACCTCGAGCCCGTCGCCGACTCCGACCGGGACCGAGACCCCGCTTCCGAACCTGGTACAGAAGGCCCGTATCGCCTTCGAGCGCACCACCACGTCGAAGTGCCCGCTGACCTTCAAGCTCCATGGCCGCCTGGAAGGGATCCCCGCGGGTGCGCAGTCGATCCAGTACCGCCTCGTCGGCGCCCAGGACTGGAAGACGCTCAACGTCCCGGCCGACCACGGCCCCGTCCACAACGCCGTGCTGGAAACGCTGAGCTGGGACCAGGAGTCGACCACGTATTCGGTGCAAATCGAGTTCAACCAGGCGAGCAAGCTCAAGACGAACATCATCTACTACTTCGAGTGCGCGGGCCCGAAGGGCAGCACGCAGATCGGCGTCGCCGCTGACGACATCAAGCGCGACGCCGGGGGCAGCGGCCCCATCGCCGAACTGGTGGCCGACGCCATGCTGGAATCGGTCCAGCCCGTGTCCGGCGCGCAGATCGCGCTGGTCAGCAAGTACGCGGTCCGCGCGCCAAAGGCCGAGATCAAGAAGGGCCCCGTCAGGTACGAGCAGCTGTATCTCACGCAGCCGGCCGGGCTCCACGTCGACACCTGGTCCATGAACGGCTCCCAGCTCAAGTGGCTGCTGGGGCACGCCACCAAGGAGAAGGGCGTGCTGACGCCGTCCGCCGGGCTGCGCTACACGCTGACGGACGGCAAGGTCACGGAGATCACGCTGAACGGCGCGCCGGTGGCCGACACGCAGGTCATCAAGGTCGCCGCGAACTACATCCTGGCCGGCGGCTGGGAGGGATTCCCGCAGTGGAAGTGGCCCAACAACAGCGTGGCCCACAACGGGCCCGATGACCGGGGTGCGCTGGCGTCGTACTTCGGCGACCACTCGCCGGTCAGCGCTCCCAAGGGAGACCGCGTCACGGTCCGGAGTTGGGCTCCTTAGCGAGCGCGCCGCTTCCGGGCGAAGGGCGTTCAGTCCGGTGAGACGGCGAGTGCACTGCTCCTGACCCCGTCGCCTCACTGGCACCTGGTTTTCTGTCCCGTGAAGTTGGGACGCGGCTGGCGGGTGGCTGGCTGCCCGGGGTGGTGTGTCCGCAGTGACGGTGGTGCAGCTGCAGCCAGGCCTGCAGGACGGCGCGGCGTTCGGCTTCTGAGGCATACAGCCGGGCGTAGGCCCACTCATCGGTCAGGGCGCCGCGCCCCAGGCGGGGGGGCGGTAGCAGCAACTACCGTCGAAAGCCGACCCAGCGGATCACCCCCACCTGCGTGGGGGTGATCCTGCAACGCGGACATCACCGGCACGCCCTCCCACCCGGTCCTCACCCCGTCCTGGCGTTAAAGTGACCCCGTGATGATCGACAGACCGCCCGGCTGGAGGTTCCTCACTACGGTCTCGGTCGTGGCATTGATCAGCTTCTACGGCGCCAGCGTGTCCAAGTGGTACTCCGAGGCCATCATGTTCATGTTTCTCGCCTGGAGTGTGCTGATCCTGATCTGGCTCACCCGCCTGGGGACGGCGGGGTGGCAGGCCAGGCATGTGCTGACGACAGCGCGATTACGCCGATGGCTGCCGGCGCCGCTGATCTTCTTCGCCGTCGTGGCCGCGCTTGCCATGGACGGCCCCCTGTGGGTGCGATTCTCACTCTCCCAACCCAGTCTCGAGAGATACGCGAAGGAGATCGCCGCTGGCGTCGATCCCAGCCCGGGATGCCGATGGGTGGGGCTGTATCGCATCTGCGGTGACTACACGAGCGGGGGTGAAGCCATCCCTGGTGGCTCCCGGTTCCTCGTATCAGACTGGCCGCTCATGGCGTCGAGGGGATTCGTCTGGTTGCCCAGCGGTCAGCTCCCGACCGACAACATGGATGACCAGTACAGACACCTCACTGGCCCTTGGTACGGATGGAAGGGATGGGATGGCGTATGAACGGCGCTGCCTATCGCTTCATGGCTCGGTAGCGCTTGAGGAGGGCCGTGACTCTGTCGTAGTCACGCGCACCGTTCAGCTCGTCGAGCAAATCGTCGGGACACAATTCGTAGGGGTCGCCCCACCAGCGACGCGTCTTGTTGTCCCAGATCCGGTAGCCACCGGAACGCCTCTGGCTACGTAACGCCTCCTGCCCATTCTTCGTCACCCTGCAATCCGCTGGTTCAGAGGTCGACTCGGCTCAGTGAGCCAGGGTGAGGAACGAACCCTGGATTGTCGATCGCCCCCATGCACGTACGGTGGCCGGCCACGCTAGACGATCGTAAGGGCTGTATTTGTGCGGCGGCGTGGCACGGGACGATATCACCACCGCAGTCACTCACCGCGACATGGGCAAGGCCTCCTAGCTCCGCCGATTGCCTCTAGGTCTAGAGGCTTGCCCCTCTAGACCTAGAGGCCCTCCTAGACCCCAAAACCGTGCCCTAGCAGTGATCTAGCGCCTAGAGCTCGACCTGCGGAAACGTCGAAACCGGCCTCGGAGGCCCTCATGGCTGACGCCATCACCCTTCTCGTCTTCTGCCTACCGATCGTCACTCTCTGTTACAGCATGTTCTGCCTGGCCTCGCCCTGGGGAACCTGCGTCCGCTGCCGCCCCGCAGGCAAGAACCGCACCTGCCGCGCCTGCAACGGCACCGGCAAGCGACCCCGCCTCGGCTGGCAGCTCTACGTCTACGCCCGCCGCCTCTACCGCGACGGCGACCACTGATGCCACCCAGCGCCCGCACGGCATCACCTGCTGAGGAGATCCACATGCACGACCTCACCCGCTACGCCCTGGCCGCCGCCGCCCGCGGCTGGCACGTCCCCCCGCTCGCACCGCACGACAAGCGCCCGCTGCCCGGCTTCACCGCCTGGGAGCAGCACGCCACCACCGACACCACACTCATCCGCCACATGTGGGCACGCGCCCCGTTCAACATCGGCATCGCCTGCGGCCCATCCGGCCTCCTCGTGCTCGACCTGGACGTGCCCAAGCCCGACGAGCACCCGCCGACCGACTGGGCGCTGCCCGGCATCAACGACGGCGCAGACGTCCTGGCCTCGCTCTGCGAACAGGCCGGCCAGCCGGTACCGCTGGAGACCTTCATGGTCCGCACCCGGCGCCGCGGCACTCACCTCTACTTCACCGCCCCGGCCGACATCGACCTGCGCAACAGCGCGGGCAAGCTCGGCTGGAAGATCGATACCCGAGCGCACGGCGGCTACGTCGTCGCCCCGGGCAGCCACGTCGCCCTTCCGGACGGCAGCGGCTCCTACGACGTCCTGCACGACCCGACACCGGCCACGCTCCCGGCCTGGCTGACCGAGCAGCTCAACTCTCCCCCACCGTCCACGTCCAGCACGTCTGCGGGGGCAGTGCTGGCCGCCTGCGGTGGGGACCGAGCAGCCGGATACGCGCTGGCCGCGCTGCGCGGGGAGGTCGAACGGGTCCTGGACGCCGTGCCCGGCACCCGCAACGACACGCTCAACCTCGCCGCGTTCGCCCTCGGCCAGCTCATCGCGACCAGCCTGCTCCCGCGCAACCTCGCCGAGGCGTGTCTCCACAACGCCGCAGAAGGGATCGGGCTCGACTTCCGCGAGGCGTTCAACACCATCCGCTCGGGACTCGACAGCGGCCTACGACGTCCCCGGAGGGCAGTTGCATGACTACCCTCGGACGCCCTACCGCCGAGACCATCCTGAGCAACCTCGGGGCCGAACAGCAGCTCACGGACCTGCACAACGCGCCACCTGCCTGGGACGTGCCCGCGCCGCTCGGCCAGCGCGGAGAACTGCCGCCCTTCCCCGTGCACGTGCTCCCGGCCTGGGTCGCCGACCACGTCAGCGCCGTGGCCGAGGAGACACAGACGCCGCTCGATCTGGCGGGCTGCGTCGCCCTGGCCGCGTTGTCCACCGCCGCCGGCGGGCGCGCGGTGGTCAACGTCCGCGGTTCCTGGGTCGAGCCGGTGAACCTGTTCGTCCTGGTCGCCATGCCGCCCGGTTCACGCAAGTCCGCCGTCTTCCGCGCCATGACCACACCGCTGCTCCATGCCGAAAGCGCCCTGCTCAGCCGGATCGGACCGCAGATCACCGAGGCCGAAGTCTCCCGACGGCTGGCCGAGGACCTTGCTGAGAAGGCTGCCCGCGCGGCCAGCTCGGCACGCGGCGAAGCCGCCCCGGACGCCATCGCCGAGGCTCAGAGCGCGGCCCTGGCCGTCGAAGACATCAAGGTCCCGGTCAAGCCCCGGCTCATGGCCGACGACGTCACACCCGAAACCGCCTCCACCATCCTGGTTGAGCAGGGTGGCCGCCTGGCCGTGCTGTCCGCCGAGGGCGGCATCTTCGCCACCCTCGCCGGCCGCTACTCCGGCACTCCGAATCTGGACCTGTTCCTGAAGGGCCATGCCGGAGACCCGCTCATCATCGACCGCCGAGGCCGCAGCGAACGCGTCGATCAGGCCATCTTGACCATGGGCCTGGCCGTCCAGCCCGAGATCGTTTCTGACATCGCCACCATGCCCGGCTTCCGCGGCAAGGGCCTGCTCGGCCGCATCCTCTACAGCCTGCCGAAAAGCAACGTCGGCTACCGCAACGTGGACGCCCCCACCGTCCCGGACCACATCGCCGCCCGCTACGACGCCAACCTGCAACGCCTCACCATCGACATGCACGACTGGGACGACCCCGCCCGCCTGGTCCTATCGCCTGAAGCCGCCGCCATCTTCACCGAACACCGCCGCACCACCGAACGCCGCCTACGCCCGGACTCCGGCGACCTCGGCCACATCACCGACTGGGCAGGCAAGTTCGACGGCGCCGTCATGCGCATCGCCGGCCTCATCCACCTCGCCGCCCGCGTCGAAGACGGCTGGCGCCACCCCATCACCGCCGACACCGTCAACGCCGCCATCACCCTCGGCCAATACTTCATCGCCCACGCGCTGGCCACCTTCGACGCCATGGGCGCCGACCCCGACCTCGAAGCCGCCCGCACTGTCCACGCCTGGCTGCACCGCACCGCCACCACCCGCTTCACCGTCCGCGAAGCCTTCACCGCCCTCCCGCGCAACCGCTTCCGCAAGGTCGCCGAGCTGGAGACACCGCTCGACCTCCTGGAGCAGCTCGGCTGGATCCGCCGTGAACCCGAGCCACCTCGCACCGGCCCCGGCCGCCGCCCGTCGCCGGCCTACGCCGTCCACCCGAGCCTCCACCAACACACCGCCTGAGAAGGACCGCGCATGAAGACAGCAACCCGCACCGACGAAAAGCTCACAGTCGCCGAAGTCTGCGCCGAACTCAAGATCGCCCGCTCCACCTTCTACGACTGGCGCGCCAAGAAGCAGGGGCCACGCTGCATCACCCTGGCCAACCGCGAACTCCGCATCCGCCGCTCCGAACTCGACCGGTGGCTCGACGCGCGAGAGGACGCCGCCTGATGGGAAAGATCACATACAGCGTCCGCTTCTGGGCGATCAAGACGTACAAGGGCAGCAGGGTCACCACCTACACCGTGCGCTGGATCGTGGAAGGCCGCGAATGGAAGGAGCCGTTCCGCACGCTGGCTCACGCCGAAAGCTTCCGCGCCCAGCTCATGACGGCCGCCCGGCAAGGTGAGGCGTTCAGCGTTGCCACGGGCCGCCCGATCTCCTGGCAGCGCGAGGAGACCGTCCTCACATGGTTCACCTTCACGCTGTCCTACGTCGAAGCCAAGTGGCGATACGCCGCGCCCAACCACCGGCGCGGTATCGCAGAGGCCCTCACCGATGCCGCAGAAGCCCTGCTGGCCAAGGAGAACGGCGGACCAGACGCTGACACCCAACGCGCTGCCCTCCGCTGGGCATACAGCGAGCGTGTACGGAACCCAGCAGAACCGCCGGCCGAACTCGCGACGGCCCTGCGGTGGCTGGAAACGAACACCGTCGCCATGACGGCTTTCGAAGAACCCGGCAAGGGAGCCCTCCTCACACGCGGCATGCTCGACCGCATCAGCCGCACCAAGGACGGCAGGACTGCCGCCGCGAACACGGCGAACCGCAAGCGCATGAGCCTCAACAACGCCATGGAATACGCCGTAGAGATCGGCGCCCTGGCCTCCAACCCCCTCAAGGCAGTGAAGTGGACCAAGCCACGCACGCTCACCAGCGTTGACCCACGTGTCGTGATCAACGTCGATCAGGCACGACGTTTCCTCGCTGCCGTGCAACGACAGGGCACCCGAGGTCCGCGTATGAAGGCGTTCTTCGGCTGCATGTACTTCGCCGCCCTTCGGCCGGAGGAGGTAGTCGACCTACGGCAGGAGCACCTTGTCAGCCTTCCAGAGAACGGTTGGGGCGAGCTGCGGCTCACCCATGCCGAACCTCGCGCCGGCAGCCGATGGACCAACAGCGGAAAGGTACGTGAGCGACGCGCGCTCAAACATCGGGCCGACGGCGAGACCCGCGACGTACCCATTCACCCAGAACTCGGCGCGATGCTCCGAGAACATATCCAAGAGTTTGGCACGGGCCCCGACAAACGTATCTTCATCGGCCCGCGGGGCGGCCTCATGACAGATCGCGCCTACCTGAAGGTATTTCACGAAGCCCGCACAGAGGCGTTCACCTCAACAGAGGCCCGATCACCCTTGATGCTCGTCCCCTACGACCTACGTCATGCATGCGTGTCCACATGGCTCAACGCCGGTGTTTCCGCACCCCAGGTGGCCGAGTGGGCAGGTCACAGTGTCAACGTTCTGCTACGTGTCTACGCCAAGTGCATACATGGCCAGCACGACGAGGCCATGCGGCGAATTTGGGAAGCCACTAAAAAAGGATCTCCTAGGATATAATTGTCACCGGTACACCTCTCCTACCAATGCCCGGGCCAGGAGTGCTCACGGTTAGGCGACGGGCAGCCCGACACGACCCGAGCTATATACGCGCCGCTGCGCAAGAACGGCCAGTTCCTTGACATGCGCAGCATGCCCGACCTAGGTGCCAACCTGAACAGGAATTTCGACGATAGGCCGTAAGGCTTCGAGTCTCCCTGCATACTTCGTAAGGACACGATCATACAGGTCTGCGGTGCGAAGAGACGTTACCGTAACCACTAGGGCGTATCGGATCTTATCCGCTTCTTTCGCTGGCCCGCCGGAAGTCCTAGCCGTGTAGTGAATATCAAACATCGGCGACTGCAACGACGAACCACGGAAACTATGTTGTTCGTTAAGCGTGGTTTCCCATTTCTGCGCTCCCTCACGGAGGACACGTTCGTTATCTCGAAGGGTCTTCCGAAAGAAACTCTTCGGTGCGGGGTCTGCGGCGCTTGAATCCTTGAACTTAGCCGAGTGAGGCCTGAATGTAATGTCTAGTCCACTACGCGTATAGCTAACAGGGTCTTCAGGGTCAGTCTGGCACGCGTAGCAGAAGGTAGCAGCGATGGCGACGTTTCCACGCAATTGCTCGTCCGGGAGGGGGATAAGCGCCCGAATACGCGTACTTGGAGTCAGATCCCCCTGATACACTATTCGAACCTTCCCTTCCGGACACACAACAAGCGGCTCGATATCCTGTGGAAGTCTACCCCAGCCAACTTCGGCACGATCGTACCCGCCGGGGTCCGCGCAGTGAATGAGGAGCGCCTTCAACCCGAGAGGGCTAATTCGTTCGCCGAAGTGCGCTCGGACTCCTAAAGCCAGACGAAGCGCAGCGGGCGAAGCGAATGATGTACCAGCCGTCGCAGCGACAGCTGGAGCAGCATTCTGATCGTAGACCATGAAGGGCTCCCGCTGATCACCTCCGAAATGCAATACGTCAGGCTTTATCCTTCCCGGTGTCCTCCCCGGCCCTATCGCACTGTATCGTGCGCGGTTCCATCCCGCACGTGCACTATCGGCTGCACCAACACCTAGTGCGTTAACGCAGTCGGAAGGGACCTGCACACGCGCTTCTCCTAACGCATGATTCTCTAGACCGTTGTTGCCAACCGCGATGGCCGCCAGAGCGTGACCGTCAGAGAGATGAGAGTCGAGCAGCGCAGTCCAGGAGTGAACTTCATCATCTTCGATGGGCAGATCGGGCCCCATGCTCAAGTTGAAGAAGTTGTATTGCCTCTGGCGCAGCACCTCATCAACTCTGCGCAGTACATCGAATAGCTCGAAGGGGTCGCTCTTACACTTATCGTCTAAGACGCGGTAATGATCCACTGTGGCGTAGGGCTGAGGGGCAGCTTCCCCGGGGTGCAGCGTCCCGAAGAGAACCGCAGATGTGACGGAATAGCCGTGCTCAAGCAGGGCCGGCACTTCACTTCCCACTCCCTGCCCGTCAAAGGATGACGCCCATCGCGCCAGATCCGTTCCTTGCTGTAACCCTCCGTCGAATACCGCTACACGCAGGTCGGGATTCACCGGAGGATTATTCGGGAAAGGGGAAGGCTGCACTGTGCTGACTGGAGTTACACGTTCTATCTGGTACACATCTCGGAGACCTGGCATCGGTCGAGCCACACGCAGGTAGGAGAAGTGAGCCAACTGTCTAATGACCCCCAAGGGTGCCTCGACCGGCAAGAAGCATAAGCCTCCTGCATAGAGACGTCGGTCTAGGTCAGGAACCGCGCCTAGGGATCGGGCGTATGCCTCGAAACCGGATACGATGTACGCCGCAGTAGGATCAGCACTTGCGTGTAGGGCAACCTCTAGAAGAATCTCATCCCCCGCATTCTCGAGGACATCGTCAGGAAAAGACCCACGGAGACGTTCGTGCACACTGGGCGCTCTCACTGTTTCTATGCGTCGGATGTCATCGGGGACGTCAGGCGACCGATCACGAAAAAGCGTCGCCCATCTGTCGAACGCCGCGCGCTTACCGGCAACGAGTATCTCCGTACTGCGACTCCGCACGGGCTCTTCTTGCCGCGTCCACTTTTCCGGCCTGACTTCTGCCGGCCTGCTTCCGACATGCCTTAGAGATAGTTCAGTTAGTAATCGGCTAGGGTAATAAGATTTCGCTATCCCTTGCGGATGCATGGTGATTACGGCTACCGCTTCGTCCCGAGGGCATGCGTCTCGAGAAAGGCTGTTCAAACTCGTGGCTGTAGACGCCGCCATCGGAGTAAGCCGCAAAAATGCCTCGTCCTTGGTGTAGGGCGGTTCTGGCCCTGGTGAACCAGTGGGAGAAGGCAGTGCGCCAGTCAGGCGCTCTCCATAACCTAGAAGGAAACGGATGTTCTCCGGCATGTTCTACATCCTTATTGCCCGGTTGACTTACCTTCTACTTTCGCATACTTCCTGAGAGTGTCACGGCTTACACCGGTGATTTCATGTGTGCGGCGCTGAGAAATGCCTATTTCCTGCATCAACGCAGTGGCGAGCTTGCCGCGCTCCTGCGGAGCGAGACTTCGGATCTTGTCTCGGACACGAAGTAGAAACGCATCTTGCAGGTCGAGCTTCCGAAGTGCAGCCATCCTGCGCGCACGCATCACCTCTCGCTCCACGTCGCTGAACGATGACCCCCGGTATATGCGAGCGAAGGCTCTGATCAGCTCCCAGCTAAGGCTCTCACCCTCCAGATACTGCTCAATAGCACGCGCGAGCCCATCATCGTCAGGAAGAGGGAATTCAACCGTCACTTCAAAGCGGCGCCACACCGCAGGGTCAAGCAGTTCAGCGTGGTTGGTTGCCGCGAGGAGCAGCGACCCTTCTGGCCAATTATCAACTTCCTGCAGAAGGACAGTAACGAGGCGTTTAAGCTCACCAATTTCTGTCGAATCATCCCGCCGCTTTGCGACCGCGTCCAGCTCATCGAGAAGAAGCAGACACCGCTTGGTCTTGGCATACTCTAGGACGCGCTTCACGTTTGAGCCGGTCCGGCCTAGGAAGCTACTCATCACGGTCGCCAGATCGAGGATTATTAGAGGCACGTCCAGGGATCGAGCGAGCCAGCGCGCGGCAAGTGTTTTACCAACCCCGGGCGGCCCAATGAAGAGAGCGGTACGGGTTGGAATAAGTCCAGATTTCAGAAGATCGAGTGCATTGTCATGCTCCTGAATTAGCTGCGTGAGCGTCCCATCGATCTCTTCGGACAAAATCGGCGCCATAGAGACACTGACCGGGTACTCCTCCCGAACGAGTGGGAGACGTGAGTCGCTATCAAGAGGTTGCGATAGGGATGTCCCATAGGCTTCGCCTCGAAGAGGACTGTCCCGCAACAGACCGATCAAATCAGCGGCCAGTCTCGGCCTCCGATTTCTGTAACGACGAGCGAGTCGCCGTACCGCGACCTGGATCTCGGATCCTGGGCTGGCCGCAAGCGCTGCGCGCGCGAACTGGACTAGATCATCGTCCAAGGACAGATCGTCGTCCACTGCTGAGGATCCTTCTTGCCTTGTCACTGGCTGATCGTAACAGGCGTTGGGAGACTCGAATAGATGATTCACAAAACTAGTCCACCCGTCCCGACCTTGCTGCTGATTGGCATCGAGCCCAAGCTGGGGGAGCATCCACTCCTCCCTGCACAAGCACCTACGGAAGGTTCCTTTGATCGCGGTTCGATCTCTCGCTGTCACCAGGCGAGAAGAGCGCGAGCGGCCAAGCGGAAAGCGGTAGGAGGTCATTGGCGAGTTGTGAGCAATGCTTGAGCCTCTGCTGCCCCAGTGTCAGCATCGCTTCCGCCAATCCGAGCGAAAGCGGCTGGATGACCAACTGGCCGGCGCCCGTGCATTCGCTGAGAGATGCGCGCCGACAGCGCCGACCCACTACCGAGACAGGGCTTGAGCGAGACCGGTGCTGTTCTCTTAGAAGCCACAGCCCAAGCTCCCTTCCCTGGCTGCCAACACGGGCCTCGCACGAAGCATGAGCAACACCCAGGCAGTCGGTGTGCACTCACGAGCGGCGTCGGACGCGCAAGGATCGAGGTTGGGTCCTGATCATCGCTGCGGTCAGCAACAGTGGCGGAGAGCGCAATCTCTGGGGCATCCACGTGCAGCCATGCACCGAGAAACTTGGCCGCGTATTGGCCGTGAGAGGCCGTAGGACGCCGGTGATCGCCGTAGACCACCGGACACAATGAGAGAGGCCCGTCACCGCGTTTCCGCTGGTGACGGGCCTCTTCCCGCTGGTGTGGCAGGTGCAAGGTTCGAACTTGCGTAGGCTGAGCCGACGGTTTTACAGACCGCTCCCTTTGGCCACTCGGGCAACCTGCCGTGCCATCCGCTCTCGCGGCGACAGACAGAAGAATAGCGGACTTCGGAGGTACACGTGACACCGGTTTGTCCCGAGGCGAGTCCGACGTCACTCCCACCACCCCCGAGTGCCACCGTAGGGGCGGTGAAGGGTACGGAAGAGGGAGGAGATGGGCGAAGGGGATGGCGGGCGTACGACGCGAGCAAGGGGACGGGGTCCTGCACGGAGGCCCGATGCTGGCTAGGCTCGTTCGCTGGGTCCGGGCGTTTCGTGGGCCGGACGGATTTCGCCGCAGCTGAGAGGATGGGTGCTTTGGCCGATTCATCTTTCGACATCGTGAGCAAGATCGACCGCCAGGAGGTCGACAACGCTCTCAATCAGACGGTCAAGGAGATCGGGCACCGCTTCGACTTCAAGGGCACCGGGGCGAGCATCAGCTGGTCCGGGCAGAACAACATCGAGATCAAGGCGAACAGCGAGGAGCGGGCGGGTGCCGCGCTCGACGTGTTCAAGGAGAAGGTCGTCAAGCGGGGCCTGTCTCTGAAGATTCTCGACGCTGGCGAGCCCAAGTTGTCGGGTAAGGAGTACCGGATGCTGGTCAGCCTGAAGGAGGGCATCGACCAAGAGAACGCGAAGAAGATCTCCAAGCTGATCCGCGATGAGGGGCCGAAGGGGATCAAGGCGCAGATTCAGGGCGAGGAGCTGCGGGTCAGCTCCAAGAAGAAGGACGACCTTCAGGACGTCATCTCCCTGCTCAAGGGCAAGGATCTGGACATCGCCCTGCAGTTCGTGAACTACCGCTAGCCCGAGGCATGCTGTACGGCTCCGAGCTGGCACAAGACGATCGCGGAGAGCGTATCCGGGACACAGCACACCCTTGTGTCCCGGGCCGCTCCTTGATCTGAGGGCGGCGCTGCAGGCGGCCTTGACCTTATGCTCGGTTAGCGTGACGAAGATCCCCCTGCGCCGGTTCACGGCACGTGTCCTGCCCATCGACGAGCAAGGCCGCGTGCTCCTGCTCCATGGCTTCGATCCGGCCCGGCCGGAGTCGCAATTCTGGTTCACGATCGGCGGGGCCGTGGAAGACGGGGAGACGCTGCAGGAGGCGGCGGCGCGGGAGCTGTTCGAGGAGGTCGGGATCCGGGCCGGGGTGGAGGAGTTCACCGGGCCGCATGCCGAGGCGCTGATCGAGTTCGAGTGGGGTGAGTACGCGTTCACCCAGGACCAGTCGTTCTACGCGATCCGGGTGGGCGACGCGGTCGTGTCGTTCGAGCACATGGAGCAGATCGAGAAGGACACGACGACCGAGTATCGGTGGTGGAGCCCTGAGGAGCTCGAAAGCACCGCTGAGGTCGTGCATCCCCCGGATCTGGCGACCATTCTGCGGAAGATCACCGAAGGCGGGCGTTAGCGGCGGTAGCCGGCCATACGCTCGAGGCGGGCGACGCGCTCCGAGGTGGGCGGGTGGGTCGAGAAGAGGCGGCCGAATCCGGAGCCGCTGAACGGGTTCGCGATCATCATGTGCGAGGCCGACGTGAGGCGGCTGTTCTCCGGGAGGGGCAGCCTGCGGGCGCCCATCTCGATCTTGCGGAGGGCTGAGGCCAGGGCCAGCGGGTCGCCGGTGAGCCTGGCGCCCGCCTCGTCCGCCTGGAACTCCCGCGTACGGGAGATCGCCATCTGCACCATCGTGGCCGCCACCGGGCCGAGCACCATCATCAGCAGCGCGCCCACGAAGCCGGGGCCCTCGTCGTCGTCCGAGCCGCCGAAGAACACGGCCACGTAGCTGAGCCACGTGATCATCGTGGCGAACGCGCCGGCCACGGAGGAGATGAGGATGTCCCGGTTGTAGACGTGGGACAGCTCGTGACCGATCACGCCGCGCAGCTCGTCCTCGTTGAGCAGCTTGGTCAGCCCGTACGTCACGCACACCGCCGCCTGCCTGGGGCTCCGGCCCGTCGCGAAGGCGTTCGGCTGCACCGTCGGGGAGATGTACAGGCGCGGCATCGGCTGCCTGGCCTGCGTGGACAGCTCGCGGACGATCCGGTAGAGGGTGGGCTGTTCGACCTCGCTGACCGGTCTGGCCCGCATGGCGGACAGCGCGATGCGGTCGGAGAAGAAGTAGGCGACGCCGTTGCTCACCAGGGCGAGCACGAACGCGATCCGTGCACCGGTGCCGCCGCCCAACCACGCGCCCACCGCGATGATCAGCGCTGACAGCCCGCCGAGCAGGATGGCGGTGCGCAGACCGTTGTGGTGCAAGGTTCCCCCCTCTCGTGGTCTGGGTTCATCACGTCCAACGACCAAGACCCGGTGCATCGTTCCCCGGTGTGCTCAGCTGAGGGCGGAGCGCGACTTGCCGGGGTGTCGTGAGGACGGCTCGGGTCTCAGCCCGAAGCGGACAGGGAGGTCATGTCCAGGACGAGCTGGGGCGCGATCGAGAAGAGCACGGCCGCGGCCAGGGCGAGGCCGACGGCGACCCAGGCCGTCGCGGGCGGCCGGTGAAGGGACGGCTCCGCCCTGCCGGCCGGGGTGAACAGGCGGCCCGTCCAGACGGCGTAGTAGTACAGGCCGATCACGGTGTTGACGGCCATGACCACCGCCAGCCACCCGGCCCCGCCCTCGACGATCTCCCGGAACACGAAGACCTTGGCGAACAGCCCGGCCAGCCCCGGCGGCAGCCCCGCCAGGCAGACCAGGCAGAACGCCAGCGTGATGCCCGCCGCCGGGCGGCGCAGCGCCAGGCCGCGGTAGTCGTCGAGCTCGTTGCGGGCCGTCGTCCGCGACACGAGCATGACGACGGCGAACGCGCCGAGGTTCATGGCCGCGTAGATCACCAGATAGGCCGTGGACGTGCCGACCGCCCCCGGGGTCGTGGCCGCCACGGCGAGCGGCGCCAGGATGTAGCCGGACTGCGCCACCGACGACCAGGCCAGCAGGCGTACGGCGGAGCGCTGGCGCATCGCGAGCAGGTTGCCCGCGGTCATGGTGAGCGCCGACACGATCGCCAGGATCGGGGTCCACGTGCCGGCCTGCCCGAACAGGGCGGTCACCAGGACGAGGATCAGCCCGGCGAACCCGGCCGCCTTCGAGATGACCGAGAGCAGTGCCGCCACGGGGATGGGCGCGCCCTGGTAGACGTCGGCCGCCCACGAGTGGAACGGCACGGCGGCGATCTTGAAGGCGAAACCGGCCGCCACGAGGACCACGCCCACCGTGACGACCGCGGGCAGGTCGCTTCCCGGCGCCCCGAAGACCTGCCCCAGCCGTGACAGGTAGACCGAGCCCGCGATGCCGTACAGGAGGGACACGCCGAACAGCATGATCGCCGTGGACACCACCGACACGACGAAGAGCTTCACGGCCGCCTCGGACGAGCGTCCGTCGTAGCGTTTGAGCGCGGTGAGGGCGAACACCGGGAGCGAGACCAGCTCCAGCGCCACCACCAACATGATCAGATCGCGGGACGCGGGCAGGGTGACCGCGCCGACGAGGGTGCACAGGAGCAGGAAGTACCACTCGCCGACGGGGATGGCGCCGCCCGCCAATTCGGTCATCGACATCAGGACGATCACCACGGCGGCCGCCAGCACCATGCCCGCGAACACCAGCGTGAACCCGTCCACGACGAACGAGCACAGCGCCGCGGACTGGGCCTGTCCGCCGGCGAGCGTGGGCGGGACGCAGAACGTCGACCGCGGCGAACCTCCCCCGGACGCCTGGGCGATCACGAACCCCAGGGAGATCAGGATGCCCGCGAGCGTGGCGAGCCCCAGCCCCGTCCTCGTGCGCGGGCGGGCCGGGAGGAACGCGTCGAGCAGCAGCACCAGCGCCGCCGCCAGGGCGAGCACCAGGGGCGGCGCGATCAGGAAGTAGTCGATCTGCTGGATCATGAGATGGCTCCCAGCAGGGTCTGCACGGGCGGCGTGGTCAGCGAGAGCAGGAGGCCGGGCCACAGGCCGAACAGCAGGATCAGGATCACCAGGGGCGTCCACGCGGCCAGCTCGTACCGTCTGACGTCGTCGAGAACGGCCGCGCGGGTGGCGACGACGGGGCGTTCGTCGGGGGGCTCATGGATCAGGTGGTCGTCCAGCGGCACGAGGTCGTCGGGCGTGCGGGCCACGGCGGCGGGGGCCCGCCGGCCGTGGGTGACGCGCGACAGCATGACCAGGAAGTACGCGGCGGTCAGGACCGCGCCCAGTCCCCCGATCACCATGTACGTCAGGAACAGGCCGCGCGGCAGCCCGTCCGCCGGCTGGAACGCCCCGAACAGCGCCAGCATCTCCCCCCAGAACCCGGCCAGCCCCGGCAGGCCCAGCGACGCGATCGACGCGAACGTGAGCAGCGAGCCCAGCCGCGGCATCGTCGCCAGCATGCCGCCGCCCAGCGCCGGCATCTCCGCGGTGTGGTGGCGGTCCTTGATCGCTCCTGCCAGGAAGAACAGCAGGCCGGTGATGAGGCCGTGGGCGACGTTGGCGAACAGGGCGCCGTTGATGCCGACGGGGGTCAGCGTGGCGAAGCCGAGCAGGACGAAGCCCATGTGGCCCACCGAGGAGTAGGCGATCATGCGTTTCAGGTCGCGTTGCGCCAGGCAGGCGAGGGCGCCGTAGACGATGCCGACCACGGCGAACGCCCCCAGCCACGGCGCAACCGCCGCCGCGCCCTCGGGCAGGACGGGGATGGCGATCCTGGCGAAGCCGTACGTGCCCATCTTGAGCAGCACCCCCGCCAGCAGCACCGAGCCGACCGTGGGGGCTTCCGTGTGCGCGTCCGGCAGCCAGGTGTGCAGCGGCCACATGGGGGTTTTGACGGCCAGACCGATGCCGATCGCGACAAACGCCAGGATCTGAACGGATCGCGGCATACCGGCGCCGTGGGCCGCGCTCAGCGCCTCGATGTCGAGCGTGCCCGTCTGGGCCCACACCAGGAGCAGGCCGAGCAGCATGACGACCGAGCCGAGCAACGTGTACAGGATGAACTTGATCGACGCCGCCCTGCGCCCCTCGCCGCCCCAGATGCCGATCAGGAAGTACATCGGGATGAGCACGATCTCGAAGAACACGAAGAAGAGCAGCAGGTCGAGGGCGAGGAACGTGCCGATCATGCCGACTTCGAGCACCAGCATCGTGAACACGAGCGCTCTCGGCCTTGCGCCCATGCCGCCCCACCGCAGGTAGACGAAGCACAGGAACGTGAGCAGCGCCGTCAGCACGATCAGCGGCAGGGAGACGCCGTCGATGCCCAGATGGAATCGGAGCCCCAGGCCGGGGATCCACGGCTGATCGAGCTCGTACTGGATCCCGGCGGGCGCGCCGTAGTCGAACGTCGCCAGGAGCGCGAGGCTCAGTGCCAGCGTGACGCCTGAGAAGATCAGCCCGTACGAGCGGAGCACGTCGCGCAGCGCTCGCGGCGGCAGGAGCAGCAGGAGGGCGCCCAGGAGGGGTACGGCGAGGAGCGCGACCGGGATCCAGCCCATCATGCGACTCCCCTCGGTTCGGTGCCGTGCCGGGCCGTCACGTGAACACCACCGCCCCCACCGCGATCAGCAGGACACCGGCCAGCACGCCGCTCACGTAGAGCTGGACGTTGCCGTTCTGCGCCAGGCGCAGCAGCCCCGACAGGCCGCGGGCCGACTTGCCCGAGCCGCGCACCGCGCCGTCCACGACCACGTCGTCCGTCCTGACGATCAGCCTGGCCAGGGCGAGCACGGGGCGGACGAACAGGGCTGCGTACAGGGTGTCGACGTAGAACGCGCGCTCGCACGGCGCCCGCAGCGGGCCCAGCAGGCGGGCCGGGTCGGCGATGGGGTCGATGCGCCAGAACGCGTACACCGCGCCCGCGCCCAGCGCCGCAAGCACGACGCTGACGGCCGCCACGCCGACGTCGAGATGCGGCTCGCCGGCGAAGCCCAGCAGCAGGGCCGGGGCCGCGAGCAGGACGACGGGGACCAGCATCGTGCGCGGGGCCTCCCTGACGTCCACGACGTGCGCGGTGCCGGGCTCGGGCTCCGGGAGCGCCACGGCTCTCGCCTCGCCGAAGAAGGTGCGCAGCCAGGCCCTGGTGGCGTACGCGCCGGTGACGGCCACCGTCGCGAGCGCGGATCCGTACAGCAGGAGGGCGGCTGCGTCCGTGAGGCCCGCGCCCGACAGCGCGCCGTCCATGGCCAGCAGGACGCCGTCCTTGCTGAAGAAGCCGCTGGCCGGCGGGATGCCCATGAGGGCGGCGAACCCGATCGTCATCGTGACGAACGTGATCGGCAGCTCGCGGCGCAGCCCGCCCATCTGGGTCATCAGGTTGGAGCCGACGTGGTGGATCACCGCGCCGGCGCAGAGGAACAGCAGCGCCTTGAACGCGCCGTGGGTGACCAGGTGGAAGACGGCCGCGGTATCGGAGCCCGCGGCCAGGCCGCCCGCCATGTAGGCGAGCTGGCTGACCGTGGAGTAGGCGAGAACGCGTTTCAGGTCGTCCTGGGCGAGCGCGGCCAGCGCGGCGCCCAGCATGCCCAGCGCAGCGACCACGGCCAGCACGTCGAGCGTGGGACGGGCGCCGAGGAACGCGGGGAACAGCCTGGCCACGATGAAGATGCCGGCGGCGACCATGGTGGCGGCGTGGATCAGGGCGCTGATCGGCGTCGGGCCCGCCATGGCGTCCGGGAGCCAGGTGTGCAGCGGCACCTGGGCGCTCTTCCCCGCCACGCCGGCCAGCAGCAGCATCGTGGCCGTCACCAGGGTGGCCGCGGACATGTCGGGCACCTTCGCCAGCACGTCGGCGATGCGGAAGCTGCCCGCCGCCATGCCGAGCACGAAGATGCCGAACAGGAAGCCGACGTCGCCGAGGCGGGTGACGAGGAACGCCTTCACCGCGGAGCGTGAATTGCCCCGGTCCTCCCACCAGTGGCCGATGAGGAGGTAGGAGCACAGGCCCATGATCTCCCAGCCGACGTAGAGGAGCAGGAGGTCGCCCGCGTACACGACCAGGAGCATCGCACTGGTGAACAGGCTGATGAAGGCGCTGTAGGAGGGGTAGCGGGGGTCGTCCTTGAGGTAGCCGACCGAATAGACCTGTACGGCGAGGGCCACGAGGGTCACCAGGACGCCGATGACGCTCGACAGGGCGTCGGCCTGGAGGGTGAGCGAGATCGGGATGCCGCCGGTGACGATCGTGCCGTAGGTCTGGCCGGTGGGTGGGGTGGTGGTTTCTGCGAAGTAGGCCAGGCCTGGCGTCCAGGCCAGTGCGATCGTCAGGATCGCCGCGGCGGCCGTGGGGAGGATCGCGATCCAGGCGGCTCTGGCGTTCGGCGTGCCTTGCCGGGTGTTTCGGCGAATGTTCCGTCGGGAGAGCAGGAGGCCCGCGAAGGCGGCGATGAAGGGCAGGAGGACGGCCAGCAGCGGGAACGTCGTCATGGCGTGCCGCCTCCTCGCCTGGCGTGGGCTTCCTGCGGGTCGTGGTGGTCGTTGGGGTGGGACGCGGGGGTGGCGATGTCGGGCATGTCGGGCATGTCGGGCTGGAGTCGTACGGGGGCCGGTTGGGGCGGGGTTTCCGCGTCGTCGTCGTCCGGTTCCGCCAGGTCCCGGAGGTGGTCGAGGTCCACCGTGCGGCGGTTCCTGTAGAGGGCCAGCACGATCGCGAGGCCCAGGCCGACTTCCGCGGCCGCGATGACGATGACGAAGAGGGTGAGCACCTGGCCGCTGTGCAGGCGGTCTCCTAGCCAGACGTCGAAGGCCACCAGGTTGAGGTTGACGGCGTTGAGCATGAGCTCCACCGACATCAGGACGAGGATCGTGTTGCGGCGGGCGAGCACGCCGTAGACGCCGATGGAGAACAGGAGCGCGGAGACGACCGCCGGGTAGACGATGTGCACTAATGGCCCCCGCTCTGGTCGGGTGGTGGGTCGCCCACTGGCCGGTCGGGTGGTGCGGTGTTCTTCAGCCGGTCGGGTGGTGAAGTGCTCTGCGGCTGGGTGGGTGGTGTGGCGCTCTGCGGCTGGGTGGGTGGTGAGGCGCCGTTCGGGCGGGGTGAGGCTTGCGGCGGGCCTGCCGGTGGCGTGGGGTCCGGTTGGGGTGGTGCGCCGCCTGGGATGTCCGTACGGGACAGGACGATGGCGCCGATCAAGGCGGCCAGCAGCAGCACGGACAGCGCCTCGAACGGCAGCACCCAGGTGGCGAACACACTGCCGCCGAGCTCTCTCGCGGATCCCGGGCCGGGGGTGAGCGGGGCGTAGGCCGTACGGAAGCCGTCGATCACGACCGTGACCAGGATCGCCGCCGTCGCCACCGCCACCAGGGCAGAGACCAGCCTGTTGCCGCTGTCGAGGTCGGCGGAGCGGCCGATGGGGGCGCGCGTGAGCATGATGCCGAACAGCAGCAGCACCACCACCGCGCCCACGTAGATGAGCACCTGCACCCACGCCACGAACTCGGCGGTCAGCACCAGATAACCGCCCGCCAGGGCGCCGAAGCAGACCACGAGCCAGAGGGCGGCGTGGACGAGTTGCCTCGTCGTGACGACAAGCAGCGCCGATCCGACCGCTACCGCTCCCAGCAGCAAGAAGACGATCTCTTGCCCGGTGGGTGACAGGTAGGAGGGCACCGCCTCGGTCACGACTCCTCCTCTGACTCCTTCGAATCGTCTGGACCGAGCCGCCCAGGCGGTCGGATGGACCGTGGATCGGCCATCCTGCGTCTGCGGGGGCTCGCGGCAGAAGTCTGCTCCTTGTTTCCGGGCTCCGATCGCGTTTCGCCCGCGCCTGTGGACAACTTGTCTTCAGGTGGCTGTCCTGTGGATGACGCTTGGTCTCCCGGCTCGTCCGAGGGATGGGAGCGTTCAGGGGGCTGGCGCTCCGAGGGCTCTTGGGGGTGCCTGGTGGACGAGGGCGTGCCTGGCTGGTCCGCGGGCGGGGCCGCTTCCTTGGTGCCGGGTTGCGTGCTTGCCGCTTCTGTGGCGTTGGGCGGCGTGCTTGCCGCTTCTGTGGCGTTGGGCGGCGTGCTTGCCGCTTCGGGCGTGTCCGGCGGTGTGCTTGGGGTTTCCGACTGGGCGGGCGTGGAGGGGAGGGCGCCTGGAGGGCGGATGCCTCGTACGTTCGTCATCGGGCGGCGGGAGCGGCGCGCCGGGGGCGTCTGAGGGGCGGATGTGCCGGTCGCCGTCTCGGCCGAGGATTCGCCGGTCGTCTGCTCGGCGGAGTCGTCGCCCGTCGTCGTGCGTGGAGTGGTCTCGGCGCTGATCGAGGGGACTTGGGGCCCCGTGGAGGGGGCCTGGGATTCCGTGGAAGGGGTTTGGGCCGCCGTGGCGGGCGGAGGCGCTGGGGTAGCAGCGCTGGGGCCCTCGCCTGCTGGAGTGCGTGCGGGACGGTCGCCGCCAGGACGGTCGCTAGTCGAACGGTCGCCGCTCGCCCGGCCGCTACCAGGTCGGTCCGCGCCAAGACGGTCGGCACTTGAACGGCCAGTACTCGGACGGTCGGCACTCGGACGGCCAGTGCTCGGGCGGTCGGCGCTCGGACGGCCAGTGCTCGGGCGATCGGCGGCCGGGCGGCGGGGGGCGGCCGTCAGTTCCTTCGGAGGCTCGGCGCCGGCGTCGTGGGCCGGAGGCGGAGGAACGGCCTGAGCCCAGGTGGCCAGCTTGTCCTTCTCGTGGAGAAGGTTGCGGATGTCACCTTCCGCATACTCGAACTCCGGAGCCCAGAAGAGCGCGTCGAAGGGGCAGACCTCGATGCAGATCCCGCAGTACATGCACAGGGCGAAGTCGATGGCGAAGCGGTCGAGGACGTTGCGCTGGCGGGCGCGGCCGCCCTCGGGGGCCGGGATCGTCTCCTTGTGCGAGTCGATGTAGATGCACCAGTCGGGGCACTCTCGGGCACAAAGCATGCAAGAAGTGCAGTTTTCCTCAACCAGCGCGATAACGCCTCGACTGCGGGGCGGCAGATCAGGCTTGACCTCGGGATACTGCTGCGTGACCGATTTGCGCAGCATGTGGCGAAGGGTGATGGACAGCCCCTTTGCCAGTCCGACTCCCGGTATCCGCGCCATGGTTCAACATCATGACGCACTTGGCCGCAGACGTGAATGAGCCAGCGCGTTGTCCCCAGGTTTTCCACAGCTATCCACAGGCTGACGGGAGGTTATCCACAACCTGTGTGCATGCCCGATATGAACTACGGCATGGCGATAGTCTCTCCGCCATGCACCAAAGCCATCCCGTCCGCCCCAGCAGCTTGAGGTGGACGGCCGCCGTCGCATGGGCCTGCTTGCCCTTGTTCACGTGCGGCCTGGCGACCCCGCTGGCGATCGGGATCGCGGCTTTCTGGCTGCGCAACATCTGGCACGGTGTCGCTGCGGCGGTCTACGGAGTGAGCATCGGCTCGTTCCTGATCGCTGTGATGGCGTACGACACTTATGAGGATATCCCCGAGGCGCTGTCCTTGATCACCACGGTCGGCCTCTTCGTCAGCTGGCTCGGCGGGGTCATCCACGCGGGCATCCTGGTGCCGTTCATGGCGCGCGCCCGGCTCACCACGCCCGCGTACCACCCAACCGACCTGCGGCAGCGCACCACCGCGCCCAGCCACCAGCGCAGGCCGGGCGATCCTGAGTGGGTGGGCCACTATCGCGTGCTGCAACAGCTCGGGCGCGGCGGCCAGGGGTCGGTCTACCTCGCCATGGCGCCCAACGGGGTGCGGGTCGCCGTCAAGGTGCTGCACGACCTGGTGAACGAGACGGCGCGCGCGAGGTTCGCCCGGGAGGTGGAGGCGGCGCGGCGGGTGGCGACGTTTTCCACAGCCCGCGTGCTCGATGTGAACATCTCGGGTCAGCACGCGTACATCGTCAGCGAATACGTGGAGGGGCCGTCACTGGAGCAACTCGTCAAGAAGTACGGCCCGCGTGACGAGGACGGCCTGACCAGGCTGGCGCTGTCCACGGCGGGGGCGCTGGCGGCCATTCACAAGGCGGGGGTCGTCCATCGCGACTTCAAGCCGAGCAACGTGCTGATCGGGCATGACGGGCCCCGGGTGATCGACTTCGGGATCGCGCGCGCGCTCGATCAGGTCACGATGACGTCGGGGAAGATGGTGGGGACGCCGCCGTACATGTCGCCTGAGCAACTGACGGGGGCGGCGGTGGGGCCGGCCTCTGACGTGTTCAGCTGGGCCGTGACGATGATGTACGCGGCTACGGGGCGGCCGGTATTCGGGGAGGACACAGTGCCGGCGGTGTTCCATCGCGTGCTCACCTTCCATCCCGACTTATCGCCGCTGCCGCCCGCGTTACGCGGGATCGTGAAGGCCTGCCTGAACAAGCAACCCGAGGAACGGCCATCGGCTTCGGACGTGATGCTGGCCATCGTCCGCTGAGCCGAACCGAGGTCCGCCGGGCCGCTATGCCACTGAGGGCTCTGACGGCGCGGGTCAGGGGGTCGCTTCTTTGGCGCCCTTCGCGTAGGCGAGGTACTCCTCCCGGGTCACCTTGTGCACGGCAAGGGCGAGGTCCTGACGTTTCGCGAACCGTTCCACGTCCTGCGGAGACCAGGGGCCGGGGAGGTGATGCAGGGCGTGGCCGAATCGGTCCAGGACGAGCAGGCCGCTCAGGTCCTCATACCGGTAGAGGAGGAGGCTGAAGGCCCAGCCGGGGTTCTCGCCCAGGCGGAGCTTGGCCACGACGTTGTTGCCCTGCGTTACATGGAGCTTGGTCAAGGAGCCTCTCGTCAGGTACGGGCCGCCGTACGGGCCGAGGATCGTGCCCCGTGCGACGCGCCAGCGATGAGTTCTCGCCAGTGCGGGCCGAAGGAGGAGCAACGCCGGGCTGAAGGTCACCAACAGCCATTTGGCTTCGAGGAGATCGACAAGCACTCTGCCGATCGTGGAAAGCCCCCGCCAGGCGGCCCACATCCCTGAGGACGCGAGGTAGGCCATCGATAACGCACCTGCGATGGCCAGACAAATGACGACCGGTTTGCGCCATTTCGCAGCGGAAGGGGGTGGAAGGCCGCGTACACGCCGCCAGCCCGGAGCTCGGGATGCCAGAACCGCGCGGACCTTGTTGGAGCGAGCATTACGGGCGTCCTCCACCGGGATTCCGGCCTGGCGCGCGAATTCGGTGAGGTCGGGTGCGTGCCAGTCACCCGGTAAGTCGACGAGGACCAGGCCGTCAGGGTCAAGGGCTGCCAGGCCTTGCATGGTTGACGGCTTCTGGCCGGAGGTTTGCTCCTGGTCGTATTTGTAGTGGTAGAGGCGAGCTGGTGTCAGAGTGACTGAATCGCCGCTGAAGGTGTCGGTGACGGTCAGTTTCTGGTGGTCAGAGGTCAGCGTTGTTTGCGGGCAGTAGCTGTTCTTTGTGGCGCCGGCGCGTGGTCGGAGTTGATTCACTCGTCATTCCCCCCAAAGGGCCCCCTTGTTTCAGTACGACGAATAAGGCGGGCATAAGGGTTCCGGCGTCGCAGCGCGGTGTCAGGGCGTTGTTTGGGCGGTAGTTGTGCCACCTGGAGGGGTTGTGCCTGGCGGGATTAGTGCGATGAGGACCTTGAGGATGCCGGTGATGTCAGGTGAGCACCATGACGAGCCCGTGATGTCAGGTGAGCACCTTGACGATGCCCGTGAGGGCCAGTTGGGCGAGGGAGAGGGGCACCAAGACTGCCCAGGCCAGTTTCTGGAGCTGGTCCTCGCGCAGGCGAGGGAACGTGACGCGGATCCAGATGACGAGGAAGGCCAGGAAGAAGACCTTGAGGAGCGTCCACAGCCAGCCCGGGAGGAAGGGCCCCTGCCAGCCGCCCAGGAACAGCACGGTGGTCAGGAACGACAGGACGACGATGCCGGCGTACTCGGAGAGCATGAAGAGGGCGAAGCGCATGCCGGTGTACTCGGTCATCGGGCCCATGATGATCTCGGATTCGGCGATGGGCATGTCGAACGGGGGGCGGCGGAGTTCGGCGAGACCGGCCAGGAAGAAGACGATGGCGCCGATCGCCTGCCAGGGAAGCCACCACCACTGCCAGGCTTCGACGATCCCCGGGATCGACAGGGTGCCCGCAGCCATGGCGATCGATGACGCGGCCAGAACCAGAGGCAACTCGTACGACATGAGCTGGGCGGCGGAGCGCATGCCGCCGAGGACGGAGTACTTGTTGGCCGAGGCCCAGCCGGCCATGATCGAGCCCAGGACGCCGATGCCCATGACGGCAAGGACGAAGAAGAGTCCGAGGTCGAGGTGCACGGCGACGCGATCGCGGTCGATGGGGATGGCGATCAGGACGACCAGGTACGGCACCAGGGCCACGCCTGGCGCGATCATGAAGATGCGGCGGTCGGCCGCGGCCGGGATGACGTCCTCCTTCTGGGCGAACTTCACCCCGTCGGCGATGAGCTGCGCCCAGCCGTGGAAGCCTCCCGCGTACATGGGGCCGAGCCTTGACTGCATGTGGGCCATGACCTTGTGCTCGGTCTGGCCGATGATCAAGGGCAGGACCAGGAACACGATGAGAATGACGACAAAGCTCAGCACCACTTCAAGCATCAGGTGGCCCCCAGTCGGCTGGAACTCCTGGCGGAAGGGTCTTGCGGCGGCTCGGGGCGCCGTGGCCTGACTCCCCCGGCTCCTTGGCGCCCGGCCAGGGCTTGGCGACGCGGGCGGCCAGGATGAAGTCCTTGCGGAGCGGGTGGCCCTCGAAGCCGTCAGGGAGGAGGAGCGGGACGAGGTTGGGGTGACCGTCGAAGATCACGCCGAACATTTCGAACGTTTCGCGTTCGTGCCAGTTCGCGCCCCGGTAGATGTCCACGGCGGTGGGGAGGTGGGGGTTGTTTCGGGGGACGTGGGTGCGCAGGAGGAGACGGCGGCCCGCGGTCGGGTTGTAGACGTGGGCGACGATGGCGAACGTGTGGGGTGGGGCGTCTACGGCGGTCAGCCAGTCGAAGAAGGTGAAGTTCAGGGCGTCGCGGACGTGGGTCAGCAGGGCGAGCCAGTCGGTGGGGGCGACGTCGATCGTGGTGTCGCCGAAGGAATCCGAGATTTGGGCTCGGTCGCCGAAGTGTGTGGTTATGGCCGCGGTGTGGGTGGTGGGGGCACTGTGGGTGGCTGGGGCGGCGTTGGTGGCCTCTGCGCTCACGGCTTCCGAATGGGCGGCGTCTGCGCTGGTGGCCTCCGGGCGAGGGGCCTCTGAACTGGAGTCCTGTGCACTGGTGACCTCTACGCTCGTGGCCTCCAGATGGGTGGCCTCTGCGCTCGTGGCCTCCAGATGGGTGGCCTCTGCGCTGGTGGCCTCTGGGCGCCGGGCCTCTGCCCTGGGAGCCTGTGCGCTGGTCCCTCGCCTGTCGGATGCGGGCGTGTCCGGGGCGGGCGTGCCCGAGGCCGACATATCCGGGGTGGGCTGGTCCGGGGTGGGCTTGTCCGGGGTGGGCTTGTCGGGGGTCGGGGCGTCGCCGGTGTTGTCGGGGGTCACCGCTGCGACTCCTGGTCCGTGTTCGGGGTGGGGTCTTGGGGCTGGTCTGTGTGGGAGCGGGACCAGACGTAGCGGTCGCTGAGCCGTTCGGCGGCGATCTTCTCCTGGAGCTTGGTGATGCCGTACAGGAGGGCTTCCGGTCGGGGCGGGCAGCCGGGGACGTAGACGTCGACGGGGATGATCTGGTCCACGCCGTTAGTGACGCAGTACGAGTCCCAGTACGGGCCGCCGGAGTTGGAGCAGGCGCCGAACGAGATGACGTATTTGGGGTCGGGCATCTGCTCGTACAGGCGCTTCACGGCCGGGGCCATCTTGTCGGTGACCGTGCCTGAGACGATCATGAGGTCGGCCTGTCTGGGGCCGTTCGCGAATGGGATGACGCCGAAGCGGATGAAGTCGTGGCGGCTTGTGGAGGCCGCGATGAATTCGATGGCGCAGCAGGCCAGCCCGAAGTTGAAGACCCAGAGCGAGTAGCGGCGGCCCCAGTTGAGGACGAAGCGCATGGGTTTGGGCGCCAGCCGTGAGATGGGGCCCACGGTGGGCATCGGGAGATCCGTTGCTGCCATATGGCCATTCTTGCGCGGATCACAGGGCTGGCAAAGGAAGGGAGTAATCGGGGAGGTGGAGGTGCCGCGGGTTGAGGGCTGGGGCTGAGGGCTGGGGCTGAGGGCTGGGGGCCGAGAAGGGGGCTGCGGGAGCGGGCCCGAAGGAACGGCGGACCGAAGGAACGGCGGACCGCGGGACGGGTCTCAGGCGAGGGCTCAGTAGTTGTGGTTGAGGCTGGAAGCGCAGGTGGTGAGGGATGACGGGGTGGGACGGGAGGCGAGTGGTGGTGGAGTGGCTAGGAGTAGAGGGCTGATTGGGCGTTTTCTCTGATCGATTGGGCTACTCGGAGGACGACCGTTTCGAGTTCCTTGTCGATTGCGGACATGTCGCTATTTGGGATGCGGCCCTTTGTGTACGGCAGCGCCTTCACCGCCTCGATTCGCAGGTACGTGGGCGGGTGGGTGATGTCGACGCGGAGTTCCTCAAGGCGGGCGGCGCGGCGGCGGCGTTCCCGTTCTGAGGGCGGGACAGTGGTGGTGGCGGAGCGGAGGGCCGTCCACAGGTCTTCGGGTGTGACGGTGAGTGCGCTCGCTTCCAGGAATCTGATGGCGGAGGGTGCCGTCGTGGTCGTGGTGTCGAAGAGGGCGGTCATGGCGGGGGTGCCTGCTACGTGGGCGGCCAGTTCGTCCGCGCGGTACTCGGCGCGTTGGGACGAGCGGAACAGCAGGAGGCCCATGGCCAGCGTGAGGCCTCGGATGGGGAGGCCGAGTACCGCAAGCAGGGATTCGGCGACCGGACGGGCCAGGCCGTCGCCCTCTCTCCAGTCGAAGGCGGTTACGTCGATCAGCACGGTGAGGGAGTGGAGTGCGCTGCCCACGATGAAGCTGTGGCGGGCGTCGCCGTTGCTGGCGTGGGCCAGTTCGTGGGCGAGGAGGACGATGCGTTCCTGCGGGGTGAGGATGAGCCACATCGGGTAGCCGATTTCGAGCACTGGGCGGCGGCGCCAACCGTAGGTGCGGAGGGAGGCGTTCGTTTCGCCGCTGATCGCCACTATGTCGATGCGTGGGGCGCCTGTCTCGGTGGCGATGTGGTCGAGGAGAGTGAACAGGTGGGGGGGCTGTTTCTCGGGTGAGGGGCTGCGTGTTGGGCGGGAACGGGGCGGGGCGGGGGCGGAGGAGCCAGGCCAGGTCTAGCGCTACCAGGGACGGGAGGATGGCGAAGAGGCTGCCGAGGGTTAGGAGGTAGATGCCTAAGAGGAGGAAGGCTGGAGTGAGGAGGTGGGTCAGGAGGGCGAGGGCGATGACGACGGTGCCGGCGATACCTGGTGAGGCGGTTGGGTTGTGGAGGGTGACGCTACTGGTGCTGTGGTTGGTGTGAAGGACGGCGTCGCGCCCTGGGGCAGAGGTGGCTTGGCTGGCGGCGGGAGCGGCAGGGGGATCCGCAAGGGCGGGATCGGGGCCGGTGGCGGAAGCGAGTGGGGCCGCAGGAGCGGTGTGACGGTCGCCGGCGGAGGTGGGCGGGGCTGCTGGGGTGATATCGGGGCCGGTAGCGGAAGCGCGGGCAGCCGCAAGGGCGGGGTCAGGGCCGGTGGTGGAGGCGAGTGGGGTCGCAGGGGCGGTGTTGGGAGCGGGTCTTGTGCCGGTGGGGGGCGTGCCGCGTTGAGAGGTACGGGAGCGGATCACGTCCTCGTGGAGTCCTCGCACCAACCAGCCCTGTAGTCGCCCGAACGGGACCGCTCCACGCCTCTCCCGCCGGACCACGTTCCAGTCACAAGCCGCACACCACTGAGGGAAATGGGGTTCGCCCTCAAGCGGTTGACCACATTCAGGACAGGCAGACATGGCACAGCAAGATAAGCCACCCTGCCTAGGTCCAAGTGAGAACCCGCTTGCGCCACGCGTACAAGATCCCCAACGCGATGAAGCCCAGGAAGACGAACATCTCCACCAAGGTGGCCACTCCGTACCCCGGCGCGTCGAAGACGGTGGCCCAGGGGAACAGGAAGACCGCGTCCACGGCGAAGACGACGTACAGGTAGGTGAAGACGTAATAGCGGACCTGTGACTGGGCCCAGCCTTCGCCTACCGGATCTACCCCGCATTCGTATGTGGTCAGCTTTTCCGGGGTGGGACGAGTGGGGCGGAGGAGGCGGTTGGCGAGGAGGGCGCCGGCCACGATGGCGACGCCGAGGGCGAGGAGCGCGGCGACGAGTATGTAAGACCCGTAGTAGCCGTCCATGAGGCGATGGTAACTCCGGCGGGCCGCCGCACCCAGGGCGATCAAGCCACTGAACTGCGAACGGCTCAACTGCGCTGGCTTGACTGCACAGGGTGGGGCCCGATTGCTTCGGGCGCGGCCCGATCGCCGTGGGCGCGGCTCGACCGGACTGACCGCGGCTCGATCGCTCTGAGTGCGGCTCGACCGGACTGACCGCGGCTCGATCGCTCTGAGTGCGGCTCGACCGGACTGACTGCGGCTCGATCGCATCGAGTGCGACTTGATCGCACCGAGTGTCAAGTCATTCGCCATGTGATCAAGCCGTTCTCAGTGCGGTCGGGAGGTACGCAATGCAGTCAAGCGCCCAACGCGATCAAGGCATACCAGACACGACGGTCCCACCGGATGACGGGCGTCCGCGAAGGCCGGGGGCAGCGCGGCGAGGTCGTACACGTGCGACCCCACCACTCGTCGGCGCCGTCCCCGACGTAGGCCGCATCTGGTTCGCGTCAAGGGGTACCCACCGCGGTCAAAGTGTCCGGAGCTATCACCCAAAATCGGAGTAAATCGTAAGATCAGCCCCATACCCTGACAAGCATGCACAAATCGCGATTCTTCTCCGGAATCGCTCTGCTGGCCCTCTCGGCCTCAGGGTGCGGTCTGGCCGTCGCCTCCCCCGAGAGGGACGTCGTGGTCCCGGCAGAGCCGACGCTGATCGACTTCGTCGACCCGGCGACCGTCATCGGCCTGTCCACCAGGACCCTGACGGAAGGCGACTCCGAGGGCAGCAGGTACGTGCACATCAACTACCCCGAGTTCGCCGGCGCGGACAAGCTCAACCGCGAGCTGCGCGACCAGGCCGAGCGGCAGCTTCAGAGGTTCAGGACGCGCACCCGCGACGCCGAGCCCGTCAGCCCCCGTCCCGAGCTGAACGTGGACTGGCAGCTCGCCGCCGCCTCCCCCGACGCCGTCGCGGTGCGGTTGCGCACCGGGGAGTTCCAGGGGGAGAGCTGGGCGAACTCCACGCGGACGTTCTGGTTCGACCCGCACACGCGCGAGGCGACCGGCTCGACCGGGCTGCTGGCTGGGCGGGCGGCGCTCGTGCGGCTGGCGACGCTGGTCAAGGAGCGGCTCAAGGAGCGCGGGGACGAGGTGGAGCCCGGGGACGAGGTGGAGCGCGGGGACGAGGTGGAGCGCGACGGGGGCGACGAGTTCGACTCGATGGCGTTCAACCGGCGCGGCGATCTCGTGGTGGAGTTCGACGACTGCCAGGTCGGGCCGTGCTCGCTCGGCCGGGTGGCGGTGGCGGTGCCGGCCGAGCAGGTCGAGCCGCTGTTGTCGGAGCTGGGACGGCAGGCGCAGCGGAGCGTACGGGAGAACCGCGCGCAGGGCGGGGACAAGCCGAGCTTCACCCCCACGACCGATCCGGACGCCGTCAGCAACCGGGCGGGGAGCGTGGACTGCGCGAAGGTCAAGTGCGTGGCGCTGACGTTCGACGACGGGCCTGGGCCGTACACGGGCAGGCTGCTCGACCTGCTGCGGCGGGAGCGGGCGCGGGCCACGTTCTTCGTCGTGGGCAGCAACGCCACCGCGCAGCCGGCGCTGGTGCGGCGGATGAGCACGGAGGGCCACCTCGTCGGGAACCACACGTGGGCGCACAGGGACCTGTCGAAACAGGGCAGCAGCAAGATCACCGACACACTCGGCAAGACGGGAGACGTGGTGTCGGGCATCATCGGGCAGATGCCGAAGCTGGTGCGGCCGCCGTACGGGGCGGTGAGCCAGCAGGTGGGCAACGTCGCCCGCGAGATGGGGTTGTCGCTGGTCACCTGGGACGTCGATACGGACGACCAGAACGGGGGCAAGGCCGGGGACATCGCGGAGCGGGCCGTGCGCGAGGCTCATCCAGGTGCGATCATTCTCATGCACGACATTCATCGGGAAACCGTTGATGCGGTTCCGGACATCCTCAAAAGGTTGCGTGGGAAGGGTTACAGCTTCGTGACCGTTCCTGAGTTGTACGGCTCTGCGGGGATGCAGGCCGGACGCCTGTACAGGTCAGGGAACGAGCTGCCACGCAAGCAGCCCCTGACATAGCGCATGTGTTGGGGGGACGTATAGTTGGCGCTCGTGACCCGAACCGTCCTGTTCGCCCGCCTGCATGTAGACCTCTGCAGGCTCGCGTCCGGGCTGTGTCGTCGTTCTCCCACCTCACCCTGACTGAACTCCGACCGCGTTTACCCGCTTTGCGCGGCATGCAAACGCGTGACCTTCCGAGGATCTAGCATGGAAACAGAGAACGCGCCCGAAGCAACCGCGCATTGGCGCGTCGAGGAGGACTGAGCTGTGACGAAGCAGGTCCAGCAACTCGACCGCGTGATCATCAGATTCGCTGGGGACTCCGGCGACGGCATGCAGCTGACCGGTGACCGTTTCACCGCCGGCACGGCGGAGTTCGGCAACGACCTGTCGACGCTCCCCAACTTCCCAGCGGAGATCCGCGCGCCCGCAGGCACCCTGCCCGGCGTGTCGAGTTTCCAGTTGCACTTCGCCGACCACGACATCCTCACGCCCGGCGACGCGCCGAACGTGCTCGTGGCCATGAACCCCGCCGCGCTCAAGGCCAACCTGGGCGACCTGCCCAGGGGCGCGGACATCATCGCCAACACCGATGAGTTCACCAAGCGCAACCTGCAGAAGGTCGGTTACGCCGCCAACCCGCTTGAGGACGACTCGCTGAGCGAGTGGCGGGTGCACGCGGTGCCGCTGACCTCGCTGACGGTCAAGGCGCTCGAGGGCTTCGACCTGTCCAAGAAGGACGCCGAGCGCTCGAAGAACATGTTCGCCCTGGGCCTGCTGTCGTGGCTGTACCACCGGCCGACCGAGGCGACGATCAAGTTCCTTGAGCAGAAGTTCGCCAAGAAGCCGGACATCGCCAAGTCCAACATCGCGGCCTTCCAGGCAGGGTGGAACTACGGGGAGACGACCGAGTCGTTCTCGGTCTCGTACGAGGTCAAGCCGGCGCAGCTCGCGCCCGGCGTCTATCGCAACATCTCCGGCAACCAGGCGCTCGCCTACGGCCTGATCGCCGCGAGCGTGCAGTCGAAGCTGCCGCTGTTCCTCGGCTCCTACCCGATCACCCCGGCCAGCGACATCCTGCACGAGCTGTCGAAGCACAAGCGGTTCGGCATTCGCACGTTCCAGGCCGAGGACGAGATCGCGGGCGTCGGGGCGGCGCTGGGGGCCGCGTTCGGCGGCGCGCTCGGCGTGACGACGACGAGCGGCCCCGGTGTGGCGCTGAAGGGTGAGACGGTCGGCCTGGCGGTCATGACCGAGCTGCCGTTGATCGTCGTGGACGTGCAGCGGGCCGGTCCGAGCACGGGCATGCCGACCAAGACCGAGCAGACCGACCTGCTGATGGCCATGTTCGGGCGCAACGGCGAGTCGCCGGTGCCGATCGTGGCGCCGATGTCGCCGAGCGACTGCTTCGACGCGGCGGTCGAGGCGGCCAGGATCGCGATCAAGTACCGCACGCCGGTCATGCTGCTCTCGGACGGCTACCTGGCCAACGGCTCCGAGCCGTGGCGCCTGCCGGAGGTGTCGGATCTGCCCGACATCTCGCAGGAGTTCACCGTCGAGCCGAACGGCGCCGACGGCGAGTACCTGCCGTACAAGCGTGACACCGAGACGCTCGCCCGCCCGTGGGCCATCCCCGGCACCGCCGGGCTCGAGCACCGCATCGGCGGCATCGAGAAGGCCGACGGCACCGGCAACATCTCCTACGACCCGAACAACCACGACCTGATGGTGCGCACGCGGGCCGCGAAGATCGCCGGCATCGACGTGCCCGACCTGGACGTCGACGACCCCGACGGCGACGCGAGCGTGCTCGTGCTCGGCTGGGGCTCGACGTACGGGCCGATCGCCGCGGCCGTGCGGCGGATCAGGCGCAACGGCGGCAAGGTCGCGCAGGCTCACCTGCGCCACCTCAACCCGCTGCCCGCCAACACCGGCGAGGTGCTCAAGCGCTACGACAAGGTGCTGCTGCCGGAGATCAACCTCGGCCAGCTCGCCCTGCTGCTGCGGGCCAGGTACCTCGTGGACATCATCAGCTACAACCGTGTGCGCGGGCTCCCGTTCAAGGCCGAGGAGCTGGCCGGAGTCATCCAGGACGTGATCGACAGTGACTGAGCTGGTAAACGGGAGAGGTCTGTCACTCGTCCCGAAGACCGACGTGAAGCAGGGCCTGAAGGACTTCAAGTCCGACCAGGAGGTGCGCTGGTGCCCGGGTTGCGGTGACTACGCGATCCTGGCCGCGGTGCAGAGCTTCCTGCCCGAGCTGGGGCTCAAGCGCGAGAACATCGTGTTCGTCTCCGGCATCGGCTGCTCCTCGCGCTTCCCGTACTACCTCAACACCTACGGCTTCCACTCCATTCACGGCCGGGCGCCGGCGATCGCCACCGGGCTGGCGGCGAGCAGGCCCGACCTGAGCGTGTGGGTGATCACGGGTGACGGTGACGCGCTGTCGATCGGCGGCAACCACCTGATCCACGCGCTGCGCCGCAACGTCAACCTGAACATCCTGCTGTTCAACAACAGGATCTACGGGCTGACGAAGGGCCAGTACTCGCCCACCTCCGAGGTCGGCAAGATCACCAAGTCGACGCCGATGGGCTCGCTGGACAAGCCGTTCAACCCGATCTCGCTGGCCATCGGCGCCGAGGCGTCGTTCGTGGCCAGGACCATCGACTCCGACCGCAAGCACCTGCAGTCGGTGCTGCGCGAGGCCACCGCCCACCGCGGCACGTCGCTGGTCGAGATCTACCAGAACTGCAACATCTTCAACGACAACGCCTTCGAGCAGCTCAAGGACCCCGAGGTCCGCGACGACATCACGCTGCGGCTGGAGCACGGCCAGCCGATCGTGAGCGCCTCGAAGGCCGTCGTGCGCGGCCGGAACGGCGGCGTCGAGGTGGTGGCCCGCGAGGGCGTGAGCGAGGACCAGATCCTCGTGCACGACGCGCACAACCCCGACCCGTCGGTGGCCTTCGCGCTCAGCAGGCTCGACGAGCCGGCGTTCGAGCACGTGCCGATCGGCATCTTCCGCAGTGTCGACCGGCCGTCGTACGAGTCGCTGATGACCGACCAGCTTGAGGAGTCCGTGGCGCAGAAGGGCCCCGGCGATCTGAGTGAGCTGCTGCTGGGTGGCGACACCTGGCGCATCGGCTGATTTTTCGCGACTATGCCGGGGTGGCGAAGACGTGGTGGTATGTCGTAGCCGCGGTCGCCGCCCTGGCACTGGTCGTGGCCGCCGCGCAGGAGCTGGGCACCGCGCACCGGCAGGCGGCGGAAACGGCGATCACGCCGTCCGCGCGCACGCCTGAAGCGTCCGACGCGACTCAAGGCATCCCGCCCGGCTTTCCCGACGGTGACACGACCGGGGTGCCGCCCGGCACCCCGCTCACGGAGGTCGTCGGCGACCAGACCTTCGCCGAGGACGGCGAAATTGTCGAGGGCAGGGTCTTCTACGGCTTCGTCGTGGTGACGGCCACGAACGTCACCTTCAGGAAGTGCGTCTTCCGCGGCGGCCCCACCCAGGACGTACGCCCGCTGCTCGACACCGAGCACGCACGCGACACCGTGGTGGAGGACTCGGAGTTCCACCCCACCCACCCTTCCCCTTCGATCGACGGCATCTGGGCCGCCCACACGAAGATCTACCGCTCGGAGTTCCGCGGCACGGTGGACGGCGTCAAGGCCCACACGAACACCCTCGTGCAGGATTCCTGGATCCACGACCTGAGCTGGTTCGCCAGCGACCCCGACCAGGGCGGGGAGGCCACGCACAACGACGGCGTCCAGGCCTTCGCCGAGCAGACCGGCGTCACGCTGCGGCACAACACGATCGACCTGTCCACCACACGGGACCCGAACGCGGCCGTGCAGTCCTCGGCCGACGAGCTGCGCGTGGAGGGCAACTACCTGGACGGCGGCGCCTGCGTCGTCAACCTCGACCACACGCCGCTGGGCCGCCCACTGACCGGCCAGCGCGTCACGGGCAACCGGTTCGGGCGCAACTCGGCGCACGACTGCCCGATCCTGCTGAGCACCCAGTCGCGGCTCCGGGCCGCGGAGGGAAACGTCTGGCACGACACGGGCGATCCCCTACCGGCACCCGAACGACACGACTGAAAGAGGCCCCCTATGTGGCAGGGGATCCGGGCCCTGGTGACGGGCGCGACCGGTTTCATCGGAGCTCATCTCGTCCGGCGGCTGGACGAGCTCGGCGCGGAGACGCACGCGGTCAGCCGCAGGAGCACGGAGCGGGAGCGGTGGCATCAGGTGGACCTGAGCGACGCCGCCGCCACCGCCGAGCTGGTCGCGAAGGTCCGCCCCGAGATGGTCTTCCACCTGGCCAGCGAGGTGACCGGGGTCCGCGAGCCGACAACGGTGGCCCCGACGCTGGCCGCCAACCTGAACGCCGCGGTGAACCTGCTGACCGCGGTGACCGGCACCGGCGTCCGCAGTGTGGTGCTGGCCGGCTCGGTGGAGGAGCCACGCGACGGTGAGGCGCCCGGCTCGCCGTACGCGGCGGCCAAGGCCGCCGCGACCGGCTACGCCCGCATGTTCCACGCGCTGTGGCAGGTCCCGGTGTCGGTGCTGCGCGTGGCCATGGTGTACGGCCCCGAGGAGCCGAACCCACGCAGGCTGGTCCCGTACGTGACGACGTCCCTGCTGCGCGGCGAGTCGCCCGAGCTGACCTCCGGCACGAGGCTCGTGACCTGGGTGTACGTCGAGGACGTGGTGGACGCGTTCGTCCGGGCGGGGGCGGACGGCCGGGCGGCCGGGCACGTGCTCGACATCGGCACCCCCGAGCCCGTCTCCATCCGCCACACCGCCGACCTGATCGCCGGGATCGTCGGCGGCCCTGGCCGTCCGGTGTACGGCGCCGTGGCGGCCAGGCCGCTGGACCGCACGCAGCGCTCGGACATCGAGCCGGCCGCGCGGGTGCTGGGCTGGCGGCCCGTCACGTCGTTGACGGCGGGTCTCACAAAAACTGTCGAATGGCATTCAAAGCGCATGTAACGGTCCATCCCCGGTCGCGATAACACTCTCGGCGGCACTCTGATCAGGGGGCGGGATGCGTGCGGTGACGAACCTGACCGTGCACGGCATCGGAGAGACGACCCGGGAGCTCGAACCGGGCGAGGACGCGACGTGGGTGTCGGTCGAGCAGTTCGAGCAGGTGATGGACGCGGTGGCCGACCGGCCCGACGTGCGCATCACGTTCGACGACGGCAACGACTCGGACGTTCGGATCGCGCTGCCCAGGCTGCTGGAGCGCGGGCTGAAGGCGGAGTTCTTCGTGCTGGCCGGGCTGCTCGGCGAGCCGGGCAGACTGGACGCCGACGGCGTGCGCGAGCTGCTCGGCAAGGGCATGCGGGTCGGCTCGCACGGCTGGCGGCACCGCGACTGGCGCACGCTCACCACCGCACAGGCGGCCGAGGAGCTGGAGCAGGCGCACGAGGTGCTCGGCGAGCTGACCGGCTCGCCGGTGTCGCGGGTGGCGATCCCGTTCGGCTCGTACGACAGGCGGGTGCTGCGCCGCTTACGGCACGCGGGCGTGACCAGGGCCTACACCAGCGACGGCGGCCGGGCCAGGCCGGGCTCGTGGCTGCAGGCGCGTAACAGCCTCAGGCACGACCTCGACGACTCCTGGATCGGCGGGGTGCTGGCCGGGCCGTCGTTCGGGCGGCGGGCGGGCAAGCTGGGCATGCGGCTGTACAAGCGGGTGCGTTGATGCGCAGGGCCGCGGTCGTCATCGTCACCTACAACAGCGCCGACGTGCTGCCCGGCTGCCTCGAATCGCTGCCAGGGGGCGCGTCGGGCGTGGAGCTGGCCGGCGTGGTGGTGGCCGACAACGCCTCCAAGGACGACTCCGTCGCCATCGCGGAGAAGGCCGGAGCCACCGTGGTGCAGGTGGGCAGGAACGCCGGGTACGCGGCCGCGATCAACGCCGGGATCGCCGCGCTCGACCTGGACCGCCTCGACGGCGTCTACGTGCTCAACCCGGACTGCCGGCTGCGGCCCGGCGCGATCGTGCCGCTGCTGGACGCGCTGGAGGCGCCGGGGCGGGGCATCGCGGTGCCGTACATGGTCAACCCCGACGGCACGTTGCAGCCGTCGCTGCGCCGGATGCCGACCGTGGGCCGGGCGGTGGTCGAGGCCGTGGTCGGCGGCGGGCTGGCCGGGCGCATCGGCAAGCTGGGCGAGCTGGTGACCGATCCGCGCGACTACGCCGAGCCGGGCGCGTTCGCCTGGGCGACGGGGGCGGCCATGCTGCTGTCGCCGCGGGTCATCCGCGAGGTGGGGCCGTGGGACGAGTCGTTCCTGCTCTACAGCGAGGAGACGGATTTCTGCCTGCGGGCCGCCGACCTGGGCTACGCCACCTGGTACGAGCCCGCCTCGGTGATCGAGCACATCGGCGGCGACTCGGGGGTGAACCCGATGCTGGCCGCCATGCTGGTGGTGAACAAGGTCCGCCTGTACCGGCGGCGGCACGGGCCGCTGTCGGGGACGGCGTACTACCTGGCCGTGCTCGCCGGGGAGTCGGTGCGGGCGCTGGCCGGGCGGCGCACGTCGCGGGCCAGCGTGGCGGCGCTGGTGCGGCCCTCGCTACGGCTCACGGTGCTTCCGCAATGAACGTCAAGGGTTTCGACGCGCTCACCAGGGCGGACCTGGACGAGTGGGAGGCGGTGCGGGCCGCCAACCCGGCGCTGGACAGCCCGTACTTCCACCCGGGCTTCTCGGCGGCCGTGCACGCGAGCGGCGCGACCGTGCACGTGGCGGTGGGCGACGGCGTGTTCGTGCCGCATCACAGGGACGGGCGCACGCTGCGGCCGGTGGGCTGGCCCGGCGCTGACTTCCAGGGGCCGATCCTGGCCCCCGGCACCCCGTTCCGGCCGCTGGACCTGCTGGGGAACGGGGCGGGCGGGTACGCGTTCGACCATCTGGTGGAGCAGGCGCCTGGCTTCGAGCGGTGGGTGGTCACGCGCAGGCCGTCGCCGTTCCTGGACGTCACCGGCGGGCTGGCGGGCTATCTGGGCCGGGCCTCGAAGAGCGGCAAGGACAACATGGGCCAGGCCAGGCGGCGGGCCGCCAAGGCGGGGCGGGAGCACGGCGCGATGCGGTTCGAGGCCGACTCGACCGACGTGGACGCGCTGGCGCGGGTGATCGAGCTGAAGCGGGCCCAGTACGCCGCGACCGGCGCCAAGGACTACTTCGCCGATCCGGCGCGCGTCCGGCTGATGGAGAGCCTGCTGAAGACCCGCGACCCTGGGTTCGGCGGCGTGCTGTCCACGGTGCACGCGGGTTCGCGCCTGCTGGCGGCGCACTTCGGGCTCAGGTCCGGCGGGGTGCTGCACTGGTGGTTCCCCGTGTACGACCCGGAGTTCGCGCGGCTGTCGCCCGGCTGGATCCTGCTGCGCGAGCTGACGGACGCCGCCCCGGCGATGGGGATCTCCCGGATCGATCTGGGACGTGGCGAGGACGAGTACAAGCGGCGGGCCAAGACCGGCGAGAGCGTGGTCTGCCAGGGCGTCGTGACGCGCAATCCGCTGCGCCGGGCGGCGGTGACGGCCCTCGCCAAGGCCAGGGAGATGGCCAGGAACGGACGTTTACCGAGAAGTCGGTAACGTTCCAATACGCATGCCCGACATATCCCTTGGAGGCGGGGGGAATCACGCGCTGCCCTCCACAAAGACGGTCCACGGTAGACGGTCCAATGCGGAGGGCGGCTATGCGGATCAGTGTCTTCGGGCTCGGTTACGTGGGGTGCGTCTCGGCGGCCTGCCTGGCCTCCATGGGTCACGAGGTGACCGGCGTGGACGTGAACCCCGACAAGGTCGAGCTGATCAACCACGGGCGGGCGACGATCGTCGAGGAGCGCATCGGCGAGCTGATCGCCAAGACGACCGCCGAGGGCCTGTTACGGGCCACCACCGACGCGGCGGAGGCGGTCGCGGCCAGCGAGGTGTCGCTGGTGTGCGTCGGCACCCCGTCGGCGCAGAACGGCAGCCTGTCCACAACTTACCTGGAGCGGGTGGCCGAGCAGATCGGCCGGGCGCTGCGGCCGGGGCACGTGGTGGTCTTCCGCAGCACGATGCTGCCCGGCACCTGCGCCGAGCTGCTCGTGCCGATCCTGGAGCTGTCGTCGGGCATGCGGGCGGGGGTGGACTTCGGGGTGGCGGTCAACCCCGAGTTCCTGCGCGAGGGCACCAGCGTGCGCGACTTCTTCGCGCCGCCCAAGACGGTCATCGGCGAGTCCGACGAGAGGTCGGGCAACGTGGTGGCCGCCCTGTACGACGGCCTGCCCGGCGAGGTCTTCCGGGTGCCGATCCCCATCGCCGAGATGACGAAATACGCCGACAACGCCTTCCACGCCGTCAAGATCGGCTTCGCCAACGAGATCGGCGCCATCTGCCAGGCACTCGGGCTCGACTCGCACCGCGTCATGGACGTGTTCCTGGCCGACCGCAAGCTCAACGTCAGCCCCGCCTACCTGCGGCCCGGCTTCGCCTTCGGCGGCTCCTGCCTGCCCAAGGACCTGCGCGGCCTGGTCTACGCGGCCAGGAAGGCCGACGTGTCGATCCCGCTGCTGTCGCACGTGCTGCCCGCCAACGAGGCCCACCTGCAGCGCGCCTTCGAGCTGGTCACCGCGCCGGGGAGACGCAGGATCGGCATGTTCGGCCTGTCGTTCAAGCCCGGCACCGACGACCTGCGCGAGAGCCCGCTGGTCGAGCTGGCGGAACGGCTCCTCGGCAAGGGCTACGACCTGCGCATCCACGACGCGAACGTGTCCCTGTCGCGGCTGGTGGGCGCCAACAGGGCCTACATCGCCGAACGCCTCCCCCACCTCGGCGACCTGCTCGCCGACTCGGTGGAGGAGGTGCTGGAGCACGCCGAGGTGTGTGTGGTCGGTTGCCAGGACCCGGCGGTGCTGGAGGCGCTGGCCCGAGCCGGCGACCGCACGATCGTCGATCTCGTCCGCCTTCCGGACGCGGAAGCCCAACGGAGCAGAAGGGACTACACAGGCATTGGGTGGTAAAGCGCTCATCCTCGTCGAGAATCTGTCCGTACCGCTCGACCGCCGGGTCTGGCAGGAGAGCACCGCCCTGCGCCAGGCCGGGTGGGAGGTGCACGTCATCTGCCCGAAGGGCACGAAGCAGGACAGGGAGGCGGAGGCCGTCATCGACGGCGTCCACATCCACCGCTACCCGCTGCGTGCCGCGACCGGCGGCCCGCTCGGGTTCGTCCAGGAGTACGGCTCCGCGCTGTGGCACACCTTCAGGATCGCCAGGCGGCTCGGCCCGTTCCACGTCGTGCACGGCTGCAACCCGCCCGACCTGTTCTTCCTGGTCGCGCTGGCCATGCGGTGGCGGGGCACCCGGTTCGTCTTCGACCAGCACGACCTGGTGCCCGAGCTGTACCTGTCGCGGTTCGGGCGGGGCAGGGACCTGCTGTACCGGGGGGTGCTGCTGATGGAGCGGCTGACGTACCGGACGGCGCGGGTGGTGATCGCCACCAACGAGAGCTACCGGCAGATCGCGCTGACCAGGGGCGGCAAGCGGCCCGAGGACGTGTTCACGGTACGCAGCGCGCCCGTGGTCGAGCGGTTCCACCAGGTGCCGCCGGACGAGTCGGTGCGGCGCGGCAAGCCGTACCTGCTGTGCTACCTCGGTGTGATGGGCCCGCAGGACGGCGTGGACTACGCGCTGCGCAGCCTGGCCAAGCTGCGGGACGAGCACGGCAGGACGGACTGGCACGCGGTGTTCGTCGGCGGCGGCGACACCTTCGACGCGATGGTGGCGCTCTCGCGCGAGCTGGGACTGGGCGACTGCGTCGAGTTCACCGGCCGCATCCCGGACGAGGACCTCATGCGCTACCTCTCGACGGCCGACGTGTGCCTGTCGCCCGACCCGCTCAACCCGCTCAACGACGTCTCGACCATGAACAAGGTCATGGAGTACATGGCCATGTCCAGGCCCATCGTCTCCTTCGAGTTACGCGAGGCCCGCGTGTCGGCGGGCGAGGCGGCGCTGTACGCGCCCGCCAACGACGAGTCGGAGTTCGCCAAGCTGATCGCGCGGCTGCTGGACGATCCTGAGGAGCGGCGGCGGATGGGCGAGATCGGGCGCGAGCGCGTGGCTGGGCCGCTGTCCTGGGAACACTCCAAGACCGCGCTCCTGGCGGCCTACGAGGCCGCCGTGAGACGGCGATGACTACAGGGGTGGCGGTCTACGGGGCCGCCGTGGGGTCGCGATGACGGCTGCCCGCGTCGGTGCCCCAGCCGGCCGGGCCTCGCCGCAGCCTGGTCAGCATCCGATCCAGCCCGAGCACCCCCAGGTAGCAGGCGGCGTCGAGCGGCCCGACCTCGCGCGCCGCCACCAGCCGCCCGAGCGCCCCGAGCCGCAGCGAGGGGCCGGACCTGCCGAGCGCGGCCAGTTGCCGGTTGCCCTGCCGGACCCGGACCCGCCTGCGCAGGTGGGCCCGGACGGTGAGCGGTGGCCGCACCACGGACCGGGCCTCGGTCACGACGACCCGCTCGGCGCCGGTGAAGCAGCCGTCCACCCAGCCGTCGTCCGAGATCACGTCGGGCAGCGGGAAGGCCCGCTCGTGCCCGCCCTCGTTCAGCACGTACACGCCGACCCCGGCCAGCGCCCGCGTGGGCGCGATGAGCCGGTCGTGCACCTTGTGCACCCGCCGGACCACAGGCCCGGTGCCACGCAGGTCCCACACCGGGACGGGCGCGCAGGCCAGCACGCCGGGCCGGCTCGCCGCCTCGACCAGCAGCCGCACGGACTCCGCGTCGAGGCGCACGTCGGCGTCCAGGTAGACGCGGGGGAAGGCGCGGCAGGCCGCGTCACCCAGGCGCAGCGCGCCCACCTTGCCCGCGGCGGGCGTCTCCAGCACCCGCACGCCCGGCCGGGCGGCGGCCCGCGCGGTGCCGTCGGAGCAGCCGTTGGCCACCACCACGACGTCGAACTCCCCCGGCGCGGCCCCCGCGAGCAGCAGGTCCAGCCCCGCCCGCACGACGCTCTCCTCGTTGTGCGCCGGAATCACGACACTGACCACAGGCTTCATCGCACGCCTTCCAGGAAGGACCGGACATGAAAGTGGAGCAGGGCGAGCTCGACGGGGTGCTGCTGTTCACCCCCGTGCCGCACCGCGACAGCCGCGGCCTGTTCACCAGGACCTTCGACGCGGCCGTGGCCGCGGGCGCGGGCCTGGACCCGTGCGCGTTCATCCAGGACAGCCAGTCCAGGTCCAGGAAGGGCGTGATCCGCGGCATGCACGGACGCTCCGGCAGGGGCGAGGCCAAGCTGGTGCGGTGCGCGCGGGGCGCGATCCTCGACGTGCTGGTGGACGCCAGGCCGCAGTCGTACACGTTCGGCCGCGTCATGACGGCGCGCCTGGACGACGAGGACTTCGTCACGCTCTACGTGCCGCCCGGCCTGCTGCACGGCTTCCAGGCGCTCACCGAGCAGGCCGACACGTGCTACCGCATCGACAGGGAGCACGATCCGGGCGAGGATCTGGCGGTGCGGTACGACGATCCCGAGCTGCGGATAGCCTGGCCGCTTCCGGCGGCGGAGGTCAGCGCCCGCGACCTGGACGCGGGCTCCTGGGCCGATCTGCTGCCCAGGCTGGGCGCCTGAGAGGTGGCGGCAATGCGCGGACGTGCTCTCCTGCTCCTCGTCGCGGCGATGGCGCCGGCGGCCTGCCAGGCCGCTCCCGCCGAGCCGGCGCCGGCCCCCTCCACGCCGCCGCCCGCCATCCTGCGCTCCGACGGCTCCTCCTGCCCCGACCATCCGACGCCCGCCTGCACGGGCGTGCTGCGCGGCACCGAGCTGCTGAAGGTCCCGCTCAACACGGAGGACGTCGCGTTGCGGGTGCGCAGGGAGGGCGCCGTGCTCGACGGCGTGCACGTCCCCGGCCATCTGCTGATCCACGCCGACGGCGTGACGGTCAGGAACAGCGTGATCGACGGCGACGTGATCAACGCCGACGGGCCGCGGTCGTTCAGTTTCACGATCACCGACACGACGGTGGGCACCACGACCAAGTGCGAGCCGCTGCCCGGCATCGGCCACGACAAGTACAAGGCGACCAGGGTGCTGGTGCAGGGGCACAGCGACGGCTTCCGCGTCTCGGGCGACGCCGTGGAGATCCGCGACTCCTACGTCAAGCTCTGCTCGCGGCCGGGCGACCACTCCGACGGCATCCAGGCCTACAACGGCGGCAAGGGCCTGCTGTTCCACCACAACACCGTCGATCAGCGGGAGGCGAAGGACATCACCGCGCCGATCTTCCTGGTGGACGAGAAGTCGCGGGACGTGGTGGTGACCGACAACCTCGTCATGGGCGGCACGTACAGCATCCAGGTGCGCAACGCGCGCGGCGAGCAGGTGGTGCGCGGCAACAAGCTGGTGGACAAGTCGTGGGTGTACGGGCCGGTGGACTCCGAGTGCGCCAGGACGGAGTGGGCCGGCAACGAGCTGGTCACCATCGACGAGAACTATCGGGTCACCTCGATCGTCGGCCCGCTGGCCTGCGCGGGGGAGAGCTGATCGGCCTTCGCCGCCCGCAGCAGCGCGCCCGCCGCGCCGACCAGCACGAACGCCAGGCCGGTCACGGTGTGGAAGGACAGCAGGTCGAAGGTGAACGAGCCGACGAGCGGCACGAGCATGACGGCGGCGATGGTCAGGCCGAGGTCGCGGTCGCCGGGGTCGGCGCTGAGGTGCCTGGCGCGCAGCGCGGCGTAGCAGGCCACCGCGAAGACCGAGCCGAACGCGACGGTGCCGAACAGGCCGGTCTCGACCATGGACAGGATGTACTGGTTGTCGAAGATCTGGTGTTTGGGGGCGTACCAGGTGCCCAGGCCGCGGCCCAGCCAGAAGTGCCGGCCGATCTCCTGCGCGGCGACGGCGTAGTCGTGCGTGCGGTACTGCACGCTCTCGTCGTGGCCGATGTTGGAGAAGAGCCCGGTGATCGCCCCGAGCAGGCCGGGCACCGTGATCCTGATCACGACCAGGAACGCGGCGGCGATCAGCAGCGTGTACCCCCTGCGCCGCCAGGACCAGCCCGCGAACAGCACGGCGCCCACCACGGCCAGGCTCAGCATGGCCGAGCGCGACACGGAGAACATCAGGCCGCACCCGATCAGCCCGGTGCACACCCACCAGCGCAGCGCGGGCTCGGCCCGCAGGCGCGCCTGGGTGGCGTAGTGCGCGGCCAGCGGCAGCAGGATGGCGCAGGTGACGCCGAACTCGATGGGATGGCCGGTGGTCGCGGCGACCCGGCGCAGGTCGGCCCGTTCCAGCACGAACGAGTCGCCCTCGCTGCTGTAACGCAGGATCGGCAGCTCCAGGAACCTGGTCAGGTCGATGGAGAGCAGGAACTGGAAGGCGCCGATCACGGAGATCACCGCGCCGCCGACCACCAGCGTCTGGAGCAGGAAGTCCAGCCGCCGCCGGTCGCGCACCCCGTCGCAGACCGCCAGCGCGATGCCGACCAGCGCGATCACCAGCACGAACGCGTGGTCGCTCAGGTTCAGCTCGTCGGAGTCCATGTAGCCCCAGGTGGAGAACCCGTAGGTGGCCACCATCGCGGTGAAGTAGGCGAACAGCGCCGTCCGCACGGGGTTGCGCCCCTTGGCGGCGCCGAGGGTGAGCGTGAACTGGGCGCACAGCCACAACACCGCCGCGCCGAGGCTGACCACGTTGGCCGGGGTGAGCGAGAGCGGCAGCCCCTTCAGCACCAGCCGGGCGGGCACGATCAGCAGCACCGCCGCGAAGATCGCGGCGACCGTGGCCCCGTCGGCGCGGCCGGGCAGCGGCGACGCACCCGCCCCCGCCCTCGTGCTGGTGGCGGCCACCGGCCTAGACCCCCGTCTTCTCGGAGAGGCGTTCCGCCGGCGGCTGCCCGCGCCGGCGCAGGCGCGCGACGGCTCCGCTCAGCGGCCCTGAGAGGCTCTCCGCGGCGAACGAGGCGCACAGCGAGGCGATCACCCCCAGGCCGAGCGCCGAGGCGGCGGAGCGCAGCTTCCTGCCCTGCTGGGGGGCCGGCGTGGTCGGCGGCACCGCCTCGCTGATCGTGATGTACGTGCCCTTCGGCGCCTGCACCTGCCGCTGCCGCTGGTCCAGCTCCTGCTCGATCCGGTCGATGGCCTTGCGCGCGATCCGCGTGGCCTCGCCGGGCGTCTGGCTCTCCCCCTCGACGAACACCAGCGGCCCGGTGGCCAGCGACTCCAGGTTGTTGGTGCCGTTCGTGACCGCGTACGTGGTGGGCCCGCCGCTCGTGACGCCCATCGCGGCCACCATGTCCGGCGTGCTCATCACGCTGATCAGGATGGAGGCGGCCACGTCGAGCCCGTGGTCGAAGTTGAGCAGCGGGTTGACCCTGGGGATCGGCTGGTCGGGGTCGGGCGGCAGGGTGCCGCCGCTGGTCGGCGCGGTGAGCACGAGCACGGCGGTCGTGGTGTAGGTGACCGGGATCGTGGAGTAGGAGTAGAAGGCGGCTCCGACGGCCGCGAGGAAGGCGGGCAGGGCGACGTACCAGCGCCGCAGCAGGACGAGGATCGTCCCCCAGAAGTCCACGCGCCCTCCCTCGCGAGTTCCGCCTCATGCATGTCGCCCGATGGTGATGGAGCGTTACACAAATCCCTGTAACACCACCCATCGCGGGGCGATATGGAGTACGAGGGGCCGCCACGCACCGGCGGGGGGACGGAGACTTCTTTCATGAGCGCACTGGCCGTCGTCACGCCCACGTACGCCCCTGACGCCGAGCTCTTCGCTCACCTGCACCGTTCCGTGCTCGCCCACACCTCCGACGACACGGTGCACCACGTGATCGTGCCCGACTCCGACCGCCGCCTGTTCGCCCGGTACGCGGGCCCCCGCTGCAGGATCTGGACCTACGCCGAGATCCTGCCCCGCCGGATCTTCCGGATGCCGCTCGCCGGCGTGTGGATCGATCCCAGACGGCCCTGGCCGCCGCTGCGCGGCTGGGTGGCGCAGCAGGCCGTGAAGGTCGCGGTGACGGCGCTGCTCGACGCGAAGGTGGTGCTGGTCGCCGACTCCGACGTGGTGCTGGTCCGCGAGGCGGTGCCGGACCTGTTCATCCAGGACGGCCAGGTGTGCATGTTCCGGATGGACGACGGCGTGCACGAGCTCATGACCGACCACGTCACCTGGCACCGGGTGGCCCGCGAACTGCTGGGCCTGCCGGTGTCCGCGCCGCTGCCCCTGCCCGACTACGTCAGCTCGCTGGCCTGCTGGGACCCGGCGGTCGTCCGCGAGATGCAGCGGCGGATCACCGAGGCGACGGGGCGCGGCTGGCTGTCCGCCTTCACCTCGTATCTGCAGGTCTCGGAGTTCATCGTCTACGGCGTGTTCGTGGACGAGGTGCTCGGGGCCGCCCCTCCGGTCAACCCCGCGATCTGCCACAACCGGTGGGATCGCACCCCACTCGACCCTGCCGGAGCCATCGCCTTCGCCGACCTGCTACCTCCCGACGCGGTGGGAATGATGATCTCGGCCAAGTCGGGGACGCCCATGCCGGCCAGGTCGGCGGCGATCGAGCGATGCTCCCAGATCACCGGACCCGACGGGAGTCATCCGTGAGCAAGCTGGCGGTCATCACGCCCTCCTACACCCAAGACGCCGACCTGTTCGCCCAGTTGCACCGATCCGTCCTCGAGCACACCTCCGAGGACACCATCCACCATGTCTTCGTGCCGCCTGGTGACCGCGCGGCGTTCGCCGGGTTCGAGGGGCCCCGCTGCCACGTGTGGGTGCGCTCGGAGCTGCTGCCCCGCAGGTACCTGCGGATGCCGGGCGCCGACCTGTACGTCAACTACCGCCGCCCGTGGCCGCCGCTGCGCGGCTGGGTGATGCAGCAGACCGTGAAGATCGCCTCGGCGGGCCTGATCGACGCCGACGCCATGCTCATCGTGGACTCCGACGCCGTGCTCGTCCGCCCCACCAGCGCCGAGTCCTTCAGCAGGGACGGCAGGCTGTGCCTGTACCGGCTGGAGAACGGCGTGACGGCCGAGATGAAACGGCACGTCATCTGGCACCAGGTGGCCCGCGACCTGCTCGGCCTGCCTCCCGCGCCGCCACCGCCGCTGCCCGACTACGTGACAGCGCTGACGTTCTGGGACCCGGAGATCGTCAGGGCCATGCAGCGGCGGATCACGCAGGTGACGGGCCGCGACTGGCTCGACGTGTTCAACTCCCAGTTGCACGTCTCGGAGTTCATCCTGTACGGCGTCTTCGTGGACGAGGTGCTGAAGGCCGATCCGCCGATCAACACCTCGATCTGCCACCTGAGCTACAACCACGAGCCGTGGGACGAGGCCCAGGCGGTCGCCTTCGCCGACCGGCTGCCGCAGGAAGCGGTGGGCATGATGATCTCCGCCAAGTCGCACACCCCGATGGCGGCCAGGCAGGCCGCCATCGAGAGGTGCGCTCAGGTCGTCGAGTCGAGCTGACCGTCGCCGTCGTCGCCCTTCCCGGCGTCCGGGGCCGGTTCTTCCTTGATCAGTTGGATCGGTCCCGTCCGCTCCGCCTCCAGCTCGTCCACCGTCATCGGGAAGCCCGAGACCGTCGCGGGGGCGTGCGGCCGTGAACCGTTGAGCTTGTCCCCCGCCTCGCCGTCCGTCCTCGGCTGCTCGGCGACCACCTCGGCCCAGACCTCCGGCTCTTCCTGCTCGGGCACGGGGGCGGGCTCAGGGGCGGCAGGAGCGCGCGACCAGCGCACCCGCTGAACGCCGTACGCCACGCCGATCCCGGCGATCAGGCCGAACACGCCGCCGAAGCCGGCGAACATGAGGCGGTCGCTGACCACGGCCCTGGGGCCCGAGGGCGGCATCACGTCCATGATCCCGATGTGCGTGCTGATCGGCGCGTCCAGCTCCGTCTGCCGCCTGCCCAGCTCCAGCCGCACCCGCTGCTGCGCCTTGCGCATGACCTCCCGCACGGCGGCGGGGTCGTCGCCCTCCACCTCGACGTAGATGAAGGGCCCGTTGGTGCTGATGCTCAGCAGGTCGGGGTTGGTACGGCCGTCGTTGATCGTCACGGTGACCGGCCCGCCGTCCGGCGCGCCGACCTCCTTGTAGACGTCGGCCCTGTTGGTGGCCAGGATCAGGATGCCGGCGGTGGTCCGCAACGCGTCGTTGAACTGCAGCAACGGGTTGGTCAGGCCGGGCTTGCTGGCCGGCTCGGTCTCCAGCGTGCCGCCCGTCGCGGGCACGGTGAGCACCATGGAGGCGGTGGAGACGTAGCTGCTCGGCATCAGGAAGTACGCCGCCAGCGCCAGGCCGATGGCCGCGACGACGACCGGCGGCCCAACGAACTTCTTCCGGGCCAGACCAAGGATGGTCTTCCAGAAGCGCACTATTTCCGCCCCCGTCGACTTTTGTACCGATGCAAACGGGAAATCGCTCTGCTCATCGGAGGTGTTACACCAGGCGGACCAGAGCCAGCAGCTTGCGGCTGCGGTGCGCGAGCGTGCGCCGCTGGCGCCGCGCGTACATGCGCATCACCTCGGTGCGCGCCCGCCGCCGCTGGTCCTCGGTCAGGTCCGCGTCGCGCACCCATCGCAGCAGCTCCCTGCACTGAAGTGTGTTGGCCAGGTGGGACTGCCAGGCGGGCACGTCGAGGCGGCGGGCGATGCGGCCGATCCGCTCCATCCGCCAGTTGCGGTGCGAGAGCACCTGGGGAATGTGCGCCCACGGCCCCGCCAGCGCCAGTTTGGCCGCGAACACCTCGTCCTCGCGCAGCATGTTGCGCCGCGGGATGGCGGTCGCGGGCCCGCGCCGCAGCAGGCCGTAGAGCGGGTCGATCAGGTACGGGCTCTCGTTGAGCAGCCTGAGCATCTCGGCGAAGCGCTCGACAGGATCGTCGGAGCCCAGCTCCGTGCCCGTGTAGGACACCGTGCTGGCCGTGCCGTCCGAGCCGGTGTAGGAGACCTGGTTGGTCACCAGGACGAGCCGCTCGTCCGCGGCGAAGGCGGCCAGGGCCGTCGAGACGCAGGCGGGCTCCAGCCGGTCGTCGTCGCCGATCCAGCGCACGTACGCGCCCTTGGAGATGCGGGCCGCGTGCTGGAAGTTGCCGAGCAGGCCGACGTTCTCCGCGTGCCGGTGATAGACGATCCTGGGGTCGTCCGCCGCCAGGTCACGGCACAGCTCCTCGGTGCCGTCCGTGGAGGCGTTGTCGGAGATGACCAGCTCGATGTGCTGGTGGTCCTGTGCCAGCACCGAGCGGACCACGGCCGCCAGGCGATCGGCCCCGTTGCGCACCGGCAGCGCGATCGAAACCAGCTCACGGTCGTGCATGCGCCCTCCCTTGGCGTACGAGTCGCTTCAGCACCGCGCGCGGCACCACGATCAGCACGAACAGCAGCAGCCCCGCGCCGCCCGCCACGCAGAGCTCGATGAAGGCGCCGTCGATCACCGAGGCCAGCCCGGCCATGACCAGTCCCGCCGCCGCCGCGCCCAGCAGCGGCCTGGCCAGCCCTGCGCCGACCAGCCCCACGGGCATCCCTGAGCGGTGCAGGGCCACGCCCAGCAGCGGCAGCGCCACCACGACGGCGACGAGCGCGTGCGCCACGGCGGCGCCCTGGATGCCGTCGAGGCGGGCACCCACCAGGAGCGCGGGGATCAGCGCGACGGCCCAGCAGAGGTTCACCCACATGGTCGCCTTCGTCCTGCCGAGTGCGGCCAGGATGTCGGTGATGAGCAGCGTCAGCATGCGCACCGCCATCACGACCGCCAGGAAGCGCAGCACCTGGGCGGCGGGCAGCCAGTTGGCGCCGTACAGGAACTCCACGACCGAGGGGGCGAGCGTGCCCATCAGCACCGCGATCGGCAGCACCATGCCGGCCAGCAGCGGGACGGCCTGCCGCACGCCCTCCCGCATGGCCTGGCCGCCCTCCTCGGCCAGGCGCGAGAAGCTGGGCAGCGCGACGTAGCGGATGGCGGTGCCGATCAGCCCAGGCACCCAGCTCGAGATGTTGAAGGCCAGCAGGTAGAAGCCGAGCCAGACAGGGCCGAGCACGTCGCCGACGATGACGGAGTCCACGTTGAGCAGCAGGCCCTCGATGCCGAGGCTGACACACAGCGGCAGGCCGAAGCGCAGCAGCCGCGCGGCCTGCGCGCGGTCGAAGCCGAGCCGGACCCTGATCCGCGCCAGCAGCACCACCAGCACGCCCGTGACCACGCCGCCGGCGAGCTGCCCCCAGGCGAAGCTGTAGGCCCCGGCGGCGTTCGCGGCCAGGGTGATGGAGACCGAGGCGTTGACGACGAACCCCGCCAGGTTGGCCCAGGCCAGCTTGTCCTGCTCGAACCGGCGCATGAGCGCGGCGCTGCGCACCGCGGTCAGCCCGTAGACGACGTTGGTGGCCATCAGGATGCGGATCACCCAGGTGGCGTCCTCGCTCCCGGCCAGCCGCGCGTAGAACGGCGCGATCACCCAGAACAGCGCGTACAGGGCGAAGCTCGACAGGATGGCCACGACGGTCGCCGTGGGCGCGATCTCCTCCAGCCTGCCCCGCCACTGCACGGTCGCCGCGATCACCCCGGCGTCGTTGATGTAGATGACGAACTGGGTGGCCGCCAGCGCGATCGCGAACACGCCGAAGTCCTCCGGCACCAGCAGCCTGGCCAGGACGAGGCTCATCACGAACGAGCCCGCCTTCATCACCAGGTTGCCCAGCAGGCTCCAGCGCAGTCCGCGACCGGCCTTGCGGCCGATGTCGCCGACCTCACTCACGAAGTCTCGACCCTCTCCAGCCAGATCTCCCGCCAGAACGGCACGAACTCGCGCGGGCAGTTGGCGTTGTAGACGCCTTCGCAGACGAGGTCGTCGAGGATGATGCACGGGCTCTTCATGGTCAGCATCCGCCCGGTCTTCTCATCCAGGCAGCGATCGACCCTGGCCCGTACGCGCGCGGTCCTGCCGCAGTAGCGGGCCATCTCCTCCTCGAAGCCCATCCCGCGGTTGAGCAGGTCGTCGTTGAGCGTGTCGAGGATCTCCTCCTTGGACTTGATCCTGACCAGCTCGCCCACCTCGAGGTCCAGCGTGGCCGTCGGCGTCTTCTTGCCGGCCCGGCCCTCGATGAAGCCCCAGCGCAGCCCGCGCTTGATCCACAGGCGGCGCGGCAGCACCTTCCTACTGACGCCCTGGAAGCGGTTGAACAGCCCGACCAGGAAGGTGCGCACGCTCTGGCCGGCGCTCACGTTGCCGCTGCGCACGTCCGTGACGTACTGGCTCAGGTCGCGGAAGGGCAGGCAGGTCGGCGCGGCCCGCAGCAGTTCGGTGGCCTGGCAGGAGTAGCCGTCGGGGCCCTTGCGGGTGTTGGCGTCGAGCAGCTTGAGCAACCGCTCCTCCGGGATCTGGGGGGCCGGCGGCACACCGGGTTCGACCCGTTTGAGCCAGGCCTCCTTCCAGTAGAGCGAGCAGGCCGTCTGGCAGCCGCCGTGCCCGCCGCCGTCGCACCGCGCGCCGGTCAGGTGCACCGCGCTGTCCATCCGCCGCATGCCGCTGCGGCTGATGGTGTCGCACAGCTTGTGCGCGACCTTGTGCACGGTCAGCCGCTGACCGCAGTAGGCCAGCATCTCCGGCATGAACGGCAGGCTCTCCAGCTCGCCCCGCTCGTCCAGCGTGGCCAGGATCTCCGCCGCGCTCCGCACCTCGACGAGGTCCCCCACCCGCAGGTTCATGCGCCCTCTCCCACCCGTTTGAGCAGACCCGCGCCCTCCAGGGCGGCGGCCGCCTCGGCGACCGCGCGGAAGGGCAGGCCCGATCGGCCGGCCACGTCCAGCAGGCTGTGCTCACCGTCCGACAGGTTCAACACCCATAACATCGCCATTTGCGCTTGTTTCGTGTCACTCCGGCCCCCGAGAGATCCGTACAGGCCGCGCCTGCCGAGCTGCGGCTCGCCGTACGGGCTCAGGTTCTCGTAGCGGCCGTCGCGCTCCAGCACCTCCACCGCCGACCACAGCGTCTCCAGCGTGTCGGCCATGGCCTGCGGGGAGACGAAGTCCAGGTCGTCTCCTGAGGTGTGGTACTCGGGGTAGCCCGCGTACGGGGTCCTGGTCAGGCTGCCGACCGGCAGGTCGAAGCCCGGCGAGCAGTACTGCCGCTCGTCGTACCCGTACGGGGAGAAGTCCAGGATCGTGTGCGGCCGGTCGCGCAGCACGATCGCCATCGCCCGGTCGATGGGCGCGTCGCCGCGCCTGCTGCGCTTGTACGTCAGCGCGCCCTGGTCGCCGGCGCAGGCCAGCGTGAGCCCGTGCTTGATCCGCCCGGTGCGCTCGCGGTTGCGCGCCAGCCAGGTGATCGCGCCGATCGTGCCCGGCGCGAACACGAACCGGTAGGTGTGGCGCGGCTCCTTCAGCCTGCGGGCCAGCGCCGTGGCCACCGCGATGCCGGCCAGGTTGTCGTTGGCCAGCGACGGGTGGCAGACGTGGCAGGAGATGAGCACCTCGTCCTCGCCGCTGCCCGGCACGACGTGCTCGGCGTACGTCAGGTGCCCGTCGGCCAGCGTCGAGTCGATCACCACCTCGAACGGCCCCTCGCCCATCGCGTCGAGGGTGTCCTGGCTCAGGCAGAACCCCCACGTCTCGGCGTAGTACGAGGTCCGGTAGGGCACCAGGCCCGGCTGGTCCGGCAGCGTGTGCAGGTGCGGCCGCAGCTCGTCCAGGGTCATGGTCGCCGACACCGGCACGCTGTAGCCCACGACGTGCAGGTTCGACCGCCGGAAGTCCACCACCCGCTCGCCGGCCGGGTTCTTGATCCAGGCGTCGCGGATGTTCCACTCCCTGGGGATCGTCCAGTCGAGCACCTGGGTCCCCGTCGGCACCTCGTGCACCGCCAGGTCCAGCAGCTCGCCGACGACGCCCAGCGTGGCGCGCACGCCGTCGCCGGTGATGGAGCGGCACAGCGGGTAGAGCCGCTCCACCAGGGCGTGCATCTCCTCCCCGGTCACGTGCGCAGCTCCTCGGAGACGGTCCCGGCGGTGCGGCGGTCGGCCAGCCACGCCAGCCGGGTGAACCGCTGGCGGAAGTCCTCGCCGGTCAGGCCGTGGTAGCGGTAGGCGTCGGCCAGCTCGACGGCGCCCGCCTTCACCGTCCAGCGGGCGTGGTAGCCGGGCAGCGCCTCGCGGATGCGCGAGAAGGAGACCCGGTAGGAGCGCGGGTCGGCGCCGGTCTCGCCGGTGATCAGCAGCTCCGAACCGGGCACCGCCTCCACCACGTGCTCGGCGATCTCGGCCACGGTCAGGTTGTTCATCTCGCCGCCCACGTTGAACGCCCTGGCGTGCACGGCCTCGCGCGGCGCGGTCAGCGCGGCCAGGAACGCGTCGGCGATGTCGGCCACGTGCACCAGGGGCCGCCACGGGGTGCCGTCCGAAAGCACGCGAACCTGGCCGGTCAGGTGGGCGTGGCCGACCAGGTTGTTCAGCACGATGTCGGCCCTCAGCCGGGGCGAGAACCCGAACGCGGTCGCGTTGCGCAGGAACACCGGGGTGAAGCCGTCGCCGGCCAGCTCGACCAGCTCGTCCTCGACGCGCACCTTCGACTCGGCGTACGGGGTGACGGGCCGCAGCGGGGCGTCCTCGTCGAGCAGGTCGTCGCCGCCCGACGCGCCGTAGACCGAGCAGGTGGAGGCGTACAGGAAGCGGCGCACGCCCGCCTCCCTGGCCAGCCTGGCCAGCCGTACGGAGGCGTGGTGGTTGATGTCGTAGGTCAGCTCGGGCGCGAGCGCGCCGAGCGGGTCGTTGGAGAGCGCGGCCAGGTGGATCACCGCATCGAAGCCTTCGAGCAGGCCCGCCGGCACGTCGCGCAGGTCCACGCGGTGCCCCGGCGGGTCGTCCGGCATCGGGCCGAGCACGCACTCGGCGAACAGCCCCGAGTCCAGGCCCACCACCTCGTGGCCGGCCTCGGCGAGCACGGGTGCCATGACCGTGCCCAGATAGCCCTGGTGCCCCGTGAGCAAGACACGCATGTCGATCAGCCTCCAGCTAGATCTAGAGCGAGTTTGTGCAGGTAGAAGGCCTCCGCGTAGCGTGCGTGACACTCGATGCCGCGGATCCTGGCCAGCCCGAGGAACGCCTCCCTGTCGAACCAGGGGCGGTGCCGCTGGGAGGGGTAGTGCTCCCAGAGCAGGGAGACCTTGCGCTCGGCCAGCGCCAGGTCGAGCGGCTGGTACGCGTTGGGCCGGCCGAGGTCGCCGTCCCACTTGAGGATCTCGTAGCCGAGCGTGAGGTGGTCGCGGAACGCGGTGGGCACCATCCGCGCCAGCCCCCGGTGGTCCTGGTGCGCGTCTCCGGCCTGCGGCGCCAGGATCAGGTCGGGCTCGGTGCGCATCCGCAGCTCCTCGACCGCGTTCTTGGCCTCGTCCCAGTGGGCGGGCAGCCTGCCGTCGGGCACCTTGGCCACGGTCACCCGCAGGTCCGCGCCCGGGCAGAAGGCGGCCAGCGCGTTGCGCTCCTCCTCCTCGCGCACGGTCCCGCCGCCTGACAGCACCAGCGCGTCCACCTGGAGGCCCGGGTGCGCGGTGCACATCACCAGGAGGGCGCCGCCCGCGCCGATCGCCAGGTCGTCGCAGTGCGCGGCGAGCAGGGCGACGCGGCTCAGGCTGCTGGGGTAGAGCCTGTTCACCCGCGCTCCCATAGAGCCCAGGGGCGGTCGCCGCGGGAGTAGGCCCGATCGAGGTCCATGCGCTGGTTGACGGTGTCGGTGGGCCGCCAGTAGCCGCGGTAGGGGTAGGCCATCAGCCGCCCGCGTTTGGCCAGCTCCTTGCAGCCGTCCACGAGGAGGTCGCCGTTCTCCGGAATGTGATCGAAGATCTCCTGACGTAAGACGAAATATCCCCCGTTCACCCACAGCGGCATCTCGGTGACGGCGGTGATCTGGCCGACCAGGCCGTCCTCGGCGATCTCGACGCAGTGGAAGGTCCCCGGCGGCGGCACGGCCATCAGCGCGCCGCCGGCCTCCGACTTCTCGAACCTGCCGATGATCTCCGGCAGCGGCGCGTCCGTGAGCACGTCCGCGTAGTTCGCCAGGAACATCTCCTCACCCTGGAGGTGGTCGCGCACCCGGCGCAGCCGCTCCCCGATCGACGACTCGACGCCGGTGTGGATGAACGAGATCGTCCAGTCGGAGATGTCGGTGGCCAGCAGCTCGACGTCGCCGCCGCGCAGCACGAAGTCGTTGGAGGCGGTCTCCTCGTAACGCAGGAAGAAGTCCTTGATCTGCTCGGCCCCGTAGCCGAGGCAGAGCACGAACTCCTTGTGCCCGAAGTGCGCGTAGTAGCGCATGACATGCCAGATCAGCGGCCTGGGGCCGACGAGCTGCATCGGCTTCGGCGCGTCGCCGGCGGCGCCCGAACGCATGCGGGTGCCGTAACCCCCGCAGAACAGGACGACCTTCACACGACCTCCAGGGAAGGAATGGGGAAGACCAGCCGGCCGCCCCAGTCGCGGATGTAGGAGAGCTGGTCGATCAGCTCGTCGCGCAGGTTCCACGGCAGCACCAGCACGTAGTCCGGCTTGTCGGCGGCGATGCGCTCGGGCGCGAAGATCGGGATCCGCGCGCCGGGGGTGAACTTGCCGTGCTTGTACGGGTTGCGATCCACCGTGTACGGCAGCAGATCGGGCCGGACGCCACAGTGGTTGAGCAGCGTGTTGCCCTTGCCGGGCGCCCCGTACCCGACCACCGTGCTGCCCTCCTCGGCCGCGTTGATCAGGAAGCTCAGCAGGTCGCGGCGGACCTTGGCCACCCGCTCCGTGAAGTCGATGTAGCCGGAGATCTCGTGCAGCCCGGCCGCCTTCTCCATCGCCAGCACGTCCGACACCCGCTGCGACGGGACGCCGGACGGCGCCGCCCAGAGCCGGATCGAGCCGCCGTGCGTGGTCAGCAGCTCCACGTCCACCAGCGTCAGCCCGCCGCTCGCCAGCGCCCGCTGCGCGGAGGCGACGGTGTAGTACTGGAAGTGCTCGTGGTAGATCGTGTCGTACTGGTTGAGCTGCATCAGCGTGAGCAGGTGCTGCACCTCGATCGAGACCAGCCCGTGGTCGGCGACCAGCGTGCGCAGCCCCTGCGTGAAGCCGATGACGTCGGGGATGTGCGCGTAGACGTTGTTGGCCACCACGTAGTCGGCCTTGCCGTGCTCCGCCACGACCGCCTGCGCGCTCTGCGGCGTCAGGAACGCCGTCACCGTGGGCACGCCGCGCTCCCTGGCGGCCTGGCCGACGTTCACCGACGGCTCGATGCCCAGGCAGCGCACCCCGCGCTCCACCACGTGCCGCAACAGGTAGCCGTCGTTGCTGGCCACCTCCACCACGAACGACTCCGGCCGCAGGTCGAGCTCCGCCACGAACGCGCGGGCGTGCTCCACCCAGGAGGCCGAGTAGGAGGAGAAGTAGGCGTAGTCCGTGAACGTCTCCTCCGGAGTGATCAACGGCGGGATCTGCGCGAGCCAGCACGACGTGCACACGCGCAGGTGCAGCGGATAGGTCACCTCGGGTTCGTCGAGCTGCCCGGCCGTGAGGATCCGCTCGCAGGGCGGCGTCGCCCCCAGGTCCACCACGCCGGTGAGATCGCCCGAACCGCATAACCGGCAAGTCATCATTCGCACGCTCCAAGAGATTGATATTTCGCGAAGGCCGGTGATCTCGTTACTGTCAGCCCATGGATCCCCTCGGCATCGATGGCGTCTGGCGCCACACGCCGCCTGTCCACTCCGATCCCCGCGGCTCGTTCTACGAGGCCTTCCGCGCCGCCGACCTGCCCGGCCGGCGCTTCGACCTGGCGCAGGTCAACTGCTCCGTCTCGGCCCGCGGCGTGCTGCGCGGCGTGCACTTCGCCGACGTGCCGCCCGGGCAGGCCAAGTACGTGATGTGCCTGTCCGGCAGCGTCATGGACGTCGTCGTCGACCTGCGCACCGGCTCGCCCACCTTCGGCCGGTCGCAGAGCGTGGTCCTGGACGACGTGACCAGGAGCGCCGTGCTGGTCGCCGAGGGGCTCGGGCACGGGTTCATGGCGCTCAGCGAGCACGCCACCGTGATGTACCTGTGCTCCGAGCCGTACACGCCGGCTCGCGAGCACGGGGTGCATCCGCTCGATCCGGCGCTCGGGATCGGCTGGCCGGCCGGGATCGAGCCCCTGCTGTCGGAGAAGGACGCCAAGGCGCCCACCCTGGACGAGGCGCTGAGGGCTGGATTGCTGCCCGACTACCGGAGGTGCCAGGAGTTCTACGAGACGCGGCGCTGACGGCTCCTCGCCAGGACGGCGCTTCACGCGACGCTGCATTGACGGCTCCTCGCCAGGACGGGCCAGGCCGCGTGCAGCGCCGTGCGCCAGTGCCGGATCGGCTCCCACCGGGTGTGCGCCAGCACGCTGTTGACCGGCCGCCGGGCCGGGCGCGGGAAGGCCGAGGTCGGCACCGGCCGCACCCGCTCCGGGTCCTGGCCGAGCAGCGCGAAGATCTCCCTGGCGAACCCGCACCAGGTCGTCTCACCCGCGCTCGTGCCGTGGTAGACCCCCGGCGGCAGGTCCGACTGCGCCAGCCGGACGAGGTAGTCGGCCAGGTCGGCGCTCCAGGTGGGCTGGCCGTGCTGGTCGTCCACCACGTCGAGCGTGGGCCGCTCACCCGCCAGCCTGATCATGGTGGTGGCGAAGTTCGCGCCGTGCGCGCCGTACAGCCAGGCGGTGCGCACCACGTAGTGGCCGTGCTCCAGCACCGCCAGCTCGCCCGCCAGCTTGGTCCGCCCGTAGGCGTTCACCGGCCCGGTCGGCGCGTCCTCGGTGTGGGGCGGGCCCGCCGCCCCGTCGAAGACGTAGTCGGTGGAGACGTGCACCAGCCGCGCGCCCACGCGGTCGCACGCCTCCGCCAGCCAGCGCGCCGCGTGCCCGTTGACCGCCAGCGCCTCGGCCTCGTGCGCCTCGGCGTCGTCCACGGCGGTCCAGGCCGCGCAGTTCAGCACGGCCCTGGGCCGGTAGGCGGCGACGAAGTCGTGCACCGCCCGCCTGTCGCACACGTCCAGCTCGGCCCGGCCGAGCGCGAGCACCGGCTCGCCCGTCAGCGCGGTCCTGTCGAGGACGTCGGCGGCCAGCATGCCGCCCGCCCCCGTGATGAGCCACCTCATGCGGCCTCCCGGCCTAAGTGCGCGATCAACGACTCCACCAGTCACGATGCGCGGCGTACCAGCGGACGGTGTCCTTGAGCCCCTGCTCGAACGGCACCTCCGGCCGGTAGCCGAGCGCCCGCAGCTTCGAGTCGTCCAGCGAGTACCTGCGGTCGTGGCCCTTGCGGTCGGCCACGTACACGACGCTGTCCCAGTCCCTGCCGCAGGCTTCGAGCAGGCGCGTGGTGAGCTCCTTGTTGGTCAGCTCGGCCGTGCCCGCGATGTGGTAGATCTCCCCCGGCTCGCCCTTCTCGGCGACCAGGCGGATGCCCGCGCAGTGGTCCTCGACGTGGATCCAGTCGCGCACGTTGCCGCCGTCCCCGTAGAGCGGCACCTTCCTGCCGCGCAGCAGGTTGGTGACGAACAGCGGGATGAGCTTCTCGGGGTACTGGCGGGGCCCGTAGTTGTTGCCGCAGCGGGTGATCGACACGTTCAGCCCGTACGTGATCGCGTAGGCGCGGGCGATCAGGTCGCCGCTCGCCTTCGACGCCGCGTACGGCGAGCGCGGCCGCACCGGCGCCGACTCGTCCCACGAGCCGATGTCGATCGAGCCGTACACCTCGTCGGTCGAGACCTGCACCACCTTCGGCACCCCGGCGTCCAGGCACGCCTGCAGCAGCGTCTGGGTGCCCAGCGCGTTGCTGCGCATGAACTCGGCGGCGCCCGCGATCGACCGGTCCACGTGGGACTCGGCGGCGAAGTTGACCACCAGGTCGTGACCGGGGACGACCCGCGCGAGCAGCTCGGCGTCGCAGATGTCCCCGTGCACGAACTCGTGCCGTGTCCCGTCCAGGTTGGCGCGGTCGCCGGCGTAGGTCAGCTTGTCGAGGACGGTCACGTACCCGTCATGGAGGTTCCGGACGAAGTGGGAGCCGATGAATCCCGCACCACCCGTCACCAGGATTCTTGTCATGAACTGATCTGTACCTTGCTGTGATCGCCCAGCACGAGACGGTGGGCTTTGGGCGTGTTGGGTGCCGAGGTGACCTCGACGTCGTGGCCGATGAGCGACGATTCGATGCGGCCCACTCCGGCGATGGAGGCCCGGGGCAGCACGATCGAGTACTCGATCTCGCTGCCGGTGACGGCGCAGGAGGCGCCGATGGAGGTGTACGGGCCGACGTAGCTGTCCTGGATGCGGGCGCCGGCGCCGATGATCGCCGGGCCGACCACGCGCGAGCGTTCGACGACCGCGCCGGGCTCGATCGCGACCCGGCCGATCAGCTCGCTGGCCGCGTCCACCCGCCCGTCGGTCCTGGGCTCGACCGACTCCAGCACGAGCCGGTTGACCTCCAGCATGTCGGTGACGTTGCCGGTGTCCTTCCAGTAGCCGGAGATCACCGAGGACTCGACGCGCTGCCCCGACTCGATCAGCCACTGGATCGCGTCGGTGATCTCCAGCTCGCCCCGCCACGACGGTTTCAGCTCCGCGACCGCCGCGTGGATGGCCGGGCTGAACAGGTAGACCCCGACCAGCGCCAGGTCGCTCTTGGGCCGCTCGGGTTTCTCCTCCAGGCCGATCACGCGGCCCCCCGCGTCCAGCTCGGCCACGCCGAACTGGCGCGGGTCGCCGACCCTGGTCAGCATGATCTGGGCGGCCGGTCGTTCCCTGGCGAACCGGTCGACCAGGCCGTTGATGCCGCCCACGACGAAGTTGTCGCCCAGGTACATGACGAAGTCGTCTTCGGCCAGGTAGTCGCGGGCGATCAGCACGCCGTGGGCCAGCCCGAGCGGCGCTCGCTGGCGCAGGTACGTCACCTGCAACCCGAATGCCGAGCCGTCGCCCACTGCCGCCTCGATCTCCGCGTGCGTGTCCCCCACCACCAGGCCGAGCTCCTGGATCCCCGCCTGTGCGATGGCCTCCAGGCCGTAGAACAGCACCGGCTTGTTGGCGACGGGGACCAGTTGCTTGGCCGAGGTGTGCGTGATGGGACGCAATCGGGTGCCCGACCCTCCGGCGAGCACGAGTGCCTTCACCGCTAGTACGCCCCTTCTCCACGGGTGACGACGGACCAGGTCTTCCACAGGATCTGCAGGTCGAGGATGAGCGACCAGTTCTCCACGTACCGCAGGTCCAGGCGTACGGACTCCTCCCACGTCAGGTCGGAGCGCCCGCTGACCTGCCACAGGCCGGTCATGCCCGGTTTGACCACCAGGCGGCGCCGGACGTCGGTGCCGTACTCGGCGACCTCCTCCGGCAGCGGCGGGCGCGGGCCGACGAGGGACATCTCGCCGCGCAGGACATTCAGCAGCTGGGGGAGCTCGTCGAGCGAGTATTTCCGCAGGAAAGCGCCTACCCTGGTGATCCTTGGATCGTTCCTAATCTTGAAGAGCACTCCGTCGAACTCGTTCGATTCGAGCAGCGCGCCCTTGAGCCGTTCGGCACCGACCACCATGGTTCGGAATTTCACCAGACGGAACTCACCGCCGCCTTTGCCGACCCTGGTCTGGTAGAAGAACGCCGGCCCCCGGCTGCTCAGCCGGATCAGCAGCGCGATGCCCAGCAGCGGCAGCGCCAGCCCCAGCAGCGCGAGCCCGGCCACCAGGCGGTCGAAGACGGTCTTCACGAACTGCCGCATGCCGTCGAACTCGGGGTGCTCCACGTGCAGCAGCGGCATGCCCGCGACCGGCCTGATGCTGATGCGCGGCCCCGCCACGTCCAGGAGCGCGGGCGCCACGAACAGGTCGGTGCGCGCGGTCTCCAGGCTCCACGCCAGCCGGCGCAGCGCCGCGCCGTCCAGCTCGGGACAGGCCAGCACGGCCACCGCGTCCGCCCGCTCGCGCTCGACCACCATGGCCACGTCGCCGAACGAGCCGAGCACCGGGATGCCGTCGAGGTCGACGTCCATGGCGTTGCCGGGAAGGCAGGCTCCCACCACCCGCATTCCGTGGTACGGCTGGCGCCTGAACTGCATCACGAGGTCGAGGATCGACTCCCGGTGCCCGACGGCGATCACCTGGCGCATGTAGTCGCCCACCGCTCTGCGCCGGTGCAGTCGTTTTCGCATGCGATAGCGGAAGTAGAGCGCCGCCAGCAGAGCCAGCGGCAGCATCGCCATCACGAAACTGCGCGCGATGACGGTCTGCGTGGCGTAGGCCATGATGGCGACGGCTGCCATCAGTCCTATGCCACCGTTGAGCACGGCCTTGAACTCCTCCGTTCCCTCGCCGTTGGCGCGCTGGCGGTACGCGCCCCCCATCCACAGCGCGATGGGCCAGGCGATGACGAGGCCGAATCCCAGCAGGAACTCGGCCAGCGGAATGTACGCGCCGGCGATCAGCCGGATGCCCAACACGCATACGCATGCGAGCAGCGCGCACACCGTGTCTCCGGATAACAGGAGCCGTAAGTACGCACGCGTCCAGATGCTCGACGCGCGGCGCGGTACGGCCTCGAGGAGCACGACAGCGGACTCCCCAGTCCCCACCCTCATAGCTACCACCCTGACAACTCTGTGCACCGCGATAACTGGACGTTCCTTGAACCACGTAGGTTGACAAGTCCCACGCACAATCAAGGGCGGCGGCCCCCACTAAAGAGTAAAGATCCATTCCGGCATGAGGAATACCGGCAAATGTCCACAATCGGACGATTGTCAGACCCTCCGGGGGCTTGACGGAACGGTCCACAAGTGGCAGCAGTTGACGAAGGAAATGTGAGGTTTACTGCGATATTTCGGCAGGTTGCCGAATGGTGAAGCGCTTAGTCGTACTCAAGGTCCGGCAGCGCGGAAGGGGGGTCTGGACTGCGCCACACCACCACGACGCCGTCGTGCGCGGAGTCAGCCGCCAGCGTCAGCCGGTCAAGGTCGAAATCCGGCAGATAACGCAGGCGGGCGAGAAACGTGGCATCCGTTGCCGAACGCGGCACGACACAGCCCTCGCCGTCGCGGTCGAGCAGGATATAGAGGACGTCTTCCCCGGATTCCGTGACGACACGGACCTCCACCACGTCCTCCCAGGCGAGGGCCTCGACGCTACCGTCCGCATAGTGACGAGTGACGCCCTCTTCCGTGACATACACGTAGGAGTCCGGCATCGGATTGCCGTGCATGGCCGCGATTCTTGCGAGTTACGGGCCGGTCCCGCAAGGGTTCGCACTCAAAGGTGCCGATGTACTGGCGAGCCACTGCCCTGCGACCGGCCCCAAGGCGCCGATATGCGGGCGAGCCACCACCCTGCGAGCGGCCCGAAGGCGCTTGTCACCGCCCCCGCGAGCGGCTCAAAGGCGCTTGTCGCCGCTCCGCGAGCGGCCCAAAGGCGCTTGTCACCACCCCAGGAGCGGCTCAAGGGTGCCGATGCTCCGACGAGTCGCCGCCCCATGAGTGGCTCAGATGCGCCGCGACCGCCGCCCGCGCGGCCTCCTCCGGCCCGTTCGCGATGGCGTCGAGCAACTCGCGATGCTCGGCGACCAGCACGTCCCTGTCCTTGTACACCTCACGCAACCGCACCAGCCCCAGCCGTGTCTCCGCCGCCAGCACCCCGTACAGCCGCTCCAGCCGCGGGCTGCCGACGGCCTCGATGAGCGCCTGGTGCAGCGCCATGTGCTCGGCCACGGTCTCCGACCACGGCACCTCCCCCGGCAACGCGGCCATCCGGTGCAGCGCCGCCTCCGCCCCCGGCACCCTCCGGCCCGTCACGGCCCGCGCCATGAGGTCCTCCAGGGGGCGGCGGACGTACATGAGATCCTCAAGGTCCGAAAGCGTTACTTCCGGGACATAAGCACTGCGGTTCCGCTCACGTCTGAGCAGCCCTTCGTGGACCAGGCTCGCCAGCGCCTCCCGCACGGTCGGCCTGGCCACGCCGTACGACGCCGCGATCTCCTGCTCGGGCAGGGCGGTGCCGGGCGCGATCTCACCGGACAGCACCCTGCTGCGCAGGGCGTCGGCGAGCGCACCGACGGTGGAGACGGGTCTGAGGGGCAACGTCACGGCTGCGACTCTAGCTCCCTTTCCAGCGTACGCCCCTCTTCTACCGTCCGCCCCCGTTCCGGCGTGCGCTCCCGCCCTTGCCGCCTCTCAGGTACGGCCACCGCCACCAGGCTCAGCCCCAGCAGCACCAGCCCGGCGATCGACACCGGCGCCAGCCGCTCACCCAGCACCACCAGCCCGAGCAGCGCGGCAACGGCCGGCTCGGCCAGCGACAGCGTGGCGGCCGTGGCCACGGGCGTGGTGCGCAGGCCCCGGCCGTACAGGAAGTAGGACAGAGCCGTGGTGCCGAGCCCCAGGTAGAGCACGGCGAGCAGGGCCCGCGGCTCGCCGATCCAGCCGACCCCGCTGACGGCCAGCACCGGCACCATGATCAGCGCAGCGCCGCCGAACATCACACCCATCACCGCGTTCGACTGACCGCCCTGACCGATCGCCCGGGCCGCCATGACGGCGTAGAAGGCGTACAGCAGCCCGCCCAGCAGCGCCAGCCCGACCCCGACCACCATCTGCGCGCCCGCCTGTACACCCGCCTCCGTGCCCGCCTGTGCACCCGCCCCCGCGCCCGCCTCCGCCCCGCCGCCCACAATCAGCGCCGCACACCCGAAGATGGCCGCCGCGGTGGCCGCGCTCCACCGCCTCGTCGGCCTGCGCCCATGCAGCACCCAGGACAGCAGCCCGGTGAACACCGGCCCGCTCCCGATCGCGACCACCGTGCCGACGGCCACGCCCGTGCGACTGACGGCCGCGAAGAAGCAGAGCTGGTACGCCGCCACCGCCACCGCGCCCAGCAACAACCCGGGCTTGACGGCGCTCTTCAACCCGGCCCCGGCCACCAGCGCCAGCGCCGCGCCGCCGATCACCAGGCGGGCCGCGGCCAGCGCCACGGAATCGGCCGACACCAGCAACCCGGCCGTGCCTGCGGTGCCCCAGAGCACGGAAGCGGCCACGACGGCAAGGGGTCCATTCCTCATGGACCCATTGTCAGACAACCAGACAGTGCTCGTCTAGTTGTCAGACAATTTCTTCCAGCAGCTGCTCGATCAACCGCTGCGCCGGCGCCGCCACCTCCCCCACGTAGTCCTCGAACGCCGCCAGCCCCGCCTCGATACCGGGCACGCTCTTACGAGGCAGCTCCAGCAGCGCCTCCTCCTCCGCCTGAATCCCGCCCTCCACATGGAAGGCCCTTCCGGACGCGGCGATGGAGACCTCGAACCTGACCTCCCGGCCGTCGGGCAGCACGAACGTGATGCCGACGCGGGCACCCGCTGGGGGAAAGAAATAGGAGAAGTGCTCGCTTCTCAGGAACGGATGGCGTAACTCGGCGAGAATCTCCGAGGCCCGGCTCAGAGCCTCCAACAGCCCGACCGCGGCCAGACTCTCGCTGTCCACCCGCCACAGGGTAGTTCAGCGTACGCGTGGAACGCCAGGTGACCGGCCCTCCCGATCAGCCACCCGACCCCGCACCCCCGCCCTTCACCCCCGATCCGCGGGCACGTTCAGTCGGTCGCCAGGCGCGCGTGCCGCTCCACGTCGTACCGGACACCCTCGTAACAGAGCTTGCCCCGCTCGATCCCCTCCGACAGAAACCCGGCCTTCGTAGCGACCCGACACGAAGCCGGGTTGTTCGTCCGATGCCCCAACTCCAGCCGATAAAGCCCAAGCTCATCAAACGCCCACCGCGCCAGCAACTCGGTCGCACCCACCGCGACCCCCCGCCCCCGAGCCTCAGGCACCACCCAGTAGGACACCCACCCATTGCCGTGCGTGTCGAGCTTGGTCACCGCCACGTTCCCGACAACCCGCTCCCCCCGCAGCACGGCGAAGGCATGCCCCACCCCGGCCCACGACGCGATCCACCCGGACGCGTCCTTGAGCGTGACGACGGGCCAGGGGGCCTGCGTACGCAAGTCAGGGGCCTGGAAGGCGCGCAGCACAACGGGAGCGTCGTCCTCACGCCACTCCCGCAGCCGGACGTTCAGAGCGGTCACAATGTCGGAGATTACCCGGATTGCACCTTCTTCCCGATCGGGTGGGTCGCCTCGAAGTCGTCCACGAGCTGCCTGGGCGCGGTCAGAGACCACGCCTCGGCCATCAGCTCGAACAGCTCCTCGGCGTCGATCTTGTCGAGATGCACCACCACCCATCCGAACCGCCCGGCCGTGAACTGCACCTCGAACACCTCGGGCCGCTCATTGACCAGCGCGATCTGCTCCTCGATCGTCGCCTTGAGCCCGACGGTCTCGGTGGCCTCCCACAGGTAGCCGAAGCCCTTGTCGTGCACCTTGAGGCCGACCCACTCGCCGCCGTGGCTCATGCGCACGTCGGGCAGCTCGTCCAGCAGCTTCAGGAACTCATCGACGCTGACACCCATGCCGCCTGTGTACCAGAACCGACCGACACTTCCGAGCGTCTTGAGCGAGCGCTCAAATGCGCCTATAGTCCTTTTAAGCGATCGCTCAAAAAGGGGGTGAGGGGTCATGCGGCTGTACATCGAGATCCTGATCAGGGCCGACATGGAGGCGCTGTGGCAGGCCACCCAGGACCCGGCCCGGCACCAGCGCTGGGACCTGCGATTCGGCCGCATCGAACGTGTCACCGCCCAGCGGTTCCGCTACTCGACGCTCGGCGTCAGCGGCATCGGCGTCCACACCGGCGACCGGCACGCCGCCGACGGCTCGTGCACCTCAGCACTCCGCTTCGGCTCCGCCCACCCGCTCTCCCCGATCCGCGCGGGCGCCGGCTACTGGCGCTACCTCCCGGCAGCGGCCGGCGTCCGCTTCCTCACCTCCTACGACTACCGCCCCCACGTGCTGCCGCCCCGGCTCATGTGGTGGGTCACCGCCTGGTCGTTCGACCGGCTACGCCTGTGGCTGGAGACCGGCAGGCCACCCGCGCGCACCCTCCTCCAGGCACTGGCGGAGGCAGCCGGCAGGACGGCCGCCGCCGCCCTCACCGCCTGGCTGTTCGGACTGCTGCCCGCCCTGGCGGTGGCGACGCTCGCCGTCGCCCTCCCGCCCCTGCCCGGCACCCCCGCGGCCCGCCGCTGCCTGCGCCATCCCCCTGCAGCATCCCCAGCGCCACCGCACCAAGCATCCCCTTGAGCATCCCCAGCGCCACACCACCGAGCACCCCTTGCGCCACCCCATCGAGCACCCCTTGCGCCACCCCATCGAGCACCCACGGGAGCGACCATGCCCTCGATCTTCCAGCGCGCGCTCGGCCCCGACTTCGGCCGCCTCCACCCCCAGCTCCAGCGCCGCTTCGGCGTCGGCCTCGACAGCGGCGAAGCCTGCATAGGTCAGGGGGTCATGCGCCGCGTCTGGAACGCCGGCCTCGTCGTGCGCCCGTTCCTGGCACTCGGCACCCTCAGGAACATCCTCGTCACGGACACCGGCCGCGACATCCCGTTCCTGATCGAGAACTACCCGTACGCCGACTCGTACGGCCGCGAGACCGTCACCTTCGCGCGCACCTTCCCCCTCAGCCGCTTCGACGCGACCATGATCTACGACGAGGCCGGCGCCCGCGTCATCGACTACCTGGGCACCCACCAGCACATCGCCACCCCGCTGCACCTCTCCGTGGACGACCGCGGCGGCCTGGTCATCCGCTCAGGCCCGCAACGCCTCCTGGAGGGCCCGCTGGCCGTCCGCATCCCGGCCGCCGCCACCGGCACGGCCGTGGTCACCGAGCAGTACGACGACAGGGCCGGCCGCTTCACCATCGCGGTGACCGTGTCGAACCCGCTGCTCGGCCGGATCTTCGGCTACTGGGGCAGTTTCACCGTCTCCTACGTGGACGTCGCGGAGCACGGCGTTCCCGCTAGCGTGAGGCCCAGGCGGGAGGTGGCCCGCCTGTGATCGACGAGGGAGCCCGGTGGCCGACACCCGCACGAAGCTGCTCGACGCGGCGCTCGAGACGCTCAAGACGCAGGGCATGGCCGGCGCCTCCGCCCGTACGATCGCCGCGACCGCAGGCGTCAACCAGGCTCTCGTCTTCTACCACTTCGGCAGCGTCGACCAGCTCCTGGCCGCCGCCTGCGAGCACGGCTCGCGGCAGCGCGTCCCCCTCTACCGCGAGCGCTTCGCCGCCGTGACGTCCCTGCGCGAGCTGCTCGACCTCGGCCGCGAGCTGCACGCGCAGGAGCGTACGGAGGGCAGCGTCGCGGCGCTCGCCCAGCTCCTGGCCGGCGGCCAGACCGACGCAAAGCTGGCCGAGGCCGTCGTGAAGGGCCTCAACCTGTGGACGGCCGAGGTGGAGCAGACGCTGGGCCGGGTGCTGGCCGCCTCGCCGCTGGCGGAGTTCGTGGACGTGAGCGGGCTGGCCAAGGCGACCGCGGCGGCCTTCGTGGGGCTGGAGCTGTACGAGGGCGTGGACGCCGACGGCGCGGCCCAGGCCCTGGACGCGCTGGAGGAGCTGGCCACGCTGGTGACCGTCCTGGACGACCTGGGCCCCGTGCTGCGCAGGACCGTCAGGGCCAGGCTCACTCGTAGTATCGGACCTCGATCACGTTCCCGTCAGGATCCGGAAAGAACATAGTCTCGGGCGCGATGCCCTGGGCGCCGAAGGAGTTCGCGCCGTTGCCGGTGATCTCCACGCCGTGCTGCTTCAGCCGCATCTGCAGCGCGTCGAAGTCCTCCTTGCCGACCGCCAGGCACAGGTGGTTGATCGGGTGCCCGGCGCTGCCCCGCACCCCGGTGCCCTCGTCCACGCCGCGCATCGCCTCGAACGACATCAGGTCGAGAATGGTCTCGGGCGAGACCCGTACGCTCGGGAAGGGCGCCATCCCGTCGCGGAACTCCGCCGCCCGGACCCCGGGCAGGCCGACGACCTGCTCATAGAAGTCCACGGACGCGCCAGGGTCGGAGACCCAGCAGACGAGATGGTCAAGGCGTGCGTGCATACAACACCTCCGCTTTGCCTCCAATATCTGATGGTCGAATCCCTGTTGTCCACCTCATGATTCATCGCCCGGCAAATGGCCACTTGCCGGAAAGGGTCGATTCACACTCCGTTCCGGGTCACCACGGCTCCACGTCCAGGCCGGTGGCGGCGATCCACAAGGCGCGGAACGCGTGCGACGCCCGGCCGTTGAAGTCGTCCCGCGGCAGGCGCTCGATCAGGCTCAGCGCCGCTCCGAGGTGGCCGCACTCGGCCGCCTGCACGGCCAGGAGCTGCGTCGGATGCTCGCGCTGCGTCCGCGGCGTCTTCCGCAGCGTGGCGTACGCGTCGGTGAGCGCCGCCAGCTCCCCCTCACTCGGCCGGGCGTGCGCCGGATCGCGCCGGGCGTTCGTCTCCGCCTGCGCGAGGTGGTCCTCGTACGCGTAACCGTCGCCGTACACCTGCGCCCACTCGCGCAGCAGATCGGGACGGCCCAGCCGCGCGAACACCTCCACCGCCTCCCACCCGTCGAACCACCCCTGCGGCTGCCACTCCTCCGCCGCCGCGTCCCTCAGCGGGATCAGCTCGCGGGCGATGTGGTCCCGCCGGGTGAGGATCAGGTAGGCCAGCAGCGGCACGGAAGAGAAGGTGGAGGGCGCCCCGTCGGCCTCCCGCAGCAGGGCCCGGCCCTCCTGCTCCCATCTGCACTCGATCATCGCCCACGCGACGGCCAGGCGGTGCTCGCCCGGGTTCGTCTCGGGCTCGATCGCCGCCCGCGCGCGCTCGAACCACGCCTCGGCACGCGGATCCCCCATCGCCGCGTACGCGCCGGCCGCCGACGAGGCCACGAACGCCACGTTGTACTCGTCGAGCACCTCTTCCACCTGGGCTTCGTCGCCGTCGAAGAACGTCCGCGCGTCCTGCCTACGGCCTGCGGCTGCCAGGATCATCGCCACCTCGGCCCGGCCCCGCACCTGCTCGTCCGGGCTGGGGATCGCGTCCAGCAGCGGACGCGCGCCGTCCGGCTGGCCGAGGCGTGCCCTGAGCCTGGCCGCGTGGCGCAGGTTCTGGCTCACGTGGTGGTCCCAGCCGTTGTGGAGAGATGCCACCGAGGTGAGTGCTGTCCGGAAGAGGTCGTCCAGGGTGAAGGTGTTGGGTGGGGGCCAGGGCTCGTCCGCCGTGGGGGTGTGGTCGCGGAACGGTGCCAGGTACTCGTTCAGTGGCGGGCCGAAGCGGTCGGCGGCGGTGGCGGCGTCCGGCGCGATCTCCAGGCCCGCGACACCCGGCACGACGGCGCCCGGTGCGGCGGCTCCAGGCGCGGCGGCTCCGGGTGCGGTGGCTCCGGGTGCGGTGGCTCCAGGCGCGGCGGCTCCGGGTGCGGTGGCTCCAGGCGCGGTGGCGAGGCCGCCCCAGCGCACCGGCCAGCCGAACCGTCGCTCCACCGTCCACGCCAGCGCGCCGTCCAGGGCGTGCACGCGGTCGGGCGGAACGATCACCTGCCCGGTCTCGAAGGCGACGGCCCACGTCTCGTCGTCCAGCGCGAACGTCGGATCGATGCTCGCCCCCTCCTCGTCACGCACCTCCTCCCCGACGTCCACCCCGTCATCCAGCTCCAGCGGACGCGGCCCGGGCGGCGTGCGCAGAAACACGAAGTCCCCGGTGACCCGCCCGGTGGCCGCCTGCAAGAAGCGCAACCCGGCGGAACCCACGACCACGATCACCCCGTCGGCGCCCCACAGCACGCCATCGGCACCCGCCGGCGCCTCAACCGTCCCGATCAGGCCCGGCACGTCCCCGAGGTTCCACACCTCCACCTGGCCCCGCGCCGTCAGCGCCGCCGCGTGGAGCCCGTCCGGCGACCACGCCCACGCGACGCCGTCCGCGTCGGGGGCGAGCTGCAGGAGCGCCAGATCGAGGTCGTAGCGGTGCCTGCCCTGGTCGTAGACGGTGACATGCGGACGAGCGTTCGCGTCGTTGCCCTCCGGCACCACGACGGCCAGCCTCGTGACGGCCCCGTACGCGCCCCACGACAGCTCGGACGCGCCCGGATGCCCCGGCAGCGTCGCCACCGTCCAGCCCGTCATGGCGTCGCCCACCAGCAACTGGCCGTGGAGCTGGTGGGCGAAGTACTTCTCGTCCCTGCTCCAGGTGGGCGCGTCCCTGCCGACGCCCGCCTGGGTGAACCACAGGACCCGGCCGTCGGCGACGTCGAGGGCGCAGGCCCAGCCGCGGGCGTGCCCGTAGAGCCGCCGGCCGTCGCGTGACCAGTGCGCCTCCCGCACGAAGAGCCCGTCGCCGCCCAGCAGCGCCTTGACCGCTTCCGGCAGCGGCGCGGTGAACGGCGACGCGACCCTCTCACGATCCTCGCCGTCCTCGCCGTCCTCGCCGTCCTCGCCCGCGATCTCGTACACCTCGCCCTCGTCCAGCGGCGCGACACACCCCATCACCTCGTACGAAGTCCCCGTCGCGATGTAGGCGCGCATGCCATCGGGCGCGAAGGCGAACCCGGGCGGACGCGAACCGCCGTCCGTCACATAAGCCTCAGCACACGGCTCCGAGTCCTCACCGAACGGATCCCACACCCCCACCCCGTTCGTGTTGTACGCCAGCGCCAGCCGCTCCCCATCGGCCGACCACTGAACCGTCCGCGTGTACCCGGGCCAGCCCACCCCGCCCATGATCTGGCCGAGCACGTTCACGCACCGGGCGCCGGCCAGCTCCCAGACCTGCAGCACACCGCCCCGGTCGTAGTCGTCGCCGCACCAGCTCCCGATCGCGAGGTAACGCCCGCACGGGCTCAACGCGTGCCCGTGAATCTGGGCGGGATGCCCGTCGGGATGCCGCAGCACCGCGCCCAGTTCCCTGACTCGCTCGGTCGCGAACCGGTGCGCCTCGGTGATCCCGTGCGTCTGCTCCAGCTGGGCGAGCGCGGCACGCAGGGGTGGGAGGTCGCGGGCCGGCTCGAACGCCGCCCAGTCCGTCGCTCGCAGTGTCGTCAGGAACGCACCCGGATCGGCCGATGGGTTCGTGATCGCCATAGCGGGCGACCTTACTGAACTATCTTCAGATTGTCCGGAGATCCGGTGGATAGCCTGACCCCGAGCCCTTCGGCCCACGAACCAACCGGGCCCCTCAAGCTCACGCCCCCGCCAGCTTCGCCAACGCCCGCACCCCCTCCAGCACCTCAGCCGCGGTAGGCGCATTCGCCGGATTCCCCAGACTCTGAATCATCACCCCCGACATCAACGCCGTCTGCACCATCCCCAGCGTCCGGGCGGACCGCTCGGACACGCTCTCCTCCGGCACGCTCTGCAGGATCGCCCCCATCCCCCGCCAGCCTTCCGCCATCCCTTCAGCCACCCGCGCGGCCAACTCGGGCTGCCGCCGACCTTGCAGGAACAGCTCCACCGTCGCGAGCCAGAGATCCGGATGCTCGGCGAACTGCCGGACGAGCCCCTCCCACATCCGCTCGAACGCCCGCACCGCGTCATCACCCGGCTCAGGCGCCAGCGCACGGCCAAGACTGTCGCCCCACTCGTCGAGCAGCCCGAACAGCGCCTGAGTGAGCAGCGCCTCCCGCGACCCGAAGTGATAGCCGATCGCGGCGGTGCTCACACCGGCCGCCGTGGCGATGTCGCGGACGCTGGTGCGGTCGTAACCCTTCTCGCGCAGGCACCGCTTGGCGCTCGCGAGCAGGTCTTCACGGTTTCCCATGCGACACACCGTACCAACAGATTAGCACGACCGTTTGATGCGCTCGTTTTGCACGTTCGCTTTGCGCGATCGCGCAAATCCGCGCTATGGTCCTGCCATCGCTTGATCGACACGGAGACGAACATGAACAAGACGACGAAGCTCGCATCGGCCGGCCTCGGCCTGGCCCTCCTCACCGCGTACGCACCGGCCGCTCAGGCAGCCACCACCCCCACCGTGGTCACCACGACCACCGGAGCCGTCCGCGGCACATCCGGCCCCCAGGCCCGCACCTTCCAGGGCATCCCGTACGCCACCGCCACCCGCTTCGCCGCCCCCACCCCCATCACCCCGTGGCAGGGCACCCGGGACGCCACCAAGCCCGGCAACGTGTGCGCACAACCAGCCGGCTACCCCATCGGCAAGCCCAGCCCCCACGAGGACTGCCTCAACCTCAACGTCACCACCCCCACCCCCACCCAGCCCGGCAAGCGCGACAAACTACCGGTCATCGTCTGGATCCACGGCGGCAGCCTCATGTACGGCATGGGCGACCTCTACCGCGCCGAACGCCTGGCCGCAGGCGGCGCCGTGGTGGTGTCCATGAACTACCGCCTGGGCGTCACCAGCTTCCTGACCCACCCGTCACTGCCCGACTCCGGCAGTCTGGCCCTCGACGACCAGCGCGCGGCACTGCGCTGGGTACGCGGCAACATCGCGGCGTTCGGCGGCGACCCCGGGAACGTGACGATCATGGGTCAGTCCGGCGGCGGCTTCGCCGTCTGCGGCCACCTCGCCTCCCCCGCCTCCGCGGGGCTGTTCCAGCGAGCGATCATCCAGAGCGCCCCCTGCGGGGACGCCTCCCGCACCAAGGCGGCAGCCCTCGCCGAAAGCACCGACGTCATCAAGAAGACCGGCTGCGCCGACGCCTCCGACGTGGCGAGCTGCCTGCGCGACCTCCCCATCTCCAAGCTGCTGGACGCCTACGGCACCAACCGCGAGCCCCGCCCGTACAGCGGCAGCCCCTCCCTCCCGCTCCCGGTCGAGCAGTCACTGCGCACGGGCCGCTTCAACCGCGTCCCCGTCCTCGTCGGCGTCAACCACGACGAGGAGAACGGCATGATCCTCGGCCTGGAGCTGGCCACCGGCAAGCCCATGCCCGCCGAGGACTACCGCCCTGCCATCAAGCAGGCGTACGGCCGCAACGCCGCCGCCGTCCTCCGCCGCTACCCGCCCGGCAGCTCCGCCGGCCGGACCCTGGCGGCCGTGAAGACCGACTCGACCTGGTCCACACCGACCCTCGACACCGCCCGCGCTCTGTCCCGCTGGACCACCACCCGCATGTTCGAGTTCGCCGAGCAGCAGACCCCCTGGTACGCGGGCTACCCGAAGCCCAGCTTCCCCGCCGCCGCCCAGCACATGGCCGAGCTGCCGTACCTCTTCGACCTGTCCCTGTTCGAGAAGCTGTCACCCCAGCAGTCCGCCTTCGCCGACCGGCTCATCGCCACCTGGACCCGCTTCGCCCGCACCGGCGACCCCAACGGCGGCGTCGGCGAGCAGGCGTGGCCCCGTCTGCGTGACGATCGCGGCCAGGCGGGGTGGTACGTGCAGTCGCTGAGTGGTGGAGCTTGGCAGCGGGCCGACTTCGTCAAGGATCACCAGTACCGCTTCTGGACCACCGTCATGAACTGACACCCCAGCCACGCCCCGCCCCTACGCCACCTCTGCTCCCCGAGTGCCCAAACGGCTCACGAAGACCCCGACGCCCTGCACGATCCCGACGCTTTGCACGACCCCGACGCCCTGCACGACCCCGACGCCCTGCACGACCCCGACGCCCTGCACGACCCTGACGCTCACGCAAGCTGACGCCATGACGAACTGCTGCCTTCGTGCCCCGGCTACTCCCCTCCGCTTGGCGACGGCAGCCTCACCCCGCACCACGGGCAGTACCGGATGGCGATGAAGCTGCTCCCACCGTCGTGCACCGGCAGCACGTAGCTGCGAGACTCGGCGACGTACACCACCACCGCGTTCGGGCAGTCAAAGGGATCCGCATGCGTCTCACAACGATGCTCCAGATGCCCCGCCATGTCCGCGCAACAATGCCCCGCCAAACGTCCGATGCGCCCTCTCACCCGCGCTCCTCGCCCTTCCTCCGCCGTCCAGCGGCGCCAATCCAGACCACCCTGGCTCCCGGCAAATTTCGCGACCACAAATTTCCACCGGCATGTAGAAGACGGCCGTCCGGCTCCGACCACACGGTGAAGGCGGCGCCAGACGGGCGGCGCCGACACCACAGGAGGTAGCGAGATGAACAAGGTCACCTGCGACATGGCGATGTCCCTCGACGGCTTCGTGGCCGGCCCCAACCAGACCCTCGACAAGCCCTTCGGCGACGGCGTGGACGACCGTCTGCACCAGTGGATGTTCGACGAGCCCGAGCAGCACGCCACCGTGATCGAGAACATCACCGCAGCCGGCGCGTTCATCATGGGCCGCAACATGTTCACCCCCGGCCGCGGCGACTGGGACCTGACCTGGAACGGCTACTGGGGCGAGGAGCCGCCATACCACGCGCCGGTCTTCGTCCTCACCCACCACCCGCGCGAGCCGTTGCCGATGAAGGGCGGCACGACGTTCACTTTCGTCACCGACGGCATCGAGTCGGCGATGGCTCAGGCTCGCGAGGCGGCGGGCGACCGCGACGTCGCCATCGCGGGCGGCGCAACCACCGTCAACCAGTACCTGGCGGCGGGCCTGATCGACGAGCTGCGGCTCCACGTCGCACCGGTGATCCTCGGCAGGGGCGAGCGGCTGCTCCACAACGTCGGCGACATCACCCTCGAACCCCTCGGCACCCCCACCGGCACCAGCCTCGTCACCCACCTGACGTACCGAGTGGTCCGGTGAGCCGGGTGTCACCGGATCCTGCCGCGAAGGTCGTCACCGGCGACCGTCCCGGCAGGGCTGGTGACCAGCTCCGCTTCATACACCGAGAACACGAGCTACACCCGATCACAAGCCCCGACCACCCCAAGCACAGCTCGCGACCAACTCCGCTTCATACACCGAGATCAGGAGCCTCGACCGTCCCGGGCAGGGCTCGTGACCAGCTCTGCCTCATACGCGGCGATCACGAGCTGGGCCCGATCACGAGCCTGCAGCTTCGCCAGCAGATGACCGATGTGGGTTTTCACCGTGCCGACCGTGAGGTGGAGGTGCTCTGCGATGTCGCGATTGGACAACCCCTTGGCGATCAACATCAGCACCTCGCGCTCGCGGGGCGTGACCCCATCGAGCGGTCGGGCCGCTGCCGGGACGCGCTCGGACCGCTGCAGGAACTCCCCGATGAGCCGGCGCGTGACGGTCGGCGCGAGCAGCGCCTCCCCACCGGCCACCACCCGGATCGCGCCGAGCAGCTCGGCGGCCGTGCTGTTCTTGATCAGGAAACCGCTGGCACCGGCCCGCAGCGAGGCGTACACGTATTCGTCGAGGTCGAAGGTGGTGAGGATCAGCACGCGGGTGCCGGCGCCCTGCGCAGAACCGCAGATGCGCCTGGTCGCCTCGATGCCGTCCATCTCGGGCATGCGCACGTCCATGAGGACGACGTCGGGGCGTAATTGGCCGGCCAGCCGCACCGCTTCGCTGCCGGTGCCTGCCTCGCCCACGGTCACCATTCCCGGTGTGCTGTCGATGAGCATCTTGAAGCTGTCACGCAACAGCACCTGGTCCTCGGCGAGCAGCACCCTGATGGACGAGCCCTCACCCGGCTGAGCCTCCGTCTCCAAGCGATTCACCTTTCACCCACATCCACGCTTCACGCATCCGACTGCCCGTTCGGCCCGGCTCCGCATCACACACCAGCAGAACCCTGACCGATCATCACAGCCCTGCCGCAACTGATCACACCAGCCCAGTCGACCGACGCGTCCGGTGCCGGAGAACCGATCGATACGTCCAGGCCCGCGGCCTGAAGCTGTGGCCTGGATCGATACATCCAAACCCGCGGCCTCAAGCTGTGGCTTGGATCGATATATCCAGGCCAGCGGCTTCAGGCTGCGGCCTCCGCCCGGTCGTAGGGCAGGCGGGCCACCACGTGGAAGCCGCCTTCGGCGTGGGGGCCGGCGGTGAGTGTGCCGCCGAACATCGAGGCCCGCTCCCGCATCCCGATGAGACCGTGGCCGCCCAAGGACGCCGATCGTGGCTCGCGTTGTGCCCGAGGGCCGCTGTCGAGCACTTCGATCACCGCTTGGCCGCCGTCGAGAGCCACGGTGACCGAGCATCGGGTGGGGGCTGCATGTTTGACGACGTTGGTGAGGGCCTCCTGCACGATCCGGTACGCCGACAGGGCCACCGCGGAAGGCAGCGCCGCGTCCCCGGGCACCTTGAGCTCCACGTCGACCCCGGCCGACGTCGCCTGATCCGCCAGCTCGGACAGGTCGGCCAGGCCGGGCACGGGGGCCAAGGTGTCGCGCGGGTCGCCGTCGGAGCGGAGCAGGCCGAGCACACGGCGGATCTCGGTGAGCGTGCTCTGGCTGGTCTGCTCGATGACGGTCATCGCGGCGCGCACCTCCTGGGGGTGAAGGTCGGCGACGTAGTTGGCCACGGTGGCCTTGACCGCGATCACGCTCATGCTGTGCCCGATGATGTCGTGGAGCTCTCTGGCGATGCGTCGGCGTTCGTCGGCCACCGCGGCTTCGGCGCGATGGTGGGCGAGGCGCGCGACCAGGTGCCGCTGGCGACGGACCATCACGCCGACGCCCCACGCGGCGCTCATGAAGACGCCGATCGTGCCGCCCTCCACCGGCCAGTACGGGGGTAACTCGGTGCGTTCGAGGGCGGGTGGCAGGGACGGGAGCACTTGCGTGTAGAAGACGGACACGGCGATCGCCGCGCCGGTCAGGCATCCGGCCAGGGAAGCCACTGATCGGGTGAGGGAGGCGGTGGAGGCGACCAGGTAGAGCGCGAGTGCGGTGGGGATGAACGACACCCAGATGGCGCCGGCGGCCACGGTGCCGGCGGCGGTCGCCAGCACGGCTGCCGTGCCCGCGACGATGAGCATGGCCTGGGGCCATCGCCGGCGGAAGGCGACCGGCAGGCTCATGACCGCCGCGATCGGCCAGGCCGCCCACGTCGGCAGCCAGGAGGACGGGCCCGGCGGGTCAACGAGCGCGTAGCCGAGGAGCAGGGTCAACGCTGTTGCCGCCCCGGCTTCGGCGATCACTCGCCGCGCCTGTCGTTGGGCTGGGGTCGTCATGCGGAGAAAGGTATCGCGGGGGTGTTGGGAGGGGCATCTGACCAGGGTTGGAGATTTGGTGTCCGACCGTGGTCGTAGCTGGGGGCTTTCTCGCTCTGGAGATCTGACCTTGGTTGGATGCGCCTTCTGTGGTCCGCCCGGCACGATGGCTGCCCAGTACGACGACTACCCCGGCGCCTCGCCGTGACGACACCGATGTGACGGCACCCGAGCCGCAGGCGACGCCCAGGCCGACGGCGACACCCAGACCAACGGCGGCGCCAGACCGATGGCGGCGCCCAGACCGATGGCGGCGCCCAGACCGATGGCGATGCCCAGGCCAACGGCGGCGCCCAGGCCGACGGCCGATGGCGGGACGCACAAGCGGGCGGCGACGCACAGCGGATGGCACCACACACAAGCCGGACAGAACCACACAGAGTAGGCAAAACCACACAAGTTACATAACGCCGCACGAGCCGGACCGCGCCACACAAGCAGGACCGCACCGCACGAGCAGGATGGCGCCACATGAGCCGGACGGCACCACACGAGCCGGACGGCACCAGACCCAACCCGACGGGCAGCGCCGAAAGACCAACGCCCAGCAGCCGGGCCGCCCCACATACCGGCCCGCACCTCTAACCCCCACCAGCAACGGAGCGAAAGATGATCAAGGACAGATTCCGACGGTGGCGCCGAGCGGACAGCGCCCGGCAGGCCGCCAACGCAGCGGCCTACCACCAGCAGAACCACCCGTTCCCCGGCCGCTGGATCAGCGGGATCTCCCTGGTGTGCGCCCCCGTCCTGCTCCTGACCGGCATCCTCCTCCGCATCCGCTTCCACTTCTTCTACCCCGACCAGCTCGCCGCGTACGACAGCCACCCCACCCTCATCACCACCGCCTACGCCTGTTTCGCGTTCGGCGTCGTCCTGTTGTGGCCGGGCGTCATGGCCCTGGCCCAGCGGATCGCCGCCACCCACCCGTCATGGGCCCTGTGGGGCGGCGGCCTGGTGATGTTCGGGCTGTTCACCCGCACGTTCCAGTTCGGCACCGACCACCTCTCCTTCCACCTGACCGACAGCCTGGGGACGCAGACGATGGTCGAGGCCATCGGCGACTACTACCAGTCGTGGCGGGACACGCCGTGGCACCCGTTCAAGACCCTGTCCGCACCGGCCTTCCTGGGCTGGGTGGTGCTGGCGGTGGCCGCCTACCGTTCAGGCGCCCTGGGGGTGGGCCGGGCGGTCGCCCTCGGCCTCATGTCCATGCTGGCGCTGGGCACCCTCAAGGGCACAGAGGTCCCCCAGTCGATCATCGCCGCGGCCGGGCTATGCGTGGCGCTCGTACCGTTCGGGATCCAGACGCTACGCGCGGGGCCTCGCCCCACCAACCGCGCCCTGGGCTGGATCGCCGTCTGCGTCGTCACGACCGCGCTGGCCGCGGCGTACGGTCCACGCGGATAGCGCCTCAGCCGCGGGACAGACCCAGCGGACGGGCGCGGCCCCCCGCGCGACCGCCCTCACCGCGACACAGGCACCCGTCGCGGAATCGCCATCCCCGCCAGCACCCCCAGCACCGCGATCCCCGCCGCCACGAGGAACGCCGTCCGCAGACCCTCCACCATGGCCACTCGCAACGCCTCCCCGGCCAACTCACCGCCGGTCCCCCGGTCGGCGACCGCCACCAGCACGGCCAGCCCCACCCCGCTCCCGGCCTGCAACACCGTGGACGAAAGCCCGGACACAGCCCCCTGCTCATGCCCGTCCACCCCCGTCGAGGCAAGGATGAACATGGTGGTGAACGACAGCCCGGAGCCCAGCCCGAAGCCGACGGCCCCGGCGAGCAGCCCCAGGTACGTACCGTCCGCGGACAGGCTGAACGCCAGCACCACCGTGCCGGCCACCCCCACCAGCACGCTGAGGAGCAACGTGCCGCGCAGCCCGAGCAGCGGGATCAGCCGCTCGCCGGCCAGGTTCCCCAGGGCGATGCCGATGGTCGGCCCGAGGAAGGCCAGGCCGGCCTGCATGGCGTCGTAGCCGAGGACGTCCTGGAAGTGCAGGGTCAGGAAGTAGGGCACGCACTGCAGCGTCATCCCGTACACCAGGATGGCCCCGGCGGCGGCGCTCGTGTGGCGGTTGGCGAGCAGCCGCAGCGGCATGAGCGGGCTGCGGCTGCGCGCCTCGATCACGACGAACGCGACGAGCAGCCCCACCGCCACCACCAGCGGCACCAGGACCCCGGCGGAGCTCCACCCCCACTCGGCGCCGCGTGAGATCGCGAACACCAGCCCGGTCACCCCGGCGGTCCCGGTCAACGCCCCAGGAAGGTCAAACCCACCCAGATCGGACCCGCGACCACCCGCGCCGGACGCCATCACACCACCACGCCCCGCCACCCCATCCGGCGCCAACACCCCGAATGCCCCCACAACGGCGACCACAGCCAACGGCACATTGACGAAGAAGACCGCCTCCCACCCGAACGCCCCAGTCAGCACACCCCCGAGCAACGCCCCCAGACTCATCCCACTGGCCCCGCAGACCGCCCACACGGTCATGGCCCGATTACGCGCCCGCCCCTCCTCGAACATGGTCACCACCAACGACAAGGTGGCCGGCATCAACACCGCACCCCCCACCCCCTGCAACGCCCGAGCCCCGATCAACACCCCAGCCCCATCGGCCAGCCCTCCGAGCAACGAGGCGGCCCCGTACAGAATCATCCCGAGCACGAACATCCGCCGCCTGCCGAGCAGATCCGACAAACGCCCACCGAGCAGCAGGAATCCCCCGAACGGCACGGCATACGCACTGACCACCCACTGCAGATCACGGGACGAGAACCCCACCTCACGGCCGATCTCCGGCAAGGCCACGTACACGATGGTGAAGTCGAGGGCAGTGATCATGCTGCCCAGCCCCAGCAGGACAAGAGGAATGACGAATCGCATGCCGGACAGCCTGCGGGAGCCCCCACCCGGCAACCAGCCCCGCGTCTTGGCTAGTCAATTCTTGCCTAGGCTGGGCGGGATGTCGGATCGAAGCGTTGAGCTGAGCGAGTTCCTGAAGTCCCGCCGGGCTCGGCTGCGCCCGGAGGACGTCGGCGTGCCGTTCCCGAGCAGCAACACCCGCCGGGTGCGCGGCCTGCGCCGCGAGGAGCTGGCGCTGCTGGCCGGCGTGAGCGTCACCCACTACACCCGCCTTGAGCAGGGACGCAGTCAGAACGTCTCCTCCGAGGTCCTGGACGCCATCGCCGACGTGCTGCGCCTGACCGTGGACGAGCGGGCGTACCTGCACGCGCTGGCCCACCCGGCGCACCGCTGCCGCGACGTCCCGCAGACGGCGGTGCGACCGGGGTTGCAACGGCTGCTCGACTCACTCGTGCTCACCCCGGCCTTCGTCCTGGGCCGCCACGCCAACATCGTGGCCTGGAACAAGCTCGCCGCCGCGGTCTTCGCCGACTTCGCCGCGATCCCCGACGAACGCAGGACGATCGCCCACCTGATCTTCATGGACGACGGGATCAAACGCCTGCACGGCGAACGCTGGCCGCGCCTGGCCGGCGAACACGTGGCGCAGCTACGCGTCCTGACCTCCCGCTACCCGGCGAACCCGCACGTCAAGGCACACGTAGACGCCCTGCTCCAGGAAAGCGCCGAGTTCCGCGAGCTGTGGCGGGAACACCACGTGGCCGCCGCGACGCACCGCGACTACGTCCTCGACCACCCCGACGTGGGCGAGCTGCGGCTGTCGGCGGAACTCGTCGCCCTGCCAGGTGACCCGGAGCTGCAGGGCATGGACCTGTTCGCCGCCGAGGCGGGCTCAGAATCGGAGGCCAGGCTGCGCCACCTGGCCGCCACGACCACACGGCGCCCGTCGGTTCCGGCGGGAATGCCGCACCCTCCTCCGCAGTTGGGGCGGTCATGACGACAATCGCCTTCATCGGCAGCGGACATATCGGCGGCACCGTCGCCCGGCTCTCCGCCGCGGCCGGCTATGACGTCGTGCTCAGCAACTCCCGGGGGCCCGAGACGCTCCAGGACCTGGTGGCCGAGCTGGGGCCCAAGGCCCGCGCGGCGACCCCTGCCGAAGCCGCGGCGGCCGGAGACCTGGTCGTCGTCAGTATTCCGCTGCGGGCCTACCGTGACGTGCCGGCGGAGCCGCTCGCCGGCAAGACCGTCCTCGACACGAACAACTACTACTCGCAGCGCGACGGGGACTTCGCGCAGCTCGAAGACGGCTCGACCACGTCGAGCGAGCTGCTGCAGCAGCACCTTCCCGCGTCGGCGGTCGTCAAGGTGTTCAACAACATCTACTTCGAGCATCTGAAGGCGCTACCCCGCCCCTCCGGCGCGTCCGACCGCAGCGCCCTTCCGATCGCCGGTGACGACGCCGCCGCCAAGCAGGAGGCGAGCGCGTTCCTGGACGCGATCGGCTACGACGCCGTGGACGCGGGCCCGCTGGCGGAGGGGTGGCGGTTCCAGCCGGGAACGCCGGTGTACGGCGGCTCGTACGCGGGCGACAGCGCGAACTTCTGGGAGTCGCCGGGCGTCCCGGCCGGCGCCGAGCGAATCCGGGCCAACCTGGACGCCGCCAAGCGCTGACGACCGTCAGCGGGTCCTCCACGAGGCCCCCGCGCAGCCACGCCTCAAGATCAAGCGGCGAACTCGTTGGACAGATTGATCCGAATCTCCGTATTGCGATACCCGGCACGCCGGAACGCCGCCGCCATCGGCCCATTCCCCACGTCGGTGGTGGCGGTGATCCGCGCCGCTCCGTTCGTCACGTGAATCCGGGTGATCTCGCCGAGCAGCTCGTCCACGAGCCCCCGCCCGCGCAGCTCCGGCACCACGCCGAGATACCCCACATTCACGCTGTACGGCGTCGCCGACGGAATCGCCATCCCGGCCACGTCCCCCTCGGGCGTACGGGCGATCCGCCACCACTCCCGCTTGCCCGGCGCCCCCAGGTAGAAGTCCATCTCCGCCCGCGCGGTCGCCTCCACCCCCTTCGTGGTCAGGCTCGCCCGCGTCTGAGCGTCCAGGCTTCCCTCGGCGATCCTCGCGAACACCGCCAGAAACTCCTCATCGGACGCCTGCTCGAACCGCAACCCCCCGGCCACCGCCGTTGGCACCCCGTCGCCCGGCGTCCACTCGAACTGCAGTCGTTCCACCTCCTGCGTGAGCCCCGCCGCATGCCCCGCCGCCCGCCGCCACTCCACAGCCGCCGACACCACCGGATCGTCCCGCCAGCCGCCGGCCGCCTTGATCGCGTACTGCACCGGCTTCGGAAACCCGGCCAGCGCCGCCCTGATCAGCTCAGCAGCGACCTCCGCACGCTTTTCCAAGCCTGGATCCACGTCCAGGCAGTCGAGTGCCACCGGGTGGGCGCTGTCCTTCGGCCCCCACCACAACGCCCGCCCGACCATCCGGCCGCCGGTTTCGGCGATCCAGGTCCATTCGGGGCGGTACATGTGGTCGGCCAGCTCTGCGAGATAACGGTCGGCGGGGATCCAGCCGACGGGCTCGCTGACGACCCAGGCGGTTACTCGGTCGAGTTCCGTGGGGGCGACGGCGCGGTAGGAAATCATCCCGAATGCTATCGATTCGCCCAACGGGTGAGCGATTCCCACCCTCTCAATCCCGCCAGGCTCCCTCTGACCAGATCACCCGAACGGGTACCTGCCGCCGAGCCTCGGCATCGTCAAGCACCTCACGTATCGCCCGATCGATCAGCACGACGGTCTCTTCCGGTAAGCCCGATGCCCGGAGACGGCGACGCGAACCATGATCTCTCCCTGAACCAACCGGCTCAGCTCCACCTGCCCCCGAAGCCTGAAGCCGCATCCAGGCCGAGCCATCGCTCAAGACAGCGGCCCGAAATGGCGGCGGACATAAGAATCGAAGTTGGAGCCAGTACAAGGCAGGCGCATGCCGGTTGCGACGAGGGAGTCCACGATGTTGCCGGCCGCAACCCCGTTGAGCTTCCCTTGATCACACGCTCGGGAGAGCAGCCAAATGGTGCCGTGGACTTCCAGGCCATGCGCCCGCCCCACGGCTACGGCTTCTCGGTCATCCGTGACGGCGACTCCGGGTGCCAGTTCGGCAGCAGAAATACACTGGCTTCGCCGAGGTTCCGCTCGGAAGAGCCGATGCGCCTGGTCCACTTGACGAAACACTTGATCTCATCCATCGAGTCCAGCCGCGCCACGGCAAGCCACTCCGCGTTCAGAACCGCATGAAGAGCCGGATACGTCCGAGTGCCGGTCCGCACTTCCTCCCTCACCACATGCGTGGTCAGGCACGTGTCATCCACGAGGAGGTCTCGCAACACGTCCAGACGTTCCGCGCGAGCGAAGTGATTGAGGCACATCGCATCGAAGACGAGGACACGGCCGGGGCCCGAGTCGCTCAAGGCTGCAGCTCCGCTTCATCCCGTACGGGCAGATCGGCGGCGACAAGTTGCCCACGCATGAGCTCGACCGCGCGAGGCGCTGTTATGAGGGCCTTTTTGTACGCCTCCACCACCGCATGCGCGTAACTCGGCGGCACACGAACGTGTTCAAGGTCGGGCTGGGGCGCCCAGCCGACCGCTTCCATCAACTCCGCCCTCGTGGGAGTACGTTGCCGCATCCCTCTAGCAGTGGCCTTGTCGATGGCACCCGCCTCCACTGCTTGCCGGATCGTCAAAGTCCATGAAGTCCGGTATCGGGCAGCGAGAACGACCAGGTCCTCCCTGTGCAGCGCCCCGCCACCCACTGCTGTAACCGCTCGCGTCGGAAGGAGAAGTTCCGCCGCGAAAGCATCGACGATCGCTTCTCGCCCGTCACGGGAAACGTGGACGCCCATATCAGTGGAGTACTCGTCGCCAATGATCAGGTGCCCCAGTTCGTGAGCGGCTGTGGCCCGGCGACGGCCGGGATTGCCCCGCTTGCTCACGACAGCGACGGCAAGCTCGTCTTCGATGAGTGATGCTCCTTCGCCTGGCACATCCACAACCGCGATCAGTTGCCCCAGACGCTCGCACACCCTCATCAGGGAGTCGATCGGCTCATTGTCCAAACCGACTTGCGTCCTCACCCACCAAGCCGCCCGACGGGCGTCCGACACGTCCTGAACAGGACCCTCGTAGCGCTCGATGGCAGGTGCGGTAAGTGTTCCGCTCTCGATGAGCTGCCTGACGTCGTTCAGCCATGCGGTCAGCGCCACTTCCAAGGAGTAGGACTGCCGGGCTGCCTCGGTCTCTCCGTCGTCCACCATTTCGGTACGCCTGGACACGATAAGAGGCGGCGGACTGAGAAAATAGGCCAGCGGAACATCCAGCACTGCCGACAGTTTCGACAGTTCCAGGGCATCCACCCGGCGAATGCCACGCTCGATCTTCGCGATCATCGTCCGATCAAGATTCAGGGCCGCAGCGAGCTGCTCCTGCGACATATCGGCCGCAATGCGACACTCGCGTACCCGCTCGCCGACGTCTGCCCACTCCGCGCGGTCACTCATGTTGCGATATTCGCACACGTCAGTAGTGAACGCGAGGCGGTACGACCAACGTCCGGTAATTGTTACCCCCACTAGCCTTTTGCGGTATGTGTCCCCAGTGTCGGTGAGGAGTGGTGGGCGTGGTTCCGGGCGCGCCGGCACGGCCGGGAAGACCTCGGTGACAGGTGACACCCATACCGCCGATCACGCAGTACCCGTTCGCTCGAACCCCGCCGCTCCCGGCTTCTTGCCGTTGTGACGATGAGTCGCGAGGTCACCACTTAAGCGATGCCGCCTGTCGTGACTGCGCGAGGAAGGCGTGACGACACAACCACCGCGCTTCGGACTCACGCGGAGACCCGGACCGGTCCGAAAGTCACCGTTCGTAGCCTTATGAGCCTCGGCATAGTGCACAGGGTGTTCCCCTGCCGCATCCCCTGGGTCGGATCGTGCGCCTCCCAGAAGACCTTCAACAGCTCCTCGCAGGACACCTCGGCCGGATCGAAGACGACCCTGACGGCCTCCGTGTGCCCCATGAGGCCGTACTCGGCCCCCCAGAAGCAGCCGAGCCACAGTCGGCGACCTGCCCCAACACTTAAGAACCTCTACACATTTCCGCTTAGTGAGACAAATTTGTGTTTAAGGTGGTAAGGCCCGACAATCGGGTACATGCCTGACCTCCGGCGTGGCGTCTTGTACGGGATCGCCGCCTACATCATGTGGGGCCTGTTCCCCCTGTACTGGCCGCTGCTAAAACCTTCCGGGGCCATCGAGATCCTCGCCCACCGCATGGTGTGGTCGCTGGTGACGGTTCTGGTGGTGCTGGCCGTGCGCAGGCACTGGGCGTGGGTGAAGGAGATCGCACGGCAGCCGCGCAAGCTGGGCCTGCTGGCGATCGCCGCGCTGTTCGTGACCGTGAACTGGGGTGTCTACATCTACGCGGTCAACTCGGGGCACATCGTCGAAGGCTCGCTGGGGTACTTCATCAATCCGCTGGTCAACGTGCTGTTCGGGGTGGTGTTGCTGCGGGAGCGGCTGAGGCCGCTGCAGTGGGTGGCGGTCGGGTTCGGGGCGCTGGCGGTGGTGGTGCTGACGTTCGACTACGGGCGGCTGCCGTGGGTGGCGCTCACGCTGGCGTTCAGTTTCGGCATCTACGGGCTGGTCAAGAAGCGGGCCGGGGTGGCGGGGACCGAGAGCCTGGCCGTCGAAAATCTGATCATGTTGCTGCCCGCCCTGGGATACCTGGGGTTTCTGCAGGTGGGCGGGGAGGCGACGTTCGGGCAGGAGGGCGCCGGGCATGTGCTGCTGATGGTCGGGACGGGGCTGCTGACGGCGGTGCCGCTGATCTGCTTCGGGGCGGCGGCCATCAGCGTGCCGCTGAGCACGATCGGGCTGCTGCAGTACATCGCGCCGATCCTGCAGTTCGCGTGCGGGGTGCTGGTCGCCAAGGAAGTCATGCCGTCGAGCCGGTGGATCGGGTTCTCGATCGTGTGGCTGGCGCTGGCCGTGTTCACCTACGACAGCCTGCGGGCGGCACGGAAGACCCGTACCGCCCGCAGAATCCAAGCAGCGCAGCTTCAGCCGGAGCGCTCGACCACGTAGTCGCAGAGCGACAGGAACGCGTCCTTGGCCGGGATGTCGGGCAGGCCCGAGATGTCGGCCCTGGCGCGGTTCACCCACGCCTCCAGCTCCGCCCGCGCCCGCGCCATGCCGGGGTGGGCGCGCAGCAGAGTCAGGGTCTCCTCGACGTCCTCCTCGGCCACGGGGCCCGACAGCAGGGCCGTCAGGCGCGGGGAGTCGTCGGCGGCCAGCGCGTACAGGACCGGGAGCGTCTTGATGCCCTCCCGCAGGTCCGTGCCCTGCGTCTTGCCCGACTGGGCGCCGGTGGAGGATACGTCCAGCAGGTCGTCGCCGAGCTGCCAGGCCACGCCGATCGCCTCGCAGGCCCGGCTGAGGCGCTCCTCGACGTCCGCGGGCGAGCCGGACAGCAGCGCGCCGAAGCGGCCGGAGGCGGCGATGAGCGAGCCGGTCTTGTCGGCCAGGACACCCAGGTAGTGGGCGATCGGGTCCTCGTCGGCGCGCGGGCCGACGGTCTCGCGGATCTGGCCCTGCACCAGGCGGGAGAACGTCTGGGCCTGGATGCGGATCAGCTCGGGGCCGAGGTCGGCGAGCAGGTCGGAGGCCTGGGCGAACAGGTAGTCGCCGGTGAGGATGGCCACGGTGTTGTCCCACCGGGCGTTGGCGGACGGGGAGCCCCGGCGGACCGGGGCCTCGTCCATGACGTCGTCGTGGTAGAGCGAGCCGAGGTGGGTCAGCTCGATGACCACGGCGCCGGGCACCACGCCCGGCGCCGACGGGTCTCCGAACTGGGCGGCGAGCAGCAGCATCAAGGTGCGGAACCGCTTGCCGCCCGCCTCGATGAGGTGCTTGGACACCTCGGTGACGAAGGCGTCCTCCGTCTCCACCGACGAGCGCAGGAGCTTCTCGACTGCGGCCAGTCCGTTGGCCACGTCCTGCGCCAACCGCTCGTCCGCAATGGGAAGGTCAACCACGGGAGGCGCAGACATACGAGATCCCCTTATCTGATGAACAGGCTGCTAGCAGCGTCGTTGGCAACACCGAGCACGGACTCCGGGTAGAGCCCCACCCCTACGGTAACCAGCAGCGAAACCGCGATGACGGCCACGGTCCCCATACTGGGCACCGCGATCGCCGGGCCGTCCGCCGCCGGCTCGCTGAAGAACATCAGCACGATCACGCGCACGTAGAAGAACGCGGCGACCGCCGAGGCGACCACACCCACCACGACCAGACCGGCCATCCAGCCGCCCATGGAGTCGCCGGGCTGCGTGCCGCTGTTCAGCGCGGCGGCGAACACGGCGTACTTGCCCATGAAACCGCTGGTCAGCGGGATACCGGCGAACGCCAGCAAGAAGAAGGCGAACACCCCGGACAGGACCGGCGCGCGCTTGCCGAGACCGGCCCAGCGCGACAGGTGCCCCGCCTCGCCGCCCGGGTCGCGCACCAGCGTCAGCACGGCGAACGCGCCGACCGTGGTGATCCCGTAGACCGCCAGGTAGAACAGGATCGCCTTGAGCGAGCCCGCGTTCTGCTCACCGCTGCCGTACGTGGCCATCACGCCGACCAGCAGGAAGCCGGCGTGCGCGATGGACGAGTACGCCAGCATGCGCTTGATCTCGGTCTGCGTGATCGCCAGGATCGAGCCGACGATCATCGTGAGCGCGGCGACGGCCCAGATGACCGGCCGCCACTCCCAGTCGAGGTTGCCCAGACCCACCCAGAACACCCGCAGCACGGCGCCGACGGCCGCCACCAGCGTGCCGGAGGCCATCAGGGCGGTGATCGGGGTCGGCGCGCCCTGGTAGACGTCCGGCTTCCAGGCCTGGAACGGCGCCGCGCCGATCTTGAACAGCAGGCCCACGCCGAGCAGCGCGAACCCGACCAGCAGCAGCGGGTCGAGCGTGTTGCCCGCGGCCATGGCCTGGTTGATGCCGGGCAGCGAGACGGTGCCGGCGAAGCCGTACACCATGGCGGTGCCGTACAGGAAGAACGCCGAGGAGAACGCGCCCAGCAGGAAGTACTTCATGGAAGCCTCCTGCGACAGGAGGCGGCGCCTGCGGGCCAGGCCGCACAGCAGGTACAGCGGCAGCGACATGACCTCCAGGGCCACGAACATCATCAGCAGGTCGTGCGCGGCCGGGAAGAGCAGCATGCCGCCCACGGCGAACAGCACCAGCGGGTAGACCTCGGTGTGGCCGGTGCCGTTGTCGTGCGCCTCGGCCTCCTCCTCGTCGGCACTGCCCGGCACGGCCGCGGCGGAGGCCACGAAGTGCCCCTCGTCGTTGATCAGCAGCACACAGACGAACGACAGGACGAGGATGATGCCCCAGATGAACAGGGCGGGCCCGTCCACCGCGACCGCGCCCATGGCGGAGGCCGTGGTGGACACCTGGCCGCGCACGGTCTGCACCAGCACCAGCGCGAACGCGCCGGCCAGGCTCAGCAGCGTGAGCGGCACGTGGATGGACTTGCGCAGGTAGCGCGGCGCGAACGCCTCGACGAGCACGCCGATGCAGGCCGCGCCGAAGATGATCAGCAGCGGCGCCAGCGTGCCGTACTCGATCGTCGGCGCTTCGATGGCGGGGTTCACTGACCTGTCCCCTTCTCAGCGATGGTGGAGGTGGGCACCTTCACGTTGGTCAGCGTCTGTTGCACAGACGGGTTGATCACATCGAGCAGCGGCTTGGGGAAGAAGCCGAAGCCGATGATGAGGGCGACCAGCGGGGCCAGCACCCAGATCTCGCGGGCGTTCAGGTCCTTGAACGCCTTGACCGGCTCGGCCGTCGGCCCGTTGATGGTCCGCTGGACCATCCACAGGATGTAGACGGCCGCGAGGATCACGGCCACCGCGGAGATGATCGCGGCCACCGTCAGCGCGCCCGAGCCGTGGGCGGTGCTGGAGTACGTGCCGATCATCACCATGAACTCGCTGACGAACGACGACAGGCCCGGCAGCGAGAGCCCGGCCAGACCGGCGACCAGGAAGAAGCCCGCGAGCACCGGCGCGACCTTCTGGACGCCTCCGTAGTCGCTGATGAACGGCGACCCGCGCCTGGCGATGAGGAAGCCCGCCGCCAGGAACAGCGCGCCGGTGGCGAAGCCGTGGTTGACCATGTAGAGCGCCGCGCCGGACTGGGCGACGGCCGACATGGCGAACACGCCGAGGACGATGAAGCCGAAGTGCGAGATCGACGTGTAGGCGATGAGCCGCTTCATGTCGGTCTGGCCGATCGCCACGATGGCGCCGTAGATGATGCTGATGACCGCCAGCACGACGATCGGCATCGTGAACGCCTTGGCGGCGTCCGGGAACAGCTCCAGGCAGAAGCGCAGCATGCCGAACGTGCCGACCTTGTCCAGCACGCCCACCAGCAGCACCGCGGCGCCGGCCGGGGCCTGCGCGGCCGCGTCGGGCAGCCAGGTGTGCACCGGCCACAGCGGCGCCTTGATGGCGAAGGCGATGAAGAAGCCGCCGAACAGCCACTTCTGCATCGTCGGGTCCTGGATGGCCCCGACGAGCTCGGGGAACATGAACGTCTGCTTGCCTGCGACGAAGTACAGCCCGATGACCGCGACCAGCATCAGCAGGCCGCCGAAGAGCGAGTACAGCAGGAACTTGACGGCCGCGTAGGACCGCTGGGCGCCGCCGTACGACCCGATCATGAAGTACATCGGGATCAGCATGGCTTCGAAGAAGACGTAGAACAGGAAGATGTCGGTCGCCGCGAAGACGCCGATCATCATCGCTTCCAGGACGAGCAGCAGCGAGAAGTACGTCTTCACCGACCGCTTCGGCGCGATCACCGTGCCGTCGGCCGTCTTGACCCCGTCGGCATCGTGCCACGAGGCCAGGATCACGATCGGCACCAGCACCGCCGACAGGGCGATGAGCACCAGCGCCACGCCGTCCACGCCGACCCCGAACTTCACGCCGAAGCTCGGGATCCAGTTGTACTCGGCGCGGAACTGGAAGCGCTCGCCGGACGGCGAGAACCCGGCCGCCACGATGCCCGTGAGGACCAGCACCAGCAGCGAGACGAGCAGCGCTACCTGCTTGGCCAGCTTGTCACTGCCCTTGGGAAGCAGGGCCACCACGATGGCGCCCACCACGGGCACCGCCATGAGTATCGGAAGCCAGGGTGACATCAGATGTTCCCAACGAGGAGCAGGGCGCCGGTCAGCAGGGCGGCACCGATGAAGATGGACAGCGCGTACGTTCTGGCGAAGCCCGTCTGGACCCGCCGAAGGCGCCCGGAGCTGCCGCCGATGCCCGCCGCCAGGCCGTTGACGATCCCGTCGATGCCGCGGTTGTCGAAGAACACCGCGAGGCGGGTCAGCCACTGGCCGGGACGCATGAAGAGCGACTCGTTGAGCGCGTCACCGTAGAGGTCGCGCCGGGCGAACGTGGTGAGGAAGGAGCCGCGCGGCTGCACCGACGGCACCTCGACCCGGCCGTACCTCATCCAGGCGATGATCACACCGACCGCGACCAGGCCCAGCGTCGCCAGACCGGACGGGGCGAAGGGCGCGAAGTGCGGCAGAACCTCGGGCTGGCCGACGGCCGGGGCCAGGAACAGCAGGAGGCGGTTGCTCAGAACGAGGTAGGCGCCCAGGCCCAGCGCGCCCAGCGAGAGGATCATCAGCGGCACCGTCATGACGAGCGGCGACTCGTGCGGGTGCGCGTCGTCGGCCCACCGCTTCTCCCCGAAGAAGGTCATGAAGACCATCCGCGACATGTAGAAGCCGGTGATCCCGGCGCCCAGCACGGCCAGCCAGCCCAGGATCGGCTGGTGGTGCACCGCGGTCTCGATGATGCCGTCCTTGGTGAAGTAACCGGACAGCAGCGGGAACCCGATGATCGCCAGGTAGCCGATGAAGAACGTGATGAACGTGATCGGCATGAACTTCCGCAGGCCACCGTACTTGCGCATGTTGACTTCGTCGTTCATGCCGTGCATGACCGAACCGGCGCCGAGGAACATGTCGGCCTTGAAGAAGCCGTGCGTGATCAGGTGACCGATCGCGAAGGCGTACCCCGCCGGGCCGAGGCCCGCGCCGAGCATCATGTAGCCGATCTGCGACATCGTCGAGCCGGCCAGGCCCTTCTTGATGTCGTCCTTGGCGCAACCGATGATCGCACCGGCGAGCAGCGTGGCCGCGCCGACGATGGCGACGGCGAGCGCGGCGCCCGAGCCCTCGGGGAAGAAGAACGCCCCGGAGCGGACGACCAGGTAGACGCCCGCGGTGACCATGGTCGCGGCGTGGATGAGGGCCGAGACCGGGGTCGGGCCCTCCATGGCGTCGAGCAGCCAGGACTGCAGCGGGAGCTGCGCCGACTTGCCGCAGGCACCCAGGAGCAGCAGCAGGCCGATGGCGAGCGTGGTGCCGCTCTCGGCGCCGTTGACCGGGATGTCCTTGAACGCGAGCGAGCCGAACGTGGTCCAGATGACGAACATGCCGACCAGCAGGCCGAAGTCACCGACGCGGTTGACGACGAACGCCTTCTTGGCCGCGACCGCCGCCGACGGCTTGAACTGCCAGAAGCCGATCAGCAGGTACGAGGCCAGGCCGACGCCCTCCCAGCCGATGAACAGCCCGACGTAGTTGTCGGCCAGCACCAGCAGGAGCATCGCGGCCACGAACAGGTTCAGGTAGGCGAAGAACCTGCGCCGGTGCTCGTCATGCGACATGTAGCCGATCGAGTAGATGTGGATCAGCGAGCCCACACCGGTGATCAGCAGCGCGAAGCTGATGGACAGGGGGTCGATGAGCAGCCCCATGTCGACCATGCCGGGAATGAACTCGTACAGGTGCACCGCCCGGCGGCGCTCCTCCGCCCCGAACCCGATCAGCTCGAAGAACGCCAGCACCGCCACGACGAACGAGGCGAGGGACATGGCCACGCCCAGCAGATGGCCCCAGCGGTTGGTGAACCGGTTGAACACCAGCAGGATGAACGCCCCGATCAACGGGAGGGCGATCATCAGCCAGGCGTTGCCGATCACTCCACCGGTGTGCGGCGTGATCTCAGCGATATGAGATTCCACCAGTCACCTCAGTACTTCAGCAGGTTCGCGTCGTCGACGGACGCGGACCTGCGGGTTCGGAAGATCGTCACGATGATGGCCAGGCCTACCACGACCTCGGCCGCGGCCACCACCATCACGAAGAACGCGATGATCTGGCCTTCCAGGTTGCCGACCTGCCTGGAGAAGGTGACGAAGGCGAGGTTGCAGGCGTTGAGCATGAGCTCGACGCACATGAACACCACGATCGCGTTGCGCCTGATCAGCACGCCCATGGCGCCGATGGCGAACAGGATGCCGGACAGGACGAGGTAGTGCGTGGTCACTTGGTCACCTCATTGGTCTCGGCGTCCTTCTCCGCCTCGGTCGGGGCCTCGTCGATCTCGGCCGTGTGCTTGATCGCCTCGGCGAGCTTGGGGTCCTCGGGCAGGTGGTCGTGCTCGACGTCGTAGCGCGCGATGTAGCGGTTGACCGAGTCCTCCGCGACGGAGCCGTCGGGCAGCAGCGCCGGCATGTCGATGGCGTTGCTCCTGGCGTACGTGCCGGGACCCGGCAGCGGCGAGGGGCGGTCGCCGAGGAAGCGGGCGCGGGACAGGTCCTTCTGCGTGACCTTCTCGGTGAGCTTCTCGCGGTGCGCGAGCACCATGGCGGCCAGCGCGGCCGTGATGAGCAGCGCGGAGGTGATCTCGAACGCGAACACGTACTTGGTGAACAGCAGCAGCGCGATCGAGCGGATGTAGCCGCCCTGCCCGGTGGCCTGCGCCAGGCCGACCTCCGGAGCGAAGATCGCGTTGCCGACGGCCATCACGATGAGCACCAGGAAGCCGAGGCCCGCGATGATCGCCCAGAAGCGCTGTCCCTTGAGCGTCTCCACGAAGGAGTCGGAGGAGTCGACGCCCACGAGCATGAGCACGAACAGGAAGAGCATCATGATCGCGCCGGTGTAGACGATGATCTGCACCGCGGCCAGGAAGGGCGCGTCCTGCACGGCGTACAGGACGGCCAGGCAGAGCATCACGGTGCCGAGCATCAGCGCGGAGTACACGGCCTTGCGGTTGAAGACCATGCCGAGCGCGGCGCCGACGGAGACGACGGCGAGCACCCAGAAAGTGATGGTCTCACCCATTGGTCCGCCCCAGCCGGTAGTAGTCCTCTTCGGTCTCACCGAGCCGCATGGGGTGCGGCGGCTGCTCCATGCCCTGGGTCAACGGCGCGAGCAGCATCTCCTTGGTGTAGATGAGGCTCTCGCGGTTGGTGTCGGCGAGCTCGTACTCGTTGGTCATGGTGAGCGCGCGAGTCGGGCAGGCCTCGATGCACAGGCCGCACAGGATGCACCGCAGATAGTTGATCTGGTACGTGCGCCCGTAGCGCTCACCGGGCGAGAAGCGCTCCTCCTCGGTGTTGTCCGCGCCTTCGACGTAGATCGCGTCGGCCGGACACGCCCAGGCGCACAGCTCGCACCCGACGCACTTCTCCAGCCCGTCCGGCCAGCGGTTGAGCTGGTGACGCCCGTGGAAGCGAGGAGCCGTGGGCTTCTTCTCCTCCGGGTAGTTCGTCGTGACGGGCTTCTTGAACATCGTGTGGAAGGTGACCCCGAAGCCCTTGACGGGGTTCAGCCAATCAGTTAGTCCCACTGGGAATCTCCTTGTGCTGCACCCCGTGGTAGTGCGGCAGGTCGAGCGGCGGCACAGGGAAGCCACCGGCCGCCGGCTCCTCGGACAGTTCCTCGAACTCGGCCTCCACCTGCGCCTTCTTCGCTTCCTTACGCCGCTGGTT